>NZ_JAHRHK010000016.1:0-66323 GCF_021246465.1 Nocardioides sp. R-C-SC26 | reverse complement strand
CGCCCCCCCCCGCGTCGACGGTGGCGCCGACGTCGGCACGTCCGCCGACGAACACCTCGCCGCCGGCGTGGACGCCTTCCTTCCAGTTGGCCGATGCCTCGCCACTGGCGCTCGCCTCGATCGATGCCGATCCGTTCACGCCGACCTCGGCCGGACCGAGCGACGCCGAGACCTGGCCCTCGGTACCGACGAGGGTCGCCGTGCCCTCGACCCCGACGACGACGCCGTCCTTGCTGATCGTGGCTTCGGCCTTGCCGTCGACGCCGAGCACCGTGACGGAGCCGTCGCCGGCCACCTTGACGTCACCGAAGTAGTTCTCGAACTTGCCGTCCTTGTCGTACACGGCGACGCCGCCCTCGACGCTGCCGAGGCTGAGGCTCCAGGGACTCTCGTCGTCGTCCTTCTTCGATGGGTCCTGGGGGAGGATGTCGTCGGTGCTGTTGCCGAAGTCCTTCTTCCATCCGTCCCAGTCGATGGAGGGGCCCGAGAACGGGCTGTCGTCGTCGCCATCCCCCTCGCCGCTGCCGTCGCCGGTCTGCTTCTCGTCGACCCCGAGCGTGTGCAGCGCCTGACCGGCCGCTTCGAGCAGGTCGTCGCGAGCGTCGTTCAGGATCTGGCGCGCCTCCTCGCGCAGTGCCGCGCCGGGATCGAAGAAGAGGATGGGGAACGCCGGGCCGGTGTTGAACGTCGGTTGACCCGCGGCGTAGTCGAAGAGCGTGGTCAGTGGCGGTGCCCCGCCCTGCTGCGGCGCGGTGTGCTGGGCATTCCAGTCGGCCTGCGCCTTCGCGGTCGCCGCCTCGCCCTCGTTCCACTTGTCGATCGCGCGCTGTGCGCCCTCCTGGGCGGCGGCGAGCTCGCCGGAGTACACCGTGAGGGCGTCGTGGGCGGTCTTCAGCGCGGTGTCGTAGTTCGTCGCCATGGTGAGCATCTCGCTGCGATCGAATCCGTAGAACATCGAGGCGATCCCGGCATCGATGGCGTCCTCGGCGGTGATGGCATCGAGGTCGCTCTTCGCGGTGGCGAGCGTGGTGCGCTCATCGGCCAGGGCCTGCGCGTTCTTGTTGACCGTGGCGACGTCGCCGGGGATCAGCTGCTTCGGGTCGTCGGACTCGCCGAGTTCCAGGCGTGGGGGAGCGGCCATCACAGACCGCCGTACGGGCCGGTGCTCGGCGTCCCGGTGCCGTTGATCGGATCGAGGAGCAGGCTCTCCAGGCCCGATGGCTGCGGCGTGACGGGCTGGCCGAGAAGGAGCTGGCTCAACTCGTCGAGCGGCTGCTCGGAGCGGACGACGGCGTCGTCGTCGGCGGTCTCGACAGCGGTCGCCGTCTGCCGGAGCCCGTTCGCGATGTGCCCGCCCTTGGCGTGCAGGGCGAGCCCGGCGGCGTCGAACTGCTCGGTGATCGCGGTGAACCAGACGGCGAGATCGACGTCGCCGAAGGAGGAGCCGCTCACGCCGCTGTCGGGGAACTCATAGCCCGCGTAGCCGGCGACGGCGTCCTCGTAGTCCGCGGCCATCACGCGGCAGCGTCGCGGGTCGATGTGCATCGTCATGGTGGTTCCTGAGGGGTTCCTCGCCGAGTCGTGGACCACCTCCGCCTACCCGGGCGGTGGACACGCCTAACCTCCACCTCGTGAAGATCGTGGTCCTGACCGGCGCGGGCATCTCGGCCGAGAGCGGCGTACCCACCTTCCGTGACGCCGACGGCCTGTGGGAGGGCCACCGGGTCGAGGACGTCGCCACGCCGGAGGCCTACGACGTCGCGCCCATCACCGTGCACCGCTTCTACGATGCCCGTCGCGCGGCGCTCGCGACAGTGGCCCCCAACCCGGCACACCACGCGCTCGGCCGCCTCGAGGGTGTGCTCGGCGAGGACCTGTTCCTGGTCACGCAGAACATCGACGACCTCCACGAACGAGGTGGATCGGCGCGGGTGCACCACATGCACGGAGAGCTGCTCTCAGCGCTGTGCCGCGCGTGCGGACGGCGCACCGAGTGGCGCGAGGACCTCGTCGACCTACCGCCGTGCCCGGCGTGCGGCGTCTGCGAGCTACGGCCCGACGTGGTGTGGTTCGGCGAGATCCCGTACGGGATGGAGCGGATCGAGCGTGAGCTGATGACGGCCGACCTGTTCGTCTCGATCGGAACCTCCGGTGCGGTCTACCCCGCCGCAGGCTTCGTGCGCTTCGCGCGGGCCTGTGGTGCTCGGACGCTGGAGCTGAACCTGGACGCCAGCGAGGGCACGCCGTTCTTCGAGACCGCGCGTCACGGTCGCGCGAGCGACCTCGTGCCGACCTGGGTCGACGAGATCATGGAGCGCTTGGCGCATTGAGCCCACCCAGTGGTCGAGGAGCGAGCGTCAGCACGCGGTGGTTGAGGAGCCCCGCGAGGAACGAGCGGGGCGTCTCGAAACCCCCGCCGGCCGAGGTCGGCGCGCACCTCACGGGGTTCGAGACGCCCCTCGTTCCTCGGGCCTCCTCACCCACCGTGGGTCGCGCTGACTCGGGCCTCCTCGACCACCGGAGGGCCGGGTTCGTTCCTCACCCGGACTGCGCCCGGATCCGTTCGCGCATCTGAGCCACGAGTCGCGGCACGTCGCCCTCCAGGCCCATCGACGGCGCGAACCGGGTGACGACGTCGATGAACATCTCGCCGCTCTCGATCAGGCGCGGGTCCATGTGGCCCATCACCTCGAGTGCGACGACGCCGTAGAGCGCCGTCCACCCCTGGATGTAGGCCCACGCCAGCCCCCGGGACTCTTCGGGGATGCGGTCGATCTTGGCGGGCATCAGGGGGGTGCGGATCGCCTCCTGCACCGTCTCGGGAAGGTCTGCGAGAGCAGGGACATCGAACTGCCGGTCGGCCCAGACCTCGAACATGAGGTCGGTCATCAGGTGGCCCGACGTCGCCGAGGTGATCAGCTCCCGGCGTACGCACGAGGAGTCGGCGACCGGGTTGGCGAACGTGAGAACGAACTCCCGTCGGTGGGTGTGCGCCCACATCCGGAACTCGGTGATGGCCGCCACCAGCCGCGCGGCCGGGTCCTCGGCGGGATAGGCATCGGCAGCGGCGGCGAACAACGCCGTCGCGGTCTTGTCGATCTCGAACGCGACGAGGTCGACCAGCTCCTGGTAGTTCGCGACGTACCGGTACAGCGCCGGTGCCGTCATCCCCATCTGCTGGGCGACCGCGCGCAGCGAGAGCTCGCTGTCCTGTGCCAGGAGTGCTCGCGAGGCGGCGACGATCTCGGTGAACGTCGCCTCCCGCTGGCGCTCGCGTCGGGAGAGCGGGGCCTCGGCCTGCGTCACGGAACCTCCGGAGTTCGGGATTGACGTGGTCAGTTTACACCGTTTACGGTGAACGCCGTTCACAAGACTGAAAGGGGTTCGCGATGTTGGGTCGTTGGGCAGATGTGGTGGCGCGGCGAGCGCGCGCCGTCGTCGTCGCCGGGGTGCTGCTCACCCTGGCCGCGGCCGTCTACGGGATGGGGGTCTTCGACTCCCTCGACCGGGGCGGCTTCGACGACAAGGACAGCGAGACCGCACGCGAGCTGGCGCTGGAGCGCGAGGTCTTCGGCAACCAGACGGTCAACGTCGTCGCGATCTACGGCAGCGACGAGATGACGGCCGACGACCCGCGGTTCCAGACAGCCGTCGAGGACATCGTGGCCGGCATCCCGGACGACGCCGTCGCCACCGTGGTGCCCTACTACGCCGCTCCGCCCGAGCTCGCCCCCGAGCTGGTCAGCGGCGACGGTCACTACGCCCAGGTGCTGATCTCGATGGCCGGCGACTCCGAGAACGAGTACCTGCGCAACTACGACGACGTGCGCCCCGCACTCGACGCCCCCGCGACGTCGGGCCTGACCACCGACATCGCGGGCGGGTTCGCCGTCTACGACGACGTGAACAAGGAGACCTCGAACGACCTCAAGCGGGCGGAGCTGATCTCGTTCCCGATCGTGGTGCTCCTCGCGTTGCTGATCTTCGGCAGCCTCGTCGCCGCCTCGATGCCCGCCCTGGTCGGCCTGATCGCGATGCTCGGCGCGCTCGCCGTCGTCCGCGTGATCGCCTCGTTCACCGACGTGTCGATCTTCGCGGTCAACATCGTCTCGCTCATCGGCATCGGCCTCGCCATCGACTACGCCCTGTTCGTGATCAGCAGGTTCCGCGAGGAGCTCGCGCTCCTGCCGGCCGATCACCCCGACGCCGCGGACATCGCGATCAGGCGCACGCTCGCCACGGCGGGCCGCACGGTGCTCTTCTCCGGGCTCACGGTCGCCGCGGCGATGTCGAGCCTGCTGATCTTCCCCCAGGCGTTCCTGCGCAGCATGGGCTACGGCGGCGTCGCGGCCGTGGTGATCGCCATGCTCGCCGCGCTCACGATCCTCCCGGCCGTGCTGCGCATGCTCGGACGACGCGTGGACGCCGGCCGCCTCCCGTGGCGGCGCCACCGGGCGGTCGCCGTCGAGGACCCGCACGGTCGCTGGGGTCGCCTCGCGCACGCCGTCATGCGTCGGCCGTTCCTGGTCATCGCCGTGACCGTCGGTGGGCTGCTTCTGGTCGCCGCCCCGTTCCTCGGCGTGAAGTGGGGCAGCGTCGACTACCGGGTGCTGCCCTCGCACGCACCGGCCCACCAGGCCGCCGTCCTGCTCAACGAGGAGTTCGGCGCCGAGCAGTCGACCGCGAGCATCATGCTGAGCGGTGCCGACGCCGCCGACCGCGCCGCCTACCAGGCAGCCGTTGCCGAGGTGCCGGGAATCGTCGGCGTCACCGAGGTCGCCACGGACACCGAGCACGTCCTGCTGCGTGCTGCCTGGAACGGCAACAGCCAGACCGAGCGCTCGCAGGACATCGTCCGCTCGATCCGCGACGTCGCACCGCCGTCGGGGGAGGCTCTGGTCGGTGGCCTCACCGCCGACACCGTCGACCTCGCGTCGTCGATCGGCGCGCACCTGCCGCTCATGGGCCTGATCGTCATCGGCGTCATGCTCGTGCTGCTGTTCATCGCCTTCGGCTCGTTGGTGCTGCCGATCAAGGCCGTGCTGATGAACACGCTCTCCATCACGGCGGCGTTCGGCGTCGTCACCTGGATCTTCAGCGACGGGCATCTCTCGGACCTGCTGGGCTTCTCCCCGCAAGGCTTCTTGGACCTGACCAACCCGATCGTGATGCTGGCGATCCTGTTCGGGCTCTCGATGGACTACGAGGTGTTCCTGCTCTCGCGGGTGCGCGAGCAGTGGGACCGCAGTGCCGGCGACCCGGAGCTCGTCGCCGACCCGGCCCGCCGCAACGCCGTCGCCGTCGCTACCGGCGTGCAGAAGACGGGACGGATCATCACCAGTGCCGCGCTGCTGCTCGGGGTGGTGATCGGTGCCTTCGGCATGAGCGGGATCGTGTTCATGAAGATGCTCGGCATCGGCATGCTCGTCGCCCTGCTCGTCGACGCGACCATCGTGCGAGCCCTCCTGGTGCCGGCCACGATGAAGCTGCTCGGAGCCTGGAACTGGTGGGCGCCCGGACCGCTGCGTCGCTGGTGGGAGCGCTACGGCTTCCGCGAAGAGGCCCCCGAGCCTCCGCGGGATCGCGAGCCCGCCGTCGTCGCGTAGGTGCGCTGCGGAGAGGGCTGCTCGATGGCCCTCTCCGCGCGGCGCAGCTGCGGTGACTACCGTGCCGGGATGAGGCGCAGCGGTACCGCACTGGTGGCGATCGGAGTTGCAGCGGCGCTGGCCGGGTGCGGCGGCGACGACTTCGCGGATCAGTCGGCCGAGGAGATCCTCGCCGCCGCGGCTTCGGAGATGAGCGACCTGACGTCGGTCCGGATCACCATCGGCCTCGTGGGCGACGGTCGGGAGGCCGGGTCGGACACGCAGCTCGCCGCCGACGGCGACTGCCTCGGCACGTTCGGGTTCGGAGACGGCGTCGCTGAGGTCCGCGGAGTTGGCGACGAGGTGTGGATCCGTGCCGGCGACGACTTCTGGCGTTCCTTCGGCGCGGGCGACGACGAAGCCGCGCTCGAAGCCGTCCGGGGCAAGTGGCTCCCCTTCGGGGCCGAACCCGAGATGATGATCGGAGGCACGTGCGACCTCGAGGTCTCGGTCGGTGAGCTGGTCGACGAGATCGCCGAGGAGGAGGGCGACTCCGGCTTCGCGGTCGACGGCACCGAAGTGATCGACGGGGAGTCGGTCGTGCGCCTGAAGCGCGAGGACGACGACGGGGAGACCTTCGGCTACGTCCGCGTCGAGGAGCCGCACTACCTGGTCAGGTTCGAGGGGCCGGACGGCGACGAGGCAGGGTCGGTCAACTTCTCGGAGTTCAACGAGGAATTCGAGGTCCGGGCGCCTGCCGAGGACGAGATCGTCGACCTCCGCGACCTCGGCGGGTGAGGCGGGCCGTCGCGGCGGCGTAGCCGGTTCTCGACAGGCTCGACCACCGGCGAACCCGGTCATCGAGCTTGTCGAGATGCCCGACGCCGGCCAGTCACCGACGCAGCAACGCGCCGCCGTGCGGCGGCACGGTGAGCACGCCGTCGTCCAGCCGCACGCCGGACGGCGTCTGGAACAGCACCTCGCTCGCACCGATCCGAGCGGTGACGCTCTGGTCGCCGAAGTTCACCACCATCTCGAGGGCACCGCGCGTCATCGAGAAGAGTCGAGCGCCCTCGTCCACCCGGCACGAGACCGCGCGGAGGTCGGGGTCGGTGAGGTCGGGCTCGGTGCGGCGCAGCTCCGCCAGGCGACGGTAGACGGCGAGCAGCCGGCGCCCGCGTTCGGTGTCGGGTTCGCCCCAGTCGAGAATCGAGCGGTCGAAGGTCGCGGGGTCCTGCGGGTCCGGCACGACGTCGGGATCCCAACCCATCCGCGCGAACTCGGCGATCCGGCCCTCCCCGGTCGCGCGTCCGATCTCGCGGTCGGAGTGGCTGGTGAAGAACTGGAACGGGGTGCTCGCGCCCCACTCCTCGCCCTGGAAGAGCATCGGGGTGAAGGGCCCCGCGAGCGTGAGCAGTGCCGCGCAGGCGAGCTGGTCGTCGTCGAGGTGGGCGGTGAGTCGGTCACCGATCGCGCGGTTGCCGATCTGGTCGTGGTTCTGGCTGCACACGACGAGACGCCAGGCCGGCAGGGTGGCGGTATCGATCGCCACACCGTGCTCGCGCTCGCGGAAGGAGCTGAACGTGCCGTCGTGGAAGAACCCGCGTTCGCACACCTTCGCCAGCGCCGAGAGCGGCGCGAAGTCGGCGTAGTAGCCGGTGGTCTCCCCCGTCAGGGCCACGTGGACGGCGTGGTGGAAGTCGTCGCTCCACTGGGCATCCAAGCCGAACCCGCCCGCCTCGCGCGGTGTGATCAGGTGCGGGTCGTTGAGGTCGGACTCGGCGATCAGCGTCAGCGGGCGGCGCAGGTGGGCGGAGAGTGCGGCGGTCTCGATCGCCATCTCCTCAAGCAGGTGCACCGGCGAGTCGTCGTGCAGCGCGTGCACCGCATCCAGGCGCAGTCCGTCGACGTGGAAGTCGGTGAACCACATCGCGACGTTGTCGAGGATGAGGCGGCGCACCTCGCCGCTGCCCTCGCCGTCCAGGTTGATCAGGTCGCCCCAGGTGTTGCGCCCCTGTTTGAGGTACGGGCCGAAGCGCGGCAGATAGTTCCCCGAGGGCCCGAGGTGGTTGTAGACGACGTCCTGGATCACCGCGATGCCGGCGCGGTGGCAGGCGTCGACGAACCGCCGATAGCCGTCCGGGCCCCCGTAGCCCTCATGGACCGCCGACCAGAGCACGCCGTCGTACCCCCAGTTGTGGGTGCCGTCGAAGGCGTTGACCGGCATCAGCTCGACGGCGTCGACGCCGATCGAGCACAGGTGACCCAGCTGGGCGATGGCGGCATCGAAGGTGCCCGCAGGGGTGAACGTGCCGACATGGAGCTCGTAGATCACGCTGCCCGCGAGCTGGCGCCCGGTCCAGGCGTCGTCGGTCCAGACGAAACGGGCGGGATCGAGGGTGCGCGAGAGCGCGAGGACGCCTCCGGGTTGACGTCGCGAACGTGGGTCCGGCAGCACCGCCGGGTCGTCGTCGAGCATGTAGCCGTAGTCGACGTAGGCACTGCTCGGGTCGCGGTCGTCGAGCCGTTCGACGACGCGTGGCAGCGGATCGAGCGGTGACCACCAGCCGGTCTCGTCGCGCGCCATCTCCACCACGCCGCCGCCGACGTTGTCACCGCAGATCAGGCGCACGCGCCCGGCCCGGGGCGCCCAGACGTCGAACATCCCGCGCATGGGCGGGTGCGGTCTCATCGATCCTCCCGGATCAGCAGTGCCACCGGGTGGACGGCGAGCAGGTCACCGAGCGCGCCGTCGGTCTCCGCGCCGGTCAGCACGTCGCGCCACCTGCCCGACGGCAGGTCGAGTCGCGTCCGGCCCCACCCGCCGCGCGCGGCGAGGCCGACCGGGAGTCTGGTCGCGACGGCGATCGCTCCGCCGCGGTCGAACGCCACCGCATGCTCGGCTGCCCCGCCGGTCGCCGCGACGGCGTCGTAGCGGGTGAAGAGCTCCGAGCGATCGCGACGCAGGCGCAACGCGGCCGCCGTCAGGGTCAACTTGGTCCGCGCCGGGTGCGGCAGCGCGGGGTCGCTGATCAGACGGGCCCGGAGGTCGAAGTCGACAGGGCGCCGGTTGTCGGGGTCGACCAGCGACAGCTCCCAGAGCTCGGAGCCCTGGTAGACGTCGGGCACGCCGGGCATCGTCAGCGCGATCAGCTTCGCCGCCAGGGCGTTGGACCGTCCGGGATCGGCTACCACGGCTCGCAGGCCGTCCAGCACCGCGCGGACGTCGGCGTCGTCGAACGCCGCATCCACGGCACCGCGCACACGCGCCTCGAAGTCGGCGTCGGGGGAGGTCCACGTCGTGTGCTCGCCTGCCTCCCGCATCGCCTTCGGCGCGTAGGCGCGCAGACGATCACGCAACGTGGTGTCGTCGTCGTCCCACGCGCCGAGTACGGCCTGCCAGAGCACCAACGCGGCCGACTCGGGGAGCGGGGTCAGGCGCTGGAGCTCGGCGAAGGCGCGGGACCACACCTGGGGAACCTCCGCGAGGACGGCGATGCGCGCGCGGACATCCTCGCCGCGCTTGGTGTCGTGCGTGCTGAGCGCCGTCATCGCGTGCGGCCAATGCTCCTGCCGGTGCGCCATCGTCGCGTGGAACTGCGCCGGCGTCATCGCCGTGATGCTCGGCTCGCCGCCGACCTCGGTCAGCGAGGTCAGGCGCGGGTAGCGGTAGAAGGCGGAGTCCTCGACGCCCTTGGCCATCACCGCGCCCGTCGTCTGCTGGAACCGCAGGGCCGCGGGGTGCGTGGCGTCGGCGAGCACCGGTGCGACCGCATCCAGTGTCGTCGTCAGGTCGGGTCGCCGCCGCCGGGCCTCGGCCACGGCGTGCTCCAGATGCTCGCGACCGTGCGGCAGGTAGGAGCGGTAGACCGGGAAGCACGCCGCGATCTCCGCCAGCGCGTCGACTGTCGCTTCGCTGGTCGAGGAGCTCGCGCTGGCAGTGCCTTCGGTGGTCGAGGAGCTCGCGCTGGCGAGCGTCTCGAGACCCGCCGAGCTGTGCGGACCCCTTGCGGTACGGGGGGTTTCGGGCTCCTCGGCCACCGGGGCGAGCTCACGAGCCACGCGTCGGATCTCCGAGCCCAGGAGGTCGTCGGCGACGTCGCGCTTGAGGTCGTGCACCAGCTCGTCGTAGTCGATCGACGGTCCGGGTAGTGCGGCGATCCCGTCCGGGTCGGTGAGCACCCGGTCGATCCAGCCGAGAGCGTCGTACCCGGTGGTGCCGGCGCAGGCCCAGTCGTCGGGCAGCTGCTCCCCGACGGCGGTCGGTGAGGAGCTGAGGGACGAGGCGTCTCGAAGGGTGGTTCCTGAGGAGCTGAGGGACGAGGCGTCTCGAAGGGTGGTTCCTGAGGAGCCGAGGGACGAGGCGTCTCGAAGGGTGGTTCCTGAGGAGCCGAGGGACGAGGCGTCTCGAAGGGCGAGGATCTTCTCCACCAGCACGTAGGCACCGCCGGTCAGCTCGGCGAGATCGGTCAGATAGCGAGCGGGGTCGCGCAGACCATCGGGGTGGTCGATGCGTAGCCCGTCGACCAGGCCCTCTCCGAACCATCGTCCGATCTCGACGTGGGAGGCATCGAAGACGGCGCGCTCCTCCACCCGCACTCCTGCGAGTGAGTTGACGGCGAAGAAGCGGCGGTAGTTGAGATCGTGGTCGGCCCGCGTCCAGTGCATCAACTCGTAGTGGGCCGGCTCGTCGGGCAGCCGGAGCGTGAGGTCGTCGCGGCCGCCGTCGCCGAGCACGGGCAGCCGCACCCGACCCTCGCCGAGCTCCCAGTCGACGTCGAACGCCGCGGCATGAGCGGACTCCGGGCCGTCGGCGAGCAGCGACCACCACCCCCTGTTGTGCTCGGGAGTGGCGACCCCCATGTGGTTGGGCACGATGTCGACGAGGACGCCCATGTCGAGACGTCGGGCCTCCGCGGCGAGAGCAGCCAGTCCCTCGCGTCCGCCGCGAGCAACGTCGACCTGGTCGTGCGCGACGACGTCGTAGCCGTGGTCGGAGCCCGGTTCGGCCGCCAGGATCGGGGAGAGGTAGACCCAGTCGACGCCGAGGTCGTGCAGGTACGGCAGCCGACGGGCGGCCTCGTGCAGGTCGAATCCGGCGCGGATCTGCAGCCGGTAGGTCGACGTCGGCGTCCGCATCACGAGCCCGCCGTGGCAGCGCCGTCAGGATCGTCCTGCGCCTGCAGCGCCGCCACCGAGGCGGCGACCGAGACGTCGGGCTCGACGGCAAGCGGGCGGTGCTCGCGCAGCACGACGACGGAGCGGCTGCGGATCGGGAGCGTGCTTCCGGCCGGCGCCGGCCGGCTCGCGACCTGCTGCGCCGTATCGACGACGACGTCCCAGGCCTCGGCGTACTCCGCCGGCGGGAGGACGACGTCGGCGTCGCCGTCCGCGTTGAAGTAGAGCAGGAAGTGATCGTCGGTGATGGGCATGCCACGTGGGTCGCGGCCCACGATGGCCTGGCCGTTGAGGTACATGCCGAGTGCCTGGTTCTCGTCCCCCCAGTCCGCCTCCACCATGGCGCGGCCGTCGAGGTGCAGCCACACGATGTCGTTGAGGCGATCGCCCTCGCCGCCGGCCACCGGGGTGCGGTCGGTGGTGCCGGTGAAGAAGCGGCGACGTCGGAATGTCGGGTGGTCGCGGCGCAGCCTGATCAGCGAGGCGGTGAACTCCAGCAGCGGCTCGTCGACGCGCTCCCAGTGCACCCAGCTGATCTCGGAGTCCTGGGCATAGGTGTTGTTGTTGCCCCGCTGGGTGCGGCCGAGCTCGTCGCCGTGCAGCAGCATCGGCACGCCCTGGCTGAGCAGCAGTGTGGTGAGCAGGTTGCGTTGGGTGGTGGCGCGCGCCGTCAGGATCGCGGCGTCGTCGGTCTCGCCCTCCACGCCGTGGTTCCACGAGCGGTTGTGGCTCTCGCCGTCGCGGCTCTCCTCGCCGTTGGCCTCGTTGTGCTTCTCGTCGTAGGAGACCAGGTCGCGCAGGGTGAACCCGTCGTGGGCGGTGACGAAGTTGATCGAGGCGACCGGTCGCCGTCCGCTGTGCTCGTAGAGGTCGGAGGAGCCGGCGATGCGCGAGGCGAACGCACCCAGCGACGGCTCGCCGCGCCAGAAGTCGCGCACCGTGTCGCGGTAGGCGCCGTTCCACTCGGTCCACTGAGGCGGGAAGCCGCCGACCTGGTATCCGCCGGGACCGACGTCCCACGGCTCTGCGATCAGCTTGACCTGGGAGACCACCGGGTCCTGCTGCACGAGCTCGAAGAACGTGGCGAGCCGGTCGACGTCGTAGAACTCGCGGGCCAGGGCCGAGGCGAGGTCGAAACGGAAGCCGTCGACGTGCATCTCGGTGACCCAGTAGCGCAGCGAGTCCATGATCAGCTGGAGCGAGTGCGGGTGGCGCACGTTGAGGGAGTTTCCGGTCCCGGTGTAGTCCATGTAGTACGCGGGGTCGTCCTCGACCAGGCGGTAGTAGGCGGCGTTGTCGATGCCGCGGAAGCTCAGCGTGGGGCCGAGGTGGTTCCCCTCGGCCGTGTGGTTGTAGACGACGTCGAGGATGACCTCGATGCCCGCGGCGTGCAGTGCCTTGACCATCGACTTGAACTCCTGCACCTGCTGGCCGGAGTCACCCGCGGCGTAGTCGGCGTGCGGTGCGAGGAAGGCGAGGGTGTTGTAGCCCCAGTAGTTGCGCAGCCCCTTCTCGCGCAGAGTGTTGTCGTGCACGAACTGGTGCACCGGCATCAGCTCGACCGCGGTCACCCCGAGGCGGGTCAGGTGGTCGGTGACCGCGGGGTGCGCGAGCCCGGCGTAGGTGCCGCGCAGCTCCTCAGGGATGTCGGGGTGCAGCGCCGTCATACCCTTGACGTGCGTCTCGTAGATGATCGACTCGGCGTAGGGGATCGACGGCGGCCGATCGTCCTCCCAGTCGAAGTAGGGGTTGATCACGACGCCGTGCGTCATGTGCGCGGCCGAGTCGTCGTCGTTGCGGGTCTCCTCCTCACCGAAGACGTAGCCGAAGAGGCTGGGGTCCCAGTCGATCTCGCCCGCGGTCGCCTTCGCGTAGGGGTCGAGCAGCAGCTTCGCCGGGTTGCAGCGATGCCCCTGCTCGGGCTCCCACGGTCCGTGCACGCGGTAGCCGTAGCGCTGGCCCGGCTGCACCTGCGGCAGGTATCCGTGCCAGACGAACGCGTCGACCTCGGTCAGCTCGTGGCGCACCTCGCTCGCCGGATCGCCGTCGGCGTCGAACAAGCACAGCTCGACGCGATCGGCCACCTCGCTGAACACCGCGAAGTTGGTGCCTTGGCCGTCGTAGGTGGCGCCGAGCGGGTAGGGCTGGCCGGGCCACACCGGATGCTGCTCCATCGGGACCTCCCCTGTTGGATCGATCCAAGCACAGCGGTCGCGGCGGTGGCACACCCCGGACGTCGTCGTTCACCGGTCGACGGCGGGCGGCCGGCGCGGAGGTGGCGTCGGCGGACGGTTACCGCGGAGTAGCCGACGGTAGGATCGCGCCATGAAGCGTGAGATCTACAACGAGGACCACGAGGCGTTCCGCAGTTCGGTGCGGGAGTTCCTCGAGCGGTCGGTCATCCCGCACGTCGAGGACTACGCCGTCGCCAAGGCGATCCCGCGCGAGTTCTGGCTCGAGGCGGGCAAGCAGGGCTTCCTCGGCCTGGAGATCCCCGAGGAGTACGGCGGCGTCTCGGCCGGCGACTACCGCTTCAACGCCGTGGCCGCCGAGGAGTTCAACAAGGTCAACGCGGCACTGGGATCGTGCTGGGGGATCCACGCCGACATCACCGCGCCCTACCTCGTGGAGCTCGGCACCGAGGAGCAGAAGCAGAAGTGGCTCCCGGGCGTCGCCGCCGGCGAGACCCTGCTCGCCATCGGCATGACCGAGCCCTCGGGTGGTTCCGATCTCGCCGCCCTGAAGACCACCGCGGTCAAGGACGGCGACGACTGGGTCATCAACGGCTCGAAGACCTTCATCACCAACGGCTACTCCGCCGACCTGGTCATCACCGCGGTGCGCACGAGCCCGGAGAAGAAGGCGCGGGGCATCACGCTCTTCGCGATCCCGGCCGACGCACCGGGCTTCTCGCGCGGTCGCAAGCTCGACAAGGTCGGCCAGGACGAGTCCGACACCGCCGAGCTCTTCTTCGAGAACGTCCGCCTCGGTGACGACCACATCGTCGGCGAGCTCGACGGCGGCTTCATCCACATGATGCAGAAGCTGCCGCAGGAGCGGCTCGGCTGCGCGGTGTCGAACATCGCGCACGCCAAGCAGATCCTGATCGAGACCCTGGCCTACACCAAGGACCGTCAGGCCTTCGGCGTCCCGATCGGTACCTTCCAGCACTCCAAGTTCCTCTTGGCCGAGCTGTTCACCCAGATCGAGGTCAGCGAGGCCTACCTCGACCAGTGCATCGCCGCGCACGACAAGGGCGAGCTGACCCCCGTCGACGCCGCCAAGGCCAAGTGGTGGACCAGCCAGATCCAGAACGACGTCCTCGACCACTGCGTGCAGCTGCACGGCGGCTACGGCTTCATGAACGAGTACCGCGTGGCTCGCGCTTGGCGTGACGCTCGTGTCTCGAAGATCTGGGCCGGCTCGAACGAGATCATGAAGGAGCTCATCGGCCGCGACCTGGGCCTGTGAGCCTTCGGTCGGCCCGGGTGCGGTTTTCTCGGTCGGCCGAAGAAACCGGACCCGGGCCGACGAAGCTTCCTCGTCCCAGGTCCGGTTTCGTACGCCTGGATCGTGGGGGTCACGGCTTGGGGTGACGGCGTGACGTGGCGGGCAAGCCGAGCCTGGCCTTGCTTGCCGGACGGCGCCGCGCGCCCGACGATGCCGACATGACCAGCACGCGTGAGCCCGCCGCCGCGCCCGGCGAGCCAAGCGATGCCGCCGCGCCCATCGACGCATCGACGGTGACCCACGCCGACATCGAGCGCCACCTGGGCACCTCGTCGCTCGACGGTCTCGGCGACCGGATGAACTGGCTGCGCGCCGCCGTGCTCGGCGCCAACGACGGCATCGTCTCGGTCGCGGGGCTGGTCGTCGGCGTCGCCGGGGCGACGTCGGAGCGCAGCGCGATCCTGATCGCCGGTGTCGCCGCGCTCACTGCTGGCGCGCTGAGCATGGCGGCAGGCGAGTACGTCTCGGTCTCCACCCAGCGCGACTCCGAGGAGTCGCTCCTGGAGCGTGAGCGCCGCGAGCTGCGCGACGACCCGGACGACGAGCTCGCCGAGCTGGCCGCGCTCTACGTCGAGCGAGGCCTGCAGGAGGATCTCGCCGTCGAGGTCGCGCGCCAGCTCACCGAGCACGACGCGCTGGGTGCGCACGCCGAGGTCGAGCTCGGGATCGATCCCGACGACCTCACCAGTGCCTGGAACGCGGCCCTCGCCTCGATGCTGAGCTTCACCCTCGGCGCCCTGCTCCCCTTGCTCACCATCGTGTTCGCGCCGGCGCAGGTGCGGGTCGCGGTCACCGTGGGCGCGGTGGCCGCCGCGCTGGCGATCACCGGCTTCCTCAGTGCACGGCTCGGCTATGGCAGCGCCAGTCGAGCGGTGGCGCGCAACGTCGGCGGCGGGCTCTTCGCCATGCTCGTCACCTATGCGATCGGTGCCGCGCTCGGTACGCAGATCGGCTGACGTCGCGCTCGAGGCGCCGCGGGATCGACGCGCGCCGATCCCGCCTCGTCTGCCACCCTGACGGCGTGGGTATGCGCATCTTCGTCGGCATCGCTCCTCCGGCCGCCGTGATCGAGCACCTCGACGCTTTCCTGGAGCCTCGCCGAGAGCACGGACCGTTCCGATGGAGCCTCGCCGAGCAGTTCCACCTCACGCTCGCCTTCGCCGACGATGCCCCCGACTGGACCTACGACCGGCTCGTCGAGGGGCTGGGCCGTGCCGCCGACCGTCGTGCGCGCTTCGAGATGCAGGTCGCCGGCGGCGGCTGCTTCCCCGACGTCGCGGCCGCGAAGCTGCTCTTCGCCGGCATCAGGCAGGGTGACGCCGCTCGCGAGGAGCTCGACCGTCTCGCGGCCGGCGCCCGCACCGCGGTGGCGCATGCCGGGATCGCCGTCGACGGCGCGCGGTTCCGGCCGCATCTCACCCTCGCGCGCACCAACAAGCCGGTGGAGATGACGAGCTGGGTCCGGGTTCTCGATACCTACGAGAGCCCGGTCTGGGAGGTCGCGGAGATCGCGCTCGTGCAGTCGCACCTCGGTGAGGGGCCGCAGCGGCGCCCCCGCTACGCCGTCCTCGAGACTTTCCCGCTCGGCGCTCCGCGACCGTGCGGGGAGCGGTGAGACAGCCACCGTTTCGCCGGTCGGGCGGTGAGCTGGATGGGATCTCGCGCTGTCGAAACCTCAGTGGCTCACCGCCCCGCGCGACCTCCTCGTCAGCCGAGCGCTCTGGACCTCGAGACGCCGCCGGCACCCCGTTGCTGGCGCGCCGGTGTGTCGACGGCTCCTCGATCTGCTCGCTCTGCTGGGCTCGCGACTTCGTCGCTAGCCGAGCGCTCGCACGATGTCGTCGACGCGGTCCTTGGCGTCACCGAAGAGCATCGAGGAGTTGTCCCTGAAGAACAGTGGGTTCTGCACTCCGGCGTAGCCGGCTGCCATCGACCGCTTGAACACCACGACGTCGCGCGCGTGCCACACCTCGAGCACCGGCATGCCGGCGATCGGCGAGTTCGGCTCGTCGAGTGCAGCCGGGTTCACCGTGTCGTTGGCGCCGATCACCAGCACGACGTCGGTGTCACCGAAGTCGTCGTTGATCTCGTCCATCTCGAGCACGATGTCGTAGGGCACCTTCGCCTCGGCGAGCAGCACGTTCATGTGGCCGGGCAGGCGTCCGGCGACAGGGTGGATGCCGAAGCGGACGTTGACGCCGCGCGCCCGGAGCCGCGCCGTCAGGTCGGCCACCGGGTACTGGGCCTGCGCCACCGCCATGCCGTAGCCCGGCGTGATGATCACCGAGGACGCCGACGCGAGCAGCTCGGCGGTCTCCTCGGCGGTGATCTCGCGGTGCTCGCCGTAGTCAGCGGCCTCGCCGGCGGGTGCCTCGATGCCGAAGCCGCCCGCGATCACCGAGATGAAGGAGCGGTTCATCGCCTGGCACATGATGAACGAGAGATAGGCGCCCGAGGAGCCGACCAGTGCGCCGACGATGATCAGCAGGTTGTTGTCGAGCAGGAAGCCGGAAGCGGCCGCTGCCCAGCCGGAGTAGCTGTTGAGCATCGAGACGACGACGGGCATGTCGCCGCCGCCGATGGAGGCGACCAGGTGCCAGCCGAGCACCAGCGCGAGCGCGGTGACCACGATCAGCAGCCACAGCTGCGGGTCGATCACGAACCAGACGGTCAGTGCGGCGAAGAGCGCGAGCGTGCCGAGGTTGATCAGGTTCTTGCCCGGCAGCATCAGCGGCGCGGACTTCATCTTCGCCGAGAGCTTCAGGTTCGCCACGATCGATCCGGTGAAGGTGACACCACCGATGAAGATGCCGATGAACACCTCTGCGCTGTGGATCCCGAGCAACCCGGCGCCTTCGAGTACCTGGGTGTCGACGGAGTCGGGGTGGGCCTCGATGTGGAGGTAGCCGTTCCAGCCGACGAGCACGGCGGCCAGACCCACGAAGCTGTGCAGCAGCGCGATGAGCTCGGGCATCCCGGTCATCTCGACCGTGCGGGCCAACTGCAGGCCGATACCGGCGCCGACCACGACCGCGACCACGAGCAGCACGGCGCCGAGCCCGTCGACGTCGGTGTCGAACGCGACCACGGTGGCGACGACGAGGGCGGTGGCCATACCGAGGATGCCGAAGTAGTTGCCGAGCTTGGCCGACTCGTGGCGCGAGAGCCCGGCGAGCGCCAGGACGAAGAGGAGCGCGGCGACGAGATAGGCCGCGACAGAGGCAGAAGTGACGTCCATCGGGTCAGCTCCTCGAGAACATGGCGAGCATGCGGCGAGTCACCGCGAAGCCACCGAAGACGTTGATGCTCGCGAGCAGGATCGCCACGAACGAGATGACGGTGATCAGGTCGTCGCCCTTGCCGATCTGCAGCAGCGCACCGACGACGATGATCCCGCTGATCGCGTTGGTCACCGACATGAGCGGAGTGTGCAGCGCATGGTGCACGTGGCCGATCACGTAGTAGCCGATCACGATCGCGAGTGCGAAGACGGTCAGGTTGAGCTGCAGCTGCGGCGGCGAGATACCGATCAGCACGAAGAGCAGCGCGGCGATCCCACCGACGACGCCGAGGCGGGCGCCGTCGCTCAGCGGAGCCTTGGGCTCCTTGACCGGTGCCGGCTCGGCAGGAGCGGTGGTCGCCTGCGGAGCCGCGGAGACCTGCACGGCCGGCGGTGGCCACATCGTCTCGCCGTCGCGGGTGATGGTGATGCCTCGCTGGATGACGTCATCCATGTCGAGGATGAGTTCGCCGTCCTTGGCCGGCGTCAGCAGCTTGAAGAGGTTGACGATGTTGGTGCCGTACAGCTGCGAGGTCTGGGCGGCCAACCGGCCCGAGAGGTCGGTGTAGCCGAGCACGACGACGCCGTTGTCGGTCACGACCTTCTCGTCGGCGCGCGTGGCGGCGCAGTTGCCGCCGTTGGCCGCCGCCATGTCGACGACGACACTGCCGTTCGCCATCGCAGCCACGGTCTCGGCGGTGATCAGGCGAGGGGCGGGGCGGCCGGGGATGAGGGCGGTCGTGATGACGATGTCAGCGGCGCGAGCCTCCTCGTCGTACATCGCGGCCGTCGCCGCCTCCTGCTCCGCGGTCATCTCCTTGGCGTAGCCGTCCGAGCTGACCTCGGTCTCCATCTCGACGCGCACGAACTCCGCGCCCATCGACTCGACCTGCTCGGCCACCTCGGGCCGGACGTCGAAGGCCCGCACGATCGCGCCCATCGAGCGCGCCGCACCGATCGCGGCCAGGCCGGCGACGCCCGCACCGATGACGAACACGCGCGCCGGCGGCACCTTGCCGGCGGCCGTCACCTGACCGGTGAACTGGCGTCCGAACTCGTGGGCGGCCTCGATCACCGCGCGGTAGCCGGCGACGTTGGCCATCGAGGAGAGCACGTCCATCGACTGGGCGCGCGAGATCCTCGGGACGGCGTCCATCGCCAGGCCGGTCACACCTGCTGTCGCGAGCTGCCCGACCAGTTCGGGGCTGCGGCCCGGCGCCATGAGGGACACGACCGTGGCACCACGACGCAGGCGCGCGATCTCGGCGGCGCTCGGGGCGTTCACCTTGACCACGACGTCGCTGCCCCAGACCTCGTCGGCTCCGACCACGGTGATGCCGGCCGCGCTGAAGGCCGCGTCGTCCTGGCTGGCGGCGTCGCCGGCGCCCGCCTCGACGACGACGTCGTAGCCGAGCGCGGCGAGCTGGGACGCCGTCTTCGCGGTGGCTGCCACGAGAGTCTCGCCGGGGCGTGACTCGCGGGGGATTCCGATCCGCACCCTGTGCCTCCTGGTGGTAGCTGGTGACCGCCGACCTGCGTCAGCGATCGGTCGGGCCGCCCTGGTGGTCGGCCGACGCGACAACGTACCCACCCCCGCGGGTGACGGGTCTCACAATCACATGGCGATACGCCGTCGATCACCGGCACACTGCGGAGGTGATCTCTCTCGACCAGGCAGTCGCGTTCGGGCTGGCCGCCGGCATCCTCATCGTGATCCCCGGACCCAGCGTCGTCTTCGTGATCGGGCGCGCGCTCTCCTACGGCCGGGGGGTGGCCCTGGCGAGCGTGCTCGGCAACACCCTGGGCCTGCTGGTGATCATGCTGTTGCTCGCCGCCGGTCTCGGCGTCATCGTCGCCGAGTCGATCCTGGTCTTCACCGTCATCAAGATCGTCGGAGCCGCCTACCTGGTCTGGCTCGGCTTCCAGGCGATCCGCCACCGCAGCGGCTTCACGCGCAGCGAGCTCGGCGGCCCCAGGCTCGCGCCACCGACCGCGGTCAGGCAGGGCTTCGTGGTCGGCGTCTCGAACCCGAAGGCGTTCATGATCTTCGGAGCGTTGCTCCCGCAGTTCGTCGACCGTGGAGCCGGCCACATCCCGGCGCAGCTGCTCCAGCTCGGCATCATCGCCGTCGTGCTCGGGTTCGTCCTCGACAGCGTCTGGGCGCTGGCCGCGAGCCGGGTGCGCACCTGGTTCACCGCCACCCCACGCCGCGGCGAGGCGATCGGTGCCATCGGCGGCGTCTCGATGGTGGGACTCGGCGTCGCGCTCGCCGTGAGCGACCACCGCTGACGGTGGTTGAGAGCCCCCGTCGGCCGAGGTCGACGCCCATCTCACCGGGTCTCGAGACGGCCCTCGTTCCTCGGGCCCCTCGACCCCCGTTCGGGTGTCGGTGGTCGAGGAGGTCGCTCTGCGACCGTCACGAGACCCGATCAGTCGACCGGGTCTCGTGACGGCGCCGTTCGCGTCACGCCGCTGACGACTCCGTCTTCCGTGACGACGCGATCGCCTCCTTGAACGTGATGCGACGTCCGGTCTGCAACAGGGTCCGCTCGTAGATGCTGGCCGAGAGCCGCACCAGCAGGACGGCGGCGAGCACGGTCGTGCCGACGGCGACCCCGAGCTGCCACATCGGCACGTCACCCTCGGCGAGGCGGTACGGCATCATCATCGTGGAGACGATCGGCAGCATCGAGACGACCGTCTTCACCCCCGCGCCGGCGGTGACGGCCAGGATGTAGGGCGCGAACAGGATCATCTGGAGCGGAGCCGTGGTGCCGTTGAGGTCCTGCTGGCGGCCGGCGAGAGAGCCGGCGACGGTCCACAGCGTGGCCAGGGCGATGAAGCCGAGCACGAAGAACAGCACGTACCAGCCGATGGCAGGTCCGACGACGCTGAGGGCGTGGCCGTTGTCGGTGACGAGGAGCGCGATCACCCCGACCGCGGCGAGCACGACGGTCTGTCCGATCGCCAGCACGCTGCTGCCGATCACCTTGCCCCACAGCATCGCGCGCACCGGGACGGCGGCCGCGAGGATCTCGACCACGCGACTCTCCTTCTCCTGGGTCACCGTCGCGGCGATCTGCATGCCGTAGCCCAGGGCCATCAGGTAGAAGAGCAGCACGAAGACGAACGCGGCGACCTGTCGTAGACCGTTGTCGCCCGCGTCGGGGTCGAGCAGCCGTTCGCCGACCTGGGTGCCCGAGGTCAGTGCACCGAGGTCGACGCCCGACTCGCCGGCGTTGCGCTCGAGGGCCAGCTGGGTCGCCGTCTGGCCGACCCACTGGGTGATGCTGGTGTCGACGTCGTCCTGTCCGACCAGGTCGTAGCCCGACGAGCTCGGCAGGAGTGCGGCGTCCACGTCGCCGTCGGTGACGGCCTTCTCGGCGGCTTCGGCGTCCTCGAACTCGCTGATCGTGAAGCGGACATCGGCGTCGCCGGCCTTCGCGTTGTCGTTCGCGGTGGTCACGACGGTCTGGCCCGGCTGGTCGATGACGGCGATCTCGTGCGTCGACGTCCGCCCCGACATCAGGGTGAAGGCGATGATCATGCCTACGATCGAGGCGACCAGCAGGGCGAAGGTGATCACGAAGGACTTGCTGCGCACCTGGGTGGTGATCTCGCGCTGCGCGACGACCTTCCACAGGCCGCGGGGGGTGGTGGCGGTACTCATCGGGTGACCTCCCGGAAGATCTCGGACAGGGGTTGGCGCACGCGGGCGAGCTCGAGCACCGGCGCGCGACCCACGACGGTGCTGGCCAGCTCGCTCGCGCCGATGCCGTCGAGGGTGAGGAGAGCCGTCGCGCCGTCGACGTCGTCGACCCGGACGCCGCGGACGTCGCGCAGCCACGCCGCGTCCTGGCCGTCGAGCACGACGCGGTAGCGCTCCTCGCCGTGGCCGCGAAGCTCCTCGACCGATCCTGCCGCTACGACCCGCCCGGCGGAGAGCACGACCAGGTCGTCGCAGAGCCGCTCGACGAGGTCGAGCTGATGGCTGGAGAAGAGCAGCGGCACGTCGGCGGCCTCGACGTGCAGCAGGTCGATCATGGAGTCGACGGCGAGCGGGTCGAGACCGCTGAACGGCTCGTCGAGCACGAGCGCGCCCGGCTGGTGGATCAGCGAGGCCGCGATCTGCACGCGCTGCTGGTTCCCGAGGGACAGGTCGTCGAGCAGCGACGTCGCGCGTTCCTCCAAGCCGAAGTGCGCGAGCAGGTGGTCGGCTCGGCTGCGCGCCTGCGACGTCGACATGCCGTGCAGGCGACCGAAGAACACCAGCTGCTCGCGTACCTGCATGCGCGGGTAGAGACCGCGCTCCTCCGGCATGTACCCGAAGTTGCGGCGCAGCTCGGCGGTCGCGGGCGCGCCGTCCCAGAGGACCTCGCCCGAGGTCGCGCCGAGGACTCCCATCAGCATCCGCATGGTGGTGGTCTTGCCGGCGCCGTTCGCCCCGACGAAGCCGGTCATCCGGCCCGGCCGCACGGTGAACGACACGTCGTCGACGACGCGGGTGTCGCCGAAGACCCTGGTCAAGGACTGTGCTTCCAACATGGCTACGACGCTAGGGCGGTCACGTGGTCGGGCGCCTCGGCCATGAGAGTGAAACCACCCTCCGCCGTACGACGGAGGGACCGCTGCCTCAGCGCGCCACGTCGTCCATCACGCCGGACTCGTAGGCCGCGATCACGGCCTGCACGCGGTCGCGCACCCCGAGCTTGGCGAGCACGTTGGAGACATGGGTCTTCACGGTCGCCGCGCTCACGACGAGAACATCCGCGATCTCGGCATTGCTCTGGCCGCGGGCCATCGCCACCAGCACGTCGCGCTCGCGTTCGGTGAGGTCGGAGATGCGCGGGTCGAGTGTCCGCGCGCCACCCGACGTCGATCGCGCGATCACGCGCTGGGTCACCTCGGGAGCGAGGAGCGCGTGGCCCGCTGCCACGTGGCGGATCGCGGCGACGAGGTCGTCGGGCGGACAGTTCTTGAGCAGGAACCCACTGGCCCCGGCCTGCAGTGCCGCGAAGAGGTAGCCGTCGTCGTCGAAGGTCGTCAGGATCAGGATCGAGGTCCCGGGCGAGGCCGCCGCGATCTGTTCGGTCGCGGCGATGCCGTCCATGCCGGGCATCTGCACGTCCATGAGCACGACGTCGGGTGCCAGCGCGGCGGCGGCCTCGATCGCGCCGGCACCGTCGGCGGCCTCGCCGACGACCTCGATGTCGTCCTCGACGGAGAGGATCAGTCGGAATCCGGCGCGGATCAGCTCCTGATCGTCGACCAGCAGTACGCGCACGGGGTCACTCACGTCGTCATCCTGCCCGGTGACGGTTTCCCTGGAACCTCCCTGAGCCAGTGGTCGGGGACGTCGCTCTACGACCGTCACGCGACGCTGGTGGTCGAGGAGGTCGCTCTGCGACCGTCACGCGACCTGCTCATCGCGCGGGGTGGCTCCGTGAGGCTCGCTGCGCTCGCTCCTCAACCGGTGACCTCCGTCGAGACGACCGGCACGCGCACACGCACGCGGAAGCCACCGGCCGGGCGAGGTCCGATCTCGGCGACGCCGCCGTGCATCGTCGCACGCTCGCTAATACCCCGCAGGCCGAAGCCCCCGGACGGCGAGGCACCAGACGCCGCACCGGTGGAGGCGCCTCGCGGCCTGCCGTCGTCCACGATCTCGACCTCGACCCACGACGTCGTCGCACCGGCATCGCCCGGCGGAGGCTCGGGTGGCGTGCCGGGCAGGTAGCGCAGCGTGACGGAGGCGTGCTTGGCCCCCGCGCCATGTCGACGTACGTTGCTCACCGCCTCCTGGGCGATGCGGAAGATCGAGAGCCCGACCGTCGCCGGCACGGGGAAGGGATCGCCGACGACGCGGTACTCCACCGCGGGGATGTCGGCGCTGGTCAGCGTGACCAGGTCGCCCAGGCCCGGCTGCGGTGCGCGGTCGCCGTCGGCCGTGCCCTCACGGAGCAGGCCGACCAGCTGATGCATCTGGGTGACGGCGTCGCGCGCGGCGCGGCCGATCGTCTCGAGCGCCGCGCGGGAGGCGTCCGGATCACGGTCGATCACCCGCGCTGCTCCGGCGGCCTGCACGCCGATGCCGCTCACGTGGTGGGCGACGACGTCGTGCAGGTCGCGCGCGATCCGCACCCGCTCGTCGTGCAGGGCTCGCTCCTGCTCGACCTCGACAGAGCGGCGCTCGGCCTCCTGCTGCTCGGCGATCAGCGCCAGACGTCGTGCACTGAGGTAGGCCCCGTGGCCCCAGGCGATCGCCCCGCCGAAGTAGGCGATGTTGATCGCGGTCGAGTAGAGGAACTGTGCGACGTCGGCCGGGAGGAGCCCGAAGGACCCGCCGACCAGCACGTCGGGCTGGAGCAGCGCCCAGAAGAGCCAGCCGAACATGGCCGCGAGCACGACGGCGGTGACGACGAGGAGGGCGCGCGGCCGGGAGGACCACGCCCAGGCGGCATACAGCGAGGCGAACATGATCATCTGGATGGTGAACGTCGCACCGACCTCGCCGAGTCGCTCGCCGACGTAGATGAACAGCGCGGACTCGGCGGCCAGGATCGTCAACGGGAAACGGCGACGTCCCGACAGCAGGAGACCTGCCAGCGCGAACATCGCGTAGCCCTCGACGCCGCCGGCGCCGAGCGAGGTGCCGTAGCTGCTGTGCCACAGCTCGACCGACAGCACGCTGACGACCGCAGCGGCGACGGCCAGGACGACGTCGTTGCGTCGCTGCTCCGGTGTCGGCCCGGGTCGGCTCCAGGCGCGGTCGAGGAGCACGGGCTCGGGTCAGCCCGCGATGCCGTAGAGCCGGTCGCCGGCGTCGCCGAGACCGGGCACGATGTAGCCCTTCTCGTTGAGTCGCTCATCCATGGCGGCGACCACGACCGTGACCGGCACATCGAGTCCGTCGAGCTCGCGCTCGAGGTTGGCGCACCCCTCGGGCGCGGCGAGCAGGCACACGCACGTGATGTCGTCGGCACCGCGGTCGACGAGGAACTGGATGGCGGCGGCCAGCGTTCCGCCGGTGGCCAGCATGGGGTCGAGCACGTAGCACTGGCGACCCGAGAGGTCCTCGGGCAGCCGTTCGGCATAGGTCGAGGCGGTGAGCGTCTCCTCGTTGCGCACCATGCCGAGGAAGCCGACCTCGGCTGTCGGGAGCAGCCGCATCATGCCGTCGAGCATGCCGAGGCCCGCCCGCAGGATGGGCACCACCAGCGGCTTGGGAGTCGCCAACTTGGTGCCGGTCATCGGTGCCACCGGCGTCTCGATCGGGTCGGGCTCGACCCGTACCTTCCGCGTCGCCTCGTAGGCGAGCAGCGTGACCAGTTCGTCGGTGAGGTTGCGGAAGGTCGGCGAGTCCGTGCGGACGTCGCGGAGGACGGTGAGCTTGTGAGCCACCAGCGGGTGGTCGACGACCAGCGTGCGCATGGTGAGAACCATAGACGTCGGCGCTTCGCTGCCACGCGGCCCGCGGTGCTCGGGGCGGGCGCGCGACCCACGCAGGCGCCGCGCCGCCGTCATGGGGGTTGGCCCGCCTCCGTGATCGTGTCACGCTGAGCCCATGGTCGAGCAGCTCGATGCCGTCGACTTCGCCCTCGCCGCCTACCGCGAGGGCACCGAGTGGCGCCTCGCCGAGCTGGCGCACGACGTCCTCGACGACGTCGAGACCCTCGTGCACGCGCTTCGTCGCTTCAGCGCCGACGGCGTCGCCGTCGGCATGGTCGGCGTCGACGAGGACTTCTTCGTGCTCGTTCGCGTCGACTCCGCCGAGGTGCGGATGGTGCTCTCCGACGTCACCGCGGCGGAGGAGTGGGAACTGGCCGACACGGTGCTGGAGCACCTCGGCCTGCCGGTGCTCGACGAGGACGACGACGAGCCGGCTCCCGCGGGCGACTTGGAGCTGCTGGCCGACCTGGGCATGAGCGCGCCGGAGTTGGCCGACCTGCTCGACGAGATGCTCGAGGACGAGGAGATCTACCCCGACGAGGCGCTGCTCGAGGTCGCCGTCCGGCTCGGTTTCGGCGACCTGTTCGAGGACGCCGTCGGCCTGACCACGGCCTGAGAGATCGCCTCCAGCACCCTCGAGGTGGATGATCGACGTCGTGGACGACTGGACCGCGGCGATGACGCTCGCCCTCGGCGAGGCGCGCGCGGCGCTGCGGACCGACGACGTCCCGATCGGCGCCGTGGTGCTCGACGAGGCAGGCCAGGTGCTCGGTGTCGGCCGCAATCTGCGCGAGGCCGAGCACGATCCGACCGGGCACGCCGAGGTCGTCGCGCTGCGTGCGGCGGCCCGCGCCCGCGGCGAGTGGCGGCTCGAGGGCTGCACGCTCGTCGTCACCCTCGAGCCGTGCACGATGTGCGCCGGTGCCGCCGTGCTCGCCCGGGTGGCGCGGGTCGTGTTCGGGGCCTTCGACGAGAAGGCGGGCGCGGCCGGGTCGCTCTGGGACGTCGTGCGCGATCGCCGGCTCAACCACCGGCCCGAGGTGATCACCGGTATCGGCGCGGACGAGTCCGCCGCTCTGCTGCGGGAGTTCTTCGGCCGCCAGCGCGCGGGCGGCGCGCCCGGCATCCTCTAGCCTCTCGCCATGACGCGACGGCGCTCCTGGTTCGCCGCGGGCGCGACGGCTTTCGCCCTGCTGGTTCCGTTCGCCGCCTGCAGCGATGACTCCGGCGGCGACGCCGTCTCCTCGACCGGGCAGGTCGACGAGACGGCGACGGGCGAGGAGTCGAACGGGCCGGCCGACGACGACTCCGACGGCGAGCTCGGTCCGGCGGGAGGGGTCGCCTACGTCGAGGTGCAGGGCGCTGACGCGACCGTCGCCGTCTCGCCCGCCGGATTCGACCCGGCCGAGACCACCATCGCCGTCGGTGACGTCGTGAAGTTCACCGCCGGAGACGGCGGCATCTACGGCGTCGTGGTCGGCGACCTCGACGGCTACACGGTGACCAGCGGCCTCGACGCGTTCTTCGAGTTCGACCTGCCCGGCACCTTCGTCGTCGGCGAGGACATCTCCGGAGCGACGGCATCCGTCGTCGTGGAGTAGCCGGTCAGGTGAGTTCGCTCTCCGCCGCGTGGCTGCTCGTGACGCAGAACTCGTTGCCTTCCGGGTCGGTGAGGGTCACCCACACCAGGCCCGACTCGCCGCGCGTGCCGACGACCTGAGCCCCGGCGGCCACCAGCTGCTCGACGGCGGCATCCATGTCGGGGGCACCGAGATCCAGGTGCAGTCGGTTGTGACCGGGGGTCGGCTCGGCGACCTTCTGGAAGCCGAGGTTCACCGGGAGGGTGCCGCCGGCGATGATGACGAACTCCCCTTCCGCGTCGAAGACGGGCGAGGCGTCGAACTGCCGTGCCCACCAGGCCGCCAGGGCGCTGGCGTCGAGGGCGTTGGTCGTGATCATGCCGAGGGTCAGGGTCATGCGCCCGAAACTAGACCCGGCCTCCGACAGTCATGGGACCGTCGGAGGCCGGGCGATGAGGAGGCGCTCAGCGATCGCGCGCCACGACCTCCTCATCGGTCAGCAGGCGCGACCGGATGAGGAATCGCACGCCGTAGGGCGCCTCCAGCGAGAAGCCGGCGCCGCGTCCCTTCACGACGTCGATGGTGAGGTGGGTGTGCGACCAGTACTCGTACTGCGACTTCGACATCCACACCGGCACCGGGCGCGCCAGCCCGATGTCGAGATCGCCGAGATGGACGTCGGCGTCCCCGAGGAGGAAGTCGCCGTCGGGGTAGCACATCGGTGCCGACCCGTCGCAGCACCCACCCGACTGATGGAACATCACCGGGCCGTTGCGTTCGGTGAGGTCGCGCAGCAGTCCGGAGGCTGCGTCGGTCACGTCGACCATGCTCATCGGTCTCCTTTCGTGGCGGTGGTAGTCGGGGCGACGTGTGACCTGGAGTCCGGGTCGGTGCGCTCCCGTCTCACCGGGTCTCGACGCGCTTTCCCGACCTCGTGCCTCGGTCGCGACGCTCGCTCGACCACCGGCGATCGGGACTTCGTTCCTCAGTCCCGATCAGAAGAACCCGAGAGCGTCGGGGGAGTAGGACACCAGCAGGTTCTTGGTCTGCTGGTAGTGGTCGAGCATCATCTTGTGGGTCTCGCGCCCGATGCCCGACTGCTTGTAGCCGCCGAACGCCGCGTGGGCGGGGTAGGCGTGGTAGCAGTTGGTCCACACCCGGCCGGCCTTGATCGCCTTGCCGGCACGGAAGGCCTGGGACCCGTCGCGCGACCACACACCGGCGCCGAGGCCGTAGAGGGTGTCGTTGGCGATCTTGAGCGCGTCGGCCTCGTCGTCGAACGAGGTCAGCGAGACGACCGGTCCGAAGATCTCCTCCTGGAAGATCCGCATCGAGTTGTCGCCCTCGAAGATCGTCGGTTGCACGTAGTAGCCCTCGGCCAGGTCGCCGTCGAGGACCGCGCGCTCGCCACCGGTGAGCACCCGCGCTCCCTCCTGCTTGCCGATGTCGATGTAGGACAGGATCTTCTCCAGCTGGTCGTTGGAGGCCTGCGCGCCGATCATCGTCTCGACGTCGAGCGGGTTGCCTTGCTTGATCTGCTCCACGCGCTTGACCGAGTCCGAGACGAAGTCGGAGTAGATCGAGCTCTGCACGAGCGCGCGCGAGGGGCAGGTGCAGACCTCGCCCTGGTTGAGCGCGAACATCGCGAAGCCCTCGAGAGCCTTGTCGTAGAAGGCGTCGTTCTGGGCAGCGACGGACTCGAAGAACAGGTTCGGGCTCTTGCCGCCGAGCTCGAGCGTCACCGGGATGATGTTCTGGCTGGCGTACTGCATGATCAGGCGGCCGGTCGTGGTCTCGCCGGTGAAGGCGACCTTCGCGACGCGGGGCGACGATGCCAGCGGCTTGCCGGCCTCGACGCCGAAGCCGTTGACGACGTTGAGGACGCCGGCCGGCAGGAGGTCGCCGACGAGCTCCATCACCTTCAGGATCGACCACGGCGTCTGCTCGGCGGGCTTGAGTACCACGCAGTTGCCGGCTGCGAGAGCGGGAGCGAGCTTCCAGACCGCCATCAGGATGGGGAAGTTCCACGGGATGATCTGGCCGACCACGCCCAGCGGCTCGTGGAAGTGGTAGGCCATCGTGTTCTCGTCGATCTCGCCGATCGAGCCCTCCTGGGCGCGGAGGCAGCCGGCGAAGTACCGGAAGTGATCGATCGCGAGCGGCAGGTCGGCGTTGAGGGTCTCGCGGACCGGCTTGCCGTTCTCCCACGTCTCGACGACCGCGAGCATCTCCAGGTTCGCCTCCATGCGGTCGGCGATCTTCAGCAGGATGTTGGCGCGCTCGGTGGTCGAGGTGCTCGCCCAGCCGTCGGCGGCGGCGTGTGCGGCGTCCAGGGCGGCGTCGATGTCCTCCGACGTGCCCCGGCCGACCTCGCAGAACGGCTTGCCGTTGACCGGGGAGATGTTCTCGAAGTACTCGCCCCTCACCGGAGCGACCCACTCGCCGCCGATGTAGTGGCCGTAGCGGCTCTGGACGGTGGCCAGTGAGTCGGGCTGGCCGGGCGCTGCGTAGACGGTCATGACGCTCCTCGGGTTGGGTGAATGTGACCTGAGTCACACCCTAGGAACGCGGACGTTGCGTCGACGTTGCCTGCGGCGGACGCCTGTCGCGACGCCCGCACCGTGGGCGGAGACTGCTACAGGAGTTCGCGATCGAGGCGGGCCAGCTGTCCGTCGATGAGGCTGAGCATCGGCGACGTCGCAGCCACGACGTCGCGCTGGGCCGACCACATGTCGTAGTCGTCGCGGCCCCATGCCGAGCGGGTCCAGGCCGACATCAGGTCGGCGTGCCGGGAGCGCAGCAGTGCGTGGCGCATCGCGTTCTCCAGCGCCTCGCGGATGCGCACGACGCCGGGCGCCGTGGAGCGCGGCAGGATCGGACCCTGGTAGGTGCGCATCGCCGCGCGGACGTCGCCCGCGGCGAGTTGGGCCTCGGCGGCGAGCCAGTCCGCGCTCACGCGGGCGTCGAGCCGGTAGGGCCGGGAGGCGAGCAGCTCGTCGCCCAGCAGTCCGCGCAGCCGGTTCAGCTCGGCGCGCAGGGTGGAGGCGCCCCCGTCGTCCTCGTAGAGGAGCACGGCGAGCTCGTCGCCGGAGAGGCCGCGCGGAGCGGAGGCGAGCAGCAGCAGGATCTCACTGTGTCGCGGGCTGAGTCGGACGGTCGTGACGCGACCGCGTCCGTCGTCCACGGTGGTGAGGGACTCGGTGCGCCCGAGCGATTCGAGCACGATGCTCAGACCGGAGCCGCCCGATGTGGCCGCCGGCGGCGTCAGGGCGTGTTCGCGCGCGAGCTCGGCCTCGGCCAGTCGGGCTGCGGCGCGCACCATCGCCATGGTCTGCGGGACGACGATCTGGTCGCCTCCGGTGACGTCGAGGACGCCGAGCAGCTGGGCGGTGCCCGGGTCGTGGATCGGGGTCGCCACGCAGCTCCACGGCTGCACGCTGTTGCGGAAGTGCTCGGCCCGCGTGATCGTCGCCGGGCGGTTGGTGGCGAGCGCCAGGCCCGGCGCGTTGGTGCCCGCCAGGCGCTCGTCCCAGTTGCTGCCCTCGACGAACCCGATCTTCTCGGCCGTGCGCAGGGTGGACGGCGCACCGCACACCCACAGCAGGTTGCCCTCGGCGTCGCCGATCGCCATCACGGCGTCGCAATCGCGCACGGCCTGGCCCAGGACGTCGTCCAGCAGCGGAAAGACGCGCGCGAGCGGGTGCGCGGCGCGCAGGCTCGTCAGCTCCCGCTCGGCGACGGTGATGGGCGCCTCGGTCTGGTCGGCGCTCACCCCGGCAGCGGCGGAGCGCTGCCACGACTCCGCCACCTCAGCGCGCATGCCGCGCTCGGTGCCGCCCATGACTCCAGTAGACATCGCCGATGGTCTCCTCGCCAGTGAGAGATGTGACGAGGGTCTCGAAACCAACGTTGCACCTGCGTTGCGGGTCGGTGGTCCAGAGCCCGAGCGGTGGGTCGTCCCCCGGTGGTCGAGGGCGAGGCCGGCGAGTCAGTGCCCGGCGGTCGAGGGGTGCGGCGGGCGAGTCGTCCTCCGGCGGTCGACGGTTGCGGCGGGTGAGTCGTCCTCCGGTGGTCGAGGAGGGCCGAGGAACGAGGCCCGACTCGAAACCACCCGCCACTCGATTACCCCGCTCCGCGCCGCTCTAGTAATCTTCCCCGCGGTGGCGTGTCCGAGCGGCCGAAGGTGCATCACTCGAAATGATGTGTGGGGTCAAACCCACCGTGGGTTCAAATCCCACCGCCACCGCCATGTGAGAATCCCCGTCGAGCTAGTTCTCGGCGGGGATTCTTCATGACGGGATCCGTGGCGTCTGATGGCGGTATGCCATCGAAGGGCCGGCGCGTCCTACGATCTGACCGTGAGTTCTGTGCGCAGCAAGATGCGTGACGTCGTCCTTGCGCATCCTGTTATCACGTTCGCGCTCGTTGGCCTGCTGCTCGTCGCGGTGCCCTACCCGTTCGCCGTTCGGATGGATGAGCGGAGCGACCGGATGCGACCGATGTACCTCTCGGTCGAGGAGGTCACCTTCGCGCTCTTCCAGGCCGTCCGCTCCAGCGGTGAGGTTCCCGACGTCGCGGGAGCCGTCACCATCGAGCACGGTCGGGGTCGGGCTGCCGTCGGCGAGGTCGAGATCCGGCAGACGATGGTGCGTCGCGGGGTCGTCGTCGAGGTGACGTCGAACGGTGAGGAGTACTGCGTGACCGGCCGCAACGAGCACGGCGACACCGCCGTACCCGACTGCGGCGACGGCCAGGAGGAGCGAACCTCACCTACGGGCTGATGTCGTCGTCGGAACGACAGTGGACACGACGCCGCCGCGATGGCCGCTTCTACGCGACGGCGCCGTGAGCAGGTGGGCCGGCTGACGCCGGACGGAGGACGCGGACTCAGCCGTTGCGCTTGAGCGAGTGCCTCAGTTGGGCGATGCGGACTCCCGCGGGGATCGCGACGAGAAGTGCGCCGGCGACCGCTGCGATGAGGAGAGCGGTCGCGGTGGCGATCTGGCCCTCCATCCAGAGGAACTCGACGGTGATGGAGGCGGAGTTCTGGGCCACGAAGACGACGAACAGCACGGTCACCAGCGCCAGCGCCACTGCGGAGGCCCACGCCGTCGCGGCTCGCGTGCGCTTGACGCGCCCCTTGGCGTCGAGGCCGGAGCGACGTACCGGGCCAGGAGCGGCCGATTCGTCGACGTCGGCCGGAAGGTCGGGGGAGGCGGGAAGGCCGCTGTCCACCGGCGTCTCGTCGATCGGAGCCGCGTTCGAACCGGGCGACATGCCTTCGCGGGGCGCGGGGTCGACGGCGCTCATGCTCGCACTCCTCGTCCGCTCCGGAAGCGGGTCGCGACAGCGAGCACGACGATGGCCCCGACGATGGAACCGAGGATGCCCGTCGGTTGCAGCGTGGCGTCCACGCTGAAGAGGATGCTGGCGAAGAAGCCGCCGACGAACGAACCGGCGATACCCAGTCCGATGGTGAGAGGCACCGAGAGGTCGTGGCGCCCGGGGACGACAAGGCGAGCGACGAAGCCGGCGATGAGCCCGACGACGACGAGGCCGATGAGGAACCCGATCATGAAGTACTCCTTGATGTCGCGTGGTGCACGCGAGGTGGCAATCTGCCGTGAAGACGTGTTCGAGCGGGGGGCGATCCGCAGGCGCCGTAGCGGAGCCAGTCGGCCCCGCCACGGGCCGCGGGCGTCACTTCTTGAAGGCGTCCTTGACGTTCTCGCCGGCGTTCTTGAGACTGCCGGACGCCTGGTCCTTCTTGCCCTCCGCCTGGAGGCCCTTGTCGTCCGTCGCCTCGCCGAGCGCCTCCTTGGCCTGCCCGGTCAGCTTCTCGACGGTGTTCTTCGCCTTGTCGACCATGCCCATGACGTCCTCCTGGGATCTCTGTGTGGAGCACCGGTTCCGAGAAGGACCAGTGCGGCTTACAACGTAAGCCTGACCCGGACTGCGACCGCCGAAACCTGCGCTCCGTGGTTTCTCAGGTGACCCGCGTCACGCCGTCTCAGGGGTGGGCGACGCGTGCTTCGACGGCGTCGAGAAGCCGCTGCAGGCCGCGATCGAACTCCTCGTCGAATCGATCCTCCGCGAGCCGCGCCGCCAGCCGGTGGATCGTGGGGTGATCGGCGATCTCGATGTCGCCCTGCGGATCGATCTTGTCGGCCACGGTCTCGGCCTCGGCGACGGCGTCCTGCTCGGCCTCGGTGCGGGTCGGCGTGAGTCCGCCCGGGATCGGCTCGTCGGAGGTGCCGAGCGACCCGTCGCCGTCCTGCGGATCCCGCAGCGTGCGCGCTCCGGTCTCCATCAGCAGATAACCGAGCAGGAAGCTGTTGAACGAGCGGTACGTGAACAGGATCTGCTCGTCGTCGAACCCCGCCGAGGCGAGCGTCGCGAGCATCGACTCGATCCACCCCAGGGATCGCAGGGGCGGATTGATCCAGGGCGCCTCCGCCGGCCGTGTCGTGACGAGTGGGAAGGCATGCGGATGCGCGAGGGCGTAGCGCCGCACTCCGCGCGCGAGCCGTTCGAGGTAGTCGCGCCACCCGTCCGAGGCGTCGCGGCGCACCTCCTCGTCGCGGTCGAGCTCGGCCACGATCGCCTCGACCACGGCGTCGAGCAGTCCGTCGCGGGTGCTGACGTGCTTGTAGAGCGACATCGCCTCGACTCCGAGCCGGCTGGCGATGGCCCTCATCGACGCAGCGCCGACCCCCTGCTCGTCGATCAGCTCGAGGGCAGCAGCCACCACGATCTCGGTCGTGAGCCCCTTGCCGCGGGGGCCGCCGCGTGGGGTGCCCATACCCAGGATGCTCGCATGTCGTGCGCGGTGGCTCGTGTGAGCGCTCGCCGTCGTAGGAGACGCATGCGACGCTCGGGCGTGGGTAAGGGAACCGCATGACGGTCTACCTGTGCTGGACCGACGCCGAGCTGCCGGGCTCCCTGCGGGGGCCGTGGGTGGAGTGGCGCATCGCGGGAGTCGGGCTGGTGCTCGTGGAGAGCGACGACACCCTGAGTCGGGTCTACCACGAGATCAAGTGGTCGCTGGCGGACGGCGCTGCGTTGATCGTCGCGCCTCTCGCGGCGCGGCCGAAGCTCAAGGCTTTGCCGCCCGGCACGACGTCGTGGCTGCGCGACCGTCTGCCGCCCGCCTCCGGCGACGCGTGAGGATCGACCCCTTCCCAAATCGCCTGTTCTGAGGGCACGCTTACCCCGCTCCCAGACGACATGGCGTCGTCGGGCCTCTCGGAAAGGCACCACCTTGCGTATCTCTCGGGACTCATCCATGCCGCGCGCCCTCGCGGCGCTCGCGCTCACCGTGACGGGCACTGTCGCCGTCGTCAGCAGCGCACCCGCCCAGGCAGCGGACGGCGCCCCCCAGGCGTCCGCTCGGGCGTCCGCCTCCCCGCTCGTCGCCGACTACATCGTGCAGATCGACCCGAGCATCGACGTCGCACCCGCCTTCGCGCGGGGCATCGTGGAGCCGCTCGGCGGTGCCGTTCTGATCACGTACGAGCACGTGCTCAACGGCTTCGCGGTCCGTCTGCCGGTGGCCGCCGCCAAGGCCATCGAGGCGTTGCCGATGGTCGCGTCCGTGCGCCCCGACGTCGTCGTGCAGGCCACGGCCACCCAGAACGGCGCGACCTGGGGCCTCGACCGGATCGACCAGCGCGCGTTGCCGACCGACGGCCTCTACAACTACAACGCCGACGCCGGCGAGGGTGCGCACGTCTACGTCATCGACACCGGCCTCAACGCCAACCACAACGAGTTCACCGGACGCGTGGGCGACGGCCGCAACTTCGTGCGCGAGGGCGGCCTGCTCGGCATCATCGGCGGATCGGTCGACCCGCAGAAGTGGGCTGACTGCAACGGCCACGGCACGCACGTCGCGAGCACGGCCGCCGGCACCACGTGGGGTGTCGCGAAGAAGGCCACCGTGCACGCCGTCCGCGTGCTCAACTGCCAGGGCAGCGGCACCGGTGCGGCGATCATCGGCGGCATCGACTGGGTGGCGGGCAACCACCAGCCCAACGCTGTCGCGAACCTCTCGCTCGGCTCGAGCGGTCGGTCGGCCGACATCGACAACGCCGTCACCAGCCTGGTGAGCTCCGGCGTCGCGGTCGCGGTGGCGGCGGGCAACTCCAATGCCAATGCGTGTAACACCTCTCCGGCCGCGGCGCCGAGCGTGCTCACCGTCGGTGCCAGCTCGATGAACGACGCGCGTGCCTCGTTCTCGAACTTCGGCACATGCCTGGACCTGTTCGCGCCGGGCGACGACATCACCGCCGCCAACTACAGCAACAACTCCGGCTCGGTGACCTATGACGGCACGTCGATGGCGTCTCCGCACGTCGCGGGCGTGCTCGCCTTGGTGCGCGGTGCCGACAGCGGCATCAGCGCGACGGCGGCCCAGGACGCCGTCGCCAACGCCGCCACCACGGGCGCGATCACCAACGCCGGCACGGGATCGCCGAACAAGCTGCTGTTCGCGGGCGTCGTCGCGCCCTGATCCGAGGCGTTCGCCGACGGGCCCCGACCGATGCTGATCGGCCGGGGCCCGTTGCGTCGGTGGGTGGGCCCGAGGAGAGCGGCCTACGATGTGGACCATGTCATCGGAGCGCTCTCGGTCATCGGTGGCTCGTCGTCCCACGCAGCAGCGGGCGCGGGTATTGGAGATCGTGGAGGAGTCCGAGGCGTTCCTCAGCGCGCAGGACGTGCACCACAAACTGCGCTCGCGCGGGGAGACCGTGGGCCTCTCCACGGTCTACCGCAACCTGCAGGTGCTCGCGGACGAGGGCACGGTCGACACCTTGCGCAACGAGGACGGCGAGGTGATGTACCGCCTCTGCACCCCCAAGCACCACCATCACCTGGTGTGCCGATCCTGTGGACGCGTCGTCGAGATCAAGGGCCCGGCTGTCGAGCGCTGGGCCGACCGCGCAGCCGAGGAGCACGGCTACCGCGACGTCGCGCACACCGTGGAGATCTTCGGCGTCTGCTCCTCCTGCTGACCTCCCGGTGGACGAGTCCACCGAGCCCTCCGGTGGTCGAGGAGGTGGCTCTGCGACCGCTATGTGACCCGGCGAGCCGAACTGCGGCCCGGCGTCCCACGAGGTCTCGAGCCGCCCGCCTCCTCGTTCCTCGGCGGCGGGGTCCTCGGCCACCGAGGCGATCCACCAGACGGGTCAGCCCTGGCGCGTCTTCAGCCGCGGATTCCGCTTGTTGATCACATAGATCCGCCCGCGCCGCCGCACCACCTGGCTGCCGGGCTGGTTCTTCACGCTGCGGATCGAGTTGCGGACCTTCATCAGGACTCCTGGTCTGAGGCACGGACAGTGCGGACGGCACGGCCGGTGGTGGGATCCACCAGGCCGGCGTGGACGGCGTTCACCAGCGCGCGGGGCACGCGGTGCGCCACCCCACCCACCCGGACGGTGACCAGATCCGGCGCCGTGGCGCGCCAGGCGGAGCGGCGGTGGCGGGTGTTGCTGCGCGAGGTGCGGCGCTTCGGCACGGCCATCAGGCGACCCCCTCGATCGGGCCGAGCCACGGCTCGAAGCCGTCCTCGTAGCCGGTGGCGGCCGGCTCGCCGGGGCGAGCCAGGAGACGGTCGAAGGCGACCATCAGATCGAGCGGCGGTGTGCCGACGCCGGTGAGAACGAGGCGGGTGAACGGCGAGCGGCGTCCCCACGGCTCGCCGTTGCCGATGCTGAGCTGGCCGCCGGAGCCGTCCCACTCCAGTGCCTGGCCCGGCCTCGACGGCAGCCAGAAGCAGCCACGCGAACGGTGCGGGCCCGAGCCGATCGCGTCCAGGCCGTCGAGCATCCGCTCGGCATGGAAGGGGCGGTCGCTGCGGAGGTCGAGCTGCCAGATGTCGGGCGAGGCGGGCGGTGGCAGCGCGCCGGAGCGCACATGCGCGCTCCAGGCGTCCGCGGCGCCGTGCTGGTGCAGGCGACCGCCCAGTCGCGCGGTGTCGAGCACGTCGACGCCGGGCGCGATGTAGGCCTCGGGGCGCGCGAGCGTGCGCACCAGCGCGAGCCCGGGCTCGCGGTGCTCCTCGGCATCGACGAGGACGACGGCGTCGGCGTACTCCACCATCGCGCAGGCGATCTCGCCGGTGCCGCGGCGGTCGTCGGGCGAGGTCTGCACGCCACGGTCGGCCAGGAGGGAGTCGCCGAGCAGTGTGTCGACGAGATCCCGGCCGGGCAGCGCCGTCACCACCGAGGCGATGCGGAGACGCCGGGCCAGACGGCTGTCCCACGCGAGGACGCCGCAGACCTGCTCGGCCTCGGCGCCGATCGGCAGGTGGGCGACGATGTGCGACCACCGACGCATCCCTGCGAGGCGATCGAGGGTCGGCACGACGTCCTCGCGGATCGCGCAGCTCACGCAGGCGTGGGCGAGGTCGATCTGTTCGCGCTCGATGACCCCGGACAGGTCGCTGACGACGCGATGCAGCACCTCGGCTTCGACGTCGATGTGGTGCCGGACCGCGACGGCGTTGGGCAGATCGAACTGGCAGGTGACCATCGCAGCGGCCATCGACTCGGCGTCGACACCGGTGATCAGGGTGACGGGGGTGCGCATGCGCCCTCCTTGTCTCCGTGTAGGCTAATCGCAATCATTCTCATTCCTATCAGATTGGAGGCGCTCGTGTCACAGCGATGCCAGGTCACCGGGAAGACCCCGTCCTTCGGGAACCGGGTGTCCCACTCCCATCGCCGCACCAAGCGACGCTTCGACGTCAACGTGCAGCGCAAGCGATACGTCGTGCCGAGCCTCGGCCGCGTCGTCACGCTCACCGTCAGCCCGCGTGGCATCCGCACGATCGACCGACGCGGCATCGACGCCGTGGTCGCCGACATCCTGCGTCGCGACGGCCGGGTCTGAACCCGACCCCGACTCCATCCAGATCGACTCGAGAGGAACACCCATGGCCAAGAGGGGCAGCGACGTCCGGCCGATCGTGAAACTGCGCTCGACCGCCGGCACCGGCTTCACCTACGTGACGAAGAAGAACCGTCGCAACGATCCCGACCGACTGGTGCTGCGCAAGTACGACCCGCGCGTGCGCCGTCACGTCGACTTCCGCGAGGAGCGCTGAAGTGGCCAAGAAGAGCAAGATCGCGGCCCAGGCCCGCCGCGAGCGCGTGGTGGCCCGCTACGCCGCCCGCCGTCGGGAGCTCAAGGACGCCGTGCGCGCGGCCGAGCCGGGCAGCGCGGAGCTGGCCTCCGCCGTCCGCGCGCTATCGCAGTTGCCCCGCGACTCCTCGCCCGTGCGACTGCGCCACCGTGACCAGGTCGACGGCCGTCCGCGTGGCTACCTCCGCAAGGCGGGAGTGTCGCGGATCCGATTCCGGGAGATGGCGCACCGCGGCGAGCTGCCGGGCATCACCAAGTCGAGCTGGTAGACCTCGGCCCGGATCGGCGCGCGCCGAGGTCCCGAACCCCCATGTGGCTCGGGAACAGGGCGGAGCTGAGGCGCCTGGGAGGAGAGCGCCCCTAGAGGGGTGGCCTGCACACGGCCAGGAGGGTGCCGGGTGCGTCGCCGGTGTAGGTGGCCCAGCCGTCGTCGAAGCTGACGTGGAGCACGCGTTCGTCGCGCTCGACCAGGGCCGAGCCGGGCACGACCGACGGGCCGAAGCCCGTGGAGGAGCAGTCGTGCTCGACCATCAGCGCACCCAGGCGGGCCTGGGCACGCAACGCTGCGTCGTCGACCGGGGCGTCGGAGGCCGCCAGTCCGCCCGGGGCCGTGCCCGCCACCGCCAGGAAGCTCAGGACGCCGACGACCGTGCACTTCGCGGTCTGCACCAGCAGACGCAACGAGGTGGGGGGACGGCGGCGCATGAGCGGGCTCCTCGCGACAACGGGCGGACTCGGGTGACAGCAGTGGTGATGCCATGCGGCCGCCGTGGTGCCGGACCGCGTCGCAGATGGTCGGGAGGGAAGATCACCTGCTGTCGGAGTCAACGACAGCCGGGCAGACGGGTCACGGCCTGAAACGGATCGAATGGGAATCCGGCTCGGATGGAAGAATCCGGCGCATGAGCATCACTGCGCCCGCGGAGCCTTCGGCGCCCGCCTGGTTCGCCTCGCCCGACGATGCGAACCGGCGGCTCTACGACGTCGGGTACCTCCCGGACGCCGCGACCAGCACGACCGCCTACCTGGCGGGTGCCCTGGAGAAGCCGTTGCTGCTCGAGGGCCCCGCGGGAGTCGGCAAGACCGAGCTCGCGAAGGCCGTCGCCCGTGCGACCGGCGCCGACCTGGTGCGTCTGCAGTGCTACGAGGGGCTCGACGAGGCCCGGGCGCTGTACGAGTGGAACTACAAGAAGCAACTGCTGCGCATCCAGGCGAGCCAGTCGGGCCACCAGTCCGCCGACGGCGCCTCCTGGGCCGAGACCCACGACGACATCTTCGCCGAGGAGTTCCTGCTCACCCGCCCGCTTCTCACCGCCATCCGCCGCGACGAGCCGACGGTGCTGCTGATCGACGAGGTCGACAAGACCGACATCGAGGTCGAGGGGCTACTCCTGGAGGTGCTCTCGGACTTCCAGGTCACCATCCCCGAGCTCGGCACGGTCACCGCCACCCGCCGTCCGTTCGTCGTGCTGACCTCCAACGCCAGCCGCGAGCTCTCCGAGGCCGTCAAGCGCCGCTGCCTCTACCTCCACCTCGACTACCCCGATGCCGATCGCGAGCGCGAGATCGTCGCCTCCCATGTGCCCGACCTGGACGACGCGCTGGCGCGTCAGCTGGTCGCGACCGTCTCGCAGCTGCGCGAGCTGGAGCTGAAGAAGGCTCCGTCGATCGCGGAGTCCGTGGACTGGGCCCGCACCCTGGTGGCGCTGGAGATCAAGGACCTGGATCCCGAAGCCGTCGCCGCCACGCTCGGCGTCATCCTCAAGCACCAGTCCGACCACGAGCGCGCGGTCAAGGAGCTCCGGCTCCGCCGGTGACCCGCTGATGGAGTCTGTGAACCCGCCCGCGCGCAGTGGTCTGCTCGACCGCCACATCGGCTTCGTCGAGGCGCTTCGGGGCGCCGGTCTCAATGTCTCGCTCGCTGAGGATCTCGACGCCGTCCGGGCATTGCAGGCGTTGGACTGGACCGACCGACGGGTCGTCCGCGAGGGATACGCCGCGACCCTGGTGAAGCGGTCTTCTTTCCGCCCGACGTTCGATGCTCTCTTCGAGCTCTACTTCCCGCGGATGGTCGGTGCCGGTGGGCAGGGTCTCGATCCGGAGACGTCGGGCCACGACGCCGAGGGGGACGAGGGCGACACCGGTTTCCTGCGCGACAACGGCGCGGCCCTGCGCGAGTTCCGTGAGTCGCTCGCCGACGCACTGGCCGACGGCGACCGCGACCAGATGCAGCAGCTCGCCGCCGAGATGATCGGACGTTTCGGCGCCATGCCCGGGCGCGGCCCGGGACTGTCGTCGTGGTCGGCCTACACCGCGCTGCAGCGCGTCGCCCCCGCAGGGTTGATCGACCAGATCGTCGAGGGACTGATGAACGACGGCGTCAGCGAGGAGGCCGCCCAGCGCACGGCATCGCGGCGCATCGGCGACTTCACCGCCATGGTCGAGTCCGACGCCCGCCGTCGGATCGCGGAGGAGAAGGGGCCCGAGCACGTCGCCAACGTGGCCTTGCGCCCGGCCATCGACAAGCTCGACTTCATGAGCGCGCGCAAGACCGACCTGGAGCAGATGCGCCGCGAGATCTACCCGCTCGCGCGACGCCTGGCCACGCGCCTGACCAAGGAGCACCACTCCCAGCGGCGTCGTGGCCCGCTCGACTTCCGTCACACCGTCCGGGCGTCGATGTCGACCGGCGGAGTGCCGATCACGACCCACCACCGGCCCAAGCGACCGCACCGCAACGAGCTCGTCGTGCTGTGCGACGTCAGCGGATCGGTGGCGAACTTCGCGCAGTTCACGCTGCTGTTGGTCTTCGCGCTCCGCGACCAGTTCCAGAAGGTCCGGGCGTTCACCTTCATCGACCATGTGCACGAGGTGACGCACCACTTCCGCCCTGGCGCCGACGTCGTCGACGTGATGGCCGACCTCGCCGCCAGCACCTCGCATGCCGCGCTCTGGGGCCGGACCAACTACGGCCGGGCGATCTCGCGCTTCGCCGAGCTGCACCCCGACGCGATCACGCCGAAGACCTCGCTGCTCATCCTGGGCGACGCCCGGTCGAACTACAGCGATCTCTCCGCCGACGTCCTCCGTGAGATGGCCGGCACCGCGCGCCACGCGTGGTGGCTCAACCCCGAGCACCAGCGCCACTGGGGCACCGGTGACTCGGCCACCCGCACCTACGCCGAGATCGTGCCGATGCGCGAGTGCCGCAACCTGGACCAGCTGGCCGACTTCGTCGCCGAGCTCGCCGGTTGAGCGTTGACCCGTCTTTGTCTGAAGACGGGTCAACACCCCTGGTCGCGTTGACCCGTCTTCACGTAGAGACGGGTCAACGCCCATGGGTGCGGTCAGGCGAGGTAGCCCTGGTCGCGCAGCCGGTCGAACTCACCGCGGACGGCGGGATGGTCGGTCGCGTCGAGTTCGCGCGGGTCGTCGGTCAACACCGAGACGCGGTGCTCGACGCTCGCGTTGACCAGCGATCCCAGCACCGCGACGGGGTCGTCGGGGTCGTCGATCGCCAGCACTCGGACGGCGTCCGGCACCGCCGTGCTCTGCGCGGTCGGCGCTGCGGTGGTGATCACCTGTTCGATCCGGTAGCCCGACGTCGCGCCGGCGGCCAGATGGGTGGCGGCCACTCCGCCGAGTCCATGACCCATCACCAGCAGGCGTGCGTCGGTGTCGCCGTCGACGGCCGCGCGGATGTGGCGGTCCAGCCCGAGGGCCAGCGTCTCGGTGTCGCCGTCGGCGAACGCCGTCGGCGTCTGTGCCCCGATGAGAGCGACATAGCGGCCGACGCCGACGCGCCGGACGACGATCGCGCTCTGCCCGAGGTCGCCTACAGCATCGAGCAGCGCCGTCCAGGTCAGCGGCTGCCCCTGCATCTCCTCGTGCATCGGGTCGGCGGGTGAGGCCACGACGTCGGCGGGGCCGGCGTCTGGTTCCGCGACGAGTCGGCCTGCCGCGTCGCGCAGCGCATCGCCGAAGGATGCCTCGAACGGAGGCGCCCCGACGGCGTTCATCCCGCCGCGTGCTGCACGCAGCCCGATCGCGCCGCCGGGCACGCCCGCCGTCAGCAACGCGCGCAGCGGCAGTGCGTCCACCAGGCCCCCGCCACCGGTCGTGACGTGCTCCATCAGTTCGGGATTGGCGGAGGCGAGTTCGGCGAGATAGCCGGTGACGTCGTCGCGTTCGGTGGGGTCGGTCTCGATGAGTCCGGCGGCCACGAGCGCCCCGCCGAGCTCGACCTCGGGAGCGAGGTAGCCGATCGCTCGACCGGCGATCGACCCCAGGGTGCGCTCGGCCAGGTCGCGCAGGTCGTCCAACCACCGGTAGGTCGCCACGGTGGCTCGCAACGCGAGGGCATCGGCGTCCAGTTCGATCGAGCGGGCCAGCAGTCCGTGCTTGCCGGTCGTCGCGGCCCGGATCTCGTGCTCGGCCACCAGATGGGTCGCGGTGCTCAGTGCTGCGGAGTCGGCGAAAGCGGGGTCGGAGACGACGTCGTGACCGAGGCCGGCTCGCTCACGCAACTCCTCGGCGATCTGGTCGATCAGTCCGACGAGCCGTGTCAGCTCGTCGTAGCCGCGGGTGTCCGCCGGCGTCGCAGGACGGCGGGGGGCCGAGCCGTTCCGGGTGTGCTCGTCCGGTGGAACGGCCTCGGCGGCTGCGCCCAGGCCGGCATGGGTGGTGCTCATCGCGTGCCTCCCGAGGTCACGGCGAGTTCGGCCAGGACGAGTGCGAGATCACCGGCCAGTTGGTCGGGGGAGACGGCGTCCGCACGGATCCGCAGCGTGTCGCCGTCGTGGTGCGGGCGGAGCGAGCGCCATCCGTCGCGCACCAGGGTCCAGGAGCGGACGCCGATCGGTGGAGCTTCGTCACCGACGCCGTCGGTGGCGTGCACGGTATCGGCCGGCGGGGCGTCGATCCGGGCCACCAGGGCACGTAGCCGCCCGCGGGTCTCACCCATCAAGCCGTCGAGGGCCTCGATCGTGCGTGCGGAGTCCAGCGCCGCTCCCTGGTCGTCGCGCACCGCTCCGTCGTAGCGAGCGGCGAGGAGTCGGACGAGGTCGGCCCGATGGCGGTCACCGGCCTCGACGACCGCGTCGGCGAGTTCGTAGGGCAGATCGAGACCCCTGGGCACGGACGAGGTCTCGAGGTCGAACTCTGCAGGCAATGCCGCTACTCGCGCGATCTCCGCACCCCAGGAACCGACGCCGAACCAGGCGAGTTCGAACACGATGCCATCGGTCGTGGCCAGCGCCGCCACGGCCTCGCCGGCCTGTCGGTGCCACGCGCGGAAACGCACGTCATCGACGACGACGTCGAGATCGGCGGCCAGGTGCGGAGTCGCGAGAAGGCCGAGCGCCCCGGCGAGTCCGAGATCGAGCCCGGCGTCGGTCACCAGCCCCCGCCCGGTCAGGGATCTCTCCGGGTCCGGCAACGCGCGCGCCACATCGAGGTAGGTCTGGGCCGAGCTCGTGGCGTCGGTGTTCCCGAGCCGTCGCTCCAGAGCGTGCTGGCCGGCTGCCTCAGGCTCGACGACGTCGAACGGCAGCGGGGCGTCGCCCGCGAGCGCCGCGGCGTGGCGCAACTCCGCGATGGTGAGGGTCACCCGCCGAGGCACGTCGTCGAACGCCGAGGTGTGGGGGGTTGCAGCGGCGTCGCCGACTGCCGGCGCGGCGGGAGTCGCGGCGCGGGTTGCTGCACGTCGGGATTGTCGAGTCAGGTCGATCAACGGCATAGGTCGTCTCCTCCGAGTCGGATGCGGACCAGGCGATGGTGTGCGCGGAGTGGGGTGCGGCGAGCGTGATCACAACCCCGGCAGGTCGACGGCCAGCCAGTCGCGATGACCGGTCGGCGGCGGGACGAAGGCGGCGACGGTCGGATCGTCGGGACGCGCCTCGATGATGCGATGCGCGCGTCGCTCGATCTGCCTGACCGCGTCGGTCAGGCGATCGGTCTCCAGGACGTGCTTGTCGAGCGCCGCGGCCGCGGTGTCGTGCTGGACGGCTGCCGTGCGCAGCTGGGCCGCCCGTTCGGCGACCCGTACACGCAGCGATGCCGCGGCGCGACCGGACCAGCTGAACGACTCAGTGTGAGCGACGACCTGGTCGGCCAGGAGGCGGATGTCCTCCCCCTGCTCGCGCAACTGTTCGGCCCGTCGCCGCATCACTTCGCTGTCGCCGTACACCCCGTCCTCCGCCCGATCGTCGTCTTCCCGCCCGGGGTTCGGCGCCCCGGGCGTCCCTCTTCACCTGCCCGGACGAGGCTGGGACGAAACCCGGACCGGGCATGCGGACCGTCTCCTACGATCGCCTGCGTGGATCACCCCGCCGTGCGCCTGCAGGTCGCCCAGCGAGCCAACGTGCCGCCGTTCTACGTGATGGACCTGTTGGCCGCAGGTGCCGAGCGTCAGCGCACGCACGGTGATCTCCTCAATCTGCTCGCCGGCCAGCCCAGCAGCGGCGCGCCGCGCGCCGTCCGGGACGAGGCGGTGCGGTTGCTCCACAGCGGCGATCCGCTCGGCTATACGCCGGCCACGGGCATCGTCGAGCTGCGTGAGGCGATCGCGGGGCACTGCGCCCGCACCTACGGCATCGACGTCGACGCCGACGACGTGGTCGTCACGACGGGCAGCAGCGGCGGATTCCTGCTGGCGTTCCTCGCCGCGTTCGAGGCCGGCGATCGCGTCGCGATCGCCCGGCCCGGCTACCCCTGCTACCGCAACGTGTTGACCGCGCTCGGGTGCGACGTCGTCGAGATCGAGACCGGTGCGGCCACGCGATTCCAGCCGACGGTCGAGCAGCTGGAGGGGCTCCACCGTGCCGAGCCGATCCACGGTCTCGTGGTCGCCAGCCCTGCCAATCCGACCGGCACCATGCTCCTGCCCGAGGAACTCGCCGCGATCGCCTCGTGGTGCGAGCGCGCGGGCGTGCAGCTGATCAGCGACGAGATCTACCACGGCATCGAGTACGCCCAGCCCGCGCTGGCCCGCACCGCGTGGGAGACCAGCCGCGAGGCCGTCGTGTTCGGATCCTTCTCCAAGTACTTCTGCATGACCGGCTGGCGGATGGGCTGGATGCTGGTACCCCCGCGTCTGCGCCGCGCCGTCGACGTGCTGACGGGCAACTTCACGATCTGCCCGCCGGTGCTCTCTCAACGAGCCGGTCTCGCCGCGTTCGACGAGAGCGCCTACGCCGAGATCGACGGCCACGTGGCGCGGTACGCCGTCAACCGCGGGTTGCTGATCGAGGGGCTCGCCTCGCTCGGCCTGACCCGTATCGCGCCGGCCGACGGCGCGTTCTATGTCTACGCCGACGTCGGCCACCTCACCGACGACTCGATGGGATTCGCCCGAGACCTCCTCGCCCGCACCGGTGTCGCGGTCGCGACCGGCATCGATTTCGACACCGCCGACGGTCACCGGTTCATCCGTTTCTCCTTCGCCGGCCAGGCCGGGGAGATCGAGCAGGCGATCGAGCGCCTGCGCGCCGTCGTCTGAGGCCTGCGGGCCCGGATCGCGAGGTCGTCGGGGACATACTGGCCGCGAAGACACCGACTGACGACCGAACGGGTGATCGCGATGACGGACGTGCTGCTCTTCCACCACATCCAGGGCCTGACCGACGGGGTGACGGCCTTCGCCGACGAACTGAGGAGTGCCGGGCACACCGTGCACACGCCGGACCTGTTCGACGGGAGGACGTTCGCCACGATCGAGGAGGGGTTCGCGTTCGCTCGTGAGACCGGGTTCGACGTCGTCCGCGCACGGGGGATGAATGCTGCCGACGCCCTGGACCCTGCGCTGGTCTACGCAGGATTCTCCTTCGGCGTCACCATCGCCCAACGGCTCGCGCAGACCCGAGCCGGTGCGCGCGGCGCCCTGCTCATGCACGGGTGCCTGCCCGTCGAGGAGTACGGGGAGGAGTGGCCCGGCGGAGTCCCGGTGCAGATCCACGGCATGCAGGACGACGAGTTCTTCGACGAGGACCTGCCGGCAGCGCGGAGTCTCGCCGAATCGGCCGAGTCAGCCGAGCTGTTCGTCTATCCCGGCGAGCAGCACCTCTTCACCGACTCCTCGCTCGACGCCTACGACGAGGACGCCACCGCGCTGCTCCTGGACCGGGTGCGCTCGCTCCTCGGTCGTCTCTGAGCCTGGCTCCACCAGGCTGAGGCACCGCGCGTCGTGGCGACTCCGACGAGGTGAGCCTGCGCGGGATCAGGCGCTCTGGCTCTGAGCGGCCGCGTGCCGACCCGCACGGCGTCCGAAGAAGGAACCCTCGCCGAGCTGGGTGCCCGAGCAGTAGCCCTTGCCGTCCTGGGCGAGGTTGGAGGCGCAGGCGCCGGCCGCGTACAGGCCCCGGACGACGGATCCGTCGGCGCGCTGGGCTTCGCCGTCGACGGTGACCCGGATGCCGCCCAGGGTGAAGCCCGCGTACATGGCCTTGCCGAGCCGCAGGTCGAAGACCGCCCAGGGGCCGACCGACTGCGGGGCCAGCCAGTCGGCGGACTTGTGGAAGTCGGGGTCCTCGCCCTTCGCGGCGTGCTCGTTGTAGCGCGCGAGCGTCGTCGCGACCGACCCGGTCGGGAGGTCGAGCGCGGTCTCGAGCTCCTCGATGGTGTCGTAACCGTCGATGAGCGGCACCAGCGGGTACTTCGCGTACTCGACGTGCTCGCTGTCGACGATGAGGTAGGCGGCGGAGTCCTCCTGCTCCATCACGAACTGGGAGGTGCGGGAGTGGTAGCTGTCCTCGGCGACGAAGCGCTCGCCGGACTTGTTCACCAGGATCCCGGTGATCAGCTGGGACGGCGGGTAGAACGGCGCGGTGATGAACGGCTCGTTCATGTGCTTGAGCTCGGCGCCGACCGACTGACCGAGCCGGATGCCCAGGCCGTCGTCGTAGGTCGATCCGAGGGTGAAGAGGTTCTGCGCCAGCGCGGGAGTGTGCGTCGCGACCATGTCGGGGTTCATCACGAAGCCGCCTGCCGCAATCACCACCGCGTGGGCTCGCACGTGGCCGGTCTCCTCGAAGGACTTCCAGGCCACGCCGACGACCTGCTCGGCACCGTCGGCGCCGTCGACGACGAGGGCGGTGGCGCCCGTCTCGTACCGCACCTCGACGCCGGCCTCCTCGAGCCGGTCGCGGAGCAGGTCCAGCACGATCTTGGTGCCCTCGGTGTCCCCCGGCACCGGCACCTTGTGCCCACGCGGCGCCGGGCGGGCCTGCTCCTTGAACGGCCAGACCTTCTCGTTGCCGGTGAACATCACGCCCTCCGTGCCGGGCTGGATCACCGCCTTGCCGGGGAAGTAGGACCGCTCGAACTGGAAGCCGAGTGCCTCCAGCCAGTCGAAGTGCTCGACCGAGCCCTCGCAGTAGGCGCGGATCTTGTCGTGCTCGGGCTCCTTGGAGACCGCGACGAGGTAGGCGTACATGTCCTCGACGGAGTCCTCGTGCCCCGTCGCCTGCTGCACGGCCGTGCCGGCGCCGAGATAGAAGTGTCCGCCCGACATCGCCGACGTGCCGCCGTGCACCGCTGCGCGCTCGAGCACCAGGACACGGGCGCCAGCTCGGACGGCCTCGAGCGCCGCGCACCCTCCGGCGATCCCGAACCCGACGACGACGACGTCGTAGGCGGCGATGTCGTCGGCCAGGCCGGAGGCGGGAATGGTCTCGGGGATCGTGGTGCCCTTGCTCACGCCTCCAGACTAGAACACGTTCCACTTCGATGGACAGGTGTCCAGGCAGGTGTGCCTGCCGGGTCGCGACGACACACGGACGAAGCATCGCGGTCGGTAGGATCGGGGTCCGCAGCCGGCCGAGCACCCACGGAGTGAGATGACCTTCGACGTCCACCAGCTCGACCAGTTCGTGCTGACGGGCTCGGCGGTCACATTGCTGGCGATCTTGGCGGTGCGGGTCTCCTCCCGCGCGGGCCTGCCCAGCCTGCTGATCTACCTGCTGATGGGCGTCGCGCTCGGGGAGTCCGGGGTCGGCATCGGCTTCGAGAACGCCGAGCTCGCGCACGCGCTCGGCTTCGCCGCCCTCCTCTTCATCCTCGCCGAGGGCGGTCTGACGACGGACTGGCGCGAGACCAAGCACTCGATGCGCCTGGGCACGTCGCTGGCCACGATCGGCGTCGGTGTGTCCGTGGCGATCATGGCCATCGGTGCCCACTACCTGCTCGGCATCCCGTGGGAGCTGGCTGTTCTGCTCGGAGCCGTCTGCTCGCCCACCGACGCCGCCGCGGTGTTCTCGGTGCTGCGCGTCGTGCCGCTGCCGCGTCGGCTCGTCGGATCGCTGGAGGCCGAGTCCGGTCTCAACGACGCCCCGACCGTCGTGCTCGTGACGCTGGTGTCCTCGGGTGCCGTGGCCAGTCACGGCTACATCGGCACCGTCGGGATCATCGTCTTCGAGCTCGCGCTCGGCGTGGCGATGGGAGTTGCCGTCGGGTTCGGTGGTGCGTGGGTCATGCGCCGCGTCGCCCTGCCGTCCTCGGGTCTCTATCCGCTCGCCGTCGTCTGCCTCACGCTCTTCGCCTACGGCTCCACCGTCGCCCTGCACGGGAGCGGGTTCGCTGCGGTGTACGTCGCCGCGCTGGTGCTCGGCAACGCCGAGCTGCCGCACCGGGCCGCGACGCGCTCCTTCGCCGAGGGCGTCGCCTGGCTGGCCCAGATCGGGCTCTTCGTGATGCTCGGTCTGTTGCTCTCACCCGCCCGCATCACCTGGGACGTCGTGGGGCTGGCGATCGCGGCGGGGCTACTGCTCACGTTCGTCGCGCGACCGGTCTCGGTCGCCGTGAGCGCCCTGGTGCAGCCGATGCCCTGGCGCGAGATGGCGTTCGTCTCCTGGGCCGGGCTCCGCGGTGCCGTGCCCATCGTGCTCACCACGATCCCGCTCGCCGAAGGCGTCGACGGTGCCGAAGAGCTGTTCGACATCGTCTTCGTGATGGTGATCATCTACACCCTGCTGACCGGACCGACCCTGCCGTACGTGGCCCGGGTCCTCCGGGTCACCCGACGCTCCGAACCGCGGGAACTCGACCTCGAGGCAGCACCGCTGGAGCGCGTCGCCGCTGATCTCCTGCAGATCACGATCAGTCCCGCCTCGCTCATGCACGGCGTCGAGGTCGGCGAGCTGCGGCTCCCGACAGGCGCGTCGGTCTCGATGGTGATCCGCGACGGTCACGCGGTGGTGCCGGAGAAGCGCACCGTGCTGCGGCACGGCGACGACCTGCTCGTCGTCACGCCGCGCGCTGTGCGGGAGCGCACCGAGCAGCGACTGCGTCAGGTCAGCAAACGCGGTCGGCTCGCGCAGTGGCTCAAGGACTGACGCAGTGCCGTGCCGCTTGCGTCCCTCAGGGCGTGAGACCGGCGTCGGGCGGCGAGCACACCGAGGCCGACGACGTCACCGCGACCTCCGCGGCACCCTTGCGCACGCCGGGGAACCGATTTCCCACCACGACGTTCACACCGGCTGAGACCGGGTCCTGGTCCACCACGTTCACGCGACCGCCGAGATAGCTGCGCACCAGCTTCACCGCGGGGTTCTCGGGGTCCTTGGTCCAGATCTCGACCGACCGCACCTGGGTGCCGGCGGGCGCGTTGTCGAGCTGGCCGCGGTCGAAACCGCGTTCGACCAGGTCCTGACGCGTCAGGCTCGCCAGGCCGGCCCGGTCGCCGGCGTTGATCACGCTGACGGTGACGTTGCCGGGGCGCAGGAGATCGCCTTCCTGGAATCGGGTGGAGATGCAGATCGGCGGATCGGCTCGCTCGGGCAGCGGCTCGGTGGCGGCACCGAACGCCCAGACCACCCCCGCGACGAACACCAGGCCGAGGACGCCGAGAGTCAGCGCGGTGCGCGCGCGTGCGGTGAGGGATTCCCAGAACGTCATCTCACGCGCCGATCTCGTGCACGCGCGCGTGCAGGGTGTTGCGCTGCTGCAGGGCCGCGCGGAGGGCCCGGTGCAGGCCGTCCTCGAGATACAGCTCGCCGCGCCACGACACGACGTGAGCGAACAGATCGCCGTAGAAGGTGGAGTCCTCGTCGAGCAGCGCCGCCAGCTGCAGCGTGTCGCGCGTGGTCACCAACTGGTCGAGGCGCACCTGCCGAGGCGGGATCGCCGACCAGGCGCCGACGTCGAGTCCATGGGCGGGGTAGGGACGTCCGTCACCCACCCGCTTGAAGATCACGCGGGCGAGTCTAGGGATCCACTGTTCAATGGTGAAGCCGGCGCCAGGCGACGCCCGGCGGTGCGGAGTGCGCGCGCTCAGGCGGTCCAGCGGATCGATTCGTCGACGAAGTCGGCGAGCGGCAGGACGCCGTGCAGATCCGCCCGCTCGTCCATGAGACGCAGCAGGTTCTGGGAGTGGCGCACCCGGAGAGCGGCCCGCTGCTCGCGGCGGCGGTCGAGGTCGTCGGACGGGGTCACGGTGACGGAGATGTTCGCGGTCATGACATCGAGGGTGCGCCGATCACTTCTCCGCAATGTTGACCGCCGGTTACGGGAGTGCGTCGCGCGCTCCATCGCGACGTGATTAGGCTCACGCCGTGAACTCCTCAGGTGACGCCGGCGTCCAGGAACTGCTCGACCTCGCTGCCGTGAGCAGCCTCAAGTACCGCTACCTCCGCACTCTCGACACCAAGCAGTGGGACGACTTCGAGGCGTGCTTCCTGCCCGAGGCCACCGCCGACTACAACGGTCTGGTCTTCGAGGACCGAGCCGCGCTGGTGGAGTACATGCGCACCAACCTCGGCGAGGGGATGATCACCCTCCACCAGGTGCACCACCCCGAGATCGAGATCGACGGCGACACCGCCACGGGTCGCTGGTACCTGCAGGACAAGGTGATCGTCGACGCGTTCCGCTTCGTGCTCGAGGGTGCTGCGTTCTACGAGGACCGCTACGTGCGGACCGCCGACGGCTGGCGAGTGGCCCACACCGGCTACCGCCGCACCTACGAGATGACCACCAGCCTCGACGACCTGCCGAACACCAAGATCTCCGGTCCGGGCGTCCACACCCACTGATCGCGGGTCTCGACAAGCTCGACCACCGTTCCGCCCCAGTGGTTGAGGAGGTCCGAGGAACGAGGACCGTCTCGAAACCTCGCGAGCCGAGCAGCTGCCGCACCCACTGAGACGCGTCAGACCGCCGGGTCGCACCACGCGGTCTGCACGACCTCGACGCCGCGCTCGCGGGTGATCAGTCGCCCTCGGCCCGGCGGCATGGGTACCGGTCGGACGTTGCCCAACAGCGGACCCTCGTCGGGGCTGCCCGAGAGCATCAGGCCGGGCATGGCGAGGTCGCGCAGGCTCTGGATCACCGGCTCGTAGAGCGCGCGCGAGGCGCCACCCGAACGACGGGCGACCATCACGTGCAGCCCGACGTCGCGGGCCTGGGCGAGCAACGGCTGGAGCTGGGCGACCGGGGAGGACTGCTGCGTCGCGACCAGGTCGTAGTCGTCGACGATCACGAAGACCTCGGCTCCCGTCCACCACGAGCGACCGCGGAGTTGCTCGGGTGTGACGTCCGGCCCGGGGATGCGGCTCTCCAGGTAGGCCGCCAGGTCCTTCAGCACCGGCTGGGCCTGCGTGGCGGAGGTCAGGTAGTTGAGCAGGTACTCCTCGGGCACCTCGCCGAGCAGCGACCGCCTGTAGTCCACCAGCACGATCTGCGCCTGCGCCGGGGTGTGGGTGCGCATCACCTCCTGGGCGAGCGTGCGCAGCACCGTGCTCTTGCCCGAGCTGGCGTCGCCCAGCACCAGCAGGTGCGGCTCGGTGTCGGGAGCGAGCCCGATCGGAGCCAGCTCCTTCTCGTTGATACCCAGCAGCAGTCGCGACGACGGCGTGCCGTCGCTCGCGTCCTGCGCCCGGACGGCGTCGAGGTCGATGCGCTCGGGAAGCAGTCGCAGCTTGGGGCCCGCAGGCCCCTGCCAAGCGGCCGACACCCGACTCACCAGGTGATCGACGCCGTCGCCGAGGCTCTCGGCCGTGGCGTGGCCGTCGATGCGCGGGAGCGCGCCGAGGAAGTGAAGCTTGCCCGGCACCAGGCCTCGTCCCGGCCGGCCCGCGGGCACGAGCTGGGCGACCTTGCGGTCGATCTCGGAGTCCAGCGCGTCACCGAGGCGCAGCTCCAGCCGCGTGCCGAGCAGGTCGCGCATCGCGGCGCGGAAGTCCGCCCAGCGCTGGGTCGAGGCGATCACGTGGAGGCCGAAGGTGAGACCGCGGGAGGCGAGCTGCTGGATCTCGAACTCGAGGTCGTCGAAGTCGGTGCGCAGCGTGCTCCAGAGGTCGACGACGAGGTACACGTCGCCGTACCCGTCGTCGGCCCGGCCCTGCGCGCGGCGGCTGCGATAGGTCTCGATGGAGTCGATGCCCTGGGCCCGGAAGTAGGCCTCGCGCCGGTCCACCACGCCCTGCACCTCGGCCACGATGCGCCGCACGACGTCGGGCTCGGAGCGGGTTCCGACCCCGGCGACGTGCGGCAGCGACGTCAGAGGAGCGAAGGTGCCACCGCCGAAGTCGAGTACGAAGAACTGCGACTCCGCGGGCGTCGTCGTCAGCGCGAGACTCGTCACGATCGTGCGCAGCAGGGTGCTCTTCCCGCTGCGCGGGCCGCCCACGACCGCGACGTGACCGGCCGCGCCCGCAAGGTCGACGGTGAGGGTGTCGCGACGCTGTTCGCGCGGTCGGTCGACGGTGCCGAGGGGGACGACCAGTCCGCCCATCGCGCGCCACCGCGGTGAGATCAGGCCGAGCTGCGGATCGGCGGTCAGGTCGCCGAAGAGCGCGTCGAGCGTGTCGGGCTCGTCCAGGGGCGGCAGCCACACCTGGTGGGCGGGCATGCCGTGACCGACCATGCGGTCGACGGCGAGGTCGAGCAACGCGGCCTGCGAACCCGACGATGCGCTCTCGCGCTCGTCCTCGACCACCTCACCGGTAACGACGTCCGGCTCGGGGTCGAGGGCCTGCACCTCCGCGATCGAGAACGGCAGGATGCCGCGCACGTGACCGCCCTCGTCGCGGGTGACCCGCGGCCGGGCGGCGGCGGGCGGGCCGGACACGTAGGCAGCCTTGAACCGGGTCAGCGTGGTCGGATCCGGCTTGAGGTAGCCCAGGCCAGGGACGGCGGGGAGCTCGTAGGCGTCCGGCACGCCGAGCACCGCCCGCGACTCCTGGGCGCTGAAGGTGCGCAGGCCGATCCGGTAGGACAGGTGCGACTCCAGTCCCCGCAGGCGGCCCTCCTCCAGGCGCTGGGAGGCCAGGAGCAGGTGCAGGCCGAGCGACCGGCCCAGGCGTCCGATGGCCACGAAGAGATCGATGAACTCCGGTTTGGCCGAGAGCATCTCGGAGAACTCGTCGACGACGATGAACAGGGACGGCATCGGCGCGAGGTCCTCGCCGGCGGCACGAGCCTTCTCATAGTCGCGGATCGAGGCGTAGTTGCCCGCCTCGCGCAGCAGCTCCTGGCGCCGCACCATCTCACCGGACAGCGCGTCCTGCATGCGGTCGACGAGCGTCAGTTCCTTCTCCAGGTTGGTGATGACCGCCGAGACATGCGGCATCGTCGACATGCCGGCGAAGGTCGCACCGCCCTTGAAGTCGACCAGCACCATGTTGAGCTGCTCGGGGGAGTGCGTGAGGGCCAGGCCCAGCACCAACGTGCGGAGGAACTCCGACTTGCCCGAGCCCGTCGCACCGATCACCAGCCCGTGAGGACCCATGCCCTGCTGGGCGGACTCCTTGATGTCGAGGTGGACGACGGCGCCGTTCTCGCCGAGCCCGATCGGCACCCGCAACCGGTCGCGGGACGGGCGCGAGCGCCAGGCGGCCGCCGTCTCGAAGCCGTGGACGTCGCCGAGGCCGAGCAGGTCCATGAAGTCGGCGGGGCCGCTGATCTCCGAGGCGCCGTCGATCGGCCCGGCGACGGTGACGCTGTGCAGCGGCGTCAGGCGGCGGGCGAAGGCCTCGGCCGTCGCGATGTCGCACTGGTCGGCGCGTGCGTGCACCGGCTCCTCGCGTACCCGCAGCGCGGTCACGGGGATGCCCCGGTCGGTGGCGTCGCCGGTGTCGACGACCTCGCCCAGGTGCAGGCGGAGACGGGTGGCGTCCTCGAGCTCCATCCACCGCGTCGGCAGATCGAGCACGGTGACGCCGTGCAGCCCGTCGGGCGGAACGACGTGGTTGCCCGGTGGCAGCTCGACGCCGTCGAGCACGAGGAGCAGGTGCGGCAGCGCCGGGCGGTCGTCGGCGCCGAATCGCGGCCGCTCGTGGAGGTCCTGGGGCAGGAGGGTCGCGAGCTCGCTCAGCGACGTGCTCACCATCCGCATCGGTCCGACGGCGTCGCTGCGTTCGGCGCTCGCGGCGTGCGGCAGCCACTTCACCCAGTCCCAGTGCGCCAGGTGCTCCTCGTGGCTCAGCACCGCCACGACGAGGTGCTCGGGTGACTGGAACGCCGTCGCCGAGCAGATCAGGGCGCGCGCGAGCGACCGGGCGTGCTCGTCCTCGCCGCACACCTCGATGCGGTCGAAGGCGCGCAGGTCGATGGAGGCGGGCAGGTCGGGCTGGGTGCGGTGGACGACGAGCAGCCGGTGCAGCGCGGACGCGGCTGCCGGGTCGACGTCGTCGATCGGCGCGTTCTCGGGCGGCACGAGCTCGAGCGCGAGCGGCTGGGCGCATCGGCCGTAGCGGACCTGCAGGAACCCGTCGTCCTGCGGGCCGTGCTCCCAGAGCCGGGTGCGCTCCTCGGCCAGGGCCGGCAGGGTGGTCGGGTCGGGGTGGTGCCAGAGCAGAGCGCGACGCTGACGATGGGCCACGTCGCGGGCCATCGACCGGACGCCGGCGAGGTAGCGCAGGTACTCGGTGCGGGAGCCGGTGACCTGCTGGTTGCGCTGCTTCCGTTGGCGATCGATCTGCACGAAGATGAAGCCGAGGGTGGCGAAGAGGAACATGCCCGCGGCCAGGAAGCTGCGGCTGCTCGAGACCCCGCCGCCCTGGCTGATCGTGGCGACCAGCACGATCGAGCCGAGGCTGCCGAGCATCGGGATCGCGTTCATGGCGATGCCCGCCGCTCCCTCGCTCTGCTGGATCTGCGGCGGGGGCTGGAGCACGACGCGACCGCCGGGCATCTCGGGCTGGTCGGCGCGCGCGCCACGCAACGGCGTGGACGCCGGGGGCGTCGGGGTCGGCGTGGTCGTCATCGGCGGACGCCTCCGATGCACGCGAACTCGGTGCCGGGTGCGATCACGGGGTTTGCCGCGGCCGTCGGCGGATCACTCTGGAACCCATGACCCGCGCGCACCTGGCGAGACGGGGCGGCGCATGACGTCGCCGTCCGCAGCGACGCCGCGCACGGGCACGACCGGCGAGCCGGACACGCTGATGCTGAGCGTGCACGGCCCCGCCGGGGTGCTCGATCTGGTCGTTCCGTCGGCTGCCGCCGTGGGCGACGTCGCGCGGGAGTACTCACGAGAGGCCAGCCTCCCCGCCGTCCCGCGTCTCTACACCCGCGTGGGCCGACCCCTGGACGATGGGCGCACGCTCGCCGAGCTCGACCTCCGGACCGGCGCCGTCCTGGTCGCGGCCGGCGACGGGACGCCCGCGACCGCTCGTCGCGCCCGCCGCTTGGAGCGGGTCGTCCGCCGGCGGTCGTTGAACGCCGGACCCCTCACGGCCTGGTGGTGCGCGATGGGGGTCCTCGCGGCGGCGCTGGCGTGCTGGTTCGCGCTCGTCGCGGGCGAGTCCGGCGTCGACTCCGACGTCGGCGCTCTGGTGGTCGCCCTCCTCGGCGTCTCCGCCCTCGGCGCGGCCGCGCCCGGAGGCCCGTTGAGCGCCCATCGGGTGCTGACCGTGCCGGCGTTCGCTGCCTGCGCCGCCGTCGTCGTCGCGTGGGATCCGGCGCCGGAGCGGCTCCCCACGGTGGTGGGCATCGCGGCCCTGGCTGCTGCGCTGGCCGCCGCCGTCGCACGAGCGCTGACCGTGGACGCCGAAGAGGCGTTGCGGGTGTGGGTGATCGGCGGCGTCGCCGTGTTCGGCGCGACGTTCCTCGCGGCCCTGATCGGCCTCGACGCGCGCGCGGTGTGGGGGATCCTGGCGGTCGTCGCACTCTTCGCCGCTCGGCTGGTGCCGATGCTGGTCATCGAGGTACCCGACCAGTACCTGATCGACTTCGAGCGTCTCGCCGTGACAGCGTGGTCTGCCCGCGAACGCCCGGCGCGACGTCGCGGCCGGATCGTCGTCCCCGACAGCGCCGTCGAGCTCGTCGCCGCCCGCGGCAGTCGTCTGGTGACGGCGGCAGCGGCCGCGACCGCCGCCGTCACGGTGGTGTGCGTGCCTCTGCTCCTCCGCGAGACCGGCGACGGCATCGACGGCATCGGCGCTCGTGTCGGCGTCACGTGCATCGGCGGCGGCCTGTTGCTGACCGCGCGCAGCTACCGGCACCGCGCGGCCCGGGCGCTGCTGCGGACTGCCGGGCTCGTGGCGGTCGGCAGCGTCGTCGTCACCGCGCTGGCGTTCGGCAGCGACCGGCTGATCGCCGTGCTCGGAGTCGCGGCGGTGGTGATCGGGTCGATCCTGGTGGTGACCGCGGTCGCGCTCGGGCGCGGATGGCGGTCGGCCTGGTGGTCGCGCCGGGCCGACGTCCTGGAGAACATGTGCGGAGCGTTCGCCCTGGGCTCCGTGGTGGTCTCCAGCGGCCTGTTCATGACGATCTGGAGTCGCTGAACAACCGGAATCCCCAGATGCCATGGCCGATTGGTTTATCGCCCAGGGGCCCGGGTAGCACCTCAGTGTCGCCGGTACGGCCCGCACCCGGGCAGGAGGCGACAGCACCACCGGACCTTCGCTCGGACGCCGATCGCGGGTCGTGACAACCCACAGAACGCGTGGTCTCCACTGCGCGTCGACCTTCGATCCAGAGGAGTAGGCGACATGTCGAACGCCCCCGAGTTCGGCCAGGGATCTGGCACTCTCACTCGGGCTGCCGGCCTGGTCTCGGACGCCCGTAGCGACTTCACCACCATCAGCAACAAGCTCACCAACCAGATCACCGGCATGCAGGGACGCTGGGCCGGCGACGGTGCCCGCGCGTTCTTCGTGCTGCACCAGACCTGGAGCGAGAAGCAGAAGACGATCGTCGACGCCCTCGACCGCTTCTCCGAGTCGCTGACCACGACCGAGCGCGACAACGTCGCCACGGACTCCGACCAGGGCTCGAACTTCGCGAACCTGACCTCGCGCCTCGGCTGAGGCCCGGTCGCCCCGCTCGATCACGGGCGACTTCGGGATGCTGCCGACGCGGCGTCCCCGACCTGAACTTCGCATAACCCAGTCACGAACTGAGGGAGTTAGACATGAGCACCGACGGAATCCTCGTCAACCACGGGGCGCTGGAGCAGGCGACCGCCGACATGCAGCAGAGCATCAAGGACATCGACGACCGGTTGAACCGTCTCGAGGCCGAGCTCAAGCCGTTGCAGAGCGACTGGCACGGTCAGGCCCAGGAGTCCTACAGGATCTCCAAGGGCAAGTGGGACCAGGCCATCGCCGACATGCGGAACCTGCTCAACGAGACCCAGATGGGCGTCTCGAACTCGAACTCGGAGTACGCGGCGGCCGACCGTCGCGGCGCCGGGCACTTCGAAGGGCTCTGATCACCAGAGCCCGCACCAGACGTGAGGGGACCGGCACTTCGGGAGGGTGCCGGTCCCCTTCACGGTCTACTGCAGGGCTTTCGCGCTCGAGCAACCTTCGACCAGGCCCCTGAGATCCCCCACCAGCCGAGAGGACGCCGCGGTGGCACACCAGGCAACGCGTAGTACCGCCCCATCGGGGCTCGTGCGTGTCACGATCACCTCCGGCACCCGTCGCGTCGATCTCGTGCTCCCCGGCGCCGTACCGGTGGCCGAGCTGCTGCCGGAACTCGCGCGGAGCGTCGGTCGGCTCGACTCCGCGATCGTCTACGGCGGGTACCGCCTCGTCACTGCCGAAGGCCGTCGTCTCGCGGGCGACTCCGGACTCACGCTTCAAGGTGTCGACGACGGCGCGGTGCTCACCGTCGCCGCGGGCGTCGACGATGCGCCGCCGGTGGTCTACGACGACGTCGTCGAGGCGATGACCGACGTCGTCGAGCACGACCTCGAACCGTGGGATCCCGCCTCGGGTCGCTGGACGGCGCTCGCTGCCGCCGTGCTCCTGCTGGCACTGGGCGCGGCGGCTCTGCTGCTCAACGGCGACGGGGCGGTCGCCGCCAGCGCCGCCGGAGTCGGCGCGGTCGCACTCGTGGCCGGCGCGATCGTGCTCTCCCGTGCTCAGCGTGAGCGTGACGCTGCGGTCACGGTCGCGTGGGTGGCTGCGGGGTACGCAGCCGTGGCGGCGCTCCTGGCCGCACCGAGCGGGGACATGCTCGGCCGCCCACTCGCGCTGGTCGGTGGCGCGGTCGCGCTCGTCGGAGCGGTCGCCCTCATCGGCCTCGGCGACGGGCGGGTGCTGCTCCTACCGGCTGCCGTGACCGGTGCCGTCGCCGGGGCCGTGGGACTCGCCGTCCACCTGACCTCGGCCGACGCGGGCGTCGTCCTCGTGGCCGTCACCACCCTGGTGGTGCTGGCCGGCAGTGTCTTCCCCTGGCTTGCTCTCGGCGTGACGGCCACCACCGTGGACCAGCTCTACACACCCGCCGACATCACCGCCGACCCCGACGACATCGACCCGTCGCGGGTCGCCGCCGACGCCCGGCTCGCCCACGAGATCCTGCTCGCCATCTCCACGACGGTGGGCATCCTGCTGATCGCGGTCGCCCCCCTCGCGGTCGCGCGCGGATTGGCCGGCACGCTTCTCGGCGTCGTGTGGTGCATCGTCGTCGTCCTGCGCACGCGGCAGTACCGCACCGGCACCGAGGTGCTGATCGGCATCGGTGCCGGCGTCGCCGGTCTCGTCGCGCTCGCGGTCTCCGTGCTGACGCAGTGGCCGGAGTGGCGACCGACCGCCGCGGGGGGGCTCGCGGCCGTCGGCGCCGTCGTGCTCGTCTCGACCCTCTCGCCCTCGGCGCCGTCCGTGCGACGCGGGCGTCTCGGCGATGTCCTCGAGACCGTCGCCCTGATCTCGTTGCTTCCGCTGCTCGCGTTCGCGACCGGCCTGGTCGACGCCGTCACCGGGTGAACGTCGATGGCCACCAAGAAGGACCTCGTCGAGGCCTACTCGTTCAGCCGCCGGCGTCTGGTGACGGCGTTCCTCTCCGGCGCGCCCGGTGGACGGGAGGTCGAACCCAGCCGACCCGGTCGGGCGATCATCGGCGGGATCGCCCTCGCCGTGCTCCTGGTGGCCGGTGCCGCGGTGCTCCGGGTTCTGAAGTCGCCGATCGAGATCGACTGGGACACCGAGATGCTCGTCAGCGAGAAGGAGAGCGGGGCCGACTACGTCTACATCGCTCCGCTGGACAGCGACGACCTCGAGCTGCGCCCGGTCGCCAACATCACCTCGGCGATGCTGCTGCTCGGCTCCGACGTCCAACCGACCGTCGTGCCCCATGACGAGATCGCCCGCAAGAACCGCGGCGAGGGCATCGGCATCCTCCAGGCCCCCGAGACGCCGCCGGCGTCGGCCGACCTGCTCCAGTCCGGCTGGACGGCGTGCACAGGCCGGTCGGGCGCGACGTCGCTCGGCATCCGCGCCAGCGTCACGTCCGCACCCGACGTCCGTACGCTGGACGGCGTCAACTTCGTCGTTCGCAGCGAGGCCGACGAGCTCTTCCTGATCGCCGTGTCCCCGGTGGGTGCGGCGTCCGGCCCGCGCGCCTACTCCTACGCGGTGCCCGAGGGCCGCACCGCCGACGGCATCCTCCAAGCCGTGGCCGGCACGAGCGTCGACACTGCGGTGCCGGTGCCCGACGAGTGGCTCGAGCTGTTCCCCGCCGGGGCTCCGCTCACGCTGAGCAGCTTCGGCCTGAGGTCGGCCGATCTCGGCAGTCCTTCCGACGTGAGCGGTCAGCCGGGCATGCCCGACCGGGTGCGGGTGGGTGACACCATCACCGTCGACAGCGCGACCTACCTCGTCCGTGCCGACGACATCCTCGCGCTCGACTCCTTCGCCGCCGAGGTCTACCTCAACCTCGACTTCCCGCGCGGACGGCAGCCGGAGCCGCGCGCCGCCCAGGCGCGGCCCCCGGGCACGATCGTCGACGGCAGCCAGTTGCCCGGTGCGTTCTGGCCGGTCGATGTCGCGACCGACGTCGACCAGCCCGACGAGCTCTGCGCCCAACTCCTGACCGGTGAGAGTGCCGAGCCACGCGTCGTCCTCGGCACGCCGACGCCCGGTTCGGCGGCGTCCGCGGTCGACGTGCCCGCCGGCCCGCCGGTCCCCGTCGTCGAGTCCGGGCACGGTGCCTTCGTGCTCGCCGGCGACTGGGACGTCGTCGGCCCGGCGAGCCGAACTCTGATCGACGACCGCGGGTTCGCCTACCCCGTGAGCTCGGCCGTGGAGCAGGACCGTCTCGGGTACGCGACCGTGCCGCCGGTCGTGGTGCCCGACGCGTGGATCGAGCTGTTCTCCGACGGCGTCCCGCTGAGCGTCGACGCCGCGCGCTGCCCGCCGACGTCGGAGGCGAAGGCCAAGCCGTGCGGGTAGGAGGTCGCGCGGTGACGGCCGGGGCGTTGCTCGGCCTCGCCCTCCCGTTGGCCCCGACGTCGGCGCCACCGGCCTCCGCCGCACCGGGCTCGCCGTGCGCCGAGGTGAGTGCCGACGACCCGGGTGAGCCCAGCACAGACCCCAGTGCGCCGTTGGCAGAGCTGCAGATACCCGACGCGCATCGCAGGGTCGCGGAGCTCAGCGGGCGCGCGCCGGGAGAGGGCGTCGCCGTCGCCGTCGTCGGCGCGGGGATCCGCGGGCAGGCCGGCATCCCCTCGACCGCGACCCGACGCATCGCGCCGTTCTCCCGCACCGGCGAGGTGGTCTCGTTCGAGACCACGGCCGTCGCGGGCCTGATCGCCGGCGCGCGCCGCCAGGGTCAGGTCGTCGGGGTGGCACCCGACGCCGCGATCCTCGACGTCCGGGTCTACGACACCGAGGTCGACCGCAACGACGACCTGGCGACGCCGACGGCCGCCGGGGTCGCGGCCGGCCTGCGGTCGATCGTGGGCATGGTGGGGCCGCGCGGGGTGCGGGTCGTCGTCGTCCCCGTGCAGATCAGCGGGAGCCGAGAGCTGGGCCGGGCCGTGCGTGCGGTGACCGCCGCCGGTGCGCTCGTCGTCGTCCCCAGTGGCGATCGCGCGGTCCTGGGCGCGGAGTACCTGCCGGGAGAGGACGCCGGGACCGACGTCTTCCCGGCCGCATACTCCACGGCGAACCGGCGGGTGATCGCGGTCAGCACCTCGGTCTCCGATGACGTCAACGCTGCCGACGTCGTGGTCATGAGCTCGGCGATCGACGTCGCGGCGCCGTCGGCGGGCGCCGTCTCCTACGGACTCGCGGGCCGCACCTGCCTGCTCCCGCTGCCGAGCACGGTCGCCGCCTCCGGTGTTGTGGCGGGCGTCATCGCGCTCCTCTGGACCGTATTCCCGACCGAGACGCCCGACCAGATCGCGACGCGGCTGATCCGCACGGCCACGGGCAGCAGCTCCTCGGGTGGCGTGACCGCCGACCGGCTCGTGGGTCACGGCGTCGTCCAGCCCCTCGAGGCGCTGACCCGCACCCTGCGCCCGCGTCGCGCCGTCGATGCACCCGAGGCACCGCCCCAGCGGGACGCCACCCCGGTCGCGCTCCCCGAGGTCGAACCGGACCGGCTGCGCAGCATTCGCGAGAACGCCGTCTGGTGGGGGCTGGTCGGCGGCGGCGTCCTCGTGACGGCGGTCGTCGTCCGCCCGGTCTTCGCGCGCCGCCGCTCCTCCGGCGATTGAGGCGGTCGCAGTCAACCTCCTCGCGCTGCGCGTCCGCTCCTTCGTCGCGGACGCTGCGCTCGGACAGGGTTGACACCGCATCGCAGGTGGGCAGAGATGGAGGCATGCTGCGCTCAGGATCGGCTCCCGCCCACCCCGCTCGTCGTCGCTTCGTGTGGCCGACCTCCCTCGCCACGGCGCTGGTCGCCGTCGTGCTGGTGACCGGTGCGGGTCGTGCCGACGCCGGACCGCTCGACGAGCTCCCCGCGGCGGCCGAGATCGTCGGCACGTTCCCCAACCCCTACGACGGGGCCGAGCGCGACGAGATCGTCTTCTGCCGGGAGGACTGTCTCGACATCGCCGACGACGGGACGGTCGGCTTCTCCGGGGTCACGATGATCGAGGCCGAGCGCGAGTCCGCGACGTCGCGGCGCTTCGAGGTGCCGTTGCCGGCCGGCGACCACCGCATCGGCGTGACCTATCACGTCGGCATCGACGGGGTCTTCTCCGGCGAGGCCGCGGGCTACCTCAAGCGCAGCACGAACGGAGAGTTCGAGATCGTGCGCGACTTCGCGTCCGCGACGATCTTCACCGTCGCCGAGGACGAACCCGACGACGACGAGCTCGTCGACCGCGACCTCGGCACGCTCGCGGTCGTCGGCACGGCCGCCTACAAGCCGTTCTGGGACGTGCAGCGCGTGACGAACCGCTACGACAACGGGGCGTTCGTCGCGGCCACCTCGGAGGTGCAGCGCATCCTGGGCACGCAGGGCAAGCGGCTGCGGGTCGTTCTGCAGTTCCAGGTGCGTGGCACCTGGCGCACGGCCGCGCGCGCGACGTCCCTGAGCGATGGCCGGTACGTGCTCGACCCGCGTGCGCCGCTCTTCAACCGGGCCGAGGCGCGGCGCTGGAGGAAGCAGGTCGACCTGCGCACCACGTGCATCCCGCGCGCCAAGGGTTCGCGGACGCCGGCCCGCGTCTTCGTCGCCGGGGACGCCGGCCACGCGCCGACGCCGACGCTGGTGACGACCGTGATCCAGACCGGCCGCGCGATCACCTGCCGCTGACAGGCACCGGCGTCGCCGGGCTCAGTCGGGCCAGGCGACGCCGGTGAGCTCGGTCGCGAGCGCCCAGACGCGCTCGGCGTCCTCCGCGTCGGTCAGCGGGCTCCAGAGGCGGTGCGTGCCGGGGCCTCCGGCGGTGTGGCCGATGCCCCGCGGCCCGAAGAGCACCGGCGGCGAGGTCGGTGGGTTCGGGATCGTCGCCGCCAGGAGGGCGGGCAGCGCGGCGCTCTCCGCCGTTCCGGCGAGGACGCCGAGCCGGGAGAGCACGCGGATCACGCGCACGCCGACCGTGTCCGACGTCCGCCCCATCTCCGGCCGGGAGGCGAGCAGACTGGTGGGGGCGACGCCGGGGTGGCTGAGCGTGCTGGTGATGCCCCACCCGGCGGCGCGGCTGCGCCGGTCGAGCTCGAGTGCGAAGAGTCCGAAGGCGATCTTGGACTGGCTGTAGGCGGACATGCCGTCGTAGTCCCGCTCGCTATTGGGGTCGTTCCACGCGATCTCGCCGCGACGCGCGGCGACGCTGGTCTGCGACGTCACGCGTGCCCGACCCTCGCGCAGCAGAGGCAGGAGGCGGGCGGTCAGAGCGACGTGCCCGAGGTGGTTGGTGCCGAACTGCAGCTCGAATCCGTCGGCGGTGGTGCGGCGATCGGGCGGGGTCATCACGCCGGCGTTGTTGATCAGCAGGTGGATCGGTGCGGCCTCGGCCTCGAGCGTCGCGGCGAACGCCTCGACCGAGTCGAGTGAGGAGAGATCCAGCTCGTGCAGGGCCAGTCGTGCCTCCGGGTGGTGTTCCCGGATGGTGGCGATCGCGGCGGCTCCCTTGGCGGCGTTGCGCGCGGGCAGCAGCACCTCGGCACCCGCGCCGGCGAGGTGACGCGCGATGATCAGGCCGATGCCGTCGGTGGCCCCCGTGACGACGGCGCGCCGACCGGTCAGGTCGGGGAGTTCGATCGTCGGACCCGTGTGTGCCATGGGGATTCCCTCCGGTGCAGGCAGCTCGTCTGCCGTGTGGCTCGACTCTCGCCGAGCGACGCAGCGCTATCCAGGGACTGCTGATCCGTGGATGGCGACGTCGATCCCGTGGACGATGAACCACATGACCGACAGGGCCGGATTGGCGGAGTTCCTGCGCGCACGCCGCGAGGCGCTCCAGCCAGACGACGTCGGACTGCCGCGCGGCAGCCGCCGTCGTACCGCCGGCCTGCGGCGGGAGGAGGTCGCGGCTCTGTGCCACATGTCCACCGACTACTACGCGCGGCTGGAGCAGCAGCGCGGACCACGGCCGTCGGCGCAGATGGTCGGCTCGATCGCCCAGGGCCTCCACCTCACGTTGGACGAGCGCGACCACCTCTTCCACCTGGCCGGTCTGCCGCCGCCCGGCCGGGGCTCGGAGAGCGAGCACGTCAGCCCGGGCATGCTGCGGATCTTCGACCGCCTGGTCGACACGCCGGCCGAGATCGTCACCGAGCTGGGGGAGACCCTGCGTCAGACGCCGCTCGCCGTCGCCCTGGTCGGCGATCTTCGCCGGTTCACCGGCCCGGAGCGGAGCATCGTCTATCGCTGGTTCGCGACGCCGGGCGCGCGCGACCTCCATCCGATCGACGACCACGACCGGCTCTCCCGCTTCTACGCCTCGGGCCTGCAGAGCATCGCGGCGATGCGAGGCCCGTCGTCTCGCGCGGCGTCGTTGGCGACGTCGCTGCTCGGCCGCAGCGAGGAGTTCGCTGCCCTCTGGCGCGATCACCACGTCGGCGTGATGCCCGAGGAGGTCAAGCGCTACCGCCACCCCGCCGTCGGGCTGGTGGAGGTGAACTGCCAGATCCTGCAGGACCCGCGCCAGTCCCACGCGCTCCTGGTGTACACCGCCGTCCCCGGTACGGAGAGCTACGAGCGCCTGCAGCTGCTCGGTGTCGTCGGCACGTCGGCGATCTGAGGTTCGAGCGGCCACGTCGACCGAATGCCGAGAGCCCTCCGCGAGACATGCTCGCCGAGGGCTCTCGATGGCGGAGGTAGGGGGATTCGAACCCCCGAGGGCTTGCACCCAACCCGCTTTCCAAGCGAGCGCCATAGGCCACTAGGCGATACCTCCGCGGCGGAGCCTACCGGTCGCCGGCGGAGCGGTCCGAATCGCCTCGGGCCCCGGGCGGCGCGGGGTGCGTCGCCCGGCGTCGGCGGCCTACTGCGGATCGCCTATGCTCGGGACAACCCCCCGTGTGGCGGCATCTCACCCAACTCCCCCAGGGCCGGAAGGCAGCAAGGGTAAGTGGGCTCTGTCGGGTGCACGGGGGGCCTTTGCGTCTCCGGCCGCAGCGACGGGGTTCTGTCCCGGTCCAACCTGCGGCTCGGGTACCGGGTGTCGGCGCGGCTGGTTAGTGTCGGGCGGGTGGACGCCCCGCTCGCTCTCTACCGCCGGTACCGCCCGGAGACGTTCGCGGAGGTCATCGGCCAGGAGCACGTCACCGAGCCGTTGCGCGCGGCCCTCGGCAACAACCGGGTCAACCACGCCTACTTGTTCTCCGGCCCGCGCGGCTGCGGCAAGACGACGTCGGCGCGCATCCTGGCCCGTGCGCTGAACTGCGAGCGCGCTCCGATCTCCGACCCCTGCGGCGAGTGCGAGAGCTGCCGCGACCTCGCCCGCGGCGGACCCGGCTCGATCGACGTCATCGAGATCGACGCCGCTTCGCACGGCGGCGTCGACGACGCGCGCGACCTGCGGGAGAAGGCGTTCTTCGCCCCGGTGAAGAGCCGTTACAAGGTCTACATCATCGACGAGGCCCACATGGTCACCACGCAGGGCTTCAACGCCCTGCTCAAGCTCGTCGAGGAGCCCCCTCCTCACCTGCGCTTCATCTTCGCCACCACCGAGCCGGAGAAGGTCATCCCGACCATCCGCTCCCGCACGCACCACTACCCCTTCCGCCTCATCCCGCCGCGGCTGCTCTCCACCTACCTCTCCGAGCTCTGCGAGCGCGAGGGCGTCTCCATCGAGCCGGCCGCGCTGCCCCTCGTCGTCCGAGCCGGCGCCGGCTCGGCGCGCGACACCCTCTCCGTCCTCGACCAGCTGCTCGGCGGAGCCGGTGCTGAGGGCGTCACCTCCGCCCTGGCCAGCGGCCTGCTCGGCTACACCCCCGACACCCTCCTGGACGAGGTCGTCGACGCCTTCGCCGCAGGTGACGGCGGCGCCGTGTTCGGGGTGGTCGACAAGGTGATCGAGACCGGCCAGGACCCGCGCCGCTTCACCGAGGACCTCCTGCGTCGCCTCCGCGACCTCGTGATCGTCGCCGCCGTGCCGGACGCGCCCGCCACCGGTCTGCTCGACGTCGCCGCCGACCAGGCCGAGCGCCTGGTCGCCCAGGCCGCGCGTTTCGGCCGCACCGAGCTGAGTCGCGCCGCCGACCTGGTCGCCGCCGGGCTCACCGAGATGCGCGGGGCCACCGCGCCCCGGCTGCTCCTCGAACTCATCTGCGCCCGCGTGCTGCTGCCCGGAGCCGACCACACCGCCGACGGCGTGATGGCGCGGCTCGACCGCATCGAGCGTCGCGCCGCTGTGCTGGGCACCCCCGGCGGAGCGCCCGTGCCGCCACCGGTGGCGGCGCCTGCGGTGGCGACCGAGCAGGCCACGCCGAGTCTCGAGACGGGCGCGGAGCGGACTCCTCGACCACCGGGACA
>NZ_JAHRHK010000015.1:3558-89132 GCF_021246465.1 Nocardioides sp. R-C-SC26 | reverse complement strand
AGGGGGGGACGACGGAGGCGCCGCGGGCATCGTTCTCCTGGCGGTTGCTGCGACCGAGCAGGAGGTAGAACGTGCCGCCGTCGGCGGCGAGGAAGCCGCCGTAGAGGTTCCAGTCGCCGAAGGCGATCTGCGTGCGCGAGCCGACCTTGGTCCAGGTCTCGGCGTCGTACCGGTCGACCACGAGGGCGCCGTTGTCGACGGTCGCCACCCCGACGCGACCCTCGGCGTCGGTGAACAGCTCGACGGCGTCGGGGCTGGCCCAGTTGTTGGCGCCGTAGACCGCCGCGCCGTACGTCTGGAGTTGGCGCAGGGTGACCAGGCTGTAGTCGGGGGCCGCTGCGCGAGCGCGGGCCGACGGCTCCGCCTGCGCGACGGCGCCGGGGCCGGCGCCCATCAGCGCCAGTCCGGCGAGCAGGACGGAGACGACAGCAGAAGCACGGACGAGCACGAGGACCTCCCAGGTTCGGCGTGAGCGTACGAACCGGATCCGCTCCCTGTCGGCGAAACACGGCATTTCGTCGTGAGGCCGATCTCAGAGCAGCTGGTCGCGCCGCACCTTGCCGGTCAGGGTGCGGGGGAGGACGTCGGTGAAGCGCCAGGCCTTCGGCCGCTTCGGCGGGGCGAGTCGTTCACGTGCCCACGCCGCCAGATCCTGCTCCGAGGCGGTGCCGACGACGACCGCGGTCACCCGCTGGCCCCAGTCCGGGCCCGGCCCCCCGCCGCCCGCGACGTCGTCGACTCCGGGGTGCTCCCCGAGCACCCGCTCGACCTCGAGCGGGTAGACGTTCACGCCGCCGCTGATGATCAGGTCGGTGCGCCGGCCGTCGAGGTAGAGGTAGCCGTCGGCGTCCATCCGGCCGAGATCGCCGACGCTGAACGCGTCGCCGCGCCAGGCGGCCGCCGTCTTCTCGGGGTCGCCGACGTAGGTGAAGCGGGCGTAGTCGGGCACGGTGCACCAGATGGTGCCGTCGGCGTCCAGGGTGAGCGACCGTCCTGGGCGGGCGCGCCCGACGGTGCCCGGCCGGGTGAGCCACTCCTCGCTGCGGCAGGCGGTGAACTGGCCCTCGGTCGCACCGTAGAACTCCCAGGTCGAGCCCTCCGGGAAGAGCTCGATGAGGCGGTGCTTGACGTCGGTCGGGCAGGGCGCGCCCGCGTGGGCGACGAGCCGAAAGCTGGAGAGGTCGGGAACTCCGACGATGTCCCAGTGCGCGAAGAGGCGCTGCAGATGCGTGGGCACGCAGAACATCGTCGTGGGACGCTCGCGCTGGATCGCCGCGGTGACGGCGACGGGGTCGGGGCCGGTGATGGCGAGCCGGCCGCCGGCCAGCAGCGTGCCGAGCCCGAACCTGAGTGGCGCTGAGTGATAGAGCGGGCTCAGCACCAGGTTGACGTCGTCGGGGCCGAACCCCCACGCGTCCCGTTCCTCGGCGACCAGAGCCGCGGCGGAGGCGTCGTCCAACAGCCCGCTGTCGACCCCCTTGGGGATCCCGGTCGTGCCGCTGGTGCAGTGCATGGGTCGGGCCCGCGGCAGTCCGCGGTCGGCGGAGGTCACGGCAGCCAGCTCGGCTTCGGTCGTCACCAGGACGTCGGGCTGTAGCGGAGCGAGGATGCGCTCGCGTTCGCCGGCCGTGAGCCGAGGATCGAGCGGGATCGGGAAGATCCCCCGTGCGAGCAGCGACCAGACGGCGTCGACGTAGGCCTGCGAACCGGGCACCAGTAGCGCCACCCGCGCCCCCTCCTGCATGAGCAGAGCGTAGAAGGTCGGCCGGGGCGGGAACTCGGGTCCGGTAGCCGGACATGACCCGACATGAGACCAGTGGGGGAGCCTGGGGGAGTGGAACTCACCGAGGCCGAGCTCGCGGCGGCGTTCCGCGCGGGCGACCGGGGCGCGGTCGCCGAGGCGTTCGACCGCCATGCCGATCGGATCTACCGGCACTGCTTCCGGATCACCGGCAGTCGCGCCGACGCCGAGGACGCCACCGCGTCCACCTTCCTGGAGGTCTGGCGGCATCGCGATCGCATCGTGGTGCACGACGACTCGGTGCTCCCGTGGCTGTACGGAGTGGCCACGAACGTGTGCCGCAACCTGCTCCGAGGCCATCGTCGCCAGGTGCGTCTCTCGGGGAGGATGCCGGTCGAGGTGGTGGCCGACCCGGCCGAGGAGGTCGAGGCGCGCGTGGACGCCGAGGCGCGGATGCGCGAGGTCCTCGTCGAGGTCTCCCGGCTGCCCCGGCGCGAGCAGGACGTCCTCGCGCTCGTCGTCTGGTCGGGCCTCGACTACGCAGCCGCCGCGGCCGCGCTCGGTGTCCCCGTCGGCACCGTCCGCTCACGCCTGTCCCGGGCTCGTGCCCGTCTGTCCCGCGATCAACCTGCCGAAGGAGTTCCGTCATGACCAGCACGCCGCCCCTGATCGACCCGCTCGACGACCACACCCGCGCTCGCCTGCGAGCGCGGGTGGTGGCCGGGGTCGATGACGAGACCGCGCGGCCGCGCCGCGACCGACGAGCGCCGCTCGCCGCTGCGGCGGCCGTCGTGCTCCTGGCCGGAGGCGTCGCTGTCGCCGACTCGCTCCTCGCGGACCGATCCGACGACCGGGCCACCCTCCCGTCTCCGCTGCCGATCGCGGCCACGAGTCCCGCGCCGCTCCCGGAGCCGACCGGGACGGAGGGAGCGCCGGTCCGCTCGCTGGCGTCGTTGGCCGAGTGCGAACGCGAGGTCGGCGCGCTGACCCCGCGGGCCGAGCCTGCCGTGGTGACGGGCGACTCGGAGACCTTCGGCGTCTTCTACCGCGCAGGGCGACGATGGACCTCGTGCGAGAGGACGCCGTCGACGGTCACGGTGCAGGGCGGGGGTCGGGTCGACGCCCCGTTCGATCGCGACGACGTGGCGCCGTGGCGGGTCAGCTCGAACGTGATCGATATGGCGGCAGACCGGATGCGCCAGGTCTTCGCGGCCGGCGGGCCGCTGCCCGAGGGCGTGACCGGCATCGGCTACGTCTTCCCCGACGGGATCACCCAGCAGGCCGAGATCGTCGAGGACGACGGCGGCGGTACCTGGTGGCGGGTGCTCTACAGCCCTGTGGACGGCGTGCTGACCGACCCGGCGGTCAACCAGATGGACCTCGCGCCGATCCAGGTGCAGGTCGCTCTCTCGGGAACCGTGCACCGCTTCACGTTGGCGTGGGGCACCGACACCTGTGCGCAGCTGAACCACGGCTGCTGACCCGGTGTCGCGGATGGCTACGGTGAGCCCATGCGAGTGGGCCTGACCGGCGGGGTGGCATCGGGCAAGAGCCCCGTGGCGGCGATGCTGGCCGACCTCGGGGCGATCGTGATCGATGCCGACGCCCTCGCGCGCGAGGTCGTGGCACGCGGCACCCCGGGGTTGGAGCAGGTGGTGGCCGCGTTCGGACCCGAGCTGCTCACCGACGACGGCGACCTCGACCGACCGCGGATGGGTGCGCTGGTCTTCGGTGACGAGGAGAAGCGCACGCTGCTCGAGTCGATCGTGCACCCGCTGGTGTTCGAGCGCTACGCCGAGCTGGAGGCGTCGGCGACGCCGGAGGACGTCGTCGTGCACGACATCCCGTTGCTCGCCGAGTCCGGCCGCGCCGACGGCTTCGACGCCGTCCTGGTGGTCGATGTGCCTGACGAGATGCGGATCGATCGGATGCTGCGGGATCGCGGCTGGACGCGCGAGGACGCCGAGTCGCGGATCGCCGCCCAGGCGACCCGCGAGCAACGGCTGGCCATCGCCACGCACGTCATCGAGAACGTGAGCACGATCGAGGAGCTGCGGACGCGGGTCGGGGAGATCTGGGCGGAGTTGACGGCTGTCTGACGCCCGAGGCCGTGACGACGCCTACAGCTCTCGCGTCATGAACACGCTGAGCGGGTCGGGCCGGTAGTCGCCGAACGGCTCGCACACCACGAACCCGTGCCGCTCGTAGAGCCGTCGTGCGGGCGCGAAGAAGTCCTCCGCGCCGGTCTCCAGGTTGATCCGCCCGAAGCCCAGCTGGCGTGCCTGGTCGAGGAGGTGGACCAGCAGTCGGCTCGCGATGCCCTCGCCCTGCCGGTGCGGGGCGGTGCGCATCGACTTCAGCTCGACCGCGGCCTCGTCGAGCCGCTTGAGTGCCCCGCACCCGACCAGCTCATCGACGCCGACGGGCCCGCCGGCGGCCCGGTCGTAGGCGGAGTGGAACCAGACCCCCGGTGCCCGGAGGCCGTCCAGATCGAGCGCATGCACCGACTCCGGCGGCGAGATCTCCCGCATCTGATCCAGGTGTGCCTGCAGGAACGCGATGATCTCGGGGCTGGTCAGCGGGTCGGGGCCGATGCGCACCTCGACATTCTCGTCGTCGACGGGCCGGACGACGCAACGGGCCCGCACGGTCAGCGTGTGACCGGGCGGACCCGTCGGGTGGATCGGGAGCGGGCCCGATCAGGCGGCGAGGTCGGGGTCTCCGAGTCGCCGCAGCTTCTGCAGGGCCTCGCGTTCGAGCTGGCGCACCCGCTCGGCGGAGATGCCGTGCTTGACGCCGATGTCGGCGAGCTTGTGCTGCCGTCCGTCGACCAGGCCGTAGCGCGAGCGGATGATGTCGGCCGCGCGTTCGTCGAGCTGGCCCACCAACCGGTTGAGCCGTTCGCGTGACTCCACGTCCAGCACCGTCACGTCGGGCGCGGGCGCCGTCTCCTGAGCCATCAGGTCGCCGAGTGAGGTGTCGCCGTCCTCGTCGACCGGGGTGTCGAGGCTGACGTGCTCGCGGCCCCAGGCCATGAGGTCCAGCACCCGCTCCAGTGCCATGCCGAGCTCGGTGGCGATCTCCTCGGGCTCGGGGTCGCGACCGAGTTGGCGCTCCAGGGTTCGGCGAGCGCCGCTGACCTGGTTCAGCTCCTCGACCACGTGGACAGGCAGGCGCACCACGCGCGCCTGCTGGGCGATGCCTCGGGTGATCGCCTGGCGCACCCACCAGGTGGCGTAGGTGGAGAACTTGTAGCCCTTGGTGTAGTCGAACTTCTCCACCGCGCGGATGAGTCCGGTGTTGCCCTCCTGGATCAGATCCAGCATCGGCATCTGGGACCGGCCGTACTTGCGGGCGATCGAGACCACGAGCCGCAGGTTCGCGGTGATGAAGGTGTCCACCGCCTTGCGACCCTCCTCGGCCAGCCACTCCAGCTCGGCCTCGGTGGCGTGCATCGGCGCGCCGCCCTTGCGACGTCCGACCCGGCCCTCGGCGAGCAGGTACTCCGCCATTAGGCCGGCCTCGATCGTCTTGGACAGCTCGACCTCGGTGACGGCGTCGAGCAGGGGCGTGCGGGCGATCTCGTCCAGGTAGAGACCGACGCTGTCGCGACCTTCGATCTCGCGCGTGGCCGACCGGTTCGTCGTCCGGGTCGCGGCGGTGACAGCCATGGGGACCCCCTCACATCCTGTGGCCGTTCAGGCCACATCCATCACAACGGTGGCGGGGTGCGGCGGATTCCCACCTCACCCCGAAGGCTCAGCACCCGGGAGCGGTGTGGAACCGCGACCCGTGCACTGGTCTTCGTAGTGGAGGACGTGTCGGACTGACCTGAAGTTGCAGGTCAGCGTCCTTTTCAGGGAGTTCTCAGAGACCACCGCCCAGGGGCGGGGAAATCTCAGGTTCGGGGATGCTCGGCCAGCCCGAGAACGTCCAGGATCCACGCCAGGGTGAACGCGCGGTCCTTCCAGGCCTGGTATCGGCCCGAGACCCCGCCGTGGCCGGCCGTCATCTCGATCCGCAGCAGTACGTCGGGGTCGACGGCGCGCTCGCGCAGCCGGGCGACCCACTTGGCGGGCTCGACGTAGAGCACGCGGGTGTCGTTGAGCGAGGTCTCAGCCAGGATGCGCGGATAACGCTGCGCCGCGACGTTGTCGTAGGGCGCATAGGCGGCGATGGTCTCGTAGACGGCTGCGTCGCTCGCCGGGTCGCCCCACTCGTCGTACTCGGTGACGGTGAGCGGCAGGCTCGCATCGAGCATCGTGGTGAGATTGTCCACGAACGGCACCGCGGCCACGAGGCCCGCGAAGGCCTCGGGGGCCTGGTTCGCCACCGCGCCGATCAGCAGGCCACCGGCACTGCCGCCCTCGCCGACGAGCCGGTCGGCCGTCGTCCACCCGGCGTCGACCAGGTGTCGTGCCGCGGCCGCGAAGTCGTCGAAGGTGTGTTGCTTGCGATCGAGCTTGCCGTCGTCGTACCACCGTCGACCCAGCTCGCCCCCACCGCGCACGTGGGCGATCGCGAACGCGCCGCCGCGGTCGAGCACCGAGAGGCGCGCGATCGAGAACGACGGGTCGATCGAGATCTCGTAGGCGCCGTAGCCGTAGAGGTGCAACGGCAGGGGCCGCGGGGCATCGGTGCGGCAGACCAGCGAGATCGGCACCTGCTCGCCGTCCCGCGAGGTCGCCCAGAGGCGGTGCTCCTCGTAGAGGTCACGGTCGTATCCACCCAGCACCGGCGCCTGCTTCAGCAGCCGCAGCTCGCGGGTCGGCACGTGGTAGTCGAACACCGAGGACGGCGTGCGCATCGTGGTGTAGCCGACCCGCACGGTGGGCTGGGTGAACTCCGGCGTGCCGCCGGAGCCCACGGTGTAGACCTCGTCGTCGAACTCGACCAGGTAGTCGTCGCCGAGGCCGTTCGGTCCGGCGTCGTCCAACTCCAGGATCCGTACCTGGGTGAGGCCGTTGCTGCGCTGGTGGACGACGAGGTGCCCGGCGAAGGCGTCGACGTCCTCCAGCCGGACGGCGTCGTCATGCGCCAGCAGCGGCGTCCACGCGTCGGGGGCGGTCGGCTCCACCGCTGCCAGGCCCAGCTCGAAGTCCGGGCCGGTGCCGTTGTGCAGCACCAGCAGACGGTCGACGCCGCCGATCACGGCATGCTCGAGGGAATACTCCAGGCCCTCGATGCGGGGCTGGAAGCACCAGAAGCCGCGCTCGGGCTCCCGGGTGTCGAGCAGGTGGTACTCGCTGGTGATCTTCGAGCCGACCGCGATCATCAGGAACCGGTTGCTGCGGGTGCGGCCGACTCCGACCCAGTAGCGGCCGTCGGGCTCGTGCAGCACCAGCTCGTCGTCCTCCTGAGCGGTGCCGATCCGGTGGCGCCAGACCTTGTCCGGGCGCCAGGAGTCGTCGACGGTGGTGTAGTAGAAGTCGTCGCCGGACGGCGACCACGTGGCACCGCCCATCACGCCGGTGATCTCGTCGTCGAGCAGTTCGCCGGTGGTCAGGTCCTTGACCCGCACGGTGTAGCGCTCGTCGCCGACCACGTCGACGGAGTAGGCGAGCAGCCGGTCGTCCAGGCTGATCGCGGAGCCGCCGAGGGAGAAGAAGTCGTGACCGTCGGCGAGGGCGTCGAGGTCGAGGAGCACCTGCTCGCCCGGCAGGGCGGGTTGGTCGGGCGCGGCGTCCTCGGCGGGGCGTGGCGGCGTCCAGTCGTCGGGGTCGACCACCGGTACGCGGCAGCTCGCGCCGTACTCGCGGCCCTCGAACGAGCGGCCGTAGTACCAGTGCCCGCGTACCCGAGTGGGCACCGAGAGGTCGGTCTCCAGCGTGCGGTCCTTGATCTCGGCGAAGATCTGCTCCCGCAGCCCGGCCAGGTGGGCGGTCCGCGCCTCGGTGTAGGCGTTCTCGGCCTCCAGGAGCGCGATCACCTCGGCCGAGTCCTTGTCGCGCATCCAGTCGTACTCGTCGACGCGCTGGCGGCCGTGATGCTCGGTGGTGACCGGGCGGGGCGTGGGCGCAGGAGGCTGCGCGGACTCGCGGGCTGGCATGTCGGCGACCCTATCCATGAGGATCACGGGCTATGGAGCGCCTGGATCCGACGGCCCATCGGTTCGAACGGCGGGTCGATCTGAATGCCGACCTCGGCGAGGGGGTGACCGACGACGAGGCGCTGTTGCGCCTCGTCTCGAGCGCCAATGTCGCCTGTGGCTACCACGCCGGGGACGCCGCCACGATGCGCGCCGTCTGCGAGCAGGCGGCGGCTCACGGAGTCTCGGTCGGGGCGCAGGTCTCCTATGCCGACCGGGCCAACTTCGGCCGCGTCGCCGTCGACGTCGCCTACGAGGTGCTGCGCGAGCAGGTCCGTCACCAGGTGGGCGTCCTGACCGAGATCGCCCACGCCGCCGGCATCGAGGTCCGCTACGTCAAGCCGCACGGGGCGCTCTACCACCGCGTGCTGGACGACGAGGCGCAGGCGCACGCCGTCCTGGACGGCGGGGGGTTGCTGCCGGTGCTCGGCATGCCGGGTGTCTGTCTGGACGCCGCGGCGTCCGCCGGGCGCACGGTCTGGTGGGAAGGCTTTCCCGACCGTGGCTACGGCGACGACGGCCGGCTGCTGCCTCGCTCGGCGCCCGGCTCGCTGATCGAGGACGAGCGCGCGGTCGCGGAGCGCGCGGTCGAGCTCGCCGGCCGGGTGGACTCGGTGTGCGTGCACGGCGACTCGCCGGGCGCCGTCGCGCACGCGCGGGCCTGCCGGGTGGCCCTCGAGTCGGCCGGGTACACGCTGAGGGGGTTGTGACCGTGGCGGGCGGTGCGCGAATCCGGTTGCGCCCGGTCGGGCCGAACGCGCTGCTCGCCGACGTCGCCGACAGCGCGACAGCGCTCCAGGTGGCGCACCACGTCCGCGCGCACCGACGTCCGTTGGCGGGCGAGATCGTGCCGGGGGCGTCCACCGTGCTGTTCGACGACGTCCTCGACCGGGCAGCGCTCGACGACGTCCTCACGCACTGGCGACCCGACGCCTCGCACGCGGACGCCGGCCCGCTCGTGGAGCTGCCGACCGACTACGACGGACCTGACCTCGCCGACGTCGCCGGATTCTGGGGAACCGACGTCGACGGCGTCGTCGCGCGGCATGCGGCGATCGAGTTCGTCGCCGCCTTTTGCGGCTTCGCTCCCGGATTCGCCTACCTGAGCGGCCTCGACGCCGTCGGCCTCGCGGTGCCGCGGCTGGAGACTCCACGTACTCGGGTGCCGGCGGGGTCCGTGGCGCTCGCGGGCGGCTGGTGCGGGGTCTATCCCAGAGCCTCGCCCGGCGGATGGCGCCTGATCGGGCGCACCGACGCCGCCCTCTGGGACGTCGGGCGCATCGCGGTGGGCGAGCAGCCGGCGCTCGTGGCACCCGGCACACGCGTGCGGTTCGTGCCGCGATGACCCATCGCCACGCGGAGAGCCCGCGAGCCCGGATGATGGAGGTGCTGGAGGTCGCCGGCATGGTGACGATCCAGGACTCCGGTCGCCCCGGCTTCGCCCACCTCGGCGTGCCGCGGTCCGGGTGGGCGGATCCACCGGCGGCGCGCCTGGCGAATCGACTGGTCGGCAACGCCGAGGGCGCGGCGCTGCTCGAGATCGGCGCCGGGGCTCTCCGGCTGCGGTTCGTGTCGTCCTCCGGCACGTGGATCGCGGCCACCGGGGCCGTGGCGTCGGTGCGCGTCGACGGCCGCGCGGTCTCCTGGGGTGCGGCGCAGTGGGTGCCCGGTGGGGCCGAGGTGGAGATCGGTCCGCCGATCTCGGGGCTCCGTGTCTGTCTGGCGGTGGCCGGGGGTGTGGCGGTGGAGCCGGTTCTCGGCTCCCGGTCGACCGACACCCTCGCCTGGGTCGGACCTCCTCGGGTCGCCGTGGGGCAGCTGCTGCCGATCGGCACGGCGGCCTCCGTCCCGCCCCACCCCGACGGCGTCGTGGTGCCGCGCCCGGTCGACGACGTCTGGCTGCGGGTGACACCGGGGCCTCGCGAGGACTGGTTCGCGGAGCATGCACCGCAGGTTCTGCGCAGCGCCGAGTACCTCGTGGGGACCTCCTCGGACCGGATCGGCATCCGGCTCGATGGTCCGACGCTCGAGCGGGCGCGGACCGACGAGCTGCCCAGCGAGGGCCTGGTGCTCGGGGCGATCCAGGTGCCGCCCTCGGGGGCGCCGGTGGTGTTCCTGGCCGACCACCCCGTCACCGGCGGCTACCCGGTGATCGCCGTCGTCCATCCCGACGACGTGGCGCTCTGCGCGCAGTTGCGCCCCGGTGCGCGCCTGCGCTTCAGATCCGCTTGATGAACTCCATCGATGCCTCGACCGGCGCGAATCCGATCTGCTCGTTGATGGCGATCATCCACTGATTGGTCTCGGCGTTCTGGGTGACGACCCGGCGCATCTGCGGATGTGCGTCCTGGACGGCGCGCAGGTTGGCGGCCTTGACAGCGAGTCCGAGCCGGTGGCCGCGATGCTCGCGATGCACGAACGTGCCCCACTGCGAGACGTCGGTGCGGCCCGGCGGGGGCACCGACATCGTCGTCTGGGCGGCGACCGTGCCGTCGGGTGCGATCGCGACGGTCTCGTAGATGGTGCGTCCCGCGGCCACCAGCGAGTCGAGGTTGGCGAGGTAGCGCTCGGGGGTGATCTGCTCCTCCTCCCACTCCGCCTCGCCCGTGGGGGCGTCAACACCCAGCTGGCCGTGCAGCACGCACAACGAGGCGAGCAGATGCTCGGGCATCGCGTTGACGTGGGTCTCGATCCGGTATCCCTCGTGCTTGGCCGCGGCGCCCGACGTCCAGCCGGCGAGCTCCGCCTCGTCCACGGGGAGCCCGAGGTGGCGTACGACCTCGATGTTGGAGAACCCGTATCCGGCCTGTTCGGCGAACCGTCGGTGGCGGTGGAAGGTGGTCTCGGCGAAGGGGATCTTGGACTCGGCCAGGAGCTCGGTGCGGCCCGCGGCCACGGCCTCGGCCTCGACGTGGCTCAGCAGAGCTCGGCCGACGCCGGCGTGCTGGTCGTCGGGGCGCACGCAGACGCCGAGCCAGCACTTGTCGAGGTTGTCGAGCACCGGCATGTAGAGCACCGCGCCGCCCACCATGCGCCCGTCCGCGTACGCGGCGTACCCGCGGGCGTCCTCGCCCGGGTCGGGGCGGCGCCACGCCGTCGACATCTCCTCATACGACCAGTGCGGCATCTGCTCGCGTCCGAGCAGCATCGCGCCGCGTTCGACGTCGTACCAGTCGCGGAGCGCGAGATCGTCGGTCGGGTCGACGCGGGTGATCCTGAGATCTGCGGGATGCGGCATGGCGGGCACGCTACGACGGCTCGTCGTCCTCGGGCACCGGCTTTTCGGGGCGCCGCAGCGCCGGGTCGTCGACGGCGAAGCTGCGCACGGGGCCCGCGGGCGTCGCCGCGGTCTCGAACCGGATCGTGACGACGCCGCGACCCGAGCCCCACACCCATCCTGCGCCGTGCGTCTCGTGGACGACGTCCTGGCCCGGCGACCAGGCGTGACGGCCGTGGGGCTCTCGCATCGACGCCTCGGGTGGCGGTGCCGGCGCCTCTGGCTCGGGCTCGCCGGCGGGTTCGTCTGCTCCGAACAGGTCGTCCTGTACCCAGTCGGCGAGACCGGAGACGCCGACGCCGAGCAGCCGCACACCGCCGGAGGTGTCGGTCTCCGCGAGCAGGGTGCGGGCCAGTCGCGCGACCACGCGAGCCTGGTCGGTGGGCTCCGGCAACGTCGAGGAGCGGCTCACGGTGGTGAAGTCGTAGAGGCGGACCTTGATCGTCACGGTGCGTCCCGACAGTCCGTGGCGCTGGAGGCGCTCGGCGACCTGGCCGGCCTGCCGGGTCAGGAGCGCCTCCATCAGCCCGCGGTCGGTCAGATCGCTCTCGAAGGTGCTCTCGACACTGACCGACTTGGCCTCCCGCTCGGCGACGACGGTGCGATCGTCCTCGGCGCGTGCCAGAGCGTGCAGACCTGCGCCGTGGGCCTTGCCGACGAGCCGGACCAGCTCGTCGAGCCCGATGGCCTCCAGGTCGGCCACGGACTGGACGCCGGCCCTCCGCAGCCGCTCCACGGTGGCGGGCCCGACGCCGGGGATCACGCTGACGTGCATGGGCCGCAGCAGGGTCTGCTCGGTGCCCGGTGCCACGACGACCAGTCCGTCGGGCTTGTCGAGGTCGGAGGCCACCTTGGCGATGAACTTGGAGGTGCCCACGCCCACCGAGGCGGTCAGCCCGCCCGTCGCCTCGGCCACGCGGGCACGGAGTTCCTGGGCGAAGGCGGTGACGGTGTCGACGTCGAGCGTCGCAGGCCCGCCGTCCCCGGCCGCGGCGAGGTCGACGAAGGCCTCGTCGAGCGAGAGCGGCTCGACCAGCGGCGACACCGAGCGCAGCAGGTCCATCACGATCCGGCTGGCCTCGCGGTAGGCGTCGAAGCGCCCGGTCAGGAAGGCCGCGTGGGGGCAGCGCGCCCGCGCCTCCCGTGTCGACATCGCTGAGCGGACGCCGTAGCGGCGCGCCTCGTAGGACGCCGTCGCGACCACCCCGCGACCCCCGACCCCGCCGACCACGACGGGCTTGCCGCGCAACGAGGGCTTGTCGCGCTGCTCCACGGCAGCGAAGAAGGCGTCCAGGTCCAGGTGGAGCACCGAGGCCTGGTCGCGCACCCGGCGACAGTAGCGCTCACCCGGTGTTCGCTGAGTCCCCACAACCGCGCGCCGACACGGGTCCTCCACATGCCGCAGCGCGCTGCGGGCTCCACGGTCGGCGCCCGGCGCGAGCGTCGGTGGCATGAATCCCACACCTCGTCCTTCCTCCGCCTCGTCCCTCCGCGCTATCGCGGGGGTGGTGCCTGCGCCCGGTCCACGCTCTCCCGGGGGCACGCTGCGCCTGCGTCGTCCTGAGGATCTGGTGGCCGCGTCGGTGGTCGTGCTCGGCTTCTGGCCGACCGAGTCCGTGGTGCTGATGACCTTCGGCGGACCGCGTCCCTTCCATGCGCGGATCGACCTGCCGACCGTCGACCCGGCCGAGGGGCCGGCCGACCCGGTCGATGCCGTCGTCGAGGCGCTGGTCTCGCCCGCGGTCGCCCACGAGGTGGAGACCGTGGCGGTGGTCGTCCACTCCGAGCGGGCGCTCGTCTCGCGCCGGGTCGCCTCCCGCCTCACCCGACGCTTCGTTCAGGCCGGGATCGGCGTCGCCGAGGTGCTGCGTGCCGACGGCGAGCGGTGGTTCTCGCTCGGGGCATCGGCGGGCCGCATGGCGCGTGACGGCGTCCCCTACGACCTGCGCGAGCACCCGTTCGTGGCAGCGTCCGTGCTCGGGGGTCGGGTCGTACTGGGGTCGCGCGACGATCTGGCCGCCTCGCTCGCTCCCGACGTCGAGGCGGGGGAGCGGCTGCGGGCTGCCGTCGACGAGGCGGCCGACGAGGTGGTCGACGCCGACGATCCGCGGTGGCGCACCTGGGTGCTCGCGGAGGGCGCGTGGACGCAGGCGCTCGTCGAGCACCACGTCGAGCGGGCGAGCGTCCCCGTCGACACCGACCTGGCGCGGCTGCTCGCCGGTATGCGCTGCATCCGAGTTCGCGATGCTGCCTGGGCCACGATCCATCGTGAGTCCGCTCACCACGCGATCGGGTTCTGGACGACGCTGACACGCTGCGCCCCCGACGACGTCCGAGCCGCTCCGGCCGCGCTCCTGGCGTGGGCGGCATGGCTCGCGGGCGACGGCGCCCTCGCCTGGTGCGCCCTCGACCGGGTCGGCGCGGTCGAGCCCGACTACTCGTTGGCGGGGCTGGTCGCGGAGGCGCTGACGCGTGCGGTCCCGCCGTCCTCGTGCGAGGGCGGGTTCGACTGGACGGCGGGTCTGGGTTGATCGGCTCGTCGACCACCTCTCGGGAGCCGTCGGGCCGACTAGTCTCGGGCCATGGGCGAAGAGGTCGACCTCCAGGAGTTCACCCCGGCCGATCGCACGCGCTACCGCGAGAAGGTGCGCAGCTGCCTCGACGTCTTCGCCCGGATGCTGCGCGAGTCCGCCTTCGACACCGATGACCCGATGACGGGTCTCGAGGTCGAGCTGAACCTCGTCGACGGGGCGGAGGATCCGGCCCTGAAGAACGCCGAGGCGCTCGAGGCGATCGCCGACCCCGCGTTCCAGACCGAGCTGGGGCAGTTCAACATCGAGATCAACGTCGACCCGATGCGCCTGCGCGAGGGTGGGCTGGCGCTGTTCGAGGAGGGCCTGCGGTCGAGCCTGAACGAAGCCGAGGCGCGCTCAGCCGAGGTGGGTGCCCACCTGGTGATGATCGGCATCCTGCCGACGCTGGCCGAGGGCCACATGGGTCTGCACAGCATCAGTGCCAATCCGCGTTATCGCCTGCTCAGCGAGCAGATCCTGCGAGCGCGGGGGGAGGACCTCGTCATCGACATCGCGGGGGCGGAGCGACTGCGCACGACGAGCGACTCGATCCTCCCGGAGGCGGCGTGCACCAGCACGCAGTTCCACGTGCAGACCTCGCCGGAGCTCTTCGCCGGCTACTGGAACGCCTCGCAGGCGATCGCCGGGGTGCAGGTCGCGCTCGGCGCGAATGCGCCGTACCTGATGGGGCGCCAGCTCTGGCGGGAGACGCGGATCCCGCTGTTCGAGCAGGCCACCGACACGCGCAGCGACGAGCTGAGGGCCCAGGGCGTGCGGCCCCGGGTCTGGTTCGGCGAGCGCTGGATCACCTCGGTCTTCGACCTCTTCGAGGAGAACGTGCGCTACTTCGCGGCGCTGCTGCCCGTGCTCGACGAGGAGGATCCGGTCGCCGTGCTGGAGGCAGGCGGCACGCCCGCACTGGGGGAGCTGAGGCTGCACAACGGCACGATCTACCGCTGGAACCGGCCGGTCTACGACGTCGTGGACGGCGTGCCCCACCTCCGGGTCGAGAACCGGCTGCTCGGCGCCGGGCCCACGGTCGTCGACACTGTCGCCAATGCGGCGTTCTACTTCGGGCTGGTGCGGTCACTGGCGCGCAGCGAGCGGCCGCTGTGGTCGCAGATGTCCTTCAGCGCGGCCGAGGAGAACTTCCATCTCGGGGCGCAGCACGGCATCGAGGCGCAGCTGTACTGGCCAGGTGTCGGCCAGGTGTCGGCCACCGAGCTGACGTTGCGCCGGCTGCTGCCGTTGGCCCAGGAGGGCCTGGAGGAGTGGGGCGTCTCCGGCCCGGAGATCGACCGGCTGCTCGGCGTGATCGAGCAGCGGTGCCTGCGCGGCATGAACGGTGCCGAGTGGTTCGTGCGCCGGATGGAGCGTCACCCCGGTTCGGCGGGCGACGCGGCCCGCTTCGATGCGCTCCGTGAGGTGTTGGGGGAGTACCGCGAGCTGATGCACACCAACGAGCCGGTGCACGCCTGGCCGCTCTGAGCCTGGCCCGGGCACGGTGCACTACCGAGGCGTCGGGGAGGGCGGTGGCCTGACGCTCGCCCGCACCCGCGCCCATCGACGTCCGACCCCGGTGAGGGGATCGCGCCACCCGACCCTGGTGACCACCACGAACGGGAGTGGTCGTTCGAGCTCGGTCGCGGCGGTCCGGACCGCGGCCGCCCAGCGCAGGTCGCCCACCTCCTCGTCCTGCCCGCGACGGGTCAGCCACACGATCGTGTTCGGTTCGTGTCCGCCGAGGCTCCGCACCAGGGCCTCCACGACGTCGACCAGGAGTGCGTGGTCGGACTCGGTCCGACGCAGGGCCGCCGTCACCGCGAACGCGACCTGTCGTCCGCCAGGAACCCCTGCGTGGAGCGTCGGCTCGGCTGCGCGACCACGCAGGTTCATCGTGTGCTGACGGACGGCGTGGCGCAGGACCTCGGCCAGGGCCCCGTCGGTCGGTTCGGTGATCACCTCCGCAGCGTGCCCCGATCCGAGCCGCGCCGCCCGACGTCGTCCACAGGACCGCGAGGACGCGTATCCAGCAAGATGTCGCCATGACGATCCACATCACCGGCGACGACCAGGCCGACCAGTTGCTCAGCGACAACCCCTTCGCGCTGCTCGCCGGGATGATGCTCGACCAGCAGTACCCGATGGAGCACGCGTTCCGCGGGCCCGCGAAGGTGGCCGAACGATTGGGTGCGTTCGAGCCGCGCGGCATCGCCGAGGCCGATCCGGAGGCGTTCGTCGAGCTGTGCTCCACCCCGCCTGCGATCCACCGTTTCCCCGGGTCCATGGCGGCGCGGTTGCAGGAGCTCGCTCGCATCGTCGTCGAGGAGTACGACGGCCATGCCGAACGGATCTGGACCGAGGCGGCCGACGGCAAGGATCTCGGCAAGCGCATCCAGGCGCTGCCCGGTTTCGGTGCGCAGAAGGCGAAGATCTTCGCGGCGCTGGTCGCCAAGCAACTCGACGTCCGGCCCGAAGGGTGGGAGCGATTCAGCGGCGACTACGCCCTGGAGGGCTATCGGTCCGTGGCCGACGTCGTCGACCAGCACTCGCTGCAGAAGGTGCGCGACTTCAAGAAGGAGAAGAAGGCCGCGGCGAAGAAGTCGGCGTCCTAAGGTCCGCTGCCGGGGCGCCCGGTGTGAAGGTCGGGTCGATCACGGTCCGTGCCGCACCCCGTGGCAGAATGATCGACGGCTCTTGACGACACCGGGCTTTGTCGCGCCCACAACGTCGAAGATCGCCGCCGACCTGCTGCCAGCAACAGTTCCACGAGAGGTGTTCGTGTCCTCGAACGCACGCAAGATCCCGACCGAGGTGCTCTCCCACCCCGCCGTCCGCTCCCTCATCGAGGTGGCCACCCCGACCGGCACGTTCACGCCGGAGCAGGTGCGCACCGCCAGCGAGGACGCCGGTGTCGAGCCGCGCCACCTCAAGTCGCTGTTGGCGCACCTGAGCGAGGTGGGCCTCACGGTCGTCCTTCCGGACGAGACGCGTGCGGCCGCCGCGACGAGCACGCGCAAGGCGGCCAGCACCCCGGCTAAGACGGCGGCCAAGAAGAGCGCCGCGGCTCCGGCCAAGAAGGCACCCGCCAAGAAGGCCGCGAGCGCCAAGGCCGCTGCGGCGCCGGCGACCGCGGTCGAGACGGCCGAGGCCCCGAAGGTGGGGCCGGACGGCAAGAAGGTCCTCCCCGACATCCCCGACGACCAGTTCGAGAAGGACGTCGCGGCCGACCCCTCCATCAAGCAGGACGAGGAGGAGGCCACCGCCACCTCGTCGTTCGTAGTCTCCGCCGCCGACGACACTGATGAGCCGGCGCAGCAGGTCATGGTCGCCGGCGCGACCGCGGACCCGGTCAAGGACTACCTCAAGCAGATCGGCAAGGTGCCGCTCCTCAACGCCGAGATGGAGGTCGAGCTCGCCAAGCGGATCGAGGCCGGCCTGTTCTCGGAGGAGAAGCTCGGCAAGGGCGGCAAGGTCTCGGCCAAGGTTCTCGAAGAGCTCGAGTGGATCGCCGAGGACGGGCGCCGCGCCAAGAACCACCTGCTCGAGGCCAACCTGCGACTCGTCGTCTCCCTCGCCAAGCGCTACACCGGTCGCGGCATGCTCTTCCTGGACCTCATCCAGGAGGGCAACCTCGGTCTGATCCGCGCGGTGGAGAAGTTCGACTACACCAAGGGCTACAAGTTCTCGACGTACGCGACGTGGTGGATCCGTCAGGCGATCACCCGTGCGATGGCCGACCAGGCCCGCACCATCCGCATCCCGGTGCACATGGTCGAGGTGATCAACAAGCTCGCGCGCGTCCAGCGCCAGATGCTGCAGGACCTCGGCCGCGAGCCCACGCCCGAGGAGCTCGCCAAGGAGCTCGACATGACCCCCGAGAAGGTCATCGAGGTTCAGAAGTACGGTCGCGAGCCGATCTCGCTGCACACCCCGCTCGGCGAGGACGGCGACTCCGAGTTCGGCGACCTGATCGAGGACTCCGAGGCCATCGTCCCGGCCGACGCCGTCTCGTTCACGCTGCTCCAGGAGCAGCTCCACGCCGTCCTCGACACGCTGTCGGAGCGTGAGGCCGGCGTGGTGAGCATGCGCTTCGGTCTGACCGACGGACAGCCCAAGACGCTGGACGAGATCGGGAAGGTCTACGGCGTCACCCGCGAGCGCATCCGCCAGATCGAGTCCAAGACGATGAGCAAGCTGCGTCACCCCAGCCGCTCGCAGGTCTTGCGCGACTACCTGGACTGAGATCGACCCACCCAGGAGAGCCCCTTCGTCACGCGACGGAGGGGCTCTGCGCATCCCGGGGACCGAGCACGTCGTCGAGGCTGTAGCCGGCGGCGAGCCGCTGGCGAATGTCCTCGGTGCGGCCGTCGAGTGGGAGGACGTCGGCGTTGACGTTGAAGGGCGCGGTGTTCATCGGCGGAGCCTTTCCGGACGGGGAACGAGTCCCGAGTAGACGTCGTCTTCCCGGCACGTGCGGCGGTCACGCCACACCGAAGGGTGAAAGGCGCCGTCGACCGGCCTGACCCTAGGATCGCCCGCATGGACGAGAGTCGAAGTCTGATCCGCTCATCTGCTCCGCTGGGAGGAGGTGAGCGGGCATGATCGATGCACAGACCTTCGTCAATCTCGGTCTGGTCCTGGTGTTCGTCCTGGTCGGCGGTGTGTTCGCCGCGACCGAGCTCGCCCTGGTGTCGCTGCGTGACACCCAGGTGAGCCAGCTCGCTCTCCGTGGCTCCCGCGGGCAGCGTGTCGCGCAGATCGCGCGCGACCCCAACCGCTTCCTCTCCGCGGTGCAGATCGGTGTCACGGTCGCCGGGTTCCTCTCCGCCGCCTACGGCGGCTCGACGCTGGCGCCCGACGTCGCGCCGTACCTGGTCGACCTCGGTCTGGGGGACGACGCCGCCGACACGGCCGCGCTGATCGTGATGACCCTGCTGATCGCCTACCTGTCGCTGGTGTTCGGCGAACTGGTGCCCAAGCGCCTCGCGCTCCAGCGTGCGGCGAGCGTCTCGATGCTCACCGGCCCGGTGCTCGACCGCTTCGCGACCGTCATGCGGCCGGTGATCTGGTTGCTCTCGCTCTCGACCAACACCGTGGTTCGTCTGCTGGGCGGAGACCCCGATGCGACATCGGAGGAGGTCAGCAAGGAGGAGCTGCGTGAGTTCGTCACCAGCAACGAGAGCCTCACCGATGACGAACGCCAGATCCTCAGCGACGTCTTCGCCGCGACCCGCGGCAGCCTCAAGGAAGTGATGCGGCCCCGAGGTGACGTCACGTTCATCGACGGGGCGATGCCGCTGGAGGAGGCGATCGGCTGGGTGACGTCGCAGCCCTACTCCCGCTACCCCGTCACCGGTGCGAACTTCGACGACGTGACGGGGTTCGTGCACGTCCGTGACCTCGTCGGCGATCCGACGCCGGGTCGCACCGTCGCGGACGTCCAACGTGCGGTGGTCCACCTGCCGGGAACCAACCGCGTGCTGCCCAGCATCGTCGGCCTGCGCCAAGCCGGTGCACATCTGGCCATCGTGGTCGACGAGTTCGGGGGCACCGACGGCATCGTCACCCTCGAAGACCTGGTGGAGGAGATCGTCGGCGACATCCGCGACGAGTACGACGTCGAGCCGGAGGCTGGGTACACCGGCGCGGCTGCTGCTGTCGGTGGGGCCGTCGTGGTGTCGGCCGGTCTGACCATCGAGGACTTCGCCGACGAGACCGGGATCGTGCTGCCCGACGGCGGCTACGAGACCGTCGCGGGCTACATCCTGGCCCGCCTGGGGCACGTCGCGGAGGAGGGCGAGGAGATCGCCGTCGACGGCGCGGTGCTCCGGGTGGTCGCGGTCGAGGGGCGGCGCCTCACGCGCGTGGAGGTCATCGCCGAGGCGGCACCCGAGGTGCTGGCCGAGGAGGCGGCTCCGCCGGTGGCCTGACGCGCCGCACAACCCAGACCAGGTCGTCCGATGGCTGGGGGGCAGACCATCGGCACGACCTGGCTGAACAAGCATGACAGGTGAGCGGAGTTCGCGCAGCCGGATCCACAGGTCGGCCCGGCTCGCGGCCGAAATCGAGCCGTAAATGCGTTCTCGGGGCCCCGGCCAGCGGCCGGAACCCCGAGAACGGTGGTGCGGGTAAGCCTGTGTCAGGCGCCGTGCGAGGGCGCGAGCTTGTGCGTCTCGTCCACGACCGTCACGGCGATCTCCTTGAGGGCGTCGCCGTGCTCGCGCGCGTGGTGAGCGCAGAACAGGAGCTCGCCTCCGCTCTGGAGGGCGACGCGGAGGTAGGCCTGGGCACCGCAGCGGTCACAGCGGTCCTCAGCGGTCAGTGGGGTGCTGGGTGCAGTCGCAGTCGTCACTTTTCGGCCTCTTCTCTCCTCAGTCGGTGCCGTGATCAACGTAGCCAGCGGGAACAACATTCCCTTCGGCAGGTGGGGCTCCTCACTTGATCCAATCACGAGAGGTGTTCCCCGATCAGGCATTTCCCATGCTCCGAGCGTGACGTACGCGACGTCGAGTACATCCCGTTCATCGTGACGTGCGGTCGGCAGGCGTGGCGGCACGGGAGCCCGGCGTGTCGCCGGTAGATTCGACGGTGCTCTCCCATCCGTACGTCCAGGAGTCCTCCGATCGCCGACAACACCTACAACGCAGCGCATCTCCTCGTCCTCGAGGGGCTCGAGGCCGTCCGCAAGCGGCCCGGTATGTACATCGGCTCGACCGACACCCGCGGCCTCATGCACTGCTTGTGGGAGATCATCGACAACGGTGTCGACGAGGCGCTGGCAGGCGCTGCGCACCGTGTGGAGGTCACGCTGCACCCCGACGGGTCGGCCGAGGTCTACGACGACGGCCGCGGCATCCCGACCGACAAGGAGCCCAAGACCGGCCTGCCCGGCGTGGAGGTCGTCGCGACCAAGCTGCACGCGGGCGGCAAGTTCGGTGGCGGGTCCTACGTCGCCACCGGCGGACTGCACGGCGTCGGCCTCTCGGTGGTGAACGCGTTGTCGGCCCGCATGGACATCGACGTCGACCGCTCACCGGCCAGCCAGGGTCTCAGCTTCCGCCACGGTGCGGCCGGCATCTTCGACGGCGAGGGTCCCGACGCCGGCTTCACCGAGACCTCGGGTCTCACCCGCAAGGGTGGCCGGGTGGCCAAGGGGCGCTCGGGCACACGTATCCGGTTCTGGCCCGACCGCCGTATCTTCACCAAGGACGCGCGGTTCGAGATCGAGGGCCTGGTCGGCCGCGCCCGCCAGACCTCCTTCATCGTGCCGGGTCTCGAGCTCGTCATCCGCGACCTGCGGGGCGAGACGCCGACCGAGGAGAAGTTCCGCCACGACGGGGGGATCGCGGAGTTCACCGAGTTCCTCGCCCGTGACGAGGCCGTCACCGAGATCCTGCGCATCCAGGGGGAGGGCTCGTTCACCGAGACGGTCCCGATGCTCGATGCCCAGGGCCACATGACCCCCCAGGACGTCGACCGCGTGCTCGGCGTGGACATCGCCGTGCGCTGGGGGACCGGCTACGAGACCGAGCTGCGCTCCTTCGTGAACGTGATCGCCACGCCGAAGGGCGGCACCCACATCGCGGGTTTCGAGGCCGCCCTCGTCAAGCCGTTCAACGACGCGATGCGCGGCGCCAAGGTGCTCAAGGTCAACGACGCCGACGTGGTCAAGGAGGACATCCTCGAGGGTCTGACCGGCGTCGTGACGGTGCGGCTGGCAGAGCCGCAGTTCGAGGGTCAGACCAAGGAGATCCTCGGCACCCCGGCGGTGCGCGCGGAGGTCCGCAAGATCGTCGTCTCCCAGCTGACCGCGTTCCTCACCTCCACCAAGCGTGCGGAGAAGGCGCAGGCGCGGTTGCTGATGGAGAAGGTGCTGGGAGCGTCCAAGACCCGCATCGCCGCACGGCAGCACAAGGAGACGCAGCGTCGCAAGAACGCGTTGGAGTCCTCCTCGCTGCCCTCCAAGCTGGCCGACTGCCGCAGCGCCGACAACGAGCGCACCGAGCTCTTCATCGTCGAGGGCGACTCCGCGCTCGGCACCGCGAAGCTCGCTCGCAACTCCGAGTTCCAAGCGCTGCTGCCGATCCGCGGCAAGATCCTGAACGTCCAGAAGGCCTCGGTCGGCGACATGCTCAAGAACCTGGAGTGCGCCTCGATCATCCAGGTCGTCGGCGCGGGTTCGGGGCGCACGTTCGACCTCGACGCGACCCGCTACGGCCGGATCATCTTCATGGCCGACGCCGACTCCGATGGCGCCCACATCCGCTGCCTGCTCGCAACGCTCTTCTTCAAGTACATGCCGGACCTGATCCGCGAGGGACGTGTCTACTCCGCCGTTCCACCGCTGCACCGCATCGAGATCTCCAACCCGCGCAAGGGCCAGGACAAGTACGTCTACACCTACTCCGACGACGAGCTGCAGCGGAAGCTGGCGGAGCTGAAGAAGAAGAACGTCCGCTGGAAGGACCCGGTGCAGCGCTACAAGGGTCTGGGCGAGATGGACGCCGACCAGCTGGCCGAGACCACGATGGACCCGCGCCACCGCACCCTGCGCCGCCTCACCGTCGACGACGCCGACGCTGCCTCGCAGGTCTTCGAGCTCTTGATGGGCTCGGAGGTCGCGCCGCGCAAGGAGTTCATCGTGCAGGGCGCCTACGACGTCGACGTCGAGGCCCTGGACGCCTGAGGATAACGAGTTGCGTTCATAACGTTGCGCGTTATGCTTCTGGTGTGATCAGGTCGTTCGCGGACAAGCGGACCGAGCGAATCTGGAACGAGGAGTACGTCAAAGGCGTCGACCGGATGTTGCAGCGGGTCGCCCTGCGCAAGCTCGAGCTTCTTCACGCGGCGACGACGATCGAGGATCTGCGGGTGCCGCCGGGAAACAGGTTGGAGCAGCTCAGGGGTGATCGTCGCGGGCAGCACAGTATTCGGGTCAACGATCAGTGGCGTCTCTGCTTCCAGTGGAGCGATGGTGGTGTAAGTGCCGTCGAACTGGTCGACTACCACTGAAGGGGCTGAGATGAGCACGACGAATCGGATCGATCCGATCCATCCTGGCGAGGTCCTCCTGGATGACTTCATCGCCGAGTTCGGCATCACGCAGCATCGACTGGCAGTGGCGATCGGCGTGCCGCCCCGCCGCATCAACGAGATCGTCCACGGCAAGCGGGGCATCACGGCCGACACGGCAGTCCGCCTCGGCACGTACTTCGGGACATCAGCCGAGTTCTGGATGAACCTGCAGTCGCACTACGAACTGCGGATCGAGCGTCGCGCTCTGGCGGAGCAGTTAGCGACCATCGAGCCGATCCAGACGGCATCCTAACGTCGCCGTGCGAGGAGTCCATCGTGCAGCGCGTCGACGACGTCGAGGTGCCGGGCGCCGCGTCGACGTGGTTCTCGCCGCGGGAGCCGCGACCTCGGTTCGGCCCGATGTACCCGCCGGCTTCAGCGCGGCGATGCCGCTCTCGCAGTCCGGCGCGTTCATGAGGGTCGCCGAGCCAGGCGGTCCGGAGGTCGGGATCATCACCGGTGCGCGGCCACGGCGAGCTGCGACGGCGTCGCGGATCGCCAGACCGGTGACGCGGATCGAGGGGAGGGTGTCGGTGGCCAGGGCGGACGCGAGCCCGTCGGTGAAAGGGCACTGGGAGATCGCGGCGACGACGCGATGATCGTCCGCCGCGGTGACGATCACGTGCCCTCCGCCGAAGGAGGTCCCCCAGACGACGACGCGATCGGGGTCCGCGCCACGCAGTGAGCGGGCGTAGGACACCGCAGCCCGCCAATCGGCCAGCTGGCTCTGGATGTCGAGGACCTGACGCGGGCGACCGCCACTCGCGCCGAAGTTGCGGTAGTCGAACACCAGGCAGGCGTAACCGGCCGCGGTGAAGCGCTCGGCGAAGGCGTCGAGACGCTCCTCCTTCACCCCGCCGAGTCCATGAGCCATGACGACGATCGGCCGCAGGTCATCGGCATCGGCGCCATCGGGCGTGTAGTGCCATCCGGCGCAGAAGGTGTCGCCGGAGCCGAACGTGATGTCAGCACGCGTCATCGGGCACCACCGGTGCCGAGGATGGACTCGAACATGGTCGGCCTCCTGGCGCGCACGGCGAGCGCGTGATGAGAGGTGAGGGCGGACTCAGACGATGCGGTTCAGCAGACCCGTGTCGACGTCGTAGAGGAACCCGCCGACGTGCACCGTGGAGGGCACCAGCGGGTGGCTGGTCACCTTCTGGATGTCGTGCTTGAGCGTGCGCTCCTGATCGGTCACCACGCTGATCGGCTGCCACGAGGCGTCGACACCGGCCGAGGCCTCGACCCGCGCGCGCAGCTCGTCCTCGGTGTTGGACGCCACGGCACAGCGGGTGTGCGGCACCACCAGGATGCGCTGCACGTTGAGCAGGTGGACGCCGAGCACCAGCGCCTCGAGGGCCTGGGGGGTCACCCGGCCGCCGGGGTTGCGGAAGATCTTCGCGTCGCCCGGCTTGAGGCCGATCATCCGCAGCGGATCGATACGGGAGTCCATGCAGGTCACGATCGCCACCCCGGCGCGGGCGATACCGTCGAACCCGGCATAGGCGAAGTCCTTCGCGAACTCGGCGTTCGCGGCGATCAAGTCATCGAATTCGGCCACAGCCCCACAACCTAGCGAGGTCGGGACTCACCCTGCAGGAGGTGTCCACCTGGTGCCCCGCGTGGGAGCTCCCCGGAAGAGCACCAGGGCGAGCGCCGCGGCCAGCGCGGCCACCGCGGCGGCGCCCTGGAAGACGGCCTGTTCCTGCAACATGCCGAGGTCGCGCAGGCCGAGAGAGGGGTCGGCGTCACGCTCGGCGTACAGGCGGCTGAGGCCCCACGTCGTCAGCACCGAGATGCCCACGAGCATTCCGACCATCCGCGCGACGACGACGAGGGCGCTCGCGAGGCCGTGTGAGTCGTCGCGCGTGCTGGCGAGCACGGCGGCGTTCACGGGTGCGAGGGCCAGGCCGAAGCCGAGGCCACCCAGGGCCAGCGGAACCCATCCGTGCAGGGCTGAGTCGAGGCTGCCGCGGTCCCAGGTGGACATCCAGGCGAACGAGGCCGCGGCTGCCGCCATCCCGATCGCGGTCACCACGCCGGCGTCGAGACGGCGCACCAGGTAGCCCCCGATGACCGCGCCGATGGGCAGTGCGACCAGGAAGCGCAGCAGCACGAGGGCGGCGTCCAACTGGTCGTAAGACTCCTCGGCCGTGCGCGCGAACAGCGGGATGTCGACGAGCGCGGCGATCAGGGCCCAGCCGACGAGCAGGCTGACGACGAGTCCGCCCCAGGCCGCCCTGGCCGCGAGCACGCCTCGGGGAAGGATGGGGTCGGGAGCCTGCCGCACGTGGAAGACCAGCGAGACCGCGGCCACCGCCGAGCCCGTGAGGAACCACGGCCCCTGCGGCGAGAACACCGACACCTCGGGGTCGGCGGTCGCGAACGCCAGGACGATGCCGGCCAACGCGATGCAGAGCAGCGCCGAGCCACGACCGTCGGCCTCGTCGAGCGTGCGCCCCCATGCGCGGACGTCGAGCAGCGGGCGCTGCGCCATGACGCAGCGCACCCAGAACAGCACGAACGCCACGATCGCGATCAGGCCCACCGGTTGCAGCCAACGACCGCCGCCGTCGGTCACCGGCACGTAGAGCTCGCCCCAGGTGAGGTCGGTGTAGAGGGCCGTCGGCGGGTTGACGGTGAGGCCGGCGGCCACGACGGCGATCAGGAGCAACGCGGCTCCGAGGATGTCGGGAACCCCCCGCGGCACGCGCTCCGGCTGCCGCCGATCACCAGGCGACTCGGCGGAGGTCGCGGCCTCGCGCGGGAAGAGCCGGATCGCGACGTAGAGCAGGAGGCCGACTGCCGCGTTGATCGCGAAGATGCCCCGCCAGGTCGTCACGGTGAGCACCGCAGCGCCGAACAGCGGTCCGATCACCGCGCCGAACTCCTGCACCGCGGAGACCAGCCCGAGCGGTAGCCCGCGGCGCTCGACCGGGTACAGCGCCGCGACCAGCGACATCGTGGCGGGCACGAGTCCACCGCCGCCGACGCCCTGGAGGAACCGGCCGACCACCATCGACGTCAGGTCGTAGGCCGCCGCGGTCACGACCGAGCCGATCACGAAGGCGATCAAGGAGGCGGTCAGCACGGGCACGGGGCCGCGCAGGTCGCTGACGCGACCGATGAGAGGCAGCATCGCCACATAGCCCAGGAGGAAGCCCGACACGATCGGAGCGGCTCGTTGGAGCTCCTGCACGCCGATGCCGGTCGAGGCCATCATGTCGGGCAGGGCGAGCACCACCACGTAGGTGTCGACGGCTGCGAAGGCCACCGCGAGCGCGGCGAGGGTCAGCAACCCCCGCGTGCGACGGTCCACCTGGGTCACGCGAGCACCCACCGACCCCGCCGGTCGATGCGCACCGGCTGCCTCACGGGGCGCTGATCTCCTGGCTCACGTCGTACTCCTCGACGTCGATCGTGTAGGTGATGTCGTCGTCGCCGAAGAACTCACCCGTGAGCTTCGCCGTCCGGAGGTAGCCCTCGTCGTCGATGGAGAACACCGCGTCGAAGGAGTCGCCGGGCGCGCACGGCAGGATGTTCGTGATCGCCTCGCCCGGCACCGTGGCGGAGTAGTCGGTGAGGATCTCGTCGTTGTTCGCGCCTCCCCGGCGGCTCTCGCCCTTCTCCAGGTCGGTGGCCGCGCCCAGGACGCCGGACACGCCGGTCTCGGGGTCGAGCAGTGTCGCAGGGTCGGGTGCGCAGAAGTCCTCCGGGTTCTGCTTGCTCCAGCCGGTGACCGGGATGTCCACGTAGAGGTCGCCGTCGACCGAGACGATCTTGATGCCACTGGCGTCGAAGCCCATGAAGCGAGCGTCGACCGAACCCTCGAACGCCGGGGCGTCGGTGATCACGCCGGTGGCGGACTTGAGGAAGTCGCCGTCGGCCGTGCCGTCGGTGGCCAGGGTCAGCCGGACCCCGGAGGTCTCGTCGAGGTGCGTCTTCGCCTCGCCGAGGACGTCGTTCGCCGGCGCGCCGCCGCCGTCCGCACCGTCGTCGTCGCTGCAGGCCGACAGGGTGGCCGCGAGGGCCAGTCCGGTCGCCGCGACGGCGAGGGCTCGCGCACCGCGCGAGGCGCGGGTGCGGCGGATGGGACGGAGGGCCGCGGGAAGGCTCGTCATGGCCATCACCCTGTCACACCGGCCTCGGGCGTCTCGGGCGCCGAGGCTCCGGCGCCGAGTCGGACGGCGAGCGGGCCTGCGCAGGCCGTGATCGGCTGACTCACCGGAGTCCCCGACCCGTCGCGACGGCCCTCGGCGGGCGGCAGGTCGACGGGAGCCCCGCTCGCGGCGCTCGCTCGCGGGGGTGCGGCGCCGGCCCACGCGAAGACGAGGGCATCCTCCCCCTTGAGGAAGCGGTGGCAGCGCACGCCACCTGTCGCGCGGCCCTTGGAGGGGTACTCCTCGAACGGGGTCACCTTGACGCTGCCGGGCTCGGTGCCGGGCAACGCGGTGGAGGTACCGGACGAGGTGACGACCGCAGAGGTGGCCGGGTCGCCGTCCACGGCACCGAACCACACGACCCGCTGGCCGGCCGCCAGCTTGATGCCGGCCATTCCGCCGCCGGCGCGGCCCTGCGGCCTCACCAGGTCGGCGCCGAAGTGCAGGAGCTGCGCGTCGCTGGTGATGAAGCACAGGCTCTCGGTGCCGGTGACGAGCTCGACGGCGCCGACGACCTCGTCGCCGTCCTTGAGGCCGATCACCTCCCACTCGTCCTTGCCGAGCACCTCGGGGTTGACCCGCTTCACCACGCCGTCGCGGGTACCCAGGGCCAGCCCGGGGCCGTCGGTCGCGATCCGACACAGGCCGAGCGCACGTTCGCCCGCGTCGAGCGCGAGCACCTCGGTCAGCGGCAGACCGCCCTGCAGGTGGGGGTCGTTGGCAGACGGCGGGATGGCCGGGAGATCCAGCACCGCGAGCCGCCGCAGACGCCCGTGGCTGGTCAGCACCCCGATCTCGCCGCGCGCGGTCGTGCGCACCGCGGAGCTGACGACGTCGTGGTTGGCGCGGCCCCCACCGGTGCCCACCGGGTCGGCACTCGTCGTCCGGGCGAGCAGGCCCGTGGAGCTGAGCAGGGCGAAGCATGGGTCGTCGGGCACCTCCAGCGGCGCCGCGGCTGCCGTGACCGTCGTACCAGCCGACTCCAGCAGCACGGTACGACGCGGTGTCCCGAAGGTCTTGGCGACGTCGGCGAGTTCGTCGGAGACGACCTTGCGGAGCAGCTTCTCGTCGCTCAGGATCGCGTCGAGCTCCTCGATGGTGCGTCGCAGCTCGCTCTGCTCGCGTTCGAGCTCGATGCGGGAGAAGCGGGTGAGCCGACGCAGTTGCATGTCGAGGATGTAGCTGGCCTGCGGCTCGGTGAGGTCGAAGACCGACATCAACCGCTCGCGGGCCTCCTCGGAGTTCTCGCTTCCGCGGATCAGCTGGATCACCTCGTCGATGTCCAGCATCGCGATCAGCAGGCCCTCGACCAGATGGAGACGATCGGCGGCCTTGCCGCGGCGGAAGGCCGAGCGTCGGCGTACGACCTCGTAGCGGTGTCCGAGGAAGACCTCGAGCATCTCCTTCAGACCGAGGGTGCGGGGCTGCCCGTCGACGAGGGCGACGTTGTTGATGCCGAAGGAGTCCTCCATCGGAGTCAGCTTGTAGAGCTGCTCCAGCAGTGCCTCGGGCACGAAGCCGTTCTTCACCTCGATGACCAGCCGCAGGCCGTGGTCGCGGTCGGTGAGGTCCTTCATGTCCGCGATGCCCTGCAGCTTCTTGCCCTGCACGAGCGTCTTGATCCGTTCCATCACCTTCTCGGTGCCCACGCCGTACGGCAGCTCGGTGACGACGATGCCGCGACGACGTCCCATCGTCTCCACCCGCGCGGTGGCGCGCATCCGGAACGTCCCGCGGCCGGTCTCGTAGGCCTCGCGAACGCCGTCGAGGCCGACGATCTTGCCGCCGGTGGGCAGGTCGGGGCCTGGGATGAAACGCATCAGGTCGTCGAGATCGGCCTTCGGGTGGGTGATCAGGTGCCGCAGCGCCTGAACGACCTCGACCAGGTTGTGCGGGGCGCAGTTGGTCGCCATGCCGACGGCGATGCCCGTCGTCCCGTTGACGACGAGATGCGGGATCGCCGCAGGCAGGACACTCGGCTCGAGCTCGCGGCTGTCGTAGTTGGGCCGGAAGTCGACGGTCTCCTCGTCGATGTCGGCGGTCATCGCGACCGCGGACGCCGCCATCCGGCACTCGGTGTAGCGCATCGCGGCGGGGGAGTCGTCGGGCGACCCGAAGTTGCCGTGGCCGTCGATGGTCGGCAGTCGCATCGACCACGACTGCGCCTGACGGACCAGAGCGTCGTAGATCGCGCCGTCCCCGTGTGGGTGCAGACGACCCATCACCTCGCCGACCACACGGGCGCTCTTGACGTGACCACGATCGGGACGCAGCCCCATGTCGTTCATCGTGTAGAGGATCCGTCGCTGCACCGGCTTGAGGCCGTCCCGCGCGTCCGGGAGGGCGCGGGAGTAGATCACCGAGTAGGCGTACTCCAGGAAGGAGTTGCGCATCTCCTCGCGGACGTCGATGTCGAGGATGTGCTCCTCGAAGTCGTCGGGGAGCTCTTGCTGCTTGGTCCGTCGCGCCACGTGCTCCATTCTCTCCACGAGCCGGGGTCCTCGGCGGCCAGGCGCGCCGTGTCGGGCCTCCCGAGGGCCGGTCCCCAGCCGATACGCTGATCGGGTGACGCAGCGGGACGACGACGGATCGGGCAGGGAGGCTGCGACCGGCGTGCTGCCGCCACGCCACTGGGAGGCCGACGTCCTGCTGCGGGACGGCAGGGCGGCGCACATCCGTCCGATCCGCGCGGACGACGCCGACCTGCTCGTCGAGTTCTACGCGCGGGTCTCCGACCGCTCGAAGTACTACCGGTTCTTCAGCCCGATGCCCCAGCTCTCCGAGCGCGACATCAAGCGGTTCACCCAGGTCGACCACGACCAGCGCGTCGCGCTGGTCCTGCTCCTGCAGGGCAAGATGATCGCCGTCGGGCGTTACGACGTCGTCGGCGACGCCGAGGCCGAGGTCGCGTTCCTCGTCGAGGACGCCCAGCAGGGCCGAGGCATCGGTCAGCTGCTGCTCGAGCACCTGGCGCAGGCGGCGCGCGAACGCGGCATCGAGCGGTTCACCGCCGAGGTCCTGCCCGACAACAACAAGATGATCCACACCTTCCGCGACGCCGGCTACCGCGTCGCGAGCGGGTACGAGGACGGCGTCCTCACCCTGGAGTTCTCCATCGACCCGACCGACACCTCGATCGGGGTGATGCGGGGCCGCGAGCACCGCGCGGAGGCGGCGTCGATCGAGCGCTTCTTCAACCCGCGCTCGGTGGCCGTGATCGGCGCCAGCCGCCGGCAGGACACCATCGGCCAGGTGCTGGTGCGCAACCTGGTCAACGCCGACTTCACCGGCCGTGTCTACGCCGTGAACCCGAGCGCCGCCGCGGTCTCGGGGCTGCCGGCGTTCCGCACCATCAACGACATCCCCGACGAGGTCGACGTCGCGATCGTCGCCGTCCCGGCCGAGTCGGTCAACGACGTCGTGCTGGACTGTGCGGCCAAGGGCGTGCACGGCATGATCGTGATCTCCTCCGGCTTCGCCGAGACCGGCGAGGAGGGACGTCAGCGTCAGCGGCACCTGGTCGGCCTCTCCCGCTCGTACGGCTTGCGCCTGATCGGCCCGAACTGCCTCGGGGTCATCAACACCGACCCCCGGGTCCAGGTCAACGCCTCGCTCTCGCAGGTGATGCCGCCACGGGGCCGTGCCGGGTTCTTCTGCCAGTCCGGTGCGCTCGGCTCGGCGATCTTGGAGAAGGTCCAGAACCGAGGCCTGGGGCTGACGACGTTCGTCAGCGCCGGCAACCGCGCCGACGTCTCGGGCAACGACCTCCTGCAGTACTGGGAGGAGGACGACGCCACCGAGGTCGTGCTGCTCTACCTGGAGTCGATCGGGAACCCGCGCAAGTTCTCCCGGATCGCTCGTCGTGTCTCGCTGCGCAAGCCGATCATCGCCGTCCGCTCGGGGCGTACCACCCAGGGCGTGCCGATGGGTCACGCCGTCCGTCGGATCTCCGCACCCCCGGAGGCCCTCGACGCGATGTTCCGCCAGGCGGGCATCATCCAGGTCGACACGCTCGAGGAGATGTTCGACGTCGCGCAGCTGCTGGCCCACCAGCCGCTGCCGAAGGGCCGCCGGGTCGCGATCGTCGGCAACTCCGACGCGCTCGGTCTGCTCGCCGCCGATGCGGCCGCCGCCGTCGGTCTCGTCGTCAGCCGCGCCACGACACTGCACGCCGAGCCGAGCGCGGAGGACTTCGAGGACGCCCTCGACGAGGCGATCGACGACGACGAGGTGGACGCCGTCATCTCGGTCTACATCCCGCCGCTCAACATCTCCGGCGAGGACGTCGCCAACGTGCTCGCCGCCGTCGGAGAGCAGTCCGACAAGCCGCTGGTCACCTCGTTCCTCGGCGCCGAGGGCCTGCCCGAGCTCCTGCGCGTGCCCGACGTCGCTGGTTCCGCGGCGGGTCGCGGCTCGGTGCCCAGCTACCCGGCCGTGGAGTCCGCCGTGCGGGCGTTGGCGAAGGTGGTGGGCTACGCGCTGTGGCTGCGCACGCCCGACTCGCCCGTGCCCGACGTCGCGGAGGCCGACGTCGCCACGGCACGGCGCATCGTTAACGAGGTGCTCTCGATCCACCCCACCGGCACCGACCTGACGCGGGGTCAGACGCAGGAGCTGCTCGCCGCCTACGGCATCGAGCTGTGGGACGCCGTCGCCGTCGGTTCCCTCAAGCAGGCGCAGGCCGCCGGCAAGGCGCTGAAGTGGGACGTCGTCCTGAAGGCCACCGCCGAGGGCATGCGAGAGCGACCGGACCTGGCCCATGTCTGGCGCAACATCGACTCGGCGGCCGAGATGAAGAGTGCGTGGGACTCGCTCTCGGCTCTGGTGCGCGACCCGGCCGCCGCGCAGTTCGTCGTGCAGAAGTGCGCACCGCCGGGGGTGCCGATCGCGGTGCGCAGCATGGAGGACCCTCTCTTCGGACCTGTCGTCTCGTTCGGCCTCGGCGGCCCGATCATCGATCTCATCAACGACCGCGCCTACCGGATCCCGCCGCTGGGCGGACGCGACGTCGCCGACCTCGTGCGGGAGGTCAAGAGCTCGCCGCTGCTGTTCGGATATCGGGGTGCCGAGCCGGTCGACGTCGCCGCCGTGGAGTCGTTGATCGGGCGGATCGCCCAGCTGCAGAACGACCTGCCCCAGGTCAGTCAGCTGGAGCTCCCCCTCGTGCTCGCCGGTGTGGACGGCGTGAGCGTGTTGACCGCGACAGCGCGCGTGGCGCCGGTGAGCGATTCGCGCTCCGACCTCTACGCCCGGCGCCTCAACCCGCATCCTGGGGACACCGTGCCGCACTGAGTGCCCGGTGCGGCAGACTCGGCGCCATGCGCTCCTCTACCTCCGGACCGACCGGCGACCTGCGCCGGGCGATCGACCGCACGGGCTACTACCCCGAGGTGGTCGCCGACGCCGTGGACGGCGCGGTCGCGGGGGAGAACGTCGTCTCGTTCTTCGTGCACCACGAGCCGACCTTCGAGCGTGACGAGGTCCGGCGCCATCTCAGCGTGCTGGTGCTGACGCCGTCGCGGCTGATCCTGGCCCACACCGACGAGCACGACGGCGACGACCTCCTGCCCGAGCCCTACACCAGCACCTCGACCGAGGCGATCAGCCTGACGTCGGTGAAGTCGGTCGTCGTCACGCGGATGACCGCCAACCCGACGGCGGGCCCGCGCCCGCCCGCAGAAGCCGTGATGACCATCGGCTGGGGCGGGGTGAGCCGGGTCGACCTGGAACCGGCCGCGTGCAGCGACCCCCAGTGCGAGGCCGACCACGGCTATACCGGGGTGCTGGCTTCCGACGACTTCTCCCTGCGGGTCTCCGCGGCCGCCGACGGCACCGAGGCGGTCGGCGGACTCCTCGCGTTCGCGGCCTCCCTCTCGGCCGCCACCCAGCACTGAGTCGAGGCTGGCGATGGGCCGGATGGATCCCGTGGGTGCGCAGTTCGTCGAACCCGCGTACGGCTCGCGGTCGCTGGCCGACGTCGTGCCGGCGGTGTCGAACGCGCTCGGTCTGACGCTGACCGGGCGCACGCCGACGACGCTGGTACTGCCCGAAGCGCACGCCTACGTCGTCTTCCTCGTCGACGGGCTCGGAGCGCGGCTGCTGCGACGCCACGCGCACGCCGCCCCGTACCTCTCGAGCCTCCTCGCCGAGGCGGGTGAGTCCGGCTCGGGGACGGCGGGGGTGCCGTCGACGACCGCGACCAGCCTGTCCTCCTTCGGCACCGGGCTCACGCCCGGTGTGCACGGCCTCGTCGGCTTCACCGCGCGGGTGCCCGGCACCGACCAGCTGCTCAACCACCTCTTCTGGGACGCCGACGTCGACCCGCTCGACTGGCAGCCGCACCCGACGGCGCTGGCCGACCTCGGCGCGGCCGGCGCGACGGTGACCGTGGTGAACAAGCGCGAGTTCGAGGGCTCCGGCCTGACTCTGGCCTCCAGCAGGGGTGCCGACTTCGTCGGGGCCGACAAGGTCGGCGAGCGGATCGCCGCGGCCGTGTCCTCCTCGGCCGCCCGCCCGTCGCTGACCTACCTCTACGACAGCGATCTCGACTGGACCGGGCATCGCTGGGGCGTCTCCTCCAGCCAGTGGCTCCAGCAGCTTGCGATGGTCGACGCGGAGGCCGAGCAGCTGCGCGAGGCGCTGCCGCCGTCGTGCCGTCTGGTCGTCGTAGCCGATCACGGCATGGTCGACTGCCCGCCGGAGAACCGCACCGACGTCGACCAGCATGCCGAGCTGCTCGACGGCGTCGCCCTGCTCGGCGGGGAGGCGCGTTTCCGTCACCTCTACTGCCGCTCCGGTGCCGTCGACGACGTCCTGGCGACATGGCGCGAGCAGCTCGGCGACGTCGCCGAGGTGCTCTCGCGCAGCGAGGCGATCGCTCGCGGGTGGTTCGGCCCCGTCGACGCCGCTGTTCTGCCGCGCCTGGGCGACGTCCTGGTCGCGTGCCGAGGGGATCACGGCATCTTCTCCAGCGAGCGCTTCGGCTACGAGCAGTCCCTCGTGGGGTTGCACGGCTCGCTCACGGCCGACGAGATGACCATCCCGCTCCTGGTGGACTAGAGCGGAACCTCCGAACTGCCCGGTGGGAGTATCCCGGCATGACACCACGCTCACGTGTTCGGTTCACCGACGATGCCCCCACCTGTCGATCTCGTCGTGCGGGACGAACCGCGCTCGTGGCCACCGCCATGACGATGCTCGCGCCGCTGCTCGTCATCTCAGCCGTGCTCGGTACGACTGCCGGTTCACCGATGGCTGCAGTCGGTGCCGAGCGAGCCCCACAGCAGTCGGGGACCAAGGGTTGGGCTGAGTGGATCGGCGGGTGGGATCTGGAGCCGGTCTCGTTGGAACCGCGGGATCGCTACGTCTTCGCGCTCCAGGTCACGAAGGGCCCGCGCGCGGGGCGCGAGTTCGTGCTCGAGTGGAAGGCGAGCGAGTCGTCTCCATGGAAGCGTTCGGTGAGGAGGACGGCTGGCGCTAGGGGTCGCGCCACGTTCGAGTACGTCGCGCCGAGCCGCTCGCTCTCGGTTCTCATCCGGATGCGCCTGGTCGGCAAGGGGAAGTCCTCTCCCGACGTCGTCACTCCGGCTCGTGCCCTCGTTGTCCGCACGAGCACCCCGACCCCGACCCCCACCCCCACATCCACCCCCACACCCACCCCGACGCCGACTCCCACGCCCACCCCGACGCCGGTCCCACCGAGCTTCGCCGACCGAGTCGTCGCCTTGACGAACAAGGCTCGGGCGAGCGCTCAATCGTGCAAGCGGACGTCGATGCCTGCGGTTCCTGGCCTAACGCGTGACGAGCGCCTCGATGCCGCCGCACAGAAGTTCGCTGAGAGGATGGCCAAGGAAGGCTTCTTCAGCCACACCTCCCCTGACGGGGGCACCTTGGGTATGCGCGTGACCGCTGAGGACTATGTCTGGGGCTCTGTGCGGGAGAACATCGCCGCCGGTCAGAAGACGCCCTCGGAGGTCGTCACGGAGTGGCTCGCGAGCGCAGGGCACTGCAAGAACATCATGTCCGCCGACGTCACCCAGGTCGGTGTCGGCCACGTCCAGGCGCCCGGGACCCCCTATGTCCACTACTGGGTGCAGGTCTTCGCCGCTCCCCGCTGAGATGCGCTGAAGGGCGACGAACCTTCTCGGGCTCTTACCACGTCGTAGGCCGTGAGATCCCCGAGGAGAGGAGCCCCGTTGCCCGGGTCACCCAGCGATCACCTGCGGCGTCGGCGCAGTCGCGACTACGCCGACTTCGCCGACTTCGTCGCGGCACGTCAGCACGCGCTCCACCGCGCCGCCTACCTGATGGTCGGCGACGTCGGCCTGGCCGAGGACCTGGTGCAGGAAGCCTTGACCAAGACCTACCAGGCCTGGCCGCGACTGCGGAGCAAGGGAAACCCCGAGACCTATGTCCGGACCGCGATCACGACGACCGCAATCACGTGGTTCCGTCGCAGGTCCTGGACCGGCGAGCGGGTGAGCGCCGAGCTGCCCGAGAGATCGTCGGTCGGTCACGCCGAGGGGGTGACGGACGGTGCCTGGCTGTGGGACTGCCTGCAGCGACTGCCCGTGCGTCAGCGCGTCGCCGTCGTGCTCCGCTACTACGAGGACCTCACCGAGGCCCAGACCGCCGAGGTCATGGGCTGCGCGGTCGGCACCGTGAAGAGCCAGGTGTCGGCCGCTCTGACCAAGCTCCGACTCGATCCGAGCGTCCTCCAGAACCAGGCGGTGACCCGATGAACGACCACTCCACCCTTTCCCAGCAGATGCGGGAGCGCACCGAGAGCCTCACCTTCTCCCCGGTCGACCTCGACGCCATCGTCTCCGCCGGAGACCGCCGGCGCCGACGGCGGGTCGGGGCGATCGTCGGCGGAGTCGCCGCGCTCGCCGTCGTCGGAGCGGTCTCCGTGGTCGTCACCGAGGCGAGCGGCCCGACCGACGTCGGTGCGGCCGCCCAGGAGCCGGCTCCGGCGCCGCCGGCCGAGCGGAGCTGGGCGCACGGAGAGACCCTCGAGACGCCGACGGGGCGCATCCTGTTCGAGCGCCCCATCCATGCCTACGTCGCGACGGACCGCGGATACGTGGTCGTGGACGTCGACGGGGCGGTGTGGTCGGTCCTCGACGGCCGCGCCGAGGAGGTGGGCTCCTCGGTGCTCGATCCCGGCACACGGGCCCTGGTCACCGACGGTGAGTGGACCGCCTGGACCGATCGCTCAGGCGATGCGCTGGTCTATCGCGTGCTCGACCAGGACACCGCCGCGGTCGAGAGCCTCGCGGGCGTCGTGGATGCGCGGTTCGACCTGCGCGAGTCCAGCTTCATGGCCTCGTTGGACGACGGCGTCCTCTATACCGTCGACGGCCGCGGCATCGCCGCCACCGACGTGCGTCGGGGAACGGCGGATATCGTGATGGAGGACGTCAGCGAGTCCTTCGACCTGGTCGACGCCCGCGCGGGCCTCTTCGCCGTCTACGACGAGGGTCTGCGGATCGGCTCGAGCCCCACCCAGACCCGCGAGCTTCCGGGTGTCTTCGGCTCGAACGGGCTGATCTCGCCCGATGCTCGCTTCTACGCCCCGGACGAGGACACCCTGACCGTGCGTACCGTGACCGGCGACGACGTCACGCCGCAGCTTCCCACCGGCTTCGGTGCGTTCTCCACCACGGTCTCGTGGTGGGACGCCGACACCATCGGAGTCCTGGCGTCGACCGACGGCGCATCGTTCTCGTTGCTCTCCTGCGAGGTGCCCTCGGGCGGGTGCACGGTGGACGTCGAGGATCTCGGTGGCGAGGGGGAGTTCCAGCTCCCGGTCGGTCAGCACCTCGGCGGCTGAGACGTGTGCGGCCGCGGCCGCGGGGCGGCTACTGCAACCGCATCCGCGGCTCGCCGCCCGTCAGGCCCGTCCCTGCGATCGAGCAGGTGCCGGAGCGAGGCGCGCCGCCGTTGTAGGCCATCCGGACGCACGAGCGCGTGGCGAGCTGCGCCCAGTAGTTCGGGTGCAGGGACTCCTGAATGTAGTACGGGCTGTTGGAGCAGCACGTGGAGACCGTGCGGATCTGGTTGATCCACTCGGTCTGATCGACCGCGCCCGGCGACGTCCAGTTCGCGATGCCACGCTCCTCGTAGAGCCCGACGGTGTTCTCGCAGAGACGCCGTCCGTTGAAGGCGGCGGCGAGATCGAGCACCTTGATGTTGGCCAGGCCCGAAGCGGTCGCCGCCGCGCGCACGGTGTTGTTGATCGTGGGGAGCGCGGTGTCGTTGGCCCAGTTGGCGTCGGCGTCCCAGAAGCCGCACCCACCGGTCGACTGGCGGGGGTAGCCGCTCTGGGCGTACCGGAAGCCGCTCGCGCGAGGGATCGGCGACGGGTAGGTCTGCACCAGCAGCGTCCAGGACGAGTCGGTGTAGCCGGCGTTGCGCATGGCCGTGCGCACGTTCTGGAGCGCCGCCGCGATCCGCGTCCGGACGGCGCTCACGTTGGCGGCGGTGAAGTTCGCGGTGACCGAGCTGTCGTCGTAGCAGTAGTCCTTCCACCAGCTCGGGGAGTAGAGGAAGTTCACCACGCAGGACTGCACGATCGAGGCGAAGTTGAAGTCGTTGCCGCCGATCGAGACGACGACCATCGTCACGTTGCGCGTGGCGGCCGCCTGCTGGAGCGCGCGCGCCTGCCCGACCCGGCCTGCGCCGTCGTCGTAGAAGTCCAGGCCCGGCTTGAAGTTGTCACCCGTCGTCGTCGCGGTGGTCGCCCCCGAGCAGGCCAGGTTGAGGCTCTGGACGCCGCCACCGATGTGCGCCTGTGCCGACCGGCTGCGGTGGCAGCGCGTGATCGCCTCGCCGTTCCCGCTCGCGTTGTCGAAGTAGGCGGTGGCGCCGAGAGCGTCCGCGCGAGCGCTGGAGGCGTTGCTGCTGCCGGCCCACCGTCCGGCCTCGCCGCTGATGTAGGAGTCGCCGAGGGTGACCACCCAGGGTGCGCCCACGCCCGGACCGTCGGCCGCGGCCGGCGGAACCGGTGTCAGACCGAGCAGGAGGACGCCGAGCCCGGTGAGGGCGGCGAGGAGCACACGACGAGACACGGGGGACCTCCGAGGACGACGACGATGTCGGCGCTGACAGTAGTGACGTAGATCACTCGTCGTCCAGGGTCGCCCGCGGCGTCAGCCGAAGGGCAGCGGCTCGGACGTCAGACTCACCGCGCGTGCTCGGTCCGCCGTCAACCGGCGGCGATGGTGCTGGCGGCACAGCACCTCGTAGGCGACATCGGCAGGTGGCCCGCTCATGCCGGCGTCCTCGACGTCGCCGACGACGATCACGTCGCCCTCGGTGACCATGATCCCGTCCTCCGTGCGGGCGTTGTGGGTCGCGCGCTTCCCACACCAGCACAGCGTCTCGACCTGGAGAGTGTGGACGCGGTCGGCGATCTCGACCAGTCGCTGACTCCCGACGAACAGGGAGGTGCGGAAGTCGGTGAGGATGCCGAAGCAGAACACGTCGAGCTGCAGCTCGTCGACGATCTTGGCCAGCTGGTCGACCTGTTCGCGGGTATAGAACTGGGCCTCGTCGCAGATCAGGTAGTCGATCCGCGCGCCGTGGGTCAGGGCGCCGACCACGTAGTGCCAGAAGTCGAACTCCGCGTCGACCTCGACCGCGTCGCGGGTCAGACCGAGCCTGCTCGAGATCACCGAGTCGCCGGCGCGGTCGTGCGCGGTGAAGATCCGTCCCACCCGTCCGCGGGCGGCGTGGTTGTGATCGGTCTGCAGTGCCAGGGTGCTCTTGCCCGAGTCCATGGTGCCCGTGAAGAAGTGCAGTTCCGCCACGAGGGGAGATCCTCCCACGGCCGGCGACCCGACCTTCCACGTTGACCCGTCTTGATCGAAAGACGGGTCAACGCTCGCTGAAGAGCTCCGGGTCGGCGAAGAGGGTCGGGGAGGAGTCGATCTCGGCGGCGAGCGCCTCGTCGAAGTCCGCGACGACGTCGTCGGGGTCGGGCTGGCGTGGGCCGAGGGTGGAGATCGCCTTGTCGATCGCCCCGGAGACGTCGATGAGCCGGGCCGCGGCGACGTAGGGCTTGTCGAGCTCCCGCGCGACGTACTTCGCGACGAAGCGACGCAGCTCGCCCTCGACGTTGGCGGCGTGCTGGGTCAACGAGGCGCGCAGGCCCTGGGCCCGCAGGTCGATCCGCACCTGAGACGCCGTGGGTGCGACGACGTCCAACACGATGGCGAGGTCGGAGCGGGATCGTGCGGTGATCGCGAGCGGCACCACGATCTCGGCGGTGAACCGGTGCTTGTCCAGGCCGAGGTCGATCACGAACTCCAGCGAGACCGGCAGCGTGATCTCGAACGAGACCGGCGCGTCGCCGACCTTGCGGCCCTGCGCCTGACCGATGGAACCGGTGGCGCGGACCTTGACGATCTTCCGTGGACCCACCCCCATCGGCCCGACGTCGATCGGCTGGCCGGCGAGGACGTTGATGCCGGCCAGGACCCGTTCGGTGGTCACCGCGGTGGTGAAGAACCGCTCACCCCACGTGGCGTAGGGGATCTCGTCGGGGGAGTCGCTCATCAGTCCTCCGGGTCGTCGAGCCGCGCGAGCCAGGTGGCGAAGCGCTCCACCGCGGTCTCGAACTCGGGGTGGGAGTCGGTGAAGGCCTGGAGCTGCTCGGCGACCCAGGCCAGGGTGACCTCCTCATCACCTCGGCGCTTGTCCAGCTCCTCGATTCCGCGGTCGGTGTAGTACATGCCCGCAGTGTGGCAGCGCGGTGTCCGGACGCCATGGTCCCCCGCCGGGACGACACCGTTGCGGTGTGCTCGACGGGGGACGGGCTGTCGACGCGGGACCGGTCAGGCGAAGGCCTGGTCCAGCAGCGCTTTCTGCTCGGCGGTGTGGCGCTTGATCGTGCCGACCGACGGCGAGGACGACGCGTCGCGGCTGACGCGGACGACCTCGGCGTCGACCTCGGGCCACACGTTGAGTGCGAGGTCGGGCCAGGGACCGTTGTTCGCGGGCTCGTCCTGCACCCAGCGCACCTCCTTCAGGTGCGGGTACCGGGCGATCTCGGCCTTGATCTCCTCGATCGGGCGCGGGTAGAGCTGCTCGAGACGGCCGATGGCGAACCGCTCGCCGTTCTCGCGCTTGGCGCGCTCGACCATGAGGTCCCACGTGACCCGCCCCGAGCACAGCAGCAGGGTGTCGACCTTGTCCTGGTCGGCCTTCGCGTCGGCGATGAACGGACGGAAGGAGCCCTCGGTGAAGTCCGACGGCATCGAGGCCGCCTCCTTGCGCTTGAGCATCGACTTCGGCGTGAAGATCACCAGTGGACGGTGCTCCTCGCCGAGCGAATGACGGCGCAGCAGGTGGAAGTGCGAGGCGGGCGTGGAGGGCTGCGCGACCACGAACGCCTCGTCGGCCGCCATCTGGAGGAACCGCTCGATGCGCGCGGAGGAGTGGTCGGGGCCCTGGCCCTCGTAGCCGTGCGGGAGGAGCAGCACAACGCCGGACTGCTGGCGCCACTTGGTCTCGCTGGAGGTGATGAACTCGTCGATGACGGTCTGCGCGCCGTTGACGAAGTCGCCGAACTGGGCCTCCCAGAGCACCAGGGCGTCCGGTCGAGCCACGGAGTAGCCGTACTCGAAGCCGAGAGCCGCGTACTCGGAGAGCAGCGAGTCGTAGACGTGGAACTTGGCCTGGTCCTCGGTGAGCGAGGAGAGCGGCGTCCACTCGTCGGCGTTGCGACGGTCGATGATCGTCGCGAACCGCTGCACGAACGTGCCACGACGGGAGTCCTGCCCGGCCAGGCGCACCGGCCGACCGTCCATCAGCAGCGAGCCGAACGCGAGGATCTCGCCGGTTCCCCAGTCGATCGGGCCCTCGGTGATGGCCGTCGCGCGGCGCTGGAGCTGCGGCATCACCTTGGGGTGCACGGTGAAGTCGGCGGGCGGGGTCACGTAGGCGTCCGAGATGCGCTTGAGCACCTCCAGGGTGACCGCCGTGCTGGTCTCGCCCACGGTCTTGTCCGGGTAGTCCGGCACCGTCGTCCACTCCGGCGGCTGGGACGTGGCGTCCTTGACGTCGGTGAAGACCCGCTCCAGCTGCTGCTGGTAGTCGGCGAGGACCTGCTCGGCCTCCTCGATCGTGATGTCGCCGCGACCGATGAGCGACTCGGTGTAGAGCTTGCGCACCGACCGCTTCTGCTCGATGAGGTCGTACATCAGCGGCTGGGTGTAGCTGGGGTCGTCGCCCTCGTTGTGTCCGCGTCGGCGGTAGCAGACCAGGTCGATCACGACGTCCTTGTGGAAGGCCTGGCGGTACTCGAAGGCCAACCGAGCCACGCGGATGCAGGCCTCGGGGTCGTCGCCGTTGACGTGGAAGATCGGCGCCTGCACCATCCGCGCGACGTCGGTGCAGTACAGCGAGGAGCGTGAGGAGCCCGGCGACGTGGTGAACCCGACCTGGTTGTTGACCACGACGTGGATCGTGCCGCCGGTGCGGTACCCGCGCAGCTGGCTGAGGTTGAGGGTCTCCGCGACGACTCCCTGGCCCGCGAAGGCCGCGTCACCGTGGACGAGCAGCGGGAGCACCGGGAAGTCGTCGCCGCGGTCGAGCACGTCCTGCTTGGCGCGGGCGATGCCCTCGAGCACCGGGTCGACGGCCTCGAGATGGGAGGGGTTGGCCGCGACCGAGACCTTGATCGTGTCGCCCGAGCCGGCCACGAACTCGCCCTCGGCGCCGAGGTGGTACTTCACGTCACCCGAGCCCTGCACCGTGCGCGGGTCGATGTTGCCCTCGAACTCCCGGAAGATCTGGGAGTACTTCTTGCCCACGATGTTGGCCAGCACATTGAGGCGGCCGCGGTGAGCCATGCCGATGGTGACCTCGTCGAGGTCGGCCTCGGCGGCGGCCTCGCAGATCTCGTCGATCACCGGGATCGTGGTCTCGCCGCCCTCGAGGCTGAAGCGCTTCTGGCCGACGAACTTGGTCTGCAGGAACGTCTCGAACGCCTCGGCCTGGTTGAGCTTGAGCAGGATGCGCAGTTGCTCCTCGCGCGGAGGCTTGGTGTGCGGGCGCTCCACGCGCTCCTGGATCCAGCGCCGCTGCTCGGGGTCCATGATGTGCATGTACTCGATGCCGGTCGTGCGGCAGTAGGAGTCGCGCAGGATCCCGAGGATGTGACGCAGCTTCATGAACCGTCGGCCCTCGCCGCCGAAGGAGCCGGTCGGGAACTCGCGGTCGAGGTCCCACAGCGTCAGGCCGTGCTGCTCGATCTGCAGGTCGGGGTGGCTGCGTTGGCGATATTCCAGCGGGTCGGTGTCGGCCATCATGTGACCGCGCACGCGGTAGGCGTGGATCAGCTCGAGGATGCGCGCCTGCTTGTCGATCTCGTCGTCGTGCGACGTCGCGATGTCGCTGTTCCACCGGATCGGCTCGTAGGGGATGCGCAGCGAGCGGAAGATGTCGTCGTAGAAGCCGTCCTGGCCCAGGAGCAGCTGGTGGATGCGCTTGAGGAACTCGCCCGATTGTGCGCCCTGGATCACGCGGTGGTCGTAGGTGGAGGTCAGCGTCATGACCTTGCTGATGCCGTTGCGCGAGATCGCCTCGTCCGAGGCGCCCTGCCACTCGGCGGGGTACTCCATCGCCCCGACGCCGATGATCGCGCCCTGACCCCGCATCAGTCGAGGAACAGAGTGCACCGTGCCGATACCACCTGGGTTGGTCAGGCTGATCGAGGTGCCCTGGAAATCGCCCACGGTGAGCTTGTTGTCGCGGGCCTTGCGCACGACCTCCTCGTAGGCGGTCCAGAAGCCGGCGAAGTCCATGCCCTCGGCGGCCTTGATCGACGGCACCAGCAGCTGCCGGGTGCCGTCGGACTTCGGGACGTCGATCGCCAGGCCCAGGTTGATGTGGGCCGGGGTGATCAGGTTCGGCTTGCCGTCGACGACGTCGAACCCGACGTTCATCTCCGGCATCGACTTCAGCGCCCGCACCATCGCGTAGCCGATCAGGTGGGTGAAGGAGACCTTGCCGCCCCGCGCGCGGGCGAGGTGGCTGTTGATGACGATCCGGTTGTCCCACAGCAACTTCACCGGAACCGCTCGCACCGACGTCGCCGTCGGGACGGTGAGGGAGCTGTCCATGTTCTGCACGGTCCGGGCGGGTGCGCCGCGCAGCACGGTGTACGTCGGCTCGTCGCTCGCCTGGGAGGGCTCGGCCGGCGCGGACTCCTTGGGCGTCGGCGTGCTCGTCGCCTTCGCCGGCTCGGCGGCCTTGGTGACCGGCCGCGGTTCGGCCTTGGGCTGCACCGAGCTCGTGGCTGCGCCGGACGTGCCGTTCGACCCGGAGGCCGATACCGGGGTGGGCTTCGCAGAAGGTGCGGCGGGCTGCTCGGCGGGCCGGGAGCTGCGCTCGGGCGCGGAGCCGTTGGTCGAGCCGTTCGCCCCGCCACCGAAGTACGCGGCCCACGCCGGGTCGACGCTCTGGGGATCGGCGTCGAACTGCTCGCGCATCTCTTCCACGAGCCACTCGTTGGCACCGAAGTCCGCGGCGGGAACCGGGCCCGCCGCGCCTGAGGTGGAGGTGGAGCTGCTGGACTGGCCAGGGGACTGCGGCACGGCTGGGTTCGCCTCTTCCGGATGCGCGATCGGTGGGTGGTTCGTCAGGGTGGTGGAGCCGGCGTGGACGCCGCACCCAGGCTAGACCAACCGCCTGAGCAAATGCGTGGATCCCGGGCCGGTTTCAGGCACGCTGTCATGAGGACCACATCGAGGTCGTGGTCCGGGTCGTCGACATTCGGGAGTCATGGTGAGTTCGCGGTACCCGTCCCTGCCCGGTCCGGGCCGGTGGTGGCCTTCCTCGCTCGCCCTCCGGGTGGTGCTCCTCACCGTCGTCGTGTCGGCTCTGAGCTCCTGCTCGGGCGACGGGGAGCCGGGCGCTCCGAGCCCGCTCTCGGGAGGCACGGCGACCGCGGAGCCGGACGTCGCGCTGGTGGTCACCACCGGCACGGTGACCGGCCGGCTCGCTCCTGCGACCCGCGCGACCGCCACCGAACGCGTCGGCGCGGTCGTCGACGCGTGGTTCGAGGCCGCCTACCTGGGCGAGTTCCCGCGACGCATCGGCGGCCGCTCCTTCCCGGGCTTCGACGCGCGGACGACGACACGCGCCGTGGACGACGCCGCCCTGACCAGCAACGGCACCCTGGCGGACCGGCTCGAGCACGTTCGGGCGGTCAACCGTCGCGTGATCGTCGACGTGCTGGCCGTCGACGGTCGAGCGGTCGCAGCGACCGCGCGGATCGCGCTCGGCATGCGACTGACCGGCGTCGGTTCCGGGGGAGAGCGACAGGACCGCCTCACCGGGCGCCTCCTGCTGACCTCCGACAGCGGTGCGTGGCGCGTGTTCGGCTACGACCTGGCGCGGGGCACGGTATGAGCGCGCAGGCACGGTCGGGCGGGCGGGGTCTGGTCGGTGGCCTGCGCCGGGCGGGCCTGGCCGCGGTGCTGATGCTCGTCGCCCTCGCGCTGCCCGACGCCGGCCCGTCGTCCACCCAGGCGGTGCTGGTGCGGACCGAGACGGCCGCGGCGGTGCCGCTGGACCGCGACATCGTATGGATCCTCGCGGTCGGCTCCGACGCCCGCCCGGGTGAGGACATGACACGCGTACGCGGCGATGCGCTCCAGCTGATCGGGTTGCACACCCGTACCGGGGCCGCGACGGCCATCGGCATCCCGCGCGACTCCTACGTCACCATCCCCGGTGTCGGCTCGGATCGGATCAACGCCGCCATGGTCTACGGGGGCCCGGACCTGCTCGGACGCGCGGTGGGAGACCTGATCGGGATCGAGCCGCAGTACGTCTTCGTCACACGCTTCCCCTTCTTCGAGCAGATGATCAGCGACATCGGCGGCATCACCGTGCGCAACCCGCGAGCCTTCTCCGACTCGAACCTGAAGGAGCGCGGCTTCGAGGCCGGACGACTGCGGCTCGGCGGGTACGACGCGATGGCCTTCGCGCGGATCCGGAAGTCGCTGCCCGGCGGAGACTTCGACCGCTCGGCCAACCAGCAGATCGTGCTGCGCGGCATCCAGGCCGAGATCGCGGCCAAGGCGGACACGCCCGGGTTCATCGAGAAGGGCGTGCTCAGCGTGCTGCGGCACCTGCACACCGACCTCGGCCCGTCCGAGCTGTTCCGGATCGCCCAGGCGATCGCCCAGGTGGACCCCCGCAAGATCACCGGCTGCGTGCTGCGGGGCGGCTTCGCCACGATCAACGGGGCCAGCGTGGTCACGCCCTACCGCGACGACGCGCGCCGCTACGGCGACGACGCGCGACGCGATGCCGTCATCTCGAGGTGCTGAGACTCGACGGCATCGCGAACGATGGCGGGCCCACGATCACGTAGGCCCGCAGCGGCGATGTCCGCGACATCGAGGGCGCCCCCGGCAGGATTCGAACCTGCGACTCCTGGTACCGGAAACCAGTGCTCTATCCCCTGAGCTACGGAGGCACGCGCTGGTGGCGAGACCAGCGCACCGGGGACACTACCGGCCGATATCGGTGCGGGGGAAACCGGTGCCCGCCGATACGCTGAGCCGGTGACTCCGGCCCAGCTCTCCAGCACGATCATCGACGCGCTCGCGTCCCTGGTCGCCGACGGCGACCTCGTCGTCCCCGACGGACTTCCGTCCGAGGTCACCGTCGAGCGCCCCCGCCAGAAGGGCCACGGCGACTACGCGACCAACGTCGCGCTGCAGCTGGCGAAGAAGGCGGGCACCCATCCGCGCGCACTCGGCGAGCTGGTCGCGGCCAAGCTGACGGCGTCGGCCGGCATCGCCGCCGTCGAGCTGGCCGGCCCGGGCTTCCTCAACATCACCGTCGAGGCGGCGGCACAGGGTCAGGTCGCGGCCGATGTGGTGGCCGCGGGTGAGTCCTACGGGGAGTCGAGCGCCTTCGCCGGCGAGCGGATCAACCTCGAGTTCGTCTCGGCCAACCCGACCGGCCCGTTGCACCTGGGAGGCGTTCGCTGGGCCGCCGTCGGCGACGCGCTCGGCCGGATCTTCACCGCCACGGGTGCCGACGTCACCCGCGAGTACTACTTCAACGACCACGGCGCCCAGATCGACCGCTTCAGCCGTTCGCTGCTCGCCTCGGCGCGGGGTCTGCCCGTGCCGGAAGACGGCTACGGCGGTCAGTACATCCACGACATCGCCGCCGCCGTCGTCGCCGCTCGGCCCGAGGCCGCCTCGCTGCCGGACGACGAGGCCAACGAGGCCTTCCGCCACGCCGGCGTAGAGATGATGTTCGCCGAGATCAAGAAGTCGCTGCACGACTTCGGGGTCGACTTCGACGTCTACTTCCACGAGGACGAGCTGCACAAGAGCGGCGCCGTCGACGCGGCCGTGGCCAGGCTCACCGAGCTCGGGAACACCTACGAGCAGGACGGCGCACTCTGGTTGCGCACCGAGAAGTACGGCGACGACAAGGACCGCGTCGTCATCAAGTCCGACGGCCAGGGCGCCTACATCTCGGGCGATCTGGCCTACTACCTCGACAAGCGCGAGCGCGGCTTCGACCGCTGCTTCATCATGCTCGGCGCAGACCACCACGGGTATGTCGGCCGGATGATGGCGATGTGCGCCGCCTTCGGCGACGAGCCGCACGTCAACCTCGAGATCCTGATCGGGCAGATGGTCAACCTGCTCAAGGACGGCGAGCCGGTGCGGATGTCCAAGCGCGCGGGCACGGTCGTCACGATCGACGACCTGGTCGGCGCGATCGGCGTCGACGCCAGCCGTTACGCGCTGGCTCGCTACAGCAGCGACTCCAACATCGACATCGACCTGGACCTCTGGGCCAAGGTCGGCAACGACAACCCCGTGTTCTACGTCCAGTACGCCCATGCCCGCACCAGCGCGCTGTTGCGCAACGCCGCCGACCTGGGCATCGCCGTCGGTCGCGACGGATTCGACCCGTCGCTGTTGAGCCACGAGAAGGAGGGCGACCTTCTGCGGGCGCTCGCCGAGCTGCCGCGGGTCGTGGCCAGTGCCGCCGAGCTGCGAGAGCCGCATCGCGTCGCCCGCTACCTGGAGGAGACCGCTGGCGTCTACCACCGCTTCTACGACAACTGCCGGGTCCTCCCGATGGGCGACGAAGAGGTCTCCGACCTGCACCGCAGCCGCCTGATGCTGGTCGCCGCGACCCGTCAGGTGCTCGCCAACGGTCTGGGTCTTCTCGGCGTGAGCGCTCCGGAGCGCATGTGATGACTCTCGGTGCGTCGGTCACGGCTCCGTTCCCCGGTCGTGCGGCTACTCGATCTCCTCGCGTGATCCGCACCCTCGCACGCTCGGGAGCGGCGCGGTGACGCATGAAGCTGGCTGGGCGCACGCGCCCGGGGCGCTGCGCGGGCCGGGATGGCTCCGCGAGCCGACCGACCCCAACGCCTTGGTGCCGAGCCTGTGGTCGAGGACGGCGCACAAGGTCGAGGGCGACCTCGTCGTCGGAGGAATGCCGCTGGCCGACCTGGCTGCGGAGTTCAACACCCCTGCCTACGTACTCGACGAGGACGACTTCCGCGGTCGTGCGCGCGCCTTCCGAGACGCCTTCGCCGACTTCGACGTCTACTACGCGGGCAAGGCGTTTCTCTGCACGGAGGTCGCGCGCTGGGTGGCCGAGGAGGGCCTTCACCTCGACGTCTGCTCCAACGGTGAGCTGACCGTCGCGCTGCGTGCCGGGATCGACCCGTCCCGCATCGGCTATCACGGCAACAACAAGTCGGTGCCGGAGTTGCGCCGCGCCGTCGCCGAGGGCGTGGGTCGCATCGTGGTCGACTCCTCCGCCGAGATCGAGCGGGTCGGTCAGGTTGCGGCGGAGCTCCTCGCCGCCGGCACCATCAGCGCGCCCCAGGGCGTCATGGTGCGCGTCACCGCAGGTGTGGAGGCGCACACGCACGAGTTCATCGCCACTGCGCACGAGGACCAGAAGTTCGGGTTCTCCATCTCCAACGGCGATGCCTTCGCTGCGGTACGCCAGGTCGGCGGTCTCAGCGGTCTGCGTCTGCTCGGACTGCACTCCCACATCGGCAGTCAGATCTTCGACACCGCGGGTTTCGAGGTCGCCGCTCGCCGCGTGCTCGGGCTGCACGCCCGCATCAGCAGCGAGCTCGGCGTCACGATGCCCGAGTGCGACCTGGGTGGCGGCTTCGGCATCGCCTACACCACGCAGGACGACCCCTCGGATCCCGCGCAGCTCGCGACCGAGATGACCAAGATCGTCGAGCACGAGTGCCGTGCCCTCGGTATCGAGGAGCCCCGGCTCTCGATCGAGCCCGGCCGGGCGATCGTCGGCCCCGCGATGTGCACGGTGTACACCGTCGGCACGGTCAAGCCCGTCACGCTCGACGGCGGCGCGGTGCGCACCTATGTCAGCGTCGACGGCGGCATGAGCGACAACATCCGCACGGCTCTCTACGACGCCGACTACTCCTGCACGCTGGCCAACCGGCACTCCGCGGCGCCGCCGGTGCTCGCGCGCGTCGTGGGCAAGCACTGCGAAGCCGGCGACATCGTGGTGCGCGACGAGTTCCTGCCCGCCGACATCGCCCCGGGCGACCTCATCGCCGTCCCGGGTACCGGCGCCTACTGCCGGTCGATGTCCTCGAACTACAACCACGCGCTGCGGCCGCCGGTGATCGCGGTGCGGGACGGGGCAGCGCGCGTGGTCATTCGACGCGAGACTGAGGACGATCTTCTGGCAACCGACGTGGGGGCACGATGAATGAGGGCGACAAGCCCCTGAAGGTGGCGATCCTCGGCTGCGGCGTGGTGGGCAGCCAGGTGGTGCGTCTGCTCCAGGACCAGGACGCCGACATCGCGGCGCGGGTCGGACGGCGCGTCGAGGTCGCCGGCGTCGCGGTACGCCGTCTCGACGCCGCGCGCGAGGTCGAGGTCGCGGGTGATCTGCTGACCACCGATGCCGCCGGGCTGGTCACGCGCGACGACATCGACCTCGTCGTCGAGGTCATCGGGGGCATCGAGCCCGCTCGTGGCCTGATCCTCGCCGCGCTCGAGAACGGTGCGAGCGTGGTGAGCGCGAACAAGGCGCTGCTCGCCGAGGACGGCGCGACGTTGTTCGAGGCGGCGGAGAAGGCCGGCGTTGATCTCTACTACGAGGCGGCGGTCGCCGGTGCCATCCCGATCCTCCGGCCCCTGCGTGAGTCGCTCGCCGGCGACCGGGTGACCCGGGTGCTCGGCATCGTGAACGGCACGACGAACTTCATCCTCGACAAGATGGACACCTCCGGCGCCGGGTTCACCGAGTCGCTGGAGGAGGCCCAGGTGCTCGGCTACGCCGAGGCCGACCCCACCGCCGACGTCGAGGGCTTCGACGCCGCGGCGAAGGCGGCGATCCTGGCCTCCCTGGCCTTCCACACCCGCGTCACCGCGGCCGACGTGCACCGCGAGGGCATCGCGGAGGTCACCGCGGCCGATGTCGCCTCGGCCCGCGACATGGGATGTGTCGTCAAGCTGCTCGCGATCTGCGAACTACGCGTCGACGAGGACGGCGAGGAGGCCGTCGCGGCCCGGGTGCACCCCGCGATGATCCCACGCAGCCACCCGCTGGCGAGCGTCCGCGGCGCCTACAACGCGGTGTTCGTGGAGTCGGACGCTGCCGGTCAGCTGATGTTCTACGGCCCCGGCGCCGGCGGATCGCCGACGGCGAGCGCGGTCCTCGGCGATCTGGTGACCGTCGCGCGCAACCGGGTCGCTGGATCGCGCGGCGTCGGCGAGTCCGCCTACACCGATCGCGCGGTGCTCCCGATGGGGGAGACCCGTACCCGCTACCACGTGGCCATCGACGTCGACGACCGTGCCGGGGTGCTCGCGACCGTGGCGCAGGCCTTCGCCGAGCACGGTGTGTCCATCCAGACCGTGCGGCAGGAGGGTCGCGACGACGACGCGCAGCTCGTCGTCGTCTCCCACGCGGCTCGCGATGCGCAGTTGGCCGCGACCGTCGAGACGTTGCGAGGCCTGGAGATCGTGCGCGATGTCACGTCGGTGATGCGCGTCGAAGGAGGAGAAGAGTGAGCGCGACCCGGCAGGAACGCCTGCGCACCCATCAGTGGCGAGGCGTCGTCGAGGAGTACCGCGAACTGCTGGAGATCCCCGAGGGGACGCCGGCGGTGACCCTGCGCGAGGGCGGCACGCCCCTGGTCCACTCCGAGTGGCTCTCCGGACTGACCGGAGCCGAGGTCTGGCTCAAGGTCGAGGGCAGCAACCCGACCGGCTCGTTCAAGGACCGCGGCATGACGGCGGCGATCTCGGTGGCCAAGGCCGAAGGCGCCCAGGCGGTGGTGTGCGCCTCGACCGGCAACACCTCGGCCTCGATGGCCGCCTACGCGGCCAAGGCCGGACTCAAGCCCCTCGTGCTCGTGCCCGAGGGCAAGATCGCAGCAGGGAAGATGGCCCAGGCGATCATGCACGGCGCCCAGGTCATCATGGTGCGCGGCAACTTCGACGACTGTCTCCGGATGGCGCGCGAGCTGGCGTGGCACTACCCGGTCGCGCTGGTGAACTCGGTGAACCCGGTGCGCCTGGAGGGTCAGAAGACGGCGGCGTTCGAGATCGTCGACTTCCTCGGTGACGCACCCGACTTCCACCTGCTGCCCGTCGGCAACGCCGGCAACATCTCGGCCTACTGGCTCGGCTACACCCAGTACGCCGGCCTCGGGTTGTCGACCAAGCGACCGGTGATGCGCGGCTTCCAGGCCGCCGGCGCCGCTCCGTTGGTGACCGGTGAGCCGTTCCCCGACCCCGAGACCAAGGCCACCGCCATCCGGATCGGAAACCCTGCTTCGTGGAAGCTCGCCGAGGCGGCGGCGGACGAGTCCGGCGGCCGCTTCGCCTCCGTGACCGACGAGCAGATCCTCGCCGCTCAGGGTGAGCTCGCCGCCCGTGACGGCGTGTTCGTCGAACCGGCGTCGGCCGCCGGTGTCGCCGGGCTGCTGCAGGAGCTCAGCCAGGGTGAGTCCTACGCCGGGGCCACGGTGGCGATCACCGTCACCGGTCACGGGCTCAAGGACACCGCCACCGCGCTGGAGGGCGTCGGGTCGATCGTCGACACGGTCGTCGACGCCGACGTCGATGCGGCCGCTGCAGCGGCGGGCCTGGTCGCGGAGTGAACCAGGCTGGCGTGGTCGCGGGCCCGGTCCGCGTCAGCGTGCCGGCCACGTCGGCCAATCTCGGGCCCGGTTTCGACACGCTCGGCCTGGCGCTGGACCTGCGCGACGAGCTCGAGGCGGAGGTGCTCGACGCGGGCCTGGTCGTGGAGGTCGAGGGTGAAGGCGCCGGGGCGGTGCCGCTCGACGACAGGCATCTGGTCGTGCGGTCGATGAACGTGGCGTTCGATGCCCTCGGTGCACGCCCGACCGGACTCCGGTTGCGCTGCCGCAACGCGCTGCCGCACGCCCGCGGTCTGGGCTCGTCGTCGGCAGCCATCGTCGGCGGGCTCGCGCTCGCCCGGGCGCTGGTCGTGGGCGGTCGCGACCGTCTCGACGACGCGGCCCTGCTCGACCTGGCGGCCGGCATCGAAGGGCACCCCGACAACGTCGCGCCCGCGCTCTACGGCGGGTTCGTGATCTCCGGCACCCATGCGTCGGGCGCCGGTGACACGGGCCACTCCTACTTCGCCGTTCCGAGCCCGGTGATGCCGGGGCTGGGTGTCGTCGTCTTCGTGCCGCCCGACGGCGTCGAGACCAAGGCCGCGCGCGGCCTCCTGCCCGACGTCGTCCCGCATGCGGACGCCGCGGCGAACGCCGGTCGCGCCGCACTGCTCGTCGCGGCACTGGGCGGCCACCCCGACCAGCTCGTGTGTGCCACCCAGGACCTGCTCCATCAGGAGTACCGGCGTCCGGCGATGCCGGCCTCTCTCGCGCTGATCGACGACCTGCGAGCGCGCGGAGTGCCCGCAGTGGTCTCGGGGGCGGGCCCGACCGTGCTGGCGTTCACCCACCCGGAGCTGGCCGTCGACGCGGGCGCACTGCTGGCAGCGTGCCCGGCCGGCTGGCGGGCCCTCGCTCTCGCCGTCTGCGACGGTGTGCGCGACGAGCACGGCCCGGCGAATCCCCGCTGAGCGCCTGTGCGGTAGGTTGGCGCTCGCGCCGGCTCGACCGGCCACCGCACCGCCGATCGATCTGAGTGATCCACCGAGGCCGTGTGCGGAGCGACCGATCCAGGTCACCGCCACTCTCTCGGTCGATCTCCACCGTCAGCATCTCGGCGTCGACTCCGACGCGTACCGGTGTCGACCGAATCTGTGAGAAGGACTTCCGCGTGACCGACACGACTGCTCCCGAGGCCACCGACTCCGCCCCCGCGCCGAAGCGCGCCGCGAAGAAGGCGAGCGGCCTGCAGGGCATGCTGCTCGCCGACCTGAAGGCGATGGCCGGCGCGATGAACATCCCGGGCGCGAATGCGATGAAGAAGGCGCAGCTCGTCGAGGCGATCAAGGCCGCCGGCACGGAGGTCAAGCGTCCTTCCCGACGTGAGGACACGGCTCGCGAGGGTGCGCTGCGCGAAGACCGCGCTGACGCCGACGCCGGCGCCGCGGCAGAGAAGTCCTCCGCCGGAGAGAAGTCGGCGCAGGCTGAGCCAGCCGAACGTGCGGGCGGTCGCCCCTCCGACGAGCGTCGCGTCGATGGCGGCGCGGACCAGCAGCAGTCGCGCCGACAGGGGGACGTCGTCCAGTCGGCCCAGCAGCCGAAGCAGAGCGAGGGCAAGGCCAAGGCCAAGCAGAACGAGGGCCAGAAGAACGAGGGCCAGAAGAACGAGGCCAAGCAGGGCTCGCGTCAGGGCGAGGGAAACCAGTCCGGCAACCAGGGTGGCAAGCAGAACGGCGGCCAGTCGCGGAACGACGCCAAGGACGAGCCCCGGCCCGAGGGTGAGGCGGACGGCGACGACGAGGGCCGCGCGGGTCGCCGTCGTCGCCGCGGTCGCGACCGTCAGCGGCCGGGCGCACCCGGCCAGCGCAACGAGCCCGACACCACGATCCTCGAGGACGACGTGCTGGTGCCCGCCGCGGGCATCCTCGACGTCCTGGACAACTACGCGTTCGTGCGCACCAGCGGGTACCTGCCGGGCGTCGACGACGTCTACCTCTCGCTGTCGATGGTGCGCAAGCACGGTCTTCGCCGCGGTGACGCCGTCGCCGGCCAGGTGCGTCAGCCCCGCGAGGGCGAGCGCAAAGAGAAGTTCAACCCGATGGTGCGGATCGACAGCGTCAACGGGGGAGAGCCCGAGGCCGCGCGTACTCGCCCCGAGTTCGCCGACCTGACGCCGCTGCACCCCGCCGAGCGCCTTCGCCTCGAGACTTCGGCGAGCGACGTCATCGGGCGGGTCATCGACATCGTTGCGCCGATCGGCAAGGGCCAGCGCGGCCTGATCGTCGCGCCGTCGCGCTCGGGCAAGACCACCATCCTCCGCTCGATCGCCACCTCGGTGACCGCCAACAACCCCGAGTGCCACCTGATGGTCGTGCTCGTCGACGAGCGCCCCGAGGAGGTCACCGACTTCGCTCGCACGGTCAAGGGCGAGGTGATCGCCTCGACCTTCGACCGTCCCGCGGCCGACCACGTCATCGTCGCCGAGCTCGCCATCGAGCGCGCCAAGCGTCTGGTGGAGCTGGGGCACGACGTCGTCGTGCTGCTCGACGGCCTGACCCGTCTCGGCCGTGCCTACAACCTCGCGGCGACGCCGTCGGGCCGGGTGCTCGGAGGTGGGGTCGACGCGTCCGCCGTCTACCCCCCCAAGCGCTTCTTCGGCGCCGCCCGCAACGTCGAGGACGGCGGTTCGCTGACGATCCTCGCGACGGCGGTGGTCGAGAGCGGCTCGGAGACCGACGAGGTGTTCTTCGAGGAGATCCAGGGCGCGGGCAACCACGAGTTGCGGTTGCGCCGTGACTTCGCCGATCAGCGGATGTTCCCCGCGATCGATCCGTTGCAGTCGGGTACGCGGCACGAGGACGTCCTCCTCTCACCCGACGAGGCGGCGATCGTGGCGCGTCTGCGGCGTTCGTGGGCCGACCAGGGCGCCGAGGAGGCGCACCGCTCCCTGGTGCGTGGTCTGGAAGGCAGCCGCACGAACGTGGAGTTCCTGACGCGCGCTCAGAGCAGCTGACACAGGTGACGGGTGCGCCGGGAGGGCGCACGCGGCACGATGGAGACCCAGACGTGTGCTGGGAAGAGGGGGAGAACCGTGGCGAACATCGTGGTGGCCGACGACGACGTCGACATCCGGGAGCTGGTCGCGTTCAAGCTGTCGACTCTCGGGCACGAGGTACGAGCGGTCGGCGATGGGGGCGCTGCCGTCGAGGCATGTCGGGCAGCAGTCCCGGATCTGGTCGTGCTCGACGTCATGATGCCCGGCGTCTCCGGACTGGACGCTGTTCGTCAGATCCGGGCGGATCCCACGTTGTCGCACCTTCCGGTGATCCTGCTGACGGCGCGGGCGCAGGAGTCCGACGTCGAGACCGGCCTGCACTCGGGTGCCGATGCCTACATCACCAAACCCTTCAGCCCTCGCGATCTCGGTGAACGCGTGGAGTCCCTGCTCGCATCCCGCGCCTGAGGTGGGGCTCGCCCGGCCTCGTCGGGTTCTCCGGCGCTCTGGCCCGAACGGGTCATCGGTGCCGCCGAACGGGTGAATCCGTGCCGTGACCGTGCCGTGCGGCGCTTCTCGTCGCTAGCCTCGATCGGGGGAGTGCGCCGCCGGACACGACGTCGTCGGCGATCCCCGTCGCGAGGTCGGCCGAGGGGGATCCATGGGGAGCACGCGGGCGGAGGTACGCGAGCAAGGGCGCTCAGTGCCGCGCCAGCTCGCACCCGTGCTGTGGCGTGTGGGGATCCTGGTGCCCGTGATGGCTGCCGTGTGCGTGGTGGGTGCGTGGACCTCCTCGGTGGCCATGGAGCGGCTGGCCGACGGCGTCGAGCCGATCGCACGGTTGCACCACCAGGTCCGGCTCGACGCCGTGGAGGTCGAGTCGGCGGTCAGCGCCTGGGGGCGCACCGGGGAGATCGAGTGGCGGACGGCATTCGCCGGTGCGGCCGCGGAGCTCACGAGCGACGTCGAACGCCTGCGCCGACTGCTCGCCCACCACACCCTGAACGGCGAGGTCGCCGGGGTGGTCGAGAAGGAGTTGCGTGCCGTCGAGTTGTGGATGGACGGCTATGCCCGTCCACGGATCGCAGCTCGCGGCGGCATCGAGACCTACGACGCGCCGCGCTTCGAACGCGGAGAGGCCATGCTCGCGAGCTATCGGGAGACGACCGCCGTGACCGAGCAGGCACTGAGTCGCGAACGGTCGCGCATCAGCGAGATGGCCGCCACGCGAGTACAGATCACCATGGTCGCCGCCTTCGTGTTCATGGTCGTCGCGGGGATCACCATTGTGCGTGCGCGACGGCGGCTCCTGGACGACCTGTCCTCGCCCCTGCTCGACCTGGCGGACGTGGTCACCAGGATGACCCGACAGGACGGCGCCGCCCGGGCCGACGTCGGCCGGGGGCCGAGAGAGGTGCGAGCGATCGCGCGGGCGCTCAACGAGTTCGCCGAGGCCCAGACCCGGGCGCGCGCTGTGGAGACCCAGATCCACGAGGAGCTGAGGGTCCTCGACAACGCCAAGGACGACTTCGTCTCCAATGTCTCGCACGAGCTGCGCACGCCGCTGACGACGATCGCCGGCTACCTGGAGATCCTCGGTGAGGACTGGGAGGGACGCCTGGATCCGCCGCAGGAGCGCATGCTCGATGCGACCCGCCGCAACGTCGCACGACTCAAGGCGCTCATCGACGACCTGCTCACGCTCTCGCGCGCTGAGCAGCGCACCGCCGACCTGCAGCCCACCGAGTTGGCGACCTTGGTCGCCGAGGCGGTCAGCGACGTGCGGATGACAGCAGCGCGTCGGGGGATCGCCGTCACGGTGAACCTCACCGATGGTGCGCTTCCGGTGCTGGCTGACCGGGCGCTGCTCCAGCGCGCCATCGTCAACGTGCTCACCAACGCCGTGAAGTTCAGCCAGGACGGCGGTCGGGTGGACGTCGACCTCGGCAGTGGACCGCGCTGGGTCGAGGTCGCCGTGCGCGATCGTGGGATCGGGATCCCGCAGCATGAGCTGGACAGGATCGGTACCCGCTTCTTCCGGGCCTCCAACGCCCAGGACAACGAGATCCCCGGCACGGGGCTGGGGTTGCGGATCATGCACACGATCGTGGAGGCCCATCACGGCGAGGTGCTGATCGAGTCGACGGAGGGCGTCGGCACCTCCGTCACCATCCGCCTGCCCGCGCGCGTCGTGCCTCGTCCCGACGACGGCCGCACGGAAACCTCGGAATTCGTCGGGTCGCCTCGCGGTTGACTACGATGCCCCGTCGGCTCCGGTTCACGTCACGCACCCGCGTGGCGACCCGGCGCACAGGAGAGGACACCATGAAGAAGGACATCCACCCCGAGTACGTCGCCACGCAGGTCACCTGCACCTGCGGCGCCTCGTTCGAGACGCGCAGCACCTCGACGTCCGGCTCGATCCACGCTGACGTCTGCTCGCAGTGCCACCCGTTCTACACCGGCAAGCAGAAGATCCTCGACACCGGTGGCCGTGTGGCCCGGTTCGAGGCCCGCTACGCCAAGAAGACCGCCAAGTAGCGCTTCCGACGGCGCCGGTCCCTGGACTCTCTCCAGGGGCCGGCGCCGTCGCACGTTGACCCGTCTTTGTCTCACGACGGGTCAACGCCCAGAACCATGTTGACCCGTCTTTGTCTTAAGACGGGTCAACGCCCAGAGGAGGTGCGGCGATGTTCGAGGCGGTCGAGGGGATGCTCGCCGAGCACGGCGAGTTGGAGCGAGCACTCGCGCTCCCCGAGACGCATGCCGATGCCCGTCTGGCCAAGCGACTCAACCAGCGTTACGCGGAGCTGAACTCGATCATCGGCGCGTGGCGCGAGTGGCGAGGGCTCGGCGACGACCTCGTCGCCGCGCGGGAGCTCGCCGGGGAGGACGCCGCCTTCGCCGAGGAGGCCGAGGCGCTCGCCGCCCGGATGCCGGAGGCCGAGGAGCGCCTTCGCCTGTTGCTGGTGCCCCGTGACCCGGCCGACGACAAGGACGTCATCGTCGAGGTCAAGTCGGGCGAGGGCGGCGAGGAGTCTGCCCTGTTCGCCGCGGACCTGCTGCGCATGTACAGCCGTTACGCCGAGCGCGTGGGCTGGTCGGTCGAGGTACTCGATGCGACCGAGTCCGACCTGGGCGGCTACAAGTCGGTCACAGTGGCGGTCAAGGCGAAGGGAGCCACCGAGCCGGGCCGCGCGCCGTTCGGACTGCTGAAGTTCGAGGGCGGGGTGCACCGCGTGCAGCGGGTTCCGGTCACCGAGTCGCAGGGGCGGGTTCACACCAGCGCCGCCGGCGTGCTGGTGCTCCCCGAGGCCGAGCAGGTCGACGTCGTGATCGACGAGAACGACCTGCGCATCGACGTCTTCCGTAGCAGCGGCCCGGGTGGGCAGAGCGTCAACACCACCGACTCCGCCGTGCGGATCACGCACGTGCCCACGGGACTCGTCGTCAGCTGCCAGAACGAGAAGAGCCAGTTGCAGAACAAGGAGCAGGCGCTGCGCATCCTGCGCGCCCGGCTCCTCGCGGCGGCTCAGGAGGTTGCCGACGCCGAGGCCAGTGACGCCCGTCGCAGCCAGGTGCGCACCGTCGACCGCTCCGAGCGGATCCGCACCTACAACTTCCCGGAGAACCGGATCTCCGATCACCGCACCGGCTACAAGGCCTACAACCTCGACCAGGTGCTCGACGGCGACCTCGCCCCCGTGCTCGACTCGTGCGTGGCGGCCGATCTCGCCGCTCGGCTCGCCGCCCTCGAGCACGAATGACCTCCGCCGCCGGTCCCTCGCCCCGGCTGCTGGTGCGGGACGCCGTCGCTGTGCTCGCGTCAGCCGGCGTGGCGAGCCCCGAGGCTGACGCCGTGACGCTCCTGGCGGCCGTGCTGGGCGTCGAGCGCTCGCGGCTCCCGCTGATCGACGTCGTCTCGGACGTCGATCGGGAGCGGTTCACCACGCTGCTGGCACGTCGCGCGGCTCGCGAGCCGTTGCAGCACCTGACCGGCCGGGCCTACTTCCGCCATGTCGAGCTCGCCGTCGGCCCGGGCGTCTTCGTGCCGCGGCCCGAGACCGAGCTGCTGGCGGGATGGGCGATCGAGGCGCTGAGGACCGTGAGCGCTCCCGCCGGGCCAGACGGTGCGGGAGCACCGGTCGTCGTCGATCTCTGCACCGGGTCGGGGGCGATCGCGCGCAGCCTGGCGGACGAGGTCCCCCTGGCGCGGATCTACGCCGTCGAGCTGGACCCGGCCGCCCACGGCTGGGCCGAGCGCAACCTCGCCGGCACCGGTGTCGACCTGCGCCAGGGCGACATGGCGCACGCCGTCGACGAGCTCGCGGGAACCGTCGACGTGATCACCTGCAACCCGCCCTACATCCCGTGGGAGGCGTGGGAGTCCGTCGCGGTCGAGGCGCGCGACCACGACCCGCATCTGGCCTTGTTCTCCGGAGACGACGGACTGGACGCCATCCGTGTGGTGGAGGACGTCGCCGCGCGGTTGCTGCGCCCCGGCGGGGTGGTCGGATTCGAGCACGCCGACGCGCAGGGCGAGAGTGCTCCGGCCGTCTTCGTCCAGGCGGGTCGGTGGACCGAGGTGCGCGACCATGCCGACCTGGCGGGGCGTCCCCGCTACACCACGGCCCGGCTGCGATGATGGCGGGCGTGGCTGAGCACGACGAGACCCCCGGTGAGGACCGCCCCGACGATGTCGAGCTCGCGGCGGAGTACGCCGCGACTGCGACGTGCGAGCGACTGACGACGGCGGACGCCGAGGAGCGTGAAGCCGCCATCGGCGCCGCCACCGTGGCCATCCAGCGAGGTGAGCTGATCGTGCTGCCGACCGACACGGTCTACGGAGTCGCCGCGGATGCCTTCGACCCGGCCGCCGTGGCGGACCTCCTCGAGGCGAAGGGGCGCGGGCGCTCGATGCCGCCGCCGGTGCTGGTGAGCAGCGCGACGACGTTGGACGCGCTCGCGGTCGACGTCCCCGGGTACGCGCGTGCCCTCGCGGAGTCCTTCTGGCCCGGTGCCCTCACGCTCGTGTGCCGCCAACAGTCATCCCTGCAGTGGGATCTCGGTGACACCCGGGGCACGGTCGCGATCCGGATGCCCGACCACGACGTGGCCCGCGAGATCCTCGAGCGCACCGGGCCGCTCGCCGTCAGTTCGGCGAACCTGACGGGGATGCCGGCGGCCACCGACGCCGATCAGGCCGAGGAGATGCTCGGGTCGTTCGTCGCCGTGATCGTCGACGACGGCGCGGCACCGGGTGGGGAGGCCTCGACGATCGTCGACGCGACCGGGCCGCAGGGCCGCATCCTGCGGTTGGGTGCGATCGGCGTCGAGGAGCTCAACGCGGTGCTGGAGCCCCTCGGAGCGACCTTGACCGTCGAGGACTGAGGCCGGCCCCGCGATGCGCGAGTACCTCGTCGTCTTCCTCGTCGCGGCCGCGGTGACCTATCTCCTCACCGTGGTCGCGCGGGAGATCGCGCTGCGCACCGGCGCTGTGGCGGCGGTGCGTGATCGCGACGTGCACGCCGAGCCGATCCCCTACCTCGGCGGACTGGCGATGCTCGGCGGGCTGGTCGCTGCCTATCTGGTGGCGCAGGAGCTGCCGTTCCTCAGCCGCAGCGGCTCCTACACCTTCTCCGACGCCCGCTCCGTGCTCATCGCCGGCGCGGTGATCTGCGGTGTCGGCGTGCTCGACGACATCTTCGACCTCGACGCCCTCACCAAGTTCGGCGGTCAGGTCATCGCCGTCGGTCTGCTCGTCTACTCCGGCATGCAGTTCAGGTTCCTGTTCGCACCCGGCGGTGAGCAGCAGTTCGCGCTCGACGCGAGCCAGGGCGCGATCATCACGGCGCTGATCGTGATCGCGACGGTCAATGCGGTGAACTTCGTCGACGGATTGGACGGGCTCGCCGCCGGTGTCGTGGGGATCAGCGCGGTGGCCTTCTTCTTCTACTGCTACCAACTCAGCGCGTTCAACGGCGTCAGCCGCGCCACCACCGGTGCGCTCCTGTCGGCCGCGCTCGCCGGCGTGTGTGTCGGCTTCCTGGCGCACAACTTCCATCCGGCACGGCTCTTCATGGGTGACAGTGGCTCGATGCTCATCGGCCTGGTGCTCTCGGCGACCGCGATCTCGGTGACCACCCAGTTCGCTCCCCAGGACGTCGCGCTCGGCGGCGGGGGAGCGCGGTCGAGCTTCCTGCCGATGCTCCTTCCGATAGCGATCCCGATCCTGATCCTGATCGTGCCGCTGGCAGATCTGGTCCTGGCGGTGATCCGGAGGACCCGCGCGGGCCGATCGCCGTTCGCGCCCGACAAGCGGCACCTGCACCATCGGCTGCTCGAGATCGGCCACTCCCACCGGCGTGCCGTGCTGATCATGTGGGCCTGGGCCGGTCTGATCGCCTTCGCCACGGTGATCGCGAGTCTCTACACCGGTCCCCGGGTCTGGGTCTCGCTCTCGGTCGGGTTCGTCCTCACGATGCTGGTCACCTTCGTGCTCCCGATCATCCACCGCCCCGCGTTCCTGGCCGACGACGAGGACGCGACCGACCACGTCGACCACGTCGACCCCCTCGACGGGGAGATCGCGACAGCGGACCGCGATCACGACGTCGCGCTCGAGCACCCGTCCGGCAGCCGGGACGCACCGGCTTCCGCAGATCGGGTCGCCCCCGTCGCGGAGGCCGATTCCAACCGGCGACAGACTTTGTGATAGTTTTCACGAGCAGGTGAGAATCGCCTGAGAAGTTCCCTTACGACGACTGGAACGGCCGCCGACGATGACGACCGCGAAGGCCCGCCGAGGCCCCTCGACCCCCATGGGTGGGTCGCGTGCTCTGGTCTGGTCGGCACTCGCCGGAGCTCTCGGCGGGACCGCGGTGTCGGGGGCGTTCCTGGTCCTCGCGGTGGTCGGTGCCATCGACGGGTCGTGGGCCTCGACCGGGTTCGTCGGCGCTGTGCTCGCGATCGTTGCGGCGACGGTCGGCGTGATGACCTTCGGCGCGATGATGATGTCCGCGGTCGCGACGGTGTGGCCCGCGGCCTCGCTCCTGCTGGCACTCCTGACGTACGCCACCCAGATCATGCTGCTCGGCCTCATCTTCGTGGCGCTGGACCGCTCGGGCGTCGCGGAGGACGGCGACGCGCGCGCTGCCCTGGGAGCGCCGGTGATCGCCGTGTCGCTCTGCTGGACCTTCACCCACGTGCTGATGTCGATGAAGGCCCGGATCCCCGTCTACGACCTGCCCTCGGCCGGTGTCTCGGCGCCCGTCCCGGCGGACCCTCGCCGTGCCACGGAGCAGCCCGCTGCCCACGGCACGGAGGGGAGTGAACGATGACCATCTGCGCCTGCTATCGTCCGGACCGCAATGAGCGAGCCCGAGGAGAAACCGAAGGGCGACCCGTGGCACGCGTTCGGATACATCGTGTCCGGAGTAGGCGTGTACGGCGTCCTGGGCTGGCTCGCGGATCGATGGCTCGACACCTCGTACCTCGTGGTCGTCGGCATCCTGATCGGGGCGGCGTTCGGTCTCTACATGACCTTCGCCCGTTTCGGAACGGGTCCGGCCAGCAGCGATCCGCTTGCGCAGACTTCCCCGCCTCCCGCATCCCCTCCCGACTCGCAGGACACCTGAAGGAGATCTGGTGATCACACCCAGCTCGGTCACGGCCGCTGATGAGTTCCACGCTCCCGGCCCGAGCATCTTCGACCTCCCGCCGGTCTTCGAGATCGGGAGCCTCGGCGTCACCAAGCCGATGCTCCAGCTGATCGTGGCGGCGGTCGTCGTCTTCGGCTTCCTCTACCTGGCGATCCGCAAGGGCACCCTGGTTCCCGGACGGCTGCAGTACGCCGGCGAGGAGGCCTATGGCTTCGTACGCAACAGCATCGGTCGCGACATCATCGGCAGCCACGACTTCCAGAAGTTCACGCCGTACCTGGTGTCGGTCTTCTTCTTCATCCTGCTGAACAACCTTTTCGCCAGCATCCCGCTGTTCCAGTTCCCGACCTTCAGCCGCTCGGGCATGGCCTACGCGCTCGCTGGTCTGTCCTGGGTGATCTACAACGCGGTCGGCATGAAGAAGCACGGCGTGCTCGGCTACCTGAAGCTGCAGAGCGTGCCGAGCGGCGTCAGCCCGGCGATGTACCCGCTGCTGGTCCCGCTGGAGTTCTTCTCCAACATCCTGGTCCGCCCGGTGACGCTCGCCCTGCGTCTGTTCTGCAACATGTTCGCGGGCCACATCCTGCTGGTCCTGTTCGCGACCGGCGGCTTCTACCTCATCACCGAGTACGGCGGCATCGGCTACGTCGCAGGCCCGCTGGCCCTGGTCCTGGCCATCGTCGTCAGCTTCTTGGAGATGCTGATCCAGTTCCTGCAGGCCTACGTCTTCGCACTGCTGAACGCGATGTACATCGCCGGCGCCCTCGCCGACGAGCACTGACCTGGGCCTGCGGGCCACCCGGTCCGCCGTCCCATCGCACCATCCGCACCTCCACAGCTGTCACACCTTCTCCGCCACGAACGGCGGGGAACAACCGAAAGGAAAGTAGCCATGGGTGGCTCCCTCAACATGATCGGTTACGGCCTGGCTGCCATCGGCCCGGGTATCGCGATCGGTCTCATCTTCGCCGCGTACATCAACGGTGTTGCCCGCCAGCCCGAGGCCCAGAGCCGGCTGCAGTCGATCGCGATCCTCGGCTTCGCGCTCGCCGAGGCCCTCGCCATCATCGGTATCGCCCTGGCGTTCGTGCTCACCGGCGAGTGACGATCACTCGTCTGATCGTCACCACCCTCTGAAACGACAAGGTCAGGTCCATGATGTCTACGCATCTGTTCCTCGCGGCCGCAGAGGGGGAGGAGCACAACCCGCTCATCCCTCTGTGGGAAGAGGTCGCGATCTCCCTCGTGGTGTTCGGCATCCTCTTCTTCGCGATCAAGAAGTTCGTCGCACCGAAGTTCGAGGCGACGTTCGCCGAGCGCACCAAGGCGATCGAGGGCGGCATCGCCGCTGCTGAGAGCAAGCAGGCCGAGGCCGACGCGAAGCTCGCCGAGCTCGAGCAGCAACTCGCCGACGCTCGTCACGAGGCCGCCCGCATCCGCGAGGAGGCTCGCGAGCAGGGTGCGCAGATCGTCGCCGAGCTGCGCGAGCAGGCCCAGGCCGAGGCGACGCGCATCGTCGACCACGGCAAGACCCAGATCGAGGCCGAGCGCCAGCAGGCGGTGACGTCGTTGCGCGCCGAGGTCGGCACGCTGGCGACCACCCTGGCGGGTCGCATCGTCGGGGAGAGCCTGGACGACGACGAGCGGCAGAGCCGCGTCGTCGAGCGCTTCCTGGCCGACCTCGAGGCCGGGACTCCGGGAGTCAACTGATGGATCTGCGCGGAGCATCCGCTGAGGCGTTGGCGACGCTGCTCGACAAGCTCGCCGACGTGCTCGCCTCGGGCGACGCCTCCACGGTGGCTGACGAGCTGTTCTCGGTGGCATCGACGTTGCGCGCCGACGGTGCGCTGCGTCGTTTCGCCACCGACGCCTCGGTTCCGGCCCAGGCCAAGCAGGGGCTGGTCGCGGAGGTGTTCGGAGGCAAGCTCTCCGAGGCCGCCGTCGGCGTCTTCGGCGACGCGGTGACGCGTCGGTGGACCGCCACCCGCGACCTCGCCGACGCCTTGGAGCACCTCAGTGTCGTCGCCGCCGTCCGGTCCGCCGGCAACGACGGCGACCGGCTCGCGGACGAGCTGTTCACGTTCGGCCAGGCCGTCAAGGAGGACCCCGCACTGCGCGACGCGCTGTCGGATCCCTCCCGCTCGGTCGCCGACCGCGCCGGCCTGGTCTCCGCGTTGCTCGACGGCAAGGCCCTGCCCGCCACGGTCACGCTGGCCAAGCAGGCACTCTCGGGCAGCTACCGGACGGTCTCGGTGGCACTCGCCGAGTACCAGAAGGTCGCGGCCGACGTCCACGGCGAGTCGGTCGCCACCGTGCGGGTGGCCCGGCCGCTGACGGAGGGCGAGACCGCCCGCCTCACGGCGGCCCTGACGTCGCAATACGGACGTCCGGTCCACCTCAACCTGCTGGTCGACCCCGCCCTGTTGGGCGGCGCCCGCGTCGAGATCGGTGACGACGTCATCGACGGCACGGTCTCCAGCCGACTCGACGACGCTCGCCGCCGACTCGTCGGCTGACCCACCCCACTCGTTCACCATCCACGTTCGTCCCTGCCAGGGAAGAGAGAAGGAACCACGATGACGGAGCTCTCCATCCGTCCGGAGGAGATCCGCGACGCACTGCAGAAGTACGTCGCCGACTACCAGCCCGAGGCGGCGAGCAAGGAAGAGGTCGGCACGGTCGCCCAGGCCGCCGACGGAATCGCTCGGGTCTCCGGCCTGCCCTCGTGCATGGCCAACGAGCTCTTGGAGTTCGAGGACGGCACGCTCGGCCTCGCCTTGAACCTGGAGACCCGCGAGATCGGTGTCGTCATCCTCGGCGACTTCGACAAGATCGAGGAGGGTCAGACGGTGCGACGCACCGGCGAGATCCTCTCGGTCCCGGTGGGCGACAACTTCATGGGTCGCGTCGTCGACCCGCTGGGCAACCCGATCGACGGGCTGGGCGACATCGAGGCCGTCGGCCGCCGTGCGCTCGAGCTGCAGGCCCCGACCGTGGTGCAGCGCAAGTCGGTGCACGAGCCGCTCGCGACGGGCATCAAGGCCATCGACGCCATGACGCCGATCGGCCGTGGCCAGCGTCAGCTGATCATCGGCGACCGCGCGACCGGCAAGACCACGATCGCGATCGACACGATCATCAACCAGAAGCAGAACTGGGAGTCGGGCGACCCCGACAAGCAGGTGCGCTGCATCTACGTCGCCATCGGCCAGAAGGGCTCGACGATCGCCTCGGTGCGTGGGGCCCTCGAGGAGGCCGGCGCGCTGGAGTACACCACCATCGTCGCCGCCCCCGCCTCCGACAGTGCGGGTTTCAAGTACCTCGCGCCGTACACCGGCTCGGCCATCGGCCAGCAGTGGATGTACGACGGCAAGCACGTCCTGATCGTCTTCGACGACCTGACCAAGCAGGCCGAGGCCTACCGCGCGGTGTCGCTCCTCCTGCGTCGGCCGCCGGGCCGTGAGGCCTACCCGGGTGACGTCTTCTACCTGCACAGCCGCCTTCTCGAGCGCTGCGCGAAGCTGTCGGACGACCTCGGTGCGGGCTCGATGACGGGTCTGCCGATCATCGAGACCAAGGCCAACGACGTCTCGGCGTTCATCCCGACCAACGTCATCTCGATCACCGACGGTCAGATCTTCCTGCAGTCCGACCTGTTCGCGGCCAACCAGCGTCCGGCCATCGACGTCGGCATCTCGGTCTCCCGCGTGGGTGGCTCGGCGATGACCAAGGCGATGAAGGCCGTCACCGGTTCGCTCAAGGTCGACCTGGCGCAGTTCCGCGCCATGGAGGCCTTCGCGATGTTCGCCTCCGACCTCGACGCGGCCTCGCGCCAGCAGCTCGACCGCGGACAGCGTCTGATGGCGCTCCTCAAGCAGCCGGCATACTCGCCGTACCCGCTCGAGGAGATGACCGTCTCGCTGTGGCTCGGTACGACCGGTCGTCTCGACAAGGTCTCCACCGACGACGTGCTCCGCTTCGAGAGCGAGTTCCTCGACTACTTGCGTCGCTCGCACGCCGGCATCCTTTCGGCCATCCGCGAGACGACGAAGTTCGAGGACGAGGCCGGGTTGGAGCAGGCCTACGAGTCCTTCCTCTCCCAGTTCGAGACCTCCGACGGCGGCTCGCTGAAGGCCGGCCGCGAGGACCACGCCGCTCTCGAGGACGAGGACGTCGAGCAGGAGACGATCGTCAAGCAGAAGCGGGGCTGATCCTCCATGGCCGTTTCGCTGCGTGAGTATCGCGCGCGGATCCGCTCGGTCGAGTCGACCAAGAAGATCACGCGTGCCATGGAGCTCATCGCTGCGTCCCGCATCATCAAGGCGCAGCAGCGGGCGCAGGCGGCAGCGCCGTACGCCCGCGAGCTGACCCGTGCGGTCTCGGCGGTGGCGACGTTCTCCAACGTCGACCACCCGCTGACCAAGGAGGAGGACAACCCGACTCGGGCTGCGGTACTGGTCGTGACCAGCGACCGCGGTCTGGCCGGCGCCTACTCCTCCAGCGTGCTGAAGGAGGCCGAGCGCCTCGCCGAGCGCCTGCGCGCGGAGGGCAAGGCCGTGGACTGGTACATCACCGGTCGCAAGGGCGTTGCCTACTTCAAGTTCCGCAACCGCGACGTCGTGAACTCCTGGACGGGCTTCTCCGACCAGCCGGACTACGAGGTCGCCGCGGAGATCGGCAAGACGCTGATCGACTCCTTCCTGCTCAGCCCGGGCGAGCCCGGCGACGTCGACGAGGTGCACGTGGTCTACACGCGCTTCAAGTCGATGCTCGTGCAGGAGCCGACCGCGGTGCGGCTGCTGCCGCTCGAGGTCGTCGAGGGTGAGGAGGCACCGGGAGACGCTGAGCTGCTGCCTCTGTACGAGTTCGAGCCGTCGGCCGAGGCCGTGCTCGACGGGCTGCTCCCGCAGTACGTGCAGAGCCGGATCTTCTTCGCGTTCCTGCAGGCCGCGGCCTCCGAGCTGGCTGCTCGCCAGAAGGCGATGAAGTCGGCCACCGACAACGCCGAGGAACTCATCAAGAAGTTCACCCGGATCGCCAACCAGGCGCGCCAGGCCGGCATCACCCAGGAAATCAGCGAGATCGTGGGTGGCGTGAACGCGCTTGCCGACGCCAACTCCGCCAGCGACTGACCCCACCGGATCAAGAGGAAAGATCATGACTGCAACGGTTGAAGAGACCACTCAGTCCGGCGCCGCGAGCGTCGGTCGTATCGCCCGCGTCATCGGCCCGGTGGTGGACGTCGAGTTCCCCGCGGACGCGATGCCGGCGATCTACAACAAGCTCGAGAGCGAGGTGACGATCAGCGGTGAGACCTCGGTCCTGCCGCTGGAGGTCGCCCAGCACATCGGCGACGGCATGGTCCGCGCCATCTCGCTGAAGCCCACGGACGGTCTCGTCCGCGGTGCGCAGGTCGTCGACACCGGCAACCCGATCATGGTTCCGGTCGGCGACGCGACGCTCGGCAAGGTGTTCAACGCCACCGGCGACGTGCTCAACCTCGGGCCGGACGAGACGTTCGAGGCGACCGAGCGCTGGGGCATCCACCGCAAGGCGCCGGCGTTCGACCAGCTGGAGTCGAAGACCCAGATGTTCGAGACCGGCATCAAGGTCATCGACCTCCTCACCCCGTACGTGCAGGGTGGGAAGATCGGCCTCTTCGGTGGTGCCGGCGTCGGCAAGACCGTGCTCATCCAGGAGATGATCGCCCGCGTGGCGCGCGACCACGGTGGCGTGTCGGTGTTCGCCGGTGTCGGCGAGCGCACTCGTGAGGGCAACGACCTGATGGTCGAGATGGAGGAGGCCGGCGTTCTGGGCCAGACCGCCCTCGTGTTCGGTCAGATGGACGAGCCGCCGGGCACGCGCCTGCGCGTGGCGCTCTCGGCGCTGACGATGGCGGAGTACTTCCGCGACGTTCAGAACCAGGACGTGCTGCTCTTCATCGACAACATCTTCCGGTTCACCCAGGCCGGCTCCGAGGTGTCCACGCTGCTCGGCCGTATGCCGTCCGCCGTGGGTTATCAGCCGAACCTCGCCGACGAGATGGGGACGCTCCAGGAGCGGATCACCTCGACGCGAGGCCACTCGATCACCTCGTTGCAGGCGATCTACGTGCCGGCCGACGACTACACCGACCCGGCGCCGGCCACGACGTTCGCCCACCTCGACGCCACCACCGAGCTGTCGCGAGAGATCGCCTCGCTCGGTATCTACCCCGCGGTGGACCCGCTGACCTCGACCTCGCGGATCCTCGACCCGCAGTACATCGGTCAGGCGCACTACGACTGCGCGATCCGCGTCAAGCAGATCCTGCAGCGCAACAAGGAGCTCCAGGACATCATCGCGATCCTCGGTGTCGACGAGCTCTCCGAAGAGGACAAGATCATCGTGTCCCGTGCTCGCCGGATCCAGCGGTTCCTGTCGCAGAACACCTACGTGGCCAAGCAGTTCACGGGCATCGAGGGTTCGACCGTCCCGGTCGCCGACACCATCGAGGCGTTCAACAAGATCGCCGACGGTGAGTACGACCACGTGGCCGAGCAGGCCTTCTTCATGTGTGGCGGTCTGGACGACGTCGAGAAGAAGTGGGCCGAGATTCAGAAGAGCCTCTGATGGCTGACGCTCTGCACGTCGAGCTCGTGGCGGCCGACCGGACCGTGTGGTCCGGCGAGGCCGCCATGGTCATCGCCCGCACCGTCGACGGCGACCTGGGTGTCCTCAAGGGTCACGCTCCGCTGCTGTCGCTGCTCACCCAGGCGGTCGTGGAGATCACCTCCGACGAGGGCCACACGGTGGTGGCGGTGGTGGACGGTGGCTTCATCTCGGTGGCGAACGACCGCGTCTCGGTGCTGTCCGAGCACGCGTTGCTCTCCAACGAGATCGACGTCGACGCCGCACGCACCGAGCTCGAGCAGGCCAACGACGGTCGCTTCGACTCCGCGGACGAGGCCGAGCGCGCGATCCGTCGCGCCGAGGCGCACATTCGCGCCGTCGAGCGCGCGTCCTGATCGGCTGCAGGTCGATAACGATCGCCCGCCCCGGCGTCGGGGGCGGGCGATGGACCGGCTAGGCTCCGAACCCCGAACGGAGGAGGAGCACGCGAATGGCCTGGTGGCAGTGGCTGCTGGACATCGCGGGTGCGCTGCTCCTCCTTGCGCTCGCCTACGGCGTGGCGCTCGTGCTCCGTCGTCGCGTGATCGGGCGTCACGGCGGCACGTTCGAACTCTCTCACCGCGTCCGTCCTCACGGGGACGGACGCGGTTGGGTTCTCGGCCTGGGCCGGTACACCGGCGACAGTCTGGAGTGGTTCCGGGTCTTCTCCCTCTCGCCGCGTCCGCGTCGCTCCTGGCCACGTGATGACCTGAGCTATGACGGTCAACGCGAGGCCGTCGGTGCAGAACAGCTCTCGCTCTATCCCGATCATCTGGTCATCCGCTGTCAGAGTCCGCAGGGCGAGGTCGAGCTCGCGATGAGCGGGTCGTCCCTGACGGGCCTCCAGGCGTGGCTCGAGGCGCGACCACCCGGCACGGACTGGAACCGGTGACCCGACCGACGCCCTCGCCACCGGCGAGTGGCGCGCCGGGTGACCTCAGCTGAACAGCTCCCTGACGTCGTCGGCGGTCAGGCCCGTCGCGAGACCACCCTCGCCGTCGACGACCTGGGCGAACAGCCTGGCCTTGCGCTCCTTGAGTGCCATCACCTTCTCCTCGACGGTGTCGGCAGCGACGAGGCGGTAGACCATCACCGTCTGCTGCTGTCCGATGCGATGGGCCCGGTCGACCGCCTGCGCCTCGGCTGCCGGGTTCCACCAGGGGTCGAGGACGAAGACGTAGTCGGCCTCGGTGAGGGTGAGGCCGGTGCCGCCCGCCTTGAGGCTGATCAAGAAGGCCTCCGCCTCGCCACGGTGGAAGCTCTCGATCACCTCTGCGCGGTCGCGCGTCGCGCCGTCGAGGTAGGCGCACGCGACGCCGTCGGCCTCGAGCCGCTGCCGGACGCGAGTGAGGAAGCCGGTGAAGCTGCTGAAGACCAGGGCCCGATGACCTTCGGCGACGCATTCGGCGATCCGGTCGGCGAGGACGTCGATCTTGGCGGCCGGGACGTCGTGGTGCGCCGGGTCGATCAGCGCGGGGTCGAGCGCGAGTTGGCGCAGCTTGGTCAGCGCCGCAAGGACTGCCACCTGGTTCTCGGAGAAGTCCTCCACGAGCCCCAGGACCCGTTGCCGCTCGCGGTTGAGGTGGGTCTCGTAGATGCGTCGGTGTGCCGGTGTCAGGTCGACGGTGATGACCTGCTCCTGCTTCGGCGGAAGATCGGGGGCGACCAGCTCCTTGGTGCGGCGCAGCATGAACGGTCTGATCCGCTGGTGGAGCCGGGACAGCGCGGCCTTGTCGCCCTGCTTCTCCACGGGGATGACGACGTGGTCACGGAAGGTCCGCTCTCGTGGGTAGAGCCCCGGCGCCACGATCGCCAGCAACGACCACAGCTCTACCAACCGGTTCTCGAACGGCGTGCCCGTGACGGCCAGCTTGAAGGGGGCTCGCAACTCGAGGGCTGCGGTGTGCACCTTGCTGCGATGGTTCTTCAACTGCTGGGCCTCGTCGAAGACGAGACCGCCCCACGGCGCTCGGGTGTACTCCTCCTGGTCCAGGCGCAACAAGGTGTAGCTGGTCACGACGACATCGGCGCCGGCCGCCAGCTGCTCGAGTGACTCCGAGCGGCGCGAGGCCGTGGAGGTGACCGCTCGAACCGTGAGCCCAGGGGTGTGCACCCGTGACTCGCGCGCCCAGTTGGAGACGACGGACGTAGGCGCGACCACGAGGAACGGCGCGCCGGCACGACGCTCGCGCGCGTGGGCGATCAGGGCGAGCACCTGCAGGGTCTTCCCCAGGCCCATGTCGTCGGCGAGGATGCCGCCGAGGCCTTGCTCGCACAGGAATGTCAGCCAGCGCACACCGTCGCGCTGGTAGGGCCGGAGTGTGGAGGTCAGTCCGGCCGGCTCGACGTCCGGCAGGCTCACCAGATCGCGCAGGGAACGGGCGCGTGCGACCCATTCCCGCGCGGGACCCTCGACCTCGCCGAGGTCGGCCGCCGCGGCGAGGGTGCCCGCGTCGTCGCGGTTCACGCGAACGCGGTCCCCACGCTGGTCGTGCAGCTGCGCCGCGGCCCGGACCACCTCGATCAGTCGACCGAACACGGGGTGGTCGGTGCGGAGCAGCAGGCCGCTGGGGAGCAGGACGTGGTCGGACTCGAGGGTGATCGCCTCGACGATCGCCGCGAGCGGCACGGCCTCGCCGTCCACCTCGACGACGACGAAGAGGTCGAGCCAGTCGGTGCCCTCGTCGGTCTGCTCGGCCGTGTCCGTCGCGGGCCGGAAGAGGATCCGTGGCTCGGCGTCGGTCTCGCGGAGGACGGGCGGATCGCTCTGCTCGATCTCGACTCCCTCCAGCTTCGTCCACGCCGGGACGCACTCCCTGGCGAGACGGAGTGCGTGCGGCCCTGCCACCCGGTAGCGCGCGGCCTCCGGGGCCGGACTCATGCGGGCCAGGATGGCGCGCTCAGCCACTCGATCCCGAACGGGGGAGTCGGTGTCGTCGTCGAGGTCGATGGCGTCGTGGAGTCCGTAGCGCCAGGTCCAGTCGACATCGGCATCCGCGGCGTCGCGCCACCGGATCGTGCCGCGCAGCGTCGCCTGCGGTGCGTCGGTGATCGGTACCGTGGCGTCGGAGGAGAGCACCGCGATCGAGCGACGTAGCGGGGTCACCGCCGTGAGCAGCTCGGGAACCTCCGACGCCGGCAGGGTGATGGGCGCGCGGGCGAAGGCGCGCCTCCCTTCTGCGTCGAGCCGTGGCCGGAGCTCGGCGATGGTCACGCCGTCCGGATCGTGCAGGGTGACGACGGAGGCGGGGTTGCCGTAGATCAGCGCGTCGGCGCTCGTCCATTGCCGTCCGGTGTGGGAGTCGCGCAGGATCGGCGTCACCGCGGCCTCCCTGCCCGCCTGGACGAGATCGAGGCCGAGCGACACCGGGCCGTCCATCAGCCGGATCGCGGGAACGCCGGCCGAGGTGAGCATCGTGACTCCGACAGCGAGCGCGTCGCGCAGGAGCGGCACGAGATGCGGACCGAACTGGTCGAGAACGGGGTCGGTGCCGTCGCGCCAGTGGCCGTGCCCGCGGAGCGCGTCGAGCAGGCGCTCCAGGACGGCGAGCTGATCGGGATCGTAGGAGCGACGCACGCGCGCCAGCGGTATCTCCGACCAGCCCAGGCCGGACTTGGCCCATCCGCCGCGCGCCCCCGGTCGCATCGGCCGCAGCACGATCCGTTCCGGCGCGCCGTCGGCGGCGGCGACCTCCGGGATCGTGCTGAACTCGAGGCCGACGCCGGGCCTGATCTCGCCGGGATCGGTGCCGAGCAGCCCGCGGCTCAAGTCGTCGACCTCGTCGCGCCAGGTTCGACGAGCCGCCCGCGTCTCCTCGCGGGCGGCCGCGAGCACGAGCGCGACCGCTGCGCCGTGCTTGCACTGGAAGGAGACCGGGCAGGTGCACAACGTGTCGATGCTCGCCGCCGCCCCGGACTGCTCGAGGGAGAATCCGACCTCGTACGGCGCCGCCGTCGTGCCCTGCACGAGACCACCGCCCTGCGCGGTGCCGCCGTGGGCGTCGTCGATCCAGAGATCCAGCACTGCTCCGTCGGACCGGATGGCCCGCCCCGCCTCGAGTGTGCGCGCGCCGAAGGACGACGGCAGATGCCGACCGAGCGCGTCCAGGATGTCCATCACCGTCAGCGTCGCAGAGTCCGCCGACAGTCCCGGGAGCCGGTCCACACGCCGTGCCGCGACTCGCGTGCTGCGACGAAACCCGACTGACATGCGCTCTGGGCGGGTGGGAGGATCGGGTCGTGACGCCGCCGATCGAACCGGACACCAAGAACTGGACCTGGGTGCTGGAGAAGACGTGCACCGAGTGCGGATTCACGGCCGCCGAGGTCGAGGTCCCCGAACTCGGATCGCTGATACGCGCCAATGCCGCCGTGTGGGTCGAGGCGCTCGCACGCCCTGATGCACGTACGCGGCCGCGCGACGACGTCTGGTCGCCCGTCGAGTACGGCGCGCATGTCCGCGACGTCCACCGCCTGTTCGCGGTGCGCGTGCGGATGATGCTCGAGCAGGACTGCCCGACGTTCGCGAACTGGGACCAGGACGCGACAGCGCTGGCGGAGCGCTACGACCTCGCCGACCCGGCCACCGTGTCGGTCGAGCTGGTCGACGCGGCCGAGGCCGTCGCGGCGATCTACGACGCCGTCCAGCCCGAGCAGTACGAGAGGGCCGGTCTGCGCAGCAACGGGAGCGAGTTCACCGTCACCACGATCGGCCGCTACCACCTCCACGACGACGTCCACCACCTCGGGGACGTCGCGCCGTGATGCGCCACACCGAGTTCTGGTCGCGGATGAACCAGCACCTGGGCGAGGGCTATGCCCGCGTGTGGGCGACGCAGTACGTGATGGCGGACCTCGAAGGTCGGACCGCGCGTGAGGCGCTCGACGCCGGGGTGCCGCCCAAGCAGGTCTGGGCCGCGGTGTGGTCGGCGCTCGAGCTCCCGGCCTCCGAGCGGTGAGCGGAGCACTCACGCCGAGGGCCGCCGTCGGCCCCTCCGAGGCTGTCGACCTCGCGCGGGTGCAGCGCCGGACCGTGCGCGTGCTCGCGACCGCACAGGCAGTGGGGGCCATCGGTATCACCATCGGTATCGCGACGGCGTCGCTGTTGGCCCGCGACATCTCCGGCTCGGAGAGCCAGGCCGGCCTGGCGCAGACCGCGCAGGTGCTCGGAGCCGCGGTCGCGTCCTACGTGCTGGCGCGGGTGATGGCACGCCGCGGACGCCGGATCGGGCTCGTCGCCGGCTACCTGATCGGCGCTGTCGGGGCCGTCCTCGCGGTGGCCGCCGGCGTCGTGGAGTCGATGCTTCTCCTGCTCGCCGGAGCGGCCCTGCTGGGCACCACGACGGCGGCCAACAGCAGCGCCCGCTACGCCGCGACGGATCTCGCCGACCCGACCCGGACCGGCCGCGACCTGTCGATGGTCGTCTGGGCGACGACGATCGGCGCTGTCGCGGGGCCGAACCTGACCGGTCCGGCCGGCGCCTTCGCGGACCGGCTCGGTATCCCCGAGCTGACCGGACCGTTCGCGCTGGGCAGTCTCGGGATGCTGGCGGCCGCGGCCGTGCTGGCCGTGCTCCTGCGCCCGGACCCGCTCCTACTCGCCCGCGAGATGAGCGGGGCCGGAGCAGCGGCACCGTCGGGCACCACCTGGAGCGTGGCGATGGCGACGGTGCGCGAGCGTCCGGTGCTGGCCTGGGCGATGGTCGGCATGGCGACGGCGCACGCCGCGATGGTGGCGGTGATGGTGATGACGCCGCTCCACATGGAGCACGGGCACGCCGAGCTCGACGTCATCGGCCTGGTGATCAGCCTGCACGTGCTCGGGATGTTCGCGTTCTCGCCGCTGGTCGGGCGTCTCGTCGACGCCGTGGGCCAGCCGATGGTGCTGGTCGCCGGTGCCGCTCAGCTGTTGGCGGCGATGGTGCTGTGCTCGAGCGCGCCGGAGGGGAGTTCGTGGCAGATCACCGCGGGGCTCTTCCTGCTCGGTCTCGGCTGGTCGTTCGCCACGGTCGCGGCCTCGACCCTCGTCGCGAGGCATGCGCCGATCGAGGTCCGTACCGACGTCCAGGGGTCGATCGACCTGATCATGGGACTGACGGCGGCCGCAGCGGGCGGGTTGGCCGGTGTCGTCGTCGGGGTGTGGGGCTACCCGGTGCTCGCGCTCTGGGCGATCGGACTCGTGGCCGCAGTCGGCGCCGCGGGTCTGGGCTCGCGTCGCGCGCTGGTTAACGTGCGCTAACCCACAGCCCGGATTCGTTACCTTCGGGTAAGGAGACGCCCTACGCTGCACCTCATGAGTGAGAGCACGGGGAGCACCGCCGATCAGCCGACGACGCCCGCGGAGTCGCCGGTCAGCCACGGCGCCGCCTCGGAGATCGACCGACCCGTCAAGGACAAGCCCTGGGTGATGCGCACCTACGCCGGCCACTCGACGGCGACGGCCTCCAACGCGCTCTACCGGACCAACCTGGCCAAGGGGCAGACCGGTCTCTCCATCGCCTTCGACCTGCCGACCCAGACCGGGTACGACCCCGACTCGATCATGTCGCGCGGCGAGGTCGGCAAGGTCGGCGTGCCCGTCCCGCACCTCGGTGAGATGCGCAAGCTCTTCGACGAGATCCCGCTCACCGAGATGAACACCTCGATGACGATCAACGCCGTGGCGATGTGGATGCTCGCCCTCTACCAGGTGGCTGCGGAGGAGCAGAACCCCGAGCTCGCGCCTGAGGACGTCGCGGCGCAGCTGGCCGGCACGACGCAGAACGACATCATCAAGGAGTACCTCTCGCGCGGGACCTACGTGTTCCCGCCCCAGCACTCGTTGCGTCTGATCAGCGACATGATCGCCTACACGGTGCACCGGATCCCGAAGTGGAACCCGATCAACATCTGCAGCTACCACCTGCAGGAGGCCGGCGCGACGCCGACCCAGGAGCTCGCATACTCCCTGTGCACCGCGATCGCCGTGCTGGACCAGGTGAAGAACTCCGGGCAGGTCTCCGAGGAGGACTTCGGCAAGGTCGTCGGCCGGATCTCCTTCTTCGTCAACGCCGGCGTGCGGTTCGTCGAGGAGACGTGCAAGATGCGGGCCTTCGTGGAGTTGTGGGATGAGATCACCCGCGAGCGGTACGGCGTCACCGACGCCAAGATGCGCCGGTTCCGCTACGGCGTGCAGGTCAACTCGCTCGGGCTGACCGAGGCGCAGCCGGAGAACAACGTCCAGCGCATCGTGCTCGAGATGCTCGGTGTGACGCTGTCGAAGAAGGCCCGCGCGCGCGCCGTCCAGCTGCCCGCGTGGAACGAGGCCCTCGGCCTGCCGCGCCCATGGGACCAGCAGTGGTCGCTGCGTCTGCAGCAGGTGCTGGCGTTCGAGTCCGACCTGCTCGAGTACGACGACATCTTCGACGGCTCGACCGTGATCGAGGCCAAGGTCCGCGAGCTCGTCGAGGGCGCGAAGGCCGAGATGGACCGCGTCCAGGCGATGGGGGGAGCGATCGCCGCCGTCGAGTCCGGCTACATGAAGCAGGAGCTCGTCTCGGCCCACGCCGCTCGCCGTGCGCGGATCGAGAGCGGCGACGAGATCATCGTCGGCGTCAACAAGTTCGACACCACCGAGGCCTCGCCGCTCACGGCCAACCTGGACGAGGCGATCATGGCCGCCGACCCGCAGGCCGAGCAGGCTGCCCGGACCTCGGTGACCGAGTGGAAGGCCGCACGTGACGAGGACGCCGTGGCCAAGGCGCTGCAGAAGCTCGCCGAGGACGCCGTCACCGAGACGAACCTGATGGACGCCACGCTCGCCGCCGCGCGCGCCGGTGCGACGACGGGGGAGTGGGCCGCCACCCTGCGCGAGGTGTTCGGCGAGTTCCGCGCCCCCACCGGGGTCGGCGGTGCCGTCGGGGTGGCGGAGGCAGGTGCCGAGCTCACCGAGGTGCGCGAGCAGGTCCGCCGGACGGGCGAGGAGCTCGGCGGGCGCCTTCGCCTGCTGGTCGGCAAGCCGGGCCTGGACGGACACTCCAACGGCGCCGAGCAGGTCGCCGTCCGGGCGCGCGACGCTGGCTTCGAGGTGATCTACCAGGGCATCCGGCTGACGCCGGAGCAGATCGTCGCGGCTGCGGTCGCCGAGGACGTGCACTGCGTCGGTCTCTCGATCCTCTCGGGCTCGCACATGGAACTGGTGCCCGCGGTGCTCGAGGGGCTGCGCGAGGCGGGCTTGGACGACGTCCCGGTGATCGTCGGCGGGATCATCCCGGAGTCCGACGGACGGGCGCTGATGGAGGCCGGCATCGCCGCGGTCTACACGCCCAAGGACTACGGATTGACCGAGATCATGGGCGGAATCGTGGGCGTGATCCGCGCGGCCCAGGGTCTCGAGGGCTGAGTTCGTGAAGTAAGCCTTTCCTAACTCACGGTGTATCGTGAGGTCGTGGGCAAGAGCAAGAAGGGCGGCAAGGGCGGTAAGAGCACCGTCGTCAAGCTGCCCAAGACCAAGTGCTGCGACGCGCAGAAGAAGTGCGGTCGCTGCCCCTTGCGCATGCTGAAGGACGGCACGCTGCCGACCGGGTATACGGTCAAGCACCGCAGACTGGTGCGCCTCGATGGCAAGAAGGTCACCAAGAAGAAGCTCGCCAAGGCCGCCTGATTCGGTGTCGGGCGCGGCCCGCACTATCCAGGAGGAATCCGTGACCGCTCAGTCTTTCGCCGACCAGCTCAACGTGCAGATCGGCAACGAGCTGGCCGCCCACAACCAGTACCTCGCGATCGCGGTGCACTACGACGCCATGACGATGCCGCAGATGGCGGCGTTCTTCTACGGGCAGGCGCTCGAGGAGCGCGACCACGCGATGATGATGGTGCAGTACCTCCTCGACACCGACATGGCCGTGCAGATCCCCGGCGTCGAGGCCCCCGTGGCCGCGTTCGAGGGTGTCGTCTCCCCGGTCGAGCTGGCGCTGGCGCAGGAGAAGAAGGTGACCGAGCAGATCAACGGACTGCTCAAGATCGCCCGGTCCGAGGACGACTACGCCTCGGAGCAGTTCATGCAGTGGTTCATCAAGGAGCAGGTCGAGGAGGTCGCGACCATGAGCGACCTGCTCGCCGTCGTCACCCGCAACTCCGACGACATCGACGACATCGAGGACTACGTGGCGCGCGAGCAGGGTGGCGGCGAGTCCGACGCGACCGCGCCGCGCGTCGCCGGAGCCTGAGCCTCCGGCGGAGGTGACCCGGCGATCCGCCGGCTCAGCGGATCACCTCGTCGAGCGTCGCGCCGTCGGAGGCGAGCTCGCACTCCCGGTCGACGGCGATCGCGAGCAGCTCCCGCCCCTCGTCGGTGGCGATCGGGAGGTCGTCGCGGCGTCCCGCGAGGTCGCCGAAGTACTCGGCCATGGTCAGACGTCGGGCGAGATCGTTCATCGCGGCGAACTCGGCGCACGTCGTCGTCGTGGTGTCCGAGCGCTGGGCGCCGCACGCCGAGAGCAGCGCGAGGAGCGCGACGCAGGCCACGCGGGCTTTGAGGCGCTCCATGGCTCAGAAGAGTCGATCGGTGGGATCGTCGATCCCGCGCAGGGCGTCGTAGTCGACGACGGCGCACGCGATGCCCCGGTCCTCGGCGAGCACGCGGGCCTGCGGCTTGATCTCCTGGGCCGCGAAGATGCCGCGCACGGCGCCCTTGGCGATCAGGAGCGGGTCGCGGTTGAGGAGCTCGAGGTAGCGAGTGAGCTGCTCGACGCCGTCGATCTCTCCGCGACGCTTGATCTCGACCGCGACGCTGAGGCCGTCGGCGTCGCGACACATCAGGTCGACCGGCCCGATCGCGGTCGGGAACTCGCGGCGGACGAGCGTCAGGCCGGGGGAGAGCGAGGTCGGGTGCTCGGCGAGCAGCTCCTGCAGATGCCTTTCGACGCCGTCCTTCTGCAGGCCGGGGTCGATTCCGAGGTCGTGGCTGGACTCGTGGTGGATCTCCTCGATGAGGATCCGCAGGGTGTCGTCGGTCTTGGGGTTGGTCACCGTCCACTCGACCTGGCCCTCGTCGGTGGTCCCCTCGCGCAGCGAGCAGGGCGGCGACATCCAGTTGAGCGGCTTATAGGAACCGCCGTCGGCGTGCACCAGCACCGAGCCGTCGGCCTTGATCATCAGCACGCGCGTGGCCATCGGCAGGTGGGCGGTGAGCCGCCCGGCGTAGTCAACCTGGCAGCGGGCCACGACGAGTCTCACGGGCGGAGAATCTACCCGCGTGGCCGATCCATCCGCCGATCGGACCTCCGTATTACCGGTGGGTAGTTTCCGTGCGATCATCGGCCCCATGACCTCTGACGCCCTTGGGAACGACCAGATCGCCACCACGCTGATCTACCCCTACCTCAACCACGCCGTACGCATGCTCGAGTCGGGGTATGCCACCGCGACCGACATCGACAACGGCATGCGGTTCGGCTGCGGCTACCCGCAGGGCCCGCTCGCCGTCATCGACCAGATCGGCCCGGCCGCCGTCCGCGACGTGCTCGCCGCCCGCTACGCCGAGTCCGGCGATCACCTCCACCAGCCCGCGGACCTCCTGGAGAAGGTCGCCGCCGAGGGTGGCTCGTTCACCGGTGGTTCCGGTGAGGGTTCGGCCGCGCCGGAGTTCAAGCGTGCGATCTCCTCGGTCGGTGTCGTCGGCACCGGCACCATGGCCAGCGGCATCGTCCAGGTCTTCGCGCAGAGCGGCTACGACGTCGTCGTGGTCGGCCGGGGTCAGGACAAGCTCGACGGCGTCATCGGCTACATCACCAAGAACCTCGACCGCGCGATTAGCCGCGGGAAGTCGACCGAGGACGAGAAGTCCGACGTGCTCGGCCGGATCTCCGGATCGACCGAGCGCGAGTCGCTCGCCGGCGTCGACATCGTCGTCGAGGCCATCGCGGAGGACCTCGCGATCAAGACCGAGCTCTACAAGGACCTCGATCGCATCTGCAAGCCCGGTGCGATCCTGGCGACCACCACCTCGAGCATGCCGATCACCCAGCTCGGTGCGGTCACCAACCGCCCCGGTGACGTCATCGGCATGCACTTCTTCAACCCGGCCCCGGTGATGAAGCTCGTCGAGGTCGTGACCACCGAGTCGACCGAGGCCGACGTCAACGAGACCGTGCTGGCGCTGTGCGCGAACGTCGGCAAGGTCGCCGTGAGCTGCAGCGACCGTTCGGGCTTCATCGTCAACTGCCTGCTGTTCCCCTACCTCAACGACGCCGTCAAACTCCTCGAGTCGGGGGTGGAGATGGACACCATCAACGCCGCGATCAAGGAGCAGGCGAGCCTGCCCATGGGTCCGTTCGAACTGCTGGACGTCGTGGGCAACGACGTCTCGCTCGCGATCCAGCAGGAGCTGTTCGCCGAGTTCAAGGAGCCCGGCTTCGCGCCCGCCGCGACCCTGGAGAAGAAGGTCGCCGACGGTCACCTCGGTCGCAAGACCAAGATCGGCTTCCACGACTACTCCGCCTGACCGATCCGCAGGCCTCTCGCGTTGACCCGTCTTCAGGTGAAGACGGGTCAACGCCCATTTCCGGGTTGACCCGTCTTTATCTGAAGACGGGGCAACGTGTCAGGGGCGGGGGGAGCCCCGCCGGACGGTGCGGTCGAGGGTGCCCAGGCTGGCGCGCAGGTGCTGCTCGGAGAGCACGGGGAAGATCCCCATCGCCCGCCAGTCGGGGTGGATGGTGCTCCAGTCGTAGAACGAGGTGACCCGGGTGCTGCGCTGCCCGACCGCCTCGAGCCGGTAGCCGTAGACGTGCCCGATCTGGGGCCGAATCCGCCCGAGCACACTCCAGGCGATGAGCCGGTCCTGCTCGAACTCGGTGATGGTGACGGTGACGTCGTAGGTGCCCATCTCCGGGAAGTCGCCGAGCGCTTCACGATCCATGTGCACCACGAAGGTGTCGCCGGCCGCGCCCACCGCCTCGCCCGTCGCGTCCTGGAGCATGCCCGAGGAGTCGATCGCCACGTGCCCGTGCGGGTCGCAGAGCACGGCGAACACCGCCTCGGCCGGCGCGGTGACCAGGCGCTCGACCTCGATGCGCTCGATCTCGGGTCCACTGGCGGCGGGAGAGTCCATGTCGCCACTCTGCCCGTACCGTGGCGGATGTGGAACGACTGTCCGGCCTGGTGCTGCTGCTCACGCTGTTCGCCGGGCTGCTGTCCCCGTCGTCCTCCGCGGCGCTCGGCGTGCCAGCGCCCGCCCCGTGGCCGGCGGGCGCGGACGTCGACTACCAGCTCGGCGGCTCCGCGAGCCGCCCCGGCCACGTCGGCGTGATCGCCCGTGACCGGACGGCCCGGCCGGTCGAGGGGCGCTACAACGTCTGCTACGTCAACGGGTTCCAGACCCAGCCGAACGAGAAGCGGCTCTGGCGCACGCAGTACTGGGATCTGGTGCTGAAACGAGCTGGACGACCGGTCGTCGACGAGGCGTGGGGCGAGTGGCTGCTCGACATCCGGACGCCGGCCAAGCGTGCGGCTCTCGCCGAGGTGATGGGGAGGTGGGCGGGGGGCTGTGCGCGGCGCGGGTTCGACGCCGTCGAGTTCGACAATCTGGACGCCTACACACGGTCCGGGGGGCTGCTCACCCGCCGCCAGACACTCGCCTACTCGCGTCTGCTGACCGCGGCGGCGCATCGTGCCGGGCTCGCCGTCGGACAGAAGAACCTGGCCGACCTGGACGGACGCCGGGTCGGGTTCGACTTCGCCGTGGCCGAGTCGTGCGCTCGCTGGGACGAGTGCGACGACTACGTCGACCACTTCGGGGCCGCCGTGCTGATGATCGAGTACTCGGCCGCCGACTTCCGCAGCGCCTGCTCGCAGTACGGCTCGCTGGTGCCGGTCGTGCTGCGGGACCGCGCGCTCAGCCCGGACTACCGCCCCCGCTACTGCTGAGTCCTCGACGGCTCAGCTCTGAGCCTGCCGCGCTCGGTACGCGGCGACGGCGTTGCGGTTGCCGCAGGCGGTGGAGCAGAAGCGTCGCGAGCGGTTGCGCGAGAGGTCGAGCACCACGCCGTCGCAGTCGTCGTCGGCACAGACCGAGAGGCGCGACATCTCGTCGGCACGGATGACGTCGACCATGGCCATCGCGCTCTCCACGCGGATGCGGCGCGCCCACGGCTCGGCCGTGTCGACGGCGTGGAAGTGCCAGTCGAACTGGTCGTGGCGTACCAGCTGGGGGAGTGCACTCTCCTCGGCGAGCATCCGGTTCACGATCTCCACGGCGCCGTCGCGGTCGGTGGTGAGCAACGCCCGCAGCTCGGGGCGCAGCGAACGGACGGCGTCCAGCTCGGCCCGGTCGCGGTCGTGGCGCCCCGTGTAGCCGTGTTCGACGAAGAACTCCGCGAGCTCCTCGACGCTCGTCATGGTGTCGGGCTCCAGGGCGCTGTTCGCCAGGACGACGGCAGCCTGGAGGGACATCTCGACGTCATGGGCGAATACCACATTGACAGATTACACGATCGTCTCGTACTGTCATGAGTCATGAGTACGTTGACGCATGACCGGCCATCGGCACGGTCCTCCTCCCTGTCGACCGGGCTGGCCTTCGCGCTGGTCTCGGCGGTGACCTTCGGCATGTCGGGCGCGCTCGCGCGTCCGCTGCTGGACTCGGGGTGGACGCCGGGCGCGGTGGTGCTCATCCGGATCACCCTGGGTGCCCTCGCCGTCGCCCCCTTCGGCGTGCGCGCACTGCGGGGGCGGTGGGGGCTGGTGCGCGACAACGTGCGCCTGATCGGCCTCTACGGCCTGCTCGCCGTGGCCGGTGCCCAGTTCTGCTACTTCTCGGCTGTCTCGCACATGGAGGTCGGGCCGGCGCTGCTCATCGAGTACACCGCACCGGCGGCGGTGGTCGTGTGGCTGTGGCTGCGCCACGGCCAGCGGCCCGGTCCCGTCACGCTGGCCGGCGCGGGCATCTGCGCTCTCGGCCTGGTGTTGGTGCTCGACGTGCTCTCCGGCGCCTCGCTGAACGTCGCCGGGGTCTCCTGGGCGCTCGCGGCGATGGTCGGCTGCGCGGCCTACTTCATCATCAACGCCGACGACACCACGGGTCTGCCGCCGATCGCGCTCGCGAGCGGCGGTCTCCTGGTGGGCGCCGGCGTGCTCGGGCTGCTGGGGCTCGTCGGCCTTCTCCCGATGGCGACGTCGGAGGCGTCGGTGACCTACGCCGGGGTCGACGTCGCCTGGTGGGTGCCGCTGCTGCTGCTCGGTCTGGTGACCGCGGCGATGGCCTACGTCGCCGGGATCGTCGCCGGTCGCATCCTCGGGTCGCGTCTGGCCTCGTTCGTGGCGCTGAGCGAGGTCGTCGCGGGCGTGGTGTGGGCCTGGCTACTGCTCGACCAGCTCCCGGGCGGGGTGCAGCTGCTCGGGGGTGCGCTGATCCTGCTCGGCGTCGTGGGAGTCAAGCTCGGTGAGCCGCGCCCGATCGCGGCCGCAGAGGACGGCGGCATCCTGCTCGCCGTCGAGGACCTGGAGAGCTCCGAGCAGCGCCCGGTCGCTACCGCTGGTCCTGCCGCTTGACCACGACCTCGCGCGTGATGAGCAGGATCGCAGCGGCCGTCGGGATGGCGAGCAGCGCGCCCACCACGCCCATCAGTGCGGCGCCGACCAAGGCGGCGATCACGGTGACCGCCCCGGGGACGTCGACCGAACGCTTCATCACGCGCGGGTAGATCACGTAGTTCTCCACCTGCTGGTAGATCACATAGAAGATCACGCACGCGATGCCCATCTTGAGGTCGGTCGCGAACGCGATCGCCGACACGATGACCGCGCCGATCGTCGCGCCGATCATGGGGATGACGTCGAGGAGCGCCACCACGAACGCCAAGGCGACCGCGTACTCGCTCAGGCCCACGAAGAACAGGAACACCAGCGAGGAGAAACCCGCGCAGGTGGCCACCACGAACGCACCGGCGACGTAGCCGCCCACGTTGGCGATGATCCGATCGCCCAGCCGGCTGACCCGGTCGCGACGCGAGGCGGGCGCCAGGCGGTACAGCGCACCCTTCGTCGTCTCCAGCGAGGAGAGGAAGTAGAGCGTCAGCACGATCACGATGAAGGCGTTGAAGAGCGCCGACAGGACCGCCAGGCCGATCCCGATGGCGCCACCGAACAGACCGCTGACGAAGTCGCCGTTGGCGACGTACTCCTCGATCTTGTTCAGGATGTCGAACTCGTCGTTGAGCTCCTGCACCTGACGGTTCTTCTGCAGCTCGTCGAGCCACATCGGCACGTTGTCGCTGAGCGAGCGGACCTGGTCGGTGATCACCGGCACGATCGCCACGATGAACAGCGCGACGGCGCTCAGTGCGGCGACGATGACGACCGCCACGGCCCACGATCGCCGCATCCGGGCGCGGCGCTCGAGGATCACCACCGCCGGGTTGAGGCCCGCGGCGAGGAACAGCGCGACGACGACCAGCGTCAGCACCGAGCCGATGCCGGTGATGGCGTCGAAGAGCCACCAGGACACGAAGAACCCGAGGCCGCCGATCAGTCCGATGTAGAACGGGCTGCGTCGGTCGAAGGGCGGGCCGGGCGTGCCCAGCTCCTCGCCGGCGACGGCGATCTGCGCGGCCGCGACCGCGAGATCTGCCGAGACCTCGGCACGCTCTGCGGCGTCCTCGGCGCGCGACGTCAGCTCGGTGAGCTCCTCGACGACCGGCTCGTCGCCGGTCGGGTCCGCGGGGCTCTCGTTCTCAGGCGAGGAGCCAGTCGTCACTCGTCGTCCTCGGCGGACCCGGACATGACCTCGCGCAGGGAGGCGAGCTGCGCCACGATCGCGTCGCGCCGCTTGGTCAGTCGGTCCAGTTCCGCGCGGGTCTGCGCGATCTCGCGCTGTTGAGCGTCGTCGCTGCTGGCGAGGATCGACTCGGCCTTCTGTTGGGCCGCCACCACGACCTGCTCCGCCTCGCGCTGTGCCCGGGCCAGAGCGGCGTCGGCCTCGGACTGGGTCGCGGTGCGGTGTTCGTTGGCCTGCTTGATCGCCTCGGCCGCACGCAGCTCGGCGGCCTTGGCGCGCTGCTCGGCCTCGTCGACGAGGCGCTTGGTCTCGGCGAGGGCGACGTTGTGGTGGTCGGTCGCCTCGCGTGCCAGCCGTTCGCGCTCGACGGCGAGCGTGCGGCGGGCCTCCTGGACCTCGCGGTCGGCCGCGGCACGGGCCTGCTCCACCTCGCGCTGCGCACCGGTGCGCTGCTCGCTGGTCTCCTGCTGGGCGGCCAACCGGAGCTGGTCGGCCTCGCGCTTGGCTGTCGCGACGAGATCCTCGGCCTCGCTGCGCGCCAGCGAGCGCTCCTGCTCGGCGTCCTTCTTGAGGCGAGCGCGGGTCTCGTCGAGCTCGCGGAGCTGGACCACCTTCATGTCCTCGACCTCGCGGGTCGCGTCGGCACGGATCGCCTTGGCATCGCGCTCGGCCTGGGCCCGGATCTCGGTGGCCTCGTGGCGCGCGACGTTGCGGATCTCGTCGGCCTCCTCCTCGGCCAGGCGCAGCATCGTGCTCGCGCGGCCGCCCAGGCCGGCGTAGGAGGGGGCGGCGTTCTCGGCGAGCTCCTTGCGCAGCCCGGCGACCTCCTCCTCCAGCTGCAGGACGCGCTTCTCCGACTCCGTCAACCCGGCGCTCAGGCCCGCCTTCTCACTGCTCAGCTGGCGGATCTTGGTGTCGACCGCGGCGGGGTCGTAGCCGCCGCGCCGCACGAGCGGGAACGTCGCGGTGCTCGACGTCGGCGCGGGGGGCCGCTGGGGCGGAGCGGCGGCGGGCGGCGGCGACGCAGCCGGCCGTGCCGGCGCGGCGGCCGGGGCACCGATCGGGGGAGGGGCGGATGCTCCCGACGAGGGGCCTGCCCCCGGCACGGGGGCGATCACCTGAGTGCGCTCGGCGTCTGACGAGGGTGCGCTGCGCGGTGCCGCGGAGCCGCCGGTCTTGCCGGGAGTGGGGGTCGACTTCTCGTCGCCGTCGAAGATGGACAGGCCTTCGTCGCTCATCAGGGTGATCCTCGTTCCGTGGGAAGGTCGCTCGCGCCGCGGGGAGTCGGCTGAGCCGCGTGGGGGGTCCGGTCGGGACATCGGTCGGGGCAGCAACAGCCATCATGGCCGATCCGGGGTCGCGGTCTCCACGGGGTGATGCCGTGTCGGTCGTGTCGGTGTCGACCGACAGACGGGGGGGGGGGGCGGGCCCCCGGTGGGGGAGGGGGCCGGAGG
>NZ_JAHRHK010000015.1:0-3548 GCF_021246465.1 Nocardioides sp. R-C-SC26 | reverse complement strand
CGGGCGGGTGACGCCCCACACACCCCGACGGGCCCGGCCACCGTGAGGTGACCGGGCCCGTCGGGTGAGCTGCGCGCGCTCGCGAACGCTGAGGGATCAGACGCCGCGGAAGCGGTTGATCGCCTCGAGGTGCTGGGCGCGCTTCTCCTGGTTGCGGACGCCGAGACCCTCCTCGGGCGCGAGGCAGAGCACGCCGACCTTGCCCTGGTGCAGGTTGTGGTGGACGTCGAGCGCCGCCTGGCCGACCTCGTCGAGGGTGTAGGTGCGCGAGAGGGTCGGGTGGATCTTGCCCTGCGCGATGAGGCGGTTGGCCTCGTAGGCCTCGCGGTAGTTGGCGAAGTGGCTGGAGACGATCCGCTTGAGGTTCATCCACAGGTAGCGGTTGTCGTACTCGTGCATGAAGCCGGTGGTCGAGGCGCAGGTGGTGATCGTGCCGCCCTTGCGGGTGACGTAGACAGAGGCGCCGAAGGTCTCGCGACCGGGGTGCTCGAAGACGATGTCGATGTCCTCGCCGCCGGTGAGCTCGCGGATCTTCTTGCCCAGGCGCTGCCACTCCTTGGGGTTCTGCTGGGTGTTGTCCTCGTTCCAGAACTGCCACTTCTCCTCGGAGCGGTTGATCACCATCTCCGCGCCCATGCTGCGCACGATCTTGGCCTTCTCCTCGTTGGAGACCACGCAGATCGGGTTCGCGCCGCCGTTGAGGGCGTACTGGGTGGCGAAGCCACCGAGGCCGCCCGAGGCGCCCCAGATGAGGACGTTGTCGCCCTGCTTCATCTGGCCGGCGTTCTTGGAGACCAGCTGACGGTAGGCGGTCGCGTTCACCAGGCCGGGGGAGGCGGCCTCCTCCCACGTGAGGTGGTCGGGCTTGGGGAGGAGCTGGTTGGACTTGACCAGTGCGATGTGGGCCAGACCGCCGAAGTTGGTCTCGAAGCCCCAGATGCGCTGCTGCGGGTCCATCATCGTGTCGTCGTGGCCGGCGGGGTCCTCGAGCTCGACGCTGAGGCAGTGGGCCACGACCTCGGCGCCCGGCTTCCACTGGGTCACGCCCGGGCCGGTCTTGAGCACGACGCCGGCCAGGTCGGAGCCGACCACGTGATAGGGCAGGTCGTGGCGCTTGGTGAGCTCGGAGAGTCGGCCGTAGCGCTCCAGGAAGCCGAAGGTGGAGACGGGCTCGAAGATCGAGGTCCACACCGTGTTGTAGTTGATGGCCGAGGCCATCACGGCCACGTAGGCCTCGCCCGGGCCGAGCTCGGGCAGCGCGACGTCCTCGACGTGGAGGGACTTGCGGGGGTCCTTGTCGCGGGACGCCACCCCCTCGAACATGTCGACCTCGTCCTTGTAGACCGTGACGGCCCGGTAGGACTCGGGCAGGGCGAGGTTGGCGAAGTCCGCCGAGCCGGCGTCGCCGGCCTGGCCGGCCTGGATGGCGTCAAGAATGTGCTGCACGGATGGTCTCCTGCGTCGATCGGGGAGGTTGGGCGTGGGCCGAGCGGAAAGATACCCGCCGGTAACTATCGGTGGCGATCACTTGCCGTTGTGGGGGTGGTCACTCCGTGGTCACGGGTGCTCCTGATGCGCGAACGTGCCGCACCGTGTCCGCTTCCAGGTTGCGGCGGTGTTGCCCGCGGGGAAGCCGGACCGGAATGAAGCTCAGTGAGCGGCGTGCGGGTTGGGCTCGACGATCTCGACGAGGATGCCGCCGGCGTCCTTGGGGTGCACGAAGTTGATCCGCGAGTCGCTCGTGCCGCGCTTGGGGGCGTCGTACAGCATGCGCAGGCCGCGCTCGCGCAGGATCGCGCTGACCTGCTCGACGTCGGTGACGCGGTAGGCGATCTGCTGGCAGCCCGGACCGGAGCGGTCGATGAACTTGGCGATCGTGGACTGCTCGTTGAGCGGAGCGAGCAGCTGGACGCACGAGCCGGAGTCGCCCACGGCCATCATCGCCTCGCGCACACCCTGCTCCTCGTTGACCTCCTCGTGCGCCAGCGTCATCCCGAAGGTGTCGCGGTAGAAGGCGATCGCCTCGTCCAGGTCCGGCACCGCCATGCCGACGTGGTCGATCGCGGTGAACAGATGCGCGGGGATCTCGAGGTTCGCAGTCATGGCGCCATCGTGGTGCGGGCTACGACGGTGGGGCAAGCCGTCTCACGGCGCGGTGTGACCAGCGACGCACATTCACGTCCCGGACAGCCGCGACGGCGAAGTGAACGATCGTTAACATCCTGCTGAGAGCGTCATCCCACCAGCAGTCCATTCGCGGAGGAACCATGTCTGGAACCGTCATCGTCGCCGGGGCCCGTACCCCGATCGGTCGCCTCTCCGGCGCCCTGAAGAGCCTCTCGGCCGCTGACCTGGGTGGCATCGCCATCAAGGGCGCCCTGGAGAAGGCCGGAATCACCGGCGACCAGGTCGACTACCTGGTCATGGGTCAGGTCATCCTGGCCGGCGCCGGCCAGAACCCGGCCCGCTCGGCGGGTATCGCGGGCGGTCTGCCGCTCGGTGTCCCCTCGATCACGATCAACAAGGTCTGCCTCTCGGGCCTCAACGCGATCGCCACGGCCGACCAGCTCATCCGCGCCGGCGAGGCCGAGATCATCGTCGCTGGCGGCATGGAGTCGATGACCAAGGCGCCGCACTTCCTCCCGAACTCCCGCGAGGGCATCAAGTTCGGCGACGTCGCCCTGGTCGACTCGATGGCCTACGACGCTCTCTTCGACCAGTCCACGAAGCAGGCGATGATCAATCTGACCGACGCCACCAACGCCGAGCGTGACCAGTTCACCCGCGAGGAGCAGGACGCGTTCGCCGCCGCTTCGCACCAGAAGGCCGCTGCGGCTCAGAAGAACGGCGTCTTCGACGGCGAGATCGTCCCGGTCTCCATCCCGCAGCGCAAGGGTGACCCGATCGTCGTCACCGCCGACGAGGGCGTCCGTGGCGACACGACCGCCGAGTCGCTCGCCGGCCTGCGGCCCGCCGTCCGCGACGGTTCGATCACCGCGGGCAGCGCGTCCCAGATCTCCGACGGCGCCTGCGCCGTGGTCGTCATGAGCAAGGCCAAGGCCGAGGAGCTCGGCCTGGAGTGGCTCGCCGAGATCGGCGCTCACGGCATGGTCGCCGGCCCCGACTCCACGCTGCAGCTGCAGCCGGCCCGCGCGACCGCCCGTGCCTGCGAGAAGGAGGGCATCACGCCCGCCGACCTCGACCTCGTCGAGTTCAACGAGGCGTTCGCCGCGGTCGGCATCGCCTCGGCCCGCGAGCTCGGCATCGCCGACGAGAAGGTCAACGTCAACGGCGGCGCCATCGCGCTCGGCCACCCGGTCGGGATGTCCGGCGCCCGCGTCGTGCTGCACCTCGCGCTCGAGCTCCAGCGCCGCGGTGGCGGCGTCGGTGCCGCCGCGCTCTGCGGCGGCGGCGGTCAGGGTGACGCGCTGATCGTGCGCGTGCCGAAGGCCTGATCCGCGTCTCCGGCGAGGAGTTCTGAGATCAACGACTCGGTGAACGGGGGCCGACGCCGTCCGGCGTCGGGGCCCCGCCTCGCTGCGGGCGCG
>NZ_JAHRHK010000014.1:104777-135365 GCF_021246465.1 Nocardioides sp. R-C-SC26 | reverse complement strand
CCCGATCTGGAGCCAGACGCTGTGAGGGGCCGCGGGCCGTGGTCGGTGGTTGAGGAGCCCGCGAGGAACGAGCGGGCGGTCCACCCGGTGGTTGAGGAGCCCGCGAGGAACGAGCGGGCGGTCCACCCGGTGGTTGAGGAGCCCGCGAGGAACGAGCGGGCGGTCCACCCGGTGGTTGAGGAGCCCGCGAGGAACGAGCGGGCGTCTCGAAACCCCCCGGCCCGATGACCTGGTCCACCGCCGGCGCGGCACTGCGCGGCTCGGTGCACGTGCGCAACGGCATGCCGTTGCAGGACTCCGTCCGCACCTGGAGCGACGGCGAGCGCGCCGTGATCGTGGTCGCCGACGGGCACGGGCACCACCAGCACTTCCGCAGCGACGTCGGCGCCGACCTCGCGACCACGATCGCCCTCGACGTCCTCGGCCGGGCGCTGACCGAGCGTGCCGCCGTCGACGCGGCCGACTGGCGCCGTACGACGGCCGAGGTCGTGGCGACCTGGCGCGCCGCCGTCGCCGACCATTCCGCCGCGCAGGACGACGAGGAGCCCGCGGGGCTCACGCCGTACGGCACCACCCTCCTCGCCCTCGCGGTCGACGACACCAGCGTGGTGGCCCTGCAGATCGGCGACGGTGATCTGGTCGTCGTCTCGGCCGACGGCGAGGCACGGCGTCCGCTGCCCGAGGATCCTCGGCTCGACGGCGTGCGCACCTCCTCGCTGTGCCAACCCGATCCGCTGGAGGATCTCCGCGTCGCGGTGTTCCCGGCGACCGACGTCGCTCTCGGCTACGTCTGCTCCGACGGCTTCGGCAGGGCCCGCGTCGACGCCGACTGGTGGCGGGCCACCGGCAGCCAGCTCCTGGACCTCACCCGCGACCACGGCATCGACTGGGTGCGGCAGCACCTGCCCGGATGGCTGGAGGAGCCCGCCTCGGTCGGCGGCGACGACACCGCGCTGGCGCTCCTCATCCACGTCCACCACGACGTCGGGTGACGTGCGCGGGCGCGCGAACCACACCTCAACCACCGACGGCGGTTGAGGTGCCCGTGCGCCAGCGAGGGCTTCGAAGGCCCGGTCACGGAGGACGTCAGCCGGTGACCCACCAGGTCTTGAGCCGCTCGTAGCTGCCGTTCTCCATGTAGGCCTCGGCATAGCAGAAGCAGGCGGGGAGGTCCCAGTAGCGCACGACCTGGGGTGGCGTGAGGGCCTCGATGGTGAACTCGTAGAGCGCGCCCGCGATCGGGTCGCCCTCGTTCTGGTACCACTGGCGCAACTCGCGCTTGTCCTCGCGGGCGAAGCCGAGCTTGGTCTTGCGGTAGTCGCGCAACGCCTGGAGCGACTCGAATCGACCGAGGTAGACCGTGATCTTGCCGCCCGGCAGCTTGCAGCGGTTCTCCTCGCTCTCGCCGGTCTCGAAGGAGGGGATGCGCTCGCACGAGGCCACCTTGGGCACCCACTGGTCGGCGAAGTCGATCAGCTCGGGGTTCGACGGCGTGGTCGGGTAGTCGATCGACGGAGCGGTGTTGGCCAACTGGATCTTCAGCGCATAGAGGTCCTTGCCGGGCGCGGCGACCAGACGGGCCGACTGCAGCGCGACCTCGTCGTCCCAGTAGAGGTCGGCCGCGGTGACGGCGTCGTCGTCGCTCTCCTCGAACGCGCGGAGCACCCCGGTCGGGGCCTCCTCCACGACCGTGCCGGGTACGTAGGTCGCGTACTGGCGACGCGCGGCCTCGAGCCCGGTCGTGGACTCGTACGTGGTGAGCGTCATCGTGCCGTCGGCCCAAGCGCACTCCACCACCTCGCTCTGGCCGGCGGGCGCGCTCAGCGGCGAACAGGTCTCCGACAGCGTCGTGATCTCCCCGGCGAGGGCTTCGTAGCGGCTGTTGATCGAGGCGAAGTCGAGTCCGCCGTCGACCTCGTCGCTGCCGTCGGTCTGCCCATCGGCGTCGGCGTCGTCGTCACTGCTCCCGGTAGCCCCGCCCGAGCTCTGGGATCCGCCGGAGGCCTTCGGGGTGTCATCGCCTCCGAGTGTCAGGGCAGCTCCGACACCGATGCCGATGACGGCGAGCGCCGCGACGACGAGCCCCACGACCAGTCCGGTGCGCCTCTTCGACGTGCCGGCGGGAGGCCCGGGCGGCGGCGTCGGAAAGCTGTTCCAGGCAGGGGTGGGCGGAGGAGGGCCGGGTGGCGTCGAGGCGTACGGCGCGTGGGCCGTCGGCGCCGACGACGCATGTGCCGCAGGTGGCGCGACGGGCGGGGGCGGGGGCACCGTTCCGGCAGACGGAAGAGCCCCCGGTTGCGAGGGCGGCGGGCCGCCCGCGGGTGGGAACACCGGAGGGCCGGGCGGCGGAGGCGGCGTGCCGGGCGACACCGTCGGCAGTCCCCCAGCAGGAGGCGCGACCGGCGGCGTCGCGTCGCCGATCGGCCAGACCGATCCGCTGCGGTGACGACGCACCTCGGCGTCCGGGACGACGCCCGCGGCGAACCCGAGCGCCGCGGCGGCCCACATCGCGCTGGCCGTATCGGCGCTGCCCCGGTCGCGCGCGAGCCGCTGGCCGGCCTCGCGGACGGCGTTCTCCGCGGTCGCGCCGCTGCCGACGATGTCGCGCAACGCGCGATAGGCACCCAGACGCACGGCGTCGACGAGCAGGTTGATGTCTCCAGTGGTGGCGGCGTCCTCGGCGAGGAAGTCATCGAGGGCACCACGGAACCCGTCGGCGTCGTCGAGGACGGTCGGGCCCAGACGCGCGACGAGCGCCTGCAGCTGGTCGTGCAACTCCATGACGAAGACCTCCTGAACGACCCGCGCCCCAGCGTCGGATGCCGCTCAAGTTTAGGGGCATCGATCGCCCGGGCGCCTCGCGATTCCAGGTCGCAGGCTCGTCGCGACGGTGGCCGCGTCAGGCGGTGTCCCAGCGGAAGAGACGGGCGGCGACGAGGGTCACCACCAGGGCGAATCCGGCCAGGATCAGCAGCGGCACCCAGACCGCTCCGACCCCTTCGCCGCGCACCATCACGTCCAACATGCCCTGGTTGAGGTGCTTGAGCGGCAGGACGTCGGAGACCGACCGCAGCCACGGCGGGGCGTCGTCGAGCGGAAAGAACGAGCCGCTGAGGAACGCCATCGGCAGCACGACGAAGTTCGCCGCATTGACGGCACCCTCGGTCGTCGTGGTCAGGGCGCCCGCGAGCAGGCCGACGGCCATGAAGCACAGCGTGCCGACGACGAGCAGGGGGATCGCCAGCCACCACGACCCCGTGAGCGTGAGCCCGAACGCGGCGGCACCGAGCCCGAGGAAGATCGCCATCTGCGCCAGCGAGATCGCGATGGTGACCACGACGCGCGCGGCGACGACCGTCCGGGTGGAGACCGGGGCCAACTGCAGGCGCCGCATCAGCTTGGTCTGGCGCCACCCCTGGATCGTGGCGGCGGCACCGAAGGCGGCGCTCATCGCGACCGCCCACCCCAACAGACCCGGCGTCATGAACTGGATCGCGGTGAGCGAGTCGTCCTCGACGCTGTCGGTGGTGAGGGTGAACTGCGGAGGCTGACCGCTGGCGGCGACGTTCGCGCCGTCCACGAGCGAGCGCAGCGCCCCCTGGGTGATGCCCGCCCCGGTCGGATCGGTCTGGGTGTAGTGGGCGATGAGGTCGTCGCCGCGCTGCACCACCGCGACGTCGGCGTCGCCCTTGCGCACCTTCTCGATGGCGGCGGCGAGGTCGTCGCTGCGCTCGACGTCGAAGGTCGACTCGAACGCACCGCGGGCCTGGGGCGGCAGGTCGTCGAGGATCGAGACCGGGCCGACCTGCACCATGTCGATCTTCGAGCGCCCCTGATCTCCGAAGATGCCTCCGAAGAGCACCAGGAACATCAGCGGGAAGATGACGGCGAAGAAGACCGCGGACTTGTCACGCAGGAACCCCTTCAGCACCGCGACGGCGATCGCGCGGAACGCGCTCGCCTCGCTCGGACGCACGGAGCTCTCGGCCGGGGCGTCCGTGGATGGGGTGCTCATGCGGGGTCCCTGCGGGCTTGTTCGCCGGAGGAGCGAAGCGGAGGAGGCGAAGAAGGCCGTGGGGTGCTCATGCGGGGTCCCTGCGGGCTTGTTCGCCGGAGGAGCGAAGCGGAGGAGGCGAAGAAGGCCGTGGGGTGCTCATGCCCGGTACTCCCGTCCGGTCAGGGTGAGGAAGACGTCTTCGAGGGTGGCGACGCCGAAGCGCTCGACCAGGGCTGTCGGCCGGTCGAACTCCAGCACCCGACCGGCGTCCATCACCGCCACCCGGTCGCAGAGCGTGGCCGCCTCCTCCATCGAGTGGGTGGTGAGCACGATCGTCCGGCCCTGTGCCGCAATCCCGCGCAGGAGGTCCCACACGTTGCGGCGCGCCTGCGGATCCAGGGCGGATGTGGGCTCGTCGAGGAAGACCAGCTCCGGTTCGTGCACCAGGGCGCAGGCGATCGAGAGGCGCTGCGCCTGGCCACCGGAGAGGTCCTCCACGCGAGTGTCCGCCTTCTCCACCAGGCCGACGTGCTCGAGCCAGGTGTCCCCCACCTGAGCAGGGACGCCGTAGAGGGCCGCGAAGGTGCGGATCTGCTCGCGCGCGGTGAGGCGCTCGAAGAACGAGGAGGCCTGCAGTTGCACGCCGATGCGGGAGAGCAGACGACGGTTGCGTGGCCACGCGGGCTCCCCCAGCACGCTGATCGTCCCGGCGTCGGGGCGACGCAGCCCCTCGACCATCTCCAACGTCGTGGTCTTGCCCGCGCCGTTCGGCCCGAGGATGCCGACGAACTCACCGGGCGCGACGTCGAAGCTGACGCCGTCGACGGCGCGCAACGAGCCGTAGGTCTTGGTCAGGTCGCGGACCTCGATCGCGCTCACGGTGTCCAGCCTGCCCAAGCCGTCACGAGCGCGAAACCCCGTCGCACATCCACGAGTGCTGGCTCGGGTCTCACACGGCGGCCCACGGGCCCATCGGCCGAAGCAGGCGGGGTCCGCTCCGCGAGACACCGGGCCGGTCGGTCGGCCGGCCCCGCGCACGCCTCTAGCCTGACGTCGTGAGCGACGCGACCTCCTCGGCCTGGGGCTTCGGCCTCGCCACCCTCGACAGCAGCGGCACCGTGCTCGACGTCTGGTTCCCGCAGCCGGCTCTCGGTGCTGCGCCGGACGGCGTCAGCGCGGACGGTGCGCCTGCCGAGCTGGCCGCGCTCGCCACGCCCGACGAGGCGCGCGGTGTCACCCGCGAGGTGCGCCTGGTCAGCATCGCCGACCTCGCCGAGGCACCGTCGTCCACCGAGGAGGTCTGGCTGCGACTGCACCTGCTCTCCCACCGGCTGGTGCGTCCGCACGGCCAGTCGCTCGACGGGATCTTCGGCCTGCTCGCCAACGTGGCATGGACGTCGGCCGGCCCGTGCGCCATCGAGGGCTTCGAGCTGACCCGCACGCGGCTGCGCGCGGCCGGGCAGCACGTCACGGTCTACGGCGTCGACAAGTTCCCGCGGATGGTCGACTACGTCGTGCCGAGCGGTGTCCGGATCGCCGACGCCGATCGTGTGCGGCTCGGTGCCCACCTCGCCGAGGGCACGACCGTCATGCACGAGGGCTTCGTGAACTTCAACGCCGGCACTCTCGGGGCCTCGATGGTCGAGGGTCGGATCTCCGCGGGCGTCGTGGTCGGCGACGGTTCCGACGTCGGCGGCGGTGCCTCGATCATGGGCACGCTGTCGGGCGGCGGCAAGGAGGTCATCTCCGTGGGTGAGCGCTGCCTGCTGGGCGCCAACGCGGGCATCGGCATCTCGCTCGGCGACGACTGTGTGGTGGAGGCAGGCTGCTACGTCACCGCCGGCACCAAGGTCACTGTCACGGACAACGACGGCAAGACCGCCGTGATCAAGGCGGCCGCCCTCTCCGGCACCGACAACGTGCTCTTCCGTCGCAACTCGGTCTCCGGCGCGATCGAGGCCGTCGCCTGGAAGGGCGAGGGCATCGCCCTCAACGCGGCGCTGCACGCGAACTGAGCGTTGACCCGTCTTGAAGTAAAGACGGGTCAACCGGGTTCGGGGCGTTGACCCGTCTCCAAGTAAAGACGGGTCAACCGGGGGCCCGGCACACTGGGCGTCGTGAGGCGCGCGCTGGGGGTGATGCTCGGCCTCGCCCTCGTCGCCGTCGTCGCCACGATCAGCGTGCGCGGACTGCGTGAGTTCGAGTTGCCGTTCCTCCCGCGCTCGGAGTTCTGCACGGCCTCGGCGGACGGCCGTTCGGTCGACGTCAGCATCGAGCAGGCCGAGCACGCCGCACTCATCACCGCGATCGCCGTCGCGCGCGGGATGCCGGCACGCGCAGCGTCGATCGCGCTGGCGACGGCCTACCAGGAGTCCGACCTGCGCAACCTGGACTACGGCGACCGCGACTCCCTCGGCCTCTTCCAGCAACGCCCCAGTCAGGGGTGGGGAACCCCGCGTCAGGTGCAGGATCCCGCCTACGCCACCCGTGCGTTCTACGACGCGCTCGAGCAGGTGCGTGGCTATGAGTCGATGGAGGTCACGGTGGCCGCGCAGCAGGTGCAGCGCTCGGCGTTCCCGAACGCGTACGCCGACCACGAGGACGACGCGCGCGTGCTGGCCTCGGCACTCACCGGCAACTCCCGGCACTCCTTCGTCTGCCGCGTCGACGGCGACGTCGAGTTCAGCAGCCCCGATCTGACCGCGGTGGGCCTGACGCCGCGGGCCGACGCCGTACGTGTCGACCTGCTCGACGTCTTCGGCGAGCTCTCACTCGGCGGCTTCGAGCCTGCCGGGGTGAGCACGGGCCACATGGAGGGCTCGGCCCACTACAGCGGGCGCGCTGTCGACATCTTCGTACGGCCGATCAACGGGCCCAACAAGACCCGGGGATGGGCGATCGCGCACTACCTGGTGGCGATGGCGAAGCGGCTCGGCATCGCCACGGTCATCTTCGACGGCCGCATCTGGAAGGCCGGTCGCGACGACTCGTGGCGCCGCTACGACCCCCCGCGCACCTCAAGCGACCCCGCCACCATGGCGATCCTCGAGCACCGCGACCACGTCCACGTCGACGTCTTCCCCTGAGCGTTCGCCGGCCCGGACGACGAGGGGTCGCCCCGCGGCGTTCGCGAGCGCCGCGCCCAGGTCGTCGGAGCGCGCATCGGCGAGGTGGGAGGTGCGCAGCTCTGCGGCCACGTCGACGACGTCGTGCAGGCGTCGCCGCAGCGCCTCGACCTGGATCGGCGGGCCGAGCTCGCGGCGGTAGGCCTGCAGCTCCGCGATGACGGCGTCCAGCGCGGGCGCGAGCGCAGCCCCGTTCTCGATGAGCATGTTGAGGGTGCGCTCCGCGTTGCGCCCGGCGACCCGCGTGCCGTCGCGGAAGCTGCCTGCGGCCAGCAGCGCGGCCACCGCGGCATCGGCGTCGTCGCCGTCGTCTCGGGCGGAGACGGCCAGGAGAGCGTTCGCCACCGCGTGCGGGAGATGGCTGACCCGGGCGACGGCGCGGTCGTGGCGCTCGGCGTCCACCACGACGACGGTGGCGTCGAAGGTGCCGATCAGCCACCGGACGACGGCGGCGACGAGGGCGTTCGGGTCGCCGGGTCTCGTGACGCTCGCTGGTGCTCGATCCTCGCCCCCGGGACTCTCGTCGGTCATCGAGCTTGTCGAGATGGCCGTCTCGTCGGGATGCATCACCGCCCACGTCGCCCCGACCAGCAGTGCGGCATCGGAGGCCTCGAAGCCGGAGTGCTCGGTGCCGCTCATCGGGTGGCACCCGACGAACCGCCCGCCGAGCCCGGCGGCCTGAGCCGCCGCGAGCACGGCACCCTTCACGCTGCCGACGTCGATCACGACGGCGTGCGGCGCCCCCGCCGCGACGTCCGCCATCGCCGCCGGCATCACGTCGAGCGGGCAGGCGAGCACGACGAGGTCGACGTCCGCGACGGCGGCAGCAGTGGCGAGGCCGACCTGCTGTGCGGCGGCGGGGGGGCCCACGTCGGGGTCGACGACCACGACGTCACGTCCGAGCTCGAGCAGACGGCGGGCGATCGATCCGCCGATCAGGCCGCCGCCGACGACGGCGGTGCGACCGAACCCCGCGACGGGGGACCCGGGGGCGAGGTTCTCCGCAGCGGCACTCACCCGCGAGCCGCCAACTCGGCCAGGGGCGAGATCCGCCCGATGGCGCGCGCCGTACCGCCCTGCGTCGCCCAGGCCTGCTGCATCTCCTCGAAGTCCGCGGCAGTGAACGTGCCCGCGAGGAACACCAGGAACATGTAGATGCCGGGGCGGTCGGGCACGGGCCGCGTGACCAGGTTCGTCATGTTGATCGCGCGGTCCTCCAGCACGCCGAGGTAGCGACGGAGGATGCCGGGCTCGTTGTGGTCGGGCATCAGCGACACCAGCAGCCCCTCACCGCCCGAGCCGGCCGAGGCGGCGCGGGCAGCAGACACGCCTCGGGGCCCGGTCGCCGCGACGAGGGCGAACTGGGTGAACGCGGCCGCGTTGTCCTCCACCGCGGAATCGAGGCGGTGCAGGTCGTAGAGCGTGCCGCAGATCGCCGGGCCGATCGCGATCTCGCCCGGCGCGACGTCGCGGCATGCTGCGGCGGTCGACGACGCCTCGCGCGTGCTCAGCCCGCGGGCCTCGATCCACGCGCGGCACTGCGCCAGCGCATGAGGGTGACTGACGACCACGGTGGGCTCGACGTCGGGGTCGCGGGTGAAGGCGTCGAAGGAGATCGGCACCACGACGCTGTCGACGATGGAGAGGTCGGGGCGCTCCAGCAGGGCGTCGAGCGTGGGCACCACCACACCGTTGACCGAGTTGTCGATCGGCAGGACGGCGTACTCGACGCTCCCGCCCGCCACGGCGCCCAGCGCCTCGGCCTGGGTCGTCAGCGCGACCGATTCCTCACCCGGGCGCAGCGCGACGACGGCCTGGTGGGTGAAGGTGCCCGGCGGGCCGAGGTAGGCGACGCGGGTGCTCATGGACGTCGACTCCCTAACCGTCGAGCGTGAAGGAGGCCAGCACCCGGCTGCTGAAGCCGACGCCGGTCAACGCCCCACGCAGGTCGTCGACGCGTGCGGCTTCGGCCCGGAAGCCGAGGTAGAAGTCGTGGCGGCCGGGCTCGAGCCGGTCGCTGTGCAGGAAGTCGAGGTCGAGCCCGAGCGCACTGAAGCGCTCCAGCGCGGTCATCAGTGTGCCGGCGGCCTCGTGCTCGGCCGCCATCGCGAGCCAGGTGACGCGCTCGCCCGAGGGCTCTCCCGCACTGACGTGACGGCGGCTCAGCAGACCGTAGGTGACGTCTCCGAGATCCTCGAGGTACCCGACGATCAGGACCCCCGCCGGGTCGAGCTCATCGACGTCGACGACGGCCGAGCCGGCCTCGCGGCCCGCGGCGTAGACCTCGGCGGTCGTGGCGGAGTTCGGCAGCACCCGGAAGTCGACCCCCGCAGTGCCCAGCACCTCCACGACGTCGGAGTAGGTCTGCTGACGCAGCGCCACGGCCTGCGCGTCGCCGGAGCCGCCTCCGAGTCGCGTCCAGCGCCAGGGGTTGGCCACCGAGGTGACCTGCACCAGCTGCAGGTCGGGGTGGGCGTTCGCGAGCGCGCGGAGCAGTCGGATCGGCGGCGACGTCGGGTCACCGATGCGGGCGATGCCCTCCAGATCGGTGGCGACCTTCAGCGTCGCCATCAGCTCGTCGTAGCCCGCCAGCCCGACCCTGAACGCGCTCCCCTGCCAGGCCAGGTCGCCGAGCACCCGCGCGATGAGGGACGGCGGGTCGGTGCTCGGGTGGGCGATGGAGCGCTCGAGGGTCGCGACAGGTGCGGAGGTCACCCCTCCATCCTGTCATTGCGGCGTCGCGGACGCCCGCGCACGGCCTCCGCGGCCCGTCGTCGCCTACGCGCGCTGCCGGGTGGGCGGGGCAGGCGCCGGGACGCGCGCGACGTTGGCGGGCGGGCCTGCGTGAGCGGTGAGTCTGGGACGGTCCCCCGGCCCCCAACCGTTCCACACCCACCGCTCCCAGCGGCGCCCCCGGCCCGGCGGTGAGCCTGAGACAGTTCCCCGGCCCACAACAGTCCCAGACTCACCGCTCCCACAGAACCGGCCCGGCCAGGCCCGGCGGTAGGACGAGGCGCAACGCGGCGGAGTCGGTCAGGGCACGTCCGACTCGACAGCGTCCCTGACGACGTCGAGACACGCGCCCCTCGGCGGCGGCTTGGCGGACGAGCCGAGCGTGCAATTCGCCTGGGAGCCGGACGGCAATCTGCGGCGGATGCGTTCGTCCCGCAGCCAATCGAGCGGTCGCCAGTCGACGGCGGCAGACTGCGTCCCAGACTCAGCGAGCCAGCCGGACGGCAGCCTCGGCGACGTCGGCGTCGGGAGCGGTGAGGGCGAAGCGCACGTGCCGCTCGCCCGCTGCGCCGTACTCGGCACCGGAGACGGCGACGATGCCGCGGTCGGCCAGCCACCCGATCGCACCGACGGCGGGCTCGCCGCGGGTGGCCCACAGGTACATGCCGCCCTCGCTGTGCTCGACGACGAAGCCGGCGGCCTCGACGGCCGGGCGCAGCGCCGCCCGGCGGGCCCGGTAGCGCTCGCGTTGGCGGTCCACGTGCGTCTCGTCGCCCAGCGCCGCGACGGCGGCCTGCTGCTGCGGGCCGGGCATCTGGAGGCCGAGGTTGCGACGCACGGTGGCGAGTTCGGCGACGACGTCGGCGTCGCCGGCGACGAAGCCGACCCGGTAGCCGGCGAGGTTCGAGCGCTTGCTCAGTGAGTGGACGGCGAGCAGGCCGGCGTGGGTTCCGCCGCAGACATCCGGGTGGAGCACACTGACCGGCTGAGCCTCCCAGCCGAGATCGAGGTAGCACTCATCGGAGACCAGTAGCGAGCCGTGTGCCCGACACCACGCGACGAAACCGGCCAGCGTCTCGGCGTCGAGCACCTGCCCGGTGGGGTTGCCGGGTGAGTTCACCCAGACGATGCGCGGCACCGCCGGCAGCGCATCGAGGTCCGCGACGGTGTCGGCCACGGCGACCTCGGCGCGGACGAGCGCGGCACCCACGGCGTAGGTCGGGTAGGCCAGGCGTGGCCGCGAGATCAGGTCGCCGGGGCCGAGCCCCAGGTGCAGCGCGAGGGAGCCGATCAGCTCCTTGGTGCCGATGACGGGCAACGCAGCGCCGAGCTCGAGGCCGGTGACGCCGTGAGTGCGGGCGAGCCAGTCGACGTAGGCCTGCCGGAGTTCACGGCGCCCGACGGTGAGCGGGTATCCCGGCCAGTCCGAGGCGCGGGCCAACGCCGCGCGCACCACGTCGGGCGTGGGGTCGGTCGGGGCGCCGATGGAGAGGTCGAGGACGCGCAGACCCGACGCGGCGGCCCGATCCCGGACGGCCGCGATGGAGGACTGGACGGGGGGGGGGGGGCCGGGGGGGGGGCGGGGGGCCGGGGGGTGGGGGNACGTGCACCACGGCGACGGGCAGCCGGTCGGAGACCCGCTGCCCGTCGACGTGGTGCACGTTCAGGGTGACGCCGGGTGAGGCGTCAGTGATCGGCGTTCTGCGGCTCGAGGCCGGCGACGAAGGCGTGGTCGTGGTCGATCTCGCCCATCTTGGCCGCGCCGCCCGGCGAACCGAGCTCCTCGAAGAAGCCGACGTTCGCGGTGTAGTACTCCTTGTTCTCCTCCGGGACGTCGTCCTCGTAGAAGATCGCCTCGACGGGGCACACGGGCTCACACGCACCGCAGTCGACGCACTCGTCGGGGTGGATGTAGAGCATCCGCTTGCCCTCGTAGATGCAGTCGACGGGGCACTCGTCGACGCAAGCGCGGTCCTTGACGTCGACGCAGGGCTGCGTGATGACGTAGGTCATCTCATCCTCCAATAGGAAAGGGCTTCGGGCTCACGAGAGCAGGCTTCAGCCTAGTATCCCCGGGTGCCCGCACACAGGCTGGGACCACATGTCGTCGGTCAGCGCGTCTCGATCCGCTATCTGCTGCCCACCGGGCAGGCCACCGACGTGCTCGGGGTCTGCCTGCGCTGGAGTGACGACGGCTGCGTGGTGGAGTCCGAACGACACGGAGTCGTGCATCTGGCACTGGACACGATCATCACCGGGAAGCCGGTGCCCCAGCGCGCTTCGGTGCGAGACCGTGTCCCTCCGCGCACGGCACAACGGCACGGGTTCGCGCTGTTCGGCGACCTGGTCACCGCGCCTCTGGGCGACTGGGTGCTGCGGCACTCGCCGACGTCGAGGGCCCGGCGCGCGAACTCCGTGCTCGCGTTCGGTCCCTCCGGCGTCGACGGCGATGTCGACGTGGTGGCGAGCCACTATGCGGGGCTGGGCCGGCCGGCTGTCGCCGCCGTCCTGGCCGACTCGGCCGAGGAGGAACGGCTTCGTGGCCGCGGCTGGGTACCCGAGAGCGCCGACGCCGACACCCTGTTCCAGGTCGCCGGGCTCGCCCAGGTGGCCCGCGCCCTGCGCGCGGTCTCGACGGGCTCGACGACCGGGAGCGCCTCGACGACCGGGAGCGTCTCGACGACCGGGAGCGCCTCGACGACCGGGAGCGCCTCGACGACCGGGAGCGTCTCGACAGGCTCGACGACCGGGAGCACACCGGTGGTCGAGCTTGTCGAGACCTCACCCCGCACCTGGACCCTGCCCGGCGCACAGATCACCGCGGCGCTACGCGACGACTGGGTGGGATTCCGCGATCTGCGCGTCGAGCCCGAGCATCGCCGTCGAGGGCTGGCGCTGATGCTCGTCGACGCCGTCGTCACCTGGGGTGCCGAGCACGGCGCGACGACGGTCTACCTGCAGGTGCTGGCCGACAACGATCCCGCGCTGGCGCTCTACGAGCGGCTCGGCTTCCGGACGCACCACCGTTATCGCTATCTCGCCCCCGCTGACTGAGGCGCCGAGGTCACCACCAGAGCGAGCGCGCCGACTTCGGCGAGGTCGCGGTGGGCAGCGGGAGACCCGGGTAGGACTGCTGGAACTGGGCCGGCGTCATCGACACCACGGTGCAGCGCAGCACGACGTCGAGGGGATCGACCGGACCGACGTAGACCACGGTGCCCCCGATCGCCGGCGTTGGCTTCTCCGAGGCGCTGTCGGCACACCACAGCTTGTCGAACACACCGTCGTCGGCGACGACGATCAGGTCGTCGCCCTCCTCGCCGAACGCCGCGTCGACGCCGGTGCCGGGGTAGATGACGTCGTCGCCGGCGTCGCCGGTGATGTCGCGGCTGGGCGCCTCCCCGGGGAACAGTGGTGCGCAGGTGTTCGGCGACGTAGGGCCGAAGCCGGGGCAGGACTCATCACCCGGGCCGCCGTCGAGGAAGTCGTCTCCTTCGTCGCCGTCCAACTCGTCCGAGCCTGCGCCGCCGTAGACCCGGTCGTTGCCCGGCCCGCCCTGCGGGTGGTCGTTGCCGTCGCCGCCGATGACGACGTCGTCCCCTTCGTCGCCGTGCACCCAGTCGTTGCCGGTGCCACCGTCGACGAGGTCGTTCCCGAGCCCGCCCCGCACAGGGTTGTCGTCGCCGTCGGAGCCGTAGACCTGGTCGTCGCCGTCTCCGCCGTAGAGGGCGTCGGCGTCCGGGCCCCCGTAGAGCTTGTCGCGGCCCGGACCCGTCTGCACGGTGTCGCGGCCCGCACCGCCGAAGACGACGTCGTCGTCGGGTGTCTGCGCGCCCTTCTTGGGGGCCGAGGTGGTGATGGTGTCGTCACCGTCGCCGCCGTCTGCCCGGTCGTTGCCGAGGTGACCCTGAAGCGAGTCGTTGCCAGCCTCACCGTAGAGCTTGTCGTTGCCTGCACCGCCGAGGAGGGAGTCGTCGCCTCCTCGTCCGCGGAGGACGTCGTTGCCGTTGAGGCCGGTGATCGAGTCCGCAGCGGCGGTACCGACGAGCACGTCGTTCTTGTTCGTGCCCTTGACGACGGCGCCGTGAGCAGCGCTCACCCCGATCAGCAGGGTCGCCACCGACAGGACGAGGAGTCGAACGAGTCGCATGACGAGGACGCTACTCCGCCGGGGCAGCCCGGGTCAGGCGATCGAGCGGCGGTCGCAGAGGTAGACGTCGACGTTGATGTCCTGGTCTGCCGGCACCAGACGTGCAGCGCTGCTGAAGGCGACGAAACGCCCGTCCATCGAGATCGCCGGACCGGAGCTGGCACCGACACGCGTCGCACCGTCAACGCCGATTGAAAGGAGGGAGGTCGAGTTCAGGCGAAGATCGCGGAGATAGACGTCGTTCACTCCATTGGTATCGCCAGGGACCAATTGGGAACTCGCCGAGACGAAGGCGATCGCGGACCCGTCCCCAGACACCGCGGGTTCACCACTTCCGCCGTCGGCGTCGAAGCCGTCCATCGGCGTCGACACAACGTGCAGAGAGTTGGTGGCCGCGCGCCAGATCACGATCTCCTGACCAGTCCTCTGCTCGGTGAGACTCCCTGCCGTCGTCGCGAAGGCGACAATGCCGCCGTCGCCGGAGATGGATGGCGAGTGGCTCGCGCCTGTGCCGGTGCCGCGGTCTGGCGTGAAACTGACGACACGTGCGTCCTGCTGCCCCCGAAGGCCCACCCGCACGACGTCGCTGGCCCCGTTGACATCGGCCGGATTCACTGGCCCGTTGGCCGTGAACGCCATCCACGCCTCATCGTCGGACAGCGAGGGCTGCAGGTTCGCACCGTTGCCCGCGATCAGGAGGTCTGAGACCAAGTCGGTCGTGCCCGTTCTCGTGTCCCGGACGTATACGTCGGGTGCAGAATCGTTGTCGTCGGGGTCGAGCCGGGCGCCCGAGACGAAGCCGACAGTGTCTCCGCTCCTGCCCAATGTAGGACTCGTGCTCTGCGCAGGCAGTTGCTGACCGCTGGAAGTAAGTGAGACACGACGGTGACTGACGTCGCCGCTCGAGACGGTGGCGGTGACGATGTCGGCGACCACGCCGTTGGCGTCGTCGCGGACGAGATTCGTGGAGGTAGTTGAGAACGCGATGACGCTCCCGTCACCCGAGATCGAGGGCTGTGTGCTTGCCCCGTCCCCCGGGCTTCCCGTCGACGGCGCGGACACGGCCAACAGCTCCCCCGTCACCCGATCCCACCGGAAGACGTCGGTTCTCCCGTTGGGATCGAGCCCATCGCTGGAGAATGCGAGGAACCTGCCATTGTCTGAGAGGTCGACATCGGACCCGAACGCAGCGCGAACACTGCGCGGCAGTCGCGGGAAGTATGCGCGCGGAGCACTGACGTACGCAGCAACCTTCTTGCCTCGTCTCTTCGTCGAGGGCGCGAAGACGCGAATCGTCATGCCCATGGCGGGACGGACGAATACCACTGCTCCGGACGCGGTGCTCCTCCCTGTCGCGATCACCCGCCACGAGGTGCCTACTCGGCGTTGGAGCTGGACGGCCCTGACGAACCGGGTCGGCAGAGCGAGGGTGATCCTCACGCTCTCACCGGCGATGGCGTCAGCCGGTGACACCGAAGGCGCCGGCGTCTGCCCGCGAGCGGCTGAGGAAGGCGCCAACGCGTTAAGGGACATCGCCACAACGACGATTGTCGCAACCGTGATGCGTCCGAGGTGCACTATCGGCTCCTGGGTGACTCGTCAGGCCCCGACCCCATGTGGGGCCCCGTCAGCGGAGGCTAGCGGACCAGCGGTGCACCACGCGACGGACCCGGCCCGAGGCGCGCGTGGCTGACCCTGCGGCGATCCCGTGGAGGCGCGGGATACCGTCGTGAGCATGCGCACCACACGTTCCGGCCTCGTCCTCCTCGCCTCCGCGGCGCTCCTCGTGAGCGGCTGTAGCGGCGGGGACGACGAGCCCGACTCATCCCCCACACCATCGGGCTCCGCATCTCCCACGGAGACCAACACCGCCAAGCCGACCGAGGGTCTCGACAAGGTCTGTGAGGAGTTCACCGTCAAGGCGATCGGCCGCCTGCTCGACACCCGTGTCGAGCAGGGCCAGGTCACGCGTGGCGGCTGCGGCTTCTTCGATCGCAAGAACCCCGCGGCGATCTCGATCTCGTTCGACCAGGGCGAGTTCGACGACGGTGCGGACGCCTTCGACACGACGCAGTCACAGGTCGAGGACGCCTTCTCCGGCAAGACCACCACGCTGGACGGCGTCGGCGATGCCGCGTTCTACGTGGTCGGCGCCGGCGCCAACGGCGCCAAGAACCAGGGCGCCGGTGGGGTGCGGATCGACGACGTGGTCGTCCAGGTCACGGTGCTTCAAGCACGCAAGCTCAAGGCGCCTCGCGTCGGCCAGATCATGGAGCAGGCGCTGACCTTGGCTGCCGGCGCGATGGTCGACTGACGCCAAACCCTTCCTACGTCGAGAGCCCCGGCCATAGCGGCCGGGGCTNCGGCCCCGGGGGTCCGGGGGGTTCTGCGATGTTCTGGTGGAACTGACGTTCAGTCCTGCCGTCTCACCCCGGGTGGGAGGTGACCTCCCACCCGGGGCGGAATCAGACGATCAGCAGATCAGGACTGCGCCTCGGCCAGGTCGGCCTCGGCCTTGGCAACGTTCGCCTTGGCGTTGTTGACCTTGACGTTCGCGGCCTTGACGGCAGCGGCAGCGGCAGCGTTCTGGCGACGCTCGGTGTTGACCGCACGCTTGGCGCGGTTCACCTTCTGCTTCGCCTTGGCGATGCCCTTCTTGGCCTTCTTCGCCTTCTTCAGCGCCTTCTGAGCCTGCTTCAGGGTGCGGACGGCCTTGTTCAGCTGCTGCTGAGCCGCACGCTTCTGAGCCTGCGTGGTGTTGAGGTCGGCGTTCGCAGCGGCGAGGGTGGCCTTGGCAGCGTCAACCGCAGCCTGGGCCTCCTCGACGGTGAGAGCCGGCTTCACGTCACCGATGGTGGCCTGCGCCGAGGTGACCGAGGCGGTGAGGCCCGGGCCATCGTTGGAGCTGACGGTCGCCACGGTGTTGTTGGCGGCCGCGCCCATCTGAGCACCGAAGCCGGTGACCTTCAGGGTGACAGGAGCGTCAGCGTTGTTCGCCAGGCGAACGTTGATCTTGATCTCACCGTTCGCGTCGGTGAGCTGCTCCATGTCCTGGACCGAGCCGGGGCCGGTGACCTGGACGTTCACGTTGTTGCCGGTGACCGGGTTGCCGAAGCCGACAGCCGGGTTGCCGAACGCGTCGGTGAACTTCGCCGTGAAGACCGCCAGCGAGCCAGCCTTGGCCGAAGCCGGGCCGGTGACCGCGACGTTGCGAGCGAACTGCGCGCCGGTGTTCGGGATCGGGGCGACCGTGACCGCAGCGGTCTTGGTCTTGCCGCCGGTGGTGACGGTGATGTTCACCAGACCACCCTTGGTACCGATCAGCTGGAACGTGTCGCCGTTGCCGATGATGGTCGACTGCGACGCCGCACCGTTGGCCAGAGCACGCGTGCCCACGGTCGGGTTCTTGAGGATCAGCGCGCCGTTGTCGGCGGAGATCGTCGCAGCGGCACCGGCGGTACCACCCGCGAGCACCAGAGCGATGCGCTCACCGGTCAGGTTGGCGACACCGTCGTACAGCGGCGGAACCGTGATCGAGGCGGGGTTGTAGCCCACGCCGTCGACCGCGACACCGTTGACGTTGAACGTGATGTCGTCACCGAGGCCGTCGACCGTGTAGATGATCGTGCCGGTGTTAACCGTCGAGTTCGCGGTGTTGTCGAACTGGTCGGTCCAGGTGGTGACCTGCAGGCCGGTGGACGGCGTACGCACCGTCGCGGTGGCCTGGGTGTCGGTCAGCGTGAAGGTGGTCTTGCCAGCGGCGTCGACCGTCTGACGGATCACGGCCGGGCCGGAGTTGAGACCGGTCAGGCGCTGAAGACCAACCTGGCTACCGGCCGGGGCCGGGTTGCGGAACTGGTCGAGGGCGGTAGCCGTGACCTGAACCGCGCCGCCGACCTTGGAGATGTAGGTCGTCGCGTCGAGCGTGGCGCTGTTCACCTGAGCGCGGTCGAAGTTGACCGTCTTGGCACCAGCGGCACCCGGGCCGGTCAGCGAGCGACCGGTGAGGGTGATGACGCTGTCCTCGTTGATCGTGGCCGCGTCGGGCGTGATGACGATCGAGCCCTTGCCCGCGGCGTCGAGAACGGTCTCGTACGTCTTGGAGGCAGCGCCACCGAAGCGGGGGCCGTTCACAGGGTCGCCGGTGGCGATGATGTGCACGGTCTCGTTCGGGTCGTTGGTCTCGAAGTTCAGCGTGATCGAGGTCTGGTCCACCCGAACCGAGACGGGGTTGAACACGCCGCCCGGGTTGCCGAGACCGAACCAGGAGTCGGCACCGGTGACGACGTCGATCTCGTTGTTGGTGAGGATCGCGTCCTCGACCACCGTGAGGGTCGCCGTGTCGTTGATGCCGGCAGGCAGGGTGCCAGCGCTCGCCGCAGTGATCACGTAGGTGCCCGACGTGGTGTCGCGAGCGGTGAACGTGGTCACGCCCGTGAGGGTCTCGGCGGGGTCGATGACCGCGTTGCCATCAGGCGTGGAGATGTTGTCCAGAGCCGGGGCCGAACCCAGGTTGAACTGCTCACCAGCGGTCAGCTGGGTGATGCGGCCCGCGGAGTCACGGATGGTGGCCGTGAACGGGTTGCTGTCGACACCCTCGGGGGCGTTCTGCAGCTGCGGGGTGATGTCGATGCCCGTGGGGATACCGGTGGTACCGGCGGTCACCTGGAAGCGGGGCTCGTTGACGTCGAAGTCGTTGCCACCGTCAGCGTCGTACCAGACGCTGTACTTGATCGAGTCGCCGACGTTGGTGACGTCACCGGTCACGCGCAGGTGAATCTCGGCCAGGCCATCGCCGGGGACGGTGTCGAGCGGAGAACCGCTCGGGACGACCGTGCGGGGGTTGACGGCCGCGTAAGCGACAGCCTGCACACCCGGGATGTTCTCGTCGTTCGAGCTGTAGTCGAACGCGCCGAGGCGGATGTTCGCCGGGGTGGCGATAGCGCCCGCGTAGTCGGTCTTGACGACCACGAGGCCACCGACGGTGCCGGCGTCGCGCACCGGACCGATGGTGCCGACAGTGAATACCGAGTCAGCTGCGTTCGCCGCGGGTGCCACAAAAGCGAGGGCACCGACGGAGAGCACTGCACCGGTGCTGAGAGCGAGAGCGCGCTTGACGCTCTGCTTTGCACTACTCATGTGCGTTTTTTCCCTTCCTGGAGGACGAGAATCCGGGTTGTCCCGAATTCCCTGGAGCTGTCCACCCGGTGTGGACCGCCCTCATGGAACCAAGCGGCTCTGGTTCCCCGAGATCAAGGCAGCGACTCCTAGACCTCAAGTCAGGCGGCAGCGTAGCAGTGCACAGGGACCATCACGCCACTTGAGGCTCATCTCGGTTCGGTCACGGCCGATAACGACGCTGAGGTATGCCCGAAGGTCGTAGGCCGCGACGTCGGGTTCCGGCTGCGGTCGCCGGTTGCGACGCGGATCACGTACCGATACCCGGCGAAGCGTGCGGAATCCGTGGTGGCAGCCGGCGGGGTTGCCCTTTCGGGCAGGTCTCGGGCGGGAGCTGGTGTGGTTTCGTGACGCCCCGCTCGTTCCTCGCGGGACTCCTCAACCACCGGGGGTGCGCGGCTCGCGGGGTTTCGTGACGCCCCGCTCGTTCCTCGCGGAACTCCTCAACCACCGCGGGATGGCGGCTAGCGGTCGAGGGAGCCCGGCGGGCGGCAGATCACGGTGTCGGACGGCGTGTAGACGGTCTTGAAGACCTCGCGGCGAGCGATCTCGGACTCCCCCACGCGGCGGAAGACGCGCGTGACGTCGATCGAGAAGCCGCCGTAGCCGCTGTTGGCGTAGCAGTCGGGGGTGTCGAGCGTGCGGGTGGCCGGGGAGGTGAAGGCGTACCGGTTGCCGGTGATGCTCTCGATGTCCCAGACCTTGGTGGAGTACATCCGCACGGTCAGGGCGCCCTGGGAGGACGGCGTGCTGCGGCGCAGCTCGGTGTCGATCAGGACGCCGTAGTCGGTGTCGTTGCGGAACCGCAGGTCGACCGAGCCCCAGGCCACGGTCGCCTCGCGACCGACCGGGTAGCGGTCGATGTAGAAGGAGTGCGGTTTGTGCTCGACGTCCTCCAGGCCGGCGAAGAACATCGCGTTGAACACCGTGGTGGCGACCTGGGAGACGCCGCCGCCGAGGTCCTCCTTGAAGATGCCGTTGCTGATGATGAAGCCCTCGGTGAAGCCGTTCTCGCGGGTGCGTTCGCCGACGATGTCGTTGAGGGAGAAGGTCTCCCCCGGCTTGAGCAGGGTGCCGTCGATGATCTCCGCGGCACGACCGATGTTGGTGTTGCGGTACTCGGCGTAGGGGAAGTTCGTGGTGAACTCCGAGACCTCCTCCACGATCTTGAGGTTGCGGGCGTCGCGGGTGGTGAACTCGGGCTGGGTCACCTCGCCCTCGACCGTCGCCTCGCGCTCGCCCTCGGGCTTGACCACGACCTCGAGGAACGCCGCCGCAACGTCGTCGGGCTCGAAGGAGATGCCCGGCTTGGCCTTGACCACCCGGGGCGTGCCGCCCACGACCTCGACCGTCGCGTCCACCGGAGCGCCGTCGCCGGACGTCGCGGACTCGACGAGGCGGGTCAGCCGCTTGATCCGCACGTGCGGAACCAGCGCGCCGTCCTCGGCCTTCATCGCCAGAGCCTCGGAGAACTGGTCGGGCTGCAGGCGCACGTAGGCCGACCCGAACCGCAGCCGCACCGACGAGGACATCGCCGGGTTCGCGAACGACCTCAGCGCCTCCTGCACCTCGGCCTCGGTGACGTCGGGCTCCAACTCCACGACGTCGAGTTCGACCGGCTCGGCGTCCTCGGCGAGGAAGGCGCGGACGAGCGCATCCTGAGCGGCGTCTCGATCGAACCCACGACCGGTGACCGGTGAGGTCGTCTCGACGCTCCCGTCGACGAACCGGATTCCACCGTCCTTCGCCGGCGTACCGAGCGAGCCCTCCAGTGCCGAGAGGGCCGCCTCCATCTCCTCCTCGTCGATCTCGACGACGGCGTCCATGTCGTCGCCACCGGTGTAGTACTCCCAGAGCCGTGCCGGACTCCAGGACCGGCCGCCACCGGCCGCCTCGACCGACGCCGCATAGTCGATCGCGAGACCGGCGAGCGCAGGGTCGAAGCTCTCCGTGCTGCCGTCGACGGTCACCTCGAGCGGACGCTCGATCCGCTCTGCGAGCCCGTCGCGCAGGGTGTTCTCCGCACCTGCGGGAGTGAGTCCGCCGACGTCGACGCCGGCGATGGACGCGCCGCGCGGAAGCTTGTCACCCGCACCCGCGTAGGCCGCCGCCCATCCGCCGCCCACGAGCACGGCGAGCACCAGCACCACCACGAGCACGACGACACCGCCGGCGCGCTCCTTCTTCGGCTTGCTCACCGACGCATTCTAGGTGTGGCCTATCACGCCTGGGCATCGTGTGCGGCTCGCCGGGTTTCGAGACGCTCGCTGCGCTCGCTCCTCAACCACCGGAAGGCCCGCTCGCTGCGCTCGCTTCTCAACCCCCGGGCGCTGGTGGTCGAGGAGGTCGCTCTGCGACCGTCACGAGACCCGGCGAGACGAACGGCAGCCTCTCGACTCACCGGGTTTCGAGACGCTCGCTGCGCTCGCTCCTCAACCACCGGGGGGCCCGCTGGCTCCTCAGCCGCCTGAGGGTCGGTGGCGGCGGACGGTGAGCGAGGCGTAGAGGACGATCGCGAACCCGACGACGAGCAGCAGGTAGCCGGAGGTGTCGGCCCCGACGAGGTAGTCGCCCTCGGGACGCGGGCGACTCGCGATGAACACCGTGCCCATCCACGCCAGCGCGAAGGTCAGGCGGGTGTGCCAGCCGGCAGGCAGTGCCACGACGCTCGCCGTCGTCGTCACGACACCGAGCACCAGGCCGAGAACGATGCCGTGCAGCACCACCGACGCGGCACCGACGACCAGCCCGGCCACCGCACAGACCAGCGCGATGCCCAGCCGAGCGAGCAGACCCCTCACACCCCGGAGAAGAGATCGGTCTCGAGCCCGTCGGGACCGACCGGACCCTGCCGGCCCTTGGCGAGCCGGTAGAACTCCGCGCCCCACACCTGGGAGCCGATGTTGTTCGACAGCGCGAAGAACGGCCCGTCTGTCGTGATCTGCGTGGCGTGAGCCCGCATTGCGGCGAACTTGTGGTCGACGTAGTCGTTGGCATCGATGACGGCGGCGAGATCGGCGTCCGACGTCACGAACGCCGGGAGCGGCCCGTCGGGATCCATGCCCTCGAACGTCGTCGTGTCGCCGGAGGCGCGCAACGAGCGCAGGCCCTCGCGCATCCGCGACTCCGACATCGCGCCCCAGTAGATCTTCGCGATGTCCCACGCCTCCCCGAGGTCGCGTCGATACGACTCGACGGCCGCCAGGGACGCGGCGTACATCGCGACACGGTGGGCCTGGATGTGGTCGGGGTGGCCGTAGCCGCCGAACGGGTCATAGGCCACCAGCACCTGCGGACGGACCTCGCGGATGATCTCGACCAGGAGGTCGGCAGCCTCGGTCAGGTCGGCGCGCCAGAACGCGTTGTCGTGCACGACGTCCGCGGCGATCGCGTGCCCGTCGGGATGCCACTGCATGCCCGAGTCGCGGTACCGGCCGAAGCCTCCGAGGAAGCGGTGGTCGGTGACACCGAGCTCACGCATGGCGTCGGCGAGCTCACCGCGACGGTGCTCACCGAGCTTGTCGTCACGGTCGGCCGCCAGATGCTCCAGCTCCGGCACCAGGATCTCGCCCAGCTCCCCGGCGGTGCAGGTCACCAAGGTGACGCCGCGGCCCTCGGCCGCGTACTTGGCCATCGTGGCGCCCTGGCCGATCGACTCGTCGTCGGGATGGGCGTGCACCAGCAGCAGACGCTGCGCAGGAGCCTGGGTCATGAGATCAGCGTAGAGACCGCACCCCATCGCGCCGGCGATGGCCAGGACTCGGTCAGCGGGCGGCGGGGTCTCGACAAGCTCGACCACCGGGCGGCGGGGTCTCGACAAGCTCGACCACCGAGTGAGACGCCGTGGGTCAGAGGCGCTTGAGCCGGCGCGGCGAGCTCGGGAGATCGACCGGGGCGGCGGCGGGCGGGGCTGGCTCCTCGACGTCGAACCACCCCTCGTACTCGTCGACGAGGAGCTCCAGCGCGATGTCGGGAGCATCGGTCGTCAGCGCCCAGGGGTGGTCCTCGTCGTCGTCCTCGCCCTGGAGCCGCTCGCGTGCGATCGACACCTCGTACCCCTCGGCCTGAAGCCGTGCGGCCGCCGCGCGGACGTCGTCCTCGTCGAAGAAGATGCCGCGCGCGCTCACGACTCCAGTATCCCGCGGCGCCACCGCGCCCGTGCGACAGGATGGTCCGGGTGAGCGGGCTGCACCTGGAACCGACGGCGGAGAACGCCGTCGCCATCTCCGCGTTGCGCGCCCGGGCACGGCCGGCGTCCCCCCACGCCGTCGTCGAGGACCGCCCGCGTCGCCTCCGCCGCTCCTGGGCGCCCGGCCGCCTGGTCGATCGCGCCTGGGCCTTCGATCTCCACGACCAGCGCGACCGCCGATGGTGGCCCCAGGGCATCACCACCTCCGACGACGGCCGGCACATCGCCGTCGCCTGGTACGCCAAGGCGCTCGCCGGCGACCCCGAAGGCGGACACGGCTCGCGGATCAGCCTGATCGACGTCGTCCGTCGCCGCTACCGACACGTCCTCCTGGTCACGCCGCGGATCGACGACGACGGAATCCCGAGCTTCACGCCACTCCGCACGCACGCCGGCGGCCTGGCCTGGCAGCACGGGCACCTGCACGTGGCCGCGACCCGGCGGGGTCTCCACACGGCCCGGATCAACGACATCCTGCGTCTCCCCGACGACGGGCCCCTCACCGAGCTCGCCGGCGGCTACCGCTACGTGCTGCCGATCATCCGCAGCTACCGCGCCGGTGCCGCAGCAGACGCCGTCGGGATGCGCTACTCCTTCCTCTCCGCCGACCGGGAGCGGGACGAGCTGCTCGCCGGCGAGTACGCGACGTCGTCCAGCGACGCCCCACGAAGGCTCGTCCGGCTGGCGCTGGACCCAGCAAGCGGCCTGCCGGCCGTCGGCGAGGACGGCCGCAGCATCGCCCTCGCGCTCGGCGAGGGTGTGGGGCACATGCAGGGCGCCGTCTGCGTGGGGAGCCGACTCGTCGTCTCGACCTCGCGCGGTACGCGGCGGCGTGGCTCGCTGTGGACCGGTGCGATGCCGGCGAATGACGTCGGGTCGCTGGCGTTGACGGAACTGCGCGCGGCGCTGCCGATGGGCCCCGAGGACCTCGCCCACGACGACGTCTCCGGTGCGCTGTGGTCGGTCAGCGAGCATCCGTGGCGACGCTGGCTCGTCCGGCTGCGCGATCCTCTCGGTGGTTGAGGGCGGTCGTTCGACTTCCGGGGGTCTCGAGACGCTCGCTGCGCTCGCTCCTCGACCACCGGGAGACGCAGCCCCCCTCGCTCCTCGACCACCGGCTCGGAAATGGACGGGGCCACGACGTCGATGACGTCGTGGCCCCGCTCAGGCTGCGGTCAGATCACTTGATCTTGATGACCTTGGAGATCGCTTCCTTGGTCGTGCTCGTCGCCGAGACGATCGCCGCGTAGTTCGTCTTGCGCTTGCCGTTCGTGTCGAGCACCGACGTCACGACCGCCAGACCGTCCGTACCGATGCGACGCGTGGTGAACGGCGTCACCTGGTTGCCCTTGAGGCGGTAGAAGGTGACGAGCGTGCCGACCGGGGCATCCGGCGCGTAGACAGCGACCATGTCGTTGCCGTTGCGCAGGTTCTTGCCACCGATGTGGGCGATGACGTCCTTCAACCCACCGGCGAAGGTCACGGTCGCGGTCTTCGCGGCCTGCGGCACCTCGGTACCGGTCGCAGAGCCGACCCGGCCGGTCGCCTCGATCGTCACCGCACCGTTTCCGGCCTTGGTGAAGGTGCCGGTCAGGGTTCCGCTCTGGCCGAGCAGACCCTGGGCGACGACCGCTCCGGTGTCGGTGCGCTTGAGCGTGACGTAGAGCCCGGCGATGGCCTCGCCGAACTGGTCCTTCGCGACGTAGGTGGCGGTGATGTTCTCGCTCGGCGTCGCCGAGGTCTTGCTCAACGCCAGCGTCGCCGTCGAGGCCGCCGTGTCCGGGACGTACCAGTTCACGGTGTAGCTGCCCCGGAGGGTCTCCGTGCCGGTGGCCACGTTCGTGCCCGTGCCGGTGAAGTGGTTCGTCTCGGTCGTCCAGGCACCGGTGACGATCTGGTTGGTGCCCGTGGTGGACGTGGCGACGACGTCGGCGTCGGCCACGAAGTCCGAGGTCACCGACGCAGCGCTCAGCGTGCCGGTCGTGGAGTCGCTGGTCAGTGCGACCGTCTCGCCACCGACCTTGTTGCCGAACTGGTCGCGCACGATGACGTCGAGGGCGACCTTGTCGCCGATCGGCGAGCGCGGCAGCACCGTCGACTCCTGGACCGCGGCGGGGGCCGGCTCGATGGTGACGCCACCGCCGTTCAGCGGATTGGTGGAGACCCAGTCGACGACCTCGGTGTCGCGTGCGCTGTCAGCGGCCGCCGTGATGGTCGCGTCGACGCGGCCATCGTCGTCGAAGCCGGTGTCGCGAGCGATCGCGACGTTGAACGAGGCCACACCCTGCGCGTTCGTCGTCACCACGACCGAGGAACCGAGCGAGGTGAACTGGCCGGAGTCGGTGCCGGCCGTCGTCGCGCCGACGCGCGTCATGTCGGTGAAGAAGCCCCGGTCGACGGTCAGCGTGATGCGCTTGTTGGGCAGCACCGCGCCGCCGGCGCGGGTCACCTTCACCGTCGACGCCACCGGACGGCCAGGCGTCTTGCCCTGGGCGTTGGTGAGGGTCTCGGGCGTGATGTCGATGGTCGCGGCCGGGATCGGAACCTTGAAGTTCACGACGTGACCGGTGCGCGTGGCGTCCTGGTTGGGCGCCGGCGCGGTGACGGCGAGCGTGCCGCCGTTCTCGTCGGCCAGCGGCGTCTTCTGCGGGTCGGAGACACGCACGGTGAACGCGCCGTTCGTCGTGCTGCGCACCGTGGTGGCGAGCACCCGGTTGCCCGCGGCGTCGAGCAGGCCGGCGTCGGCCGTGCCCCCCGTCTCGGTGCCGCGCGCGAACGTGGCGTTGAGGGCGCGGTCGACCAAGCCGGTGCCGTCGCTCAGCGCGATCCGGCCCGTGATGTCGGAGATCGCCCCGGCGTCGACCGTCTGGGGGCTCGCCGCGGTGAAGGTCACCGTCGCCTCACCGGCCTTGTAGCTGCCGAGCAGGCGCGGGTTGCCGCTCTGCGACGCGGCCTTGGCGTAGAGGCTGTAGGTGCCGGCCGCGCGGCCCGTCGGGAACGGGATGTCGGCGCGACCGGTGGTGGTGGAGACGTCGGCGGAGTTCGTGCCCGAGCCGGGGATGCGCGCGTTGTTGCTGCCGAAGATGCCTCCCGACGAGAACGCCTGCAGGTCCCAGTAGTACTGCACCTGCTGGCCGCTGACACCGGTCAGGGGGTTGCCCTCCTGGTCGATCAGTCCGACGGTGATGTCGCCCGGGGCGTACTCGTCGACGTCGAAGGCCGGACCGTCGGCGGAGCGCACGTCGAGGCCGCTGACGACCGGAGTGAACCGACGGATCGACACGGTGGTCGAGCGGACGTCGGCCGGCGTCTCGAAACGCTCGTCGTCGATCGGGACGGGCGTGTCGGCCCCGGCGTTGGCGAAGTAGTAGTAGTTCACGTCGTCGAAGCCGGTGGGGACCGTGAACTGCTGGAACACCGCCTGCCCGTTCGCGTCGGTGTAGAGGGGCGCGTTCGCCTCGACGGAGTTCTCCGACGTGCTGTCGAGGACCCCGTTGCGACGCTGACGCTGCGCACCCTCGCCATCGACGCGGGAGGTGTTGTCCGCGCGCAGCTGACGCACCTGGGCACCGACGATCGGCTGCCCGGCGCTGTCGCGCACCGTGACCGTGACCGCGGTCGTGGACGACGTCGCGCGGGTGGGCGCGTCGACGGTCACCGTGCCGCCCAGGAGCTGCTGGGGGTAGAGCGTGTAGGACTCGCTGTCGGTGGGCTGGGCCACGGCGCCGGCGAAGGAGGCGGCGGTGACCAGCTGGTCGGTCGCGGGCGTGGCGGTGTCGAAGGCGTATCCCGTCAGGTCCAGCCTGGAGGAGAACGTGCCGGTGGCGCTGCCCGACCCGAGCTTCGTCGTCGTCGTCCCGGCCTGGGCGGCACCGCCCTCGCCGAACCACACCACGCCGACCGAGCCGGACGCTCCGGCCGAGGTCGTGCCGCTCACCGAGGTCAGCGGCTTGTTGTTCGGAGAGCCGAACGGCTGCCGGTAGTAGCCCTTCTGCGAACCGTCGGCGATGTTGACCGTGTTGCGCGTGCCGTTGGCGAAGTCGAGGTAGACGTTGCGCTGCACCGTCCCCGAGGGGAGGTCCACGCCGTTGGCCCCGATGCCGACCGCGATCATCCGCACGTTGTCGCCGGCCGCGAACGGCGGCGTCCACTCGTAGGCGAAGGTGCCGTCGTCGTTGCGCGAGCTCACCGTCACGATCGTGGTCGGCTGCGCGTCGCCCTGACGCTGGAAGGCGAACCGCACCGCCGCGACGTCGCTGCCGCCGATCGCCTGAAGGCGGATCGTGGAGTCGGTGCCGTCGAACTTCGTCGACATCGCACCGTCGCCGGCCGTGCCGGCGTTGTAGATGGTGACGAAGTTGATCGCACCGGCGGACGCGGTCGAGTTCGCGGGAGCACCGGTGGCCTGCCCGGCGGCAAGGCCGCTCAGCAGGAGGGCGCCGACGGCGGCGGCGGCCAGCGGGCGCCGCGAGATGGATCGAGACATGAGGGTTCCTCGGGAGGGGAGCGGCCGGGCCGAGAGCACAGCCTGAGTCGCGGGCAGCCTACCCGTTCGGGGGTGGCGGGTCCGGCGATTGACCTCCACAGACGACCGCACCCCGGAGATCTTGCGATCTCCGGGGTGCGGTGCGGTGACGAGGCGGCCGGCGCCCGTGCGCGCGTGGATCTAGACGAACTCGCGCACCGACCTCATCGGCGTCACTTCACGCCGCGAACCGGGGTGGTCGCGCGCTTGGTGACCTTGGTCTGACCGATCACCGCGACGTAGCGGGTGACCTTGTTGCCGTTGCGGTCCTTGATCACGAACTGCTTGCCACCGCGAAGGTTCAGGTTGCCCTGCGCAACGCGGACACGCTTGCCGTTGACGATCTTGAACACGGTGACCTTGGCGCCCTTGGCCTTGGCCGGAGCCTTGACGACGATCTTGTCGCCCTTCTTGACGTTCTTCGTCGTCAGCTTCGGCTTGATCGCCGTACGGACCGGCGCTGCCGTGCCGAAGTCGATCGTGGTCGACCGCTGGGCCTGGGGAACGAGGTCGCCCGAGGCCGAGCCCTTGCGACCGACGGCCGCGACCGTGGCCTTGCCCGAGTTCGCGCCCTGGAACACGTACTGGATCAGACCGTCCTGGCCGGTGACGCCGTCGAAGTTGCCCTCGCCGTCCTGCTGAGCGTCGGGGCCCGTGCGGAAGAACTGCACGTACAGGTCGGAGATCGGCTCACCGTTCTGGTCGGCCGCGCCGTAGGTCACCGTGACCGGCTGGCCGGCCATCGGGTTCTTCGGGGTGGAGACCAGACCGAAGGTCGAGGCGGCGAAGTCGACGGTGTACCAGTTGACGGTCGCGGACGCGCTGAGCGCCTCCGTGCCCGGCGTGATCACCGCGGCCGGCGTGATGACGGTGTACTTGTTGGTCGGCGCGGTCCACGCTGCGGTGACGACCTGGTCCTGAGCGACCGAGGAGGTCGCCGAGAAGTCGCCGTCGAGAGCGAAGTCCGAGACCACCGAGGCGGCGCTCAGGTCGGCGTTGCCGACGTTGTCGGTCAGGTTGACCGTCTGGCCGCCGACCTTGTTGCCGTACTGGTCGGTGACGGTGACGTCCATGAAGACCTTGTCGGAGGTCGGCGCCTTGGGCAGGAGACCCTCCTTCTTGACCTCCTGGATCGCTGCCGGCGACAGCTCCAGCTTGACCTCGCCACCGTTCAGCGGCGCGACGGTGTTGCTGCCCGAGCTCCACTGGACGGCCTTGGTCGCGGTGGCCGAGGTGGCCGTCGCGGTGACGGTCGCGGTGACCGCCCCGTCGTCGTCGAAGCCGGAGTCGCGCTCGATCGCCAGCGTGAAGTTCGCGACGCCCGAGGCGTCGGTCTTCACCTGGATCTCGGTGCCGTTGGACTTCCACTCACCGGCGTCGGCGCCGACAGCGGCGGCCGGGTCCGGCACCAGGGCGGCCTTGGTGGCCGCGTAGGTGGTGAAGAAGCCCTTGTCGACCTTCAGCGTCACGGTCTGGTTCGCCAGGGCCGTGCCGTCGGCGGTCTTGAGGGTGACCGAGGAGTTCACCGGCCGGCCGGGCGTGGCGTTGCCGTCGAGCGGCGTGGCGTCGGCGATGACCAGGTTGCCCGGCGTGATCGACTTGACGAAGTCGACCTTGTGGTTGGTCGTGCTGGCGCCGGCGTTGCCGATGTTCGGCGTCGCGGCGGTCGCGGCGTCGAGGCTGCCCCCGAGCTCCACGGGCTGCGGCGTCTCGGCCGGGTCCTTGACCTGGGCGGCGAAGGCGCCGTTGGCGGTCGTGGTGACCTGGCGACCGAGCGCGAGGCTGCCGTTGGCCTGCACGAGCCCGGCGTCACCGGCACCGGCCGGGTCCGTCTCGGTGCCGCGCGTGTAGGTCAGGTCGACGAGGCGACCGGTCAGGCCGGTGCCGTCCTCGAGGGCGAGCTTGCCCTTGATCTCGGCCGTGCCACCGGCGAGCGCCTGCTGCGGGCTGCCGTCGTCGTAGCTGATCGTGGCCTGGCCGACCTTCAACGTGGCGACCTTGGCGGTGGCGATGGCTCCGCTGCCCAGCACCGGCTGCAGGCCGGCGAAGAGCTCGTAGGTGCCCGACTCGGCGGTGCCACCGGTCGGCAGCGGGATGATGGCCTTGCCGTTGGCGGTCACCGCGGGGACCGGGTTGTTGCCCGTGGTGGGGAAACGCACCGAGGCCGGCGAGCCGTCGAACGGCGTGAGCACCCAGTAGTAGTCGACCGTGCGACCGGTGGTCGTGATGTCGTTGTTCTGCTGGTCCTTGATCTGGACCGCGACATCGGTGGCGGCGCTGTACTCGTCGCGGTCGAAGGCGGTGCCGTCGGCGAGGACGGGGGCAAGCGAGGTCGCGGCCGGGGTGTAGTCGGTGACGACGACGTCGGTCGAACGCTTGTCGTTGTTGGCGTTGAACGCCGGGTCGGCGTCGCCGTTGGCGTAGTAGTAGGCCGTGCCGGCGCCCTGGGTGAGCGTGGCCTTGCCGTCGGCGTCGGTGTACACCGAGGATCCGCCCGCGGAGGACCGCACCTGGGCGCCCGCGATCGGCTGGTTGTCGGCGTCCTTGACCGTGACCACGACGTTGGTCGTGTTGCCGGTGGTGACCTGGGTGCTGGCAGGGGCGGCCTCGACCGTGGTGATCTGCTGCGCCTTGAGGGTGTAGGCCTCGACGTCGTCGGTGCCGCGCTCGGCGGCGGCGGCGAGCTGGGTC
>NZ_JAHRHK010000014.1:0-104767 GCF_021246465.1 Nocardioides sp. R-C-SC26 | reverse complement strand
GCGGCGGGGGGCCGCTCGGGGGCCCGACGACGATCTGGTTCACCGCACCGCTGGTGGCGGTGTCGAACGGGTAGCCCGTGATGTCGAGGATGCCCTTGAAGGTGCCGGTGGTGGCGCCCTGCGCGGTGGTGACGGGCGCGTTGACGGGCGAGCCGGCGATCGCTCCGGCGCCGTCGCGACGCGAGATCGCGACGTTGCCGGTGGTGGCGGACGTCGTACCGCTCACGGCGGCCGTGACGGCGTTGTTCGGGGCGCCGTAGGGCTGGACGAAGTAGCCCAGGGTGCCGCCGGCGGCCAGCTCGACGGACTCGGCGGTCGAGCTCAGCACCACGCCGTTGGCGGTGTCGGTGACCGTGGGCGTGGTGGTGTTGTTCACCGCACGCACCGAGACCTCGCCGTTGACGAGACCCGTCGCGGGCCAGTCGTAGGAGAACGTGCCGTCGGCGTCACGGGTGTTGACGGTCTGGATGTCGGTCCAGGTGCCCCCGCCGTTCAGCGAGTACTGGAAGGTCACCGAGTTGATCGAGTCGCCCGCACCGGCGACGAGGCTGATCGTCGGCGTCACACCGGAGGCCTCGGCCTTCAGCGACGCGTCCCCGTCCGTGTTGAAGAACGAGTACAGCGTGATGGTGTTGGCACCGACCTGCGTGTTCACCGAGGTCGCGGCGGCGACGCCCTGGGCGCCGGAGACGGCGAGAGCTGCGACGGCCGAGACCGCGAGCCCACGCTTGAGAGCGCGATTGCGCATAACTGGTATTCCTCCCATGTCGTCATGCTGAGCGGATCTCAGGCATGAGCCCCACAGAGCCCCTCTGGCTCCCCTGGGTTGTGGACCCCCTCTGGTCCACGGGTGGTGCTGGGCCCCCTCAGGCCCTGTCCAGCAACCGACGTGCGTCGGCCGCCTTCCTTCCTAGCACAGTAGCGATGACGCACACCCGTGACGAGCCTGCGATCGCCCATCTGCCCGAAAGGGCACGTCCTGACGCGCCGGGCCTAGGACTGACTAGGTGGTGAGACCACCGAACGGCTGACGCGCGCGACGGCGGCGGTCAGGGCGCCACCCCGACCCGCACGGTCGCCCCCGGAGGCACGAGCGTGCCCGGCTCGGGATCGACGTCGGTCACGGTGCCCGAGCCCAGCCCGTCGACACGATCTCCAGGAACCTCATCGGCCCTCAGGCCGAGCTCGGCAAGGGTTTCGAGGTAGGGCTTCTCGGCGACTCGGAACCCCGGAACAGCGACGTAGCCCTCGACGACGGCGACGGTGTCGAGAAGTGCGTCGACACGCTCTTGGGCGTTGGAGGAACGAGCCCGGAAGACAGCGTTCTCGCTCGGGACGTAGACGCTCGCGCCGTAGATGGCGCGCCCCTTCGCGCCATCGGCACCCAAGGTCTCTTCGAACTCCTCGTCCGGGGAGCGCAACGCGTCCAGGCCGCCGATCTGGATCGGCACCCAGTCGGTGAACTCCTCGCCCTCGTAGGAGGGGCGGACCTCGACACTGTCGGTGTCGGCCGGGTACGGCACGTACATCATGCAGATGGCGCCGATGTCGACCAGCGCCGTCGGCTCGGTCGGCGTGCCGCACTGGTGCGCGTTGGTCGACCATTCCTCCGGGACCGCGATGACGGCGTGTCCCACGCCCACGTATCGCGTACCCACGGGCGGTGCCGGCGCGGCGCTCGCGTCGTCGTTCGCGCCGCCGTCGGACGCCGTGGGCTCGTCGTCATCGCCACCGGCGAAGGCGAACGTCGCTGCTATCGCGGCGACCAGGAAGACCACGACGAGCACTGCTCCCCCACCGCGTCGACGTGGCGTCGGCTCTGTCGTCAGATGGTCGGCAGGAGGCTGGGCGTCCGAGGTAGTCATGCAGGTGGGACGGACGACGCCGGGCCGTGGTTCCGGATTCGGTCATCGAGCTCGTCGAGATGCGGCGGGGGTCTCGACAAGCTCGACCACCGGGTCGCGGGTCTCGACAAGCTCGACCACCGGAACGGGGGTCTCGACAAGCTCGACCACCGCAACGCGCGGGTCTCGACAAGTTCGACCACCGGAGGTCTCCTCGACCACCGGGTTCGGTCAGCGGCGGTTGCCGAGTGCGTCGGTCAGCAACGCCACGAGTGCCTCGAGCTGGATGTCGACCGAGGAGCCGATCTCCTCGTCGGATCCGTCGAGGGCGCGGGCGGCGAGGCCGGCCTTGCTGTCGATCAGCTCGGCGATCCGGCTGTCGATGGTCTGCGCGGCGATGATGCGCCAGGCCGTGACCGGCTCCTCCTGACCGATGCGGTGTACGCGGTCGATCGCCTGTGTCTGCTCGGCGTCGGTCCACGAGAGCTCGGCGAGCACCACGTTGGAGGAGACCTGGAGGTTCAGGCCCACACCGGCGGCGGTGAGCGAGCAGACGACGACGGCGACGTCGGGGTCGGTCACGAAGTCGTCGATCGCCTTCTGGCGCGCGGACGGCGTCTGGTTGCCGCGGATGGAGGAGTACCGCAGGCCCCGCTTGGCGAAGACCTCCTCGGCGGCGTCCATGACATCGATGTGCTTGGCGAAGAACACGACCTTGCCGACGCTGCGCGCGAGCTGGGCGGTGTAGTCGGCCGCCAGTCCCGCCTTGGCGTAGCCGATCTTCCTCATCATCGTGAAGACGTTGTCGCCGCCGGCCTCGGTGGTGGTGTCCTCGCGCTCCCACGCGGCGACCTGGCGCACCAGGTCGTGGTCGATGCCCTCGACCTTCTGGCCCGACCGGCGCGTGGCGATCGCCATGTCGTAGCGCTCCAGCAGACGCCGGGCGAGCTCGCGCTCGGCGTCGCGGATGGAACGGCCCAGCTCGTCGTCCAGCTCCACCGGGAGGTCGGCGATACGTCGTGCCGGAATGTCGGCGGCGACGTCGACCTTGCGGCGACGCACGATGCCCATCTCGATGACGCTCTGCCGCGCCGAAGGGTAGAAGCCCCGGTCGATCGGCGTGTAGCCGTTCTCCTCGAGCTTGACCATCAGCTCGGTGCGCGGCTGCTTCTCGTCGATCCAGCCGAGGAACTGCCAGATCGCGCGGAAGTCCTCGATGTCGTTGATGAGCGGCGTGCCGGTGAGCGCCATCATCAGCGGTCGCGCCGTCCGCGCGCGGATCCGGTCGGCGATGCCGAGCACGTGCTGGGACCGCTGCGACGTCTTGTTCTTGATGAAGTGCGCCTCGTCGACGACCATCCCGCGGAAACCGAACTCGCCGAGCCAGCCGACGTGGCGATCGAGGATCTCGTAGTTGACCACGACGATGTCGGCGAAGGCGTCGAGGTCGGCGCCGTTGCCGTAGACGACGGTGACGGCACGGTTCGGCGTCCAGCGCTCGGCCTCGCGCGCCCAGTTCGCCTTGACGACGTTGGGGACGACCACCAGCAACGGGAACGCCTGGGCGGCCTGGGCCGCCAAGAGGGCCTGGGCCGTCTTGCCCAGGCCGGGCTCGTCGGCGAGCAGATAGGAACGATGACCCGCGCCGGCGGACTCGACCACCTCGGCCTGGTGCTTCATCAGCTCCAGCCCGGACGGTGTGCGCAGGCTCTCCGGCTCGGGCAGCGCCATGCAGGCCGAGGCCCCGTCGGCGGCACGCTCGAACGACTCCAGGAGCGGTTCGATCAGCTCCCACCCGACCAGCCGCCGCGGACCGTCGTAGCGCGGGGTCGTCACGGTGTAGTCGGGTCGCAGGAAGGGGTGGGACAGCAGGCGCCGGGTCACCGACAGCGGCACGACCTGCCGCTCCGCGGCAGCCAGCGCGACGTCGTCCGGCGCGACGGGTCGGTCGACCGGGGCCTCGAGCCCGGCCGCGGCCAGCATCTCCCGACGCAGCTCCTTGGCGTCGAAGGAGAGCTCGGCGCCCTCATCGAGCAGGGCGAACAACGACGGCTCACGAGCCGCCGTCTTGGCGAGGATCGTGCCGATGCCATCGAGACGCTTCAGTTGCTCGGCTCGCTGCGGCTCGGCGATGTCGGCGTCGGTCTTGACCCGGCCGCGCTCCTCGCGCGCCAACAGCGCCACGACCTGGAACTTGGCGCGGACCGAGGAGGTCACCCGCCCCCGCTGCACGGCCGACTCGACCTCGCGGACACCGCGGGCGAGCTGAGGGATGATCCCCTCGTTGTCGAGTCCGGTGCGCTGCTGGTTGCGCGGACGACGCTGCTGACCGCCGCGGGCACCGCCACTCTGCTGGCTACGTCGAGCCACTCACTGCTCCTTCGTGGGAGCGACCAGACGCTCCGAAACGGCGTCGGGCCGCAGTCGACGCCGGCGACGGGGGCCCACTCGAGGTGCGCGGACCTCGTGCATGTCCGTTCGGCGCGATCGCGCGGGGCTGACCGACCACGGTGAGCCCGCTGGAGAGGAGCGACGCCGGGCGTCGCTGCTCTGCACTCATGGTACCCCGCGCGCCGCCCGCGCACCGCAGATGCCCGCAGATCACCCGCCGAGGTCCTCACCCGGTGCCTACGGTGGGTCCATGGACGACGCCCGCCGGATCGAGAACCTGCTCTACACCTACGCCGATCGGATCGATCGCGGCGACCTGGACGGCGTGGCCGCGCTGTTCGCCCACGGGCGGATCCACGGGCAGGAGGGCGGTGGTCCGGAGACCGTGTTCGAGGGTGCGGATCGGGTCCGCGCCCTCTACGGCGCGACGGTGCGGCTCGACCCGGCGTCCGGGACGCCGCAGACCAAGCACCTGACCACCAACGCCATCATCGAGGTCGACGCCGACGCCGGGACGGCGACCTCGTCGTCGAACTACCTGGTCACCCAGGCCACCGCCGAGCTGCCGCTCCAGATCATCGTGACCGGGCGCTACCGCGACACCTTCCACCGCATCGACGGCACCTGGTGGTTCGAGAGCCGCACGATGTACGTCGACCAGACCGGCGACCTCAGCCAGCACCTGCTGTGGTGACCCCGGTGACCTGCTCGGACCACTCCCACAGGCGTGCCGCCTCGGTTCGATCGACGGCGTAGGGCTTCACCCCCGAGCTGTCGCTGCCGCCTGCCTCGTCCACCGCCGCGAGCGGAGCGACGTCGCAGTCGACGAGGTACTCGCCTCCACGATCGGCCAGGAGCGGGGAGACCGCGGCCCAGACGGCCGTCGCGGCACCCTGCTCGGGTGACTTGAACTCGGGAATCGCCACATTGCCGTGCTCGTCCGGTTCGAGCAGCGCGGCGACGTCGTCGGCCGTCAGGTGCCGGCCGAGCGTTGTGAGGATGGCACCCGGATGCACCGAGAACGCACGGATGCCGCGTCCGCGGCCACGGCGGTCGGCCTCGACGGCGAACAGCGCGTTGGCCGTCTTCGACTGCCCGTAGGCCAGCCACTTGTCGTAGCCGTCCTCGAACCACGGGTCGTCCCAGCGGATCGGCGAGTAGTAGTGGCCGGCCGAGGAGACGCTGACTACGCGCGCGCCGTCGGCGAGCAGCGACCACATACCGACGGTCAGGGCGAAGTGGCCGAGGTGATTGGTGGCGAGCTGCATCTCCCAGCCCTGCGGTGTGCGGGTCTCGGGCAACGCCATGATGCCGGCGTTGTTGATGACGGCGTCCAGGCGCACACCGTCGGCCACCAGGCCGGCGACATAGCCCGCGACGCTGCCCTGGTCGGCGAGATCCAGCGTGCCGATCTCGACGCCGTCGCAGCCGGCGAGCGCATCCCGGGCGACCTCGGGACGACGGGCGGGCGCGAGCACGCGCGCACCGGCGTCGGTCAACGCACGGGTGATCGCGGTACCGATGCCGGCGTAGCCGCCGGTGACCAGGACCGTGCGACCGGTCAGGTCGTGGCCGGCGAGGACCTCGGACGCCGTCGAGCCGGCACCGAACGGTGAGCCGAGGGGCTGTTGGCGGGGCGACGTCGGGGCTGACATGGCCCCGGACAGTAGTGGACACCTGTCCGGTTCGTGACCGCCGCCACTACGGTGTCGACGTGAATCCCCTGCAGCGCTCGGCCCTCGACCTGGCGCACCGCGCCGTCCAGATCGGCCACCGCTGCGTCGAGCGGGCGGGCGAGGTCACGCCCGACACGAGGACCGGGCGTCGGTTCGGCGCGCTCGGGCCGGGGAGCCTGATCGGCTACCCGCAGGCATCGCTGGTGAACATCGAGCGGATGCACTTCGGGCGCGACGTGCTCGTGGGGCGGCACGCCACGCTGGCGATCGGCTACGGCCCCGGCGACCCCTATGCCCCCGACCGCGCGCTGGTCGTCGGCGACCGCGCCGTGCTCGGCGCCCGGATCACCATCACCGCGCACGAGTCGATCGTGATCGGCGACGACGTCTTCTTCGGCCAGAACGTGTTCGTCACCGATGCCAGCCACGGCTACCAGGACCCCGAGCTCCCGATCGGACGACAGTTCGGTCCGCACGCGCCGGTGTCGATCGGCGCAGGTAGCTGGATCGGCCACGGCGCGATGATCCTGCCGGGCGCGCAGATCGGTCGGAACGTCGTGGTGGCCGCCGGGTCCGTCGTCCGGGGGTCGGTGCCGGATCGCGCCATCGTGGCCGGGACACCCGCCCGGATCGTGCGGTCCTTCGAGCCCGGCGTCGGGTGGGCCGACCGCCACGGCGACGTGCGCCCGATCGTGCCGGGCGTGTTCTCCGGCGTCCAAGCACTCGCGACCCCGGAGACGTCGGACGTCGTCGAGGACTCGTTGCCGCTGACGTGAGAGGCCGCGATCGCTGAGGTCGGGGATCGCACCTGACGCACGGCGGCCCGGGACGCACGTCGCGCCCCGGGCCGTCGATCAGCGTGGCGTCACTCCGCGGACGTGGCGCACTCCGCAGCGTCGTCAGCCAGGCCGGACAGCGCCTCGGCGTCCTTGTCGGACCCCTCGTAGTCCTCGTCGCCGTCGACGAGCGCGCGCAGCGTCTCGTCGGAGACGTCGGACTTCTCGAGCGCCTCGGCGATGCAGTCGACGACGCCGTCGGGCATCGAGTCGGCGACCTCCTGGGGCAGCGTCGGCACGTCTCCGCCCTTGATGGCGTCGGCGATCTCATCCGCGCTCGGCCGGTCTCCACCGCCGCCGCAGGCGGTGAGGGCGAACGCCATCGGGACGGCGACGGCTGCGATCTTGAATCGACGGATCGACACGTGGACTCCTCTAAGTCGGGCCCGCCGGCGCTCGGTCGGCCGGCGGCACCGGCCTCATTCCACCCAGGGGAGCGTGCGAAACCCGGCCCCGCGCGACCGCTCAGAGACGCGCGCCGGTCACGGCCTCGACGTAGGTCACCAGCCGCTCGACGGCGGCGTCGTCTCCGGATCGCTGCCACCCGAACGTCGTCGGCCGCTGCGCTCGGTCGTGCCAGAAGTGCGGTGGCCGCGACGGTGGCCGCGTCGCGATCAACCACACCGCGGTGTCCGCGGCGTCGGCCGCCGTGCGCAGCAGCGGCCGCGTGAGCCGCTCGAAGCGCGGCAGGTGCTCCAGGACACCGGGAGTGCCGGACCATCCCGGATGCATGCTGGTGACCGAGACGCCGTCGACTGCCAGGGCGTCGGCCCACACCGCGGCCAGCTCGACCTGCATCCGCTTGGTGCGCGCATAGGCCTGGACGCCGTCGTACTCGCCGTGGCGGAACTCGATGTCGTCGGCGTCGTCGGCGTGCAGTCGTGCGCCGTACATGCCGCCCGAGCTCATCCAGACCACGCTCGCGGCGCCCGACGCGGCCAACGGCTCGCGCAGACCGGCGGTGAGCAGGTGCGGTCCGAGCACGTGCACGGCCAGTCCGATCTCGTGGCCCTGGGGGCTCTCCTCCCGCGCCTCGGTCATCGTTCCCGCGTTGTGCAGCAGGCCGTCGAGTCGCCCGATGCGTTCCAGCGCACCCGCCGTCCACGAGCGGACGGCGTCGAGATCGCCGACGTCGCAGACCTCCCCGACGATCTCCGACCCGGGGAAGCGCTGCCGGGTGGACTGCACACACCGCTCCACCTTCTCCGCGTTGCGACCGAGCAGGTGCACGGCGGCTCCGAGCTCGAGCAGGCCCTCGACCGCGGCGGCACCGATTCCCGACGTCGCCCCGGTGACGAGTACGCGCTTGCCCGCGAGGGAAGCCGGCGGCGGGTCCGCCGGCCACCATCGCGAGCGCAGCGCCGGGCCGACCCGGCCGTACCCGAGCACGACACTGCGGTCCAGGGCGGCGTCCACCGCCGATGTCAGACGTCCACGAACGGCCATGCCCCGACCCTACGAACCGGCCGCTCACCCGGACGGGCGTGCGTCGATGCGTCGCCCGGGAGATCGGGCGTACCACTAGGGTCGCGAGGATGGTGACGACGACGGCGCCCGAACGTCAGCTGCTCGAGGAGATGCTCGACGCCCAGCGTCGCGCCGTCGCCGCGCTGCTGGACGACGTCGACGAGACCGAGGCGCGTGAGCGGCTGGTGCCCTCGCTGACCACCGTGCTCGGGCTGGTACGGCACGCGACCTTCGTCGAGCTGGTCTGGTTCCACGCCCGCGTGGACAGCGTGGCGCGGCGCGACCTCGGCCTGCCCGACACCGTGGACGAGAGCTTCCTCCTCGGCGACGACGACACGGTCGACTCCGTGCGCGCCGCCTACCTGGCCGCCTGCGAGCGTTCACGCGCGATCGCCGTCGAGCACGAGCTGGACGAGGAGTGGGACTGGCACCGGGCCCGGGTGAGCCTGCGGTTCATCTACGCGCACATGATCGCCGAGCTGGCCCGGCACGCCGGCCACGGCGACATCCTGGTCGAGCAGTTGCGCGCTCGACGTCCTCAGAGGTCGCGCGGATAGGGGCTGTCGTGGTGGGCGTCGTCCCAGCGCGTGCAGGGGTGCCGCCGACGAGGGAGCCGTGCTGAAAGCACGGCGACGCCGGAGTTGGTGCTCAGGTACGTGCGGGGGCGGCGGCCGCCCGACATCTGCCCTGTCCGCAGGATCTCTTCAGTAGTCCGGATCGTCGCGACGCGCGCAGATCTCTGCGGTGAGCGCGGCACGCAGGTCGTCGTGAGCGGGACCCAGCATCGTCGTCGGGTCGGCCCACCGGCTGGGGTCGTGGCTCCACACCGGGCGCCCGATGACGCCGGGCGGCTCCCACTCGTACCGAGGCCAGATGTGACAGTGCAGGAACGCGTCGGTGTTCCCGAGGATCTCCACATTCATCCGACGGAATGCTGGGTCGAACTGGCGGCAGACCGTCTCGACGGCGTCCGCGATCAGGTCGACGTCGGCCAGGTAGCGCAACCGTTCAGTACGGGGGAGGTCGGAAAGCCGGTCGACTCCCGGGTGCGCGGCCAGCGCAAGGGAGTACCCCGGCAGGAACTGGACGTCGCCGATCACCGCGAAAGACGCGTCCAGGCGTGCCATCACGGTGGGGTTGCGGCCCTCGATCGCCGACTGCACGCGCTCCCCTCGCCAGTCAGTCACCCCGTCACCGTAACCAGGAGTGCGTCCTGCCAAAGGAGCGCGTCACCAGGTCGAGAGACCACCTCGCGATGGTTCGCTTTGGTCGCGGCCTCGCGGATCGCCGCGGACCGTCGTCGGAGGTAGGTCGCTCCGTCACCCGATCCTGATGATCGACCGCTGATCCTGGGAGTCCGCGTGCTCCGGCCGGTGGGCGGTGCGTGGACTCGTTCGTCGACGTCAGCACGCCATCTTGTCGGTCCTCCGGGCGGGAGGCCGAGCCGGCACGACCTGCTCGCTCCGACCGTCCTGCCAGACGACGAGTGCCTGGAGATCCTGCCGGCCCAGCCACGTGATCGCCCCGTCGTCGAGGGCGTAGGCGGCGGTGGCGGCGAGGTCGGCTGTGATCAGGTCGTCCGAGATCACGGTCACCTGGGCGACGGCGACGGGAGACCTGCCGGTGCGCGCGTCGACGACGTGGCGGCCACGGTGTGCGGCGCCCGAGGTGGCCACGGCACCATGGCGCAACTCGAGGCGGGCGAGGAGGGCCGTCGGGTCGCCGGGGTCCTCGATACCGATGCCCCACGGCTGACGGTCGTGCTCGGCCACATGTGCGACGAGGTCTCCGCCGGCGGAGAGACAGAAGTCGGTGCCGACCAACTGGCGAAGGTGCTCGCTCGCGCGGTGGACCGCCCACCCCTTGACGACGCCGCTCGGGTCGAGGTGTCGTCGCCCGTCGGCCCGCGAGCGCCACACGTCGAAGGCGCCGTCGGTGTCCAGCCGCGCCTGTTCACCGAGCTCGAGGACCTCACGGACCTCGGACGCCACGAACGTCCCGACCGCGTCGCCGAGGTCGCCGAGAGCCAGCTGGCCGCGGTTGACCCGGCTGATCACGGAGTCGTCTCGGTAGGTGCTGAACACACTGTCGGCGTGACGGAGGTCCTCCATGACGCGGGACCAGGCGCGGAGTCCGCGGCTGGACTGCGCGTGTGCCCCGCGGAGGGCGATGCTGATCGGCATGCCCATGACGTGCTCGACGGCCCGCCAGGTGCCGTCGACGGTCATGCGGTGGTCCTGCGTGCGGTGGTCGCGTCGCCGACGACGGGGGCGGCGGTCCCGCTGCCGGCACGGTCCAACGCGGCTTGAAGCGACTGCTGGTAGCCCTCGCTGGTGTAGGTGGCGCCGCTGACCATGTCGACACCGTGCGCTCGGAGCTGGTCGGCGGTGGTGCCGATGGTGTGGTTGACGAGGATGGGCAGAGCTCGCGAGTTGACCTGTTCGTCGGTGGAGTTCCCGGTGGGGTGCTGCAGCACCGTGGCGCCGACGACGGTGCCGTTGTCGAGCGTCAGCTCGACCTGGACGGGGCCCCAGCGGGTCTGGACGGTGTCGCCGGCGAAGGTGCCCACACCCGGGCCGGTCCCGGTCACGGTGGTGGTCCCGGCGGTGTAGTCGCCGGCAGAGGCGAGCGCGGCGGGGCCCATCGTGGATGTGCGGTAGCCGATCAGGAGGACGAGTGCGGCGATGGTGGACATCGTCCACAGCACGATGCGTCTCATGCCTCTCACCACTCGAACGTCTCGACGTGGAGCTGCCCGTCGGGCAGCCCCAGACGGCGGAGGTCTCCGCCGACGAGGTCCGCCCAGGCGGGTGGGCCGCAGACGTAGACGTCGCGGTCGGCGAGGTCGGGAACCCACTCGGCGAGCACGTGGTGGTCGGCTCGGTGGCGATGGTGGGGTGCCAGCTCGGCGCCGAGCCATGAGGCCCGCCCTCGACGCGAGCCGCGGCTGCGGAGGACGTGGAGGCCACGGTCGCGGGCGAGATCGTCGAGCTCCTCGCGGAACAGCGGAACGGAGGTGTAGCGCTCGATCAGGGTGGCGTCGCCGGGGGCGTAGGCGAGGCCCTCGGCCAGCGCACGGATGGGAGCGAGCCCGGCGCCTGCGCCGATGAGCAGCACGCGGGGCCGGGTGCGGACCCGCGCTGTGAGGCGTCCGTGGGGTCCCTCGAACAGCACCCGGGTGCCGGACTCGAGAGCGGCCAGGCTGGTACTGCCGTCGCCGACGCCCTGGACGGTGATGCGCAGGCTGCGTCCGTCGGGAGCAGCCGAGAGGGAGTAGGGATTTCCTCGGGTCCAGCCGGGCCGGCCGAGGAATCTCCAGGTGAGGAACTGCCCGGCCAGGGCAGGGAGTCGGTCGAGACGGCGCCCCGTCATGTGGATCGAGACGATTCCCGGGCCCTCGGGAACCACGTGGGTGACGGCGATCCGGTGGCGCAGGTTCTGGGCGAGGGGGACGCCGAGGCGGAACACGATGACCGTGGCCAGGGTCATCGCCCAGGCCGTCCACCAGAAGAAGGTCCGGCCTGGGGACGCGGTGAACTCCTGCCCGGTCCAGAGCTGGTGCGGAAAAGCCAGGCCGACACCGAGGTAGGCGTAGAGGTGGAGCAGGTGCCACGACTCGTAGCGGAGCCGACGGCGGGCGGCCCGGATCGAGGTGCCGACCACCATGAACAGGCACATGGTGCCGGCCGCGGCCAGCAGCATGCCCGGGTAGGTGACGCTGATCGTCCAGGTCATGCCGGGAAGGTCGGGAAGCGAGCCGCCGGCGTAGCCCCAGACGATCAGCACGATGTGGGCCAGCATCACGGTGAAGGAGGAGAAGCCGACCGTGCGGTGGATGCGCGCGAGGCGGTCCTGACCGAAGGCACGCTCGATCACGGGGACCCGCGCCATGAGCACGACCTGTCCGAGCAGCAGCGCCGAGGCCACCAGTCCCGCCAGGCGCCCCAGGGAGACGAGCCCGGCGGGCCAGGAGGCGAGGTCCTGGACGCCGTCGCCGGCGGCCCACCACCAGGTCACCAGGAGGAGCACTGCCGCCCCCAGCCCGGTAGCAGCCCCCCGGGTGAAGCGGTCTCGAGTTGCGAACCTCCGCCGGTGTCCGGCCGTTCGGCCTTCGGGCGGCAACGTCTGGCCCGGCGATACCGGGAGCATCGTGGTCATGTGTCCCTCCGTGTTCTGGTGGGACGACTGTGGCGCCGCCAACCTGTCACCTACCTGACCAGCGGCAGTCAGGTTGTTGGCAGGTCCGCCTCGCCAGGCTGGTCGTCATGTTCGATGTGATCAACGGGCTCCCGGTGCATCCCCTCGTGGTGCACGCTGTCGTCGTCCTGCTGCCGCTGGCGGTCCTGGGCACCATCGCCATCGCCGTCGTGCCGCGATGGCGCACCTCGTACGGCCCCCTCGTCGTAGCCGACGCCCTGGTCGCGACGTTGCTCGTTCCGGTCGCCACCTCCAGCGGTGAGCAGCTCGAGCGTCACGTGGGCGATCCCGGTCAGCACGCCGAGCTGGGCGACCAGCTCATCTGGTTCGCCCTGCCCCTGCTCGTGCTGTCGGCCGCCCTGGTCTGGATCGAGAGGCGAGCCTCACGTAGCCCGGTCGTCCCGTCCGCCGAGCCGTCCACCAGTGGTCCGAGACGTCCGTGGATCCGCACCACGGTCGCGGTGCTGGCTGTGGTGGCCGGAGTGGCGGCCGGGGTCCAGGTGTACCGAGTGGGCGATTCGGGGGCACGTGCGGCGTGGGGAGACCAGGTCAGCGAGTCCAGCCGGTAGCCCTGGCCCGAGTGGTCGCGAGCCGTGCGTCGTGGACGATCCGTCGTGGAGTCGCGCGCCCCGCGGAGTGCAGCGGGCACACTCTGATCGACGACACGTTCACGATTGCGGAGGTGGAGACGTTGCGAGTGGGCGTCTGCGAGGACCACGAGCCGATCCGCCGTGCGCTGGTCCGAGCCCTGCGCCAGGCAGGGCACGACGTGGTCCCTGCCCACAACGGTCGCGAGGCCGTGGCGTTGTTCGGCTCCGACGCCTCGCTCGACGTGATCGTGATGGACATCGGACTCCCGGACGCCGACGGCCGCGACGTCGTGAGGGCCCTCAAGTCTGCCGGGCAGCTCGCACCCGTGCTGTTCCTCACCGCCCTGGACGCCGTCCACGACAAGCTCGAGGGCTTCGCCGCGGGCGCCGACGACTACGTGGTCAAGCCGTTCGAGCTACGCGAGGTCCTGGTCCGACTCGAGGTCCTGGCCGCCCGGCGTCCGGCAGAGGCCGTCTCCGACCGCGGATTCGTGCTCGACCCCCTGACCCATTCGGTACGTACCAGTCGCGGCGAGGTCAGGCTGAGCCCGACCGAGTTCCGCATGCTGGCCGCGATCGCGGCCAGGCCCGGACAGGTCGTGCGGCGACGGACCGTGGTCGCGGCGGCGTGGCCCGACGGTGCCTCGGTCAGCGAGAACACCATCGACAGCTACATCCGACGCATCCGCACCAAGCTCGACGAGATCGAGTCGCCGTCAGGGATCGAGACCGTCCGTGGAGTCGGCTTCCGTGTCCTCTGAATCGTCTCGGTCGACCGTGCCGGCCAGCCCGAGCGCGGCTGGCGCGCTGCGGCGACGGCTGATCCTGGCCGCGGCCGGTGTGACCCTGATCCTCGCGGTCCTCCTGGTGGTCGTCGTGCAGGTCGTGCTGGAGAGGACGTCCAGCCAAGCAGTCGACCGGGTCCTCTCCGATCGCGCTGCGGCGGTCGTCGCCGACACCGGGGCCCTCGATGGACGGCTGGTGGTCCCCGTCGGCGAGCTCGGCCCCGGGACCGTCGTCTACGACGAGGGCGGGACGCTGGTCGCCGGCACCGTCCCGCCCGCACAGCAGGCCGAGTTCGGTGCGCTCGCCGGTGCGTCGCGTATCCAGGTCCGGCACGACGTCGGGGGCTACCAGCTGCTCGCCGTCCCGTTCGAGACCAGCGGTGGCGCTGAGCGCCAGCGCGCGGTCGCGGGCGTCGTGGTCGTCTCGGAGTCCTTGACGGCCTACGAGGACCAGGAGCGAGCCGCGCTCGCCGTGTGCGTGGCCGCCGGCCTGCTGTTGGTGCTCCTCACGACGGCATGCGCCGCCTGGGCCAGCCGCCGGGCGCTCGCGCCCGTGGCGGCCATGGCGCGCACCGCCGAGGAGTGGAGCTCGCACCACCTGGACCACCGCTTCGGGCTCGGCGAGCCCACCGACGAGATACGAGCGCTGGGACACACGCTCGATCGACTGCTGGACCGCGTCGCCCAGGCCATCACCGACGAACAGCGACTCACGTCCGAGCTGGCCCACGAGCTGCGTACGCCACTGACTGCCCTGCAGACCACGGTGGAGCTCATCTCCTACCGCGAAGACCTCGACGAGGAGCTGCGCGCCGACGTCGCCGAACTCATGGCCTCCTGCCGCACCATGGGTGCCACCATCACCGGCCTGCTGGACCTGGCGCGGTCCCATGCCCGGTCACCGGGCGGTGCGGACAGGCGTGGCCAGAGTCAGCTCCTCGCCGTCCTCGCGGAGGCCATGCGCCAGGTCGAGGACCCCTCCAGGATCGACCTCTTGACCGTTCCCGAGCTCACGGTCGGCGTGCCCACGGACCTGGCAGTCCGCGCTCTGGGTCCCGTACTGGAGAACGCCCTGCGCCACGGGCAGCGCGTGGCGGTCCACGCCCATGTCGTCGGTTCCCACGTCGCCGTCGCCATCAGCGACGACGGCCCGGGGGTCGCCCCCCACGTCGCCGAGGTCATCTTCGATGTCGGCAGCACGACTCACGCGGGTGGCAGCGGCCTCGGGCTGGCGCTGGCGCGCCGGATCGCACGCAGCGTCGGCGGCGACGTCCTCCTGGAGAGCGGCACTGGCACGCAGACCGATCCGGCCGCCTCCGGCTCAGGCCGAGGTGCGACCTTCACCATCCTCCTGCCCACCTAGCCCAGCAGCACGGAGGGGAAGCCAGGCTGTCAGGTCATTGGCAGGTCGCCGGGGCCATCGTCGGACCATGACGACGACTCAGGCCGCACCGCTGCGGCAGATGCTCAGCAAGGTCCCCGAGGTCACCCTCTGGTTCTGGATCATCAAGGTGCTCTGCACCACCGTCGGAGAGAGCTTCGCCGACTACGTCAACGAGACGCTCGGCTTCGGCCTCCTGCCCACCGCTGCCCTCTTCACGGCCGCCTTCGCCGCGATCCTGATCCCCCAGATGCGCCTGACCCGCTACATCCCCTGGGTCTACTGGCTCACCGTCGTCGTCGTCAGCGTGACCGGCACCCTCTACACCGACATCCTCACCGACCGCCTCGGCGTCCCGCTGTGGATCAGCACGGGCGCATTCACCGCAGCCCTGGTGGGCGTGTTCTACGTCTGGCACCGGCGCGAGCGCACGCTCTCGATCCACAGCATCACCACCACGCCCCGCGAGGCCTTCTACTGGCTCACGGTGCTGGTCACCTTCGCCCTCGGCACGGCCACGGGCGACTGGACCCTGGAACTCACCGGCTGGGGCCCCGGCGTCTCGGTGCTCCTCCCCCTCACCCTGATCGTCGGCGTCGTCCTGCTGTGGAAGTCCGGCATGAGCCCGGTGCTGAGCTTCTGGCTGGCCTACGTGCTCACCCGGCCGCTGGGCGCCAACATCGGCGACTGGCTCGCCACGCCGAACAGCGCGCACGGCCTCGGACTGGGGACGCTCGGCACCAGTCTGGTCTTCCTGACCGCGATCGTGGCCACCGTCGTCCACCTGAGCAGGAGCCGGGTCGACGTACTGCCGGCGCGCGGGACGGTCGACGAGTAGGGCCGGAGCGGACCGACAGCGCTCTCGGGGACCCGTCCGGACGCGTACGACGACCGAGTCAGACGTTGAAGCGGAACTCGACGACGTCGCCGTCGGCCATGACGTAGTCCTTGCCCTCCATGCGGACCTTGCCGGCCTCACGGGCCTTGACCATGGAGCCGGAGGCGATGAGGTCGTCGAAGGAGACGATCTCGGCCTTGATGAAGCCCTTCTGGAAGTCGGTGTGGATGACGCCGGCCGCCTCGGGCGCCGTCGCGCCCTTCTTCACCGTCCACGCGCGCGACTCCTTGGGGCCGGCGGTGAGGTAGGTCTGCAGGCCGAGGGTGTCGAAGCCGACACGGGCCAGCACCTCCAGGCCGGGCTCGGTGACACCGGCCTCGGCGAGGAACTCCGCAGCCTCCTCGTCGTCGAGCTCGATCAGCTCGGACTCGAACTTGGCGTCGAGGAAGATCGCCTCGGCCGGGGCGACGAGGTCACGCATCTGCTGCTTGAGATCCTCGTCGTGCAGCTCGTCGGCGTCGCAGTTGAACACGTAGATGAACGGCTTGGCGGTCAGCAGCGAGAGTTCGCGCAGCAGCGACCTGTCGATGTCGGTCGCGATGATCGGCGTGCCGGCCTCGAGCGCCTGCTGCGCCTCCTTCGCCGCCTCCAGGTTCGCGACGAGCTCCTTGACCTTGCGCGACTCCTTCTCCAACCGGACGACGGACTTCTCCACCGTCTCGAGGTCGGCCAGGATCAACTCGGTCTGGATCGTGGAGATGTCGTTGCCGGGGTTGACCTCGCCGTCGACGTGGGTGACGTCCTCGTCACGGAACACGCGCGTCACCTGACAGATGGCCGCCGACTCGCGGATGTGGGCGAGGAACTTGTTGCCGAGCCCCTCCCCCTGCGAGGCACCGCGCACGATGCCGGCGATGTCGACGAACTCCACCGTCGCCGGGAGGATCCGCTCGGACCCGAAGACCTCGGCCAGGCGCGGCAGCCGTTCGTCGGGGACGCCGACGACGCCGACGTTCGGCTCGATCGTGGCGAACGGGTAGTTCGCCGCCAGGACGTCGTTCTTGGTCAGCGCGTTGAAGAGCGTCGACTTGCCCGCGTTGGGGAGACCGACGATGCCGATGGTGAGAGCCACGGGCGTCGATTCTAGGCCCGGTGGCACTCCCTGGCCGATTCGGCTCGGGCGCCTCGGCGCTCAGATGACGCGACGCCCCTGACGGAATCGCTTGCGCATGTCACGCAGGATGAGGCGGGCCTCGAGCTGGCGGAGCACGCGCGGCACCCGCCGGTACACCGGCGGGAAGACCTTCCAGAACAGGTCGTAGAGCATCTGATCGCGGCGCGACCACGGCAGCGCCAGCACCTCGCGCGTCCGCGCGTCCAGGTTGCCGCGCGTGAGCAGGTTCTGCAGCGGCACGGCCAGGCGCAGGTAGACCGGCCCGCCGTGATAGCTGAGCAGCTGCTTGGCGTAGCACTGGACGATGGGGTCGGCCTCGAGCTTGGCGAGCGACTCCTCCCAGTAGACGTCGAACTCGGCACGAGTCTGCGGCCACATCTGCGGCGTCACCTGAAGCGCCGTGCCGTAGATCCAGGCCTCGCGGTAGCAGCGCTCGCGGGTGGCGGCGTCCATCGGACCGAACATCCGCTCCATCAGCCACTCGCCGTTCTTGACCAGCGTCGCGGCGACCCACAGCTGTAGCTCGGGGTCGAAGGCGGAGTAGCGACCCGGCGAACGCACCGAGGTGTGCATCCGATTGACCAGCCGGGAGATCTCCTTCTTCTCCTGCTCCGTGCCGAGCACCATCACGTAGACGAAGGTCAGCGTCGTGCGGAGGCGATCGACCGGACGACGCAGGGTCGTGGAGTGCTCGGCGACGCCGAGACCGACGCCCTTCATCGCCAACTGGTACATGACCGAGGATCCGGCACCCAGGAGGAGCATGCGTTCGCAGACGTAGGCGTCCAGGCCGAACTTGCCCTCGGCCGGGTCGGGGGTCGCGGCGCTGCTCGGCGCGCCGTCGTGCGTCATCGTGGCCACGTGCAACAATGTCTCACTAGTTGTTGCATCGTTGCAAGAAGGCAGGGTCATATGTCGGACGACGCGCTCCTCGACGCCGCCGTCGCGCAGTTCGCGCTCACCGGCGTCCGCCGCACCAGCGCCGACGACATCGCGCGGCGAGCCGGCGTCAACCGCACCACCCTCTACCGACGCCTGGGCACCATGGACCTGATCGCCCAACGTGCGTTCCTCCGCGAGACCGAGCGCGTGCTGACGCAGATCATGACCGACGTCCCGGAGATCCCTCCCGCGCCGAGCGCCGGCTTCGACCCGGCGTCCAACATCACCGCCTTCTTCTCCGTGACCTTGGACGCCGTGCGCGGCAACGAGCTGCTGCGGCAGCTGTCCGTGCTCGACCGGGACGAGACGCTGGTCGGACTCACCGAGCGGGCCGGCGCGATCATCGCGCTCTCGGCCGATCTCGTCGCCGCGCGCGTCGTCGCCCTGCGCGCCCACGTCGGCAACCCCCGCACCGACGACGTCGCAGCCGTCGCGCAGACGCTCGCGCGGATCACCCAGTCGCTGCTCCTGACACCCGACGGGCCACCCGACCTGGCCACCGAACCTGCGCGGCGCGCCTACTGCGATGCGGTGATCACACCGCTCGTGCTCGGGGTGTGACGGACGCCTCTCCGGGCCGTGCGGCGACCCCGCGATCATCACGATCACCAGGCGCCACACGGGATCGCGATGCCCGCTGCCGATGCGGGAGTTCAACCAGCCGTCCCGCAGAATGGCCGCCATGCACGGCAGACGGACGACGCAGCGGGCGGCTCTCGCCGTCGCCATCGCCGGTCTGGCCGTGGGCACTCTCGCGGCCTTCACCGGGGCCCCGTCGTCGGCCGAGCCGGATCGATCCGTGGTCTCCGCGGCCTCGGCGGTGATCGATCCCGTCGGCACGGCAGCACCCGGCCGGCCCAACGGCGACCAGTTCACCGGCAAGCGGCCCAACATCATCCTGATCACCACCGACGACCAGGCCAGCAGCGACATGCGGTGGATGCCCAAGACGGTGCAGAACCTGGGTCGCGCGGGCGTGACCTTCAGTCGCGCACTCTCACCGCATCCGCTGTGCTGCCCGGCGCGCGCGGCGATCCTCACCGGCCAGTACGCGCAGAACAACGGCGTGAAGTCGAACCAGGACCCGTTCAACTTCAAGGCCCTCAAGATCAGCACCACGCTGCCCGTGTGGCTGAACCGGGTCGGCTACAACACCGCGTTCACCGGCAAGTACCTCAACGGCTACGGCACCCACGGGAAGCCCCAGCCCGGCTGGGACTACTGGGACGCCTCGATGATCAACCCGTACTCCTACGTGGGCTACGAGATGTATCAGAACGGCAACCCCCAGTGGTACAAGAAGCTCAACAACGTCGACTACATCAACATGCGCGTCGACAAGCTCGTGCGCGAGTACTCCGCCGACGACAAGCCGTTCTTCATCTGGGCCTCGCACGTCGCGCCGCACGGCCGACTCGACAAGGTGAAGAACATCCCGTCCACCGCCGAGGCCCTACCGCCGCGGCGCTTCCAGCGGATGTTCTCGGGCGTGAACTCGCCGTCGTTGCGGGACCCCGGATACACCTCCGACCGCATCAGCGACAAGAACTCGCTCGTGCAGCGCAAGAACCGACCGACGACGCAGAAGATCAACACCGTGTTCCGCTCGCGGATCCGGTCGCTGCAGGCTGTCGACCAGGGCATCGCCGAGCTGGTGCGGACGCTGCGCTCGCTCGGTGAGCTCGACAACACCTACATCATCTTCACCTCCGACAACGGCTTCCTGCTCGGCGAGCACAACCTGATCACCAAGAACGTGCCGTACCGACAGTCGTTGCGCGTGCCGATGATCGTGCGCGGTCCCGGCGTCCCGGCGGGCGCGGTGCGCAGTCAGCGCGCGCTGATGATCGACGTCGCTCCCACGATCGCCGACCTCGCCGGCGCCAAGCCCCTCATCCCGGTCGACGGCGTCTCGCTCGTGCCGGCCGCGGTCGACAACGCGCCCCTGCGCGAGACGGTGCTGATCCAGGCCGGCCCGCAGACCCCGGCAGATCTCTCCTACGGCTGGTGGTGGCGCGGCGTGACCACCGACCGCTACACCTACGCACGCTTCTTCGCCAACGGCCTCGAGGAGCTCTACGACCACCTGCACGACCCCTCCGAGATCAACAACGTCGCCAAGGACCCGCGTTACGCCGACGTGCTGGCTGAGCTGCGACGTCGAACGAAGGCCCTGGTCACCTGCAGCACCTCCACCCAGTGCAGCCAGAAGTTCGACGCGATGCCGGGTCCGTCCTGACCATGCGCCTGGCCACCTGGAACGTGAACTCGCTGCGCTCGCGCATCGACCGTGTCGAGGCCTTCCTCCAACGGCACGACGTCGACGTCCTGGCGCTGCAGGAGACCAAGGCCCGCGAGGACCAGCTGCCCCTGATGGGCCTGCAGGCTCTCGGCTACGAGGTGGCGGCGGCCGGCGTCAGCCAGTGGAACGGTGTCGCGATCCTCAGCCGCGTCGGGTTGGACGACGTCGAGATCGGCTTCGGCGGGATGCCCGGCTTCGGCGACCCGATCGCGCCCGAGGCCCGTGCGATCGGCGCCACCTGCGGCGGCGTGCGGGTGTGGTCGCTCTACGTGCCGAACGGGCGCAAGATCGACGACCCGCACTACGCCTACAAGCTCGAGTGGCTGGCTCGCCTTCGCGAGACCGCCACGTCGTGGCGCGACGTCCCGACGGCGCTCGTCGGCGACTGGAACATCGCCCCGACCGACGACGACGTCTTCGACATCGCCCAGTTCCGCACCAGCACCCACGTCACCCCGGCGGAGCGCGCCGCCTTCCAGGGCCTGCTGGACGACGGATGGTCGGAGGTGACCCGCGACCACGCGCCCGGCTTCACCTACTGGGACTACTACCGCCAGCGATTCGAGCGCAATCGCGGCCTCAAGATCGACTTCGTCCTCGGGTCGCCCTCGTTCGCCGACCGCGTGACCGGCGCGTTCATCGACGTCGACGAGCGCAACCCGACGATCGGCACGGGGGCGCCGTCCGACCACGCCCCCGTGGTCGTCGACCTCGCCGACTGAGTGACGCGACCTGTCCTTCGAGGACCCTGACGCTCCTCCGGCGACTGAGGCCGGGGACTGTCGGTGCTGACGGGCACAGTGTCGGCATGGACGCTTCCCCCGCGCTCGTCACCATCGCCGTTCTGCTCGTCGGCCTCGCCGGCACCCTCGGCTACCTGGCCGGGCTCCGCCACGGCCTGAGCGGCGGCCCCGACCCGACTGCCGCCGACGCCGCGCACGGTCGCGACCCCGAGGCCGAGGTCCTCGTCGTCCGCGAGGGACTGGAGCGGCTCCACGATCAGCTGCGAGACCTGGAGCACCAGCGCGTCTCCTGGCAGGGCCAGCTCCACCAGCAGGTGCTCGACATGCGCGCGGGCACCGAGGCGCTGCGCCGCGAGACCCAGTCGCTGTCGACCGCGTTGCGTCGCCCTCAGGTGCGCGGGCGTTGGGGCGAGCTGCACCTGCGGCGGGCCGTCGAGCTGGCCGGCCTCGTCGCCCATTGCGACTTCTCCGAGCAGTCGACGCACGTCGGGGCCGACGACGGCGTGAGGCGCCCTGACCTGGTCGTCTCGCTCGCGGGCGAGCGGCACGTCGTCGTCGACGCCAAGGTGCCGCTCGACGCGTTCCTCGACGCCACCGCGACCGACGAGGCGGAGGATCGCGACCACCATCTGGCACGGCACGCCCGGCAGGTGCGTTCCCACATCGACGGTCTCGGTGCCAAGGCCTACTGGCGCTCGCTGGCGAGCACGCCCGAGTTCGTCGTCCTGTTCCTGCCCTCGGAGACCTTCCTGGTGGCGGCGCTGGAGGCCGACGCCGGGTTGGTGGAGTACGCCGCGGAGAGGAACGTCGTGCTGGCGACGCCGTCGACGTTGATCGCGTTGCTCCGCACAGTGGCGCACGGCTGGCGCCAGGAGCGGTTGAGTCACCAGACCGCCGAGGTGCACCGCTTGGGCCGCGAGCTGCACCGCCGACTGCAGACCCTGAGCGCGCACTTCGACCAGCTCGGACGCTCGTTGAACGGCGCGGTCACCCACTACAACGCCGCCGTCGGCTCGTGGGAGTCACGCGTACTGGTGCAGGCGCGGCGCTTCTCCGAGCTCGGCGTCACCGACGATCCCCTCGCCGCTCCCGGCAGTGTGGCCAGCCAGGCAGTCGCGCCGGCTGTGCGGCGAGGCGACACCATCGACCCGTCGGGGCCGTCTACCGTGGCGGTGTGAGCAGGCGCGTGAGCGGAGCGGCGCGATGACCCTCCCCGCGTCCCGCACCATCTGGGAAGAGGGCCGGATGCCGGGGCGCAACGTGGTCGCGCTCGCCGCCGCGCTCGCGATGACGCTCACGGCTCTCGACCTCGTGGTCACTCAGCGCATGAGTGCACTCTTTGACGTCGGCTTCGTGCTGACCTGCCTGGCCCTCGCACTCGCCGTCAGCACCAGGGACTTCTTCACCGTCGGGATCCTGCCGCCGATCCTGATGCTCGGGACGTTCCTGCTGGTCGCCGCCGCCGACACGGCGGCGCTGGCGCGCGAGGACGACGGCTACGTCCAGGCCGTCATCTCCGGCCTCTCCCATCACAGCCTCGGTCTGGTGATCGGCTACCTCGGCGCCCTCGGCGTCCTCGCGGTACGCCAGCGCGTGCTCCGGGCGCGGCTCAGAGAAACCGCTCCGCGTCACCGGCTCCCAGCCTGAGCACCTCCGGAGCCCCCTCAGACCAGTCGACGACGGTCGTGGGCTGATCGGAGGTCTCGCCGGCCTCGATCACGATGTCGACGTCGTGGTCGAGTTCCTCCTTGATCTCCCACCCCATGGTGCGAGGCGCCTCCTCCCCGGGCAGGATCAGCGTGCTGCTGAGCAGCGGCTCGCCGAGCTCGGCGAGGAGCGCCTGGACGAACGCGTGGTCGGGGATCCGCACGCCGACGGTGCGCTTCTTCGGGTGCAGCAGTCGCTTCGGCACCTCGGGCATCGCCGGGAGGATGAACGTGTAAGGGCCCGGCGTCGACGCCCGGATGGCGCGGAACGCGGCGTTGTCGATGTGCACCAGCTGGCCCAACTGGGCGAACTCGGCGCACACCAGCGTGAAGTGGTGCTTGTCGTCGAGCTTGCGGATACGCAGGATCCGGTCGCGGCCGTCGCGATTGCCGATCCGACTGCCGAGGGCGTAGCCGGAGTCGGTGGGGTAGGCGATCAGAGCGTCGTCGCGCAGGGCCTCGACGATCTGGGCGATCAACCGCGGCTGCGGGTTGTCAGGGTGCACGTCGAGGAACCGGGCCATGGCCTGAGACTGGCAGACTCCACCCTGGACACCAAGCGGTCACTCCGACCGCCACGACGCACCCCGGCGAGAGGACGACGATGGCGAGACGACGCATCGCGTTCGTGCTGCCGGTCTACGACGAGGTCGAGTCCTTGACGGCGTTCCACGCCGCGCTGACCACGGCGATCGCCGAACGCCCCGACCTCGAGTTCGAGCTGGTCTACGTCGACGACGGAAGCCGCGACGGCTCCCTCGATCTGCTGCTCGAGCTCCGCGAGGCAGACGACCGGGTCGCCGTGCTCGGCCTCTCACGCAACTGCGGTCACCAGATCGCCGTCACGGCGGGGCTGGGCGCCGTCGGAGCAGCCGACGCGGTCGTCGTCATGGACACCGACCTGCAGGACCCGCCCGCCGTCGCGCTGGAGCTGATCGCGCGGTGGGAGCAGGGCGCCGACGTCGTCTACGCCCAACGCCGCACGCGGCGCGACTCCCGGTTCAAGCGCACGACCGCCTGGGGCTTCTACCGGCTGCTGTCCCGCGTCGCCTCGATCGAGATCCCGCGCAACGTCGGAGACTTCCGCCTGATGGATCGTCGCGTGGTGGCCGAGGTGGGCCGGTACCGCGAGCACGACCGGTTCCTGCGCGGCATCGTGGCCCACGTCGGGTTCCGCCAGGAGGCGGTGCTCTACGACCGCGAGCATCGGCACGCGGGGCGTACCAAGTACCCGCTGCGAAGCATGGTCGCCCTCGCCAGTGCGGGCATCGTGGGCTTCTCCACTGCGCCGCTGCGGTGGATATCCCGGCTCGGGTTCGCCATCTCGTTCATGGCGGTGCTGGTCGCCGCCTACGTGCTCTACGTGCGGGTGTTCAACCCCGAGGACGCCGTTCCGGGCTGGGCGTTCCTCGGCGTCGGCATGTTCCTGCTCGGCGGAATCCAGCTCATCATGATGGGCGTCATCGGCACCTACCTGGGCCGGGTCTACACCGCGACGCAGAATCGTCCGCTCTACTCGATCGCGCTGGTCGCCCGCGGATCGGCAGAGACGGACCCGTCGTCGCGTTGACCCGTCTTTATCCAAAGACGGGTCAACCTCCCGCGGGCGCGGTCAGACGCGCCCGGCGGCCTTGAGGTCGCGGCGCAGCTCCTTGGGGAGGGCGAAGATCAGCGTCTCCTCGGCCGTCTTCACCGCGCGCGCCTCGGGGTATCCGCGCTCGGCGAGGAACTGCAGGACGCCGTCCACCAACGCTTCTGGCACGCTCGCGCCGGAGGTGACCGACACGGTGCTGACGCCGTCGAGCCAGGACTCGTCGATCTCGGTGGCGTCGTCGACGCGGTAGGAGGCCTTCGCACCGGACTCCAGGGCGACCTCGACCAGCCGGACGGAGTTGGAGGAGTTCGCGGACCCGACGACGATCACCAGGTCGGCGTCCTGCGCGATCTCCTTGACGGCGAGCTGGCGGTTCTGGGTGGCGTAGCAGATGTCGTCGGACGGCGGATCCAGCAGCAGCGGGAAGCGCTCGCGGATCGCGGCGACGGTCGTGAGCGTCTCGTCGACCGAGAGCGTCGTCTGAGACAGCCAGGCGACGCGAGCCGGGTCACGCACGACGATCTTGTCGACGTCCCAAGGCCCCTCGACGAGCTGGATGTGCTCGGGTGCCTCGCCGGCGGTGCCCTCGACCTCCTCGTGACCGGCGTGACCGATCAGCAGGATGTCGTAGTCCTCGGCGGCGAACCGACGTGCCTCGTGGTGCACCTTGGTGACGAGCGGGCAGGTCGCGTCGATCGTCTTGAGGTCTCGCGACTCGGCCTGGCGGTGCACCTCGGGCGAGACGCCATGAGCGGAGAAGACGACCGTCGCGCCCGGCGGTACCTCGTCGAGCTCCTCGACGAAGATCGCGCCGCGCGACTCCAGGTCGGAGACCACGTGCTTGTTGTGCACGATCTGCTTGCGGACGTAGACAGGCGAGCCGTAGAGATCCAGGGCTTTCTCCACGGTCACCACCGCGCGGTCGACGCCGGCGCAGTACCCGCGCGGCGCCGCGAGCAGGACCGCTCGCTCGGCGTCCTCCGGGCTGAGGATCTGCGGCATGCCGACGTCGGTGGTCATGGGTGCCAGTCTACGAGGGGCTCCTGCCCCACCTGGAAACGACGAGACCCGCCGTCCAGCTGGACGGCGGGTCTCGTCGTTTCCNGCACCGGCGCCCCCCGCCGCCGAGGGGGGGGGGGGGTCTCGTGGTGGAGCGGGTGAGAGAAGGAGGTCAGTCCTTCTTCTCCTCCTCGGCCTCGGCGGGAGCCTCCTCCGCGACCTCCTCGGCCTCGGCCACGGGGGCCTCGGTCTCGAGGGTCTCGGTCGCCTCGGCCTCGGTGTCGACGTCGGACTCGACCGCGGGGGTATCCTCGACGACGTCCTCGGCCGGAGCCTCCTCGGCAGCCGGAGCCGGCGCAGCCTTGGCGGGCTTGGCCGACGCGGGCTTGGGGCTGTAGGCCTCGGTGACGAGCTCGATCACAGCCATGGGCGCGTTGTCGCCCTTGCGGGGACCGATCTTGGTGATCCGCGTGTAGCCACCGGGACGCTCGGCGAAGCCGGGACCGATCTCGGTGAAGAGCACGTGGACGACGCCCTTGTCGCGGATGACCTTGAGCACCTCGCGCCGCTGGTGCAGCGGGTTCTCGCCCGCGTGCGCCTTGCGTGCCTTGGTGATCAGCTTCTCGGCGTAGGGCCGCAGCACCCGTGCCTTGGCCTCGGTGGTGGTGATTCGGCCGTGCTCGAAGAGCTGGGTGGCCAGGTTCGCCAGGATCAGGCGCTGGTGCGAGGCGCTACCGCCGAGGCGGTAACCCTTCTTGGGAGTAGGCATTGCTTCTCTCGATTCTCCTCGGCCGTGTCAGGTACCGAGGTAGCGGGTTGCTGTGCGTTGACCCGTCTTCAGGTAAAGACGGGTCAACGCCCTTGCTGGTGTCGACCCGTCTTCAGACAAAGACGGGGCAACGTGTGGATCAGTACTGCTCGTCCTCGACGAAGGCATCGTCGTCGTCATCGCCGTAGGCGGCGAGGGCGGCGTGCGGGTCGAAGCCCGGTGCGGAGTCCTTGAGCGAGAGGCCCATCTCGACCAGCTTGGCCTTGACCTCGTCGATCGACTTCGCGCCGAAGTTGCGGATGTCGAGCAGGTCCTGCTCCGAGCGGCTGATGAGCTCACCCACGGTGTGGATGCCCTCGCGCTTGAGGCAGTTGTAGGAGCGGACGGTCAGCTGCAGGTCCTCGACCGGGAGGGCGAGGTCGGCGGCGAGCTGCTCGTCGACCGGCGACGGGCCGATGTCGATGCCCTCGGCCTCGACATTGAGCTCGCGAGCGAGACCGAACAGCTCGACCAGCGTCTTACCGGCCGAGGCGATGGCGTCGCGCGGCAGGATCGAGGGCTTGGTCTCGACGTCGATGACGAGCTTGTCGAAGTCGGTGCGCTGCTCGACACGGGTCGCCTCGACCTTGTAGGTCACCTTCAGCACGGGGCTGTAGATCGAGTCGACCGGCATGCGGCCGATCTCGTTGTCCGCGCCCTTGTTCTGCACGGCCGAGACGTAGCCACGGCCGCGCTCGACGACGAGCTCCATCTCCAGCTTGCCCTTGTCGGACAGGGTGGCGATCTTCAGGTCGGGGTTGTGCACCTCGACGCCGGCGGGCGGCGCGATGTCGGCAGCGGTGACGTCACCGGCACCGGACTTGCGCAAGTACATCGTGACCGGCTCATCGTGCTCGGAGGAGACGACGAGACCCTTGAGGTTGAGGATGATCTCGGTGACGTCCTCCTTCACGCCCTCCACCGTGGAGAACTCGTGCAGGACGGAGTCGACCTTGATGCTCGTGACGGCCGCGCCGGGGATCGAGCTGAGCAGGGTGCGACGGAGCGAGTTGCCGAGGGTGTACCCGAAGCCCGGCTCGAGAGGCTCGATGACGAACCGCGAGCGGAACTCGTCGACGGACTCCTCGTGCAGGGCGGGACGCTGTGCGATAAGCACTGTTTCTTTCCTTTCCGGACCCGACCGCTATATGAGGGGCCCGAACTTCTGAGTGGGAAGGAAGGTGGAGCGGTGCGGACGCCGCCTCGGCCCGTGGGCCGGGGCGACGCCCGCGGAGATCACTTCTTCGAGTAGTACTCGACGATGAGCTGCTCTTGGATCGGCATCTCGGTCTGCGCACGCACGGGAACCTGGTGGACCAGGGTCCGCATCCGCGACGGGGCCGCCTCGAGCCACGCGGGAACGATCCGCTCGCCGTGGGTCTCGCGGGCGACGATGAACGGCGTCATCTCCAGCGACTTCTCGCGCACGTCGATGATGTCGTACTGCGTCACCTGGAAGGACGGGATGTCGACCTTGCGGCCGTTGACCAGGAAGTGGCCGTGGACCACGAGTTGGCGGGCGTGACGACGCGTCCGGGCGAAGCCGGCGCGGTAGATCACGTTGTCGAGGCGGCACTCCAGGAGCTGGAGCAGGTTGTCGCCGGTCTTGCCGGTACGACGAGCAGCCTCGACGTAGTAGTTGTAGAACTGGCGCTCCATCACGCCGTAGGTGAAGCGGGCCTTCTGCTTCTCCTGCAGCTGCGTGCGGTACTCGCTCTCCTTCACGCGCGCGCGGCCGTGCTGGCCCGGCGGGTAGGGGCGCTTCTCGAAGGCGGCGTCGCCGCCGACCAGGTCGACACCCAGGCGGCGGGACTTGCGGGTCATGGGACCGGTGTAACGGGCCATGTCAGGTTCTCCTGTTCAGTCTCGTCGTCGGGGCTCAGACGCGCCGGCGCTTGGGCGGGCGGCAGCCGTTGTGCGGGGCGGGCGTGACGTCCTGGATGGTGCCGACCTCGAGGCCGATCGCACCCAGCGAACGGATCGCCGTCTCGCGGCCCGAACCCGGGCCCTTCACGAAGACGTCGATCTTCTTCATGCCGTGCTCCATCGCGCGACGACCCGCGGCCTCGGCGGCCATCTGAGCGGCGTACGGCGTGGACTTGCGCGAGCCCTTGAAGCCGACGGTGCCGGCGGAGGCCCACGAGATGACCGCCCCGGTGGGGTCGGTGATCGTGACGATCGTGTTGTTGAACGTGCTCTTGATGTGGGCCTCGCCCTGAGCGACGTTCTTCTTTTCCTTGCGGCGGACCTTCTTGGCCGCGCCCGCACGAGCCTTGGGAGGCATGCGTTATCTCCTGAAGTAGCTGGTCTTGAGGGGGAAGGTGAGTGATCCTCCGAGATCTCGAGACGGTCGCAGCGCGACCTCCTCGACCATCGGGGTCAGATCACTTGGCCTTCTTCTTGCCGGCAACCGTGCGCTTGGGACCCTTGCGGGTACGCGCGTTGGTCTTGGTGCGCTGGCCGCGGACCGGGAGGCCCTGGCGGTGGCGGCGACCCTGGTAGCTGCCGATCTCGATCTTGCGACGGATGTCGGCCTGGACTTCGCGGCGGAGGTCACCCTCGACCTTGAACTCCTGCTTCTCGATCTCATCGCGGAGCTTGACCAGCTCTTCATCACCCAGCTGGTGGACCCGCATGCTCGGGTCGACACCGGTCAGCTCGAGGAGCTGCTGGGCGCGGGTACGGCCGATGCCGTAGATGTAGGTGAGCGCGATCTCGACGCGCTTGTCGCGCGGGAGGTCGACGCCGACGAGGCGTGCCATGTGATGGCCTTTCGTGGAACTGCAGCGGTGTCGTCCGCGATGCACCCGGGTCTGTGCCCAGCTCCGGCCGTCTGCTCCGGAGGTGATTCGGCGGTATCCCGTGGGACCCGCCTAGCGATCGCGGTGATGGGTATTCAGTTGTTGAACTCTGGTTCGGGCGTTGTAGCCCAGGTTGCCTGTCGGCTCACCGGGTTTCGATGCGCCCGTTCCGGCCTCGCAAGCTCGGCCGGAGGGCTTACTCAACCTGCGGCTGAGACGCCCCGCGCTCCTTCGTCGCGCGTGGCTTCAGCCTTGACGCTGCTTGTGGCGCGGGTTCTCGCAGATCACCATGACGCGGCCGTGGCGACGGATCACCTTGCACTTGTCACAGATCGGCTTGACGCTCGGGTTGACCTTCATCTCGAAGGACCTTTCTTCAATCGGCTGGCGCTGAGTGGTTCAGCAGAAGCGAGCCGGCGGCTCACTTGTAGCGGTAGACGATGCGACCGCGCGTGAGGTCGTAGGGCGACAGCTCCACCACGACCCGGTCCTCGGGGAGGATCCGGATGTAGTGCTGGCGCATCTTGCCGCTGATGTGGGCGAGAACCTTGTGCCCGTTGCTGAGCTCCACACGGAACATGGCATTGGGGAGGGCTTCCACAACGGTGCCCTCCATCTCGATCACGCCTTCTTTCTTCGGCATGTCCTCACAATTCGCTCGCTGGTTCGTCTACCGTCCGACCCGGGAACCTCGCCGTCCGGCGGACGACGTGGACCTCATGTGGCCGTTCCATCCGCCTCATTCCCAGCGCGCGCCGCTCGCGACCCACGCTGGAGGAGCGAGGGTGGCGACCGAGCGATCCGGGCAGCCGCGAGGCAACACGAAACAGACCCATGTTGGGCCGACGGATCAGTCTAGGCGCACCGACTGCGGAAGTACGAATCGGAGCCACGGGGACCTCTCCGGCGCCTCACGCGGCAGCCGCCCCCTCCACCAGGAGTCGCAGCGTGTCCTCCCGTGCCGGCGACGCATCGGGCTTGGTGCCCTCGACCGCACCGGCCACCGGATGCACCATCACCTCGTCGACGTCGTAGCGCGCGGCGAGCTCGGCGATCTGCGCCCGGGAACTCTCGGGGTCGCCGATCACCCAGCGCGAGGCCATCGCCTCGACCAGCTCGCGCTGCTGGGCACTCAGCTCGCGTGCCTCGGCGTCCTCGACCGCAGGCAGTGCCGTCAGCGGCTGGCCACTGCGCAGGGCCAGCATCTGGTGCAGCTGCGGCTCGGCCAACCGCCGCGCCTGGGACGCCGTCTCGGCGACGCTCGCGTTGACCGTCAAGAACGTGCGGGGTTCGGCGAGCGCCTCGGACGGCTGGAAGCGCGAGCGGTACAGCTCCAGCGCCTCGGCGGTACCGGACCCGGAGAAGTGGTGGGCGAAGACGTAGGGCATGCCCTTCTCGGCCGCCAATCGCGCGGAGTAGTCCGACGAGCCGAGCAGCCAGATCTGCGGCACGCTGCGCGCCTGCGGAGTCGCCGCCAAGGTGTGCACACGACCACGCAGCTGGAGGCCGACTCCGGCCGGCGACATCATCGCAAGCACGTTGTCGACGTACTCGGGGAATCGCTCGACGGCCTCCTCGCTGACCCCGCCAGCGCCGTGCCGCAGCGCCCAGCTCGTCACGGGATCGGTACCCGGGGCCCGACCGATGCCCAGGTCGATCCGGCCCGGGAAAGCCGCCTCCAGCAGGGCGAACTGTTCGGCGACCACGAGCGGAGCGTGGTTGGGGAGCATCACTCCCCCGCTGCCGACCCGCAGACGTGACGTCGCTCCGGCGATCATCGCGATCAACACCGGCGGGTTGGTTGCCGCGACGGCGGGCATGTTGTGGTGCTCGGCGACCCAGTAGCGCCGGTAGCCGAGGTCGTCGGCCACCCGGGCGACGCCGAGCGAGGCCGCGAGGGCGTGGGACGTCGTCTGGTCGCCGCGGACGGGGACGAGGTCGAGGACGGAGAGCGCAGGAAGGGTCATCGCCCGGATCAACCTCGCCAGGCTCTGCTCCATTCCACGGGCCCGGGCTTCGACGTCAATCCGACGACGTGGCGCTGCGGCGCACGAGCAGGAGACCGGCGACGACCGCGAGCACGCACAGGCCGCCGAGCAGCGCGAGGTCCATGACGTAGTGGCCGGCGCCGGGCAGGGCGATCCAGTCCTCGTCCTCCCCCGGCTTGGTGGTGCGGGTCAGTCCCATCGCCGAGGCGGCGGCGCCGTACGCCCACCGCGACGGCGCGAGCCAGGCCACCTGCTCCAGGAGCGGTCGACCCGCGACGGCGAACAACGACCCCGAGAGCACCAACTGCACCATGATCATGCCGACGAGCGCCGGCATGGTCTGCTCCGAACTCGTGACGATCGCGGAGAGACACAGTCCGACCGCGGTCATCGTGAACGAGAGCACGCCGATGGCGACGGCTACCCGAACCGTCCCAGCGCTGCCGTCCGCACCGGGGAGACCCACCGTCGCGATCCACGTGACGAGCAGCCCCTGCACGAACGCCGCGGCGCCGAGCACGAGGATCTTGCTGGCGAAGTAGACCGTCGGCGAGAGCCCGACGGCGTACTCGCGCTGGAAGATCGGCCGCTCCCCGATCAGCTCCCGGATCGAGATCGCCGTACCCATCAGGCACGCCGCGACGATCAGCACGATCAGACGCTGCGTGGACTCCTCGGGGTTGAAGAGGAGGCCTTGGGGGCCCGGGCGCGCGGTGGCGTCGAGTGAGAGTCCGTTGCTCCCCGGCACGATCCGACTCAACCCGCCCAACACCACCGGGAGGAGCAGGAGCATGGTCAGCAGGAGCCGGTCCGAGCGCACGACCGCGATGTTGCGGCGCACCATCGTGGAGAGCTGTTTGGCAAAGGACTGATGCGGGGGCTCGGGCGCGGAAGCCGTGACCGGCGCCAGGTGCCGGGTGTCGACGGTGTCGGCGTGCTCCGGGATGCGCTGCCACAGGTCGGCGTCGTCGAGCAGGTCGAAGACCTCGGGATAGCTCTGCACGCCGAAGTGCGCCAGCACGCCGTCAGGAGGGCCGAAGTAAGCGACCTTGCCGCCCGGCGCCAGCACCATCACGTTGTCGCACACGTGCAGAGCCAGCACCGAGTGCGTCACCACCACGACCACGCGGCCCTCGTCGGCGAGGGTCCGGAGCTGCTTCATCACCTCGAGGTCCAGGCCGGGGTCCAGGCCCGACGTCGGCTCGTCGAGGAAGAGCAGCGGGGGCGCCGTCAGCAGTTCGGTGGCGATCGAGACGCGCTTCTTCTGACCTCCGGAGAGCTGGGTGCCGATCCGGTTCGCGAGCCTCTGCTGGAGCTGCATCTGACCCGCCACGGTCTCCACGCGAGCAGCTCGCTCCGCCTTCGTGGTGTCCGGCGGCAGGCGGAGCTCGGCCGCGTAGCCCAGCGCCTGGCCCACCTTGAGCTGCGGGTGCTGGATGTCCTGCTGGGGCACCAGACCGATCTGGAACCGCAACTGGTCGTAGTGCTCGTAGAGGTCGTGTCCCTGCCAGACGACGCGACCGTGCGTCGCCGGGCGCAGCCCGGTGAGGGCGCCGAGCATCGTCGACTTGCCCGACCCCGAGGGGCCCACCACCGCAGTCAGCGTCGACGGTGCGAGCTGGATGTTGAGGTTGTCGAGCAGTCGCTTGCCGTCGCCCACGACCACCGAGAGGCCGTCGGCGTAGAGCGTGTGCTCGTGGGCTGTGGCCGAGGCGACCAGCTGAGCGCCGTCCCAGGAGAACTTCTGATTGCCGAAGCCGACCTGCGCTCCAGCGGGGACCGGCACCGGACCGGCCACGCGGACGCCGTCGACGTAGCTGCCGTTGAAGCTCGCCAGATCGTGCAGCGTCGCCGTGCCGGCGCCCTGGCCCACCTCGAGCCGCGCGTGGAAGCGCGAGACGAGTGGGTCCTCCAGCACGACGGCGTTCGACGGATCACGGCCGATCGTGATCGCGGCACCCACCGGCGCGCCTGCCGCCACCATCACGGTGCCGTGCGCGACGTGTCCGGGGGTCGCCTGCGACGGCAGGTCGCTGAGGGGGCGGCCGGTGGAGGTATCGAGACTCCCCGCTCGTTGCTCACCAGGCTGCTCGACCACCGGAGGCGCGGGTGCCGGCTCGACCGACCACACCGCCAAGGGCACGCCGTCCGGCGCTCCGAGGCGCACCTCGAGCGGTGAACCCGAGACGGCGGCGCGCTCGGGCAGCCGGGTGCCGACGACGTCGAAGGTGCCCGCGCTGCTCATATCGCTCAGCGTCCACCCGGCGGCGCCCCGCTCGAGCACCAGGTGTTGGCGGGATACGCGGGGGTCGGCCACCACCACGTCGCTGGTGAGCTCGCGCCCGACCACCACGCGCGCTTGGTCGAACTCGACAGGGCCCTCTGGGGTGCGCACCCACAGGCGCGCGCTGCTGCCGTTCATCGCGGCTCAGCGTAGTGAGACGGCACCCTCCTGGGGGGCGATCTGGCTCGATTGCGCGGGTGCCGCGTAGGAGTGCTGGGAGCTCGTGGAGAAGTAGTTGATGCCGATGAAGTTGAAGAGCAGCGTCGCCAGACCGACGCACGCCAGGATGGCGGCGTTGCGGCCCTTCCAGCCTGCGGTGGCGCGCGCGTGGAGGTAGGCGGCGTAGACGACCCAGGTGATCAGGGCCCACACCTCCTTGGGGTCCCAGTTCCAGTAGCGCGACCATGCCTCGTGCGCCCAGATCGGACCGGTGATCAGCACCGCGAAGGTCCAGACCGGGAACGCGAACGCGTGGAAGCGGTACGCCGTCCGGTCGAGCACCTCCGGCGAGGGAACGCGCGCCCACGGGCCGCTCGCGGCCGCGCCGCGACGCTCCCTGAGGAGGAAGACGATCGAGAGGATGCCGCCGATGGTGAAGGCGCCGGTGGCGATGATCGCCGAGACGACGTGGATCACCAACCACGGAGAGTTCAACGCCTCGGTGAGGGGGGCCACCTCGGCGTGCAGCCAGATGACGGCGACCATCAAGGTGGCGGTGACGAACCCGACCACGAGCGGCGCCATCCACTGCAGCCGGAACCGGCGCAGCATCACCAGGTAGAGCAGCGAGACGACGAACGTGCCCGCCAGGGTGAACTCGTACATGTTGCCCCAGGGCACCCGGTTCGGATCGGCGGCCATGCCGCGCCCGACCAGCGACACCAGGTGCGCACTGGTCGCGATCACCGTCAGCAGGACGCCGAGGCGGCCCAGGAACGCGATCCGGTGCCCGCGGTCCGGACGGGAGGTCGCGCCCGCCGTCTCGCCGCCGGGACCGGTGAGCACGGCGACTCCGCCGGCGGGCGGCGGCGTCGGCCGCGCGGCGGTGCGCGCGGGCTGACGCAGTGCGGCCCACTCGGCCAAGTGCACGATCAGGGCCAGGAAGTACACCACTCCGGCAGCGCCGACGGCCTGGTTGCTCAAGGTCTCCCACGCGGCGTCGCTCATCGGTCACCCATCAGTCGTTCGTCTCCTCTACACGCGCCGGTCCACCCAACGCGACGGTGATGCGGTTCAGCACGTCGCTCACGTCCGAGCCACCCGAGCGGTCCAGGACGGCGATCTCCACCATGGTCGCACCCGCGCCATCGGCCGACGACGGGCGGGCACGGACCCACACCCGGCGCGAGCGCACGAAGAGCGAGCCCAACAGACCCAACAGCGCTGCGATCATGCCGCCGAGCGCCACCAACTTGCCCGGTGACTGGCTGATCTGCACCCGCACCCACGGCTCGATGCCGTCGAAGGAGACCGAGCCGAGTCCGTCGGGCAGCTGGACGGTCTCGCCGGGCTGCAGGTCGATCCGCAACGGTCGGCCGTCGGTCGGCGCCACGGGCGTCGCCTTGGCGGTGTTGAGCAGGTAGACCGACTCGGGCGTGCCGTCGTCGAGCCCGAGGTCGCCGGTCCAGACGCTCATCGAGATCAGCGGGTTCAGGTCGTCGGGCCAGACCGTGACCGGGTCGCCGTCGATCAGCTGGAAGGTCGGGAAGAAGAGGCCGTCGAGACCGATCTGACCCGGGCGGGCCGACGGCGCCTTGACGACGCCGAAGGACAGGAACGACGGGTCCTGCGGCAAGAACACCACCGGGCGGCTGACGACGACGTCGCCGTTGCCGTCGCGGATCGTGATCACGGGAGCATAGCCGTGGCCGATCAGGAAGATGTCGGTGTTGCCGATGGTGAGCGGATGGTTGACCCGCAGGTCGTAGGTCCGCCGCTCACCGTCGCGACCTTCCTGGTAGCTGATCGGGGCGCGGAACTGGCGCGCCGTTCCGGCTGCATTGCCCTTGGTCAACCAGGTGACGTCGAAGTCGTCGACGGTGAAGGCGAAGGGGTCGAAGTCGTCGGCCCCGAACATCGAGCCGGGGTCCAGGTCGTCGTAGGACGCCGCGGTGTTGGTGAAGGTCTGCCCCTTCACCAGCAGCACTCCGCCCTGGTAGCCGAGCATCGATCCGACCGCCACCCCGATCAGCACGACGATCACCGAGACGTGGAAGACCAGGTTGCCGAACTCGCGAAGGTGTCCGCGCTCGGCCGAGACGGCGTCGGGTTCGTCCGGGTCGGCGGCGCGGAGGCGGTGGCGATTACCGAGCCGCGACCACGTCCGCGTCCCCGCGGGACCGCGGCCGGTGCGCAGCACCTGACGTGCCGTCGCCAGCACGGTCTCGACATCCTCGTCGGTGGTGAAGGTGACGTAGGCGGGCATGCGCGCGAGGTTGCGCGGTGCGCGCGGCGGAGCGGCCCGCAGCGCCCGGGCGTAGACCGCGGTGCGCGGCACGATGCAGCCGACGAGCGAGATCATCAGCAGCAGGTAGATCGCGGCGAACCACGGCGAGTCGTAGACCGAGAACAGGCCGAGCTTCTCGTAGATCGGCGCGAGGTCGGGGTGGTCGCTCTTCCACTGGGACACCTCGAGGGCATCGACGCCGGACTGGGGAATCACCGACCCCGGGACGGCGGCGAGGGCGAGGAGGAGCAGCAGGATGAGCGCCGTCCGCATCGAGGTGACCTGGCGCCACACCCAGCGCACGAGCTCGCGCGCGTTCAGTTCGCCGGCCCTCCGCTCGGCGACGTCTCCGGTGTCCGGCGTCGGACCCGACGTCGTCATCGGCTCTCGGCTCACACCGACACCTCGAATCCGTCGACGAGCTGCCGTTGCATCCACTGGGTCACGAAATCCCAGAAGCCACTGACCATCAGAAGTCCGATCACGATCATCATCGCGCCGCCGAGACGCATCACCAGGGCCTGGCGCTGACGGATCCAGCGGGACGCGGCGAGCGCGCGCGTGTAGAACAACCCGGCCAGGATGAACGGGACACCGAGACCGAGTGCGTATGCCGCTGCCAGGACGGCGCCCCGTGCCGCGGTCGCGTCGGTGTAGGTCAGGCCGATGATCACGCCGTAGGTCGGCCCGACGCACGGCGTCCAGCCGATCGCGAACAGCGCTCCGACCAGGGGCGCGGCGCCCAGTCCGACAGCCGGCACCCGGTGGATGCGCCACTCACGCTGCAGCCACGGAACGGCTCCTGCGAACACCAGACCGAGCACGATGAGCACCACGCCCATTCCGCGGACGATCTCGGACTGGTAGGCCGACAACCAGGCGCCCGCTCCGCCCAACGCCGCGGCGATCAGCACGAAGACGGTCGCGAAGCCGAGCACGAAGAAGATCGAGCCCAGCAGCATCCGGCCACGCCGCTGAGCGGCCTCGCCGCGAGCGAGTTCGGCGCCGGAGAGGCCAGTGGCGTAGGAGAGGTAGCCGGGAAGCAGCGGGATCACGCACGGGCTGAAGAAGGACACCAGGCCGGCGACGGCGGCGACAGGCAGAGCGAGCGCGAGCGGCCCCGCCGCGGCCTGATTGCCGAACCACTCACCCACCGGTACCTCCATCACCCGACTCCGGCGATTCCGACGACTCGGCGATCACATCGGTGATGACGTCCTCCAGCGTGCCCGCGCTCGGGATCTCGCCGTTGATGAGCACCGCGACACGTCCCTCGCGGTCGAGCACGACCGTGGACGGCGGCGACTGCGGGGCGTAGCGGCCGAGGTTGAGAAGCGCGTCGGTGCTGTCGGCGATGGTGGGATAGGTGATGCCGAACTCACGCTCGAAGGCGCGTGCATCGTCCGCGGACTCATCGCGCACCAGCACGCCGAGGAACTCGGCGTCGAGGTTCTCCGACGCCTCGCGAAGCATCGGCATCTCCGCGCGGCACGGGTTGCACCACGAGCCCCAGAAGTTCACCACCACGACCTCGCCGCGGTAGTCGGTGACGTCGATCGGCTCGTCGCCCAGGCTCGTCCCGGTGAAGTCCAGGGGCGCGGGGCGCTCGCTCTCCGGGATCGGCACGATCGAACCGGCGCCGGTGACGAAGTTCGCGTCCTCGGTGCCCTGCAGTCCGCTGCAGCCGGTCAGTGCCACCGACACCACGACGGCGGCACCGGCGATCAGGCTCCCACGACGCGGCCCGCGCCGGCCGGTCACGGCCGCTTCTCCTCGGGCGCACCGCCGGCCGAGAACGGCGCCTTGCGGTCGGCGACCGGGATCAGATCGCCCGCCGGCTCGCTGTAGGTCACTCGCACCAGGCGGTCGTCGTCGAAGTGGAAGGAGGTGACCGAGCAGAGCGTGCACTGACGCTTGCGTGGGTCGTGCAGGAACGAGCGGCCCTCGGCGTGCAGCCGCGTCGTCCAGATCGGCAGTTGGTGGCTGACGACGACGGCCTCGTGCCCGGTCGCTGCCACGCGCGCGTCGTGGACGGCGGCCATCATGCGCTCGGCGATCACCTTGTACGGCTCACCCCAGGACGGCTTGAAGGGGTTGTAGAGGTGACGCCAGGTCGACGGGCTCTTCAGTGCGTTGCGGCCCTTGCCGAACGTGAGGCCCTCGAACTTGTTGATCGACTCCAGCACCCGATCGTCGAGCACGGGCGTCAGGCCGCGGACGGCGGCGAGCGGCGCTGCGGTCTCCTGGGCCCGCTCGAGCGGAGAGGAGACCAGGTGCACGATGTCGCGGTCGCCGATCATGTCGGCCACCCGCTGGGCCATGCGCTGCCCGAGCTCGGAGAGGTGGAATCCGTCGCGACGCCCGTAGAGGACGCCGTCGGGGTTGTGCACCTCGCCGTGACGGAGCAGGTGCACGATCGTCTCGGCCGGAGCCGCGGGCCCCGTCGGTGCTGCGTCGGACGACATCAGGCCTCCTGGGCGTGGGCAGCGGCACGGGCGGCCGCAGGGAGCGCGTCGAGCACCGTCTGGACGGCGCGATCGTCATGGGCGGCCGAGACGAACCACGCCTCGTAGGCCGACGGCGGCAGGTAGACGCCGCCGTCGAGCATGGCGTGGAAGAACGCGGCGTACGCGGCGACGTCGGTGGTCGAGGCGGTGGCGAAGTCACGCGCCGGGGTGTCGCTGAAGAAGATCGAGAACATCGTGCCGGTGCACTGCACCCGGTGGGCGACGCCGGCCCCGTCCAAGGCGTCGGACGCGGCCGTCCTGATCGTGTCGGCGACGGCGTCCAGGTGCGCGTAGACCTCGTCGGTGGCCAGCCGCAGCGTGGCCAGGCCCGCCGTCGTCGCCACCGGATTCCCCGAGAGGGTGCCGGCCTGGTAGACGGGCCCGGACGGCGAGAGGTGTCCCATCACGTCCGCGCTGCCGCCGAACGCCGCGGCCGGCAACCCGCCGCCCATCACCTTGCCGAAGGTCATCAGGTCCGGGACCCAGCCCTCGCGCGCGCCGTCCAGGCCCCACTGACCTTGCCGGCTCGCCCGGAACCCGGTCATCACCTCGTCGCTGACGAAGAGCGCACCGTGGCGCCGGCAGATCTCGGCGAGGAAGGCGTTGAAGCCCGGCTCGGGCGGGACGACACCCATGTTGCCGGGCGCAGCCTCGGTGATCAGGCACGCGATCCGGTCGCCGTGCTCGGCGAACGTCGCCTCGACCGCGGCGCGGTCGTTGTAGGGCAGCACGATCGTCAGCTCGGTCGAGGACGTCGGGACGCCCGGCGTCCCGGGCACCGCGGACGTCAGGAGACCCGAGCCTGCCGAGGCGAGCAGGGCGTCGGCGTGGCCGTGGTAGCAGCCGGCGAACTTGACCACGACGTCGCGGCCGGTGACGCCGCGCGCCAGCCGGATGGCCGACATGGTGGCCTCGGTACCCGAGGAGACGAAACGCACCTGCTCGACCGGCGTCCGGGCCACGATCTCCTCGGCAAGCTCCACCTCGGGCACGGTCGGTGCGCCGAAGGACGTCCCGCGCGCGACGGCGTCCTGAACCGCGGCCTGGACCTCGGGGTGCGCGTGCCCGAGCAGCATCGGCCCCCACGAGCAGACCAGATCGACGTAGTCGTTGCCGTCGACGTCGGTCAGCCAGGCCCCCCGGGCCGAGGCGAAGAACCGAGGGGTGCCGCCGACGGCGTTGAAGGCGCGCACCGGACTGCTGACGCCGCCCGGGATCACCGCGAGCGCGCGATCGAACATCGCTGCCGACGCCGTGACCGACACGGCGTCCGGCTGCCCCGATGGATCGGTGGCCGGCCTGGCGGGCGGGGACGTCGACGTCACCGCTCCATTGTCCGCGACGCCCGGTCGTGGGCCGAACCCGGGCCGTCCGGGCGACGCTGGGAGACCGAAATGCCTCACGGTGACCAACCGACGGACGATTCGATGCGGAGAAGCACGACAGCGCGACATACTGCCCGGGCGACGTGTCGCCCATCACATCGATCTTCGGTTACGGCGTAACCAGGAGCGGAGTTCGGGCGTTGTCGCATCAATACCCGGTCGATGGGGAAGGGAGACCGGGTGTGAAGCACCGAGCAGGAGTGACGACGATGTCGCGCAAGCGAGCACGCAGGCCCGGACCGGCCGACCAGCAGACCGCCAGCGACGCCCGGGCCGTCCGGTCCGTGCGGATCGGTCGGGCGAAGAAGACCGCCGTCGCGGTCCCGATCGCGCTGCTCTCGGCCGCGTGGACGGCGTCCCTGGCCTCGGCCGGCTCGCCGTCGGTCTCGGCCGACGGACCTGGCGAGAGCCCGACGGTGCTCCCCGAGGGCGAGATCGTGCCCGCCGAGGCGATCGAGGCCCCTGCGTCGGTATCGCGCTCGTCGCAGGGCGGCGAGTCCGGCTCGGTCTCCGGCGCCGGCGGCGCGGGCGCCCAGCAGATCGTGGCGACCGCCTCCACCAACGGCATCCCCTCGGCCGCGCTGGCCGCCTACCAGCGTGCGGAGAGCGTCATCAACGCCGCGGACGCGACCTGCAACCTCTCCTGGCAGCTGCTCGCCGCCATCGGCCGCATCGAGTCCGACCACGGCCGCTACGGCGGCTCCGCGCTCGACAGCGACGGCGTCGCCACGCCGCCGATCCTGGGTATCGCCCTCGACGGCACCAACGGCACCTCGCGCATCGTCGACACCGACGCCGGGCAGTACGACGGCGACACGGCCTTCGACCGCGCCGTCGGCCCGATGCAGTTCATCCCCTCGACCTGGGCCGCGGTCGGCGTCGACGCCGACAACGACGGCGTGCGCAACCCGCAGGACATCGACGACGCCGCGCTCGCCTCGGCGGTCTACCTCTGCTCGGGCGACGGCGACCTGTCGACCATCGACGGCCAGCGCTCGGCGGTGTTCCGCTACAACCACTCCACCAGCTACGTCGACCTCGTGCTCGGCGTCATGAACGCCTACCTGGCCGGCGACTACACCGCGGTGCCCGACTCCACGGTCGCCGCCGGCTACCTCACGCCCGCGATGACGCCCGCGTTCGCCGATGACCGCAAGGGACGCAAGAACCGCGACGGCGCCGACGAGGAGAGCACCGAGGAGCCGACCCCGGAGCCGACGGACGACCCGACCACGGAGCCCACCGCGGAACCGACCCCGGAGCCGCAGGACAAGCCGAAGGGGATCACCCTCCCCGAGATCGTGCCGGGCCTGCCCCAGGTCAGCCTGCCGCCGCTGCCGCAGACCACGATCAAGCCCGTCGACGACGTGCTGACGCTGACCCAGGCGCTGGTGCAGTGCACCCTCGAGGGCCTGATCGACAACCCGTTCAAGGCCGGCGACAAGTTCGACGTCTGCATCGCCGACTACACCGGCACCGCCACCAAGGACTGACCTCCGCGCTGCGCCGCGGGGGGCGTTGACCCGTCTTCAAGTAGAGACGGGTCAACGCCGGGAGCGGAGGAGGCGGGCGGCCTCGGCCGCCCAGTAGGTGAGCACGACGTCGGCGCCGGCACGACGGATCGAGGTGAGGGTCTCCACGATGGCCGCCTCACGGTCGATCCAGCCGTTGGCCGCAGCGGCCTCGACCATCGCGTACTCACCGGAGATGTTGTACGCCGCCACCGGCACGGCGACGGCGTCGCGCACCCGGGCGATGACGTCGAGGTAGGCCAGGGCCGGTTTGATCATCACGATGTCGGCGCCCTGCTCGACGTCGAGCAGGGCCTCGCGAACGCCCTCCCGGCCGTTGCGAGCGTCCTGCTGGTACGTGCGTCGATCACCCACGAGCGAGGAGTCGACGGCCTCGCGGACCGGCCCGTAGAAGGCGGAGGCGTACTTCGCCGAGTACGCCAGGATCGCGACGTCGGAGCGCCCGTCGGCATCGAGTGCCTCGCGGACGACGGCCACCTGGCCGTCCATCATGCCGCTCGGCCCGACGACGTGGACGCCGGCCGCGGCCTGCGCACGCGCCATCTCGGCGTAGACGGCGAGCGTCGCGTCGTTGTCGACGCCGCCACGCTCGTCGAGCACGCCGCAGTGGCCGTGATCGGTGAACTCGTCGAGGCACAGATCGGCCATCACGGGGATCGCGTCGCCGATCTCGCCGACGACGTCGCGGATCGCGGCGTTGAGGATCCCGTCGGGGTCGATCGCGCCCGAGCCGACGGCGTCCTTGCGCTCCGGCACGCCGAAGAGCATGAGTCCGCCCAGGCCGAGACCGGCCGCCTCGACAGCGGCGGCGCGGAGGGAGTCGCGGGTGTGCTGGACGACGCCCGGCATCGACCCGATCGGGTGCGGCGCGTCGAGCCCCTCGCGCACGAAGACGGGCAGGATGAGCTGGCGCGCCTCCAGGGAGGTCTCGGCGACGAGGTCGCGCATCGCCCGCGTCGAGCGGAGTCGGCGCGGGCGATGCAGCGGACCTGGAGTCATCGGACCGGACTCACCGCGCCGAGGAGGTCTTCCGCCGGGCAGCGGGCTTGCGGTCCGACGGCTTGGTCACCGGCTCACCGGCCTCGAGCAGCGCCCGACGGCGTGCGTCACCGAAGTCGGCCAGTGCGTCGACCAGCACGTCGACGTCGGGCGCGCTCGCCATCACGTCGACCCGCAGACCGTGCTCCTCGGCGGTCTTGGCCGTCGCCGGCCCGATCACCGCGATGACGGTCGAGGGGTGCGGCTTGCCGGCGATGCCGACCAGGTTGCGGACCGTGGAGGAGGAGGTGAAGACGACCGCGTCGAACTTGCCCGACTTGATCGCGTCGCGCACCGGCGCCGGCGGCGGGGCCGCACGCACGGTGCGGTAGGCCGTGACGTCGTCACACTCCCAGCCGAGCTCGATCAGACCGGCCACCAGGGTCTCGGTCGCGATGTCGGCACGCGGCAGGAAGACCCGGTTGATCGGGTCGAGCACCTCGTCGTACTCGGGCCAGTCGGCCAGCAGGCCCGCGGCCGACTGCTCACCGGAGGGCATCAGATCCGCGCGCAGACCCCAGTCGGCGATCGCGGCGGCGGTCTTCTCCCCCACCGCGGCGATCTTGAGACCGGAGAAGGCACGGGCGTCGAGGCCGTACTCCTCGAACTTCTCCCGCACCGCCTTGACGGCGTTGACGGAGGTGAAGGCGATCCACTCGTAGCGCCCCTCGACGAGACCACGCACGGCCTTGTCCATCTGCTGGGGGTTGCGCGGCGGCTCGACCGAGATGGTCGGCACCTCCTCGGGCACAGCACCGAATCCGCGCAGGCCGACCGAGAGCGACGCGGCCTGGTCCTTGGTGCGAGGCACCAGCACACGCCAGCCGAACAGCGCCTTGGTCTCGAACCACGACAGCGTCTCGCGCAGATCGACGACGTCGCCGATGATCGTGATCGCCGGCGGCGCCATCCGGGCCGCGCGGGCGTCGACGGCGATGTGCTCGAGCGTCGAGGTCACCGTCTGCTGAGCCGTCGTCGTGCCGACGCGGGTCATGGCGACCGGCGTCTGCGGGCTGCGACCCGCCGCAACCAGCTGCTGGGCGATCTCGCCGATCTGGCCCACGGCCGAGAGCAGCACGAGCGTGCGGTCGTCGGCGTAGGCGGCCCAGTCGACCTTCTCGCCGCAGGAGACGACGGCCATCTCGCGGTGGTTCTTGGTGGTCAGCGGGATGCCGGCGTAGGCGGGCACCGCACCGAGCGAGGAGACACCCGGCACGACCTCGAAGCCGATGCCGGCCTTGGCCACGGCCTGGGCCTCCTCGGGGCCGGAGGCGTAGACGAACGGGTCGCCGGAGAGCAGCCGGACGACGCGCAGCCCGCGCTTGGCGTGCTTGACGACGACCTTGGCGCGTGCGGCGTGGGTGAGGGGCTGCCCGTCCTCGCCGAAGCCTCCGTCGACGAACTCCGGGCCGTCCTGCTGCGAGGTGGCGCCGTCGGCCGCCTCGTCGTCCTCGGCGTCGAGGCTGACCTCGACCGGCGCGGGCAGCCCGAGCACCGTGCGGACCAGCGCCTCGTGCTCGGCGACCTCGGTGACGATCACGTCCGCGCGACGGAGCAGGTCGACCGCGCGAACGGTCATCAGGTCAGGGTCGCCGGGGCCGCTGCCGACGAAGGACACCCACGCGCGCGCCAGGCGTTCGGCAGCGCTGCCGGAGGCGGCGGTGCGCGAGCTGCTCGGACGTGCGGTCTTGGTTCGCGTGGTCATGCGCGGTTCACCTTTGCTGGTTGTGGTGAGGCTGTCGTGCTGGGCGGCTGGTCGTACGGGATGACGGGAGCGAGGGTCGGGGCTGAGGGGTTCCGGCCGCCCCGGTCGCTCACGGGGAGGAGCTGCGGGCCAGGTCGGCGGGGCCGTCGGCGAGCATCTCCTCGGCGAGACGGCGGCCCAGGCCCGCGGCATCGCCGACCGGCCCGGACGCCGAGAGACGCACGCTGAGCGCGCCGTCGTCGGAGAGGACGACGGCGCGGAGCCAGAGCTCGTCGCCGTCCTCGCCCTCCACGACGTCGGCCAAGGCGCCGATCGGAGCCGAGCAGCCGCCCTCGAGCACGGCGAGCAGCGTGCGCTCGGCGGTCACGGCGGCCCGCGCGGTGTCGACGTCGAGGGCCTGGCGGAGATGATCGGCCAGTTCGTCGCCGTCGCGGGTCTCCACCGCCAGGGCACCCTGTCCGGGCGCGGGCAGCATCTGGATCGGGTCGAGCACCTCGGTGACCTCGTCCGACCGGCCGAGGCGAGCCAGGCCGGCACCTGCGAGGACGACGGCGTCCAAGCGCCCCTCGCGCACCGCGCCGAGGCGAGTGTCGACGTTGCCCCGCAGCGGCACGATCTCCAGTCCGAGGCCGAGCGCGTGCAGCTGGGCGGCGCGTCGTGGCGAGCCGGTGCCGACACGGCTGCCGACGGGCAGCTCGCCGAGCGTGAGCCCGTCACGCGCGACGAGGACGTCGCGGGGGTCCTCCCGCGGCGGGACGGCCGCGAGCACCAGCCCCTCGGCGTCCTGGGTGGGCAGGTCCTTGAGCGAGTGCACGGCGACGTCGACCCGGCCGTCGGCCAGCGCATCGCGCAGGGCGCCCACGAACACCCCGGTCGCGCTCGCTCCTGCCAGCGGCGTGCCGGCGGCCTGGGAGCGGTCGCCGTCGGTGACGATCTCGACCAGCTCGGTCGGTCGGCCGAGGCGCTTCTCGATCATGGCCGCGACCTGCGCGGTCTGGGTCGTCGCGAGCGCGCTGGCGCGGGTCCCGATGCGCACGGGCGTGGTCGGGGTGGTCACGACGCACCGCCGGGAAGATCGCTGGTGGAGTCGGCACCCGACTCCACCGACGTCGTCGCGCGCGCGCCCACACCCGGTCGGGTGACGGCCGAGACGGCGTCCGGGTCGAGTGCGAACAGCTCGGCCAGCGCGCGCTCGTAGCTGATCGCGCCCTGACCTCCTGCCAGCTCCTTGACCCGCACGGTCGGCTCGTGCAGCAGCTTGTCCACGACGCGGCGGACCGCGCGGCGGATCTCGTCGCGGTCGGGGTCGGGCAGATGCGGAAGGCGGGTGTCGAGGCGCGAGAGCTCGGCGTCGACCACGGCGGTGGCCATGGTGCGCAGGGCGACGACGGTCGGCGCGACCGAGGCCTGTCGCCGCGCGGTCAAGAAGGCGGTGACCTCCTCCTCGACGATGCGGCCGACCTCGGCCAGCTCGGCGCCGACGGGTGCGGTGCTCATCTGCGCGGCCAGCTCGGCCAGCCCGACGAGCAGCACCTTGTCGAGCTCCACGACGGCGGGGTCGACGTCGTGGGGCAGCGCCACATCGACCAACGCCAGCGGCCGCGTCGTGCCCTGGCGCGCAGCGGCGACCATCTCGCGGGTGATGAGCAGCCCGCGCGCGCCGGCGCAGGTGATCACGATGTCGGCGGTGGCGAGCTCGAGCGGGAGGTCCAGCAGTGCGGCCGGCCGGGCGCCGTACTCCCTGGCGAGCCGATCCGCACGCTCGGGAGTGCGGTTGAGCACGACGACGTCGCGGGCACCGAGCCGGGTCACCGTCGCGACGGCGAGGCCGGCCATCGCACCAGCGCCGACGACCAGCACGCGCGCGCCGGCCACCGGGCCGACCGCGACGGCGGCCTGGTCGAGAGCGGCCGAGACCAACGTGGGAGCCACGGTGTCGATCCCGGTCTCGGCGCGCGTGCGCTTGCCGACGCGCAGCGCCTGCTGGAACAGCACGTTCAGCGACGGGCCGACGGCGCCGTACTCCTGACCGGTGCGCAGCGCCTCCCGGGTCTGGCCCAGGATCTGGCCCTCGCCCAGCGCCATGGAGTCCAGGCCGGCGGCGACCCGGAAGAGATGGGCGACGGCTCCGTCGTCGTAGTGGACGTAGAGATGCGGCAGGAGTTCCTCGGCCGAGATGTCGGCGCGCTCCAGGAGCAGGCGGGAGAGCGACTCCACCGATCCGTGGAACCGGTCCACCTCGGCATAGATCTCGATGCGGTTGCACGTCGCGATGACCGCCGACTCCGACACATGCGGGCAGGTCGCCGCGTCGTGCATGAGCTTGTGGGCGCCGTCCGCGTCGACGGCGACCTGCTCCAGCAGCGCCACCGGCGCCGACTTGTGGGAGATACCCACGACCAGGATGCTCACGCCGCACCTCCGTCGGCCAGCAGCGCGCCCGTCTGGGACTTGCGCTGCTCGTGGTAGGCGAGGATCTGCAGTTCGAGGGAGAGGTCGACCTTGCGCACGTCGACGCCGTCGGGGACGGCGAGCACCGAGGGCGCGAAGTTCAAGATGCTGGTGATCCCGCAGCCGACCATCCGGTCGGCGACCGACTGCGCGGCCGCGGCCGGCGTCGCGATGACGCCGATGGCGACGTCGGCTGCGGCGACGATCTCCTCGAGACGGTCGAAGGGCTGGACCTCGACCCCGGCGACGATCTCGCCGTGCTGGGCCGGGTCGGCGTCGAGCAGCGCCACGACCTGGAACCCGCGGCTGCGGAAGCCGGAGTAGTTGGCCAGCGCGTGACCGAGGTTTCCGATGCCGACGATGACGACCGGCCAGTCCTTGGTCACGCCGATCTCGCGGGCAATCTGGTACCGCAGGTAGTCGACGTCGTACCCGACACCGCGCGTGCCGTAGGAGCCGAGGTAGGAGAGGTCCTTGCGGAGCTTGGCGCTGTTCACGCCTGCCGCAGTGGCGAGCTCCTCGCTCGAGCAGGTGGGGATGCCGTCGTCGGCGAGCGTGACGAGCGCGCGCAGGTACACAGGCAGACGGGCGACGGTCGCCTCGGGAATCTCCCGGGCGTTCTCGCTCGAAGTCCGTGCGGTCACTGCTCTTCTTTCCAGCCGCGACGCTGGCGGACCCGGCCCCAAGACGGGACCGGCGGGACGCCTCGGGAGCGCCACTGCGGGCTCGCGGCCCGCTCACTGTAGGAGTTTGTGAACGCGAGAACAAAATGAACGACCGGACGGGCTAGCACACGTGAGAAGTGCCACACGCGGCGGGGGTCGTACCCAGGAGTCGTCCCCCCGACCGGCTCCGGAGGTCGGCCGGCGGCGCGGCGTCGATCAGGAGTCCGGAGCGGTGAGCGCCGCTCGCAGACGTCCGGCGTCGACGCGCCAGAAGTCGTGCTGTCGACCGTCGACGAAGGTCACGGGGACCTCGTCGGTGAACTGCCGCCGCAACGCCGGGTCGAAGCCGGGGTCGTCGATGAGGACGACCTCGTAGCGCTCACCGAGCGCGGCGCAGACCTCGCCGACGACCTCCTCCGCGATCTCGCACAGGTGGCATCCGGCGCGCGAGTAGACCCGGACCCGGGCCGCAGTGCTCACGAGACGGACCCGCCGGGCTCGTCGACCAGGCTGAGCGCCCGGCGCCGCTCGCGCCCTCGCAGCCGGCCCTTCTGCACCTTGCCGGTCATCGTGAGCGGCAGCTCCGCCACGACCTCGATCCGCCGGGGCACCTTGAAGCGAGCCAACCGCGCCTCGCAGGCCGCACGGACTGCCGCCTCGATCGCGGCGGGATCACGCTCGGGAGCGACCACGAAGCACAGCACCGCCTCCCCCGTGATCTCGTCGGGCATGCCGATCGCCGCGACGCCGCGTACACCGTCGACCTCGCCGACCACGGCCTCGATCTCGGCGGGGTAGACGTTGAACCCGGAGACGATCACCAGCTCCTTGACCCGGTCGACGAGCACGACATCCCCGCGGTCGTCGATGAAGCCGACATCGCCGGTGGACCACCACCCCTCGGCGTCGGGTCCATCGGCGCCGTCGGGCCAGTAGCCGCTGAACAGGTTCGGCCCCCGCAACTGGATCTCGCCGGGGTCGTCGCCCTCGACGGGACGGCCGTCGTCGTCCACAAGACGCAGATCGATACCGCCCAGCGGCGCACCGACCGAACCCACCCGCGGATCGTTCGAGCACAGCGTCGAGGTGACGACCGGCGCGGCCTCGGTCAGGCCGTAGCCCTGGTGGACCGGCACTCCGGTACGCGCACCGAACTCCTCGATCACCTCCGCGGAGAGGGGAGCCGAACCCGAGAGCACCATGCGGACCGGGCCGAGGCGACCCTCCAGGTCGACCCGGCTCCAGTGCGCGAACACCGGCGGCGCCGCGGGCACCACACTGATCGCCTCGTCGTCGATGAGGTCGAGGGTGTCCTGCGGGTCGAAGCGGTCGGCGAGGACGAGCTTGGCCCGATGGCGCAACACCGAACCGAGCACCGCATTCAACCCGTAGACGTGGAAGAGCGGCAGCACGCCGAGCACGACGTCGTCGCCGTGCACCATCGGCGGCTCGACCGCGGCCACCTGCTCGATGTTCGCCATCAGCGCGCGGTGGGTGAGCATCACGCCACGCGGCAGCCCGCTCGTGCCGCTGGTGTAGAGCAGCGCCGCGAGCAGCTCGTCGTCCAGCAGCGGCGGCGTCGGGCGTGCGGGCATGGCCCGCAGCTCGGCGTAGGACCTCTCCCCCTCGCGCAGCTCGACATCGACGACGACCGTGCGCAACGACGTCTGGCCGGCCGCTGTCGCGGCGTAGGCGTCGACGGCCTCGCGGACCGTCGTCGCGGCGTGGTCGTCGGTCACGACGAGACGCGGTGCGCAGTCGGCGAACAGCAACGCCAGCTCGGTCGGAGTGGCGCCCGGGTTGACCGGAACGGCGACACCGCGCGCCCGCAGCACGCCGAGATAGGTCGCGACGAACTCGAGACTGTTGCCGAGCACCATCACCACGCGGCTCCCGGCGAGGACGCCGAGCGTGGCCAGCCCGGTCGCGACGCGGCCGACCTCGTCCTCCAACTCACCCCAGGTGACCGAACGGCCGCTCGCCTCCACGATCGCGAGCCGATCCGGCGTCTGGGCGGCAGCGTCGCTGACGAGAGCGGAGACGTCAGCCGCAGGCATGGCGAGAGTGTAGTGAGCGCACGACGGGTCCGCTGGAGACTGCGTCCACCGCCTCCTCGGATCAGTACTGTGACGGCATGGCCCCCAGCGACCGGCCCCGGCGCCTCGATCTGCAACAGCGTTCGACGCTGGCCGGCGAGGCTGCGGCGGGGGGCGCCGGGGGGGGGGGCGCGCGCGGCCCCCCCCCCCCCCCCGCGGCGGCGGCGCTCTTCCCTGGGNGGGGGGGGGCCCGCGGCGGGGGCGGGGCGGGGGGGGGGGGGGGGGGCGCCCGCCGAGGTGGAGGCCGCGCTCGACCTCCCCCCCGACCCGTCGGCAGCGGCGTTCTTCGACGTCGACAACACCGTGATGCAGGGCGCGAGCATCTTCCACCTGGCGCGCGGCCTGCACCGGCGCAAGTTCTTCACCACCCGCGACATCGTCGGCGCGGCCTGGAAGCAGGCCTACTTCCGCGTCGTCGGGGTCGAGGACCCCGAGCACGTCGCCGAGGCCCGCACCTCGGCACTCGGCTTCATCGCCGGGCACACCGTCGCCGAGCTCGAGGAGCTGGGCGAGGAGATCTTCGACGAAGGCATGGCACACCGGATCTGGCCCGGCACCCGCGCGCTGGCCCAGCTCCACCTCGACCAGGGGCAACGCGTCTGGCTCGTGACCGCGGCGCCGATCGAGATCGCCCAGATCATCGCCCGACGCCTCGGGTTGACCGGGGCCATGGGCACGGTCGCCGAACACGTGGACGGCGTCTACACCGGGCACCTGGTCGGCGACATGCTCCACGGACCGGCCAAGGCCGTCGCCGTCCGAGCGATCGCCGAGCGGGAGGGGCTGGACCTGAGCCGCTGCTCGGCCTACTCCGACTCGGCCAACGACCTGCCGATGCTGTCACTGGTCGGCGACCCCGTTGCGATCAACCCCGATGCACGCCTGCGAGCCCACGCCCGCGAGCAGGGCTGGCGCATCCGGGACTACCGCACCGGCCGCAAGGCGGCCCGAGCCGGGCTCGTGGTGGGCGCCGCCGCCGGCGCCGTCAGCGGTTCGATCGCGGCCGGTGTCGCGCTCCGGCGACGCCGCGGCTGAGAGGTCGCCGAGAGGGGTTGTCGAACCCCACTCGCCACTCCGCGTTCACGACCTGGTATCGAATTTCTCCGTTCCCTGTGAGAAAGCCTCATTCTTCGCCTACCATCGCCGATGGCTCGCTTGAGGGATTTCAGGGGTGCGAGCCACCGGGGAGGGCGCCATGCCGGCACGGCCGCAACTGGCGCGTGGGCTCGACGCCCTACGCGCGGCCGTCGCGCATGCCCTGACGCCGTCGTGCACCGGCCCACTCCTGGCCCTTGCCGGGTCAGGCGACCTCCGCCCGACGCCTGCGCGTCCGACCGTCGGGCCCGCGCACCAGCACGGCATCGCCTGGTCCGTCGCCGACGACCTCACCCGCACCGTGGCGCCGTCTGGCGGCTCCGGAGCCGGATTCGGCGATGCCGACCTGGCGACCTCCTCGGAGAACTCCGAGGGCGACCGCGTGCGGATCATCGCGCTCGTCGAGCTGGCCCGCGGCGGCGACTCCGAGGCGTTCGGCCAGCTGTACGACCATTACCACGCCTCGGTCTACCGGTTCCTCTACTACCGGACGCGCTCGGCCACGATCGCCGAGGACCTCACCTCGGACACCTTCTTCCGCGCGCTGCGGAGCATGACGACCTTCCGCTGGCAGGGCAAGGACTTCGGCGCCTGGCTGATGACCATCGCGCGCAACCTCGCGACGGATCACTTCAAGGCCAGCCGCACCCGTCTCGAGCTGACCACCGACGACATGGGGGACCATGACGACGCGACCGACGGCCCCGAGACGGCGGTACTCAGCAGCCTGACCAACGAGCTCCTTCTGCAGGCGCTCACCCAGCTGCCCACCGAGCAGCGCGACTGTCTGGTGATGCGATTCCTCCAGGGCATGAGCATCGCCGAGACCGCCGACGTGCTCGGGCGGAGCGAGGGAGCGGTCAAGCAGCTGCAACTGCGCGGCGTCCGCAACCTGGCGAAGCTGATGCCGGAGGGGATCCGTGACTGAGATGCGATCCGTGATCCACCCAACATCGCCCGCCTCTGCCGTAACTCGGCGCCGGTCCGGTTCGTTGCACCAGGTGACAGGCTCCCCCGAAGCGATGACAGGACGATCGTCATGAACCCCGTGTTCCCGGCACGCCGACGTGCTGAGGAGTTCCACGCCCACCTCGAGCGCGGCGCCTCCGCCGGTGCCGAGTGGGACGAGCTTGCGGGAGTCGTCGCGGCGCTGCGCACCATCGAGCGCCCCGATCCCCGCCCGGAGTTCGCCGCGGACCTGCGGTCGCGCCTGATGGCAGCAGCCGAGAGCGCCCTCGCGCCCGACACCGCCGTCCAGCTCGCCGCCCGTCAGGCCCCGGCACCCGCGCGCAGCCGCCGCGATCGTCGTGTGGCGGCGACCGTGGGTGGCTTCGCGATCCTCAGCGCCGGCACCTCGATGGCCGTGGCGGCCCAGTCCGCGCTGCCGGGCGACACCCTCTACCCGCTCAAGCGAGCGATCGAGAACGCCCAGGCGGGCATCACCGACGGCGCGGACCAGAAGGGCACCGTCCTCCTCGACAACGCAGCCGGACGTCTGGACGAGATCGACCGGCTCACCCGCAACGGTGGTCAGGACGACGCCACCGTCATCGCCCGCACCCTCGACGACTTCGCACACCAGGCGACGCAGGCTTCGGACCTGCTGCTCGGTGACTACGCCGCCTCGGGCAGCGCGGCGGCCATCGAGGAACTGCGCACCTTCACGGCCACGAGCCTGGCGGCCCTGCGCGACCTGGAGTCGTCGGTGCCGCGTGAGGCACGTGCCGCCCTGATCGCGGCAGCGAAGGTGATCGGCCTCATCGAGCAGCAGGCCGCAAGCCTCTGCCCCAGCTGCTCCGACGCCCCCCTCGCCTCGCTCACCACGGCGGCCGCCGACCTCGGTGGGCTGGTGCGCGACATCGTCGAGAAGTCGACGTCCGCCGTCACCGCCTCGCAGGACGCACCGCGGCCCGCCAAGCAGCGCGGCAAGCGCCCCTCGAAGTCCACCCCGGCGTCGCCCGCCCCGGAGACCGCCTCCTCGCAGGAGGAGATCCCCCCGAGCCGCGCACTCCCCGGTCGCTCGACCGACGAGGCGTCCTCGACCAGCACCGGTCGGACCAACGACAACCCGTTGGGGGAGCTCGTGACCAACCTCGACACGGCGCCGATCACCGACCCGCTGACCGAGGCGCTCACCGAGACCCTGACCCAGGTCCAGGACCTGACGTCGGTGCTGCTCAACGGCAAGAAGTCCCAGAGGTAGGTCCGGGACGAGTTCGTCCGTCGCACTCCCCGGAGCGCGACGAGGTCATCGGGCGCGGGGTCAGCGGAAGATCGACTGCCGCTGCATGAGCAGCGAGTACAGCGTCTGCTGGATCGTCTCGCGCACCTGGTCGGTGACATCGAAGACCAGCATCGGGTCGTCGGCGGCACCCGGCTCGTACTCGTCGGTGCGGATCGGCTCGCCGAACTCCAGCAGCCACTTGGACGGCAGGGGCACCAGGCCCAGCGGGCCGAGCAGCGGGAACAGCGGCGTGATGGGGATGTAGGGCACCCCCAGCAGCCGGGCCAGGGAGGGGATGTTGCCGACCAGCGGGTAGATCTCCTCGGCTCCGACGACCGCGAGCGGGATGATCGGGACGCCGGTGCGCAATGCGGCGGAGACGAATCCGCCTCGACCGAAACGCTGCAGCTTGTAGCGGTCGGCGTACGGCTTGCCGATGCCCTTGAATCCCTCGGGCCACACGCCGACCAGCTCGCCACCGCGCAGCATCCGCTCGGCGTCCTCGCTGCAGGCCAGCGTGGCGCCGCCCTTCCGGGCAGCGGTGCTGACGATCGGCATCTTGAAGACCAGGTCAGCCCCGAGCGCGCGCAGGTTGCGGCCGGTGTGGTCGAAGACCGAGACCGCCGTCATCAACCCGTCGACGGGCACGGTGCCGGAGTGGTTCGAGACGACCAGCGCGCCGCCGGTCGTGGGAATGTTCTCCACCCCCCGCACCTCGATGCGGAACCACTTCTGCGCGATCGGACGCAGTGCCGCGATCAGGAACCGCTCGGTGATCTCGGGGTCGAAGCCGTACTCGTCGACGATGTAGTCGCCGGTGACGCGGCGGCGCAGGAACGCCAGGAACTCCGCGAGCTTGGGCTCCCACTGCTCGCCGAACAGCTCCACGGCAGCGTGCTGGAACGCTGCGAGCCATTCGCCGGTGGGGATGCCGCGCAGCGGGTGCCGCTCGCGCGTGGTGACCGCGGCGCGCTCGGCCTCGGCCAGCACGTCCGCGACCGGCGTCGGGCGCTGCTCGGCGGCTCGGCCACCCGGAGCCCCCGGACCGCGGTAGGGGCGAGCCTGCGGGCCTCCGCCCCCGGGCTGAGCATCGTGCGGGGTAGCGTCCGCTTCGGCCGGCGCATCGGGGTGCAGCGCGACCGGATCCTCGGCGGGTCGCTGAGAGTCCGCCTGCCTCTTCGCGGCGGACCTCGCCCCACCACCCTTGGACGGCGCGAGCCCACGCGCCGCGGACGAGGGCTGCTTGCCCGCGCCCCGACCCGGCCGGCCACGCGTGCCGATCGGAATGATCTCGGCGTCACCCATGTCGCTCACCTCGTCTCGACAGCCTCGACAGGACCCGTCGTCGTCGGCACCGAGGACGGCGGTGCGGCGGCGGCCCGGGAGAGCGCGGCCGTGCTCGGCAGCCGGTCGGCGACAGCGCCGAGCACCCGCTCGGTGCGGCCGCCCGTCGGCGTCAGGTCCCGGGCGAAGTCGGCGAACGCCTCCGCAGTGGTGAAGCGCGGCTGGAAGCCCAGCACGTCGCGCATCTGCGTCGTGTCGACGCCACGACCGTAGGTCAGGAACGCCTGCTGCTCGGGCGAGAAGTCGGCCAGACGCGCCGAACGCAGTGCCGACCCGACCCCGCCCACGGCGAAGCCGGGCAGCGGGATACCGGGACGCTGGAGACGGCGGAGCGCCTGCGAGAGCATCACGATGCCCTCGCCGGCGATGTTGAAGGTGCCGGCGACGTCGGACTCCAGGGCATGCCCGAGGACGTCGACGAGATCGTCCTCGTGCAGGAACTGCAGCCGCGCGTCGTATCCGAGCACGGTCGGGATGACCGGCAGGCGGAAGTACGACGTCAGCGGGCTGTCGACGTGCGGACCGATCACGTTGGCACACCGCAGCATCAGCACTCGGCAGTCGCCGCGACGGCGGGCGAAACCACGGACGTAGCCCTCGATCTCCGCGACGTCCTTGGCATAGCCCGCGCGCGGAGCGCGTCGGGGCTGCATGTCCTCGGTGAACATGGCCGGGTCGCGGTTGCTCGCGCCGTAGACCGTCGTCGTCGACTTGACGATGAGGTTCTGCACGCTCGGCGCCTTCTGGCACGCAGCGAGCAGCTGCATCGTGCCGATGACGTTGAGCTCCTTCATCGTGTTGCGTCCACCGGCGCTGCCGGGGGTCGCGATCACGCTCATGTGGACGACGGTGTCGACGTCCTCCTTGGCGATGACCTTGGCGATGACGGGGTTGCGGATATCGGCCCGGACGAACGAGACGTCGCCGATGTCACCGCGCGGGGGCACGACGTCGACCCCGATGACGCGGCGCACCGAGGGGTGCTCGGCGAGAGCGCGGGCGCAGCGACGTCCGAGGTCACGAGAGACCCCGGTGACCAGGACGACGTGACCGCCCTGGGGCGTACCCGCTGCGTCAGCCATCAGATCGCCGCCCGCGTCAACTCAGGAGTTCGGTGCCCGCAGCGTCACTTGCCGAGCTTGCGACGCTGCACGCGCGTCTTCTTGAGCAGCTTGCGGTGCTTCTTCTTCGCCATACGCTTGCGGCGCTTCTTGATGACAGAACCCACGACTACCGACTTTCCACGATGTACGGCGCCCGGGGGTGCCCGGACGATCCCGAAAGCCTAACCGGCGTGACCGAGGCGCGCGGAATCGGGCACCCCGAGATCCTGCGCCGACATCGGCCCACCGGCGCCTGCCGCGAGCCGCCCTCGAACGTCAGCCGGCGTTGTAGAAGCTCTTGCGCAGGTACTCGTCCACGTCGGACTCCTGGACACGGAAGGAACGGCCGACCCGCACGGCGGGCAGTTCGCCGCCGTGCACGAGCCGGTAGACCGTCATCTTCGAGACGCGCATCATGGTCGCGACTTCGGCGATGGTGAGGAACTTGGGGTCCGAGAGCCCTGAGGAGTGAGACACGGTGAGCACCAGATCTTTCTTAAGTACCCGCCACCGGCTTCCCCGCCGGCGTGACACGGGCACGACGAGCCTGAGAATAGGGCTAGATGTGACGCGTGGGGAAGACGTTACAGCAGAAACTTGTGAGGATCCGGCGTGTCACTCAGGGCATCGGATCGAGCCCGTGATACGGGAAGACCTCCATCCGGGTCGCATGGACGACCCGGTCGACCCATGCGGCGGGGTCGTACCCCTCCTCCCACGGCCGATAGGACGGCGTACGCCCGTCGGTCATCGTGGTCGGTGCCGCCCGACCGGCCCGTTCGCGCACGAACTCGCGCCAAGCCGCCGGCGTCGGGGTGTCCGGCGCGAGCGGCCGGCCGGCCACCGCCGCGAGCAGATGGGTCCACGCCCGCGGGGCGACGTGCACCAGCGCGTAGCCGCCACCGCCCGTCGCGACCCAGCGCCCACCTGCGGCCTCGTGCGCGAGGTCGTGCTGGGCCAGGTAGGCCTCGCGTTGACCGTCCACGCTCAGCATCAGGTGCGCGAGCGGGTCCTCGGCGTGAGAGTCGCAGCCGTGCTGGGTGACCAGCACCTCGGGCTCGAAGGCTCGCACCAGCGGCGGCACGACGGCGTGGAAGGCACGCAGCCACGCGGCGTCTCCCGTGCCCGGCGGGAGCGGCACGTTGACCGCCGAGCCGAGCGCCTCGGGGCCGCCGACGTCGCCGGTGTCACCGGTACCGGGGAAGAGGAACTGACCCGACTCGTGCAGCGAGATCGTGAGGACGCGTGGGTCGTCCCAGAACAGCCGCTCGACACCGTCGCCGTGGTGGACGTCGACGTCGACGTAGGCCACGCGCTGGGCGCCCTGGTCGAGCAGCCACTGGATGCCGACCGCGAGGTCGTTGTAGATGCAGAAGCCGGCAGCACGGTCGCGCATCGCGTGGTGCAGGCCGCCGGCGACGTTCGCGCTGTGCAGTGACTCGCCCGACCAGACCTGACGGAAAGCCTCGAGGCTGGCGCCGACGACGTGTGCGGCGGCATGGTGCATCCCGCGGAACACCGGGTTGTCGTCGGTGCCGAGGCCGTGCAGCTCCTCCCCGGGGCCCGGCCGCTCACCCATCCGCTGGACGGCCTCGATCAGCCGTGGGTCGTGCACCGTGGCGAGCTGGTCGAGGGTGGCGACCGGAGCGGGGACGGTGCGGAGACCGGCGCCACCGCCATCGCTCACGATCTCGAGCTGACGAGCCAGCTCGAGCGTCAGGTCGACCCGGATGGGCGCCATCGGGTGGTCAGGGCCGAAGTCGTACTCGGTCAACGTCGGGTCGAAGACGACCGTCGACGCTCCGGGACACTCCACACCGCGAGCCTATTCCAGCGCGCCGGAGGCTCGCCGCCCGTGCCCGCCTCGGCTGTGGGCGCAGTCGGGGCCGAACCAGGGTGATGGCAGGATCGCCGCGTGGTCAGGACACGGGGCGACCGGGCAGAGCGCGGCGACGTCATGATCCGGGACTGAGCGCGGCATGAGTGCCGACGTCGCCGTCACGCACCTTCCGCTCTGGCAACGGCTGTGGTGGCGCTTGGAGGTGCGGGCCGCCGTGGTCTACCTCGCGCTGCGCGTGGTCTCCGCGGTGCTGCTCAACTTGGCCGCGCGGGACCAGGAGTGGTTCCCGGGAGTGACGGGACCGCGTGAGGACGACATCGACCTCGCCATGTCCTGGGACGCGCAGTGGTACCAGCGGATCGCCGACGACGGCTACCCCGCCGAGATCCCCGTCGGTCCGGACGGCCGCGCCCAGCAGAACCCCTGGGCCTTCTATCCCCTGTTCCCGCTCTCGGCGCGCTGGGTGGGAGCGGCCACCGGTCTGGAGTTCGCGACGGTCGCCCCGCTGCTCGCGCTCCTCGCGGGCCTCGGCGCCGCGGTGCTGATGGCACGGTTGCTGGCCGATACCTGGGCCGGCGCCCTGGCCGGCGCAGGAGCAGGCGCAGGAACGGGAACGCTCACCGATGCCGAGCGCGGCCCGTCACGCCGACGTCTCCGGGACGGGGAACGGGTCGCCCTCGCCGCCGTCGCGGTGTGGGCCGCGTGCCCGGTCGCGCCGGCACTGCAGTTCGCCTACACCGAGTCCTACTCGATGCTGCTGCTCCTGGCCTATCTCCTCCTCCTGGTGCGCGAGCGATGGTGGGGCGCCGGCATGGTGGCGCTCGCGCTGGGTCTCACCCGCCCGATCGCCCTGCCCCTGGTGATCGTGGTGCTGGCCGCCCTGGCGCTGCGCTGGCACGCACGCCGCATCCGTCCGATCGGCCGCCGCGAGGGCGCCGCGATGCTCGGTGCCGCCGCCCTCACCGGGGGCTCGGGACTGCTGTGGACGACGCTCGCGTGGTGGGGCACCGGCGAGCGCGACGCCTATCCCCGCACCATGACGGCGTGGCGCGGGGTCGATGAGATCCAACCGTTCCGTCCGTGGCTCAACGCGATCGAGTGGGCCTGGACCTATCACGACCGGATCTGGGTGCTGCCCGCCCTGGCCATGATGGCGGCGGCCCTGTTCGTGCTCGTCACGCTGGTGCCGCGCGTCGCCCCGCGCATCGACGTCCGGCTCCGCGTGTGGTGCCTGGCCTACACGCTCTATCTGCTCGCCGTCGTCGACGGCACGACCAGCATCTTCCGCTACCTGCTACCGCTGTTCCCGCTGGCGATCGTGCTCGTCGGCGCAGCACGCGGTCGGGTGCGACCGGTCGCGCTCTGGTCGCTGACCGCCTTCTGGGTGCTGGTCGGCATCGCCGGGCAGATCGGCTGGATCCGCTGGCTGGTGCTGTTCAGCCCACCGTCGGACTTCCCGCCGTAGGGAATCGCAGGCTGTCGGGGATCGGGGGGGGGGGGAGATTCTCCGGTGTGCGGGTCCCGCCATTGGCTCTACTGTCGTCAGCATGAGCGCTGCTGAACTCGACGACCTCGCCGCGACCTTCTGGGACGACTTCCTGCGTGCTCGACCGACCGAGGCGCACCTGCTCGGCGACTATCGCTTCGCGAACGCCTACGAGCGCGCCGACCGCGCGAGCGAGGACGCCGACGTCGCGGCGCTGCGCGACGTCAGCGCTCGAGCCGCGGCGCTGGACGACGCCACGCTCGACGCCGCGGGCAGGCTGACCCGCGACGTGCTGGCGCACAGCGCTGCCTCCTACGCCGACGTCGCGGAGACGCGGCTCGCCGAGATCGATGCGGACCCGATCTTCGGCCCGCAGGTCGAGGTGCCGATCGTGCTGCCGATGCTCAACCTCCCCGATCGCGACGTCGCCGCCGCGATGGCCGACAAGCTGCGCGGCGTCGCACAGAACTACCGCGACCGGATCGAGCGGCTGCGCGAGGGCCTGGCCGCCGGGCGCACTCCCGCTGCGTTCGCCGTCGCCGACAGCGTGGAGCAGCTCGACGCCCAGCTGGCCTCGACGCTCGCCGACTCCCCCGTCGTCGCCGCGCTCCCCGCCCCGCCCGAGTCGATGAGCACGTCGGACGCGGAGGCGTGGCGCGAGCAGATGACGGGCGTCGGTCGCGTGGCCCTGCTCCCGGCGATGGCCGACTACCGCGACGCGCTGCGCGACGTGGTGCTGCCGCGCGGACGCTCCGACGAGCGGTGCGGCCTCGGCGCCATCCCGGACGGCGATCGGGCCTACGCGACGATGCTGCGGTTCTCGACCACGACCGACCTCACCGCGCAGCAGATCCACGACCTCGGCGTCGAGCAGGTCGCGCGACTCGCCGAGGAGTACCGCGCGCTCGGGCCCGCCGTCGTCGGGAGCGACGACCTGGCCACCATCTTCGATGCGATGCGCCACGACCCGGCGCTGCACTTCACCGACGGCCAGCAGATGGTGACGGCATCGGAGGTCGCGATGGCGCGCGCGTGGGAGGCGATGCCGGCGTGGTTCGAGGTGCTCCCGCAGGCGCCGTGCGCGGTGCAGGGCACCGAGTCGGGTCCCAAGGCCTTCTACTTCCCGCCGTCGGCCGACGGGTCGCGCGGTGGCACGTTCTTCATCAACACCGACGACCCCGGCTCCTGGGGCACCTTCGAGCTGGAGTCGATGGCCTTCCACGAGGGCATCCCGGGGCACCACCTGCAGCTGACGATCGCCGCCGAGCTCGCCGGCGTCCCGGAGTTCCGCAAGCACCTGCACAACAACGCCTATGCCGAGGGCTGGGGGCTCTACACCGAGCGGCTGGCCGACGAGATGGGGCTGTACTCCGGGCCGATCGACCGGATCGGCATGCTTGCCGCCGACTCGATGCGGGCCTGCCGGCTCGTCGTCGACACCGGCTTGCACGCGCTGGGGTGGAGCCGCGACCAGGCCGTCCGGTACATGGTGGAGAACTCGCCGCTGGCCGAGGCGATGGTGCGTCCGGAGATCGATCGCTACATCTGCACGCCGGGGCAGGCCACCAGCTACATGGTCGGCCGTCTGGAGATCCAGCGGATCCGCGCCGCCGCGGAGGCGCGCCAGGGTGCGCGCTTCGACATCAGGGCGTTCCACTCCGCCGTCCTCGACAACGGCTCGCTGCCGCTCGGCGTCCTCGACGAGGTGGTGCGGGAGCGGCTGCCCGCCTAGCGGTCTCGAGACGGTCGCAGGGCGACCTCCTCGACCACCGAGGTTCCCAGCGCCAACCCGATCAGTGTCAGGCGGTGAGGTGGTGCGCATAGCACCACCGCCAGTCCTCGCCGGCCTCGGCGGACTGCATCACCGGGTGGCCGCTGTCGTGGAAGTGCGCCGTGGCGTGCTGACCGGGCGAGGAGTCGCAGCACCCGACATGGCCGCAGTCCAGGCAGCGGCGCAACGCCACCCACCGGGTGCCGTCGGCCAGGCAGCGCGCGCAGGAGTCGGCGCCGTCCGCGGCGTCGGGGTCGACGGGATGGGAGAGCAGATGGTCGCACTCGTCCATCGGACGACGAGTGCGCGCCGTCGAGCGAACCTCGGCCCGCTCCTCGGTGGCGACGTCGAGCATGGACTCCTCCACATCGAGCAGCGCGAGCACATCGGCCACGACGTCGGCGGGCGTCGTGCCCGAGGATCGGATCTGCAGCACCCGCTCCCGCTCGGCCTCGATCATGGCCAGGCGCACCCGGGCATACAGGTCGCTCGGCGACTCCTCGTCGACGGTGGTGCTGAGCCGCTCCCACGCGGCGAAGTTCCGCTGGTCGACCCGCTGGCGGATCAGCTCCACGACGCCGTGCGGATCGTCGATGCCCATCGACTCGAGTCTCGCGAGCCCGGACTTGGAGGCCTGCTGGAGCAGCGTCGCTCGAGCCAGAGCATCGTCGAGCGGGTCGGGTGAGGGCACCCGCAAGCGTCGCGCGATCCAGGGCAGCGAGAGGCCCTGGATGAGGAGCGTGCCCGCGACCACGGTGAAGGCGACCAGCAGCAGCACCTCCCGATGCTCGGTCTCGACCGGGATCACGAAGGCTGCGGCGAGCGTGACGACGCCGCGCATGCCTGCCCAGCCCAGCAGGAAGGTGTAGGACGGCGGCGGGAGCTGACCGCTGTCGGGGTCGGCACTCGGTCGCACGATGAGGTACCGGGCCGGGAAGACCCACAACATCCGCAACACCACGACGGCGACCAGCGTCAGCCCGCAGACCGCGACGACGCGGCCGCCCGAGAGCGAGCTGCGCCCGACGTCCTCGATGAGGCTGGCGGCCTGCAGGCCGATGAGCAGGAAGACCGCGTTCTCGAGGACGAACGCGATGGTGCGCCAGTTGGTGCGCTCCGCCACTCGCGACTGCGCGCTCTGCAGGAGCGGCGCCTTGTGCCCCAGGAAGAGACCGGCGATCACGACGGCGATGACGCCCGAGGCGTGCACCTCCTCGGCGATCACGTAGGCGGCGAAGGGCACGACGAGCGAGAGCGCCGTGTCGATGAGGTGGTCGTGGATCCGCCGCCGCACCTTGGCCACGACCAGGAACACCGCGACGCCCGTCACGACGCCGCCCCCGGCCGCGACCAGGAAGTCACGGCCGACCTCGGTGGCGGTGATGCCGACGCCGCCCGCGGCGATCGCCGTCCGGAGCGCGACCAGGGCCGTCGCGTCGTTGAGCAGCGACTCGCCCTCCAGGATCGTCACGATCCGGCGCGGCAGACCGATACGCCGTCCGACGGCGGTCGCTGCGACGGCGTCCGGCGGGGCCACGACGGCGCCGATGGCGAACGCCGCCGCCCAGCCGACCCCCGGCACGAGCGAGTGCACCACCAGTGCCACGCCGGCGGTGGTGAAGACCACCAGCCCGACCGAGAGCAGCAGGATGGGCCGGCGGTTGGCGTTGAAGTCGACGAGCGAGGTGGACAGGGCCGCGGAGTAGAGCAGCGGCGGGAGCAGTCCGAGCAGCACGACCTCGGCCTCCAGGTGCACCTCCGGCATGCCCGGCAGGTAGGAGGCGACCGTGCCCACGACGATCAGGCTCAACGGCGCCGGGATGCCGGCCCGTTCGGACAGCCCGGTGACCACGAGCACCGCCACGGCCAGGCCCACCAGGATCAGCGCGATCTCCACAGGAGCAGTGTGCTCCGCTCAGCCTGGATCCGCCGATTGTCGAGCCTGTCGAGACCCCCGCCACCGGTGGTCGAGCCTGTCGAGACCCCCACCGCATCTCGACAAGCTCGATGACCGGCCGGCCCGGTGGTCGAGCCTGTCGAGACTCTCAGCCGCCGAGGGCGAGGGCGCGGAGCCGCTCATCGAGGTCGCGCCGGTTGTCGCGACGGACCCGCACCTCGACGACGTCGATGCCGCCGTTGGGCGTCGCAAGGGCCTGCTCGAGCTCGGCGAGGCTCTCCACCCGCCAGTGCGGCGTCCGCGACGCCGCGCAGAGCCCGGCCAGGTCGACGCCGTGCGGTGCGGCGAAGAGTGCCTCGAATCTGTCGGCGTGCTCGGACGCGCCCTGCTCGAGCATCGCGAAGATCGAGCCGCCGTCGTCGTTGACGACCACGATCGTCAGGTCGGGCTCGGGCTGACCGGGACCGAGGAGGAGCCCGTTGGCGTCGTGCAGGAACGTGACGTCGCCCATCAGCGCGATCGCGCGGCTGGAGTCGCGGCGTCCGAGGGCTGCGCCGATCGCGGTGGAGACCACCCCGTCGATGCCCGAGAGACCACGGTTGGCGATGACCTTGCGACGCTGGCCGACGGGATACGGCGCGGCCATCAGGTCGAGGTCGCGGATCGGGCTGGACGGGCCGAGGACCAGCAACCCCTCAGGCGGCAGCGCCCGGCTGACCGCCCCAGCGACCTCGTACGGCGTGAGGTCGGGCTCGGCGGACAGGACGGCGTCGATGCGTCGTGCGAGGTCGCGGTCGGCGGTGCGCCAGGACTCCAGCCACGGGGCGTTGGCCGCGTCGAGGCTCGGCACGACGACGTCCTCGACCGATGCCGCGACCGGGAACGGACGTCGTGCCGCGGCGCCAGGGCCGGGCAGGGCGATGACCTCGACGTCCTCCCGCGCGAGAAGTCGGGCGACCGGTCGCGAGAGGGTCGGCCGCCCGGCGACGACGACCCGCTCGATCTGCCGTCCGAGGTCGGTGCCGAGCAGCAGCCGGTAGGTGCGCAGCGCCGGACCGGTGCGCGAGCCGCTGCTCGGCTCGGCGAGGAGCGGCCAGCCTCCCGTCTCGGCGATCCGGCGGGCCTGTGGGCCCGCGTCGTCACCGGCGACGACGACGGTCCGCGGTCCGAGCGGCAGCGGCGTGGCGGTGACCAGTCGCTCCGGGCGACGCGAGTGCGGCGGAGCAGACGGCGTCCAGGGCGACGTCCCCTCCGGCATCAGCGGGTCGTCCAGCTGCACGTTGAGATGCGTGGGGCCCTCGGCGGTCGAGATCGTCGGTCCCCCCAGGTGGGCCACGTCGTCCAGGTCGGCCAGGTCGTGCCACGGCACGAGAGGTCCGAAGATCGCGGGCTGCTCGGTCGTTTGGTTGGCCGAGGTGCCGCGGAGGCGGGCGGGCCGGTCCGCGGTCACGAAGACGACGGACACGCCGGCGTGGGCGGCCTCCAGCGCGGCCGGGTGGAGGTTGGCCACGGCGGTGCCGGAGGTGCAGATCACCGCGGCGCGACTGTGCTCGCGGGTCAGGCCGAGCGCGAGGAACCCGGCGCTGCGCTCGTCGAGGCGGGTGTGCAGGCGCAGCAGGCCCGCCGTCGCGGCGTCGAAGGCGGCGAACGTCAGCGGTGCGTTGCGGCTGCCCGGCGCGATCACGATCTCGCGCACGCCGACGTCGATGAGCCGCTGCACGACGGCGCGTGCCAGCGCGGTCGCGGTCATCGGCGGTACCGGTGGGGCTCGGATCGGGACTGCACGGCCGCCAGTCTGGCCGACCACCACGCCACGCGCTCGGGCGAGGCGGCGAGTCGGTCGAGCGCGGCGTCGTCGACCACGGGCCGGCCCACCGGCAGCACCCCGTCGACCGGCAGCAGCGGCGGCACACCGACGTCGTCGGTGAGCAGCTGCACCGTGGCGAGGCCGCAGGCGTAGGGCAGCTCGGGCAGGGCGGCGGCGAGCGCCACCCCCGCGGCGATCCCGACGCTGGTCTCGAGCGCGGAGGAGACGACGACGGGCAGAGCGATCTCCTCGGCGATGCGCAGGCAGGCGTGCACACCACCGAGCGGCTGCACCTTGAGAACGGCGATGTCGGCGGCCTCCAGATCGCGCACCCGGTAGGGGTCGGCCGCACGGCGGATCGACTCGTCCGCCGCGATCGGCACGCCGACCCGACGGCGGGCGGGGGGGAGAGCCTCGGCGCCGGCGACCGGCTGCTCGGCGTACTCCAGACCTCCGGCGGCGCGGTCCAGCGCACGGATCGCGGCGACGGCGGTGTCGACGTCCCAGGCGCCGTTCGCGTCGATCCGGACAGCTCCGGCCGGACCGATGGCGTCGCGGACGGCTTCGAGGCGCGCCTCGTCGTCGGCGAGGCTCTGGCCGGGTTCGGCGACCTTCACCTTGGCGGTCGCGCAACCACCCCGCACGACGATGTCGTGCGCGACCTCGGGCCCGACGGCGGGCACCGTCACGTTCACCGGGACGACGTCGCGCAGCGGCGTCGGCCAGTCACCGGCGGCCGCCTCGCGGGCGCAGGCGAGCCACGGCGCCGCGACCTCGTCGTCGTACTCCAGGAACGGGCTCCACTCCCCCCACCCGGCTGCACCCTGCGCTGCCTCCCGCCCGGGAAGGAGCACGACCTCGCGGGTGGTGATGCCACGGAAGCGGGTGCGCAGCGGGATGGCGAGCACTCTCATCGCGCGGCTCGTTCGGCCAGTGAGGTGAGCGCGAGGCGGTCGGGCTTGCCGTTCGGCAGGAGCGGAATCGCAGGGACCGGCACGACCTGCCGCGGCGCCCAGGCTCGCGGATGCGCCAGCGCGACCCAGGCCCGCAGCGCGTCGGCGGACGCCGTGCCCACCACGAACGCGACCAGCCGCTGCCCCCACTCCTCGTCGTGCACACCGAGCACCTCGGCCGCGTCGACGTCGGGGTGCGCACGCAGGCGCGCCGCCACCGCAGGGCCGGGCACGTTCAGACCGCCGCTGACCACGACGTCGTCCATCCGGCCGAGGACCCGCAGGCGTCCCTCGTCGTCGAGCTCGCCGGCGTCGCTCGTGCGGAACCAGCCGTCGACGAACGACTCGGCCTGCAGGTGGGGGGCGTCGAGGTAGCCGTCGGCGAGCACCGGACCGCCGAGCCGGATGCGCCCGTCGGCCTCCAGGTCCACGCGGACGCCGTCGAGGGCCAGGCCGTCGTAGACACAGCCGCCCGCCGTCTCCGCCGCGCCGTACGTGGCCACGACGCGGATGCCGGCGGCGGCGGCACGCCCGCGCAGGGCCGGGTCGATCGGCCCACCGCCGAGCAGCACGGTGTGGGCCCGGGACAGGGCCGACGTCTCGTGCGGGTCGTCGAGGAGGCGGTGCAGCTGGGTGGGCACCAGCGAGGTGAACCAGCCGGTGCCCTCGGGCCACTCGAGCGCCGGCACGTGCCCGGCCAGCAGCGAGCGGCAGACCACCTGGAGGCCGGCCACGTAGTCGACCGGAACCTTGAGCACCCACCGACCCTGGTCGCCGAGACGCGTCGTCGTGGCGGAGGCCGAGGCGAGCACCGCCCGGCGGGAGAGCACCACCCGTTTGGGAGCACCGGTCGAGCCGGAGGTCTCGATGATCCACGGCGGAGGATCGGCAGCCTCCAGCCACGCAGCCGCGCGGGCGACGACGTCGTCCACGTGGTCGGGCTGATCGGGCATGCCTGGACGTTAGTGGTTCCGCGGAGAGGGGCTGTCGTGGTGGGCGTCGTTCCGGTGCGTGCATGAGTGCCGCCGAGGAGAGCCGTGCCGGGGGCACGGCGACCGAGTCGAAGGGGCTCAGGTGCGTGCGGGAGCGGCGCCCGGCCGACATCTGCCCTCTCCGCGGAAGCACTGAGTGGTTCAGGAATCCAGGTGCGCCTGTCGGTGGCCGGTGGTCTCATGGACGACGTGCCTGCTGTCGTCGACTCGCTGCGTCGCTACGCGCGGCCGCCGTCCCCTCTGGCGGGACGGCTCTCGGTGCAGTCGCTGTTGTTCGCCGTGGGCGACGGCACCTTCATCACCGTCGGCGCCGTCTTCTTCACCCAGATCGTCGGGCTCTCCGCCGCCCAGGTCGGTGTCGGCATCACCGTGGCCGGGGTGGTGTCCATGATCGTGGCCGTGCCGGCCGGCAAGCTCGCCGACCGGATCGGGCCGCAGCGGATGTGGGCTCTCGGCGCGCTGGGCACGGCATCGATGTACGCCGTGTGGCCATTCATCGAGGGGTTCGCTGCGTTCCTGGTGATGAGCGTGGTCATCGAGGTGGTGAACAGCTCGGGCGGGGCCGGGCGCGGCGCCTACGTGCTCGACATCCTCCCGCAGGCCGAGCGGGTGTCCTCCCAGGCCTACATGTATTCGGTGCTCAACCTCGGCTTCACGCTCGGCGCGAGCCTGGGCGGCCTCGCGCTGCTCTTCGACGACGACGTCGTCCGCGCACTGCCGTGGCTGGTCGCCGTCCTCGCGCTCGTCAACGCGTACTGGATCACCCGGCTCCCCGCCGCCCCGCACCGCAGCGGACCGCCCGTCGAGGAGCCGCCCGACGCCGCGTCCGCCGAGGTGCCGGACGCCGTCGCCGTCGAGCTGGCCGTGGAAGGCGCCGTCGAGGATGCCGCCGGCGAGCGGGTCGTGCCCGGCGCGCTGCGCAACCGCGGGTTCTTGTCGGCCTCGTTCTTCGGCGGGGTGCTCAACACCAACCAGGTGCTGCTGCAGATCGTGATCCCGCTGTGGCTGGTGGAGGAGACGGACGCACCGCGGGTGCTGCTCGCCTGGCTCTTCGGCACCAACACCGTGATGTGCATCTTCCTGCCCATGCTGGCCTCACGGGGGGTCCGCGATGTCCCGACCGCGCTGCGTGCCGCGCGGATCAGCTCGGTCTTCTTCGTCGTCTCCTGCCTGATCACACTGATCACCCACGACACGCTGGGGTGGACGACGATCCTGCTGGTGTGGGCCGGGCACGTCACGGTCACCGGCGCGGAGCTCTATCTCTCGGCCGCGAGCTGGGCGCTCGAGGCCGGCCTCTCCGACCCGGACAAGCGCGGCGAGTACCAGGGCGCCGGCAACCTCGGCAGTTCGCTCGGCTACGTCTGGGCGCCCGCGGCCTACACCTTCTTGGCGATGGAGTGGGGCGCCGAGGGCTGGCTCGTGATCGCCGGCATCGTCGTCCTCGCCACGGTCGGCCTGCATCCCGCCGCCCGCGCAGGCCAACGCTTCCTCGATCGGTACGACCTCGACCCGACGCGGTAGCCGCGGCTGGTGGGCCGGCGGCGCGGTGGGCCGCTGGGCCGGTCGGTCTGCAGTTTTCTCGGTCGGCCGACGGAACCGGACCTTGGCCGGGGAAGCTTCGTCGGCCAAGGTCCGGTTCTCTCGGTCGGCCGAGAAAACCGCCCGACGTGCTTGAATCACCCCTCGTGGCAACGGCTTCGCAGTGGGTGCAGGGCGCCCGACCTCGCACACTCCCGGCGGCGATCGCACCGGTGGTCGCCGGCGTCGGCGCAGCCGGGTACGGCACGGCCTCCGCCCAGGTGAGCTGGGGTGAGGACTGGTGGAAGGCGCTGCTCGCGCTGGTGGTGAGCCTGGCGCTCCAGGTCGCGGTGAACTACGCCAACGACTACTCCGACGGCGTGCGCGGCACCGACGACGTCCGGGTCGGTCCGATGCGGCTCGTCGGCTCCGGCGCCGCCACGCCCGACGCCGTCAAGCGTGCCGCGTTCCTCGCGTTCGGGGTCGCGGGGGTGGCCGGGCTCGGCCTGGCCGCGGCGACCGCCTGGTGGCTGGTGCTCGTCGGGCTCGTCTGCGTGCTGGCGGCCTGGTACTACACCGGCGGGTCCAAGCCGTACGGCTATCTCGGCCTCGGCGAGGTGATGGTGTTCGTCTTCTTCGGGCTCGTCGCCGTGATCGGCACGACGTACGTGCTCATCGAGGACTGGTCGTGGCCCGCGCTGTGGTGCGGCGTCGGGGTCGGTGCGCTGGCGTGCGCGATCCTCGTGGTGAACAACCTGCGCGACATCCCGACCGACACCGTCGCCGGCAAACGCACACTCGCCGTTCGACTCGGAGATGGCGGTACCCGATGGCTCTACGCGGGCCTGGTGTTCGACGCCGCACTCGCCGTCGTGCTGGTCGCGTGGGCCTCCACGTGGTGGGCGCTGCTCGGCTTGGCCTTCCTGCTGATCGCGGCGCGGGGCCTCAGGATCGTGCTCGCGGGAGCGGTCGGCCCGGCGCTGATCCCGGTGCTGCAGACGACCGGCCTGGCCGAGCTGGCCTGGGCCGGGCTCGTCGGGGGCGCGCTGCTCATCGCCTGACCTTCCTCACCGCGCGCCGGAGTCCGAGCAGCGCGGAGCGCGCCGCACGTGGCCGTCGCCGCGTCACCGTCGCCGGCTACCGCGCCGCCGCTCCCCCACCAGGACCGGCCACAGGCATCGCGGTGACGATCAGGTACCGGGCCCGCACACCTCGGGACGGACCAGCACCGGCCTTGGTGACCAGCGTCAGCCGGTGGATGCCCGAGGTGGAGGTCGAGGGGCCGGGCAGGCTCCGCGAACGCACGCGGGTCTCGACCCGCGTGATGCGGTAGCGCCGGACGCCGATCCCATCGGCGCGGACCGTGACGACCTGCCCGCTGCGGACTCGACGCAGCGCCGTGAGGGCGCCTCGACCACGCGCAGCGACCTGGCCGGCGATCACGGTGGCACCGACCCGCTCACCGGGAGCCGCCGACGAGACGAGCCAGCCCGCCCGATCCCGGCGCCCCGGGACGAACATGGTCTTGCCCCGGCGGCCGACAGGGTCGACTCGCACCCGCACGCCGACCGACGGGATCGCCACCGTGCCCATCCGAGCCTGCATGCCCGAGGGTCGGCCGTTCCGCACCGAGCCCGTGGTCACCCGCAGGGCAGGGAGCCGCGGCCGGTGGGCGAGGGTGCCCGCCGCCTTGGCCCCACAGGGAGTCCCGGCAGCCCGGTTGCGAGAGTCCGCCGCCGTCGTCACGACCCACGTGTGGTGACCAGGCTTGCTCACGACGACGCGGGGTGTGGTGATCCTGCCGTTGCGGAGCGGGAACGCGACCCGCGCGACCCGGGCGGACGGCGTACACATCCGGGAGGTGCGCCGAGGCGCGGGGCCGTACAACGTGGCCGTGGCGCGACCAGCTCGTGCCGAGCCGTATCCGGAGACGACGACGGTGGCGGCGGTCGCGACCTCCGCGGGCTCGCCGGCTCGGCTCACCGGCAGCACGATGCGCTTCGGAGCCCGCACACGCAGCCTCGGCCCGACCTGGGACGGCGCGCCGACCGTGACGGTCAGCCGGATGTCGGCGCACTGCACGGGCACCGAGGTGTCACAGACACGGATCACGTACTCGTCGGGTCCGACGAACCCCGGGTCCGGGAGGTAGGTCACGGCCCCGGTCACGGCGTCGATGGCCACGCTGCCCCCCCGAGGCTCCGTCACGACGACCACCGAGCTCGGATCGAGCGGACGACCGTCGGTGGTGACCAGATCGCTCAGGCCGACGGTGCTCGGCGAGTTCGGCGTCGTCACCTGACTCGGTCCCGGGGTGAAACCGTTCCGCACGGTGATGCTGACGGTCGCCGTGTCGCACGCCGACGTCGCGGCCGCGCAGACCTGGTAGGTGAAGGTGTCGACGCCCGAGAACCCGGGACCCGGGGTGTACTCGAAGCCGTCAGGCACCGCGGTCACGGTTCCGTGCGACGGCGGGGACACGACCGTCGGCGTACTCAACGGGACACCCGATGCGGCGGCGTCGTTGCGGACGACGTCGGTGCGCACCGCCGTCGCCACCTGTGTGGTCGAGGTGTCGTCCTCGGCACGGATCACCGGGCCTCCGGGGCCACCGGGGCCGCCCGGATCCACCGGGGGCGGTGCGACGACCGTGACCGGCACGGCGACGTCGGCGCACTGGACGGGTGCGGAGGTGTCGCAGACCCGCACGGAGTAGCTGTCGGCACCGATGTGACCCGGGTCCGGGGTGTAGGTCACCGCGCCGGTGGTGGCGCTGATGGCGATCGCGCCGTGGTCGGGCTGGGTCACGGCCACGACCTGGGTCGCGTCCAGCGGCCTGCCGGTGGTGGTCGCGATCGCCGACAGCGGCGTGGTGATCGGCGTGTTCTGGAAGACCATCACGCCTGTCCCAGGGGCGAAGACGTTCTGGACGGTGACGCTCAGGCGCGCCGTGGCGCAGATGTTCGCAACGGTCGCGTCGTCCACCCGGTACTCCACGACGTCGACACCGGAGAACCCGGCGCTCGGGGTGTAGGTGATCTGGCCGTCGGTACCGACCGTTGCGGTGCCACCGGCCGGTGTCCCGATCACGGTGGGAGCAGACATCGCGGGCGAGGCCGGGGCGATGGTGTCGTTGGATCGGACGTCGGCGGTCACCGCCGTCTGCACGGTCGTGGTCGCGGTGTCGTCCTGCGCGCTGAGAGTCCGCTTGCGCAGGGCGACGACCTGCTGGGCGTCCCGGTCCGTGACGAGCAGGTCGCCCGACGCCATCGTCGCGACCCAGGTCGGCGTGGCGGTGCCCCACACGGTGAGAGTCTCCTGGGCGTAGCCGGTGCCGTTCGGCACCAGGCGCAACACTCGCTTGTTGCCCGAGTCGCCGACGATCAGCGTGCCGTCGGCCTCGACGACGCCGTGCGGGTTGGCGAGACCCAGCGCCACCACGGACCTGGTGTAGCCGGCACCGGACGGGCTGAACCTGACGATCTTGTCCTCGTCGGCCCAGTCGGCGACGAACACGTTGCCGTCGGCGTCGACGGCGACCCCACGCGGACGCTCGAGGCCCGAGCCGACCAGCGAGGTGGTGTAGCCGCCGTCGGACGGCGTCAGCTTGTGCACGTCGCCGCTGGAGTTCTCGCTGAAGTAGACGTTGCCGTCGACGTCCACCGCGATGCCGGAGGGTCGCTGCAGATTGCCGGCGAGCACGGTGCGGGCCCAGGTGTAGCGGTTCGGCTGGGTCAGCTTGACGATCTCGTGGTTGCCCTCGTCGGCGTAGTACACCGCGCCCACGGCGTCCATCGCGATGCCCTGCGGGTCGATGCGGTCCGCGCTGTCGATTCCGTTCGGGGTGTAGTTCGATCCCGGCCACCCGATGAACACCATGCCGGAGCCGGCGTCGCCGGCCCAGATCGTGTTGTTGGCGTCGCTCACGATGCCGGTCGGCTCCTGCAGGGTCATGACGGCGGCGCGGGAGAGGTAGGCCGACGCGGGGATCGCGCCGCAATCGGTCTCCGAGGTCACGGTGATCGTGACCGTGGCGATGCCGCACACGCGAGCGGGGTTCTCGTCGTCGCGGACCAGGTAGCGATAGGTGTCGGTTCCGGAGAAGCCGGCGTCGGGGGCGTAGGTGATGGTGCCGTCGGCGTTCACCGTCGCCGTGCCGTTGGCGGGCGCGCTGATGACGGTCGGGGCGCCCAGCCGGACGTTGGCGGCGTCGTTCGCGCGCACGTCTGTGGTGACCGACCCAGGAGCCGTGGTCGTGGCGGTGTCGTCCGTCGTCCGCAGCGTGGTGGGGCCGAACGTCCACAGGGCGTCGAAGGAGGAGACGAAGAGGGAGCCGTCCTCACCGATCTTGAGGGTCGTGGCGTACTCGGTGCCCCAGGGTGCGTGGAGCTGCTTGGGGCCGTAGCCCGAGCCGGACGGTGTCACCGTCCACACGCCGGGGTCCTCGCTGGTGCTGACCCAGAGCGTGCCGTCGTGGTCGACCGCGACGCCCTGACCGCTGCCGAGGCCGGACACCGCGTTGGTCTGCGCCCAACCCGAGCCGGTGTCCACGAGCTTGACCACGCGGGTGTAGCTGGCGACGTAGACCGCGCCGGCGTCGTCGACGGTGACCTGGTGCGGGAACTGCAGGCCCGTCGCCATCGAGGGCGACGCTGCGTAGCTCGCCGACTTGTCGAGCCGGACCACGCCACCGCTGCCGTAGGACGTGGCGTTGGTGCTGACGAAGACGTCGCCGTTGGGGGCCACGTCGATGCCACCGATGTTGACCAGGAGCGGGGAGGTAAACGTGCCGGCGAGCGAATAGGAGGATCCCGACGGGACGAGCCGGAGCACCTGGTTCGCGGAGTAGCGCACCACCCAGATCGCACCGCTGGCATCAGAGTCGTCGACCGCGATCGAGCCCGTGCCGCCGAGGCCGGAGGCGACGACCGAGCGGTCGTAGCCCGACGCCGTGGGCGTCAACCTGACGATCTGGTCGGTCTCGGAGTCGGTGAGGAAGATGGAGCCGTCGGAGTCGACGTCGAAGCTCTGCGGGTAGTCGGTGCCGGTCTCGATCGGCAACGGGATGTCCGCCCCGAAGGTGCCGAGCGGGTCGCAGGCGTTGCCCTGCGTGACCGTGACGGTGACCTCCGCCGTGGCGCAGGCGACGCCCGCGGCGTCACGCACGGCGTAGGAATAGGTGTCTGTACCGGAGAAGCCGGCGTCGGGGGTGTAGGTGATGGTGCCGTTGGCGTTGACCGTCGCGGTGCCGTGCTTCGGGTTCTCCGCGATGGTGGGCTCGGCGAGTGTGCTGCCGGTGGCGGTGTCGTTGGTCCGCACGTCGGTCGCGACGGCGTTGCCGAGGGTCGTGCTCGCGGTGTCGGCGTCGGCCGTCACCGAGACGGGGTCCAGCCGCACCACCCGGTTGTTGTCGGTGTCGGCGACGTACAGCCGGCCCTGGTCGTCGACCGCGATGTCGCGCGGAGCGAGGAGTCCGGTCGTCGGGATCGTCTCCTGGACGAAGCCGTCGCCGTTCCACCTCAGCACGACGATCCGGTCGTTGCCCGTGTCGACGACGAAGATCCGGGTGCCGCCCGGTTCGGCGTCCAGACCGCCAGGCGAGGACAGGCCATCGGTCGGGAGCGTGGACAGGGCGGCACCATTGGTGGACAACGCCTGCACCACGTTGTTCGCCAACGTGACGTAGACCGTCGATGCGCTCGCCACCGCCAGGCCCGTGATGTCGGCAGCGGTGGGCTGAAGAGCCGTCTGGCTGTAGCCACCCCCGTTGGGAGCGAGCTTGAGAAGCTGCCTGCCGGCTCCCCCGGCATAGACGATGCCGGCGCCGTCGACGTCGAGGGCCGGCAGTCGCCCCAGCCCGGAGGCCACCGTCGCCAGCGCGTAGGAGGAGTTCGAGAAGGTCAGCTTCTCGACCGTGCCCGACTGCGTGTCGGCGATGTAGGTCAGACCGTCGGCTCCCAGCGCGAATCCGCCCACGCTGAACGGCGGAAGGTCAGAGGGGGCGGACGTGCTCGTGTACGCCGAGCCCTCAGGCGTCAAGCGGAAGACGACCCCGAGAGCGTCGACGACGTGGACGACGCCGGCGGCATCGACGTCGATCCCGACGGGCACGCCGAGACCCTGGCCGATCGTCGTCTGCCGGTAGCTCGACGCCGGAAGGGCGGCGCAGGAGATCGTCGGGGGCGCCGCCTGGGCGGTGGGCGCGACCGCCGCGCCGATGCCGGTGACCACCAGAGCGCCCGCGGCTGCGACCAGCCCGGCGAGGACGGGATGCAGGAACTTCCTCATGATGCGACTCACTTCTTCCCCATGACGGACCGCACGAGACACCGCGTGCCTTCAGGTGCGGAGAACTTCTGCTCTGCAGTCCAGGTCTCGCTGCTGTCGACGGGCACGGTCACCGTCGTCGACGCCGAGTCCACCGTCCGCGCCTGGGCGTCGGTGAAGAGCACCAGGACCCGCAGCGTCTGCTCGGTACTCGATTCGTTCGCCGCGGTGCCCGTCGCCTGCCAGCCGTCGGCAGTGGCACCGCAGCCGGTGAGCGTGACCTGCTCGTACAGCCTCGGCACGTTCGTCAGCGCGGCCCCCATCGGGATCGCATGCTGCACCCCCACGAACCCCGGCGCCTTCTTCCTCGGCGACCGCCCCAGGACCGGCGGTGCCGTCTGCTCGGCAGGCTCAGCCGACGCGTCGACCACGGCCGACGGCGTCGGCGCGGCTTCCTGGGCCGCCGACTCCGAGCCGGAACAGCCACTCGATACGAAGAGCAGCACGAGCGCGACGCCTGTCCTCCCGAGGACGCGACGGCAGGGGGCAGCGACGTGGGCGACACGCATGCAGGAGCAACTTTCGGTCCGAGGTGCGGACCACTCGCACCGGCTAGACCAGTGAAACGGCACCATGACGGGCGTGACAACGCCCCGCCGCGAATGTCGCCCGTCGCGTCACCCGGTGGTGGCGGTGATCGCCCTCCTGGCCGCGGTCGAGGTGGCCAGTGGCGCCATCCAGGGCTACTACGGCCCCGTGATGGTCGACCTCGCCGACGACCACAGCGTCAGGTACGCGGACCTGAACTGGCTCGAGGCCTGCCAGCTGATCTTCTCCGCCCTCGTGGTGCCACCGCTCGCGCGGCTCGGTGACCTCGTCGGCCACCGGCGGGTGCTCCTCGGGGCGACAGTGGTGACCGCGTTGGCGACGTGGGGCATCGCATTCGCGCCGAGCTTCCCGTTGCTGCTGGCGGCCTGGACGGTGCAGGGCGTGTACGTCGTCTGGCTGCCGATCGAGATCGCGATCATGCACCGGCGCACCGCCGGCCGTCCCGACCAGGGTCGGATCACCCGTCGTACCGCCGCGATCCTGGTCGCCACGCTCCAGGTGTCGATCATCGTGTCGGCGGGCACGGCCGGCCAACTCGCCGACCGCGTCTCGACGTCGACGATGCTGGTGGTGCCCGCGGTCGTGGTCACCCTGTGCCTGCCGCTGGTGGCGGTGCTGGAGGACGTGCCCGGCTTCCCCGGAGGCCGGTTCGACTGGGGCGGTCTCTCGCTGCTCGCGGCGATCGTGCTCGCCGTGCTCGGCGGCCTGGTGCTGATCCGGGTGGATGGCGTCGGATCGCTGCCGGCGTGGTCGGTGGTCGCGGCGGGTGTGGCGTTGGCGGTGCCGTGGTGGCGCTACGAGTCGCGGCACGCCGACCCGATGGTCGACGTGCGACTGCTCGCCCATCCGGCCCAGTGGAGCGTCCAGGCCACGGCCTTCCTCGTGGGCATGTCGCTGCTCGGCGCGCAGGTCCCGTTGTCGACCTACTTCCGCAGCGACCCGGTGGTGCACGGCTACGGCTTCGGTTTGACCGCAGCACAGGGCTCGGCCCGGATTGCGCTCTACGTCGCCTGTCTGGCGATCGGTGCGCTGCTGCTGGCGCCCCTGAGCCGGCTCCTGGGGATGCGCCTGGCGATGACCGTCCACTGCCTCGTCTATGCGGCCGGATACGCGGCCTGGCTCCCGCTTCACGGGAGCCCGTCTGCCGCCTGGGGAGTCATGGCGGTGATCGGACTCGGCACCGGCGGCCTGATCGCGGCCATACCCGCGGCGGCTGCCGCCGTCGCCCCGCCCGATCGCGTCGGATCGGCAACGGGCCTCACGAACGCGGCGAAGACCGTCGGCGGCGGCATCGCCTCCGCTGTCTTCGCGATCTGCTTGACCCGTACCGGCTCGCTCGAGGTGGGCGGTGGTTGGCTGGGCGGCTACTACGTCGTCTGGTCGATCTGCGCCGTCTCAGGACTCCTCGCAGCGCTGGTGCTGGCGGGGACCGCACGCGTCGCCGGTCCGCGTCCGACGGCTACTGCGTCAGCAGATCGAGCTCGATCGCCCTCTCGATGAGCGCTTCGCGGGAGTTGACCCCGAGTTTGCGGTAGATGCGCTGGAGGTGGGTCTTCACCGTGTTCTCGCTGATGTGCAGCGACGCGGCGACTGCGGCGCGGCTGGGATGACGCGAGAGGGCCACCATCACGGCCGACTCCTGCGGAGTGAGGGACGCCGGCATCGTCTCCGCGGAGATGCTCACCGGGACAGGACCGTCGAGGTAGGCCCGCAACGCGGCAGCGTCACGGGCGTCGGCGAGGTCCCGGAGGGCGGCGAGGTCCGTCGGCGGAAGGTACATCAGGTGAGCCCGGGCACCGTCAGGTCCGACGAGGGCCAGAACCCTGTCCATCAAGGCAGCCGCGGTGTCCGGGCGCGCGACGCGCAGTGCCGCCGCCGACCCGAGGGTCAGGGTGGCCACCCGGGACCGGGTCGTGTGGCCGGGTCGTGCCTCCAGCCTGGGCAGCGCGGCCAACGCAGGGCCCGCGTCGTCGTTGAGCAGGTAGGACAGCATCGCCGCCGGTGCCACCTGACCCGCATACCGAGTGCGGCGCCGCAGCAGCGGACCCGCCTTCGCGCGGTTGCCGGACGAGAGCCAGAGGATCGCGAGAGCCGACCGGACGGCGGCCGCACCGAGGCCGTCCGCCGAACCTGGCGGTGACGGCGTGTTCTCCAGCGCCGACTCGACGCGATGCGTCTCGGCGGTGGCCCGCCCGAGGCCGAGGCGGGCGTGCATGAGCGTCCAGGTGATGAACGGCCAGAACTCGGAGGTGACGACGAAGGCGCAGCCGTCGTACCGAGCGATCGCGCCCTCCAGGTCGAACTCGTCCAAGCACAGCGCCGCCTCGCCGATGCGCCCGAGCGCGTTCCCGTACCCGGTGGCCTGCCCGGGGCGCCATGCGGCCGGGTCGATGTGGGCGAGCGCGGCCCGCGCTTCGGCACCACGACCATCGAGCGCATTGAAACCCGCGGCGTAGACGGCGTTGTGGTTGAGCGACTCGGGGCGGGTGCTCGACGCGATGGCCCGCATGGCCGTGATCCGCGCGACGTCGATCTGCCCGTCCTGGAAGAAGGAGTAGGACAGGTGCCGCAGCACGGTCGCGCCGAGGTCGGTGATGTGGTGCTGTTCCTGTTCGGAGATGCCGTCGAAGTAGGCCAGCGCCTGTCCGGCAGCGCGCGCCGACTCGTCGAAGCGCCCGAGGATGCGCAGGCTGGCGACCTTCGCGGTGTGCCCCATCAACACCTCGCCCGGCCCCATGTCGGGGAGCCGAGGTCCGGTCCACGACGCCGGGATGCGGAAGTACTCGGCGGCGGCACCGAGCAGCGCGGGATCGCGATGGCAGGCCAGACCTCGACCGAGGGCGAGCGCGGGGTACTGGGCGAGTGCGTGGTGCGGCACCGTCGCGAGCTGACGGTCGAAGCGCGGCGACGTGATCATCTCGGGGTTGCTCGCCACGAGTGCCGCGTAGACCCGGCCGGCGACGCTGTACTGACGAGCGGAGACGGCGATCTCGAACGCCGTCTCGAAGATGCCGTTGCGATGCAACCAGCCCGCGGCCGCCTGTGCAGCCCGAGCCCGCGTGGCGGCGGGTAGCGCTCCGGACTCGGCCAGCATCGCCGAGCGCAACGACTCCACGTACTGGAACACCTGGCGCCCTGGCGCGAAGGGGATCCACCGGCCGAAGCCGTGCCAGGCCAGCTCGGCCAGGATCGACCTCGCGTCACCCACTCCGCTCAGCTCATCGGCGAGGTCGACGTCGAAGTACGGCGGCAGGCAGGTGGCGAGCACGAACTCGTACGCCGCCCGTCCGGGGAGCTGCGTGCGTAGGTCGTCCGCGACGAGCGAGCGCCACTCGAGCGCGCCGAGATCGACGTCGGGCCTGGCCAGCGACAGCATCGCGGCCCGGACCGCGAGCGGGAAACCGGCCGTCGTGGCATGCAGCTCCCCGGCCAAGTCGGCCAGCCGCGCGTCGCCGAAGGTCGTCAACAACGCGCGCGTCTCCTCGAGGGTGAACGCGAGGTCGGACGGACCGATCGAGGCGATCTCACCGCGCAGCGTCCGACCCGGACTGGCGATCCCGGTCGTGGTGCGGGTCGTGATGACGACCCTCAGCTCCGGGCACAGCCGCACCAGGCGCGTCAGGTCGTCAGCGACGACGTCGGCGTCCTCCCGCAGGCGCTCGAAGGCGTCGAGCACCAGCAGCACCTGGCCGCGGTCCGCGAGCGCACCCGCGACCACCGAGGGGATGTCTCCGATGCGCTCGACGTCGCCCATCAGACCGACGGCCTCGTCCATCGGCAGGACGTCGAACCGGCCCGCCGCGGTCAGGACCGCCTGCCAGAAGTTCACCCGCCCGGGTTGCTCGCCCTCCAACGTCAGCCAGGCGACCGCGGCGCTGTCACGCGAATCGACCCAGCATCGGACGAGACTGGTCTTGCCCGATCCGCTCGGCGCGGAGAGCACGGTGAGGCGAGGAAGCTCGCGATCCAGCTGCGCGTGCAGACGCGGTCGGGTCAGGAGGTCGGGGCTCGCCGGGGGCATCGACACCCGCACATCATGACGGCCGGCAGGTGGATGGTCGGACGAGGGAGTCCGGAGGGAGGACCCTGACGACCGCTGGGCGGTCACCGAGCCGATCAGTCGGTGTCTTCCTTGGAGCGCATCTCCTCGTACCGGGTCGTAGCGCTGGCGGCACGCGTCTGGACACGCTGGGCCAGCGCTTCGCGCGGCCCCTGCAGGACGACGTAGGAGCCGATCCCGCTGAGGATGAAGGCGATGATGAGGCTCCACCCGAGCGAGGCCTCACCCGTCACGAGCAGCCACGCGCCGGCGACCATTCCCCACGTGACCGCGAAGAGGGCGATGCGGGCCAGGGTGTAGATCCAGAACTCCTTCACTCGGCCAAGGGTAGGCGCACCCCGCCGGGTCACCACGCGCCACCTACCATGGGCACTGTGTTGCGGTTCCTGTTGATGTTCGCTCTCTTCGTGCTCGCCACGTACTTGCTGGTGCGGGCACTGCAGCGCGCGACGAACTCGCAGCACCCCGCGGGCGGCGGACGTCGCCCGCAGCAACGGCCGATCTGGCAGCCCAAGCCACGCCCGAAGATCGTCGCGCCCGACGACGACGAGGACTTCCTGCGCGACCTCGATCGCAAGCGGCTGCGGCCCGACGACGCCACCGACGCCCAGCCGGAGGACGACGAGAAGAGCCCCGGCGCGAGTTGAGGTCGGCGGTGGTCTCGTGACGCCCGCTCGTTCCTCGCGGGCTCCTCGACCATCGGGACACTCGAACGCGGTGTCGTCGACCGCGGAGCCGGTCGTGCCGGTCACGCCGTGGCGCGCTTGACCCCGCGGAAGTATCCGATCGCACCCGAGCGGACGAGCTCGACGTCGACACCCTGGGCGGCGAGCCAGTGCACGATCTCGGTGCCCGTGCATCCGGGCCCGAGCAGACCGGCGACGCGACCGACCCGACGGATCGGTTCGTGGATCAGGCCCGAGTCGTTGAGCAGGGCGCTGCCGCTGATCACTCCGCCGGGCTTGAGCACCCGCACCATCTCCACGACGGCGGCCGCCGGGTCGGGGAAGCAGTGCAGCCCGGTGAACGAGACGACCATGTCGAAGGACTCACCCGCGAACGGGAGGTCGCCGACGTCGGCGATCCGCGGCGTCACCTGGTCGTCCAGACGACGCTCGCGCGCGGCGTCCATCGTGCGGTCGAGCATCGCCTGTGCGATGTCGGCGGCGACGTAGTCGACGCCTTGACCGGGCGTGAGGCCCCGGAGCGCGACGCCACCCCCGCACGGCACGTCGAGCACGCGGGAGCCCGGCGCCAGCAACGACAGCTCGTGGGCGGCGTCGTAGAGGCGGCGCAGGTTGCTCTGCAGCCCGGCCGCCCAGATCGCACCGCCGAGGTGGGGGTGCTCGACGGTCCAGTCGTAGAAGGACGCCCAGAGCGGGTCATCGCTCCAGCCGCCGAGCCCGGGGATGCGGGAGATGATCGTCACCCGGTCAGACTACGGATCAGCCGACCAGTGCCGGCGCCCGCAGCAGTTCCGGCGGCACCGCGAAGGCATCCGCCAGATCTCCGGCGAGCGGTCGGATCTTGCGACACAGGCTCGCGACCTCACGCGAGATCGCCTTGCTGCGCTGCACGCTGAGCCGGCCGTGCTCCATGAACCAGGCCCGATCCGCCTCGATCCCGGCCAGGGCGTGCAGGTCGCACAGCAGGTTGAGCGCCACCTTGAGGTCGCCGTCGGGCAGCGTCGCCACCTTCTCCACGAACGCCTCGAGCACGAGCCGCTCCATGTGGGCCCGGGCCGCGGCGATCACGTGGTCCTGCACGCGGGAGAAGACCTCGCCGGCGTCCATCCCGTCGTCGATGCCCCGCTTGAGCCGACGGGCGACGCCGCCGATCATGTGTTCCTCGCGGAACCGGTACATCGCCAGGTGGTAGTCGGGGTCGAGCAGTCCGGCGTCGGCGTCCCAGGCGTCACCGCCGGGGAGCACGTCCTTGATCCGCTCGAGCAGTTTGTGCACGGCCGTCTTCTCGATGACGGTGTCGACGGCGAGGCCGGCGACGAACCGCACCATGCCGAACTGGTCCAGGTCCTCGAAGTCGCTGGCGTAGTCGGTCAGCAGGCCCTTGGCCACCAACTGCAGCAGGACGTGGTTGTCGCCCTCGAACGTGGTGAAGACGTCGGTGTCGGCCTTGAGCGCCGCGAAGCGGTTGACCGCCAGGTACCCGGCGCCGCCGCATGCCTCGCGGCACTCCTGGATGGTGCGCGTCGCGTGCCAGGTGCCCAGCGCCTTGGTGCCCGCCGCCCGCGACTCGAGCAGACGACGGGTGACGTCGTCGTCCTTCTCGCCGGAGAAGACCTGGTGGAGCTGATCGGCGACGACCTCCTGGGCGAAGTGCAGCGCGTAACTGCGGGCGAGCAGCGGTAGGAGCCGTCGCTGATGCAGGCCGTAGTCGAGGAGGAGCTCCTCCTCCTCGCCCGTCGCCTCGAACTGGCGACGACGATTGCCGTAGGTCACCGCGATGGCGATGGCGACCTTGGCGGCGTTGATGCCCGCACCGCCGATGCACACCCGGCCCTGCACCAGCGTTCCGAGCATGGTGAAGAAGCGGCGGCCCGGGTTGTCGATCGGGCTGGAGTAGACGCCGTCCGCGTCGACGTCGGCGAAACGGTTGAGCAGCGCCTCGCGCGGCACCCGGACGTGGTCGAACCAGATCCGTCCGTTGTCGACGCCGTTGAGGCCCATCTTGGCGCCGTCGTCCTCGATCCGGACGCCGGGCGCGACCTCGCCGTCCACCCGGATCGGCACGAGCAGGGCATGGACACCGTGCTGCTCACCGCCCACCTCCAGCTGGGCGAACACGACGGCGAGCTCGCCGTGGCAGGCGGCGTTGCCGATGTAGTCCTTGCTCGCGTCCTCGCGCGCGGTGTGGACGACGAACTCGTCGGTCTCGGCGTCATAGGTCGCGACGGTGCCGAGCGCCTGGACGTTCGAGCCGTGACCGGTCTCGGTCATCGCGAAGCAGCCCAGCAGCCGGCCGCTGACGACGTCGGCCAGGTAGCGCTCGTGGTGTCGCTGGGTACCCAACTGGAGGATCGCGCCGCCGAAGAGACCGAACTGGACCCCGACCTTCGTCATCACCGAGAGATCGCCGAGACCGAGGGTCTCGAACGCCGCGATCGAGGCACCGATGTCCGCGCCGCCGCCGTACTCGGCCGGGAAGCCGAATCCGGTCTGCCCGGTGCCGGCCATCTCCTGCACCAGCTCGAGCACACGCTCGCGGTACTCGGCGCGGGTCGACGTCTCGGCGTCCTCCAGGATGCCCGCGTGCTCGGCGAGCTGGGCACGCACGCTGCGACGGACCTCGGCGTAGCGGCCGTCGAGCACGTCCGTCAGTGCGGCGACGTCCACCTCCGGCTGGAGGTAGACCCCCTCCTCCTCGGCCGCCGCCCGCTCCGCGCCCGGCCCCGCAGCCGCGGGATCGGCGGCGTCGGGATCGACGGCATCGGGCAGGACGGTGTCGGTCGCCATGAGGCAGACGGTACCGAGCAGCGCCTCACCCTCCCGGGGTCCCCAAGCCCGACCACCGGCTCACCCTCCCGAGGTCTCGACGAACTCGACCACCGGGGGCGCAGTCATCGAACGGACCTCCCGGTCACCGAGCGGACCTCCCGGTCATCGAGCTTGTCGAGATGCCCGCCGGGTCTCGACAAGCTCGACCACCGACGGCCGATCAGTCGGCGTGCACCGGCACGGCCGACGTGGTCGTCGTCGGATGGGATCTGAGCGAATGTCGATCGAACTTCTGCCCGGTGGCGATGCCTCCCAGGTAGAAGGCGACCAACGCGATCATGAACCCGGCGACGTCGTCGGCGAGGTAGTGCCAGCCGAAGTAGATCGTGGCGATCACGGTGCAGCCGAAGTTGATCCAGAAGATCCACTTGAGCAGCTTGCTGCGCAGGGTGAACTGCACCATCAGCGCCCAGAGCAGGGTGATGCCGCAGTGCAGGCTGGCGAAGCCCGCGACCGAGTTCACGATGCCCTCGACGCTCTGCCCGTCGTACCCACCGTGGACGACGAGATCTCGGGTGCGGTCCAGCGACTCGATCAGGTCGGTCGTGGGCGTGTGCGCCAGGTCGGTGTACCCGGACGGGAAGTGGAAGGCCGGGCCGAGCGTGGGCAGCGCGTAGTACGACAGCGTGCCGAGCGACCACGCGATGCCCTGCGACGTCACGAACCAGTAGCCGAAGGAGATGTTGCGCGACCACACGATCCAGACGGTGACCAGGATCGGCACCATCGGCACGAACAGCAGGTAGATCCACGAGAGCACGTGGGCAGCGATGTTCGTGCCGAGGACGTCGTGCAGCACCGGCCCGGGCCGGCCACCGAAGAACAGCACCTTGTCGAGCAGGTTCAGCTCGCGGTCGAACATGTCGTTGGGATTGTCGAAGTCGCGCACGAAGGGCAGCGCCGACTTCAGGTTCCGGTAGCTGACGTAGGTCACGTAGAAGCAGACGATGCCGAGCACCACGAGCAGCGAGCGATCGCGCGTCCAGTGGCTGCGCAGGCGCTCCTTGATCACCGTGACCATCACCGTGGGTCGCATGCGCGAGAACCACAGCGCACGCGGCACCAGGTCGAGCGCGAGCGCGAGCGCGACGAGCAGCGGCAGGCGCGCCCACGACGGACCCAGGAACTTGCCCTCGGGGTCGAGCAGCGGACGGTCGTACTGCAGAGACACCACCAGGGCCAAAGCGCCCATGACGGCGGCGACCGCGACGAGGGTCACGTAGGCGCGGCGATACACGGCGCCCATCGTAGTGCGCGGACCTCCGGGGTGCTCAGAGCAGCGCCACGCGAGCGGCGTCGAGACGGAGCCGCACACGGTCCCCGGGCGCAGGGACGCCGGCCGCCGAGACGGCGTCGAGCACGCCGACCCCCTCGACGTCGACGACGAGCCGGACGGCGTCGGGGGTGGCACGGGCCGAGACGACGGCCCCGACCAGTCCCGCCGCCCCGGGCGCGTCGACGGTCGTGGCGTCCGCGACGAGCGCGGAGCGACGCAGGGCGACCTGCCCCGCCGTGCCGGGCGACGCCTGCCGCTGGGGCAGTGCGGCGAGCACCCGGCGCGCGGGTTCGCCGTCCAGCACGCGCGCGTAGCCGAGGAACAGCGCGGTCTCGGCGTCGACCGGCCGGGCCCACACCTCGCGTGCGCTGCCCTGCTGGACCACCCGTCCACCGCGCAGCACCACCAGCCGGTCGGCGAGCGCGAACGCCTCCTCCTGGTCGTGGGTGACGAGCAGCGTCGTGGTGCCCGACTCGGTGAGGATGCGACGCAGGTCCGAGGCGAGCCGCTCGCGCAGGGCGGCGTCGAGCGCCGAGAGCGGCTCGTCGAGCAGGAGCGCCCGCGGTGCGGCGGCCATCGAGCGGGCGAGCGCGACGCGCTGCCGCTCACCGCCGGACAGCGTGCCCGGCAGTCGGTCGGCGTACCCGGCGAGACCCACCAGGTCCAGCAGGTCAGCGACCCTCCGAGCGCGGTCGGGCACCCGGCGCAGACGCAGCGCGTACCCCACGTTCGCAGCGACTGAGAGGTGCGCGAAGAGCTGGCCGTCCTGGAACATCAGGGCGAAGCCCCGGCGATGCGTGGGCACGCCCGCGAGGTCCGCGCCGTCCCAGGTGATCCTGCCCGCGCTCAACGGCTCGAGCCCCGCGACGGCGCGCAGCAGCGTCGACTTGCCGCACCCCGAAGGCCCGAGGACGGCGACCACCTCGCCGTCCTCGATCCGGACGTCGGCGTCGCTCAGGGCGGGCACGCCGTCGTAGTGCACGCTCACAGCGTCGAGCTCCAGCATCGTCACATCCTCACCATCGACCGACCGAGCGCACGCGCAGCCGCTCCACGAGCAGCACGACCAACGCGGTGGTGGCGGCGAGCACCACCGACGCCGCCAGGGCCATGCCGTAGTTGCCCTCCCCGGGGCGACCCAGCAGCCGCACGATGACCACCGGCAGGGTCGGGTGGTCGGCGCGGGTCAGGAACGACGTCGCGCCGAACTCGCCCAGCGAGATGGCGAAGCAGAAGCCGGCGGCCGCCAGCGTCGGTCGCCACATGACGGGGAGGTCGACCACGAGCAACGAGCGGAGCGGACCCGCGCCGAGAGACGCCGCGGCCTGGCGTTGGCGATCGTCGATGCCCTGCAGCACCGGCACCAATGTGCGTACCACCAGCGGCAGCGCGACCAACGCCTGTGCGATCGGCACGAGCAGCGGCCAGGTGCGCAGGTCGAGCGGCTCGCGGCCGAGGGTCACCAGGAACCCGAAGCCGATGGTCACCGCAGAGACCCCCAGCGGCAGCATGAAGACGGCGTCGAGCACCGACCGCACGTGCCGCTCCGTGCGACTGCGGGAGCGCCGGGTGACCACGATCGAGACGAGGAGGCCGAGCAGGAGCGCGATCCACGTCGCGTCGATCGCGGTCTGCAGCGAGTTCGCCAGGGCCTGCGTCGCCGGCACGACGAGGGCTCCCTCGCTGCCCGTGGTGCCCAACGCGCGGTAGTGCCCCAGGCTCCACGCGCCGTCGACGCGGAGCGACTGCACCACCAGCGCGCCGATCGGCGCCGACAGGAACGCCGCGAACACCGTCATGACGACGAGCTGCGGCGCGTCGGCCCGACCTGGACGACGGGGATCGGCGACGTGCCGCGTGACCGTCGGGTCGGCCACGCGACGGGTACGACCGGCCACGACCAGGAGCACCGTGACCGCCGCCAGCTGCACGAGCGAGAGCGCAGCCGCACCCGGCAGATCGCGGATCACCGTCGTGAGCAGGTAGATCTCGGTCTCGACCGAGGCGTAGCGGACGCCGCCGAGGATGAGCACCACGCCGAACGCGGTCGCGCAGAACAGGAACACCACCGACGCAGCCGCCACGACGGCCGGCCTCAGCGTCGGCAGGGTCACGGTGCGGAACACCTGCCAGGGGGTCGCTCCGAGCGCGGCGGCCGCCTCCGCCGGACGAGAGTCGAGGCCCTCCCACGCCGCGCCGACGGTGCGCACCACGACCGCGACGTTGAAGAACACCAGGCCGGCGATGACGGCGACCGGGGTGTGGTCCAGGCCGAGCGCGCCGAGCGGTCCGCCGTCTCGGAGGAGCTGACGGAACGCGACGCCGACCACGACGGTCGGCATCACGAACGGCACCAGCACCGCCGCCCGCAGCACCGCGCGGCCGCGGAAGCGGAGCCGGTACAGCACGTACGCGACCGGCAGGCCGACCGCCACCGCGATCGCCGTGGCGACGGCGGAGGACCACGCCGTGAACCAGACGACGCGCCCCACCCGCGGCCGCGACAGCACGTCGAGCACGGCCCGCGGCGCCAGCTCGCCGTCAGGCCAGAGCCCCCGAGCGAGCATGCCTCCCAGCGGCAGCAGGAAGAAGACGGTCAGGACGGCGAGCGGCAGCGCGGACAGGCCGATCAGGGTCAGCGTGCCCCGCGCCCTCACCCGGACCGGGCCGTGCGGTGGACGCATCGCCGCCCTCCGCCCCACAGATCCGCGCTTCCCCCGGCGTTCAGCGGCTGACGACGTCGGTCCACTCCAGGAGCCAGTCCTCGCGGTTGGCCTCGATCTCGGCGGGGTCGACCATCAGCGGGTCGCTCGGCCGCTGGGCGAACGTCGCCCAGTCGGTCGGCAGCTCCACACCGGCGCGGGTCGGGAAGACGTACATGCTCTCGGGCAGTGCGGCCTGCACCTCCTGGCTCACCAGGAACTCGACGAGGTCCGCCGCACCCTCGGGGTTGTCGGCACCCTCGAGCACACCGGCGTACTCGACCTGACGGACGCAGGTGTCGAGCAGGGCCGCGGTGCCGGTGGCGCCGTCGGCGACGGTGAACGCGGGCGAGGAGTCGTAGCTGACGACGATCGGGCGGTCTCCGCCACCCTCACCGGCGGTGAACTCGACGTTGTAGGCGTCCGACCATCCGTTGACGACGAGCGCGTCGTTGGCCATCAGGTCGGCCCAGTAGTTGCTCCAGTCGTCGCCGAACTCGGCGATGGTGCCGAGCAGGAACGCCATGCCGGGCGAGCTCGTCGAGGCACCCGGGATCGCGAACAGGCCCCGGTAGGCGGGCTCGGTCAGGTCGGCGAAGGTCGTCGGCGGGGTCATTCCCTCGGCATCGAACCAGGCGGTGTCGACATTGACGCACACGTTGCCGCTGTCGACGCCGACCAGCGCACCGTCGTCGTCACCGGCGAGGGCGTAGTCGGCCACGCCGTCGGGCAGTTCGCCTGCGAACGGCGCCACGGCGCCGGCCTCGAGGACGCGCGAGGCGAAGGTGCTGTCGACGCCGAAGACGACGTCGCCCGAGGGCTTTCCGGCCTCGTCGGCGACGAGGTTGGCGAGGTCCCCCACGCCGTCGCTGGGGCGGACGTCGAGCACGTAACCGGTGTCGGCCTCGAACGTCTCGGTCAGGTCCTCGGGGAGGTAGAAGTCACCATGGGTGAGCAGTACGACGTGCTCCGAGGTGCCACTCGCCTCCCCCTCCTCGGTGACGAACGAGCACGCACTCAGGGCGGTGATCCCCAGTGCGCTGACGGCGGTGACGGCGGCGGCCTTGCGGGTGAGCGCGCGCACGAACATCTCGGACTCCCTTCGCCGGTACTAACCGGAGCAGGTTCTAAAGGGTCTGCGGCTCATCCGCACTCTCAGCCCGTGCTCGGGCTCCCCTGTCTGACGTCGTCAGCGTAGCCCGCGCGGGCTACACGCCGTCCGGTGGGGCCGGGCCGGGCTGGAGAGCTCGCGACGGCGACGCGGCTTCCTCCGTACGTCACCGCTCCCCGGGGCCCCGCCACCGCCGCGCATGGCAGGCTCGGGGTGTGCCCAGCCTGAGCCACGACCTGCTCGCCCGCGTCGTCCCGGCGATGCGCAAGGCCAGCGACCTGCAGCCCGACGACGTCGACGCCGAGCGCGCCCGCCTGGAGCGGTGGCACGCGGGGATGGACCGATCGCTGCCGCTGCGGGCCGTGCGGGGAGCGGAGCAGCGCTACGACATCAGCACCCGGACCCACCCGTTCCCCTCCCACACCATCCGCCCGCGCGGACGGCGACCGCAGACGACGCTGTACTACCTCCACGGCGGTGGCTACGTCGCGCCGATCGACGCCGTCCACGTGCGGTACGCCGTCCGGTTGGCGGCAGAGCTGGACGCCGAGGTGGTGATGCCCGACTACCCGCTGGCTCCGGAGTTCACCTGGCGCGACAGCCACCGCGCGCTGGTCGACGAGCTCGCCGCACTGACGGCGACCCGCGATCGCGTCGTGGTCGCCGGTGACTCCGCCGGAGGCGGACTGGCGGTCGCGATCACCCAGACCCTGCGCGACCTGCGCGGCCACCTGCCGAGCCACCTGCTGCTGCACGCGCCTTGGGTCGACGTCACGTTCAGCCACCCCGACTCCCCGATCTACGACGCCCGCGACCCGTGGCTCTTCCAGCGCAAGCTGATGGCCTACGGCGCGTGGTGGGCCGGTTCGGACGACGCCACGCGACCCGAGGTCTCCCCCCTCTTCGGCACGCTCGACGGCCTACCGCCCGCCTTGATGTTCTGCGGCACCCGCGACCTGCTGGTGCCCGGGTGCCGCCAACTCGCCGACGCCGCAGCGGCCAGCGACTGGTCGTTGACCTACCTCGAGGCGCCCGACCTCATCCACGTCTTCCCGCTGCTCCCGGGGATCCCGGAGGCGCGTCGCTCCTGGCGCCACACCCTGGACTTCCTGCGGAGCTGACCGGGTCCGGAGCGTCAGACGCGGGAGAACACCTCGCCACCCGCGGTGTCGGCGACGGTGGCGCGGCCCTGGGCGACCAGCAGCTCCAGGTGCGCCTTGGTCTCCATCGCCGCCATGCCGCGGCTGAACCAGTCGAGCTGGTCGAAGGCGTGCAGGTGCCGGGTCCACCCGAGCTGCTGGGCGACCTCGTAGGCCGTCGAGCCGCCCGCGACGACGGCGTCCAGGCTCTGCCGCAGGCGGACCTCGTGGTGCTCCAGCAGCTGCTCGGCGCGCGCGTGCGAGGACGGCGCCACCGGACCGTGGGCAGGAAGCACTCGCAGGTCCGGCAACTGGCGCACGCGGGTCAGCGAGGCCATGAAGTGCCCCAGCGGATCCGGGGCCGGCGGCACCGTGAACCCGATCGACGGCGTGATGGTCGGCAGCACGTGGTCGCCCGCGAAGAGCAGCGAGGCCGCGGCGTCGGCGAAGACGTAGTGCCCCGGGGTGTGGCCGGGGGTGTGGACGGCGTCGATCGTGCGCGTGCCGACCTCGATGGAGACGTCGCCGTCGAGCCATCGCGTCGGCCTCGCCCAGAGCCGGGGGTCGGGCGTCTCCCCGTCGTCGAGACGCTGCCACTCCTCCACGATCGGATGCGCCCCCGCTGTCCGCAGGACGTCGTGGAACGGGTTCTCGTCGAGGTCGTCGACGTTGTTCAGCAGGTCGAGCGCCGCCTCCTCGCCGCGGCCGAGCGCGACCTCGGCCCCGAACTCGTGGCCGAGCACGGTGGCCATCGTGAAGTGGTCGCGATGCACGTGGGTGACCAGGAAGCGACGGATGTCGCCGAACCCGGCGCCGATGTCACGCAGACACCGTGCCAGCAGGTCCCGCGCGACCGGGATCGCCCAGCCGCCGTCGACGAGGGTCAGTCCGTCGTCGGCCTCCAGCACGTAGACGTTGATGGCCTTGAGGCCGTCCATCGGCAGCGGCAGCGGGATCCGCCACACGCCGTCGTCCACACGCCAGGCACCTTCGGCGCTCCAGTGCTCCCCGGAGTCGGGTGAGACGGCGAGCGCCGTCGGGGTGCCCGGGTCGTGACCGGCACGACCGCGGTCGGCGTGATCGGGGGCGGTCTCCTCGTATGGCACCTGCGCGACCCTACGAGACGTCGGGGAAGCCCAGGTCGAGGGTGGGCTGCTGGATGCCGCCGTCGATCTCGAGCAGTTTGCCGGTGATGTACTGCCCGGCACGCGAGGACAGGTACAGCACGCCGGCGGCGATGTCCTCGGGCTCACCGACGCGGCCGAGCGGCGTCTTGCCCTCCAGCTGCCCCATCAGATTCGGGTCACCCGCCACCATCTCCAGCGCACTGGTCATGATCGAGCCGACATAGATGCCGTTGACGCGGATGCGGGGCGAGAGGTCCTGCGCGGCCATCTTGGTCCAGTGTGCCAGCGCTGCCTTGGCCGTGCCGTAGGCCACGAACCCACGGTCGGCCGTGCGACCCATCATCGACGACACCGTGACGACGGACTTCTGGGCGCCGTCGTCGTTCGCCATCAGCAGGGGCACCGCTGCCCGGGTCAGGGCGTGCGCCGTGCTGACGTTGAACGAGAACGCCCGCTCCAGGTAGCCGGGGCTGGTGTCCAGGAATCCACGTGGTCCGGTGCCACCGACGTTGTTGACCACGGTGTCGAGACGACCGAACTCGTCGTAGGCCGCCTGGGCCAGCCCGGCGACGGCGTCCAGGTCGCTCAGGTCCGCCGCGACGACGACGCACCGGCGTCCGGCGGCACGGACCTGGTCGGCGACGACCTCGAGCTGATCGGCGGAGCGCGCCGAGATCAACACGTCGGCGCCTGCCTGCGCGAGCGCGACGGCCGTCGCGGCACCGAGGCCGCGGCCGGCGCCGGTGACGATCGCGCCGTGGCCGTCCAGGGCGAAACGGTCGAGGATGCTCATGCGTGATGTGGTCCTTCGTCTCGGCGGGTTCCGGCAGGCTCTGTCACGGCATCCCGCGTCGGCCGTGGTCGCTGCTCGACCACCATCGGTCACACCCGCTTCGCGGGCGTGACCAGCCCTCGTCCGGTCACCAACGGCAGGTCGATCGCGCGCACGATGCCGGGCCTGGCAGCGACGACGGCGGGAGCGGCGTTCACGATCCGCTGGGCGGTGGTGATCATGCCGCTGACGTTGTGGTCGCCGTGCTCGCCGTGGTGGGTGAAGTCGACCTGCATCATCGGCTCGCCGGTGATCCTGACCCGGTAGCAACCGTCGGTGCCGGCAGGCGGCTGCTCCCAGTCGTCGTGGTCGGCGGCGTCGGTGCGGGTGATGTGCTCGCAGACCACCCTCGGCACGCCGTCGACCTTGCCGATGAGCTGGAACCGGAAGGCCCCCATCGTGCCGGCGGCGATGTCTCCGGAGACGCTGGCGGTGTCGCGCGTGGCCGGCCGGCGCTCGACCTCCTCGGTGAGCGGCTCGTCGAGAGTGACGCCCAAGCCTGCCGCGATCTGGCGCACGACGCTGCCCCACGCCATCGAGAGGATGCCGGGCGCCCACATCATGCCGGGCTCGTCCATGGGCTTGCCGAAACCGAAGATGTCGCCCATCACGACCGGCTGGTAGTAGGTGGAGTAGTCGCAGATCTCCATCACGCGCACCTCGTCGATGCGCTGGGAGAGGCTCGTCATGACCAGCGGCAGGAGGTCGTTGGCGAACCCCGGGTCGATGCCGTTGATGTGCATGCTGGCGTTGCCGCGAGCACAGGCGTCCTCGATGCGGGCGATGAATTCGGGCGGCAGGATCTGCTCGGGCCACTGCAGCAGCACCGGCCCCGAGGAGGTGACGTTGATGCCGGCCTCGACGAACGAGATGAGGTCCTCGATGCACTCGAAGACGCGGTCGTCGGCCATCGCGGTGTGCACGATGACGTCGGGAGCCAGGGCGATCAGCTCGTCACGGTCGCTGGTCGCGCGGATGCCGAGCTCGCGCCCGAGCTCGGCAAGCTCCCCGGCATCCTTCCCGTGCTTGGCCGCGCTACTCACCCAGACCCCGACCAGCTCGAGGTCGGGGTGGGCGTCGATACCGGCGATGGCGTGCCGGCCGATCGTGCCGGTCGACCAGACGACGGCGCGCAGGGGCTTCTCGGGAATGACCTGGGACATGGCGTGAGAATAGAACAGGTTCTATTTCTCGACCAGATGTTTCATAGACCTTTCTACGAAAACACCGGTCCGCCGCCCACCTCAGACGGTCGCCCTCGCCGCCGGCTCCGGGATCAGCGGGCAGCGCGTGCCCGAGTAGATCGTCGGCATGCAGCGGTTGCAGTGGATGCAGACACCGGAGACGGCCTCGCTGCGCGCGAGCCGGTTCACCAGGTCGGGCTCGCGCAGCACGGCGCGGCCCATGGCGACGAAATCGAACCCGCCCGCCATCGCTCGCTGCATGGTGTCGAGGCGGTTGATGCCGCCGAGCAGCATGAGCGGCATCGTCAGGCCCTCGCGGAACCGGACGGCCTTGTCCCAGAAGTAGGCCTCCTCGAAGGGGTACTCCTTCATGAACGAGCGGCCGATCGGCGTCTTCATGCCCCACCGGACGGCGGCAGGCATCGAGGCGGCGAACTCGGCCACCGGGGCGCCTCCGCGGAACAGGTACATCGGGTTCATCAGCGACGAGCCGCCCGACATCTGGAGAGCATCCAGATGCCCGTCGGCCTCGAGCAGCTGGGCGAACTCCAGCCCCGACTCGGTGGTCACCCCGCCACGGAAGCCGTCACCCAGCGAGACCTTCGCGGTGACCGCTGCTGCGTCTCCGACCTCTTCGCGCACGGCCTTGGCGACCTGACGCGCGAGCCGCGCCCGGTTCTCCAGCGGACCACCCCAGCGATCCTTGCGTTTGTTGAGCCCGGGTGCGAGGAACGAGGAGATCAGGTAGCTGTGCGCCATGTGCAGCTCGAGGACGTCGAACCCCGCGCGCACGAGCGTGCGCGCCGCCGCGACGTAGGCGCCGGTGATCCGTGTCAGGTCGGCCTCGGAGGCGGAGCGGATCATCTGCATCGAGAGGGGGCTCGGCATCCGCGAAGCAGCCAGGGCCTTCACCCCGTTCGAGCGTCCGTTGGCGACCGGACCCGCGTGCCCCACCTGGGCTGCGATCGAGGCACCGGTGGCGTGGATGGCCTCGGTCATCCGCGCCAGCCCCGCCTCGGTGTCGGGTCCGACGACGATCTGCTCGCGGTGGGTCCGCCCCTCGGGCGCCACGGTGAGGTAGGCGACCGTCGTCAGACCGATGCCGCCCTCGGCCACGGCGAGGTGGTAGTCGATCAGCTCGTCGGTGACCTGGCCGTGGGGCGTGCGGCCCTCGAAGGTCGCGGCCTTGACCGTCCGGTTGCGCAGCGTGACCGGCCCCAGCATCGCCGGCGCGAAGACGTCGGGCGCGGCTGCGCCGCCGGGATCGGCGGATGCGGGCGTCGACGACGGGACAGCGGCCTCACTCATGGCCAAAATGTAACGTGTTCTACTTCACAGGGTCGACCGGCGTGAGATGGGCGGCGTGGTGCGGGCCCTCGGTGGCTCCCGGGCGCCACGACCACCGTGCGGGCCAGCTCGGCGACCTGGCTCGCTACGCTGAGGCGTGCTCCCCGACCGCGCTCGTCTGCGCCTGCTCTCCGCGGCGGCGACGGCATCCGCCCTCGCACTGGGAGCCTGCGCCAGCCCGGACAGCGCGGACGCCGACCGCGCGGGCGACACCCGCGAGGCCCAGGGCGCGAGCCTCGCGATCACCGCGGCTGCCGCTGCCGCGCCGGGCGATGCCTCGTGGACCGACGGCCGCCCGCTGGTGAACTCGCTCGACCCGGTGCGCGCCCGGGTCGACATCGCCGCCGGCACCGAGCAGCTCGTCGTCCGGCTGCAGCACGCCCAGGTGACCGCGATCCCGCAGGCATGCCTGCCCAGCACCGTCACTCGACGACGCTCCGACATCGTGGGCGCCGCCACTCTCCAGTGCCAGCCGCGGCCCGACGCCCGCGTCGTGACCATCGACGCGCTCGCGATCGGCGAGACCGGCGACCGGCTCACCGGCACCGCGACCGTCGTCCGCGACGGTCGGACATCGACCTCGTCGCTGCCCGCCCGCACCATCGCCCTCGGGCGCGCCCTGCGGCCCGACACCCGCCTCGTCTCGAGCCCGGACTTCCTCAACGGGGACGTCGGCGACCTGCGCGAGGGCCCGTCGTCGTGGACGCCCCGGCGCTCGACCAACTCGACCAATGCCGCCTACGAACGCACGTTGGCGAAGGTGCTGGACGACTGGGCCTCGCTGCGCCCGCTCGCCGTCCTGGTCGCGGGCGACCTGGTCGACGGCCGCTGGGGCTACGACGACCACGACACCGGCAACTTCGGGCCGGTCGAGACCATCCCGCAGGCTCGCCGGGCACTGCGCCGCGCGGCTCGTACCTACTACCCGCAGTGGAAGGCGCGCTTCACCGAGCGCGGACTCTTCCCAGTGCCCGCCCCTGGCGACCACGAGTACGGAGACAATCCGTGGTCTCGCAAGAAGCTCGCTCTCGCCGGAGCCTTCAAGAGCGAGTACGCGCGAACCTTCACCCGCGACGCCGAGGGCCGTCCGGTCTTCGCCGATCATCCCGAGGGCCCCGCCGCCACGACCGCCTACGCCGGACGGCCCACACCCGACGTGCAGGTCGTCTCCCTCGACGTCTTCTCCCCCTCCCCGCGCGGCATGAGGATCGGCCTGGACCCCCAGCAGTTCGAGTGGCTGCGCGGCGTCCTGGCTCGCGCCAAGCGCGACCGCGTCGAGTGGATCCTCGTGCAGGGGCACACACCGATCATCTGGCCGGTGGCCTCCCGCGGGTCCAGTCGACTGCACTACCCGGGCGGTACGTCGTCGCGGCTGTGGAAGCTGCTGCGCCGCTACGACGTCGACCTGTACCTGGCGGGCGAGGTGCACGACACCACCGCCGTCGAGCGCGACGGCGTCGTCCAGATCTCACACGGCGGCATCTTCCAGTTCGGGCTCACCACCGCGCTCGTCATCGACTTCTACGGTCCTGCCGCCTACCTGACCCTGCGCGACTACGACATCCGCCACAGCGACGTAGGGCCGCGACTCTGGGAGACCCGGCGCGAGGGCATGCCGGCGCAGTTGCGGATGGTCGGGACGCCGTTCACCATCGGCACCGCGATCCTGCAGAACGGACGCCTGGTCGCGCCCAGCGGGATCCTCCAGCCGCGCGGCTGAACTCGACGCCCCGCATCGACGTGCGGCCTAGTGTGTCGCCATGGCGAGGACGTACGGGCCCAAGCGGTACTGGCAGAACCGGATCGCTCTGCTCGATCCGGAGGTCGACCACGCGGAGATCTATCGGATCCTCGCGCTGCACGAGTTCCCGTGGGACTTCAACCAGTCGCTGAGCTTCGCGCTCTTCCGTACCTACGCCGTGCCGTCGATCGGTCGGCTCCTCGACGAGACCGGTGAATTCACCCGCGCGTGCCAGAAACGCTACGACGACACAGCGCTCCTGCTCGAGGCCCCGCTCGTGCACGGTTTCGACTCCACCGAAGGACGAGTCGCCGTGCGGCGGATCAATCAGATGCACGCCCGCTACGCGATCAGCAACGAGGACATGCTCTACGTGCTCGCCACCTTCGTGGTCGTGCCCAAGCGCTGGATCGACGACTTCGGCTGGCGCCCGCTCAGCCCGGCCGAGGTGCGCGCCTCGGTGCTCCACTACCGCGAGCTCGGCCGCCGGATGGCGATCAAGGACATGCCGCAGACCTACGACGGGTTCGCCACGCTGATGGACGACTACGAGCGTGAACACTTCGGCTTCGACGCCGGCGCCCGCCGCGTCGCCGACGCGACCCTGGCCCCGCTGGCGTCGTTCTATCCGGCAGCGGCCGCGCCGCTCGTGCGACGGTTCAGCCTGGCACTCATGGACGTGCCGTTGCTCGAAGCCTTCGGCTACCACGACCCCGGCCCCGCCTGGCGCTCGGCGTCCGAGGGGGCGCTGCGCGCCCGGGCCCGCCTGCTGCGCTACTTCCCGACCCGGCGGCGTCCCTTCCTGAGCCTGGAGTCACCGCGCATCCGCGGCTACGACGCGGACCACCGCCCGGACTTGGCTCGGCTGGGCACCTTCGCCCCGGGCTGTCCGGTCTCCTCCGGCTCGGCCGCGCACCCCGCCGGTGGTTGAGGAGCCCGTCCCGAGGAACGAGGACCGTCTCGAAACCCGGCGAGGGTCTCGACAAGCTCGACCACCGGTGGCCGGGGTCTCGACAGACTCGACCACCGGTGGCCGGGGTCTCGACAGGCTCGACCACCGTCGGGGCTCACTCCTCCAAGGCGGCGTCGAAGGCGTCGTTGAAGGCCCGGAGGTCGTCGATGAGACGCCGGGCGCGATCGACGCCGACGGTGTCGATCGCCTGCTGGTAGCGAGCCGCCCGGACCCGGCCGTCGTTGTCGTAGAGCTCACGTCCGCGCTCGGTCGGGCGCACCATCTTGCTGGCCTGGCCGGGGACGTCGAAGCGCTCGAGGTAGCCGGCGGCGATGGCGGCGTTGACCTGACGGTTGACCGTCGACTGCTCGAGGTCCAGATCGGTGCCGATCTGCCGCAACGTGCGCGGCTCGCCGTCCGAGAGCACCCACAGGATCCGGAACGCGGAGATCTCCAGCGTCGATCCCGCGAAGGCCACCGTGCGACGACGTTGAAGCCGCAGGAGCTGATGTCCCAACGCGGTCACGTCGGCGTAGTCGTCATCCATGGTGGTGGCCGTCCTCGGATCGGGAGCAGTCGGGGAGAGCGGTCGCGGACCAGGACGACGGCCGTGCCCAGCCGTCGTGACCTGCCTCACGGATCATTCCAGATCGCGGATATGTATGTATCGTACATAAACGTGTCGTCTCCTGCTGCACCGTCGCGTGCCCTGCTCTCGGTCGTGACGTTGTGCTTCGGCGGCATGACCGTCGCGCTGACCCAGACTCTCGTCATCCCGATCCAGGGCCGCCTCCCCGAGCTGCTGGACACCAGCGCCACGAATGCGGGATGGGTGGTGACGATCACGCTGCTCGCGGCTGCGGTCGCGATGCCGATCAGCGGAAAGTTCGGCGACATCTTCGACAAGCAGCGGGTGCTCCTGGCCAGCGCCGCTCTCCTCGCCCTCGGCTCGCTGACCTGCGCACTCTCCGATGCCTTGGCCCCCATGCTTGCCGGCCGCGCACTCCAGGGCCTGGCGATGGGGTTCATCCCCGTCGGCATCGCCCTGATGCGTGAGATCACGCCCCCGCATCTGACCGCCACCGGCATCGCCGCGATGAGCGCGACGCTGGGCGTCGGCGGGGCGATCGCGCTCCCGCTCTCCGCGTGGATCGTCCAGTCCTTCGACTGGCACGCGCTGTTCTGGATGGCGACCGCACTCGCGCTCGTCGTCGCCGCCGCCGTGCACCTGGTCGTGCCGCACCGCAACGACGCCCAGGGCGGACGGGTCGACGTCGCCGGTGGGGTCCTGCTCGCACTCGGTCTGGTCGGCGCGCTGGTGTCGATCTCCAAGGGACACGAGTGGGGCTGGACCAGCGCCCGCACCCTCGGGCTGGGCGCCGGGGGCATCGTCGTGCTCCTCGCGTGGGGGCGGTTCGAGCTCCACCAGCGCGCTCCGCTCGTCGATCTCCGCGTCAGCGCACGTCGTCCGGTGCTGCTGACCAACATCGCCGCGATCGCGATCGGCTTCGGGATGATGGCCCAGTCGATCGTGATCCCCCAGTTGCTGCAGCTGCCGACCTCCACGGGTTTCGGGCTCGGCCAGACCCTGCTCGCGGCGGGCCTCTGGATGGCGCCGGGTGGCCTGGTGATGATGGCCTTCTCGCCCGTCTCCAGCCGCCTGCTGCGCGTCGTCGGGCCCAAGACGACGCTGATGCTCGGTGCCGCGGTGCTCGGCGCCGGCTACCTGCTGGCGTTCTTCTTGATGGAGGCGCCGTGGCAGCTCCTGATCGCATCCAGCATCGCCTCGGCCGGCGTCGGGATCGGCTACGCCGCCATGCCGACGCTGATCATGGCGTCGGTGCCGCTCGCCGAGGCCGGCTCGGCGGTGGGCATCAACGCCCTGATGCGCTCGATCGGCACCACCTCGGCCGCGGCCGTGATGACCACGGTGCTGGCCAGCACGACGTCCAGCACGGGCCTGCCGTCGGAGAGCGGCTATCAGCTCTGCTTCCTGATCGGTGCCGTCGCCGCGTTCGTGGGCGTCGCGATCACCGCCTTCGTGCCGCACGTGCACACGCGCGTGCTGGCGCCCGTCAGCGACGCCCAGGTGACGGCGGACGCGGACCGGCGCGCGACCGTGGCCTCCTGACCCCGGCCGAGTGGTCCGACCCGGGCTCTCAGCCGCGGCGGACGGCGATCAGGGTCGTGTCGTCCTCGGGGCTGTCGAACGCCGCCAGGACGCGGTCGGCCCACAGCTCGGCGGACTCCCCCGACCGCCAGCCCGAGGCCAGTGCGAGGAGCTGCTCGGTGCGCTCGCCGATGTCGACACCGCGTCGCTCGACCAGTCCGTCGGTGTAGGCGACGAACAGCGCATCGGGCGGAAGCACGACCGAGGTGCGCGGTGCGTGACCCATCCCGACGCCGAGCAGCGGCCGACGCTCGACGTCGATCGGCTCGGCGCGCCCGGCGCGCACCATGAGCGGCACGGGATGCCCCGCCGAGGCCAGCTCCAGTCGTCCGGTCGACGGCTCGAGGAGACCCACGAGCGCCGTCGCGACGCCGAGGCCGAGCAGGCCCTCGGCGAGCCGGTCCAGCCGGTCCAGGCACTCGGCGGCGTCGTGGCCCTCGAAGAGATAGGCGCGCAGTGCCGTGCGCAGCTGAGTCATCGCCGAGGCCGCCGCGACGCCGTGGCCGGCGACGTCGCCGACCACGAGGGCGATGCGTCCGCCGGGCAGTTCGAAGGCATCCCACCAGTCCCCACCGAGCTGGTAGTCCGACGCCGGGCGATAGCGCGCCACGACCGTGGCGTCGGCGAACTCCGGGGCGCGATCGAGGACGACGCTGCGCTGCATCGACTCCGCCATCGCGATCTGCTCGCGTGACCGGAGCGACAGCAGTGAGTTGGTGTGCCGGCCCAGCGAGTCGGCGACCTCGAGCTCCCAGGCCGTGAACGGCACCGCACGACCCCGGGTGACCTCACGCCACCGCTCGAACGAGCGTCGAGGGCTCAGCCGCACGTGGGCCGGCTCCTCTGCCGCCAGTCGCTTGTTGCTCGGATCGCCACCCCAGTCGACGATCTCGCGGTGCTCGGGGCGGAACCACATCAGCCAGCGGCCCGGCGTCGACCCGAGGCGCAGGACGCCGGCTGCCACGGGAGCGAACTCGGCGAGGTCGGCGTCGAGGGCGCTGATCTCCGGATGCTGGACGGCGTAGTGCTCGGGGTCGTGGGTGAGCTCGGCGATCCGCTCGAGCAGGTACCGCGGCGGCACGGCGCCGCGCACGTAGACGGTGCCGTCGAAGTTCAGGGCGAGACCGCTCGCGCCCACCAGGTCGAGGGCCAGGGGGTCGTTGACCAACGCCTCGATCGGCGAGACCACGTTGGCCGACATCCGGGCCGTCATCTCGGCGAGCATCGAGCGGCTCGCCACGGCGAGCTCGCGCGCCTCTGCGCGCTCGCGGTGGGAGATCAGGTGCGACGCCGTCTGGCTCACCAGCTCGGCCGCCGCGCGCGCCTCGGGCATCGGCCGATGCGGGCCCGAGTAGTGATGGCACGCGACCAGGCCCCAGAGCGTGTCGTCGATCAGCAGCGAGACCGACATCGACGCCGTGACGCCCATGTGCGAGAGGTACTCGACGTGGATCGGCGAGACGCTGCGCAACGCGGCGAACGAGAGGTCCAGCGCCTCACCGGTCTCGGCGTCGAAGACCGGCTCCAGAGGCACCGGGCGATACTCGATGTCGACGATCAGGCGGATCGGGTTGAGCTCGTAGAGCCGGCGCGCCTGCGCGGGGATGTCGGTCGCCGGGTAGTGCAGGCCGAGGAACGGGTTGAGATCCGGACGTCGGACCTCGGCGACGACCTCGCCGTTCCACTCCTCGTCGAAGCGGTAGACCATCACCCGGTCGAAACCGGAGAGCCGCTGCACCTCGTGGGCGAGCTGGTCGGTCAGGCTCGCGAGGGTGGGTTGCCCGGCCAGACGGGCCACCGCCTCGTGGACGAGCCGGTAGCTGCCCACCCCTTCGCCGCCCACGTCGATCGGCTCCAGTTCCACCACCAGCCGGTCGCCGGAGTGGTGCAGGCGGACGTCGACCAGGGCTCCGGCGAGGTCTCCGGCGAGCTCGGTGGGCAGCACGAGCTCGAGCGAGGTCTCCGGCAGCCCCGACTTCACGCGCTCACGGACCGACGCAGCCACCTCGCACCCGACCAGGTCGTCGAGCGGGACGCCCAGAGCCTGCTGAGCAGGCACGCCGACCCGGTCGCCCAGATTCGCCGAGCACATCACCGCCCGCAGCTCGGGGTCGAGGGCGATCAGGACGCCGTGGGGCTGGATGGCTCCGGGTACGTGGATCGGCTCCGCGTCGCAGGTCGCGAGAGTGGCGACGTCGTAGGCGGGAGTGTGCGCCGCCGGTGGCGGCGTGGTGGCAGTCACGACGACTCATTTCATAGGGAGAGGCTCGAACCGTAACCCGAACCGTCCTCGCCCGAGCACGTTCGGGTCACGACGTGCCTTCCGAGCCGCCCCGAATCACCTCGCCGGGTCGAGCAGCTGCGCCAGGTGCAGCGAGGGGCGCTCACGCAGATCGCTGACCTGGGTGCGGCAGGAGAAGCCGTCGGCCAGGACGACGGCCTCGGGCGCGGCGTCCAGGGCGGGCAGCAGGTTCTGCTCGGCCACCGCGACCGAGACGTCGTAGTGACCGATCTCGACGCCGAAGTTGCCCGCCAGGCCACAGCAACCGGCCAGCGTGCGGACGTCGGCACCGGTGTCGGCCAGCAGGGCGCGGTCCGCGCTCCAGCCGAGTACCGCGTGATGGTGGCAGTGCGGCTGCGCGACGACGGTGGTGCCCGTGAGGTCGGGTGGCTGCCAGCCCGGCGTCTGCGCCAGGAGCTCGGCCAGCGTGCGGGTGGCGTCGGCGACCACCCGTGCGTCGTCGTCGCCGACGAGCTCGAGGGCATCGTGGCGCAGCACCGCGGTGCACGACGGCTCGATGCCCACGATGAGCACGCCGTCACGGGCTGCCGGCGCCAGGCTGCGCACCGTCGACCCGAGGATCCGGCGCGCGGCGTCGAGCTGGCCGGTGGAGATCCAGGTCAGCCCGCAGCAGAGCTGGGTCTCCGGTAGCCGCGGGGCGTATCCGGCCGCTTCCAGCACACGCACCGTCGCCGCGGCGACCTCGGGGTCGAAGGAGTTGGAGAAGGAGTCGGCGAAGAGGATGACCGGGGTGCCGGTGGAGTCCGAGCCGACGAAGGTGCGACGGAACGAGCGGCGCGCGAACGCCGGGACCGAACGCCGACCGTCGACGCCCGCGACCCAGAGCATCAGCCGGCCGACCAGCGGCAGCCGCATCATCAGGTTGGCCAGACCGGGTGTCCACCCGGCCAGACGTGCCCACAACGGCAGCCGGCCCAGGCTGTAGTGGGAGCGCGGACGCAGACGCCCGCGGTAGCTCTGGTGCAGCACCTCGGCCTTGTAGGTCGCCATGTCGATGCCGGTCGGGCAGTCGGAGGCGCAGCCCTTGCAGGAGAGGCAGAGATCCAGCGCGTCGTGCACCTCGGGGGCGCGCCAGTCCAGCTCGCCGCGCACGACCTCCTGGAGCACGCGGGCACGGCCGCGCGTGGAGTCCTTCTCCTCCCGGGTGGCGAGGTAGGAGGGGCACATCACGCCACCGGACGCCGTGTTGTCGGCGCGGCACTTGCCGACGCCGGTGCAGCGGTGCACGGCCTGAGCGAGGTCGCCGTCGTCGTGGGGGTAGACGAAGGCCAGGTCGAGGCCCTGGCGGCCACGACGCACCGGCGGGACGCCGATCACGCGGACCTCGGCGTCGATCGGGTCGGGGTCGACCAGCACCCCTGGGTTGAGCAGGTTGTCGGGGTCGAAGGCGTGCTTGACGGCCCCGAAGAGTGCGATCGCCTCGGCGGAGTACATATGCGGCAGCAACTCGCTACGGGCGCGGCCGTCGCCGTGCTCGCCGGAGAGCGAGCCGCCGAACTCCCCCACCAGCCGCGCGGCGTCGGTGAGGAACGCACGCAGCACCTGCGCGCCATCGGGCCGATCGAGGGGGAGGTCGAGGCGCACGTGCATGCAGCCGTCACCGAAGTGGCCGAAGGGAGCGGAGGTCAGGCCGTAGCCGGCGACGAGTTCGTCGAAGCGGGCCAGGTACGCCCCGAGCATCGCGGGGGGCACGGCGGCGTCCTCCCAGCCGGGCCAGGCCGGTCGGTCTGACGGCGCACGCCCGGCGAGCCCCGCACCATCCTCGCGAATGCGCCAGAGCCGCGCCTGCGTGGCCGGGTCCTCCACGACGAGCGCGTCGACCCCGAGCCCGTCGTCGGCGAGCCGCCGGGCGCGCTCGAGCAACTCGTCGCGGTCCTCGCCCGTCATCTCGACGAAGAGCCAGGCTCGACCACGCGGCAGCGGCGGGACGGCGTCGGCTCCACGTCGCGCACGGAGCACGTCGAGAAGGCGGGAGTCCAGCCCTTCGCACGACGTCGGACCATGCGCGACGACGGCGGGCGAGGCGTCGCCGGCCGCGACGATGTCGTCGAAGCCGAGCACCACCACGACCCTCAGCGGGGCATCGACGACGAGCCGCACCGTGGCCTCGGTGATGACGCCGAGGGTCCCCTCGGAGCCGACGAGCGCCTGGGTGAGGTCGAAACGCTCGGGGAGCAGGTGGTGCACGGCGTAGCCGGAGACCTGGCGACCGAACCGATCGAACTCGGTGCGCGCCGTGGCCAGGCCCGTCGCCATCGCCGCGCGGACGCCGTCGACCACACCGACCGCCCCGGCATGGGTCGCGGCACCGGCGGAGTCGTAGCCGGTGACCAGCTCGTCTCCCGCGGCCGTGAGCAGGCGCAGGCCGGCGACGTTGTCGCTGGTGCGGCCGTAGGCCAGGCTGCGGGAACCGCAGGCGTTGTTCCCGATCATCCCGCCGATCGTGCAGCGCGGGTGCGTCGAGGGATCCGGACCGAACCGGACGCCGTGTGCCATCGCCGCCTTCTGCAGCACCGCGTGCACGGCGCCGGGCTCGACGACGGCGATACGCGCCTCGGGATCGAGCGAGAGCACCCGGTTGAGATGGCGGGAGAAGTCGAGCACGATGCCGCGACCCACGGCGTTGCCCGCGACCGAGGTTCCTGCGCCTCGGGAGGTGACGGGCACTCCGGTCTCGCGCGCGACCGCGAGCGCGAGCGCGACGTCGTCGACGTGCCGCGGACGCACGACGGCCATCGGCGGGATGCGGTAGAGCGAGGCATCGGAGGCGTACATCCCACGGGTGGCCGCGTCGGACCGTACCTCCAGGCCGGCGCGGGCGAGGGCGGACAGCACGTCGCCACCGCGCTCATCTGCGCGGATCGCCATGGCCTCGGTCACGGACCAATCGTAGAGACCGCGCGGGAGACGACTGACAGGCCCGTCACCCTCGACGACGTCTCACCCTCGTGGCCGCTGCCCCCGTGAGTCCAGCATCACACCTCCGCCAATGTGCACTAGAGGCTCGAAAGTGCAAGAGTGCACTTCATGGCCCAGAGTGCAAACGAGCGGAGGCTCCGCACCGGCGCGAGCATCATGCTCTGCGCTCAAGAGCTCACCGATGCGCGCGGCCTGGACGGCTTCACGATGGATGACCTGAGTGCCGCCTGCGGCGTCTCCCGGCGCACCCTGTTCAACTACTTCCCGAGCAAGGTGGATGCCATCCTCGGCATCTGGCCGACACTCGACGACGACGACGTCGACGAGTTCCGCTCGGGCGGCCCCGACGGCGACCTCCTCGCCGACCTCCGCACTCTCATCGCACCGCTGCTCGACGACCCCACGCTCGAGCGCACGATGATCGCCCGCCACCGGCGCATCCTGCTCGCCAACGAACGGCTGATGACGGCGGTGCACCTGCGTTACCAGGCTCTCAGCGCCGACATCGTCGAGCACATCGTCGAGCGCGAAGGGGCTGCCTTCGGAGCGCGTCGGGCCCGCATCGCGGTGAACGTGCTCGCCGCTGTCTTCGACTCCTCGATCGACGAGTTCCTCGAGGACTCGCGCGAGCGCCGGCTCCTGCACCACTTCGACGAGGCGCTCGCGACCGCGCGTTCCCTCTTCGGCACGTAGACCCCACCCCGCACCTCACGGCGCCACCCCGACCGACGACCTCACGGCACCACCCGACAGGAGACCTCCGATGGCCACCCTGCTCTACCGACTCGGCAAGACCGCCTTCCGACGCTGGCCGCTCTTCATCGGCGCCTGGCTGGCACTGCTGGTCATCGTGGTCGGCGCAGCCGCCCAGTTCAGCAAGCCGTTCGACGACTCCTTCAGCATCCCGGGCATCCCGTCGGAGAAGGCGGCGGACCTGCAGCAGGACCTGTTCCCCGGCTCCGCCGACGCCTTCGACCAGGCGACCGTCAACGTGGTCGTTCAGGCCCCGGAGGGCAGCACGCTGACCCAGCCGAAGTACCGGAAGGCCGTCGACGCGCTCGTGGAGGAGCTGGCGAGCCTGCCGCAGGTGGCTGCGGACCCTGCGACCACGAACCCGCAGCTCGGCAACCCCGTCGACCTCGCGAAGGCCCAGGCCGAGGCGGCCCTGGAGGCCCAGCAGAGCGCCGGGACGCCGATGGAGACGGCACTGGCGAACTACTACGCCACTGCTCCCCTGACCGAGGACAACCGCTCGGGCATCATCTCCTTCAACCTCGACGTCGACAGCCCGACCAAGGTCGAGGGCGACACGGTCGACGCGCTCGACGAGGTGCTCGACACCGCCCGCGAGTCCGGCCTGACCGTCGAGGCGAACGGTTCGGGCTCTCGCGTTCAGACCCTCGGCGGCACCGCCGAGCTGATCGGGATCGGCGTGGCGCTCATCGTGCTGCTGCTGACCTTCGGCTCGATGATCGCCGCCGGGCTGCCCATCTTCAACGCCCTCATCGGCGTCGGCGTCGGCCTCGCGGGCGTCGTCGCGATGACCGCCTTCATGGACCTGAACTCCAGCACGACCACGCTCGCCTCGATGATCGGCCTGGCCGTCGGCATCGACTACACGCTGTTCATCCTGGCCCGGTATCGAGCGGAGCTGGACCGGACCGACGATCGCGAGGAGGCCGTCGGGCTCGCCGTCGGCACCTCGGGATCTGCCGTGGTCTTCGCCGGACTCACCGTCCTCATCGCACTCTCGGCGCTCTCGGTGGTCGGCATCCCCTTCCTCACCGCGATGGGCCTGGCCGCCGCCGCGACCGTGCTGATCGCCGTCCTGGTCGCGCTCACGCTGCTTCCCGCACTCCTGGGCATGCTCAAGTCCAGGGCCTTCGGCGCCCAGATCCGCCGCTACCGACCGACCCGCGAGGCCGACGGGACGATCCTCAACAACGGCGTCCGCTGGGCGCGGCTGATCGGGCGCCGCCCCGCGGCCGCGGCGCTGGTCGCGACGGTCGCCCTCGGTGCGCTCGCGATCCCGCTGAGCGGGCTGCACCTGGCCTTCCCGACCGACTCCACCTCCGCACCGGACACGACCCAGCGCAAGGCCTCCGACATCGTCGCCGACGAGTTCGGCCCCGGCCGCGAGGCGCCGCTGATCGTGGTCGTCGACGCCAGGGGTGCCGATGACGCCGGCGCCGCGTTCGGCGACGTCGCCACCTGGGCGAGCGACCAGGACGGCGTCGCGGACGCCCAGGTGGTCGCGACCAACGCCGACCCCAGCGACCCCGACGCGGTTCCGGCCGGTGGGCTGAGCCA
>NZ_JAHRHK010000013.1:28362-140700 GCF_021246465.1 Nocardioides sp. R-C-SC26 | reverse complement strand
GATAAGGACTGCCTTACCTTCGTGACTCCCTTTCGGGATCGCACGTCACCTTCGCTCCGGTCGTTCGTTGGGCCAGCACGGGGGTCGACAGGGCGACCCCCCCCACCATCGAGGTTCCTCACTCATGCTTCGCACTCTCCGCCGTACGGCGGGCGCCGCCGTCGCCACCTCGCTGCTGGCCCCGGCACTGCCGCTGGCCGCCGCCGCGACGGTCGTCGCACTCGCGCCGGCCGCGCAGGCCGCCGACCCGGCGCCGTCGTTGACCTGGAAGATCTCCGACCGGTTCGACGACCACCTCTCCACCCACGTCCTCGCCGACGGCGCCACCGAGGCCTCCAACGGCGTGATCACCTTCCCCAACGGGGCCGGTACCTACGACGCGGCGACCAAGACCGCGACGATGGCCTACCAGGGCAAGGTGTCCGGCTCCTTCGTGATCCTCGGGGCCACGCAGTACACGGTGACCCTCGAGGACCCGATCGTGTCCGTCGACGCGACGGGCAAGGGGCAGATCACGGCCCTGGTGTCGGCCTCGAACGCCGGAGGCATGGGCAACCAGGCCGCCACGACGCAGCCCAAGCGCGTCGTCGCCACGACCTTCACCGCGACCCCCGTCACCACCGTGTCGGGCACGTCACTGCTCGCTGAGACCGCCACGCCCGACTGGGCGGGGGTGCTCCCGTCCACCGATGCCCGCGCCCGGGCGCTCGGCATCCCCGAGGGCCAGCCGATCGACGGCAAGTCCTGGCACCCCGACTTCCTCGGCCAGATCACCCCGGGCGTCCGCGCGCACTTCTACGCGAGCGGCTCGAGCTCGGACGAGGCCAAGAAGCCGTCGCCGTTCACTGCGCAGCTTCCGTCCTCGACGACGCCGACGACGCCGACCGACCCCAACGCACCGACGACCCCCGACCCGGCGGACACGCTGGCGTGGAAGGTCTCCACGGCGTTCGACACCACCACCGCGAACCACACGCTCGCCGACGGGGCCACCGAGGCCAACGACGGCGTCATCAGCTTCCCGCGCACCGGTGGCACCTACAACCCGCGCACCGGCGTCGCGACGGTGACCTACAAGGGGGCGGTGACGGCGGCGCGCACGCGCTCGACCAACCCGCTGCCGATCCCGTTGCCAGGCTTCCCGACCGAGACGGTCTACACCGTCAAGATCGCCAACCCGACGGTGATCGTCACCGCCGACGGCAAGGGCTCGATCACGGCCGACGTCTCGTCGTCCGCCAAGAGCGCTCCGCTCGGTGCCGCCAAGCGCGTCACGGTCACCACGTTCACTCCCGGGAACGACCCGTGGGTCGACACCAAGACGCTCGGCACCCTCAGCAAGACCCCGGCGTGGGACAACGTCCTCCCCCCGAGCACCGTGCAGTCCACGCAGCTCGGCATCCCGTCGGGCCAGCCGGTCAAGGGCCGTTCCTTCGCCCCGGAGTTCATCGGCCAGCTCGTCGCCGACGCCCGTCCGCAGTTCTACTCCACGGCGGAGGGCGACAGCGCTGCCAAGGCCCCGGCGCCGTTCAAGGCGGTCGCGCTGCGCGGCGTCGACGACCAGCCCACCGCCAAGCCCGTCGTGGGTGCTCGGATCACCTCCAAGAGCAAGGACGGCGTCACCTGGAAGGTCGCCGGAGTCGGCTTCACTCCGAAGGTGAACGCCTCCGACGACGGCGTCTTCGTGGGGCTGTTCAAGTCCGGCGGTCTGCCGGATGTCTCCAAGCAGGAGAACACCTCGCTGTTCGCGGCCGTCACCAGGGTCCCGGCCGCCTCGATCACCGACGGCTCGTTCGTCACCGATCTGGTGCTCGACGGCGACAAGGGTCGCGCGCTCGACCGGACGGTCGACTACGCGATCTACACCTGGCAGGCGCCGACGCACTCCAACACCACCCAGGACACCCAGACGCAGGTCACGGTGCCCTTCGCCACCCTGGACGACACGGGCAGCGAGCCCGGTGACGGTGACGTCGACTTCACGGCCACGGGTTCGATGAGCAAGGCCTACGGTGTCGCCGGCTCGATCGTCCTGCGAGTCAGCGGCCCGACGTCGGGTCGCGTCACGATGACCGGCCTGGGCGCCGCGCAGTCGGCCGCGATCTCCGGCGGTCGTGCGACGTTCACCGTGCCGGCGAAGCTGGCGGCCGGTCGCTACCGCGCGACGTTCGACTACGCGGGTGGCGGTGACTTCGCCGCGCACCGAGAGACGATGACCTACCTGGTCAGCAAGGCCGTCACGTCGCTGAGCTCGCGCTTCCTCAGTGTCAGGCAGGTCGAGGTGTCGCTCACCACCGCCAAGAACGCGGGCAAGCCGACCGGCAAGGTGACGATCAAGGCCAAGCGCAAGGGCGGCGGCGGCTCGTTCAGTCGCTCGGGCACCGTGAAGAACGGCAAGGTCGTCATCTCCATCCCGACACTGCGCTCGGGCACGTGGACCTACGTGATCCGGTACGCCGGCTCGAAGGTCTACGCCAAGACCTCCGTCTCGGGGAGCGTCAAGATCCTGTGATGCGGTGCGTGCGGGTTTCACCGGCCGACCGGTGAAACCCGCACCGCCGCTCTGCCGGTTTCACCGGCCGGCAGGCAAAACCAGTACGGGACGGGCGAACCTTCGCCCGTCCCGTGCTGGTTTCGAATGTCCGGATCCGGATCCCACGTGGTCCGCCGGGTGCTGGCGGGGCTGTGGCAGTGGCGCCCGGCGCCGTCAGATCAGCGGCACGATCCGGCCGAGCAGGTCGCCCATCCGCGACGCCGCGGCGCGCCCGGCGTCCAGGACCTCCTGGTGGTCGAGCGGCTCGCCGCTGATACCGGCTGCCAGGTTGGTCACGAGGCTGATGCCGAGCACCTCCAGTCCCGCCTCTCGCGCCGCGATCGCCTCGAGCGTGGTGCTCATGCCCACCAGGTGGCCGCCGATCGCGCGGACCATCCCGATCTCGGCCGGTGTCTCGTAGTGGGGGCCGGGGAACTGCACGTAGACGCCCTCGTCGAGGGTCGGGTCGACCTCCCGGCACATCGCGCGCAGTCGCGGCGAGTAGAGGTCGGTCAGGTCGATGAACCGTGCGCCGCGGATCGGTGAACGACCGGTCAGGTTGATGTGATCGCTGATGAGCACGGGAGTGCCCGGCGACCAGGTGTCCTTCAGCCCACCGCAGCCGTTGGTCAGGACGACGGCGCGACAGCCGGCGGCGGACGCCGTCCGGACGCCGTGCACGACGGCGTCCACACCGCGGCCCTCGTAGTAGTGGGTTCGGCTCAAGAAGACGAGCAGGTTCTTCTCGCCGGCGCGGATGCTGCGGATCTTGCCGGAGTGACCTGCGACCGCCGCGGCCGAGAAGCCGGGCAGGTCGGTGGTGTCGATCTCGGCGGTCGCACGGCCGAGGGCATCTACGGCCGGTAGCCATCCGGAACCGAGAACTAGTGCGACGTCGTGTCGTTCCACGCCCGTCAACTCCGCGAGGCGGGCTGCGGCGTCGTCGGCCAACTGGTACGGGTCGGTGGTCTCGCTCACGTGGGTGAGACTAGTTCGTCGTGAGAGACACGGCGGCCCGCGTGGTGACTCCGCCCGACCCAGGTGGTGAGCAGACAGTCCGCCAACTGCCGACATGGGCCGCTGTAGGGCGTTCGTCCACAGCCAACACCCGGCGCCGACGAAGCGCCGTCGGGTTCGCGCGAGAACTGAGGTCATGCCCCTGAACTCGACGCCCCGCGTGAGCCAGCTTCCCGACGTCGTCTTGGCGCGTGATCTGAAGCGACTCGGCCACGACGACCGCAGTATCGCCAGGCTCCTGCGCGGCGGCTCCCTGCGTCGCGTGCGTCACGGTGCCTACGTCGAGGACATCGCCACCTGGGATGCGATGTCGCCGCACGAGCGCCACCGCGTTCGGGCCCGTGCGGTGCTGCGCCAAGCGCGCACCGACGTCGTGCTGTCGCACGCGAGCGCTCTGTTGGAGTACGGCGCGCCCACGTGGGGCGTGCCGTTGGACTACGTCGATCTGACTCGCACTGATGGTCGATCCGGGCGCAAGGAGGCGGGCGTTCGGCAGCATCGCGGCGCAATCACGCCGTCCGAGATCGTGCTGCGGTCGGGAGTGCCGGTGACCGCGGCCACCAGGCTGGCGGTAGAGGTGATGTGCTGTCTCCAGGCCGAGGCGGCCCTCGTCGCGGTGAATCATCTCCTCGGTACTGGCGAGGCCGATCTCGACGTCATCCGCCGTCTCGCCGCCGAGCGCTCCTCGTGGCCCGGCTCGCTGAGCTCGCACGTCGTCCTTCGCCTGGCTGACGGAGCAGTCGAGTCCGTGGGTGAGAGTCGCACGGTCTTCGCTTGCTATCGAGCCGGCATCCCGTCGCCGGTCCGCCAGTACGTCGTCTACGAGAGCGACGGCACTGTGGTGGCAAGACTCGACTTCGCCTGGCCGGAGCGAGGGATCTGGCTGGAGTTCGACGGCCGGATCAAGTACGGCGCGGGCCATGCCGGCTCCTCGAGCGACGTCGTTTTTCAGGAGAAGCGGCGCGAGGATCGTGTGCGCCAGCTCACGGGGTGGAGATGTCTCCGGATTACGTGGGCCGACCTCGAACGCCCGGCGCGCTTCGTGGCCGAGTTGCGGGCCGCTCTCCAGATCGCCTCGTGAGGTTCCTGGCCGGGGGACGTCGGCGGCGTGGTCACCGGCAGTGGGGGTAGGCGCCGGAGTCTGACGGGCATGACTGTCACTGGGCGGGCATTCCTTTCCCCGTCCAGGGCAGGTTTTGCCTGCTGGCCGGGGAACCCGCACACGCACCCCCGCGGGTTTCCCCGGCTGACCGGGGAAACCCGCACTGGACGGGCAAACCCGCAGGCCGTCGACCCGCGACGAGCGAGGTCTACAGCCCGGTCGAGCGGCAAGGGCGACGACGGAGGGCGTCGACGTAGTCGGCGGGGGCGCCGGCGGCCTCGGCGGCGCCGGCCAGGACGCCGAGGGTGACCGCCGACGGCAGACCGCCCTCGTAGGCGTCCAGCACGTAGGTCCAGGTGACCTGCTCGCCGGCCATGGTCGAGACCCGCACCTTGGTCTTGCGGTAGAGGCCGGTGTCGGCCTGCTCCCACTGGTCGAGCACGTGCTCGTCCTCGCGGTTGACGTCGTAGATCGCGACGAAGACCTGCTCGAAGGGGTCCTGGACGATGGTGGCGAGGGCGCCGTCCCAGCCGTGCTCCTCGCCGCCGAACGTCAACCGCCAGCCGGTCAACCACCCCGTCGTCTGCAGCGGGGAGTGCGGGCAGCGGTCGCCCATCCGGCCCGGATCCAGGTTGCTCCCGTAGGCGGCGTACAGGGTCACGCGCAGCAGGGTAGTGCCCCGCGGGTCGAGCGGGATGCCCGTACTCGGTAGTACGCGCAGGCAGCACTACGCTGGAGAGCGTGAGCCACTTCGACGTGATCGTCCTCGGCGCGGGCCCTGGTGGCTATGTCGCCGCCATCCGTGCCAGCCAGCTCGGCAAGTCCGTGGCGGTGGTGGAGGAGAAGTACTGGGGCGGGGTGTGTCTCAACGTCGGCTGCATCCCCTCCAAGGCTCTGCTCAAGAACGCCGAGCTCGCCCACGTGCTGACGCACGAGAAGAAGAAGTTCGGCATCGAGGGCGACGCCACCATGTCGTTCGGGCCGACGCACGCGCGCAGCCGCCAGGTCAGTGCGGGCATCGTCAAGGGCGTCCACTTCCTGATGAAGAAGAACAAGATCACCGAGATCGACGGCTGGGGCACGCTCACCGGAGGGGCGGGCGGCAAGCAGGGCATCGACGTCAAGGGTGCCGACGGGTCGACGACGTCCTACACCTGCGACGACCTGATCATCGCCACCGGCGCCACCGTGCGACTCGTGCCCGGCGTCAGCATCAGTGAGAACGTGGTGACCTACGAGGAGCAGATCCTCGAGGAGAACCTGCCGAACTCGATCATCATCGGGGGCTCGGGCGCGATCGGCGTCGAGTTCGCCTACGTGATGAAGAACTTCGGCGTCGACGTGACGATCGTCGAGTTCGCCGACCGGATGGTGCCCACCGAGGACGCCGACGTGTCCAAGGAGCTCGCCAAGCACTACAAGAAGCTCGGCGTGAAGGTGCTGCTCTCCACGGCCGTCAAGAACGTCGAGGACACCGGCTCGGGCGTCCGTGTCACCGTCGAGCCCGCAGGCGGGGGCGAGAGCACGGTGCTCGAGGCCGACAAGATGCTCGCCGCGTTCGGATTCGCGCCGCGGGTCGAGGGCTACGGCCTCGACGCTGCCGGGGTCTCCCTGACCGAGCGCGGTGCGATCGACGTCGACGCACGTGGGCGCACCAACGTCGAGCACGTCTACGCGATCGGCGACGTCACCGGCAAGTTCATGCTCGCCCACGTCGCCGAGGCGATGGGCATCGTGGCGGCTGAGACGATCGCGGGTGCGGAGACGATGGAGATCGACTTCGTGATGATCCCGCGCGCGACCTACTGCCAGCCGCAGATCGGGTCCTTCGGGCTCACCGAGGCCCAGGCCGAGGAGCAGGGCTACGACGTCAAGACCGCGACCTTCCCGTTCTCGGCCAACGGCAAGGCGCAGGGGCTCGGCGACGCCGTCGGGTTCGTCAAGATCGTCGCCGACGCCGAGCACAACGAGTTCCTCGGGGCACACATGATCGGACCGGACGTCACCGAGCAGCTCCCCGTGCTGACGCTGGCCCAGCAGTGGGACCTGACCGCCGACGAGGTCTCGCGCAACGTCTTCGCCCATCCGACGCTGTCGGAGGCCGTCAAGGAGGCCGTCCACGGCATCGCCGGCCACATGATCAACTTCTGATGACCGGCACGCTGGCCGGCGAGGTCGTCATCCTCGGGGGCGGGCCTGGGGGATACGAGGCGGCCCTCGTGGCCGCCCAGCTCGGCGCCCACGTCACCGTCGTCGACTCCGACGGCCTCGGTGGGTCCGCGGTGCTCACCGACTGTGTGCCCAGCAAGACCCTGATCGCCACCGCCGAGGTGATGACCGAGGTCGGCGCGGCCGCCGAGCTCGGCGTCCAGTTCCACGACAGTGACGGCGGCGCGGCGACGGGTCTGCGGGTCGACCTGGCCCGGGTGAACGCCCGCGTCAAGCAGCTCGCCGCCGACCAGTCGGCCGACATCGCCCGTCGGCTCGCCAAGGAGGGCGTCGATGTCGTGCAGGGGCGCGGTCGCCTCGACGGGCCCTCACGCGTCGTGGTCGGAGACCGGACCCTCGACGCCGACGCGATCCTGATCGCGACGGGCGCCGCACCCCGCACGCTGCCCACGGCGCAGCCCGACGGGGAGCGGATCCTGACCTGGGAGCAGGTCTACGACCTCACCGAGGTACCGACCGAGCTGATCGTGGTCGGCTCGGGCGTCACCGGCGCCGAGTTCGCCAGCGCCTACCTTGCGCTCGGCATCCCCGTCACCCTGGTCTCCTCGCGCGACCGCGTGCTTCCGGGCGAGGACGCCGATGCCTCACTGGTGCTGGAGGAGGTCTCCAAGCGTCGCGGCATGACCGTCCTCTCACGCTCGCGGATGGAGTCGGTGACTCGCGACGGCGACGTCGTCACCGTGGCCCTGACCGATGGCCGCACGGTGCAGGGCTCGCACTGCATCCTTGCCCTCGGCTCGGTGCCCAACACCACCGAGATCGGCCTGGAGGAGGCCGGCGTGATCCTCAAGGACGGCGGCTTCGTCAACGTCGACCGCGTCTCGCGCACCTCCGCCCGGGGCGTCTACTCCGCCGGCGACTGCACCGGCGTGCTGATGCTCGCGAGCGTCGCGGCGATGCAGGGCCGGATCGCAATGTGGCACTTCCTCGGCGACACCGTCCACCCGCTCGATCTGCGCAAGGTCTCCTCCAACGTGTTCACCGCACCGGAGATCGCCACGGTCGGGTGGTCGCAGCAGGCCGTCGACGCCGGCGAGATCCACGTCGAGTCGGTGACGCTGCCGTTCGCCGGCAACCCACGCGCGAAGATGCAGGGGATCCGTGACGGGTTCGTCAAGCTCTTCTGCCGTCCCGGCACCGGGATCGTCGTCGGCGGTGTGGTCGTGGGACCGCGAGCCAGCGAGCTGATCCACCCGATCTCGCTCGCTGTCGCGGAGTCGTTGACCGCCGACCAGCTCGCTCAGGCGTTCACCGTCTACCCGTCCAACAGCGGGTCGATCGCCGAGGCCGCGCGCCGCCTGCACCGGTTCTGAGGAGACACCAGGCTCCCGGGCGCATCGCCCGGTCGCGTGCGTCGAGTCTCAGCCGATCGCGCGCAGCACGGCGTCCATCCGCGCGATCTCGGCGCTCTGTCCGGCGATGATGTCGGTGGCCAGCTCCTTGACGCGCTGATTGCGACCCTCGCCGATCACCTCGCGCGCCATCGTGAGTGCCCCGCGATGGTGGGCGATCATGCCGCGCAGGAAGAGCTCGTCGAAGCGGGCGCCGCGAGCGGCAGCGAGGGCGTCGAGCTGGGCCTCGGTCAGCATGCCGGCCATCGCGGAGTGATCGGCGTCGTGGCCGTCGTGCCCGAGGGGGGTTCCGGCGTCGGCCAGCCACGACTCCATCAGTGAGATCTCCGGCGCCTGGGTGACGGCGATCCGCTCGGCGAGGGCACGCACGCTGCGGCTGCGTGCGTGCAGGGCGGCCAGATCGGTGAGCACGAGCGCCTGCTGGTGGTGCGGCACCATCTGCTGCAGGAATGCGATGTCGCCCGGGTTCAGGCTCGGGAACGGCTCCGGAGCCGCGGTAGCGGTGCGGACGGGGTCACCGGGGCCCCCGGGCTGCAGCTCGACCGTGCCGTCGTCGCGCAGGGCGCCCGGGTACGGATCGGACGCCGATCTCTGCTCGCCGTGCTCGCCGTGCTCGCTGTGCGCGGCGACGGGCGGTGCGGCGGATCCGGCTCGATCGCCGGCACAGCCGGACAGCGCGGCCAGTACGAGGCACGTCGCGAGTGCGGTCGCACCGCCGCGGCGCATCGACCGTGGACGGGCGGGAGGGGGAGGGTCGGACTGCACGGACCCAGGACATCACGCTCCGCTCCCGTGTGGCAGCGATACTCGTCCTTGCGGTGTGAACAACCTCATCCATAACCCATCGCCGGATGTGGGGTTAGACCCGTGCCGACTCCCTGCTCGAAAGGCCGTCCGATGACCTCTGCAGCACCCCGACCCGCTCGGCCGCGCACGCTCATGACCGTCGTCGGCTCTGCTGTGGTGGCCCTCGCTCTGGCCGCCGGCCTGGGCGTCGCCGCGCTGCCGTCGGCGACGGGGGAGTCCACGGGCACTCCGGACACCGGCGCGCGCGTCGCGAGCGAGCAGGTGGCCGCCGAGAGCGGTGTCCGCAGCAGCCGGATGAGCCTGATCGCCCGCTCGCCCCTCTCGGGATCCTTCCGGGCCGGCGACGCGTACGGCACCGACCTCGCCTTCAAGGGCAAGTACGCCTTCGTCGGCAACTACTACGGATTCAGCGTCTACGACATCGCCCGGCCGTCGCGCCCGCGCCAGGTGGCTCAGGTGCTGTGCCCGGGCGCCCAGAACGACGTGTCGGTCTACGGCGACATCCTGGTGCTGAGCGTCGATGCGAGCCGCAGCGACGACTCGTGCTCGAGCAAGGACATGAGCGAGACGAAGAAGAAGGCCTGGGAGGGCATCCGGGTCTTCGACATCTCCCGGCCGGCCAGACCGCGGTACGTCGCTGCCGTGGAGACCGCGTGCGGCTCGCACACCCACACGCTGGCGCCGTCGAAGAACGGCAAGGACCTCTACGTCTACGTCTCCTCCTACTCTCCGAGCGAGGACTTCCCCGACTGCAAGCCGCCCCACGACATCATCAGCGTCGTCAAGATCCCCGTGGCCAAGCCGTCGGCGGCTCGCCTCGCCGCAACGCCGGTGCTCTTCCCCGACGGCGGTAACCCCGGAACCGGGCTGCCCACGCTCGGCATCGGTCCCAGCGAGACCAGCGGCTGCCACGACGTGACCGCCTATCCGTCCAAGGATCTCGCGGCCGGTGCCTGCATGGGCGACGGCATCCTGCTCGACATCTCCAACCGTGTCCGTCCGAAGGTGATCGACCGCGTCACCGACGACACGAACTTCTCCTTCTGGCACTCCGCGACGTTCAACAACGCCGGCACCAAGGTGATCTTCACCGACGAGCTCGGCGGCGGCTCCCTGCCGACCTGCACGCCGCTGCTGGGCTCCACCCGGGGCGCCAACGGCATCTACGACATCCAGGGCCGCTCGCTGGTCTTCAAGAGCTACTACAAGCTGCCGCGCAGTCAGGCGCTCACCGAGAACTGCGTGGCGCACAACGGCTCGCTGATCCCGGTCAAGGGGCGCGACATCATGGTGCAGGCCTGGTACCAGGGCGGCACGTCGATCTTCGACTTCACCGACTCCTCGAACCCCGTCGAGCTGGCCTACTTCGACCGTGAGGCGATCTCGAAGACGAATCTGGTACTGGGGGGCTCGTGGTCCTCCTACTGGTACAACGGCTTCGTCTTCTCCAGCGACATCACCCGCGGTCTCGAGGTCTTCCGCGTCAACACGGCTTGGGCCAAACAGGCCGCCCGGGTGAAGATGGGCACCTTCAACGCTCAGTCGCAACCCTCGTACAACGGATAGCGAGTCCTTCATGCGGCCTTCTCGGGTCACCGCGGTCATCCTCAGCCTCACGACGTCGGCTGCGGCCCTCGTCGGGTTCACCTCGTCCCCGACGGCCTCCGCGGCCTCCGCGGCAGCGGGCGGAGGAGGGATATCGCTGGTCGGCAACGGATATGGCCACGGCCGCGGGCTCTCCCAGTGGGGCGCCCACGGCGCAGCATCCCAGGGGGCGAGCTACGAGCAGATCCTGCGGTTCTACTACCCCGGCCTCAAGGTGGGCCGCCAGCGCGGCACGGTGTCGGTGCTGATCAGCGCCGACACCAGCGACGACGTGATGGTCGCGGCGCGCACCGGGCTGCAGGTCACGAGCCTGGGCTCAGGCCGCACCTATCGACTCAACCGTTCCGCGGCCCGGTGGTGGAGGATCACCGCGGCACAGGGCGGCAAGCGCAGCGCGATCGCGTGGAAGCCCTCGCGAGGCGGCTGGCGCACGGCCCGCACCGTGCCGGGCGAGGCGCAGTTCGAGGCCGGCGGTGCCCCGATCATGCTCCGGACCCCGGCGGGGAACCGCTCCTACCGCGGAATCCTCCGCTCGGCGTCGCCCGGGCCGGGATCGGGGCAGCGCGACACGGTCAACGTGGTGCGCCTCGACGACTACCTCAAGGGCGTCGTGCCACGTGAGGTGCCGGCGCTGTGGCCCACCGAGGCCGTCCGTGCGCAGGCGGTCGCGGCCCGCACCTACGCCGCCTTCGAACGTCGCCAGCCGCTGGCTCGGCACTACCAGATCTGCGACACCGCGCAGTGCCAGGTGTACGGCGGCTACTCCGATGAGTTCCCGGCATCCAACCGTGCGATCCAGGCGACGGCGGGCCAGGTACTCCTCGACGGCGGCAAGCCCGCTTTCACGCAGTTCTCCGCGAGCAACGGCGGGTACACCCTGGGCGGCACCGTGTCCTACCTGCCGGCCAAGGAGGACCCCTTCGACACCGCCTACCGCGGGTGGCGAGCCACCGTCACGGGCACCGCGATCGCGCAGGCGCTGCCCGCCATCGGCACCTTCCAACGTGCCGAGGTGATCGAGCGCGACGGTAACGGTGCCTTCGGCGGCCGGGTCGTACGCATCCGCATCGTCGGTTCGAAGACCTCGACCGTGATCAGCGGCGACAGCTTCCGCTCCTGGTTCGGGCTCCGCTCGACGATGTTCCGGATCACGGGCTGAGTCCACTGATCGGCGCGTCGCCGGCGGGCATCGGTGGGGTCGGCCGTGGCCGCACGCCGACGCCGGTCAGGCGAGCACCGCGATCAGGTCGCCACCTTCGACGGCCTGGGTGCCGGTGACGGCGACCCGCTCGACACGCCCCGCGACGGGAGCGGTGACCGATGCCTCCATCTTCATCGCCTCGATGGTGGCGACGGTCTGGCCGGCTTCGACGACGTCGCCCTCCGCGACGTTCAGCGTGATGACGCCCTGGTACGGCGCGGCGACGTGCCGCGGGTTGCCCGGCTCGGCCTTCTCCGCGGCGGCGACGTCGGCGGCGATCGTCCTGTCACGGACACTGACGGGGCGCAGCTGACCGTTGATCGTGGTCATTACCGTCCGATAGCCACGCTCGTCCGGCTCGCTGATGGCTTGGAGGCCGATCAACAGGGTCTTGCCGGGGTCGATCTCGACGGCGTGCTCCTCCCCGTACTGCAGGCCATAGAGGTAGTCCAACGTCGGCAGCACGGAGACGTCACCGTAGGTCTGCCGCAGTTCGTCGAAGGCACGTGTGGGCCCGGGGAACAGCAGGTGGTTCAGGGTGCGTCGTCGGCTCGGTGAGCTCGTGGTGACCTGGGCTTGGAGCGCCTCGGACTGCCCGGGGTCGAGCGCGACGGCGGGCGGGGTCCAGGAGCGACCCTCCAGGGCGCGGGTGCGGAACGGCTCCGGCCAACCGCCAGGTGGGTCGCCCAGTTCGCCGCTCAGGAACCCGATGACGGAGTCGGGGATGTCGAAGCGAGCAGGATCGGCGGCGAACTCGGCCGGGTCGATGTGCTGTCCGACCAGGGCGAGGGCCAGGTCTCCCACGACCTTCGAGGACGGCGTCACCTTGACGACGTTGCCGAGGATGTCGTTGGCGGCAGCGTAGGTGTCCTCGATCTGCTCGAAGGCGTCGCCGAGCCCGAGCGCGATGGCCTGCTGGCGCAGGTTCGAGAGCTGCCCACCGGGGATCTCGTGGCGGTAGACGCGACCGGTGGGGGCCGGCAGGCCCGACTCGAACGGCGCGTACACGCGGCGGGTGGCCTCCCAGTAGGGCTCGAGCGCGTTGACGGCGGCCAGGTCGAGCCCGGTCTCGCGCCCGGAGTGGTCGGTGGCGGCGACGAGCGCGGACAGCGGTGGTTGCGAGGTGGTGCCGGCCATCGCCGCCGAAGCGGCGTCGACGGCATCGACTCCGGCGTCGATCGCGGCGAGGAGGGTGGCGAGCTGACCGCCGGTCGTGTCGTGGGTGTGCAGGTGCACCGGCAGGTCGAAGCGCTCCCGCAGCGCGCCGACCAGGGTGCGGGCGGCGGGTGCGCGGAGCAGGCCGGCCATGTCCTTGATCGCGAGCACGTGAGCGCCCGCCTCGACGATCCGCTCGGCGAGCCGGAGGTAGTAGTCGAGGGTGTAGAGCTTCTCGTCGGGGGAGGAGAGGTCGCCGGTGTAGCAGAGCGCCACCTCCGCCACCGTGGTGCCGGTCTCGCGCACCGCCTCGATGGCCGGGCGCATCTGCTCGACGTCGTTGAGGGCGTCGAAGATCCGGAAGACGTCGAGCCCGGTGGCGGCCGCCTCCCGGACGAACGCCGTGGTCACCTCGGTCGGGTACGGCGTGTAGCCGACCGTGTTGCGCCCGCGCAGCAGCATCTGCAGGCACACGTTGGGCACGGCCTGCCGCAGCGCGGCGAGTCGGTCCCAGGGATCCTCGCCGAGGAAGCGGAGCGCGACGTCGTAGGTCGCTCCTCCCCAGCACTCCAGCGACCACAGCTGCGGCGTCGTCCGGGAGACGTGGCCGGCGACGGCCAGCAGGTCTCGGGTACGCACCCGGGTGGCGAGAAGCGACTGGTGAGCGTCGCGGAACGTGGTGTCGGTGACCGCGACCTGGTTCTGGGCGCGCAACCGCCGAGCGAACTCGTCGGGACCCAGCGCGAGCAGGAGTTGCCGGGTGCCTTCGGGAGCGGGCACGTCGAGGTCGACGTCGGGCAACTTGGTCGCCGGGTCCAGGCTCGCCGGCGCGGGTCCGTGGGGTTGGTTCACAGTGACGTCCGCGAGATAGCTGAGCAGCTTGGTGCCACGGTCGCCGGAGCCGCGCGCGGCCAAGAGCTGCGGGTGGGTCTCGATGAACGACGTCGTGACGCGCCCCGCGGAGAAGTCGGGATCGTCGAGGACGGCCTGCAGGAACGGGATGTTGGTGGAGACGCCGCGGATGCGGAACTCCGCGACGGCGCGGCGCGCCTTCTCCACCGCGGCCTCGAAGGTGCGACCTCGGCAGGTCAGTTTCGCGAGCATCGAGTCGAAGTGCGCCGAGACCTCCGCCCCGGTGTAGACGGTGCCTCCGTCCAGTCGTACGCCGCCGCCGCCGGGTGATCGGTAGGTGGTGATCACGCCGGTGTCGGGGCGGAAGTTGTTGGCCGGGTCCTCGGTGGTGATGCGGCACTGGAGCGCAGCACCGCGCAGCCGCACGGTCTCCTGGGCGAGACCGAGGTCCGCGAGGGTCTCACCGGCGGCGATCCGCAGCTGGGAGGTCACCAGGTCGACGTCGGTGACCTCCTCGGTCACGGTGTGCTCGACCTGGATGCGGGGGTTCATCTCGATGAAGACGTAGTCGCCGGCCGGGTCGAGCAGGAACTCCACGGTGCCGGCGTTGCGGTAGCCGATCTCCCGGGCGAAGCGGACGGCGTCGGCGCACATGCGATCGCGGAGCTCGGGGTCGAGGTTCGGCGCGGGCGCGATCTCGACGACCTTCTGGTGGCGCCGCTGGACCGAGCAGTCGCGTTCGAAGAGGTGGATCACGTCCCCTGCGGCATCGGCGAGGATCTGCACCTCGATGTGGCGCGGCTCGACCACGGCCTGCTCCACGAACACCGTCGGGTCGCCGAAGGCGCCCTCGGCCTCGCGCATGCAGGTCTCGATCGCCTCCCGCAGCAGAGCCCCGTCGACTCCGGGGTCATCGACACGCCGCATGCCGCGGCCGCCGCCACCGGCCACGGCCTTGACGAACAGCGGCGCCGGGATCTGCTCGGCGGCGGCCACCAGTTCCTCGACGTCGGTCGAGGGCGGCACCGAGGCCAGAGTCGGGACGCCTGCGGCCTTGGCGGCCGCGATGGCACGCGCCTTGTTGCCCGTCAGCTCCAGCACCTGAGAGGTCGGACCCACGAAGGTGATGCCGGCGTTGGCGCAGGCCTCGGCCAACGCGGGGTTCTCCGAGAGGAATCCGTACCCGGGGTAGACGGCGTCGGCGCCGGCACGCCGGGCGACCTCGACGATCGCGTCGGGGTCGAGATAGGCCCGCACCGGGTGGCCGCGCTCACCGATCTCATAAGCCTCATCGGCCTTCAGTCGGTGCTCGGACCACCGATCCTCATACGGGAACACCGCGACGGTGCGGGCTCCCACCTCGAAAGCCGCCCGGAACGCGCGGATGGCGATCTCGCCGCGGTTGGCCACGAGCACCTTGGAGAACATGTCACCCAACCTAGGGCCGTGCCGGGCCCTGGGGTCACGCCCGCCGGGTTGCGATCGGCGAACGGTGCGATCACGCGGTGAACGCGTCGAGGAGTCCGGGGGTCGTCTCGTCGGCCAGGGCGAGCGCCGCTGCCCGCGGTACGTCGAGCGCCACGACCCGGCCGTTGCCGCCGGCGGTGGTGGCGCAGAGTGTGACGAGGCCGGCTCGACGCTGGAAGTAGGTGCTGCGCATCGTCCACCCGATCACGTGCCGGTCGCGCAGCACCTCCCGCCGTCGGGTCAGGCTTCCCGAGCGCACCACGAGGCGTCCCCCGATCGATGCGCTGCCCAGCCCACGGGCCCGGTCGAAGGCGAGGGCCGCGGCGATCGCCACCGCGGGCACGCCCAGAGCAGCCGTCCACCACCATGCGGGGGAGCCGGCTACGGCGACGTCGCTCGCAGCGAGGGCGACCAGCGCCGCGCCCAGGATGACCGCTGTGATCCCGAGAGCCCGGATCCAGCGACGTCGTTCAGCGGCGGCGCCGTGCCGACGCAGGGGGGCGTCCACCGGCGCGGAGTCTCCGGCGACCCGTCGTGCTGCGTGCTCGACGTCGGTCGCGGGCGCGGCGGGCACCAGCGTGGCGCTGCTGCTGTCGCTGCGATCGACCCCGGTGACGATCGCCCGCAGCGAACGACCGCCGGCCACGCGCAGCGCCCACGACTCGCCGAGGGAAATCCCCGCGACGCGCTCGCCGTCCACCGTGGTCTCCCGGGTGGTCAGCAGGCCTCGGCGGACACGCCACGAATCGGGCTCGCGAGTCAGCAGGAAGTTGCCGTTGGTGACCAGGTAGCCGAGCACCGAGGCGACCAGCAGGACCACCGCTCCACCGAGGGCCAGCAACGTGATCAGCAACGACGGGGAGAGTGTCAGGCTGACGTCGGTCCGCTCGACGTCGTCGTAGAGGTTCAACATCTCGGCGAGCTGCGCCAGGCCCCCCACCAGCGCAGCGGCGACCACGACGCCTGCCGCGGTGAAGGGCGCGAAGCGCAGCCACGCGGGGCTGAAGGCGGCCACCACGTCCGGTGCGGCCGGCCGAGCCGCGGTCGGCAGGACGCCGTCGAGGTCCGGAGCCGGCGTCGCGAGCGGCCTCCCGGGCGTCCGAAGAAGTTGCTCACGCAGTGCGCGAGCTCCCACGGCGTCCAGCGCATCGAGCTCGAGCTCGTCGTCGTCGCCGCTCTGGGCCAGCCCGGTACCGATGCGGACCGCCGTCAGGCGCAGGATCCGGTGCACGGGGCTGGCGGTGAGGTCGACAGCACGGATCCGGTCGCGGGGGATCGACACGGTGCGTCGCTCGAGCAACCCGCGCTTGAGCTCGACCGTCGCGGCGTCGATGCGGTAGCTCGTGGTCAGGTACCGCACGACGCCGAGCACGATCGGGATGGCGACGCCACCGACCTGCCACCAGGTGCCCGACGCGGTCCCTGCCACGACCAGGCCGATCAGCAGGGGGAGGAACTTGCCGAGCTCGCGTACCGGGTGCACCAGCAGCATCCGCCGGTCCAGGCGCTCCCACGCGCCACCGCCCCGGCCGGCTCCGGGGGCGCCCGGTGCGATCTGGGGCTGCGTCACGTCGCGTCGCCGCCCTCCGCCTCGGCGCGCCGGGTCAGGCGCTCGACCAGCTCACGCGCGAGTCGGCGGTCGAGCCCGGCGATGGTCAGGGCACCCGCCGCCGACGCCGTCGTCACGGTCACGGTCGCGAGACCGAAGAGCCGCGCGAGGAGTCCCTCGGTCAGGTCGACGGTCTGCACGCGACTCATCGGTGCGATGCGCTGCTCGATCGCCCACCACCCGCTCTGGGTGTAGACGGCGGTGTCGGTGGTCTCCCAGCGGTGCACGCGGTAGCGCCACTCCGGCAGCCCGATCGCCCAGGCGACGCCGAGGGGGATCGCCAGGGCGGGCGACCACGACGGCACGTCGTCCCACAGCCACGGCGCGAGGACCGCTGCGCCGATCACGATCGCGGCCTCGATGCCGGCCTCGGCTCGCCACATCCACCGCGCCCGAGGGCTGACCCGGTGCGCGGGCTCGCGCAGCCGCAACGGCTCGTCGTCCATGCTTCGAACCTAGCCATCGCCTCCCACCCCGATGCGTTGACCCGTCTTTCGATCAAGACGGGTCAACCTCGAACTGGGCGTTGACCCGTCTTTCGATCAAGACGGGTCAACGCCGAGGGGCCTCAGAGCCGGGCGACGGCCCGGCCGGCGGCCCGGCCGGAGAAGATGCAGCCGCCGAGGAAGGTCCCCTCGAGTGCGTTGTAGCCGTGGACGCCGCCTCCGCCGAAGCCGGCGACCTCGCCGGCCGCGTACAGCCCGGGCACCCGCCCGCCACCGGGAGCGATCGCCTGTGCGTCGAGGTCGGTCTCGATCCCGCCGAGGGTCTTGCGGGTCAGGATGTTGAGCCGGACGGCGATGAGCGGGCCGTGATCGGGGTCCAGGAACCGGTGCGGCTTGGCGACCCGGACGATCTTGTCGGTGCGCGAGCGGCGGGCGTTGGCGATCAGCATGAGCTGGGCGTCCTTGGAGAAGTCGTTGCCGGTCTCCCGGTCGCGCGCCTCGATCATGGTGCGGATCTGCTCGACGTCGAGCTGCGGCCCACGCGCGATCTTGTTCATGCCCTCGACGAGCTCGTCGAGGGTGTCGGCCACCACGAAGTCCTCGCCGTGCTGCTTGAACTTCTCCACCGGCTCCGGCGCGCCCTTGGCCAGGCGCGCCTTGAGAAGCACCTTGATGTCCTTGCCGGTGATGTCGGGGTTCTGCTCCGAGCCCGAGAGGGCGAACTCCTTCTCGATGACCGTCTGGGTGGTGATGAACCAGGAGTAGTCGTAGCCGGCGGCGAGGATCTCCCGCATGGTGCCCAGATTGTCGCAGCCGGGGTAGTTCGGCGCGGCGAACCGCTGCCCGGTGGCGTCGAGCCAGAGCGAGGAGGGGCCGGGAATGATCCGGATGGCGTGGGCGGGCCAGATCGGGTCCCAGTTGTGGATGCCTTCGGTGTAGTGCCACATCCGATCGCGATTCACCAGTCGGGCGCCGGCGTTCTCGGAGATCGCGAGCATCCGACCATCGACGTGGGCGGGCACGCCGCTGATCAGGTGCTCCGGTGCCGGGCCCATGCGGTCGACCGGCCACGTCTCGCGCACCAGATCGTGGTTGCCGCCGATGCCGCCCGAGGTGACGATGACCGCCGGCGCGCTGAGCTCGAACGAACCGACGACGTCGCGGTTGGAGGCGAAGCCGCGCTCGGAGTCGTCGGGGGCGAGGGTCGCACCCCGGACGCCGGTGACGGCGCCGTCCTCGACGATCAGCTTGTCGACGCGGTGCCGGAACGCGAAGGTGACCAGGCCCTTGGCCTCGGCCGCCTCGACGGGCTCGCGGAAGACCCGCACCACCTCGGGTCCGGTGCCCCAGCTGAGGTGGAAGCGCGGCACGGAGTTGCCGTGGCCCTGTGCGCTCGCGGCTCCTCGCTCGGCCCAGCCGACCATCGGCAGCACCTTCAGGCCGAGGGCGCGCAGGTAGTCGCGCTTCTCGGTCGCCGCGAAGCGGACGTAGGCCTCGGCCCACTGCCGGGGCCAGTGATCCTCGCCGGGCTGGTCGGCGGTGCCCTCGGTGCGATCGAACTGGGCCGAGCCCTGCCAGTCCTGCCAGGCGAGCTCGAAGGAGTCCTTGATGCCCATCCGGCGCTGCTCGGGAGAGTCGACGTAGAACAGACCGCCGAGGGACCAGAAGGCCTGGCCGCCGAGGTTGTGGCGGTTCTCCTGATCGAGCACCAGGACCCGCTTCCCGGCGAGCGCGAGCTCGTGGGTGGCGACGAGCCCGGAGAGGCCTGCTCCGACGACGATGGCGTCGAAGGTGGTGGAGTCCAGATCAGAGGCGGTGGCGTCGGTCACGGGGTGAGGCTATCCGCATCACGCCCATCAGGAGGCCGCCGGCGACGAGCGCCCAGAACGCGGCGCCGATTCCGGCCAGCGTGAGGCCCGACGCGGCGACCACAAGCGTGAGCGCGGCAGGCTCGCGGCTGCGCTCCTCCGCGAGAGCCGACGTCGCGGCGGAGGCGAAGGTGCCGAGCAGCGCGAGGCCCGCCACCGCGGTGATCACGCCGGACGACGTCGCGGCGACGGCGGTGATCGCCGCGGCCGTGAGGCCGAGCACGAGGTAGGAGACACCGGTCGAGACACCGGCGATCCAGCGACGTCGCGGATCCTCGTCGGCGGTCGGGCCGGCGGCCAACGCCGCGGAGATGGCCGCGAGGTTGATCGAGAAGCCGCCGGCGGGCGCTGTCAGCACCGTGGCGACACCCGCGACGCCGAGGGCCGGTCGCAGCGGGGCCTGATAGCCGAAGGAGCCGAGCACGGCGACGCCCGGGATGTTCTGGCTGGTCATCGTGACCAGGTAGAGCGGAACTCCGATCGCGACCATCGTCAGCGGATCGAAGGTGGGAGAAGTCCAGGTCAGCGACGGCGTCAGCATGCCGGCGTCGAGGGAGCCGAGCGCGCCATCGAGCGCGATCACCACCAGAGCGACGGCGAACGCCGCCGGTACCGCCCACCTGCGGGCCAGACGCTGCATGACCAGCCAGGTCGCCAACACCGGCGCGATCACAGCGGGGTCGTCGGCGAGGGCGCGGAACGGAGCGACGCACAGGGTGAGCAGCACCCCGGCCAGCATCGCGTTCGCCAGCGGCGCAGGGATCGCCCGGACGGCGTCGCCGAGCGGGCGTACGGCGGCGGTCAGCAGATAGAGCAGCCCCGCCACGACGAACGCCCCCACGGCGTCGGCGTACCCGCCGTCGGGGATGGTGGCGCCGGCGAGCAGCGCCGCGCCGGGGGTCGACCAGGCCATGGTGACCGGTGTCCGGGTGGTCCAGGACAGCAGCACGCAACCGATGCCCATCGTCACCGAGAGCACGAGCAGGCCCGACGAGGCCTCGTCGGGGCTGGCGCCCATCGCGGCGAGCCCGGTCAGCACCACCGCGAAGGACGACGTGAAGCCGACCACCGCCGTGATGACTCCGGCGATGATCGGCTGTGCACGCGATGCCCGGCGTCGCGGGCCGGACACGGTCAGTCCTTGAGTTCGCAGATCACAGCGCCGTTGGTGACAGTCTCACCGACGGTCGCGGCCAGGCCGGTGACGGTGCCGGCCTTGTGCGCCTTGAGCGGCTGCTCCATCTTCATCGCCTCGATGACCACGACGGTGTCGCCCTCGGCGACGGTCTGGCCCTCCTCGACGACGACCTTGACGACCGTGCCCTGCATCGGGCTGGTGACGGCGTCGCCCGACGCGGCCGCGCCGGCCTTCTTGCCGCCGGCGCGCTTGGGCTTCTTGCCGCCAGCGCCTGCGGTCGGACCGCTCGCCAGACCGCCGAGACCACCGGGCAGGACGACCTCGACCCGCTTGCCGCCGACCTCGACGACGACCTTCTGCCGCTCACCGGCCTCCTCGGCCTCGGCGGAGTCGCCGGAGAACGGCTCGATCTGGTTGTCGAACTCGGTCTCGATCCACTGCGTGTAGACGTCGAAGGAGCCCTCGCCGGTCGGGTTCGAGGCGCCGACGTAGGCGGGGTCGTTGAGCACCGCGCGGTGGAACGGGATGACGGTCGGCATGCCGTCGACCTCGAACTCCTCCAGGGCACGGCGCGAACGCTCGATGGCCTGGGTGCGGTCGCGACCGGTGACGATGAGCTTGGCGATCAGCGAGTCGAACGAGCCCGGGATGGTCTGGCCGTTCTCGTAGCCGCCGTCGACGCGGACGCCAGGCCCCTGGGGCGGCGTCCAGGCGGAGAGCGTGCCGGGGGCGGGCATGAAGTTGCGGCCGCCGTCCTCGGCGTTGATCCGGTACTCGATGGAGTGTCCACGGACCTCGGGGTCGCCGTAGCCGAGCTCCTCGCCCGCCGCGATGCGGAACATCTCGCGCACGAGGTCGATACCGGTGACCTCCTCGGAGACGCAGTGCTCCACCTGCAGGCGCGTGTTGACCTCGAGGAAGGAGATGGTGCCGTCCTGTGCGACGAGGAACTCGCACGTGCCGGCTCCGTAGTAGCCGGCCTCCTTCAGGATGCGCTTGGAGGACTCGTAGAGCTCGGTCATCTGGGCGTCGGTGAGGAACGGCGCCGGTGCCTCCTCGACGAGCTTCTGGTTGCGGCGCTGGAGCGAGCAGTCGCGCGTGGAGACGACGACGACGTTGCCGTGCTGGTCGGCCAGGCACTGGGTCTCGACGTGGCGTGGCTTGTCGAGGAACTTCTCCACCAGGCACTCGCCGCGACCGAACGCCGTGACGGCCTCGCGGACCGCCGACTCGTAGGCGTCGGGGATCTCCTCGATCGTGCGGGCGACCTTGAGACCGCGACCACCGCCGCCGAAGACGGCCTTGATCGCCACCGGGAGGCCGTTGGCCTTGGCGAACTCCACGACCTCGTCGGCGTCGGCGACGGGGTCCTTGGTGCCCGGCGCGAGCGGCGCCTTGGCCTTGTCGGCGATGTGCTTGGCCTTGGCCTTGTCACCGAGCGCCTCGATGGCGGCCGGCGGCGGGCCGATCCAGATCAGCCCGGCGTCCATCACGGCCTGGGCGAAGTCGGCGTTCTCGGCCAGGAAGCCGTAGCCGGGGTGCACCGAGTCGGCGCCGGCCTGCTGGGCGACCGCGATGATCTTGGCGATGTCGAGGTAGGACTCGGCAGGCGTCGCGCCCCCGAGGGAGTAGGCCTCGTCGGCCATGCGCACGAAGATGGCGTCGCGGTCGGGCTCGGCGTAGACCGCCACGCTTCCGATGCCGGCGTCCTTGCACGCCCGGATGACCCGGACGGCGATCTCGCCACGGTTGGCGATCAGGACCTTCTGCAGCGGCTTGACGTCGGGCACGGGTGCTCCTGCTTCCTGGTGCGACGAGCGCTTGCTCGCCGAGCGTGCTGGGGGTGGAGTCCGGCGACTCCCGGGGCAGGCTATCGGCACTCGGTGGATCGCTCGGCAGGTGGCTCTCGTCGTGGACGAGAGGCCCCGCGTTCTCGTGCGGGCACTCCGTTCTATGCTCGCCGACGTGTCCGAGTACCAGCAGGAGCGCAAGGGTTTCTGGCACGAGGCCGACGGCCGCGGCACCTCGGAGGCCATCGCTCTCGAGGCGTGGGCGCGCGCGGCCCATCCGATCCTGGAGGAGGCGGCGCAGCGCTACCACGCCGTCGTCGAGGACCACGTGCTCGCCGAGCAGGTGCAGGTCGAGTCCGGCATCCGCACGACCAGGCATTTCGACAAGTGGCTCGTGAAGGTACTCGTGCCGCTCGCCGCACTCCACGAGCGGGACGGCTACCCGCTGCTCGCCGCGCTGGTGGTCGACGGCAACGGGTGGGTGGGCGAACGCCATGACGACGTGCTGCGGGCGCTGAGCCGCCCGATCCCGGGTGGTGTGGCCGTGCGGGAGCAGCAGGCCGCCCACGATCGTCTCGCGTGTTACCAGTGGGCAGGCTCGGCCCCCGAGGACGGCGGCGTGGCCGCACCCGTCGCGCTCCGCGCCGGCGGTCGGGCGCGGAGGGCCGCGAGCGGCTCGACGTCCGCTGCGGGACGCGCCCCGCGGGCGTCCCGGGAGCCGAGGCCCGCCAAGCCGGCACGGGTCGCCGCGACCGACCGGCCCGTGACGATCTGTCCGCGCTGCTTCATGGCGCTCCCGGCCACGGGTGTGTGCGACACCTGCGACTGAGGCCGCGCAACGACCGCCCGCCGTGGTTAACAATCGCTAACCATCGGGCTAGGCTCGCCGCCATGACCTATGAGTTGTCGCCCGAGCACGAGGCGTTCCGGCGCAGCGTGCGGGAGTTCGCCGAGGCCGAGATCGCTCCGCATGCGGCGCAGTGGGACCGGGACCACCACTTCCCGGTCGACGTCGTGCAGCAGATGGGCGACCTCGGTCTCTTCGGACTCACGGCTCCCGAGGAGTTCGGCGGTGCCGGCGAGGACGGCGACTTCACCAGCCTGTGCGTGGCGATCGAGGAGTTGGGCCGCGTCGACCAGTCGATGGGCATCACGCTGCAGGCCGGTGTCGGCCTCGGCATCAACCCGATCCTCACCTACGGCACGCGCGCTCAGCAGGAGACGTGGCTGCCCGACCTGGTGGCCGGGCGCACCCTGGCCGGATTCGGGCTCACCGAACCTGGTGCGGGTTCCGACGCCGGCGCCACCCGCACCCGTGCCGAGCTCGACGGCGGGGAGTGGGTCGTCAACGGGGCCAAGCAGTTCATCACCAACTCGGGCTCCAGCATCACCAGCCTGGTCAACATCACCGCCCGTACCGGCACGCGCGACGACGGCCGCCCGGAGATCAGCACGCTGATGATCCCCAGCGGCACGCCGGGATTCGTCGCGGAGAAGGCCTACGACAAGCTCGGGTGGCACGCCTCCGACACCCATCCGCTGGCCTTCTCGGACTGCCGCGTGCCGGAGGAGAACCTGCTCGGCGAGCGGGGACGCGGCTACGCGCAGTTCCTCGCCACCCTCGACGACGGGCGCGTCGCGATCTCGGCGCTGAGCGTCGGCTGCCTCCAGGCCTGCCTGGACATGTGCGTCACCTACGCGGGCGAGCGTCAGACCTTCGGCGGTCCGATCGGCCGCAAGCAGGGCGTCGCCTTCCAGATCGCCGACATCGCGGTGATGCTCGAGGCGAGCCGACTGCTCACCTATCGCGCCGCCGCGATGAAGGACGCCGGGGCGCCGTACCGGCAGTTCAAGCAGGCGGCCTCGATCGCCAAGGTCTACGCCACCGAGTCGGCGGTGACCGCCACCCGGATCGCCACCCAGGTCTTCGGCGGCTACGGGTTCATGGAGGAGTACCCGGTCGCGCGGTTCTACCGCGACGCCAAGGTGCTCGAGGTCGGCGAGGGAACCTCCGAGGTCCAGCGCATGCTGATCGCGCGGGGACTCGGCCTGCCCGTGGAATGAGTGCCTGTCGGATCCCACGCGCCCGATAGGGGAGGATCGGCTGCGTGAGCGACCGGTGGAAGCGACTTCTGGGCGAGGTCTGGCGGTTCTTCGCCGTCGCCCAGGCCGCCACCTGGGTGTCGTTCCTGCTCTTCAACGTGCTCGTGCACGGATGGGTGGTCGGCGACGCGCTGATGCCGCAGCACGCTTTGACGGCCTACGTGCTGGCCAACAGCGTCGGCATGGTGATCAGCTATCACGGCGCGCGGGGATGGGTCTTCCCGCATCGTCCGCCGCGTCAGGCCGACGGCGGGTGGACGGCCTACGTGATCATCAACCTGGCAGCGATGGCGTTCCCGGTCTCGTGCCTGGCGCTGAGTCGTCACGTGCTCGGCCTGGAGTCGGCACTGGCCGACAACGTCTCAGCGAACCTCGTCGGTCTCGTGCTCGCGTTCGGGGCGCGGTTCTACCTGTTCCGTCGGTTCGTGTTCCGCCGGCCCGAGGGTCATAGCGCCCAGAGATCCGTCCAGGTGTAGCCGAGCTCGCGCACCAGGTCGCGCAGCAGCGGCAGACTCACGCCGACCACATTGTGATGGTCGCCGTCGATGCGTCGCACGAACGCCCCGCCGAGGCCGTCGATCGTGAACGATCCCGCGACGTGCAGCGGTTCGCCGGTGGCGACGTAGGCGTCGATCTCGTCGTCGTCGACGACGGCGAACTCGACCGTCGTCGAACCGGTGCTCACGACCTCCTGGCCCGACGTCGTGTCGATCAGGCAGTGCCCCGAGTGCAGCACGCCGGAGCGCCCGCGCATCTGGCGCCACCGCGCCGTCGCCGTCGCGGCATCGCCGGGCTTGCCGAGTGCCTCGCCGTCCAGCTCGAGCACCGAGTCGCAGCCCAGCACCAGCGCGCCGCGGGGGACGTCGGGGCGCGAGGCCACGGCCTGCGCTTTGAGCCGGGCGAGCCCGGGCGCGAGGTCGCGGGGGGCCTCGCCGTCCAGCACGCTCTCGTCGACGCCGGACACGATGACCGCCGGATCCAGTCCCGCGCGACGCAGCGTCGCCAGGCGAGCCGGTGAGGCGGAGGCGAGCACGAGCGACGTCACCGCACTCACAGGTCGGCCTCGATGAGTTCGGCGACGGCGGTCATGAACGCCGGGAGCGGGTGGAACGGGGCCGCGCCGTCCTTGGCCTTGAACTGGCCGTTGACCCACGGTTCGGGGGAGCAGATGGTGTGATCCGCGCTCGCCGTCCAGATGTCGACGAATCCGATGTCGGCGCTCTCGGCGGCGCTCCTGATCGTCTGGTCGATCTGCTCGTTGAGCCCCCGGGCCCACGGGTAGTCGCGCCGGGCGATCGGCAGCTGCCCACGGCACACGCCGTCTTCGGGCACCACCTGCGGGTAGCCGACCGCGAGGATCGTGGTGTCGGGGAACCGAGAGCGCAGCTCGGAGAATGCCGCGCGCAGGTTCACGCCCATGGAGACGATGCGCTCGCCCATGTCGAAGTCGGCCGCCCGGTCGGCATCGGCGCACGGCGTCCCGTCGGGGTCCTCGACGCCCAGGGCCGAACAGCCGCTGAGCGCGAGGCCGGAGATGTCGTGGTCGTTGCCGCCGATGCCGATCGTGATCAGCTCGGGGTCGACGTCGCTCAACGCGTTGCCCTGGGGCGGAACGGTGGTGAAGTCGCCGAACTCCTGCTCGACGACGAGGTCGGCGGTCTTCGCGCCGCTGCAGCTCACGTCGACCAGCCGCAGGCCGGTGGCCTCGGACACCAATCGCGGGTAGTTGGCCAGCGACCGGCCGCAGTGCGGCTTGCCGTCCTGCGGCTCCAGTCCCAACCCCGCGGTGTAGGAGTCGCCGAGGGCCACGTAGAGGCCCGGTTCGACCGGGGTGTCGTCGCCGCACGCCGCGAGCGTCGCAGTGGCGGCGACCAGGATCGCCGCCACGCTCCAGCGCGCGGGGATTCTCATCGCGGCAGACCGCTGCTCCGCCAGCCGCCGACGCCGTGGTGCAGCGTCTGGCGCGCGAGACGCGCCGGGTGGTTCCACTGCGGACGCCGCGGCGGCGCGGACGGCGCACCGCCACCCATCGCGCTGAACAGCGCGACGATGGTCGCGATCTCCTCGGGCGTCGCATCCGGGTTCACGATGCGCAGCAGGGGAGCCGCNCAGGGGAGCCGCCGAGACCTCGGTGGTCTCGGCGGCGGCCTCGCTTGCGGCGGTGTCGCCGGCGTCGGGGTTCGTCACAGCGGGATGTTCCCGTGCTTCTTCGCCGGCAGGGTGGCCCTCTTGGTGCGCAGCAGCCGCAGCGCGCGAACGATCTCGACCCGCGTCTCGTGCGGCTGGATGACCGCGTCGACGTAGCCACGCTCAGCGGCGATGTAGGGGTTGGCCAGCGTGGTCTCGTACTCGTCGATCAGCTCGGCGCGCTTGGCCTCGACGTCGCCGCCGTCGGCCTCGATGGCGGCCAGGGTCTTGCGGTGCACGATGTTGGCCGCGCCCTGGGCCCCCATAACGGCGATCTGCGCGGTCGGCCACGCCAGGTTGATGTCCGCGCCGAGGTGCTTGGAACCCATCACGTCGTACGCGCCGCCGTAGGCCTTGCGGGTGATGACGGTGACGAGCGGGACGGTCGCCTCGGAGTAGGCGTAGATCAGCTTGGCGCCGCGGCGGATGATGCCGTTCCACTCCTGGTCGGTGCCCGGGAGGAAGCCGGGGACGTCGACCACGGTCAGGACCGGGATGTTGAAGGCGTCGCAGAAGCGGACGAAGCGCGCGGCCTTCTCCGAGGCGTCGATGTCGAGGGTGCCGGCGAACTGCATCGGCTGGTTGGCCACGACGCCGACCGGGGATCCCTCGACCCGGCCGTAGCCGATGATGAGGTTGGGGGCGAAGAGCTCCTGGACCTCGAGGAACTCGCCGTCATCGAGGATGGCGGTGAGCACGTCGTGCATGTCGTAGGGCTGGTTCGCGCCGTCCGGAATGATGGTGTCCAGCGCCCGGTCCTCGTCGGTGACCTCCAGGATCGGGTCCTCGGGGAAGGTGGGGAGCTCGTCGAGGTTGTTCTGCGGGAGGTAGGACAGCAGCGCCTTGACGTACTCGATCGCGTCCTCCTCGTCGGAGCCCATGTAGTGGGCGTTGCCCGACTTGGTGTTGTGCGTGCGAGCGCCGCCGAGGTCCTCCATCGAGACGTCCTCGCCGGTGACGGTCTTGATCACGTCGGGACCGGTGATGAACATCGCCGAGGTCTGGTCGACCATGATCGTGAAGTCGGTGACGGCGGGGGAGTAGACGTGGCCGCCCGCGCAGTTGCCCATGATCATGCTGATCTGGGGGATGACGCCGGAGGCGTGGACGTTGCGGCGGAAGATCTCGCCGTAGAGGCCGAGGGAGACCACGCCCTCCTGGATGCGGGCGCCGGCGCCTTCGTTGATGCCGATGATCGGGCAACCGGTCTTGATGGCGAGGTCCATGACCTTGGTGATCTTCTCGCCGTAGACCTCGCCGAGCGAGCCGCCGAAGACGGTGAAGTCCTGGGAGAACACGCAGACCTGGCGCCCGTCGATCGTGCCGTAGCCGGTGATGACGCCGTCGCCGTAGGGGCGGGTCTTCTCCAGGCCGAAGGCAGTGGAGCGGTGTCGCGCGAGCTCGTCCAGCTCGACGAAGGATCCCTCGTCGAAGAGCATCTCGATGCGCTCGCGGGCGGTCTTGCGACCCTTGGCGTGCTGCTTCTCCACGGCCTTGGCGGAGCCGGCGTGCACGGCCTCGTCGAGACGTCGCTCGAGGTCGGCGAGCTTGCCCGCGGTGGTGTGCAGGTCGATGCCGGCGTCCTCTGAGGGGACGTCGGTGCCTTCTCCTGGCTGTGCGCTCACTGTCGTATTGCTCCGCTCGTTCCTTGGCCTACCGAGTTCGGTAGGACAGGCTAGTGCGCGTGACCTCGGACTCTGCCGCGCGCCCACCCCTCGATAGTTCGCGCCTCATCGACGGCGACCCGGCCCTGATGCCGGAGTTGAGTGTCGAGGTGGTGCAGGTCGTCGCATCGACCAACGCGGCCCTGGCGGATCGTGCCCGTGCTGCCGACCTCGCTGACACCCCCGACGGGCTGGTGCTGGTCGCCGAACAGCAGGAGCGGGGACGCGGTCGCCTCGATCGCACCTGGGAGAGCCCGGCGCGCGCCGGACTGACCTTCTCGATGCTGGTGCGGCCCACGGTGCCGACCCGGGCGTGGCCCTGGCTTCCGCTGCTCGTCGGCTACGCGGTCGACAAGGTGCTCAAGGCGCGCGGCCTCGACGCCGGTCTGAAGTGGCCTAACGACGTGCTCGTCGGCGAGGAGAAGGTGGCGGGTCTCCTGGTCGAGCGGATCGAGACGCCCCAGGGGCCGGCCGCGGTCGTCGGGGTCGGGCTGAACGTCTCCCAGACCCGCGAGGAGCTGCCGGTCCCGCACGCCACGTCGGTCGAGCTGGCGCTCGGCGAGCCGGTCGACCGCACCGACCTGCTCATCGAGATCCTCAACGCGATCCGGGAGGCGTTCGACGCCTGGGAGGCCGGTGGTGACGACGGTGGCATGCGCCTGGCCGAGTCCTACGCCGCCGCCTGTCGCACGGTCGGCCAGCGGGTACGCGTCGACCTGCCGGGGGGCGCGGTGCTCGAGGGTGAGGCGGTCGCGATCGACCCGGCCGGGCAGCTCGTCGTCGACGTCGACGGTGTGAGGCACGCAGTTTCGGCGGGCGATGTGATGCACGTGCGTGCCACGAGGTGAGAGGCTGCTCGCCGTGGTCATCTCCCAGAAGCTGCTGAATCCCGGCGAAGAGATCCTGGTCAGCACCCGCACCCATGCCAAGGTGCTGATCCTGCCGATCATCACGCTCGCGCTGCTCCTCGCAGCCGGCGTCCTCTTCCAGATCAAGATCGACAACGGCACCGCCCAGTTGGTGGTGTGGGGCGTCATCGGCGTGTTGATCCTGTGGCGCGTCGTCGGGCCGTTCCTGGTCTGGCTGACCGCGTCCTACACGATCACCAACCGCCGCCTCATCACGCGGCACGGTGTCATCACCCGTCGCGGTCACGACATCCCCCTGGGCCGCATCAGCGACGTCGCCTACGAGCGGGATCTGATCGACCGGGTGCTCGGATGCGGCACCCTCGTCGTCAGCGACGCCTCGACCAACGGTCAGGTGCTGATCTACGACATCCCGCGGGTCGAGGAGACCCAGCGCGAGCTCAACCAGCTGCTGCACCGTCTCCACGGAGGCGAGACGCGGACCCACGAGGGACACTGAGCCCCGGTGGTCCCCGAACCCACCGATCGCCCGCCGGAGCCGTCGGCGACGGCGGACGAGGCTCCGCTCGTTCCCGTCTCGGTCGACCCGCTCGCCTCCGAGCTCCTCGCCGCCTCGGCCTCGGGAGCGCGGGCCGCGGATACGGCCGAGGCCGTCAGCGACCTGACCCGGGCGATCCTGGGTGAGGATCCTGTGCTCACCGCGGCCGAGGTCGCCGCGGTCGCAGGACTCAGCGTCGACCAGGCGCGCAGGCTCTGGCGGGCTCTCGGGTTCCCCGAGGGCGAGGGCGCCCGCCTCTACACCTCCTCCGACGCCGAGGCGCTGGCGACCCTGGTCTCCTCGGTGCACCGAGGGCTTCTCGACTTCGATCTCGCCGTGGCGGTCACCCGGGCCCTGGGCCAGACGATGGCGCGGCTGGCCGACTGGGAGGCCTCGGCGCTGGTGCACCGCATCGAGGAGCTGCACGAGGCGGAGTCGGACGGATCGGAGGAGAGCACGCCCGAGCGCGTCGCGCTCCGGATGTTCTCCGAGCTCGGGATGCCCTTCGAGGAGCTGATGATCTACGCGTGGCGGCGACACCTCGGGGCTGCTGCCGCCCGGATCGTGGGGCTCAGCGACGTCGATCCGCACACCATCGAGCTCACCGTCGGCTTCGCCGACCTGGTGAGCTTCACCGCGCTCAGCAACGAGCTGTCACGCGAGCGGATCGGCGACCTCGTCGAGCTCTTCGAGTCCCGCTGCGCCGACGTCGTCGCCGGGCAGGGCGGCCGCGTGATCAAGAGCATCGGCGACTCCGTGCTGTTCGTGAACGACGATCCGATCCGGGCCTACGACACCGCTGAGGGCATCATCGCGGTGATCGGGCGCGACCCGCGGATGCCCGACGTGCGGGTCGGTCTGGCCAGCGGATCGGTCGTGACCCGCCTCGGGGACGTCTTCGGCCCGCCGGTGAACATGGCGTCGCGGCTGACCCACGTCGCACGGCGCAACCGGATCATCGTCGACGCCGCCCTCGCCGCGCTGCTGCCGGACGACCAGTTCGAGTCCCGGCTGCTCCCGGCGCGTCCGGTGCGCGGCTTCGGAATCGTCGAACCGGTGGCCGTGCGGCGGATCTGAGGTCCGCGGGCGGCCGGCGCTGACCCACTCACCGGGTACGTGGACCTCAGACGGCTCCTCTACCCTTCCTCCGTGCCCGACCTCGCGCCCACCGTCGCCGTCATCGGCGGCGGCCAGCTCGCCCGGATGATGGCCGAGCCCGCCGCGGCGTTGGGCATCCCGCTGAGACTCCTCGCCGAGGCGCCCGGTGTCTCGGCCGCGCAGGTGATCCCTGATCAACGCATCGGCGACCACACGGTGCTGGCCGACCTGCGCAGCGTGACCGACGGCGCGGCCGCGGTCACCTTCGATCACGAGCACGTGCCGACCGAGCACCTGCGCGCCCTCGCCGCCGACGGCGTCGCGGTGCGCCCGGGCCCGGATGCCCTGGTGCACGCGCAGGACAAGGCCGTGATGCGTGAGGCCGTCGAACGCCTCGGGCTGCCGAACCCGCGTCATCGGGTGGTCGCGACGGTCGAGGAGGTCTCCGGTTTCGGCTTCCCGTGCGTGCTCAAGACGACGCGGGGCGGTTACGACGGGAAGGGCGTGTGGGTCGTCCACGACCCGTCCGAGTGCGTCGAGCCCTTCGCGGTCGCCGAGGCGGCCGGGGTTCGGATCCTCGCCGAGGAGCTGGTCGACTTCCGTCGCGAGCTCTCGGCTCTCGTGGCTCGGTCGCCGAGCGGGCAGGCGGCCGCCTACCCGGTGGTGGCCTCGACGCAGCTCGACGGGATCTGTCACGAGGTCATCGCCCCCGCGCCCGAGCTCGACGAGTCGCTCGCCGGGCAGGCCCAGCAGATCGCGCTCACGATCGCCGGCGCGCTCGACGTCACCGGTGTCCTCGCGGTGGAGCTCTTCGAGACCCGCGACGGGCGCATCCTGATCAACGAGCTCGCCATGCGGCCCCACAACACCGGGCACTGGACGCAGGACGGCGCCGTCACGTCCCAGTTCGAGAACCATCTGCGCGCGGTGCTGGACCTGCCACTCGGCTCGCCGACCCCCCGCGCGAGGTGGACCGTGATGGTCAACATCCTCGGTGGGCCCGACACCGGCGTCGGGCGTCTCTACGACGGCTACCCGCACGCTCTGGCGCGCGACCCGCACCTGCGTGTGCACCTGTACGGCAAGGAACAGCGCCCGGGCCGCAAGGTCGGGCACGTCAACGCCTACGGCGACGACCTGGACGACTGCCTCGAGCGTGCCCGGCACGCGGCGGCGTGGTTCCGGGGCGACCTGGGCAACGAGAGCGAGTGAGGTGACCGCCATGGTCGACGCAGTCGAGGCCTCCGGCAGCAGCGCTGCCGGGAGTGGGGACGTGGCCCCGCGAGTCGGCATCGTGATGGGCTCGGACTCCGACTGGCCCGTCATGAAGCTCGCCGCGGAGGCCCTCGCCGAGTTCGGCATCGCCTACGAGGCGGACGTCGTCTCCGCTCACCGGATGCCCGCCGAGATGATCGCCTACGGCGAGGAGGCCGCGAGCCGCGGACTGTCGGTGATCATCGCCGGAGCCGGCGGCGCCGCGCACCTGCCCGGCATGCTGGCCGCGGTGACGCCGTTGCCGGTGATCGGTGTCCCCGTCCCGCTCAAGTACCTCGACGGCATGGACTCGCTGCTCTCGATCGTGCAGATGCCGGCCGGCGTCCCTGTCGCCACGGTCGCCATCGGCGGCGCCCGCAACGCCGGCCTGCTCGCCGTCCGGATCCTGGCGGCAGCCGACCCCGGATTGCAGCAGCAGATGGTCGAGTTCCAGGCCGGGCTCAAGGCGGCGGCCCAGGAGAAGGGCTCGGCCGTGCGCGGCGAGGCCGGCGGTCGCCGCCTCGGCTTCTGACCGAGCCCCCAGGGTCTTCGTCAGGAGGGGCCCGACCGACGCCACTCGATGGCGGGGCAGGTGTCCATCACCATCGGCACGCCCGCGGACGTCGTGCGTGCGAACGCGTCGGCGTCGATGACGCCGAGCTGGAACCACACCGCCCGTGCGCCGACGTCCACGGCCTGGTCGGCGAACTCGCCGGCGGATTCCGAGCGCCGGAACACGTCGACGACGTCGATCGGGAACGGCACGTCGGCGAGCGTCGCGTAGCCGGTCTCGCCGAGCACGGTCGGCGCGGCCGGGTGGATCGGCACGATCCGCTTGCCGCGCGACTGCAGGAGCGCGGCGATCGAGTACGCGGTGCGCGAGGAGTCGTCGGACAGGCCCACGATCGCCCACGTCTGACAGTCGTCCAGCATGAACCGCACGACGTCGGGGTGCTGCCACTCGGTCGTCGAGACCGGGCCGGGTGTGGAGGCGGGCGTACTCATGAGGGGAGAACGCGGGGCAGCTGCGAAGCCTTCCCGGTGAACCGCGGTGCCCGCTTCTCCAGGAACGCGGCCACCCCCTCCTTGCCGTCGCCGACCGAGGTGTGCCACATCGCCACCGAGTCGGCGAGGTGGGCCTCGAGCGGGTGTGCGGCGGCGCTGCCGCTGTAGAGCAGCTGCTTGGCGAGGCCGAGCGCGACCGGTGAGCGGTCGACGACGAACGAGCGCGCCAGCTCGTAGGCCGCCGGCAGCAGGTCCTCGGGCTCGTGGACCGAGCGCACCAGGCGGCCCGCGAGGGCCTGGTCGGCGGTGAGGATGTCGGCGGAGTAGACCCACTCGAGGGCCTGCTGGATGCCGACGATGCGTGGCAGGAACCAGGTCGAGGCCGCCTCGGGCACGATGCCCAGCCGTCCGAAGACGAAGCCGATCCGGGCCTGGGTCGAGGCCAGGCGGAGATCCATCGCGAGTGTCATCGTGGCCCCGATGCCGACGGCCGGCCCGTTGATCGCCGCGATCACCGGCTTGGGCAGCGCGTGGATGGCGAGCGTCACCTTGCCGCCGGTGTCGCGCACGCCGTCGTCGTAGGCGGGATCCTCGAAGTGCTCTCGCAGGGTCTCCGGGGTCACCTCGAGCGACTCGTCGAGCCCGAAGACGTTGCCCTCGGCGCTGAGGTCCATTCCGGCGCAGAACGCGCGGCCCTCGCCGGTCACCACGACGGCGCGTACGTCGTCGTCCCACGCGTCGGTGGTGAAGACGGCATACAGCTCGCGCGCCATCGTCAGGTCGAAGGCGTTGAGCGCGTCGGGGCGGCTCAACCGCAGCGTGGCGATGCCGTCGGCATCGACTGACCAGTCCAGGGTCTCGTAGCTCATGTCGTCCTTCGTGGTCGTCGGCCCGGTGCCGGGCCGGACTCGTTCGGGCGGTGAGTGGTCACCGCACGATGCCGTTGCCCGTGCACTGGCGGCGGGTGATCCGGTCGGTGTCGTCGGCCTTGATGGCGTCGAAGATCGGTTGGGCGCGGTCGGTGTCCCAGGTCTCTGCGGAGAGGTCGGTCACCGGCATCGTGCAGGTCAGGCCGACGTGGGTCATCGCCCACGCCCACCTCATCGCGTCGAGCTTGGAGGTGTCCTTGCCGAAGACGAAGAAGTTCGGCACGGCCTTGTTCAGGTCCCACCAGCGGAACGGATTGAGCACGGTCCAGGGCGAGAGCACCTTGTCGCCGATCGCGGCGACGACCTCGCGCTGACGTCGGACCCGTTCGAGGTCGCCGTAGGCGGAGAACTTGCGCGAGCGCGAGTAGGCCAGCGCCACTCGGCCGTCGACGGTCTGGCAGCCCTTGCGGATGTTGAGGCCGGCGAAGGGATCCTTGATGCGTTCGCGCGGGCAGACGTCGATGCCGTCGACGGCATCGACCACGTCGGCGACGCCGCCGAGACCGATCTCGACGTACTTGTCGATCCGGATGCCCGTCTCGTTCTCCAGGGTCTGGACCAGCAGTTTCGCGCCGCCACGCGGGTAGGCGGAATTGATCTTGCTCGCGCCGTAGCCGGGAATGTCGACGATGGAGTCGCGTGGCACCGAGAGCAGCACGTTCGGCCCTGATCCGCTGTGCAGGATCATGATGGTGTCGGTGAGCTCCGAGGTCGGGTTGCCGGTACGGAATCGCCGGCGCTCCTCGGCGCTGAGGCCCTTGCGGGAGTCGCTGCCGACCAGCAGATAGGTGGTGCCGTCCTGCTCAGCCGGGCGGTCGCCGACCGGTTCGAAGGCGCGTTGGTCGGCGCTGCTCCACGTGACGAACGGCACGGTGACCACGAAGATCACCCAGACGAGCAGCAGCACCAGCACCGACCGGATCCAGAACCGCGGACGTCGCAGCCGCCGGAGCAGCGGGTTCCCGCCGCCACCACCACGGCCGGCCCCCGCCGGCGCCGGCATCGGGGCCGGCGGCTGGTGCTGTGGGGGGACGGCCTGCCGCGGCACGGTGTCGCGCGGGCGTGCGGGGCCAGCCTCTCCGTCGCGGGGCTGGACGCGGATCGCCCGGGTGGGGTCTGCCGGAGGAACCGATCCATCAGGGGCACTCGGTCTGGCCGACTCGGCGTTCTTGCCGTAGAGCCACCCGAACTCCGACCCGTGGCCGGTTGCTCGGCGATCATCTGACACGGTCCAACGCTACATCGTCTCGGTTGTGTGACTTCCGACCGCAGGCACCAGTCAGCGGGCGAAGTCGCTATCCGCCGGTGACGAACCATCCGATGGTGACTACTAGGGCATACACCAGAAAGAGAATGACCGGAATGAGCATGATCATGCACCCGCATGAGATAAGTGCGTTACCCACAATGTGCCTCTCGTATGGCCAGACATATATGTTCCCATCGTAGGGCAGCCCTTCCCCTTTCGTCGTGTCTTCTCGCGTTGCGCTTGTTGAGTTCTGCGGTGCTATGTAGGTCGATGCTGTCACTCGTCGGCGCGTCGTGACGCATGTGACGACTGAGCCTGGTGATACTTGCCGACAGTTTCTGCGTCCTTCCCCAGCAGAGAGTGATCCATCGTGACCCCCGACAGCCGTCCCGTGCGTCATCCTGCGAGCTCGCCGACCTCTCCGGCCTCCGAGCGCGCCGCGCGCGTCCGCTTCCGTCGCGCACTCTCGCTGATGGCGATGACGCTGATCGCGCCGGGCACCGCGCAGATCGCCGCCGGCAACGCGAAGGTCGGCCGGGCCGCGTTCCGGATCTGGCTGGGTGTGCTCACGGTGGCGTTCTCGGTGCTCCTCGTCGTCCTCGTCCACCGTGAGTTCGCGCTCTGGCTGGTGACCAACACCGCCGTCCTGGGATGGCTCAAGCTCGCGCTCATCGTGGGAGCGATCGGGTGGGCGCTGCTCTTCCTCGATGCCTGGCGCCTGGGCCAGCCGCTCTCCTTCGGCCTCCGCGAGCGCCGCGCCGCCGTCGGCATCAACGGGATCCTCTGTTTCAGCGTGGCGGGCACGTTGCTGTTCGGAGCCCACATCGTCGGCGTCCAGCGCGACTTCATGGTCACGATGTTCGGCGACGGATCCGCGTCCGCGGCGAACCACGGGCGCTTCAACGTGCTGCTGATGGGCGGCGACTCCGGCGCGGGTCGTTGGGGGCTCCGCCCCGACTCGATGACGGTCGCCTCGATCGATGCCGAGACCGGCCGCACGGTGCTCATCGGCCTGCCGCGCAACATGATGAACTTCCCGTTCGCGCCCGGGTCGGTGATGGCCGAGCAGTTCCCGAACGGCTTCGACTGCGAAGGCTGCATGCTCAACGGGGTGAGCACGTGGGCAGGCGACAACACCGAGCTGTTCGGGAAGTCCAAGAACCCCGGCGTCGACGCCACCATCATGGCGGTCGAGGGCATCACCGGCCTCACCATGAACTACTGGGCGATGGTCAACCTCCAAGGCTTCAAGGACCTGGTCGATGCCGTCGGCGGCGTCACGCTCACCGTGCGCCAGTCCATCCCCGTCGGTGGTCTCGGGTCCGACGTCACCGGCTACATCGACCCGGGCACGCGCAAGCTCAACGGGTTCGAGACGCTCTGGTACGCCCGCGCCCGCGAGGGGTCCGACGACTACTCGCGGATGGCGCGCCAGAAGTGCGTGATGAACGCGATGCTCGAGCAGATCAGCCCGCAGAGTGCGCTGCGCAACTTCTCCCAGATCGCCAAGGCGTCGGCCGCAATGATCTCGACCGATCTGCCGGGTTCCGAGGTCGACCGCTTCATCTCCCTGGCGCTGAAGGCGCGGGGGCAGAAGATCTCCACGGTCTCCCTGGTTCCGCCCCTGGTGAACACCTCGGCGCCCGACATCGCGCTGATCCAGACCAAGGTCGCCGAGGCGATCGACCGCGCCGAGGGGAACGCGCCGAAGTCGCCCACGACCCGACGGACGAAGAAGGACGCCGCGGTGACGGGCGGCTCGATCGGTTCGCTGTCCACCGGATACGCCGCCAACCAGGCCGAGGACCTCGACGCGACCTGCTGACTCGCCGAGTTCAGCCGCGTAGCCACTCCGCCGCGGCCAGCCGCTCCAGGACGACGTCGACGGTGGCGGCATCACGCGCCACCACCAGAGGGCCGATGACCTCGTCGCGGGGCTGGTACGGCGCGCCGTCCAGATGCGCGGCCGCCCCGCCCGCCTCGGTGACGAGCAGGCTGCCGGGAGCGTGGTCCCACGGCTTGAGGCCCCGGTACAGCACGTAGTCGGCCTCGCCGGAGAGCAGCCGGGGGTAGTCCACACCGCAGCAGGCCCACGTGATCTCCAACGGCGCGAGCCCGTCGCCCTGCTCGCGGACCCAGGGCCAGCGCGAGGTCACGCCGCGCCACGACGCCGGGTCGGGCGGCGTCGGAGCGGCTGTCAACCTCACGGCGTTGCAGAAGGCGCCGCTGCCCCGCTCGGCGACGTAGGTCGCGGCCCACTGCGGCTGGTAGATCCAGCTGCGGACCACGGCGCCGTCGCGCAGCTCGGCGACCATCACGGCGTGATCGGGCGACCCGTGCACGAAGTTGCGGGTGCCGTCGACCGGGTCGACGGTGAAGGCGTGGGCAGCGTCGCGATAGCGGTGCATCACGCGCGGGTCGGCCGCATGCGCCTCCTCGCCGAGCACCACGGCATCGGGGTAGGCCGCCTGCAGCGCCGCCGTCAGGAGCACCTCGGCCTCGCGGTCGGCCACCGTGACCAGGTCGCCCGGGTTCTTCTCGTCCACCTCGCCGTCGGCGAGGGCCCGGAACCTGGGCGTGATCACGTCGGCGGCCACCTCGTGCAGCAGCGCCGTGATCGCGTCGGTCTCCACACGACCACCGTAGACGTCGGGAGGCGCGGGTCGCGCCTCGGGATCCGTCGGCCTGGGCGCACCCCGCGCGCCCGGCGCAGCGCGTCAGCGCTTCCCCTAGGGTTGCGCCGTGTCCACCGCCCCCGCATCCCGGCCGAGCCGGATCGCCGCGGTGGTCGTCACCTTCAATCGGCAGCCACTGCTCCAGCGACTGCTGGCGCGGCTGGCCGAACTGGACGCCGTCAGCGAGGTGATCGTCGTCGACAACGCCTCCACCGACGGCACGTCGGCCTGGTTGACGACGACGGCCGCCTCGCCCGACAGCCGCGTGGTGGCCCTGACGCTCGAGACCAATCGCGGCGGCGCCGGCGGGTTCGAGGTCGGTACCCGGACCGCCGTCGAGCGCGGCGCCGACCTGGTGTGGCTGATGGACGACGACGGTGTGCCCGACCCCGACTGTCTCGACCGACTCCTGGAGCGGTCCGGTGATCTCGACTTCTGGGGCCCAGCCGTGCTCGCCGAGCAGGATCCCTCGCGACTCTGCTTCCCGATCCGTCTGCCGGGCGGCACCCGGGTCGTCCACGCGATGGCCGACGTCGAGCGCGCCGCCGCCCAGGGCAACGGGCTGATCGAGGGCGTCGTGATCCCCTTCAACGGCGTGCTGGTGACGCGCGACCTGGTGATGCGCATCGGGGTGCCGCGCGGTGAGCTCTTCATCTGGGGCGACGACGTGGAGTACCTCTGGCGTGCCCAGCGCGCCGGTGCCCGGATCGCCACGGTCGTCTCGGCCCACTTCCAGCATCCGGCGACCGACGACCTCGGTACGCCGATGATGTTCGGCCGCACCACCTACAACCACACGGCGAGCCAGCTCAAGCACTACTGCATGGCGCGCAACAACACCGTCAACCTGCGCACCTACCGGGGGTGGCCCTTCGTGCTGCTGTTCTGGCTGAAGACGATGTGGTTCTACCTGTTCACCCGACCCCAGCCCGCGCGGATCGCGATGAGCGCGCGCGCGGCTGTCGCCGGTCTGCGGGGCGACTTCACCGGACACACGAGGTACCTGACATGAGTGAGGCGGCCCCGGGGTCGACCACCGAACGCGTCGCCGTCGTCGTGGTGACCTACAACCGCGCCGACCTGCTCGCCGCGATGCTGCCTGCCCTGGCCGCCTCGGAGCGGCTGCCCGACGCGGTGATCGTGGTGGACAACGCGAGCACCGACCACACGCCGTCCGTGCTGGCCGCCGCGACGAACCCGGGCCTGCAGGTGATCCGCACCGAGGAGAACCTCGGGGGAGCGGGTGGTTTCCACCGGGGTATGCAGACCGCCCACGAGCAGGGGTTCGACCGCGTCTGGCTGATGGACGACGACGTGCTCCCGGCGCCGGACTGCCTCACCCGCCTGCTCGAGCACGACCTGCCAGCGTTGATGGCGGTGCGGGAGAACCGCGCGGGAGAACTGTGCGAGAAGGCCGCGACCCGGTTCGACCTGGCCAACCCATTGGCGATCCGGCCCAAGACGGCGATGGTCGAGACCGATTTCGGGCGTCGTGACGCCATGCCCGAGCTGGTGCCGTTGGAGAACGTGGCGTTCGAGGGCTTCCTGGTGCGACGCGACGTCATCGACGCGATCGGTCTGCCCGACCCGAGCTTCTTCATCTTCTACGACGACGTCGACTACGCCGTCCGCGCTCGACGAGCCGGATTCACCGTCCATGCCGTCCGCGACGCCGTCCTGGTGCGGCAGCTGGACTTCGACCAGCAGCACGACCTGGCGGGATGGAAGGGGTACTTCATGTACCGCAACCTCTTCGTCGTCCACTTCCGGCACGGGGAGAACGCCGCGGTGCGGTTCAAGCCGTGGCTGATCGCCCTGGTCGTCGCCGTGCTCAGCCCGCTGCGCGGCGGCCGCGCCGAGGCCCGCAACGTGCTGCGCGCCGTCCGCGACGCGCGCCGGATGCGCTGACGGGACGACGCGCCGACCGGCCCGCGATGCGGTCCCGGGTCGCGGACCGGCCGTCTCGGACCGTTCCGCGTCAGCGTGGGGCCGACGTCGAGGGCGTCAGGTCGTGGTCGGTGGTGTCGAGCTGCGGGCGGAGGCCGACGTGATTCCCCGTGACCATGGCGGCCAGCCAGACCGTGACCGACCCGACGGCCGCGCCGCCGATCACGTCGATGAAGAAGTGCCACCCGAGGTACAGCGTGGCGATCACGGTCAGCCCCAGGAACACCCAGGCCGTGACACGGATCCACTTCGCGAGGCGGAAGTAGGTCACCATCAGGCAGATCGTGACCATGATCCCGGTGTGCAGGGACGGGAACGCTGCGATGGTCTGCAGCGTGTGTGCACCGAAGCGATCGGCCCAGACAGCCACGCGCTCGTCCCACATGGAGTCGGCCAGCGCGGTGTTGTAGGTGTCGGGGAGGCTCGAGAAGTCCGCCGCGCCTGCGGTGTTGCCGTTGCGCTCCATGTAGATGGGCCCCACCGAGGGGAACATGATGTAGACGGCGGCACCGAGCAGCCAGTCGAACGCCAGCGCGGTGACGTACCAGGAGCCCGCGCGGGTGTGCCGGGTCCAGACGAGCGCGATCGCGATGCTGACCGGCACCAGGGCGATCCAGATGAAGTAGACGGCGGAGAAGAAGTGCGCCGCCCATCCGGTGCCGAACAGGTGATGCATCACCGTCGCCGGGTCGTGGCCGAACCACAGTTCGCGGTCGAGGCGGGCGAACTCGTCGTCCCAGTTCTTGCCGTTGATGAACGGCGCCATGCTCTTGAGGTTGCGGAACGCCGCGTAGCAGACGTACCAGGCGGTCACGCCTCCGATGGCGAACACCCAGTGCGACCGTGGCCAGCGCTCTCGCATGATGTCGCGCCAGACCTGAGGCACCGACGAGATCGATGTCCGGCAACGCCACACGAGTCGGGGCACGACGTCGAGTGCGATCGCACCCAGCACGATGGCGGGGAAGCGGATGTATCCCGGGATGAACGCATCGGGATCACGCATCGGCAGTTCGCGGATCGCGGCGAAGACGACCATCGCCACGACCATCGCCAAGCCCGCAGCCCACGCTCCCGCGAAGTTGCGCTCCAGGAGAGCGCGGACAGAACCTGACTGTTGCACGGAGACAGGGTAGACGCAGGAACCGTCGCGGCAACGATCTGCGCGGGTGTGGTCTGAACCTCATGGTGGCCGACGCCACCGCGTGCCAGAGCCACGGAACGCTCCTCTCGACCGTAGACTGCTGCCTCGTGTCTAGTCCCTCCGCCCCCGGCCGGCCCGCAGATGCCGAGCACCTCAGCTCGGCTGGCCTACCCGATCTGGTCGTCGTCGGCTCCGGCTTCTTCGGCCTGACCATCGCGGAGCGCTGCGCGACCGAACTCGGTCTGCGCGTGCTCGTCATCGAGCGCCGGGCTCATCTGGGTGGCAACGCCTACAGCGAACGCGACCCGCAGACGAACGTGGAGGTGCACAAGTACGGGGCGCATCTCTTCCACACCTCCAACGAGAAGGTGTGGGAGTACGTCAACCGGTTCACCAGCTTCACCGACTACCGGCACAAGGTCTTCGGCAAGTACCGGGGACAGGTCTACTCCCTGCCGATGAACCTGGCCCTCATCAACCAGTTCTTCGGGACCAGCCACACCCCCGACGAGGCACGTGCGCTCATCGCCGAGCAGGCCAGCGAGTTCGACACCGCCACCGCGTCGAACCTGGAGGAGAAGGCGATCAGCCTGATCGGCCGGCCCCTCTACGAGGCGTTCATCAAGGGGTACACCGCCAAACAGTGGCAGACCGACCCGCAGCAGCTCAGCGCCGACATCATCACGCGGCTGCCCGTGCGCTACACCTTCGCCAACGGCTGGTTCAGCGACACCTACGAGGGTCTTCCGGTCGACGGCTACACCGCGTGGCTGACGCGGATGGCCGAGCACGAGAACATCGAGGTGCGCCTCGAGACCGACTTCTTCGATGTCGCGGAGAGCTACAAGGGTCAGGTGCCGATCGTCTACACCGGACCGGTCGACGAGTACTTCGGCAACGCCGAGGGGCGGCTCTCGTGGCGCACGGTCGACCTGGAGGAGTCGGTCGTCGACGTCGACGACTTCCAGGGCACCGGCGTGATCAACTACAACGACCAGGACGTGCCCTTCACCCGGATCATCGAGTTCAAGCACTTCCACCCCGAGCGTGAGAAGACCCACCTGCCGGGCAAGAGCGTGATCGTGCACGAGTACAGCCGCTTCGCCGAGGAGGGCGACGAGCCGTACTACCCGGTCAACACCGCCGAGGATCGTGCCAAGCTGCTGAAGTACCGCGATCTCGCCGAGAAGGAGCCGATGGTGCTCTTCGGCGGCCGTCTCGGCACCTACAAGTACCTCGACATGCACATGGCGATCGGGTCCGCGCTGTCGATGTTCGAGAACAAGCTGCGCCCGCACTTCGCCGAGGGTGCGCCGCTGAAGAGTGGGGGAGTGGACGAGTGAGCACCAGGGAAGCGACCGCAGGAGCGACCGTCGCCCGGCTCCTGCAGCGGCAGATCATGCCGCTGGACCGCGACTTCGACGTGCTCGCCCTCTACGTCGACCCCGAGGACGCGCGTCTCGATGCCGACAAGTACGAGGTCGGTGGCAACCGAGCCGCCAAGGACCTCAACAACGCCGCGATCCGGCAGTCGACCTCGACCGGCCGCGCCCTGCACCCCGACCAGATCGAGTCCCGCACCGCCCTGCGGGTGAAGTCGGGCGAGCGTCTCTCCTTCGGTACCTACTTCAACGCCTTCCCCGCCAGCTACTGGCGGCGGTGGACGGTCGTGGACGCCGTCCGGTTGAGCGTCACGGTGTCGGGCCACGGCACGACGGTGATCGTCTACAAGTCCATGGCCAACGGTCGCTCCCAGCGCGTCGACAGCGCGATCGCCTCCTCCGCGGAGTCGGAGACGTTCACCTTCGACCTCACGCTGAAGCCCTTCGTCGACGGCGGGTGGTACTGGTACAACGTCGTCGCAGGTGACGAGGACGCCGTCGTCGAGAGCGCCGAGTGGACCGCCGAGGTCCCGGCCGACCGGGCCGAGCACGGCACGACCGACATCGCGATCACCACCATGAACCGCCCCGACTTCTGCGCCAAGCTCCTGGGCCAGATCGGCTCGGACGAGACCCTCGCGCCCTATCTCGACACCGTCCTGGTGATGGAGCAGGGCACCGACAAGGTGGTCGACTCGCCGGAGTTCGCCGCGGCGCAGGAAGCGCTCGGTGACCGGCTGCGGATCATCGAGCAGGGCAACCTCGGCGGGTCCGGCGGCTACGCGCGCGGGCAACTGGAGTCGCTGCGCAAGGGCACGGCGACCTACGCCCTGATGATGGACGACGACGTCGTCTGCGAGCCCGAGGGCATCGTCCGCGCGATCACCTTCGGCGATCTGGCTCGCCGTCCCACGATCGTGGGCGGCCACATGTTCAGCCTGTACGCCAAGTCGCGGCTGCACAGCTTCGGCGAGATCGTGCAGCCCTGGCGCTTCTGGTGGCAGACGCCGCTCGACGGATTCTCCGACTGGGACTTCGCGGCCCGCAACCTGCGGTCGGCGCGCTGGCTGCACAAGCGCTGCGACGTGGACTTCAACGGGTGGTTCATGTGCCTGATCCCGCGCGCGGTCCTGGCCGAGGTGGGCCTGTCGCTGCCGCTGTTCTTGAAGTGGGACGACTCCGAGTTCGGACTCCGAGCCCGTGCGGCGGGGTACCCGACGGTGACCTTCCCCGGCGCCGCGGTGTGGCACGTGCCGTGGACCGACAAGAACGACGCCCTGGACTGGCAGGCCTACTTCCATCAGCGCAACCGGTTCGTCGCGGCGCTGCTGCACTCGCCCTACCCGCGCGGCGGCCGCATGGTGCGCGAGAGCCTCAACCACACCATCGCGCACCTGGTCTCGATGCAGTACTCCACCGTCGAGCTACGCCTGATGGCCATGGAGGACGTGCTCGCGGGTCCCCAACGGCTGCACGCCGACCTGCCCACCAAGCTCGCCGAGGTCAACGCCTTCCGCAAGCAGTTCAGCGACGCCCAGCTCCAGCCCGACCTCGAGGCATTCGCCCCGGTGCGACGCGCCAAGCCGCCGCGCAAGGGCCGTGATCTCGCCGAGGTGCCGGGGCGCCGGGCGCAGTTGATCAGCGCCGGCCTGCAGCCGCTGCGGCAGCTCACGCGCCCGCGTCCGCTCTCTCGCCAGTACCCCGAGGCCGCGGTGCCTGCGATGGACGCCAAGTGGTACCGGCTCGCCGGCTTCGACTCGGCCGTCGTGTCGATGAACGACGGCACGTCGGCAGCGCTCTACCAGCGCGATCCCGAGCGCTTCAAGGAGCTCGCCCGCCGCATCGCCGCGCTGCATCTGCGGATGCGCAACGAGTGGCCCGAGCTCGCCGAGACCTACCGGGCCGGCCTCGCCGACGTCACCTCGCCCGAGACGTGGGCCGAGACGTTCCGTCCGTGGACGGGGGAGGCGTGAGCGAGTCCGCGACGCCGGTCGAGGACGCCGCGCCGACGTCTCCCGCTCGCCACGTCGACGCGGAGCTGGCGCCACCGTCGGCCGGCAACGGCCTGATGGCGGTCTTCCAACGCCGCTACCTGCTCAGACTGCTGGTGCGTCGGGAGATCAGTGCGCGCTACCAGGGCTCGTTCCTGGGTCTGCTGTGGTCCTACATCAACCCGTTGTCGCAGTTCTGCATCTACTACTTCATCATCGGCCAGATCTTCAACCTGCGCCAAGGCGTCCACAACTTCCCGCTGCACATCTTCTCGGCGATCATCATCGTCCACTTCTTCACCGAGACGTTCAACGCCGGAACCCGCTCGATCGTGCGGAACCGACAGATCGTGCAGAAGATGGCCATGCCGCGCGAGATGTTCCCGGTGGCCACGATGTTGGTCTCGCTCTACCACGTGGGCCCGCAGATGGTCATCCTGCTGATCGCATGCCTGGCGAGCGGGTGGTCGCCCGATCCGGTCGGCATGGTGGCGTTCGTGATCGCGCTGTTGATCATCATGGTGCTGGGGACGGCGCTGGCGTTGCTGTTCAGCGCCGCGAACGTCTTCTTCCGCGACGTCTCGAGCGTGGTCAACATCTTGACCAACCTGGTCCGCTTCGGGGTCCCGATGATCTACACCTACGAGATGGTCGACGACCGCTTCGGGTCCTTCGCGCCGTACTACCTGCTCAATCCGATCGCGAACGCGGTGCTGATGTTCCAGCGGGCGTTCTGGGTCGGCACCGCCGACGATCCCGACGCGCTCATCGCGACCGGGATGCCCGACCACATTCTCGAGCGGGGGCTGGTGATGCTCGGCGTGTCGATCATCGCCCTCGGCATCGGCCAGCTGGTGTTCAGCCGTCTGGAGAACAAGATCCCGGAGCGCCTGTGATGGGTGAGGAATCGATCCGTCTGACCGAGGTCACCAAGACCTTCACGCTGCGTTACCAGCGCACCGCGAAGCAGGTCGCGGTCGCCAAGATGCGCGGACAGCAGACCGTCCGCGCCTTCAATGCCGTCGACCAGGTCAGCTTCTCGGTGCAGCAGGGGGAGTCGGTCGGACTGATGGGGCTCAACGGCTCAGGCAAGAGCACGCTGCTGAAGATGATCAACGGCGTGATGCGGCCCGACTCCGGCATGCTGCTCACCCGGGGTCGGATCGCGGGCCTGATCGCTACCGGGGCGGGGTTCCACCCGCAGCTGACGGGCCGGGAGAACCTGGTGCTCAACGCCGCCATCCTCGGCATGAGCGAACGGGAGACCGCGCGCAAGTTCGACGAGATCGTCGACTTCGCCGAGATCGGCGACAAGCTGGACACCCAGGTGGGCCACTACTCCTCGGGTCAGAGCGCCCGACTCGGGTTCTCGGTCGCCATCCACGTCGACTCCGACATCTTCTTGGCCGACGAGGTGCTGGCCGTGGGTGACCGCCCGTTCAAGCGCAAGTGCCTGGCGAAGATGGAGGAGGTCCGCGACGGCGGTCGCACCCTGGTCTACGTCAGCCACGCCGCCGGGTCGGTGCGTCGGATGTGCAACCGGGTCATCGTCTTGGAGGACGGTCGTGTCGGCTTCGACGGTGACGTCGACGAGGGCATCAGGTACCTGAAGTACGACGACGACCGCACCGAGAACATGCCCGAGGGCATGGAAGACGAGCACGACAACGACTCCGAGTTCGGGGCCGAGCTGTAACCACGACCCCCCGACCGACGGGGCGAGACTCGTGTCGGGCCGGGAGTGCCGGTAGCGCGGTTGCGCGACGCCGTGGGCGACGGAGGAACGTCAGGACGGGCAGATCTCTGCGGAGGTCTGCCCGTTCTGCTGTCCGTCGGCTGCGGAAATAGGTGGATCAGCGGCGCATCCTGCCGATCAGACTCTCTGAGATCTATCGGCGTGTCGACTGGAAATTACAGAGTTGTAGTTACTCACGAACTCTTCCCAGGCCGTGTGACTGATGTGAAAGTTGCTACTCGTGTGACTCTTCCCCGCGCACTGGAGCTAGTGATTTCGATGTCTTCTCGCCATTCCCGTTTCGTCACGATGTGCCAGCAGATGCTGGTGCTCGGTGTGGTGTGCGCCGCCATCACGCCGGCGGCCACCATGCTGTCGCTGGACCTCGTGCCGAGCCCGTCGGCCGACCGTGCCCACAGCGTCGGCGCCGGCGGCAGCACCGCATTGGCCGCCTACGTCGCCGCCAACAGCACGCCGTCGGTGGTTCCCGACGCCGTCGTCGAGCCCGTCGTCCACGAGTACGCGCTGACGCCGCCTGAGGGTGCGCGGATCGCCGCCCGCTCGCTGGCCACGACCGCACGCCGGGTCGTCGGAGGGTCGGCCGAGTTGCTGAGCACGCCGCAGCCGGTCAGCGGCTACGGCGCGGTCGGCGTCACCTGGGCGCACGGCACGGACCTGGAGGAGGACGACATCAGCGTCGAAGTCCGCACCCAGGACGGTGACGACTGGTCGGACTGGTCGTCGATGGAGTACCACGACGAGCACGGCCCCGACCCCGACACTCGCGAGGCGCTGAGGGCCCGCCCCGGTACCGACGAGATGCTCGTCGGTCGGGTGGACCAGGTGCAGGTGCGCGTCTCGACCCGCTCGGCCGCACCGCCGGACCTCAAGCTCGCCGTCATCGACCCCGGCGTGGAGACCACCCACCGCCGCGAACGCGCCGCGATCGACACCGGCGACCTGCCCGCCCCGGCAATGCGCCAGGGAGGGGAGAGTGCGCCCTCGGCGGCGACGGAGAACGCCGACGTCCCGGTCGGAGAGGACTCGCCCGAGGTGCCGGCGAGCGAGCCCGACCTCAGCTCCTCCGACGGTGACCTGAACCTCGCCGCAGCGGCGTTCACGCCCAAGCCGGTCATCTACTCCCGCGCCCAGTGGGGCGCTGACGAGTCGATGCGCGACGCCTCGTCGCTGCGCTACTACGAGGTCCACGCGGGATTCGTGCACCACACGGTGAACGCCAACGACTACAAGGCCAAGGACGTGCCGGCGATCCTGCGCGGCATCTACGCCTACCACACCAAGTCACGCGGCTGGAGCGACATCGGCTACAACTACCTGGTCGACCGATTCGGTCGGATCTGGGAGGGCCGCTTCGGCGGCGTGGACCGTCCGGTCGTCGGCGCCCACACCCTGGGCTACAACGACGGTGCCTTCGCGATGTCGGCCATCGGCAACTACGAGATCGCCCAGCCGAGTCAGGCCATGATCCAGGCCTACGGCGCCCTGTTCGCCTGGAAGCTCTCGCTGCACGGGGTTCGTGCCGGCTCGGCGAAGCAGTGGGTGGTGAAGAAGAACTTCCGCGCCATCAACGGCCACCGGGACGCCGCCTCGACGGCGTGTCCGGGCAAGTATCTCTACGCCAAGCTCCCCGAGATCCGGAAGCTGGCGGCTCAGGCGCAGGTCGGGTTCACCGGCCGGCAGCTGGAGTCGAACCTCGCCAGCACCCCGCATCCCGACATCGTGGTGCGCCGTGCGAGCGACGGCCAGGGCTTCATCATCCCGTTGAAGCCGGCCGCACAGGCCAAGAAGAAGAAGGGCTCGGCGAACGCGGCGTACAAGGCCGGCAAGCCGATCCAGATGGGCGTCAACTTCTCCGGCGACAACCGGATCCTCAACGTCGGCGACTGGGACCGCGACGGCTACTCCGATGTGGTGAGCCGCCGCAAGAGCGACGGCGCGCTGTTCCTGCGCCGCGGCCTGGGCAACGGTGCGTTCGCTCCGGTGCAGCGGCTGGCCACCGGCTTCGGCAAGGTCGGGCTCCTCGCCGCCGTCGGCGACATGACCGGTGACGGTTGGCCCGATCTCATCGGCCAGCCCAAGGGCGGCAAGATGATGATCTACCCGGGCCTGGGTCTGCAGGGCCTGGGAGCCCCCTACGTCGCCTACAGCGCGGTGCAGGCTCAGCGCCAGGTGGGTGTCGGGCTCTGGGGGCCAGACGGCGCTCCGGACACCCTGATGCGCAAGGGCAAGAACCTCCAGGTCTTCAGCGGCAACGGGCCGGGCGGGTTGACCGGGGCGCGCACCCTCGATGTCGACCTCAGCTCCTTCGACTGGGTCGTCGGCATCAGCGACATCGCGATGGCAGGTCACCCCGACCTGGTGCTGCGCACCAAGAAGACCGGTCAGCTCTGGCTGGTCAACGGGACCCCGACCGGCGTCGAGCAGCCGCAGCTCCTCGGCACGGGGATGGAGATCTACGACATGGTCGGCTGAGTCGATCCCGACGTCCCGGTCCTCAGGCGGGGAAGCGGGCAGTGACGTGCTCGGCGATCTCGATCGCCTCGAGCCGGTCCTGCCCGGCCTGAGCGACCAGGACCAGCGAGCCGCCGCATGCGAGCGGCTCGCTGAACGAGGCGAGTCCTGGTGGGGAAGCCGGGACCGCCTCAGAGAGGAGGCGGCCGCCGTCCGCGACGAGAGTCGCGGCGGCGGCCGTCTNCAGGGAGGCGGCCCCCCCCGCCCCCGCGGGGGGGGGCGGGGGGGCGGCCCGTCTCCCACAGTTCGCGCTGCGTGGTGACCGACTCGCCCCACTGGTAGGCCGCGTCGTCGCCTGACGGCGGGTCCCAGGGCGTGAAGGCGTCGGGCTGCGACCAGATCTCCACGCCGACGTCGTGCACGCCGGGCGGTACGCCGTCGGCGAACCGGACTCCCAACGGCAACAGCGAGCAGGCCAGCACGCTCGTCGAATCCGCACGTGCCGCCCACGTCGGCAGCGTCGCGGGCCCGCACACCACGGCATCCGGCTCGTCGTCGTCGCTGATCACCAGCCCGGCCAGCCAGGCGGCGCCGAGGAAGACCGTGCCGAGCCAGTGGGCCGGCAGATCGATCCGAAGCCGTGAGCCGCGCTCGAGGTCGAGCTCGTCGACGAGCAGGCTGGCCGCCTTGGCCACCCAGTTCGCGTAGGTGATCACCGAGAGTTCGACGCGTTCGCCCGTCGCCTCGTCGTAGAAGGTGACCAGCGGCTGACCGGGCGCCTGCCGGACGCGATCAGCGAGGACGTCGGCGAACGTGGTGTGGCGCGGGCCCCTACTCATGGGCACCAGTGTGCCGAGGCGCTCCCGATGCCCTCTCGATAGCCTCCCGGCGTGGACGCGACGCATGAGACCCCTCACGACGTCCGAACCGCTCCAGAGGCCGGGGACGGGTCGGAGTTCTGGGCGGTGATCCCGGCCGGCGGTGCCGGTACCCGGCTCTGGCCGCTCTCCCGTGCGGCGTCGCCCAAGTTCCTCCTCGACCTCGTGGGCTCCGGCCGCTCGCTGCTCCAGGCGACCGTCGACAGACTCGCGCCCGTGGCGGGGGACCGCATCCTCGTCGTGACCGGTGCGGCGCACCGGGACGCCGTCGCCGCGCAGCTCCCCGAGCTGCCGTCCGGCTCCGTGGTGGCCGAGCCGAGCCCGCGCGACTCGATGGCGGCGATCGGGCTCGCTGCCGCGATGCTCGAGGCACGTGATCCGCGGGCGGTGATGGGTTCGTTCGCGGCCGACCACGTCATCGGCGATGCCCAGGGTTTCCGTGAGGCGGTCGCGGTCGCGGTGGAGGTGGCCCGTCACGACCTCCTTGTCACGATCGGGATCGAGCCGACCTGGGCGTCCTCGGCCTTCGGCTACATCCACGCGGGCGCGCCGCTCGACGGTCTCACGGGTGCTCTCGCCGTCGAGGCCTTCGTGGAGAAGCCGTCGCCCGAGGTCGCCGCGCAGTACGTCCAGGCCGGTACTCATCGCTGGAACGCAGGCATGTTCGTCGCGAGGTGCGGGGTCCTGCTCGACCTCCTGGCGGCTGGTGACCCGGACTTCGCGGCCGCTCTGCGCGCCATCGCCGCCGATCCGAGCACGTTGGAAAGCGTGTGGCCCACGCTGCCGAGGATCGCGTTCGACTATGCCGTCGCCGAGCCGGCGGCGGCTGCCGGCCGGGTCGCCGTGGTGCCGGCGTCCTTCGGATGGGACGACGTCGGGGACTTCGACGCCCTCGGCGAGATCGTGGACAGGCCCGGCGAGGTCGCGGTGCTCTCTCCCGGAGCCACGGCGTCCGACGTCGCCCCGGAGAGTCTCGTCGTGGTCGAGGGCGCCACCGGGCTTGTGGCCCCGGGCTCGGGACGCGTGGTGGCCGTCGTCGGCCTCGACGACGTGGTGGTCATCGACACCCCCGACGCCGTGCTGGTCACCACGCGCGAGCGCGCGCAGGACGTCAAGCAGATCGTGGCCCGACTGCGTGAGCGCGGGCGCGACGACGTCCTCTGATCCACGCCGCCCGGCCGCTCTGTCCGGAGACACCCGTGCCCGGGCCGTCACGGCCCGGGCACGAGTCGGGTCGGGCGCGCCGCGCCCTCTCGCGAGTCAGATCGCGTTCGGCTCCGGGGAGTCGGTGTAGGGGTACTCGTCCATGAAGTCGCGGACGGCCTCGCCGCTGAGCTCGGAGCAGTACTGCCACACGCCCGTCGACTTCTCGGCGTCGCCCTTCCAGTGGGTGAAGGCGATGTGCTGGCCCTCGGGGAACGACTTGCTGTCCTTGGCGAGCTCGACCTTGTCGTCGTCGGCGGAGGTCCACGGAGCCGCGATGAACTTCAGGCGGAAGTTGTCGTCGTCGGCCTTGAACTTCTTCGCGAGCGCCTGGATCTCGGTCATCTGGTCGTCGTCGGCGGCGATCGTCTCGTCGTACCAGAGGATCGTGTAGCCGTGCTCCAGATTGTGCACGAGGGACTCGAGCTCGGGCCGGTCCGAGTCGTCGTAGAACTTGTCGGCGAACGGTGCCGGGGCGACACCGGCCTCGTTCCAGTGCGGACCGAAGGCAGGTGGCGCGTCGGTGTAGGTCACCGACTGGCCGAAGGGGACGTGGTCGCTGACGCCCTCGGCGTCGTGGGTCACGATCTCCTGGCAGGCCGACGCCGGAGCGCCGATGTCGGCGAGCTCGAGGTCGTTGTACTGGCGGAGGTCCCACCAGTCCATGACGGGCCGCCAGGCGGCGGCGCCGACGATGAGGGCGGCGACCAGGATGCAGACGCCGACGATGGCGAAGCCGCGGCGCTTCTCGGCGCCGCGCTGCTTCTTCATCGCGTCGTCGATGAGCTTCTGGCGCTCGGACTTGGCGGACTTGCTCGACTTGGCCACGCTCGGCATACCTCATCAGTTCGCGCCGACCTCGGTCGGCTCACGGCGGATCGCGCAGAGTCTACGGACTGGTGGGGCGGAGGTGGCGGGTGCCCGCCCCGCGGTGGGCGTCGTCGACGTCCCACCCGTGGGTGAAGGCGACCAGGTCGACCAGCCGCGACGTGACGGCGTCGGGTGCCATGAGGCTCACGTGGGCCGGGGACTCCTGCACGGCCTGGATGCCGAGTGCCTGCGTGAGCGCCAGGACGAGCTCCTCGGCCGGGACGCTCGTGCCGAACGGACGGCGGTCCTCGGGCTCGCCCGCGATGGCACGCAGGACCGCCTCGCGCGCGCCGAAACCGAACAGGTCGGCGCCGTCGTCGCGGATCAGGGCGCCGGCGCCCGGGCCGGCGTCGCCCCGGGGGAGCACCAGGTCGCCGCGGCCCCCGACCCCGGCGACCCCGCCGGCCACGGCCGGTGCCGTGACGACGAGATCGTTGCCGTAGCCGTCGCGGCGTCCGGCGAAGTCCTCGCTGACGCGGAGCCCCGCCGCCCCGATCGCGATGTCGGTCTGCCCGTCGCGCCAGGCCCGGCCGGCGGTGTCGGTGACGACGACGCCGACGGTGGGACCGTCGTCGCCCAGCGCGGCGTGGAGGGCCGAGCGCAGCGCGCGGGCCGAGCCGTCGGGGTCGCGCGGCAGCAGGACGACGGTGCCCGCGACGGTGTTGGAGGCGTCGATGCCCGCTGCGGCGAGGGTCAGTCCGTGGTGGGTGCGCACGATGGTGGTCGGGCCGCGGCGTGCGACCACGCGCGCCGTCTCGGCAGCCAGGTGGTCGTCGCGGGTGCCGTGGCCGGTGCGTCCCTCGCTCTTGCTGACGACCTTGCTCGTGACCACCACGACGTCGCCGTCACGCAACCTCGTCCGCGGGTCGATCTGCGTCAGCCCCAGCAGGATCGCCGCGAGGTCGTCTCCTTCTCGGACCTCCGGTGCGCCGTCGGGTGCGTAAGCGCTCACGACGACGCCGCCACGGGGAGCCCCGGACGCGGCGTCGGTCACCGGGCGTTCCGCGCGAGTGCGACCGCCGCCGCGGCCATCGCGGCCGTGGCGTCGTGGTCGGTCATCATGAGCGGCACAGCGTCGCAGGCGATGCCGGCGGCGCGGATCTCCTCGACGGCGTCGTGGTCACGGCTGTCGATCAACCAGCCGTCGAGGACGCCGCCGGCGGTGCGTGAGCCGTAGTGGCGCGCCACCCCGGCAGCGCTCACCTCGACACCGATGGAGGTGAGCATCTGCTCGGCCATGCCGCGCACGTGGGTGCCGCCGACGATGGGCGAGAGTCCGACGACGGGCGCCGGCGTCGACTGCAGGGCCTCCCGCACGCGCGGGACTCCCAGGATCGTGCCCACCGAGACGACGGGGTTCGAGGGCGGCAGCACGACGAGGTCGGCGTCGGTGATCGCGTCGATGACACCAGGCCCCGGGCTGGACTCGTCGAGGCCCACCACGACGACCATCTCGGCCGGGACGGCGGCGCGCAGGCGCACCCAGTACTCCTGGAAGTGCACGACACGACGTCCGCTGGGCGACTCCTCGTCGGCGATGGCCACATGCGTCTCGACGCGGTCGTCGGTCATCGGAAGCAGGGTGACGCCGGGATTCCAGCGGTCGCAGAGCGCGGCGGTGACCTGGGAGAGCGGGTAGCCGGCGTCCAGCATCTGGGTTCGCACGAGGTGGGTGGCGATGTCGCGGTCGCCGAGGCCGAACCAGGTGGGCTCGACGCCGTAGGCGGCCAGCTCCTCCTTCACGTGCCAGGTCTCGGCACGCCGTCCCCAGCCCCGGTCGGTGTCGATGCCGTCGCCGAGGGTGTACATCACGGTGTCCAGGTCCGGGCACACCTTCATCCCGTGGACCCAGATGTCGTCGGCGGTGTTCGCGATCACGGTCACGTGCGCGTCGGCGTCGAGGCCGGGCACGGTGCCGTTCGCGATGCCGTGCAGCAGCCCCTGGAGGAAGCGGGCGCCGCCCATCCCGCCGGAGAGCACGGTGATCTTCTTCATGGACCTAACTCTGCCGCCCCGTCCCGGCGCGTCCGGACGGGGCCCGCTGGATGGTCTTCGCAGGTGCCATTACCAGAAGGGGGCTTGACTGCGGGTGTACGACAGGCATGTAATTCTCACGTTGTACTTCCAGCGTGTCCGGTGTGCTGGTCCAGGGTCGAGAGGACGCAGAGATGAGGGAGTTATTTCTCCTGACGCCGGAGACGGACGAGGCCGGGTGGCAGGAGCGTGCATTGTGCGCGCAGACCGACCCGGAGGCGTTCTTTCCGGAGAAGGGCGGTTCCACGCGAGAGGCCAAGAAGGTCTGCCTCTCGTGCGATGTGCGAGACGACTGTCTGGAGTCGGCGCTCATGAACGACGAGCGTTTCGGTATCTGGGGCGGTCTGTCCGAGCGCGAGCGACGCAAGTTGAAGAAGCGGGCCGTCTGAACGGCCGCGCGGCGTCGCGCCGCACAACAGCAGGAGGGTGACCCCGGCCGAATCGGCCGGGGTCCCTCTGCGTTCACGGGGCTTCGAGACCCGGCGAGCCGGTCGCCCGCCTCGGGCATCTCGATCCCCGTGCGCGGGCGGTAGTGTCCCTCCTCGTGGCGGCTTCGGTTCCGCACGGCGCCGTGGCCGTGCTCCTGGTCAGTCACGATGGCGAGCAGTGGTTGCCCGGAGTGCTCGAGGGTCTCGCCGAGCAGGGAGATCTGGTCGGCCGGGTGATCGCGGTCGACACCGGCAGCCGCGACCAGAGCCCGCAGCTGCTCGAGGCTGCGTTCGCCGACGCGCACGCCCCGTGCGAGGTGCTCGCCGCCGGTTCGGGTACGAGCTATCCGACGGCGGTCGCGCTCGGGATGGCGCGCCTCGCCGAGGTCGACCCCGACCAGGCCACGCCGTGGGTCTGGCTGCTCCACGACGACGCGCGCCCGGCTCCCGACGCGCTGCGGCAGCTGCTGAACGCCGCGCGCCAGCGCGAGGACGTCGCGGTACTCGGGCCGAAGCTGCGCGAATGGCCCTCGTTGCGTCGGATCCTCGAGATCGGTGTGACGATCTCGGGCACCGGGCGGCGCGAGACTGGCCTGGAGCGGGGCGAGTACGACCAGGGCCAGCACGACCAGCCCAGCGAGGTGCTCGCCGTCAACACCGCCGGCATGCTCGTCCGTCGCTCGGTGCTCGAGGAGCTCGGCGGGTTCGACGAGAACCTGCCGATCTTCGGCAACGACCTCGACTTCGGGTGGCGTGCTGCCGCGGCCGGCCACACCACGCTCGTGGTGCCGCGCGCGGTGGTCTTCCACGCGGAGGCGTCCCACCGAGGCGTGCGTCGCACTCCGCTGACCGGACGCCACACCCACTACCAAGAGCGCCGCGCCGCGTTGTGGACGCTGCTTGTCAACGGGACTGCGCGTTCGCTGCCCTGGCGGATCGTGCGGCTCACGTTCGGCACGGTGCTGCGGATGCTGGGATTCCTGCTGGTCCGCTCGCCCGGGGAGGCGCTCGACGACCTTGCCGCTCTGGTCTCGGTGCTCTCCAAACCGGGCGAGATCGCAGCGGCGCGCCGTCGCCGCGCAGGGCGCGGCGCGGGCAGTGGAGACAACCGGCTGAACGGACTTCTGGCGCCGTGGTGGTTGCCCTACCGCCATGGCCTGGACTTCGTGGGGGATCTGGTCGGCGCGGCGATGAATCAGGCCGCCGACGTGGCCGAACGCCGTCGCCTCGCGGCGGCAGAGCGCGACCCCGCCTCGTTCGCTGCCGCCCGGGTGCGCGCGGAGGAGGACGACGAGCTCACCGACTCAGGCGCGCTGGCGCGCTTCCTCACCAACCCGGTCGCGGTCGCTCTGACCGTGGTGGCGGTCGGCACCGTGCTGTCGTCCCACGTCGCGTGGGGCGCGGTCTCGGGGGGAGCGCTCTCGCCGGCCCCGACGTCGTCCGGCACGTGGTGGTCGCTCCACCTCGACGCCTCGCACGCCCTCGGTCTGGGTTCGGACGTACCCGCACCGGCCTACGTCGTGGTGCTCGCCGCCATCGCTCTGGTCACCGGCCCCCAGGGTGCGATCAGCCTCCTCCTACTCGGTGCGGTGCCGGTCGCGCTGTGGGGGGCGTGGCGCTTCCTGCGGGTCGCCGGGCGGCTCGTCCGTCCTCGCGGCACGCCCCGCGCGATCCTGGCCGGCGGAGCCATCACCTACGCCTTGGTGCCGCTCACCAGCGGAGCGTGGGGGCAGGGCCGGCTCGGGCTCGTCGTCGCTGCGGCATTGGTCCCGTGGATCGCCCACGCGGCCGTCGGTTTCCTCGACCCCGACGTCGAACGGCGTCGTCGCGCCGGCTGGCGCGCCGGCGCATTGCTCACCATCGCCACCGCCTTCACCCCGCTCTCCTGGCTGGTCCCCGCCGTGCTCGTGGGGCTGGTCGTGGTGATCGGGCGGCGTCGCGCGCCTGAGCTCTTCACCCGCGGAGTCTGGGGGCCGCCGGTGCTCGCGGTCGCCCTCCCGTGGGTGGTCCTGCTGCCGTGGTGGCTCCCCGCGCTGCTGCACGGCGCCGGGCCGGCACTGCTGCTCGACACCGGCCGCCTTCCGTCGGGCGCGACGTCGTCCTGGGACTTCCTCGCCGGGCGTCTCGACGGAAGCGGCGCACCGCAGTGGCTCGGACTCGCCGTCGTCGCCTTCGCCTTGCTCGCCCTGGTGCCGCGCGCGACCCGGGTGCCGGTCGCGCTCTGCTGGTTGGTGGCGCTCGTCGCCACGCTGTGCGCCGTCGCCGTGGGGGCCGTGGAGTTCACGGTCGCCTCGGTCGAGACGCCGGCCGGGCTCGGCATCGTCGCGGTGATCGTGCACGCCTGCCTGATCACCGCGGTGATGCTGGGGGCCCAGGGTGTGCGGGACGTCGTACCCGGCGAGCGGGTCCGGATCGGCCTGGTCGCCCTTGCCGTGGCCGCTGCGGCGGTTCCCGTGCTCGGGTGGGGGTGGTTCGTGACGGCCGACACCGAGATCGGATCGACGCCGGCCCGCGTCGCACCGGCCTACATCGTGCAGAACAGCGAGGCGGCCGCGGGCAACGGCGTGCTCGTCCTGCGCGGCACCGTGACCGAAGGCGTCACCTACAGCGTGCGACGGGGCGAGGGAGTGGTCGTCGGTCAGGACGAGATCCTCGCGCTCACGCCGGAGGACGCGGGGGCCTCGGACACGGTCCGCGTCCTCGTGGCTCGCCCCACCGACGAGGTCGCCGAGGAACTCAGCCGTGCGGGAATCGCCTGGGTGGTCCAGCCCGCCCCTGCGGACGGCGCGATCGCCGCCGTCCTGGACTCCGCCGAGGGTCTGGTCCAGGTGAGCTCGGAGCCGGGCACCCGCGCCTGGCAGGTGGTGCCCGGCGGGTCGGAGGCGACGCGGCCGCAGGCGCCGGACAGCGGTCCGGGAGCAATGCGCAGCCTGCTGATTCTGGTGCAGATGGTCGCAGCCGTCGTCGCTGCGGTGCAGTGCGCGCCGACGATCCGGGCGGGCCGCGGCGTGAGTCGGGCCACACGACCGTCGCCTGCCCAGGCTGGGGACGCGGCCACGCAGGAGGTGGCGTCGCGGTGACCGAGAAGACCGGACGTCGGGCCGCGGTGTCCGACCAGACCGCACGCCGTCGTATCCAGGCAGCACGAGCCGTCGATCCGCTCACCGCGGTGATGGTCGTGGTGCCGTTGCTCGCCGTCCTCGCGGCGCTCGGGGTGCGGGCCGCCGGCGGCACGTCCCCGAGCCACGGGCCGCAGAACGTGCCGTTGAGCAGGTCGGTGATCATCTGCCCGCCGGGTGCGACGGATCTCGCCGTCGCCTCGATGTCGGGTGCTCGCGGGACGATCGAGGTCCGCACCGGCGGGATCGACCGAGAGGCCGAGGTCGGCCCGGGCATCACCGACTCGCTGTCGCTGGGGAACAAGTCCGCGGTGCTGGTGGGCCGCGGCGACCTCGCGCCAGGGCTGGTCGCCGGACGCTTCGGGCGGCCGCTCAGCAACATCGACTGCCGTCCACCCGACTTCGACGAGTGGTTCACCGGCGTGGGCGCCGGTGCGAAACACCAGTCGGTGCTCCAACTCGCCAATCCGGACGGCGGGCGCGCGATCGTCGACGTCGTCGTGCTCGGCCGCAAGGGGCCCGTCGACGTCCCGGCGTTGCGCGGGGTGGCGGTGCGTGGAGGCGAGACGCGGGAGTTCGACCTGGCGCAGTTGATTCCGCGAGAGGACGACCTGGCCCTTCGGGTGCGCACGCTGCGCGGGCGGATCGCGGCGTCCGTACTCGACACCTTCGCCGAGATCGGCAACGGCCAGTCCGGTACCGACGGACTGCCGCCCCAGTCGGCGCCGGCCACGCGCAACCTGTTGATGGGCCTCCCCGGGGGTGCCGGCAAGCGTGTGCTCGTCGTCGCGAATCCGGGCGCGGACGCCGGCCGCGTCAGCCTGCGCTTCGTCACCCGCGACGCCACCTTCGCCCCCGAGGGCGCCGACGACATCGCACTGCCGGCCGGCAGCGTCGTGCGGGTCCCGCTGGCGAAGTTCCTCAAAGGTGCCGGCACCCGTGACGATGAGCGGCCGCTCGGTCTCGAGCTCGTCTCCACCGTGCCCGCGACGGCCGGACTGGTGATGTTCGTGGACGGCGACCTGACTCACGCGGTTCCGACCGATCCGCTCACCGGCGCCGGCAGTACGCCGCTTCCGCCCGGCACCAAGCAACTCGTGCTCGGCGGAGCCACCAAGCCCGGGGTGGTGCTGGTCGATGCCTACGACGATGCGGGGAAGGCGCTGCCGGATCAGCGGATCGAGATCGCGGCCGGACGGGGCGTCTCGGTCGAGGTGCCCGCGGCGGCGCGACTGATCACGGTGACGCCGCAGCGCACGAGCGTGTCGGCCGTCGTGATCGTCACGGGGCTCGGCGCGACACTCGTGCGGCCCCGCGAGCCGATCGACACCGGGCTCGTGCCGCACGTCGCCCCCGGACGACCCTAGGCCTGCCACGACTCGCCCGAACTTTCAACGCTCGAACACCGGGTGGGCCGGTGGTCGAGGAGGTCGCTCCGCGACCGTCACGAGACCTGGTGCTCGGGCGTCGACGTCGGCCAGCGGGGGGTTCGAGGTGCTCGCTGCGCCCGCTCCTCCACCACCACCGGGAGTGGTACTCGGCAGCTCGCTCCTCGACGACCGGGAGCGGCGGTCGGGCCGGCCGGGAGCGCTCAGGTTCAGGTTCCCCAGACTCCGAGGTTGCGTAGCACCTGCCGCAGCCGCGGTACCGGGATCGCGTGCGGCACGTACGCGCTCGCGTGGCCGCCGACGGTGTCGATGACGCGCTGGTGCGGCACCTGCACGGTGGGGGAGCGGCTGTCGCCGATCTCGATCACGCGCGTCGAGGACGGCGAGAACGCGGCCAGGTGGAGCGCCGTCCCGGCCGACCCGGCCAGCACCGACGCCTCCGCGGCCAGCCGCACTTGATCGCGCAGGGCGAGCGACTCGGGCTCGACGACGAGGAAGCCGGCGTCGCCGAAGACCCGGTCGAGCCGGTCGTCGCGCTGGGGACTCGTCCGGACCGTCGCGCCCTCGGCACGCTTGCGCGCGTTGAATCCGCGTCGTGACAAGAAGACCTTGGCGCCGTCGCCCTCCGGCTGCGAGGTCGCCGCGGCGGCGGCGATCCGGCCCCAGACCCGCCCGGCGCCCTCATGGGCCCATCCGTTGACCACGACCGAACGGTTCGGCAGCACCAGACGCTCCACCCGTCGCGGCCGCTCGTCGATCACGACGACCGGCAGGTCGCCGTAGCCCGCGAGGTCGAGCAGCTCCTGCTGCCAGGTCTGCACCCCGGCGAAGCGGCCGCTGTAGCGATGGAAGACGAGACCGTCGATCTGTCCGAGGGCCTCGCGCTCGGGCCACAGCGTCGTCACGGTCTCGGTCATGAAGTGTCCGAAGTGCCCGATCCAGTGGCCGCCGTACAGGTGGGTGCCGGTGAGCACGGGCGTGTCGTCGCGCGCGGTGGCGCGACGCGGATCGGCCTGGGCGAGCTCGTTCCCACCGAGGCCGCCGATCTTCTGGCTGGCCGGGATGAGCAGGCCGTCAGCGTCGTGGACGGCGCCGGTGATCCACCGAGTGGGTACCTGCGCGGTCCGCAGCGGCCCCTGCCGCACGCGCGTGAGAAGGGCTGAGCGCACCTCCTGCAGACGCGGCTCGGCGTCGTCGGGGTCGAGCGGGGTGTGCGGGAACGTCGGCGCGAACCACTCCACACCCTCGACCCAGCGGTCGACCTGGGCCGGGTCGGCGTCAGATGCCGAGGTCACGGCGCAGCTCGCGGCGCACCTCGCCGAAGGGTCGCAGCCCGAAGACGTCCTCCTCCAGCACCATCTGCTCGAAGCTGAGCGAGCCGACCTCGGTCACCGAGCGCTCGGTGACCTGGGCGCGACGGTGGCGCCACACGACCGTCTGGCCGTGGTTGTTGGAGATCGTGCGGTGGGTGAGGTTCGGGCAGAAGGTGTCGATGAACCACACCAACTTGTAGACGTCGCCCATCCAGGCCTCGTTGGTGTCGCCCAGCCAGGCACGCAGCCGACCGAACCGCTCCATGCTCGGGATCGAGGCGTGGTAGGTGGGAGGCACGGTGTCGTCGATGACGATGACGCCCTGCGGCTGCAGGTGGTGCAGCGCGTTCATCAGGTCGCGCAGCGTCTGTTCGAACGTGTGCAGCCCGTCGAGGTAGATCACGTCGAAGCGCTGCTTGGCGCCCGCGATCTGCGCGAAGTACTCATCGCTGGTCACCTGGTGGTACTCGGCTCCGGGGTTGGCCTTCGCCGCCGCGACGTGGTCGAAACGGAACTCGGGGTCGACGGCGACCTTCCGGGTGGCCTCGACCCGGTCGAACGTGAAGCCTTCGCAGACGCCGATCTCGAGATAGCGCGGGCTCTCGTAGAGGTCGAGCAGGCGGCGCAGCACGCCCGCGCGGCCCAGCGGCTTGGCCGCCGGGGGCTCGCCCGGCTCGGTGGAGCCGGGGGACGCGGGCGTGTCGGAGCGATCGGCCGTCTCAGTCATCGCTGCCTACGCTAACGGTCGGACGACCTCGGGGCGCCGTCGGATGCCGGCTCATCGGTCGTCCTCCTCGCCGACGCGCGGGTCGACGTCCTCGGGGTCGATGCCGAGCAACTCGGCGACCTGCTCGACCACCACGGTCAGGACGAGCGCCTCCAGTTCGCTGCGGGACGACGTCCGGTGCTCGATCGGGCGGCGGAACACCACGATGCGAGCGGGCCGCGCGCCGGCGCCGCGCACCAGGGAGGACAGCGGCACCTGCGTGTCGTCCCAGTCGTCAGGCACCTGCGGGGTGTCCTCCACGGCGTACTCGATCAAGCCGAGTCGGGTACCCCAGCGTTCCTCGATCTCGGCGACCACGGCGAGGACGAGATCGTCGAAGCGGTCGCGCGCGGTGCGGGTCTCCGGTCGTCCGGGCACGCGAGGGCGGACGCCGGGGCCGCGGAGTCCGCGCTCACGGCGATCGCGCCGTCGACGGGGCCGGGAGGGCACGACGTCGGCGGACTCATCTCCCGCAGGCGCCTGGGACGGCGTCGGGTCGTGCGGAGGGGTGGACACCACCCGGGCGAGCCTAGGCCGACTCGGGCCGATCTCCGGGTAGCGTCTGCGTCGTGAGTCTCGCCCGGCGCTGTTCGCGCACCGCCTGCGACCGCCCTGCGGTGCTGACGCTCACCTATGTCTACGCCGATCAGACCGCCGTGCTGGGTCCGTTGGCGATCTACGCCGAACCGCACGCCTACGACCTCTGCGCCGCGCACGGTGAGCGCCTGTCCGCACCGCGCGGGTGGGAGGTGCTGCGACTCGTGTCCGACGTCGACACGCGCGGGCCGTCGGAGGACGACCTGCTCGCTCTGGCCGACGCCGTCCGCGAGGCGGCACGCCCGGCGCCGGTGGAACGCCGTCCGGCGGCTGAGGAGCCGGGCCGCGAGATCGCCCGCAAGGGTCACCTCCGCGTGCTCACGACCGACTGACGCCCGCACTCGAGGGCGTTCTCCTCGGTCGGTGGGACTCCGTCCCGCCTCCCTCCTCGGCGGCACCCCTGCACGCACCGGAACGACGCCCACCTCGACAGCCCCTCCTGGCGCAACCTCTAGGGTGCACCCATGGCCGACTCGCTCGACCCCGTCAACCTCGCCGCGATCTTCAAGGCCTACGACGTGCGCGGCACGGTGCCCGACCAGCTGGATGAACAGTTGGCGCACGCGGTCGGGCGCGCGTTCGTCGATGTCGTCGGTGCGGAGTCCGTGGTCGTCGGGTACGACATGCGACCCAGCTCGCCCGGTATGGCCGGAGCGTTCGCGGACGGCGCGAGCGAGCAGGGCGCCGACGTCACGCTGATCGGCCTCGCCTCGACCGATCAACTCTACTTCGCCTCCGGGCACCTGGGCGTGCCCGGCGTGATGTTCACCGCCAGTCACAACCCCGCGCAGTACAACGGCATCAAGATGTGCCGCTCGCATGCGCAGCCGATCGGCATGGACTCCGGACTTGCCGACATCCGCGACGCGGCCGCGGCGGGGTCGTTCCGGGCGGCACGTCGCACCGGCTCGATCACCGAGCACGACGTGCTGGAGGCCTACGCCGCCCACGTCCTCTCGCTCGCGCCGGTCAGGGGGCGGCGGCTCAAGGTCGTGGTGGACGCCGGCAACGGCATGGCGGGGCACACCGCGCCCGCGGTGTTCGGCCGGTTGGGGGACCGGGTCGACCTCGTGCCGCTCTACTTCGAGCTCGACGGGACCTTCCCCCACCACGAGGCCAACCCGATCGAGGCCGCGAACCTGCGCGACCTGCAACGTGCGGTGACCGAGCAGCGAGCCGACATCGGTCTGGCGTTCGACGGCGACGCCGACCGCTGTTTCCTGGTCGACGAGCGTGGCCGCGCGGTCTCGCCGTCCACGCTCACCGCGCTGATCGCCGACCGTGAGCTGGCGCGCGATCCGGGGGCCACGGTCATCTACAACCTCATCACCAGCCGCGCCGTGCCCGAGCTGGTGCGCGAGCGGGGCGGCGTCCCCGTGCGCACGCGGGTCGGTCACTCCTTCATCAAGGCGACGATGGCCGAGACCGACGCCGTCTTCGGCGGCGAGCACAGCGGCCACTTCTACTTCCGCGACTTCTGGCGTGCCGACTCCGGCATGCTCGCGGCGCTGCACGCTCTCGCCGCCCTGGCCACTACCGAAACTCCGCTCTCGGAGGTGCTCGCACCCTACGAGCGGTACCCGCTCTCGGGAGAGATCAACTCCACGGTCGCCGACCAGGATGCGGTGCTCGCCGCCGTCGAAGCGGAGTTCGGCGGCCGTGCGGGTGTCGAGCTCGACCATCTCGACGGGCTCTCGGTCCTGCACGAGGACTGGACCTTCAACGTGCGGGCCTCCAACACCGAGCCGCTGCTGCGCCTGAACGTGGAGGGCCGGGACGAGGCGACCATGACGATGGTGCGGGACCAGGTGCTCGACCTGATCCGTGCCGATCGCTAGGCATCCCTCGCGGAGCGGACCCAACGAACCTGAACCCGGGGTCGCCGAGCGACTCCGTCACGACGACCCACCAGGCTGGAGGCCACCTGTGAACGACACGCCCACGCATCCGATCGATCCCGCCCTGCTCGAGATCATCGTCTGCCCGGACTGCCACGGCGAGCTCACGGTGGCCGCAGCCGACGACGGCGTCGAGCTGACCTGCGGTTCGTGCGGGTTGGCCTACCCGGTGCGCGACGGCATCCCCGTGCTGCTCGTCGACGAGGCGCGCCGACCGTCCTGACCGCCTCCGCGCGGCGGATCGCCACCGCCGGCGCGACGTCTGATCGCCGACAGCACCTGCGCTGAGAGGGAGTCTCCTGATGGTCTGGTTCGACGAGTCCCGGCTCGATGCCGAGGTGGCCCTGGCCACCCGCGACCTGCGGCTGCGCACGCTCGCCGAGTCCGGCGCGCGGGTGCGTCAGGAGGCCGGGGGCGTGGCCGAGGCGATCGCACTCGGCACCGCTGACGCGCAGGACGCTCGTCCGCGTGCGGTGATCGCGGCGGGGCCGGACTCGCGCCTGCTGCGCGCCGTCCTGGAGCCGTGGTGCCCCGTGCCGTTCGTGGCCTGGCCGGGCCCGGCCCTCCCCGGTTGGGCCGGCAGCCTGGATCTGGTGGTCGTGCTGGCACCGCACGGCGCCGACACCGGCGCGGCGTCCGCAGTGGCGGAGGCGGCCCGGCGCGGCTGCCAGGTGCTCGTGGCCTGTCCGGCCGGCTCGTTGGTGGCCGAGCACGCGCACGCTCGCTGGTCGACGGTGCTGCCGACCGTCACCGGCGACCAGCTTGCGACCGCCGTCGTCGTGCTCACCTACCTCAGCCGCGTCGGGCTCGGCCCCGAGACCGACGCCGATGCGGTCGCCCAGGCACTCGACGACGTCGCGATCTCCTGCTCGCCGCACCGCGACCTCGCCGTCAACCCGGCCAAGATGCTGGCGATCACGCTGGCGGACGCCAATCCGGTGATCTGGGGCGGCTCGGTGCTCGCCGCGCGCGCGGCCCGACGGGTAGCCGAGGCGATCCGCCGCGCGAGCGGACGCACCGCCTTGGCCGGCGACGCCGAGCACCTCCTGCCGGTCATCGAGGCCGCCCGCGCGCGCACCGTCTTCGACGACCCGTTCGCCGACGCCGAGGGGGTCGACCCGCGGCCCGTGCTCGTCGTGCTCGACGACGGCGCGAGCGACCCGGTCGTGCGGGAGCAGCGAGGGCGCCTCCAGGCAGCGGCGGCCGAGCGGGGCGTCCGCGTCGAGACGGTCTCCACCGAGGCCGTCTCGGAGGTCGCGCGCTACGCCTCGCTCCTGCTCACCGGCACCTATGCCGCGGAGTACCTCGGCCTCGGACTCGTCGAGGACTGATCCGTCCGGGCAGATCATCGAGCCTCCGGCCCGGAGGGGTGGTTTGCCGGCCGACCACCAGGGGACGCTGCACCCCCATGGCCTCCCGTGACCCCTGGCTCGACAACGCCAAGATGGCCCTGGTGACCCTCGTGGTCGTCGGACACGGGTGGATCCTGCTGCCCTCGGGGGCCCTCACCGACCAGTGGTACCACTTCGTCTACTTCTGGCACATGCCGGCGTTCGTCTTCGTCACCGGCTACCTCTCGCGCACGTTCGACTACAGCCGCGGGCGTCTGTGGGCACTGGTGCGCTCGGTGCTGGTGCCGTATCTGCTCTTCGAGTGCGCCCTCGTGCTCTTCCGCACCTACGTCGGCGACGAGACCATCTCCGACGTCTTCCTCGATCCGCACTGGCCCGTCTGGTACCTGGTGGCGGTGTTCTGCTGGCGGCTGATGACGCCGGTGTTCCGTGCCCTGCCGCCCGTCGTCGCGGTCGGCTCGGCTGTGGCAATCAGCCTGGCGGCCGGCTACCTGAGCTTCGAGTACGCGGTGTACTTCGACCTCGCGCGAGTGCTCGGGTTCCTGCCGTTCTTCGTGCTCGGTCTCGTCGCGACGCGGGAGCGCCTCGCGGTGCTCGAACGCTCCGCCGCGGCCGTCGTCGGTGTGGTCGTGCTCGCTACGGCCTTCGTCGCCGCGCGTTTCCTCGACGGTTGGGCCGGGCGCGACTGGCTCTACTACCGCAGCTACGACGTCGTCGACGCGAGCGGCCTCGATGCCGCGGCGACGCGCGCGAGCCTTCTGCTGATCGGGATCGCCTGTGCCTTCGCCTTCTTGACCCTCGTACCGCGCGCGGAAGGCTGGTTCACCCGGATGGGAGCGGCCACCCTCGTCGTCTACCTCTTCCACGGTTTCGCGGTGCGCGGGGCCGAGTACGCAGGTTTCGACGAGTGGGCGCAGACAGCGGTCGTCCCGGCGGCGCTGGCGATCGTCGCGGCCGGCATCGCCTGCTCGTTCCTGCTCGCGGCACCCCCGATCGCGCGGCGACTGGAGCGCGTCGCGGATCCGCTCGCCTACGCCCAGGAGCAGGCCGTGCAGGCCGTGGATCTCTCGATGGCGGTGGTCGAGCACGAGCAGGCACCCATCCGACCGCCGCTCGGTGCGACGCCTGACCACGTCGACCTGTCCGATCGCGAGAGGGTGCCGCACGGCACGAGTGCGCCGAGGCGGTAGGGAGCACTGCGAGGCGGCCGCGGTCGGTAGCCTGCCGCCATGGCTGCCGGGCTCTTCGCGCTTCTCGACGACATCGCCGCGCTCGCGAAGCTCGCGGCGGCCTCCATCGACGACGTCGGGGCAGCGGCGGGTCGTGCGAGTGTGAAGGCCGCGGGGGTCGTCGTCGACGACACCGCGGTCACGCCGCAGTACGTGCGCGGCATCGCCGCCGAGCGCGAGCTGCCGATGATCAAGCAGATCGCCGTCGGGTCGCTGCGCAACAAGCTGGTCTTCATCCTCCCGGCGGCGCTGCTGCTCAGCGAGTTCCTGCCGTGGCTGCTCACGCCAATCCTGATGATGGGCGGGGGATTCCTCGCCTACGAGGGTGCGCACAAGATCTGGGGCAGGATCGCGGGCCACGGCGGGCACGACGCGCCGGTCACCGAGCTCGGTCCCGACCACGAGAAGACGATGGTCTCCGGAGCGATCCGCACCGACCTCATCCTCTCGGCCGAGATCATGGTCATCGCACTCGACGAGGTCACCAACGAGAGCTTTCTCTCCCGCGCGATCATCCTCGCCGTCGTCGCCATCGGTATCACGGTGCTCGTCTACGGGGTGGTGGCGCTGATCGTGAAGATGGACGACGCGGGCCTCAGCCTTGCCCAGCGTTCCTCGGCACTCGCGCAGAAGACCGGTCGCGGCCTCGTCGCCGGCATGCCAAAGGTGCTCGCCGTGATCGCGGTCGTCGGCACCGCGGCCATGCTGTGGGTCGGCGGGCACATCCTGCTCGTCGGCGTCGACGATCTCGGGTGGCATGCGCCCTACGAGGCCGTGCACCATCTCGAGGGGAAGGTCCACCACGCCGTGGACGGCGTCGGCGGAGTGCTCGCCTGGCTGACCAACACCACCGCGTCGGCGCTGGTCGGGCTGCTCGTCGGCGCGGTCGTGCTCGCGGTGGTGCAGGTGCTGCCGCGGACGAAGAAGGCGCACTGAGTCTGAGTCCGCCGGTTGTCGGCGTGGCGAGCGAGATCGATGGAATCAGACTCAGGCACGAGGCGGACATCGAACGAGGTCACCGGCGTCGCCGATTGGGGCCGTGAGCAGCCGTCGGCCTACGCTCGGAGGGTCCGCGTGGGAGATCCCGACCGAGCGCGCAGATGCGCGGCGCAGACCTGACTCCCTGATCCGAGGAGACAACTTCATGGACTTCAAGGTCGCCGACCTCTCCCAGGCCGATTTCGGCCGCACCGAGATCCAGCTCGCCGAGCACGAGATGCCGGGCCTGATGGCCATGCGCGCTCGCTACGGCGACAGCAAGCCCCTCGCGGGCGCGAAGATCGCGGGCTCGCTGCACATGACGATCCAGACGGCGGTGCTGATCGAGACCCTGGTGGCTCTCGGTGCCGAGGTCCGCTGGGCCTCGTGCAACATCTTCTCCACCCAGGACCACGCCGCCGCCGCGGTCGTCGTGGGCCCGAACGGCACCGTCGACGCCCCGGCCGGCGTGCCCGTCTTCGCCTGGAAGGGCGAGACCCTCGAAGAGTACTGGTGGTGCACCCAGCAGATCCTCCAGTGGCCCGACGTCGACGGTGCTCCCCAGTTCGCGAACATGATCCTCGACGACGGCGGCGACGCCACGCTCCTCGTCCACCTCGGTCTGGACATGGAGAAGAACAACGTCGCGCCCGACCCGGCGACCGCGACGAGCGGCGAGCAGAAGATCATCTTCGAGGTGCTCCAGGCCAGCCTCGCCGAGAGCTCGGACCGCTGGACCCGCATCGCCGGTGAGATCCAAGGCGTGACCGAGGAGACCACCACGGGCGTGCACCGTCTCTACGAGATGATGAGGGAGGGCTCGCTGCTCTTCCCGGCCATCAACGTCAACGACTCGGTCACCAAGTCCAAGTTCGACAACAAGTACGGCTGCCGTCACAGCCTCGTCGACGGCCTCAACCGCGCCACCGACGTCCTGATCGGCGGCAAGGTCGCCGTCGTGTGCGGCTACGGCGACGTCGGCAAGGGCTGCGCGGAGTCGCTGCGCGGCCAGGGCGCTCGGGTGATCGTCACCGAGATCGACCCGATCTGCGCGCTCCAGGCCGCGATGGACGGCTACCAGGTCACCACGTTGGACGAGGCCCTCCCGATCGCCGACATCGTGATCACCGCGACCGGCAACAAGGACGTCATCACCGTCGACCAGATGCGCCGCCTCAAGCACCAGGCGATCATCGGCAACATCGGCCACTTCGACAACGAGATCGACATGGCCGGGCTGGAGTCCGAGGGCGTCGCGACCCGCAAGAACGTCAAGCCGCAGGTCGACGTGTGGACGTTCAACGAGGGCGAGGGCGCGGGCACCTCGATCATCGTGCTCTCCGAGGGCCGCCTGATGAACCTGGGCAACGCCACCGGTCACCCCTCCTTCGTGATGTCGAACTCCTTCACCAACCAGGTGCTGGCGCAGATCGAGCTCTTCACCAAGCAGGAGGAGTACCCGGTCGGCGTCTACGTGCTGCCCAAGCACCTCGACGAGGAGGTCGCGCGCCTCCACCTCGACTCGCTCGGCGTCAAGCTGACGACGCTGACCGACGACCAGGCCTCGTACCTCGGCATCGACGTCGCGGGCCCGTACAAGCCGGAGGCCTACCGCTACTGAGCGGCGCCGACCGGCGTCGGACCGAGGGGGCGGGCGACCTGCCCCCTGGGTCCGCTGCATTTCGGTGTGACGACGCCGCATCCGTGAGGCCCCTGACGCTCCCGGACCTGCCACTAGGATCGTGAACATGACTGAGCTGTCGAGTGACCTGGCGACGAATGGTCGCGTCCTGGTCGTCGACGACGATGCCGCGCTGGCCGAGATGCTCTCCATCGTGCTGCGGCAGGAGGGCTTCGACTCCCACACAGTCGGTCGGGGCGACCAGGCGCTGGCCGCCGTGCGCGAGTACCGCCCCGACGTCGTGCTGCTGGACCTGATGCTCCCCGGCCGGGACGGCATCGACGTATGCAAGGAGATCCGCGCAGAGTCGGGAATCCCGATCGTGATGCTCACGGCCAAGGGGGACACCGTCGACATCGTCGTCGGGCTGGAGTCCGGTGCCGACGACTACGTGGTCAAGCCGTTCAAGCCCAAGGAGCTCGTCGCCCGCATCAGGGCGCGGGTGCGACGTCGCGAGGGCAACACCCACCAGGAGCAGATCAACGTCGGCGACCTCGAGATCGACGTCGCCGGGCACTCCGTGTCCCGCGCGGGCGAGCCGATCAACCTCACGCCGCTCGAGTTCGACCTCCTGCTCTGCCTGGCGCGTCAGCCGTGGCAGGTCTTCACGCGCGAGATGCTGCTGGAGAAGGTCTGGGGCTACCGGCACGCCGCCGACACGCGTTTGGTCAACGTGCACGTACAGCGCCTGCGCTCCAAGGTCGAGCACGACCCCGAGCATCCCGAGATCGTGCTGACGGTGCGCGGCGTCGGCTACAAGGCCGGCAAGCAGTAGGTCGTGGTGCGGGTCCTGCCGGTGCCGGTCGCCGTTCGTCGGGGCCTGACGTTCTGGCGTCGGTCGACCCAGGCGCGTGTCGTCGTCAGCATCCTGCTGCTCTCGGGCGTGGTGATCACCGGCGTCGGGCTGCTGCTCCTCCAGCAGATCCGTGACGGCCTCCTCGAACACCGCGTCGACGCGGTCGTCGCCGAGGCGGCCAGCGAGACCGACGACGCTCGGGTGCGGCTCGCGGCCGCCTCCGGAACCGAGGTCGACGCCGCCCGGCAGGTGCGAGAGCTGGCGGATCCGATCATCTCGCGCGGCGACACCCGTGGCTACGGCGTCGTGCTTGCCGGCCCGGTCGACGACGACCTGCCGCTGGGGAGCGGCCTTGCTGCCTCGACCAGCGGTCTCGATCTTGCGGCGAGCATCCCCGCGCGGCTGGAGGAGCGGCTGGCCCAGGCCGCACCCGGTGCGGTGTGGACTTACACCAGCATCGTCACCGAGCGCGGCGAGGAGCGCACCAGCGAGCCGGGCATCGCCGTCGGGTCGCGCATCACACTCCCCGCGGACGGCCGCACGTACGCGCTCTACTACCTGTTCCCGCTGGAGGAGGAGGGCGAGACGCTCGCTCTGGTCACCCGGGCGCTGCTCACCGCCGCGGCGCTGCTGCTCGTACTCGTCGCGGCGCTGACCTGGCTCGTCATCCGGCAGGTGGTCACGCCGATCCGGATGGCCCGGCGGGTCGCCGAACGACTGGCCGCGGGGCGGCTGCAGGAGCGGTTGCGGGTCAGTGGGGAGGACGACATGGCCCGCCTGGCGACGTCGTTCAACCAGATGGCGTCCAACCTCCAACGCCAGATCCGTCAGCTCGAGGAGCTGAGCCGCGTGCAGCGCCGGTTCGTCTCCGACGTCTCCCACGAGCTCCGCACCCCCCTGACGACGGTGCGGATGGCCGGCGACGTGCTCCACGACGCGCGCGTCGGCTTCGACCCCGCCACCGCGCGGGCCGCAGAACTGCTGCAGACCGAGCTCGATCGCTTCGAGGTGCTGCTCAGTGACCTGCTCGAGATCAGTCGGTTCGACGCCGGCGCCGCCGTCCTGGACCTGGACGACGTCAACCTCGGCGACGTCGTGCGACGCGTCGTCGAGCAGACGACCGCGCTCGCCGAGCAGCGCGGTGTCCGGGTCGCCGTCCTGGACGACGGCCGACCCTGCCTGGCCGAGGCCGACGTGCGCCGTGTGGAGCGGATCGTGCGCAACCTGGTGACCAACGCGATCGATCACGCCGCGGTCGACGGGCGTGACCCCGGCATCGTCGTCCACCTCGCCAGCGACGACGCCGCCGCCGCGGTCGCGGTCCGCGACTACGGCGTGGGCCTGGAGCCGGGGGAGTCGGCGATGGTGTTCAACCGCTTCTGGCGTGCCGACCCCGCTCGAGCGCGCACCAGCGGAGGCACCGGCCTCGGCCTCTCCATCGCGATGGAGGACACCTTGCTGCACGGCGGGTGGCTACAGGCCTGGGGGCGACCTGGCGACGGTGCGCAGTTCAGACTCACGCTTCCGCGCCATGTTCGCCACCCGGTGCGTCGCAGTCCCCTCCCGCTGCAACCGGCCGACGCCGTGTCGCGCGAGGGCGACGGCGCGGACCAGCAGGGTGTCCCCGTGGGACGGTCGCCGGGATCGCCACCGGACTCGTCCCATGCGCCGGGGTCGCCGAACCGTGACACGCGCGCCGCCTCCGGGCCGACCGCAGGGGGTGCCCGATGAGGGGCGGACGTCGTCTCGTTCGGGCGCGTCGCGCGCTCGTGGTGCTCCTGGTCGTGCCGGTGCTCGCGGCCTGTGCGGGCCTCCCCGAGTCCGGTCCGGTGGTCGAGGCCGACGCCGACTCCCAGGCCGCCGATGCCGAGGCGTTCGATCTCACCGCCCTCCCGCCCGTCAGCGGTGCGAGCCCGGTGGAGATCGTGCGCGGCTTCCTCGATGCGATGACCGCCTCGCCCCTGCGCGTCGACGTCGCCCGCCAGTACCTCGCCGCCACGGCCGCGCAGGAGTGGGCGCCCGAGACGACCACCATCACCTACGCCGACAAGCTGCCGCCGCAGCAGGAGTCCAGCCTACGTGTCTCGGTGCGGCTGGCCGAGGCCGAGCTGCTCGACCGGGCCGGTGCGTGGCGTGGCCGGCTGCCAGCGCCACGTCAGACCCTGCGCTTCGACCTGACCGTCGAGAACGGCGAGTACCGGATCGTCAACCCGCCCAATGCGCTCGTCGTCCCGGATGCCTGGTTCGCCCAGCGGTTCCAGCAGGCCTCGCTCTACTTCTTCGATCCCTCGGGATCGGTCCTGGTACCCGAGCCGGTCTACGTGCCGCGCGGCGACCAGCGCGCGACGTCGTTGATCAGCGGTCTCCTGGCGGGCCCGGGATCGGCGTTGGCCGACGTCGTCAGTACGGCGATCCCGGCGGGGCTGAGCCAGGGCCTCTCGGTGCCGGTCTCGGCGGACGGCGTCGCCGACCTCTCGCTGGCCGGACCCGCGGTTCCGCCGAACCAGTCCACCGTCGATCGGATGCTGGCGCAGCTGGTGTGGACGCTGCGTCAGGATCCGCGGATCAAGGCGCTGCAGCTGACCATCGGCGACCAGGTGGTGCGCGACGCGTCGGGAGCCACGGCGTTCCCGGTCGCCGAGAGCGGGCGGTACGTGCCGGCCGGCATCGGGGGACCGGGAGATCTCTACGGCCTCGCGCGTGGGCGGCTCGTGCTCCTCCCGGGCGGGCAGCCCGAGCCTCGGCCGACGTCGGGGCCGTTCGGAGCCGGACGGGCCGGCCTCCGCGACGTGGCGGTCGATCTCGACGGGGTCCGCGCCGCCGGAGTCGGCGTCGCCGGAGATCGGGTCCTGGTGGCGGGGGTGGGTCGACCGATCGACGTCACCGGTGGTGGGGACGGCGCGACGCCGCCCGGCGCGGCCGATCCGGGCGATGAGGTGGTCCCGGTGCTCACCGGCGGCACCGACCTGCTCGCACCGGTCTGGGATGCGATGGGACGGGTGTGGGTGGTGGACCGCACGGCCGCCGGAGCCGTGGTGTGGTGCATCGTGCCCGACCCGAGCGGGGTGCCGCGACGTGTGCGCCGGGTCGAGGTTCCCGGCGTGACCGCCGCCGAGGTGGTGCGTTTCCTCGTCTCGCCCGACGGCACCCGTTTCGTCGCGGTCGTGCGCGGCGAGGACAGCGACCGGATCCGCGCGGGGAGGGTCGAGGTCGACCAACGCGGACGGATCGCGTCGGTCACTCCGACCGTGGAGATCGACACCGGACGAGCGACGTTGCGGCGCATCGTCGACGTCGCGTGGCACTCGGCCACCACGATCGCGGTGCTTGCCCCGGTGGTGCCGGCGGAGGTCGTCGAGGTGCACACCGTCTCGGTCGACGGTGCGCCCGCGGGCATCGACTCGCTCGCCGCCACGGTCTCGCGGCCCCTGACCGGGCTCGCCGGGGGAGTCGCGCTCGGCCAGCCGACGTGGGGACTGACGCGCACCGGGAGCGTCGACCTGGCGACCAGCCGGGAACTGAGCTTCGGCGTCCTCGTCACCGCCGTCGCCTACCGTGGCGGATAGAGCCTCCCCGAGCGGCAGGCCGGCCGTCCCTCCACAGCGTCGTGCCGGTGCGGGGCCGTCGTCGCCGGGGTGCGTGGTGCCATGACCTCGTGATCGGCTCCGACCGTGCCCACCTGGCTGCCACGACCGACGACGCACGATGGCTGCGGGCCGCGGCGTCCGACGTCTTGCTCGGCGGTGCCTGCGTCGGCTGCCTGAGGCCGGGCCTGGTGCTGTGCACGGCGTGTCGCCGCTCGCTCCCGGGCGGCGGGTACGTCGTCGAGACCCGGGACGCCTCGGGTCCGCGCGTGCCCGTGGTGGCCGCGGCACCCTACGAGGGTGTGGTCCGCGAGGCGATCGTGGGCCACAAGGAGCGGAGGCTGCTCGGGCTTCGCCCGCCGTTGGGCGCGTTGCTCGCCGGGGCCGTCGAGGCGATCGTGGAGGTGCTGGCGATCGAGGACGCCAGCGCGCCGGCGCCCATCCTTCTGGTTCCGGTGCCCTCGCATCCGGCCTCGGTGCGAGCGCGCGGTCACGATCCCGTGGCAGCGCTGACCCGCCGCGCGTGTGCGTCGCTCCTCACCGCGACGGACCGACGCGCCGAGGTCGCGCCGCTCCTGCGGACGCGCACCGGCGCCGCCGACCAGGCCGGCCTGGACGCCGTCGGGCGGGCCGAGAACCAGGTGCACGCAATGGCGGCCCGCAACCGGGAGCTGCGCCGGTGGGCGCGGCGCGGTGTCACTGCCCACGTCGTCGTCTGCGACGACGTCGTGACGACCGGCAGCACCGCACGGGAGGCCGAGCGAGCGCTGGCGAGCATCGGGGTGAGGGTGGCCGGCGTGGCCACCATCGCGGCCACGCCCCGCGGGAGGACGCCGTCCGCCCTACGGTGATGACGACGCGAGGCACCCGATCGTGGGCCCGGATCTCGGCCACGGCTCAGGCCGGTTCCGGTGCGCGCGCCTTCTCGGCGAAAGTTCAGGAACGGAGGTTCCCCGGTGCCGACGGACCGACTAACGTCTCTGCATGGAGTCCGCCCGGGTCCGTGGTTGCGCCGTCCCGGGGGCAGCCCTGGGGTGGCAAGCCGATGCCAGTCGCAGGCGAAACGGCCCACGTAACCCGTCGGTTCGGTCCTCGGACCGAACCTGGGGATCACGGTGCGGCTTAGAAGTAAGTCCTGCCTCGTCCCGACCGTCAGATGCGGTCTGCCGGCGCGTGCGCGGAGTCGTCCTCGAGACGACTCTCCCGCGCTCCGGTGGCGGGAGAAGGTCAGTAGTGGCAGACAAGCTGCGAGAGCCTCAGCAGGCGGTTGTGGGGTCGAAGACCAGGTCGGCCGGGCGGACTCCTCCCATTCCCAGATGGTCCTGTCTGGGAGACGCACCCTAAGCGGGAGGTTCATATGGACGTCGTCGTCACCGGACGCCACTGCGAGATCACCGATTCCTATCGCCGTCACTGCGCGGAGAAGCTCGCCAAGCTCGAGAAGCACGACCACCGGATCATCCGGGTCCACGTGGAGGTCGACTGCGAGCCGAACCCCCGCCAGCACGATCGCTCGGTACACGTCGAGCTCACCGCGTTCTCCAAGGGCCCGGTCATTCGGGCCGAGGCGGCCGCCGACCACCAGATGGCGGCGCTCGACCTGGCTCTGGACAAGATGGCCACCCAGATGCGCCGGGCTGCCGACCGTCGCCGCGTGCACCACGGGCGTCGCAGCCCGGTCTCGGTGGGGCAGGCGCTGACGTCGGGCGACCTGGTGCCCGACTCGCTCGTCGACGCCGTCGCCGCGAACGATTCCGTCGGCCACGAGGGCGAGACCCGCGACCACGCGGTCGGATCGATCGACATGCTCGGTGACGGTCCACTGGTGGTGCGTGAGAAGACCCACCCCGCGACGCCGATGACGTTGGAGCAGGCGCTGTACGAGATGGAGCTGGTCGGCCACGACTTCTACCTCTTCGTCGACAAGGAGAGCGAGCGGCCCTCGGTGGTCTACGCGCGCCGCGGCTACGACTACGGCGTGATCTCGCTCGACGTCGTCGACGACTAGGGTCGCGACCGGAGCCGGACGAGCGACCCTCGTGGCGAGCCGTGCGGTGTTGTCGTGGTGACATGACATGATCGGCGAGTGGCTGACGAGACCCGATCGACCGGCACGGAGCCCATCCGGGTGCTCGTGGTTGATGACCAGGAGCTGTTCCGGCGAGGGCTGACCATGCTGCTCGCCGTCGAGCCGGGGCTCGAGGTCGTCGGCGAGGCAGGAGACGGAGACGCAGGGGCGGTGCTCGCGGAGAGCGCCGCCCCTGACGTCGTCCTGCTCGACGTGCGGATGCCGAAGAAGTCCGGTATCGAGGCCTGCAAGGCGATCAAGGAGTCGGTGCCCTCGGCGAAGATCATCATGCTCACGGTCTCCGACGAGGAGGCCGACCTCTACGAGGCGGTCAAGAGCGGCGCTTTGGGCTACCTGCTCAAGGACTCCTCGATCGAGGAGGTCGCGCAGGCGATCCGCGTGGTGGCCGACGGGCAATCGCTGATCAGCCCGTCGATGGCCATCAAGCTGATCGATGAGTTCAAGCAGATGTCGAAGCCGGAGCGTGCCAGCGGGCCGGCCCTACGCCTGACCGAGCGTGAGCTCGAGGTGTTGCGCCACGTCGCGCAGGGCCTGTCGAACAAGGAGATCGCCGCGACGCTGTTCATCAGCGAGAACACGGTGAAGAACCACGTGCGCAACATGCTGGAGAAGCTGCAACTGCACTCGCGCATGGAGGCCGTGATGTACGCGGTCAAGGAGAACCTGCTCGAACTGCCCTGACCGGACGCCTCGGTCGCGTTCGGCAGCCGACGCGCTGTCGGCCCCCTGTGTTTGAGTGCGTGGTGTGACCTCACTGTCGCGCGCTCAGGCGCGTCGCATCGCGCTGGCGGCCCAGGGCTTCCTCGACCCACCGCACCTCCCTCCGACCATGCGCACGCTGTCGCGATCGGTCGAGCGCACCGGAGTGCTCCAGGTGGACTCGGTCAACGTGCTTCAACGCGCGCACTTCATGCCGCTCTACTCGCGGATGGGTGCCTACGACGAGGACCTCCTCCGGCGAGCAGGAGGCGGACGTGCCGATCGGCGTCTTGTCGAGTACTGGGCCCACGTCCAGGCGTTGATGCCGGTCGACCTGTGGCCCCTGATGCAGCACCGCATGCGCCTGTATCGAGAGCAGCAGGGGAAGTGGTGGCGCAACGTGCCCGAGGAGCTCACCAGCCGTCTGCTCCACCAGGTCCGGGACGTCGGGGCGAGCACGGCCCGCCAGCTCGACGACGGCGCCCCGCGCAGCACCGATCATTGGGGTTGGAACTGGTCCCAGGCGAGAGCCGGACTCGACTATCTCTTCATGGTCGGCGAGCTCGCCATGGCCGGTCGCACGGCGTCGTTCGAGCCGATCTACGACCTGCCGGAACGGGTCCTTCCCGATCGGGTGCTCGCTGCCCCCACCCCGGACGATGCGCAGGCGCACCGCGAGCTGGTCCGGCGTGCCGCTCGCTCACACGGCGTCGCGACGGCGTCCTGCCTCAAGGACTACTACCGGATGACTCTCGCGCAGGTGCGGCCGGCCATCGCTGAGCTGGTCGATGCGGGTGAGCTCGAGCCCGTCTCGGTCGAGGGGTGGCGACGGCCGGCCTTCCTGCATCGCGACGCCAGGCGGCCCCGCGCCGTGCGCTCGCGGGCGCTGTTGAGCCCGTTCGACCCGCTGGTGTGGGAGCGCGAGCGCACCGAGCGGCTCTTCGACTTCCACTACCGCATCGAGATCTACACCCCGGCGCACAAGCGGGTGTACGGCTACTACGTGCTGCCGTTCCTGCTCGACGACGCGGTGGTCGGGCGTGTCGACCTCAAGGCCGACCGGAAGGCTCGGGTCCTGCTCGTGCAGTCGGCTCACAGCGAGCCAACCGCTCCCTCGCACACCGCTGTGGAGCTCGCCGCCGAGCTGCGCTCGTTGGCCGCCTGGTTGCACCTCGACGACGTCGTCGTCGCTCCGCGCGGCGACCTCGCGCCGACGCTGCGCCACGCGCTCGGCTGACTCGCGACGCGATTCGCCGGGTCACGACACCGGCCGCGCGCCACCGTGCACACCGGCTCGTTACGATGGTCGGCGGCGTGCCCAGTGCCCGCCGGGCCGTGTCGGTCCGAACCGCTCGAATTACTGTCCTCGACCAGGAGTCATCACCCGTGCCCGTCATCATCGACAAGCTTCTCCGTATCGGAGAGGGCAAGATCCTCCGTCAGCTCGAGGCCATCGCCAAGGCCGTCAACGCCATCGAGGACGACTTCGTCGCGATGAGCGATGAGGAGCTGCGCGGCATGACCGTCGAGTTCCGCAAGCGTCTCGACGCCGGCGCGACGCTCGACGAGATCATGCCCGAGGCGTTCGCGACGGTCCGCGAGGCGGCCAAGCGCGTGATCGGGCTGCGCCACTTCGACGTCCAGATCATGGGCGGCGCGGCGCTGCACCTGGGCAACATCGCCGAGATGAAGACCGGCGAGGGCAAGACCCTGGTCGCCACGCTGCCGTCCTACCTGAACGCGCTCGAGGGCAAGGGCGTGCACGTCGTCACGGTCAACGACTACCTCGCGAAGTTCCAGTCCGAGCAGATGGGCCGTATCCACCACTTCCTGGGCCTGAGCGTGGGTGTGATCCTCCCGCAGATGCGGCCGGAGGAGCGTCGCGCCGCTTACGCCTGCGACATCACCTACGGCACCAACAACGAGCTCGGCTTCGACTACCTGCGCGACAACATGGCGGGCTCGATCGAGGAGTGCGTCCAGCGCGGCCACAACTTCGCCGTCGTCGACGAGGTCGACTCGATCCTCATCGACGAGGCCCGCACCCCGCTCATCATCAGCGGTCCCACGCAGGACGAGGTCAAGTGGTACGGGGAGTTCTCCCGGATCGCCGCCAAGCTCGTGCGCGACGAGGACTACGAGGTCGACGAGAAGAAGCGCACCATCTCGGTGCTCGAACCCGGCATCACCAAGGTCGAGGACCACCTCGGCATCGAGAACCTCTACGAGTCGGCCAACACCCCCCTCATCTCGTTCCTGAACAACTCCATCAAGGCCAAGGAGCTGTTCCGCAACGACAAGGAATACGTCGTCATGGGCGACGAGGTGCTCATCGTCGACGAGCACACCGGCCGCATCCTCTCCGGCCGCCGCTACAACGACGGTCTCCACCAGGCCATCGAGGCCAAGGAAAACGTGCGCGTCCGCGAGGAGTACCAGACCCTCGCCACGATCACGCTGCAGAACTACTTCCGTCTCTACGACACGCTGTCGGGCATGACCGGAACGGCCATGACCGAGGCCAGCGAGTTCGACAAGATCTACCAGCTCGGCGTCGTCCCGATCCCGACGAACAAGCCGATGGCGCGCATCGACCAGCCGGATCTGGTCTACCGCACCGAGGAGGCCAAGTACGACGCGGTCGTCGACGACATCGTCGAGCGGCATGCCGAGGGCCAGCCCGTGCTGATCGGCACCGTCTCGGTCGAGAAGTCGCAGTACCTCTCCGAGCAGCTCACCAAGCGCGGCGTCGCCCACTCGGTGCTCAACGCCAAGCAGCACGCCGACGAGGCCAAGGTCGTTGCGCTCGCCGGTCACCGTGGCGCGGTCACCGTGGCCACGAACATGGCCGGCCGCGGTACCGACATCATGCTCGGCGGCTCGGTGGACTTCCTCGCCGACCAGGAGCTGCGCAACCGCGGACTCGACCCGGTGGAGAACACCGAGGAGTACGACGCCGCCTGGCCCGAGACTCTGGAGAAGGTCAAGAAGACCGTCGCTGCTGAGCACGACGAGGTCCGGGAGTTGGGCGGCCTCTACGTCATCGGCACCGAGCGCCACGAGTCGCGTCGCATCGACAACCAGCTGCGTGGACGTTCGGGACGGCAGGGCGACCCGGGCGAGTCCCGCTTCTACCTGTCCCTCCAGGACGAGCTGATGCGGCTGTTCAAGTCCGACTGGGTCGACCGCGTGCTGCAGATGCTGAAGATCCCCGATGACGTCCCGATCGAGAACAAGCGGGTCACCAACGCGATCGCCAACGCCCAGGGTCAGGTCGAGTCGCAGAACTTCGAGTCTCGCAAGAACGTCCTGAAGTACGACGACGTGATGGATCGCCAGCGCAAGGTGATCTACGCCGAGCGTCGCGAGGTGCTCGAAGGCGCCGACATCGAGGAGCAGATCCGCGGCTTCGTCAACGACGTCGTCGACGGCACCGTGCGTGGTTCGCTCGAGGACTTCGCCGAGGAGTGGGATCTGGAGCAGCTGTGGACCGACCTCGGCCAGTTCTGGCCGATCGGACTGACCATCGAGGAGCTCGAGGCCGGAGCCGGTGGTCGCGCAGAGCTCGACAAGGAGACGCTGATCGCGCGTCTCCAGGAGGACGCCCAGGCCGCCTACGACCGGCGTGAGGCCGAGGTCGGCGAGGAGGTCATGCGCGAGCTCGAGCGGCGCGTGCTGCTCTCGGTGCTCGACCGCAAGTGGCGCGACCACCTCTATGAGATGGACTACCTGCGCGAGGGGATCTACCTGCGCGCCTACTCCCAGCGCGACCCGCTCGTGGAGTACCAGCGCGAGGGCTTCGACATGTTCGCCGCCATGATGGACGGCATCAAGGAGGAGGCCGTCGGATTCCTGTTCAACCTGGAGGTCCAGGTCGAGGAGGACCCCGACGAGGAGGAGTTCGAGGCCTACGAGGCCGGCGACGGCGAGCCGGAGGAGCCGATGCGGCGCGCCGTCCCGACCGAGGGTGCCCCGCAGATCCGGGCCCGGGGGCTGGAGGCGCCGCAGACGCCGCAGAACCTGACCTACTCCGCACCCAACGAGGATGGCGAGGCCGAGCAGGTGGGCGCGACGGCGAGCAACGCCGACGACCCCTTCGCGGGCGTGGGCCGCAACGCCAAGTGCCCGTGCGGTTCGGGCAAGAAGTTCAAGCAGTGCCATGGCGCTCCGGGCGGCCCGACGGGCCTCACCGCCCGCGCCTCGGGCTGAGTCTCGACAGGCTCGACCACCGACAGGCTCTCGATCCTGACCGAAGAACCCCGCTCGCCGATGCCTCGGCGGACGGGGTTCTCGGCGTCCGGGGACCGGCTCAGCTCCAGTCGAGGGCCGTGCAGACCCAGCGGAGCCCCGCGCGATCGCGTCGCCGTTCGAAACGGGCGGCCAGTGCGCGGGAGCGTTCGGCATAGCTGACGTGCAGGGCCACCTCGGCCACGTCGGTGTCGGGGAAGCTGGCGTGTGCCGAGCGCACGCGGGCTCGGACCGGTTGCACCCGTTGCTGACCGGGCTGGTGGGCACCTGCCCGCGCCACCAGTACGGCGCGCCGGTCCAGGTCGCGGAGCACGGTCGGCGTCATCCATCGCACCAGCTGGCTGATCGGACGGTCGCCGCCCACGATCTCCACGGCGGCCTGCCCGAAGCGCAGGGCCCAGGCCTCGATGTCATGGCGCCGTCGACGCTCGTCGACATCGATCGGCGGCGGATCCAGGCGTGGCTCGAGATCGAGCGCGAGGGTGCCCTGCATCGTCGCGACCGGCACCGGTGGCCGCAGCGGGACGACGTTGTCGCCGAGGCCGTGCCTCCCGCGGGAGGGAGCTGCTCTCACGGACGAGCCGGCGGCGGAGGACAGCCTCGAGGTGCGCGGCGAGGTGGCCAACGGGGTGGGGAGGGAGGAGGGCATCAGCGGTTCCTTTCCTGACGGAGTTGAAGTCGTTGGCCGGGGTGGATCACGTCGGGATCGGCGCCGATCACGGCGTGGTTGTCGGCATGGACCTGGATCACGAGCGCAACCACGTCCTGGTCGGTGGCAGACGGGGGGAGCCGGTCACGCGCGATGGACCACAGGCACTCGCCCGGCTGCACGACCACCTCGCTGGCGGGAGCGCGTCCGCCCGAGTGGCTCCCGCGATGGGCCCGGGAGCTGTTCGACGCGACTGTGGGCGTCGGCTCCGGGTCGGGAGCGTCCACGCGGCGAGCCGGGTGGTCCGCGACCCGGCCGTCGGCACGATCGGGGAGGGGGAGGTAGCGCCGCACATCGGCACCCCGCGTGGATCCGTCGCGAATGTCGGTCGCTGTCGGGGAGGGTGGCGATGACAGGTCGGCGTGTGCGCCCGGAATCATGCCGATGTTGAGTGCGGCGACCCCGCAGGTACCGAGCACCACGCGGCGCGTCCACGCAGGGACGCCGTGTGTCATGCCAGGCCGTTCGCCCCGGGCGTGAAGCGCGAGGGCCTCGCCGACCAGCACGGTGGCGACCCAGAGCGCCCACCACAGACACGCGAGCAACGCCCAGGCCGCAAGTTCTGTCACGGCACCGGCTGCGGTGGGTCGAGAGCTGGGCTCGCCCGACGGTCGGGCGACGAGGCCGGGGCCGAGCTGCCACGTGCCGAGGGCTACCAGCAGCCAGGTCACCGCGGCGCGAAGAAGTGGAGTCATCCCGAGAGTCCAAACCATTCGTTTGCGTGTGTTTACATCATTTCACGCGTGTTCAATGCTCTTGTCAACGGTCATTCCCCCAGGTGCCAACCGTCCGGCGCCCCTAGGCTGGGTCCATGTGGGAGGAGGAGCTGTTCGCGTTCCTCGACGACCTCGAGCAGCAGGCGGTCGCCGCCTTCGACACCGAGCGCTCGGCGGAGATGGCAGACCGCGCGCGGGCGGAGTACGCGCAGGTGGCGCTCGCCGGCCGGCTGATGGCCTCGCTCGACCGCGAGCTCCTGGTGCACCTACGGGGCACCGATCCGGTGCGCGGCGTGCTGCGGCGTGCCTGTGCGAGCTGGATCCTGCTCCGTGGCTCCGGACACGACTGGGTGGTCCCGATCGCCGCGATCGGCTCCCTGGAGGGCTGCTCGGAGCGCGCCGTCCCCGACGTCGCCTGGCCCGCGACGGCCCGACTCGGGTTGGGCTCACCGCTGCGTGGACTGGCGGATGCGGGGGCGCGATGCGTGGTCCGGCTGCTCGACTCCACCTCGGTGGACGGCGTGCCCGTCCGCATCGGCTCGGACTTCCTCGAGCTCGCGGTCGAGGCTCGCGAGCGGCGGGTGCTGGTGCCCTTCGCCGCTATCGCTGCGGTTCAGTCGCGCTGAGAGTCCCGAACTCGCCCGTGAGGCGCCGGCCTCAGGTCGCCTCGACGTCGAAGGGCGGGAGTTCGCCCTCGCCGAGGGGGCGAAGTCCGCGCCGGCGCGGCGCGGCGGCCTCTTCGTCGGCGTCCTCCATCGCCTCGATGATGTGACGCCGCACGATGGCGCGTGGGTCGAGATCGCGCAGCTCGAGGTCGGAGTACTCCGGCCCGAGCTCATCGCGCAGGTCGTCGCGTGCGGCATTGGCGAAGTCGCGGGCGCGCCGCAGGATCGCCCCCGCCTGCTTGGCCAGCTCGGGGATCTTGTCGGGGCCGAAGACGAGCACCGCGACGAACGCGATGACGGTCAGCTCGCCGAGGCCGATGCCGAACACGGTCGGAGTCTCAGAACTTGCTGGTCGGAGTGAGGCCGAGTTGCATGCCGGCGAGACCGCGCCCGCGTCCGCCCAGCGTGGTGGCGATCCGGGTGAGCTCGCGCGCCGCCGCGGCAGTGGGGTCGGCCTCGACGATCGGCTTCCCGGCGTCGCCGCCCTCGCGCAGCGAGATGTCGATCGGGATCCGCCCCAGGATCGGGACGTCGTAGCCGAACCGGGCACCCAGGGTTGCCGCGACGCGGTCGCCACCGCCGGATCCGAAGATCTCCAGCCGGTGGTCGGTGCCCTCCGGCGTGCAGTGCGGGCAGGGCAGGTAGCTCATGTTCTCCACGACGCCGACCACGCGCTGATGCATCATCGAGGCCATCGTCCCGGCGCGCTCCGCCACCTCGGCCGCGGCCTCCTGCGGCGTGGTGACCACGACGACCTCGGCGCCGGGCAGATGCTGGCCCAAGGAGATCGCGATGTCGCCGGTGCCTGGGGGGAGGTCGAGCAGCAACGCGTCGAGGTCACCCCAGTAGACGTCGGACAGCATCTGCACCAGGGCTCGGTCGAGCATCGGGCCGCGCCAGGCCACGACCTGGTCGCGGCGCGGCTTGAGCATGCCGATCGAGATCACCGAGACGCCGCTGGGCGTCGGGACGGGCATGATCAGGTCCTCGACCTGCGTGGGCCGGGCGTCGGCGACGCCGAGCATGGCCGGCACCGAGTGGCCGTAGATGTCAGCGTCGACGACGCCGACCTTGAGGCCCTGGGCCGCCATGGCGATGGCGAGATTGACCGTGATCGAGGACTTGCCGACGCCGCCCTTGCCGCTGGCGATCGCGAAGACCTTGGTGAGCGAGCCGGGCTGGGAGAAGGGGATCTCGCGCTGAGCCTGGCCACCCCGGAGCTGCTCGTGCAGGCCGCCACGCTGCTCGGCGGTCATCACGCCGAGAGTGAGGTCGACGTCGGTGACGCCGTCGACGCGCCTGAGGGCGGCGGTCACGTCGCGGTTGATGGTGTCCTTGAGCGGGCAGCCCGCCACGGTCAGGAGCACCGTCACGCGCACCGCGCCGCTCTCCTCGATCTCGACGCCGTCGACCATGCCGAGCTCGGTGATCGGACGCTTGATCTCGGGGTCGTTCACGGTGGCCAGCGCGGCCATGACCTGCTCGTGACTCGGTGCACTCATGATGTGGCGAATTCTAGTCGCGGGGGCCTGGTCGGCCTGATTCGCGGTCAGGCTGTGGCGCGGTCGGCTCCGTCGTCGCAGCCTCGGTCGCGCTCGCCCGTTCCGTGGCGCGGTCGTCGAGCTCCGCGAGCAGCGAGCGCAGTTCGGAGCGCAGGTAGTCCCGCGTCGCGACCTCGCCGAGTGCCATCCGCAGCGAGGCGACCTCGCGGGCGAGGAACTCCATGTCGGCGTGAGCGCGCGCGTTGGCCTGGCGGTCCTGCTCGGCCACCACCTTGTCGCGCTGCTCCTGGCGGTTCTGGGCGAGCAGGATCAGGGGGGCGGCGTAGGAGGCCTGCAGACTCAGCATGAGCGTCAAGAAGATGAAGGCGTACGGGTCGAACCGCACGTCGGCGGGCGCCACGGTGTTCCACACGAGCCACGCCGCGACGAAGAGCGTCATGTAGATGAGGAAGGTCGCGGTGCCCATGAACCGCGCGAACTGCTCGGCGAAGACGCCGAAGTTGTCGCCGTCGAATCGGGGGCGCCGCAGCACCTGACGCCGTGGGCCGACGGGGGTGTCGAGACGCTCTCGCCGCTCAGCCACGGCGACCGCCTCCGGCGCCGCGTCCGAAGGAGGCGCGGTCGCGCCAGCCTGCCGGGAGCATGTGGTCGAGCAGGTCGTCGACGGTCACGGCGCCCAGGAGATGCCCGTTCTCGTCGACCACGGGGGCGCACACCAGGTTGTAGGTCGCGAGGTGGGCCGCGACCTCGTCGATCGTCGCCTCGGGTCGCAGGCTCTCCAGGGACTTGTCGAGCGCGCCCGCCACCAGTGTGGAGGGAGGCTCGCGGAGCAGGCGCTGGATGTGGGCGACGCCGAGCAGCTTGCCGGTGGGGGTCTCCAGTGGTGGGCGGCAGACGTAGACGATCGCAGCGAGCGCGGGGGTCAGGTCCGGGTTGCGCACGTGGGCCAGTGCGTCGGCGATCGTCGCGTCGGGACCGAGGATGACCGGCTCCGGCGTCATCATGGCGCCGGCGGTGTTCTCCACGTAGGAGAGCAGTCGCCGGACGTCCTCGGCCTCGTCGGGTTCCATGAGGTCGAGCAGGATCTCCGCCGTCTCCGGCGGAAGGTCGGCGATCAGGTCGGCAGCGTCGTCGGGGGACATCTCCTCCAAGACGTCGGCGGCCCGTTCGGAGTCCAGGTGCTCGAGGATCTCGACCTGATCCTCCTCGGGCAGCTCCTCCAGGACGTCGGCGAGCCGCTCGTCGTCCAGCGCGGCGACGACGGCGGTGCGGCGTTCCAGCGGCAGGTCGTGGATGACCGTCGCCGCGTCGGCCGGGCGCATCTCGTTGAGGGCGTGGAGCAGGTGGGTGGCGCCCTGGGTGTCGGCGTCGGCGCGGCCGAGGCCGTGCACCTCGCTCCACTCCACGACGTGGGTCTGGCCGCGACGGCGTAGGCCGCGACCGGGCTCGGTGACCGCCACGCGACTGAGCACCCAGTCGCGGGTCCGGCCCTGCTCCATGGCGACGTCGGAGACGGTGCCGGCGACCTCGGTACCGCGGATCGTGACGTTGCGGTCGAGCATCTGTCCGATCACCAGGGTCTCGGTGGAACGTTGCTCGAAGCGGCGCATGTTCAGCAGGCCGGTCGTGTACACCTGCCCGCTGGCGATGTTGGTGACGCGCGTCATCGGCACGAAGATCCGCCGCCGGCCGAAGACCTCGCCCACCAGGCCCAGCACGCGCGGTTGGCTGACCTCGGTGCGCATCGCGACGACGAGATCGCGCACCTTGCCCACCTGGTCGCCCTGAGGGTCGAAGATCGGGAGTCCGACCAGTCGTGCCGCGTAGACGCGGGAGGGCGCGGTGCTCACGAGAGACGAGCCTAGTGGCAGGCCCGGGAAGTGCTGAGGCGCTTGACACGCCGGCGTCGCGGTCCACGCCGCGAAGATCTGGGCCGAGTGTCTCCGCGGTCGATGACCGGTCCCGTGGACCTATCGGCGCAGGCGGTGTTCTGCCTACAGTGCCTGCATGGTGCGAACTGTGCGGAGCACGACCGCCGCGGCGATGCTGACGACGGTCCTCCTGGTCGCCGCGGGAGGATGCGGGGACGACGGCCCTGGTCCGGTCGCACGGGACCCGGAGCCCGGTTCCGCCGGGGCCGCTACGCCGGCCGACGCGACCGGATCGGAGACCTCCGCCGACGCGACGAGCGGCCCGCCGTGCGTCGACATCTGGAAGGACGGCGAGCTGCTGCCCCGGCGATACGCGGGGTGCACCGACGAGGACGGCGGGTGGATCGCGGCGGCCAAACGCGAGTGCTCGCTCGGGATCCCGCTGATCACGTTCGGCGACGCGTTCTACGCCGTTCCCGGGGGGCCGGTGAATCCCACCCAGGGCCCGGTCGAGAAGGACCGCGACTACCGCAGCGCCCTCGCGTCCTGCACGGCCTGACCTGCCCGATCGGGCAGGGGTCGTAGCCCGATCGTCACACCAGTCACACGAACCCCTGGCGCCTCGTCCGCCTCTCGCATACCATCCTTGCTCGTGACTTCCCCGTTGCGACACGCCGTCGATCCCGTGTTGAAGATCGCGCTGCGCTCCGTCGCTGTCGCGACGCTGGCCTGGGCGGTGGTCGTCGGGCTCGCCGCGGTGGCGCCGGCGACACCGACCGGGATGCTCCCCGCGGCGGCGCGCGCCGGCGCGGTGGTGCCGGTCGAGGGGCAGATCATCACGACCCGGCCCGGAGAGCCGATCAGCTACCAGCTCCAGGTCACCGCCGAGGAGCAGAACCGTCCCACGCTGGTGTTCGGTGTGGTCTCGGGGCGTCCGTCCGGCGTGACGCTGAGCCCGACCGGTCTCATCACCGGCACGGTGGCGCGCGGAGGCCGCTGGACGATGACCTACAGCGTGCGCAACAGCGCGACCACGGACCCGGCGGTCCAGGGCACCGTCGACATCGTCTCGAACGTGCTCGAGCCCCGCCCGGGCGTCGTCGCCGGCGGCATGACCACCTGCCAAGTCCGCAACGACGGCACGGCCCTGTGCTCGGGCGACAACGACTTCGGCCAGCTCGGCGTCGGCGACAGCCAGGACCGGCTGCGACTCACCCAGATCGGTGAAGCCGGCGAGTGGGCGCAGCTCAGCACGAGCGGGCTGTCCACCTGCGGCATCAAGCGCACCGGAACGCTGTGGTGCTGGGGGCAGAACATGAACGGCCAGCTCGGCATCGGCGACGCGGGGCAGCGCTGGACGCCCCAGCAGGTCGGCACGGCGAGCAGCTGGACGACGGTCGACGTCGGCTGGAGCACGGCCTGCGGTGTCGCGTCGGGTTCGCTGTTCTGCTGGGGCGGCAACTCCGCCGGACAGCTCGGCACCGGCGATCGCCAGACGCGACGCTCGCCCGCCCGGGTCGGGACGATGACCACCTGGAGCGACGTCTCGGTCGGCGGCTGGCACGTCTGCGGCACGCAGACCTCCGGCGCCGCGTCGTGCTGGGGCCGCAACGACTTCGGACAGCTCGGCACGGGGACCCGTACCGCGATGCTGCGTCCGACGCCGATCAAGGCCACGGCGTCCTTCCGTCAGATCGACGCCGGGTGGTCGACGACCTGCGCGGTCTCGCTCGCGGGCGCGTTGCGCTGCTGGGGGCTCAACGACCAGGGCCAGATCGGCGACGGGACCAAGACGCTGCGGCTCGTGCCCACCGCGCCGTCGGGTGCGGCGCGCACCTACCGTCAGGTGAGCCTGGGCGATGCGTTCGGTTGCGCCCTCGACGCCCAGAGCGCCGCCTACTGCTGGGGCGGCAACAGGTACGGCCAGCTCGGCACCGCGCTCGCCAGCGACTCCACGAGCCCGGTGGCCGTGGCGGGCGGGCGCACGTTCTCGACGCTCTCGGCCGGGTGGATGCACGCCTGCGGCGCGAGCACGGCCAACGGCGGCACGAACTCCGGCAGCACCGCGGTGCAGTGCTGGGGCAACAACGAGCAGGGCCAGCTCAACCGCGGCAACCGGGTGAACCGGGGGACCCCGCCCGGCGTGGCTGCGCCGGCCGCCCGCCGCAAGGTGCGCGCCGCCGACGGCCAACTGGTCGTGACGAGCTTCAACGTGCTCGGCAGCCAGCACACCAAGCCGGGCGGTGGCGCCGCGTCGTACGCACCCGGACGTATCCGCACCGAGTGGAGCGCTGACTCGCTGAAGGCCGGTGCGGCCGACATCGTGGGATTCCAAGAGCTCCAGCACGACCAGTACCGCCAGCTCGTCGCCGCGCTCGGCGACACCTACACGTTCTATCCGGAGAACACCACGCGGAACCCGAAGGTGGTCTGGCAGGCCGTCATGTGGCGCACCAGCGAGTGGGAGCTGGTGCGATCCGAGGACGTGATGATCCCGATGGCGGGGACGACCCGACCCAACTCGATGGTGCTGCTGCGCAATCGAGCCTCGGGCAGGGAGCTGTGGATCCTGAACGTGCACAACTCCTCGAAGAACACCAAGGAGCGGCAGCGTGAGCGCAACCGCGCGGTGAAGATCGAGATCAACAAGATCAAGCAGCAGCGCGCCAAGAAGATCCCGTTCGTCTTCCTCGGCGACATGAACGAGCGCAAGACGGTCTTCTGCAAGGTGGTCGGTCAGACCGACCTCGAGGCGGTCAGTGGGGGCAGCGTCCGGGGCAAGAAGTGCTCCCCGCCGTCGGTGATGCGGCTCGACTGGCTCTTCCACTCACCCGAGCTGACCCGTCGTGCGCACCTCTTCGACCGGTCGCCCTTCGTTGCACGGATCACCGATCACGCCATGCTCAGCGGGACCTTCGGCTTCGTCGGCGCCTGACCGGTCCGGCGTCAGCGCCTGAGCCGGTGGCGTAGACGGCGCGCCTGGTCGCTCAGCGAGCGGCCGGCCTGATCGTCGGCCGATTGCTTGGTGAGTCGGCGGACCTCGCCGAGCAGGTCGGCCACCAGATCCAGCGCGACGTCGGCGACCTCGGCGTCGGTCACCGACTGGGGGTGCCGGCGTTCGGGCAGGTCGGCTGGAACCCGCAGCGCGTCGATGTCGCCGACGACGTCGAACCCGGCCGCTCGCACGAACTCCACGGCGTCCTCGCCGCGGCGACGGCACTCGGTGATCTGGTCCGCGTCGGGCCAGAAGGGGTCGCCCGCGCGCACCGCGAGCCGGTCGTCGGCGAGATAGCTGCGGATCCACACGCCGCGGTCGAAGGCCCGGTCGAAGCCTCGCAACCGTTGGTTGAGACGGCGCAGCGTCTCGGCCTCGCTCACCCCCATCGAGGAGTTCGCGAAGCCCGCTCCCGCGTCGGCGACATCGTCGGGAAGACCGAGAACCGAGCAGAACCGCTGCCACAGCTCGGCGCGCGGAGCCTCGCTCGGGGGCGGGGTGATGACGTGCACCTGGGCGGGGTCGGTGAGGGTGCCCCAGCGATCGAGCACGAGGCGCAGGTCCAGGGCGCGCCAGTTCCAGATCACGGTCGGATCCGTGGAGACCTCCCGCGCGTACCGGGCGATCGGCGTCGTGCCCTTGTTCTTCAGGTGCTCCTGCCAGCTGGAGGTGAACAGGCCCAGCGGGTCGCGGGCCGTCACGACGACATGCACCTCGACGTCGTCGGCGCGGAGGGCGTCGACCATCGCGGCAGCCTGGCGATGGGAGGCCGCGCCGAAGAACTCGTGGCTGATCAGGACGTCTCCGCTCCAGGCACGGCTCTGGTCGCGCACGACCTGCCACGCCTGCGGGGCGCGACGCCCCCGTCGCTGCAGGCTGGGGTCCTCGCGGATCTCCAGGGAGGCCCAGAGGTGGTCGCGGCGCTCACGGCCGGGCACGAGGAGGCCGGCGTCGCGCAGTTCCTCGCGATGGGACCACACGATCGTCTGGAGGTAGCTGGTCCCCGTCTTGGGCAGGCCGACGTGCAGGAAGACCCGCCGCATGCGCTCGCTCACCGGTCCCGCTTCAGAGCTGGTCGGTGTACTCGGCCAGGACCCGATCCAGTGCGGCCCGGTCGCTCGTGGCCAACGGCACCATCAGCGCCTGCACGAGGTCGGTGAGCTCGGCGGTGCGGTGATGGTGACGGCGGCATTCGCGCACCGCCTCCTCGAGCTCGCGAACGCGCTCCTCGAGCTTGACCATATCGACCCGCGAGCGCACCGGCGCGAACCGCATCAGGGCCCGGGCGCGTGAGCGGTCTCCCGTCGCCGCGTCGGAAGCGCTGTCGTTCAGTCCCATGCGACCACCATTCTGCAGGAGCGCCGCAGCGCTCGATATGTGTCGTTGGCGCCGCGCACGCCCATGCGCGGCGACCCGATCTCCTTGGCGATGACGACGCGGCCACCACGTGCCTCGACCTCGGCACGCACCTGCTCCTCCTCCAGCGGCGCGAGCAGGTTGCGCTGTGCCCACCGGTCGTCCTCGACGGGCGACATCAGGAAGTCCAGATAGGACCGGCCGCCACCGGAGCAGGCGAGCGCGAGGAAGCGCCACAGGTGCTCGCGGCCGTCGTCGGGGAGGCAGTCGGCCACGTGACGGGCCAGGGCGACGCGATGCCCGCCGCGCTGGGCGATACGGGCGCCCCAGGCCAGGGTGGAGCGCAGCTCGAGCAGGTTGAAGGGGGCGAACTCCAGCGGGAGACCCGGTTCGTCGGCCGTCTGGCGCGCGACGAACTCGTAGCCGCGGGGGGAGTAGTCCAGACCCAGGGTGGGGGCCCCGCGACGGGCGAGCCAGCGGCTGGTGTGCCCCCGTCCGCAGCCGACGTCGACGACCAGGTCCGGGATGCCGGAGCCGAGCGTGCGTTCCTGGCGCATCAGCATCCGAGCGAGGGGGTCGGGCCCGGCCTGGGGCTTGGCGAACCGGGCCAGCTGGTACTTGCGATCCCAGGTCGAGCGGTGGGCGGTCGTGCCGCGGAACCAGTCGTTGAGGCGGTCGGTGGTGCTCCGCGGCGTCTCGAACTTGAACGCCGGGTCGGGCGTTCGCCAGTGCGGACCGTAGGTCGCCGTGAGCACGCGGTCGGCATCTGCCGGCGCCGGCAGATCGCGTCCCTCCAGAGTGGTGGTCGCCAGCGGGAAGATCCAGGAGCGCTCGAACGGCGTGCGGATCTCGCCCAGGAGGATCAGGAAGCCGTCGTCGAGGTACCCGCCGAACACGTCGAGACCTCGCGTGGTGCCGTCGGCCTCCACGACGTCGACCTTGAAGCCGGCACCGCTGTAGCGCGTGACGGCGTACCCCATCCCGCGGAGCCGGCGCTGCAGTGCGAACGACTCGCGGATCACGTCGATCGGATGGGAGAAACGGCTCACGTAGCCGAGGTCGGCGTCGCTGTCGTGTCCGATCAGCGCACCGTCGCGCACGGCCCCGAGGAGGGTGCCGTAGGCGGGGAAGGCCTGCACCCCGGCCCGGTCGAGTGCGTCGATCACCTCCTCGATGGAATCGAGCAGCGGTGCGACCTGGGAGGCGTCGCGCGTGTCGAAGGTGACCTGCAGGCGTCCGGACTTGTCCAGCGCCAGCTCCGCGCCGTGCACGTTGACGACGCGCACCCGGCCGTCGGCCTCGGTATTGCGCTCGGGGTCGCCGAAGACGTGCTCGGCGTCGTAGAGGTCGACGTCGGCGACGTGGGCGCGCACGCGCACCCGGGTCCGACCGTGCAGGAAGCGACGCAAGGGTCGGGGCCAGGCCGCCCGGCGCTCACTGCCCCGCGGCGCGCCGTCCTCGGCCTCGGCGGTGTCGCGCTCGGCCCAGAACGACCACACCCGTCGATCGTCGAGCAGGACGTCGAGCACGGCGTCGTCGGCACCGAGCGAGCCGAGGGAGATGCCGTCGTCGTCGACCGCGATGATCTGCGGTGCGGTCGATGCGGCGCTCAGGATCTGCTCCTCGGATGAGTGGGACGGATGGCGGGCGGGCTCAGACGAGCCTGCGGGCGATGGACCAGTATCCCCGGCTGACGGCGCGGGCGGGCGCGGGGACCTGCAGCCCGGGCACGCGCGGGTCCAGGTCGCCGGTCAGCAGCCGTGCCACCTCGCGGTCGGGTCGACGGACGGCGGCGCGCGCGCGGCGTCGTCTGCGGGCGATCGCGCCTGGGTGGCGCAGCAGCCACACCCAGGCGCGCAGCAGATGGCGGACCCAGCCGTCGCGGATCGCGATCGCGGTGGTGGCGAGCTCGAGCGCGATCATCGGAGGAAGGGCCCACACGAGCATCGCGGGGGAGTAGAGGGTCAACACCATGAACCAGCGGTTGCGCTGGAGCAGGAAGAACTTCTCGGGGTTGCGGGAGAACTCGTAGCGATGGCGTACGACGGCCTCCGGGGTGAAGACGACGCGCCAGCCGCGCTGCCACGAGCGCAGGCTCAGGTCGGTGTCCTCGCAGTAGGCGAACATCTCCTCGCAGAACCCGCCGAGCTCGCGGAACCGGTCGAGTCGGCACACGGTCGCGGCCCCCGAGGCGGAGGCGACGTCGCGTTCCGAGGCGTGTCCGGCGGCGTCGTCGCCGAGCCCGCCGGCCCAGCTCAGCCCGGTGAAGTGGACCGGGTTGCCGACGGTGTTCACCGTCTCCGGCTCGTCGTAGAGACGCACCGAGGCCGTGACCAGGCCGACGTCGGGCTCGGCGGCGAGGTCCACCATGCGTGCCAGCGCGTCCGGTTCGACCACGGCGTCGCCGTTGACGAAGGCGACGTACTCGCCGGTGGCCGCGCGAGCGCCCTCGTTGCACCCACCGGCGAAGCCGAGGTTGGCGCCGGGGTCGATCACGGTGACGCCCGGCAGCCCGCGCAGCACGCCGACGGCGTCGCTGGTGCAGCCGTTGTCGACCACGACGACGTCGACGTCGATCTCTTGGGAGGCGAGAACCGCTTGCACCGCGTCGACGAGCAGAGGTTCGTCACGCCACGCCAGCATCACCGCGGACAGGCGTGGCATGACTGTCATGATACCGACGCCGGACCCGCCCGTCGGGCTCGACACGTGCTGGCGCCGAGCCGTTCCCGGCCCAGCAGCCCCTGCCGTGAAGGAGCCTGACCGTGACCGCACCCGACGTCGCCCCGCCCAGCGCGACGCCCTCGGCCGCGCCCGGATCGAGCACGCTGCTCGGGCGGCTCTTCGACGCCGCCCTCGACGCCTCGGTCGTCTCCTTCGCTCTCTGGACGCTCCTGTACTCCCTCGGGCTGCCCACCCAGTGGTCGTTGTGGCCGAGCGGCTGGCTCTGGCTGGCGCTCACCGTCGGCGTCGTCGGATGGGAGGTCTGGCGAGCCCGCCGCGGTGCGGTCGACGAGGTGGCCGTGCGCGCGGGCGCTGACGGGGGCCCGGTCCGCCCGCTGCTCGGCGAGCGCCGCGAGTCCGGCCTGCTCGCACTCGGGGTGGCACTGATCGGCGGCGCGGGCCTGGGTGGCCTGGTCTGGACGCCGGGCACGTTCCGCGCGACGTGGGCCGCGCTGGCGTTGGGGCTCGCCGTCCTCGCGGTGTGGGCCTGGGTGCGCGGGAGGGTCCGTCCCGCGGGTGACTGGGGCACGACGGAGGGGAGCGACGCCACTCGTGCCCCGGTGATCTCGGCGCGGGGCGGCCGTGCGGACCTCTCGGCCGATGGTCGGCAGCCGCGGTGGGCGACGTGGGAGGAGCTGGGGGTGCTGGCTGCGATGGCGGTCACGGCCGTGGTCGCCTCCTTCATCCATCTCGCCGACACCGACGACCCCTACTACGTCAATCGGTCCGTGTGGATCGCCGAGCACGGCAACGCCGCCCTGCGCGACACCATGTTCAGTCCCGAGGTCTTCAACTCTCCCTACGGCGGCGGCGTGCCGATCTCCTCGGTCGAGGGGCTCTTCGGTGTGATCGCGCACATGAGCGGGCAGCTCGCGGGCACCGTGACCTACCTGTGGGTTCCCCCGGTGGCCGCGGCGCTCGCCGTCCTCGCGATCTGGCGCCTGACTCGTCGGTGGGCTGCGCGCCGCGCGTTCGCGGCGTTCGTCGTCGCGTTGGGGTTCCTCACCCTCAGCGGCGACTCGATGCTCGGCAACTTCTGGATCCCGCGGATCTGGCAGGGCAAGGTCATCGCCGTCGTTGTCCTGATGCCGCTGATCTGGGCCCACCTCACCGAGCTGCCCGCCTTGGCCGAGCGACGGGCGCAGTGGCGCCACGCCGTCCTCCTGCTGCTCGCCGGCGTCGCCTTCTACGGACTGACGCCGACGGCGGTGGTCTGGGCGCCGATCATGTGTGCCGCGGTGCTCCTGGCAGCGGCGGTGCTGCGATCGGGGTGGCTGGCCCTCGGCGGCCTGGCGATGGTCGTGGGCCCGGTGCTCTCCGGGCTGGCCGTGGTGCTGTTCTCCACCGACGTCGGCGGGGTCGATCCGGTGGCGCTTCCTGCGCGGGCCTCCTTCGTGCGGATCCTCGGTGAGACACCCGCGATGGTGGCGCTGGGTCTGCTCGCCCTCGGTGGGGCCGTCGCACTGGCCCGGCGAGGCACGCCGGCCGCGCTCGCCGGCGCCTCGGCGCTGGCCTCGGTCTGGGTGTTCGCGCCTGGCGTGCTGCCGCTGATCAACACCGTCACGGGCTCGGGGCCGATCCTGTGGCGGATGCTGCTCGTCGCCCCGATCCCGGTGCTGGTCGGGCTGCTCGTCACCGCGCCGATCCCGGACCTGCGCAGGTCCGGCGACGACCCCTCGGTCGCATCGACGACCGATACGAGCAGGGCCGATCGAACCTCGCCGAGACTCGCCGTCGGTGTCGCCCTCGTGCCGGCGTTGGTCGCGGTGGTGCTCCTCGGCATCGGTGCAAGACCGGTCTGGTCGCACACCGGCCACGGCGGTCCCGTGACGGTGACCAAGCAGCCCGAGTGGAAGCTCGACCTGCCGGCCCTGGCCGACGTCGAGCTGCTCGTGCGGGAGGGGGTCACCGGCACCGTGCTGCTGCCGCCGCGACGGATGAAGGTGCTCACGATGTACAGCACCCAGGCGTTCCCCGTCGTGCCGCGCGAGTGGTTCATCGAGAACATCGAGGAGCCGCGCGCGGCGACCCGTGCCCGCCGCACGCTCTATCGCCTGGCTTCGGGGGAGAAACAGAAGTTCCCCGGCGTGGCCACCACGCGCGAGGCGCTGGAGAGGCTCGACGTCTCGCTCGCGTGCGTGGGGGAGACCGACTTCACCGACCGGGTCCTCAAGCTCTATGCCGCTGCCGGCTACGACGTGGTCGAGCGCTACGGCACGCTGCGTTGCGGACGTCGGGCCTAGGACCGCACCGGCCGTGCCGACGAGGTTCGTCGAGGCCCCTCGGGGACGCGACCTGACCGGTACCATGACGGCGGGCCCGGACGACGTCGCGATGTCCGAGCTCAGCGTGGGATGGACGCGATCGTCGCGTCGTGTCGCCGGGGGACGAGAAGTGGAGTGAGGCGAGTGAGCGCACCACGTGCGGTGCTGCACGTCGGTCTGCCCAAGACCGGCACCTCGTTCCTGCAGAACCTGTGCCGCGACAACGCGGACCTCCTGGCCGAGCACGGAGTGCGTCAGCCCACGCTCGGCAAGGAGGAGGTCTTCCAAGCCGTCCTCGCCGTCACCGGTCGCTCGTCGTCCTGGGGGCGTGACCCCGACGCCGGACAGCGCGCCTGGGAGCGTCTGGCCCGCGAAGTCGTCTCCCACCGCACGACCACCCTGATCAGCAGCGAGACGCTCTGCCTGGCCGACCTGGGTCAGATCGAGGCGATCCTGGACGATCTACCCGGCGTGGACGTCGAGGTGGTGGTGACCGTGCGCGACCCTGCCCGGCAGATCCCTGCCGAGTGGCAGGAGGGCATCAAGCACGGCCGTCGCCACTCCTTCCCCAAGTTCTTGGACTCGGTGCTGGACGAGGATCCGCAGGGTCCCGGTCGCGCGGACGCCCGCGAGCGGTTCTGGAACGCCCAGGACCCGGTGCGAGTCCTGCACCGGTGGTCGGCGGTGCTGGGCCCCGAACGCGTCTCCGTGGTCGTCAACCCGCGATCGGGCGCGCCGCGAGACGAGCTGTGGCTGCGCTTCGCTCGGGTGCTCGGTGTCGCGGACGCCCCCGTGGTGATCCCCGACAGCGAGGTGAACTCGTCGCTGGGCTGGGCCCAGACCGAGGTGCTGCGCCGGGTCAACCGTCGATTCGTGCGCCGCGGCAACGAACGCGCCTACGGAGACCTCGTCAAGCGGCTCTACGCGGGCACGATCCTGCGCGGCCAGGCCGGCACGAAGGTCACCCTGCCGCCGGGGCGCCACGACGACGTGATGGCCCTGGCCACGGCCTGGGTCGAGACGATCGAGGCGGCGGGTCACCCCGTGGCGGGCGACCTCACCGAGCTCCTGCCCCTGCGACCGGACGCACAGGCCCGCGCCGAGCGCGGGTCCGTCTCCACCGACGACATGCTCGAGGTGGCACTCGACGCCAGCGCCGAACTGCTGGTGGAGATCGAGCGGCTGCGTGCCGAGCTGGCCGTCGCGCGCGGCGGCGCCTCCGCGGCCGTGCCGCGCCAGGTGGGCGCGATGCGTCGGCTCCGAGGCGAGCGTGGCACCCGCGCCGGGAGGGTCTCGTGAGCGGACGACGGGCCGCGCCGAAGCGGTCGGCGAGGACGCCGGCCGAGGCGGGCACGCGGGCGCCGCTTCCACGCGCTGGTACCCGCGGAACCGGTGGCACCCGGAAGCTGCGCAAGGAGCATCGACCGCGCATCGTCACGCTGGGGGCCGACACCACCGCGATCGCACTTGTCGTCGTGCTGATGCTGGTCGGTGTCGTCCTGGTCGCGACGTCGGTCGGCGGCGACTCCGGGCGCCAGCGCGAGACGGTGGTGAACGCCGGCTCGCGCGGTTCGGAGGAGCTCGCCGTCGACGCCGCCACGCGCGTGCTCGGCGCTTGGTCGCAACCGGCACGCGGCTACCGCGACTGGTGGGACGCTCTGAGCCCGATGCTGACGCCGGGTGGACGGCAGGCCTACGCCTACACCGATCCCCAGAAGGTGCCGGTGCTCGGTGACCTCGCCACCTCCGACGTCCGGATGAGTGCCGCCGGGACGACCGCGACGGTCTACTTCGAGACCTCCGCGGGCCGGTACGGCGTCGACCTGTCCTGGAAGTCCAGCGCCGGTGAGTGGCTGGCCAACCGCGTCGTCTTCCCGGGGCGGGAGTCGATGTTCGGATGAGCGAGATCTCCCGGGATCCACTCGCGGTCCCGCGCCCCGGCGCTCCAGCACTGCGGGCGACCGTCGTCGCGTTGACGATGGTGGTGCTCGCCTGCCTCCTGGCCGCCGCGCTGACAACCGACGCGACGGCCCGCGACGGACGCGGCAAGCCCGAGCGCGTAAGCCCCGTCGACGCCAAGCTCACGGCGTGCGCCAGCCCGGCGCTGGCCCCCGGCCTCCGGATCGCCGAGCGACCGCGACGCGGCCGTGACTCGGGGGTGGAGAAGAAGGCTCGGGCGGTCGCCCGGATCGCCTACGAGCGCGGCATGGTCGCTCGTGCGCAGGCGCTGGCCGTCACCGCCGTCCTCAGCGGCGAGATCGCCGGTGCCGCCCAGGGCCGCGATTTCCTCAAGCGGCTGGCCAAGCTCGACCGCTGGCGCACCCTGCCGCCCACGATCGTGATCCATCGTGTGCTCCGCACGCCCGACCCGTTCGCCTATGAACCGCACTGGCAGCGCGCAGTCAACCTGCTCGGCTCCTTCGCGCAGCAGTTGGACGGCTCCGCAGAGCGCGTGGTCTCGGTGGGTGGTCGCGCACCGAAGGCGTGCCGAGCCTCGGCGGCGGACACCAGCGCCCTGCCGCTCCCGGCCGGCTCCTCCTACGAGGTCGAGCAGGCCGGCAGCGCCCCCGGCGCGACGCCGGAGCCATCGGCCACCGCGACCACCTCCGGCAAGGGTGCAGGGAAGGCCGCAGGCCCCGGCCGGGGTCGCGGCGGTGCCGAGCGGGGCGCCACGGCAGCGCGGCGTCCAGCCGAGATCGTGGTGCCCGACGGTCAGGAGACACGCTTCGTGGCCTCGTGCGGCACCCCGGTGCTCGCCGCGGCGGCAGGCACGGTCGAGGTGATCCACGACGACCTTGCCGCAGGCCCCTGGCTCATCCGGGTGCGCAACGGTTCCGGCGACGTCGTCATCGACTACGCCCACGTGCAGAACCCGACGGTCGCGAACGGTGCCACCGTGCTGGTGGGCCAGCAGCTCGCGGAGGTCGGCGACCTGGGCGACGTCGACCAGTGCGCGCTGGGCCTCGCCGTGCGCACGCGCGTGGACGGTGCGCTCGTCATGGTGGACCCGCTGCGCTGGCTGACGTCGCAGCTGCCCACCCCGGAGCCCGAACGTCCGATGGTTCCAGAGACTCGGTTCCGGGTCGCCTCCTACAACGTGCTCGGCCACCATCTGACCGTGCCCGGTGGCAGCAAGCGCGGATGGGCGCCCGGCACCACCCGCGTGGCCAACGGGCTGGCGAGGTTGGAGGCGGCCGGAGTCTCGATCGTCGTCCTCAACGAGTTCGAGAGCCCTCAGGCCAGTGTCGTCCTCGCCGACGGCGACTGGGGCCTGCACCGCGCGACCCCGAACAACGTCTTCCGCGACGGGAACTCCAACGGCAACGCCGTCGCCTGGCGCGTCGACACCTGGAAGTTGATCGCCAGCGATGAGTTCACCGTGCCGTGGTCGACCCGGCTGCACATGCCGGTGGTCTACCTGCAGCACCTGACCACCGGTGCGATCGTCGGAGTCATCGGTATCCACAATCCGGCCTCGACCGCTCGCGCCGGCAATCAGCAGGGTGCGCGCGAGTTGGCGCGCGGCATCGAGCTCGACTGGATCGCCCAGCACCTCGACACCTACCCGGACATCCCGGTCATCCTGGCCGGCGACTTCAACGAGCGCGACACCGCCTTCTGCGGCCTCACGGCCGGTGGGCTCCTGGCCTCCTCTGCCGGCGGCAGCGTCGGCCCGGCGTGCTCGGTGCCGCGCCACGGTCCGGTGGACTGGATCTTCGGCACCTTGGGTGTGCAGTTCCTCAGCCAGTACATCGACCGCGGCTTCCTCGGCTCGATCAGCGACCACCCGCTGGTCTCGGCCGATGTCCTCTTCGGGGAGCACCGCGCGCCGGACCTGGGCTGACCGGTCGAGCACGCTGCGGGTGGGTCGGGATCAGGGGTTCGACGGGGGCTCGACGTCGGGTCGCGGCCGCCGCTCTGGCTCGACCGTGCGCCGTTCCAGATCCAGACGCAGCAAGGCGATCTCCTCGGCCAGCACCCGGGTCTTCTCCTCCAGACGTCCCAGCTCGTAGCTGTGCTGGAGGGTGAGCATCAGCAGCACCAGGCTGGCGAGGAAGAACAGCAGGTTGACCGGAACCTCGACGCCCGCGATGTCCGCGACACCGGTGAGCAGCCCGGGGAAGATCGCCAGGGCGAGCACGCCGAGAGCGACCATGAACCACAGCACCGCGTACTTCTCGCGCAGTCGATGGCGCCGCATCATCTCGAAGAGGGCGACGATGACGGTCGCCGATCCGGCGATGCCGAGGATGAGTGTCGACTTCACGACCGACTCCCCGGGAGAGCCGTGGGGGTGTCATCGAGGTCGACGGCGGGCCAGCGGCGCACCAGCGCCAGCGTCAGCGCGACGACGGCGCGCGCGAGGTACAGCGCGGCCTTGACGGGTGTCTGGCTCGCCGTCCCGGCCTGCCGCGAGCGCATCTGCACCGGCACCTGGGCGACTTCGCAACCGGCCCGGATCGCGATCACCGTGGACTCCACGGTGTCGCCGAGATACTCGGCGGGGTAGTGGGCCGCGAAGAGCGCGAGGGCGCGGCGGGTGGCGACCCGGAACCCGCTCGTCACGTCGGTCAGACGCGTCCTCGCCATCCGCGAGAGGGTGCGGGCCAGGACACGCATCGCCAACCCGCGAGCCAGGCTGACCCGGTAGGGCTCGCCTTCGCCGGCGAATCGCGCCCCGATGACCAGGTCGGCCCCACCCGTACCGCCGGGCCGGCGCAGCGCCGCTTCGAGAGCGGCCAGGTAGCGCGGGTCGTGCTGGCCGTCGGCGTCGATCTGCACCGCGACGTCGTAGCCCCGCGCCAGCGCGTACCGGTACCCCGCCCGCATCGCGCCCCCGACGCCGAGGTTGAAGGGGAGGCGGCAGACCTCGGCACCGGCTGCGCGCGCGACGGCGGCCGTGCGATCGCTCGAGCCGTCGTCGACGACGAGGAGGTCGACGTCGGGACGCACCTCACGGATGTCGGCGATCGTTCCGGGGAGCGCGTCCTGCTCGTTCCATGCCGGAACGATGACGAGAACGTGGGCGGACACACGCGCACTGTAGAGGTTCCGGGGCTGCGCGTGTCCTGCCCGCCCTGCCGAGGCTGACCGCGCCCCGGGCACGCGCCCGCTGCGGCCGTCGGGGGGCGGTGGCGCGGAGAGCAGGGTGGCGTAGATCATGTCCTTCGGACGGCCGACGTCGTGTCGACCGCGCGACAGGCGGTGCTACCGGTGGGTAACATTGCTGTGATCGCGGGCCGCCCGCTCGCCGCATCGTGCCGACATCTCGCCAACAAGGAGCTAGCCCATGGGCCGCCTGTGCCAGACCGACGGACTGACCGAGGACCAGACCGAGATCCTCAAGGCTGTCCGTACCTTCGTCGAGGAGCGGATCATCCCGGTCGCCACCGAGCTCGAGCACGCGGACGAGTACCCGCAGGAGATCGTCGACGGCCTCAAGGAGCTCGGGATCTTCGGTCTGATGATCCCCGAGGAGTACGACGGCCTCGGGGAGTCCCTGTTGACCTACGCCCTGTGCGTGGAGGAGATCGCGCGCGGCTGGATGAGCGTCTCCGGCGTGATCAACACCCACTTCATCGTCGCCTACATGCTGATGCAGCACGGCACCGAGGAGCAGAAGCGCACCTACCTGCCGCGGATGGCCACCGGCGAGGTGCGCGGTGCGTTCTCGATGTCCGAGCCCGGTCTGGGTTCCGACGTGAGCGCCATCAAGACCAAGGCCACCAAGAACGACGACGGCGGCTACACGATCAACGGCCAGAAGATGTGGCTGACCAACGGCGGTTCCTCGACGCTGGTCGCCGTCCTGGTCAAGACCGACGAGGGTGCCGACTCGGTCTACAAGAACATGACGACGTTCCTGGTGGAGAAGGAGGCCGGCTTCGGTGAGACCGCGCCCGGCCTCACCATCCCCGGCAAGATCGACAAGATGGGTTACAAGGGCGTCGACACCACGGAGGCGGTGTTCGACAACCACCAGATCTCGGCAGAGCAGATCCTCGGGGGTGAGCCGGGCAAGGGCTTCTACCAGATGATGGACGGCGTCGAGGTCGGTCGGGTGAACGTCGCTGCGCGCGCCTGCGGCATCGCCAACCGCGCGTTCGAGCTCGGTGCCGCCTATGCCCAGCAGCGCGAGACGTTCGGCAAGCCGATCGCCGAGCACCAGGCGGTGCTCTTCCGCCTTGCCGAGATGGCGACCAAGGTCGAGACGGCCCACACGATGATGGTCAAGGCTGCCCGCTTGAAGGACTCCGGCCGACGGATGGACGTCGAGGCCGGCATGGCCAAGATGCTCGCCTCCGAGTACTGCAACGAGGTGGTCGAGGCGTCCTTCCGGATCCACGGCGGCTACGGCTACTCCAAGGAGTACGAGATCGAGCGCCTCTACCGCGAGGCGGCGTTCATGCTGATCGGCGAGGGCACCAGTGACATCCAGAAGATGATCATCGGCCGCTCGCTGCTCAAGGACTACGCGCTCAAGGGCTGACGGGCGGGTCCACCGGATGGTGCGTGAGCTGGTGCTGCACGTCGGCCTGATGAAGTCCGGCACCAGCCACCTGCAGGCATTGCTCGCCGCGCAGCGCGACACTCTCGCGCTGCGCGGCGTGCTCTTTCCCGGGCCTACCTGGGCCGACCAGGCCGCGGGCGTGCGGGAGTTCCTCGCTCCGGGTGGCCCGGGGCCGCGATGGGCGCGTCTGCGCGGCCAGATCCTGGCTCATCCCGGCGCGGTCCTGGTGTCGATGGAGTTCCTCGGGCCCGCACCGAGGCCGGCCATCGAGAGGCTGCTCGCCGAGCTGGGGCACCCGGAGCTGCGCGTGGTGATCACGGCGCGCGACCTCGCCCGATCGCTCTCCTCGATGTGGCAGGAGAGCCTCCAGAACGGTCACTCCTGGACGTGGGAGGAGTACCTCGACGCGGCTGAGGCCGCCAGGCCGGGGGAGCGGGGCTCCCAGGCCGGCTCCGCGGGCGCGGGCACCCACTTCTGGCGGCGCCAGGGGCTCGCTCGGGTGGTGCGCAACTGGAGCGCCGTCGCCGGCACGGATGGCGTCACCGTGGTGACGGTGCCTCCGGCGGGCTCGCCGTCGGGCGTGCTCGAAGAGCGGTTCGCCGGGGCCTGCGGCGTGCCGATCGAGACGGGTCTGGACCTGGATCGCCGCAACGAGTCGCTGGGACTGGCCTCGTCCCTGGCGCTGCGTCAGCTCAACGAGAACCTCGACGCCCGCGGTCGGGCGTACCCCGCCGGGGCCTACGTACGCAAGCGGGTCGTGGCCAAGACCGTGCTCGCGGCGCGACGCGCGGCCGAGTCGCCGCTGCGCGTCGACCCGATGCCGTGGATGCACCAGGAGTCCACGCGTCTGCGAGCAGCGGTGGAGCGTGCCGGTGTCGGAGTGGTCGGCGATCTGGACGACCTCGTTCCACGTCCCGTGCCCGGCGTCGGGGTGGGCGAGGTCGACGGAGCCGACGTCGCGGCCTCCGCCCTGGCCGCACTGGCGGAACTGGTCGTGCTGTACGCGGACACGAATCCCCGTCAGGGACTGGCCGCAGGCGTTCACGCCGCTGAGGCGGGCGGCGGCGACCCGGTGCCGTTCGCCGAGCCACCGCCGGGTTAGGGTCCCCGCTGGGTGCGATGAGGGGCCCAGCCTCTCGGGGCCGTAAGGTCTGCCCGTTCGCCTATGTCTTGAAGGGACTTCCATGCGTGCTGTCCGGTTGACCGTCGGAGCCGTCGTGCTCGCCGTCGTCGCCACCCTGGCCACCGTCCCGCCGCAGGGAGTCGCGCCCGGCGCGGCGGCCGCGCAGGCATCGAGCGGCTGGACGCCGCCGGGTGGCGTGCTCTTCAGCGACCCCTACTCCGCTGACAGCCGCAACATCCTGCGACGCGTGATCAAGACCATCCGCAACACCGGCAAAGGTCAGTACATCCGCATCGCCGTGTGGAACTTCGACGACGGTCCGACGCGCGAGGCGCTGATCAACGCCGACAAGCGGGGCGTCCACGTGCAGGTGATCGTGGCCGGGAGCGTCGAGAACGCCAACTACACCGCGCTCGCCAAACAACTGAACCTGCGTCGCAACGACGAGAGCTTCGCGCGCAAGTGCAAGGGCGCGTGCCGCAGCCGCTCCAAGATCATGCACTCCAAGGTGTTCCTCTTCAGCAGGGTGCGCTCGACCAAGCACATCAGCATGTTCGGCTCCTCGAACCTGACCGCTCCGGCCGGCAACCGTCAGTGGAACGACATGGTCACCACGTTCGACACCCCGCTGTACAACTACTTCGTCGGCATGTTCAACGAATATGCCGCCGACAAGCCCGCCAAGAAGGTCTTCCAGCGCGTGGACCTGGGCAAGTACCGCGCCTACCTGTTCCCGACCAACGGCCGTAACCCGGTGCTCGAGGAGCTCAAGCTGGTCAGGTGCACCGGGGCGAAGGGCATGCCACGTCAGCGCACCCGGATCCGGATCGCCATCGCCGGCTGGTTCGACGAGTTCGGCGCCGACATCGCGCGCCGGGTGCGCACGCTGTGGGAGCAGGGCTGCGACATCAAGATCATCACCACGCTGGCGGGCCGGTCCGTCAACCGGATCCTCAAGGCGCCTCGCGGCCGTGGACCGGTGCCGATCCGACGTCTCGAGGTCGATGCCAACTTCGACGGCGTGGCCGAGCGCTACCTGCACATGAAGAACGTCGCGATCGCCGGCAACTTCGACGGCGACCGGCGCGGCAAGGTGATCATCACGGGTTCGCCGAACTGGAGCGCCCGCGCGGCCCGCTCCGACGAGATGCTGGTGCGGATGAGCAAGGTCGGCGGCATGGTGTTCAACTACCAGCGCTGGATCGACAAGCTGTACGCCTCGCCGTACTCCCACACGCGCACGCCCGCCCAGACGCTCGACGAGGGCGACTTCGATGCTCGTCGTCGCGTGGCACCGGTGAGCTACAGCCCGCGCGAGCTCTACAAGATGGCCCACACCCTCCCGTCCTGGTACGAGCTCGACTGACCGCGCGTCACGCCCTCGCCCGCAGCGCCCGTGCGCGCGGGCGAGGGCGTCGCTGTGTGCAGCCCGACCCTCTGAGAGGATCGGGCCTCGTGAGCAAGACCAACCCGGGCAACTTCTTCGAGGACTTCACCGTCGGCCAGGTCATCGAGCACGCGACGCCGCGCACGATCACCGACGGCGACCGCGCGCTCTACGGTGCGCTCTACCCGACGCGCTTCGCGGTGCCGTCCTCCGCCGAGTTCGCCGCCGCGGTCGGCCTCCCCGGGGCACCGGTGGAGGAGCTGATCGCGTTCCACGTCGCGTTCGGCAAGACCGTGCCGGACATCTCGCTGAACGCCGTGGCGAATCTGGGCTACGCCGAGTGCCGCTTCCACCGGCCGATCGTGCCCGGCGACACGCTCCGCACCTCCTCCGAGGTCATCGGACTGAAGCAGAACTCCAACGGCAGGTCGGGGGTCGTCTACGTGCGCTCCACCGCCACCGACCAGCACGGCGATGTCGCGCTGGAGTGGGCGCGGTGGGTGATGGTGCACAAGCGCGACGCCGACGCTCCGGCCCCGGAGCCCGTGGTGCCGCAGCTGGCCGACGTCGTGGCTCCGGCGGACCTCGTGCTGCCGACCGGGCTGGACTTCAGCGCCTACGACACCGCTGCCGCCGGCGAGGCGCATCGGCTCGGCGACTACAGGGCGGGGGAGCGCATCGACCACGTGGACGGCGTCACGCTCACCGACGCCGAGCACATGATGGCCACGCGACTGTGGCAGAACACCGCCAAGGTGCACTTCAACACCGAGGCCCGCCCCGACGGGCGTCGTCTGATCTACGGCGGCCACGTGATCTCGATGGCGCGGGCGCTCTCGTTCAACGGCCTCGCGAACGCTCAGTTGATCGCAGCCGTCAACGGTGGAGCTCACACCGCCCCGGCGTTCGCGGGCGACACCGTGTACGCCTGGTCGGAGGTGCTCGACGTCGTCGACCTGTCCGACCGCGCGCCCGGGGTGGGCGCACTCCGCCTGCGGCTCGTCGCCACCCGCGGGCGCGACGAGTCGATGACGCTGCGCGACGAGGACGGCAAGTACGCCGACGGTGTGCTGTTGGACCTCGATTACTGGGCCCTGATCCCGCGGTGACCGCCCGGGTCGGCAGGACCACGCCGCCGACCCGTTGCGCAGCCGGTCCAGACGGGACAGCGGCTTCTCCGCACGTTTCCACGGATCTGCCGATCGCGGTCGTCGGGCTCTGCCACCATGGTCCTTTGTGGCACGGACCGGATTACAGATGCGTCGGCGCACGACGCAGGCGCTGAGCGCACGTCAGAGCGAGAGCTCGGGCGGCAAGGATCGCAGCGAGATCGCGTGGCGCGCTCGACTGCGCTACGCCTTCGACAACTCCATGGCGAAGGGGACGCCGGCGCTCATCGCGTGGCTGACCGTCGCCACGGTCGTGCTCATCACGTTCTTCGCCGTGCTCACCCTCGTTCTCGGCCTGCGGGGCGACTCGGACAACGGCTTCGCCGACGAGGTCTTCCAGGCGCTCCTGCACGCGCTGGACCCGGGCACCGTCGCCGGCGACACCGGAACTCCGTGGCGCTTCATCATCACGATGCTCGCGCTGACCATCGGCGGCCTGTTCATCGTCAGTGCTCTCATCGGCGTCATCGCTGCGGGGATCGACGCCAAGATCGCCGAGCTCCAGCGCGGTCGCTCGATCGTGCTCGAGACCGAGCACACCGTGATCCTCGGATGGTCCGAGTCGATCTTCACGATCCTCTCCGAGCTCTCGATCGCCAACGAGAGCCGCAAGCGACCGGTCATCGTGGTGCTGGCGGACCGCGACAAGGTCGAGATGGAGGAGGCGATCCGCGCGAAGGTGCCGGACCTGCGCGGAACGCGGGTCGTCTGCCGCTCCGGCTCGCCGATGGACGTCGACGACCTCGCGTTGAGCAGTCACGCCAGTGCTCGCTCGGTGATCCTGCTGGCCCCCGATGCCTCCGACGACCCCGACAGCGAGGTCATCAAGACCCTGCTCGCCCTGACGCACGACGGCGATGCCGGGCCGGGCATCGTCGCGGAGATCCGCAACCCGAGCAATCTGGAGGTCGCCCGGCTGATCGGTCGCAACCGGGTCGTCCTGCTCGACATCCGAGAGACCGTGGCCAAGCTTCTCGTGCAGACCTCGCGGCAGTCCGGCGCCGCCGCCGTCTATACCGAGCTCTTCGACTACGACGGCGACGAGATCTACTTCCTGGACGAGCACGGGCTCGGCGCCAGGACCTACGGCGAGGCCGTTGCCGCGTTCGAGTCGGCCTCGGTGATCGGGCTCGTGCGCGACGGTGCGCCGACCCTCAACCCACCGCCGGAGACGGTCCTCGGCGACGCGTCGCTGGTCGTCGTGGCGGCCGACGACGACGAGCTCGCGAGCCTGACGCCGGCCCGCGTGGCCGGCGATCTCGACGCCCTCGGAGTGGTGGCCGACACCGCTCCGCAACCGACGCAGGCGCTCGTGATCGGGTGGGACGCTCGCGGACCGATCGTGCTCCGCGAGCTCGACAAGTACGCGCCGCCCGGGTCGACCCTCACCGTCGTCACCACGTTCGGTGAGGTCGTGCTGCCGCAGCTGCGCAACCTCGACGTGCGCGTCGTCGTCGGCCCGACCACCGACCGGGCCACGCTCTCCGCGCTGCTCACCGAGGACCTCGACCAGGTGATGGTGCTCTGCTACTCCGAGCACCTCGAGCACCAGGCCGCCGACGCCCGCACACTGGTCACGCTGCTCCACGTGCGCGACATCCTCGCCGCGGCCGGCGTCTCGGTGCCCGTCGTCAGCGAGATGCTCGACGACCGCAACCGTGTGCTGGCCGAGGTCGCCCACGTCGACGACGTCGTCGTCAGCGGCGAGATCGTCAGCCTGCTGGTGACCCAGATGTCGGAGGACCGGCGCCTCGAGGCGGTGTTCGACCAGTTGCTCGGTGACGAGGGCAGCGAGATCTACCTGCGCCCGGTCGAGTGGTACGTCCAGCCGGGCGAGCGCAGTTATGCCACGGTCGTCGCCGGAGCGCTGCGCCGCAACGAGACCGCGCTGGGCTACAAGCAGGGGCACGACGTCGTGGTGAATCCCGCGAAGTCCGATCGGATCGTCTTCGGCCCCGACGACCGCATCGTGGTGCTCGCCGAGGACTGAGCCTGATTCCACGCTGAGCCGCGTCGCGGATCCGCTGCCCGGGCGGGTCGGCGCCGAAAGGCGTCTTGACGCCTCGCGGGGCGGGCGGCGAGCGTTCTCCCATGCGCGCCGAGTGCCCCCGTTGCGGCGGTGAGGTCGCCGAGGAGCCGGACTCCTGGGCATGTGCGCTGCACGGGGTCGTCGTACCGCTGTGGCGGCCGCGCGAGTCGAGCTACGAGGTGTTCGCCCATCACCTGGCGCGCGCCGGAGACTTCCCCACCTACCTGCCGTGGCCGCTGGGATCGGACTGGCGGGTGACCGACTTCGCGGTGATGGCCGAGGGCGGGCGCGTCCGGGCGAGCGTCACGGCCTGTGCGGGCACCAGCCTGCTCGACGGTCCGGTCGAGCTCCTCGTGGTCGCCGAGGAGGCCGGAGCCGGGCTGGGCTCGCGGGTGGCAGGCACCGTGCACGACGACCCGGGCGCCGAGGTCGCCGACCACCCGCCCGTCGTCCGGGTGCGCATCGGTCATCAGACCGTGCCGATGTGGTCGGTCTCGACCAGCGCGGCGCCGGGGGAGTGGGACCGGTCCGTGGTGGTGGGGGAGGCCTTCGGCCGCTGGCTGTGGCTGGTGGTGCGCCCGGCGTCGGCGATGCTGCTGCTCCGCGACGACTGGATCCTGCGTGACGTCTCCGCGGCCGGTCCGCATCTGGTCGAGCTGCCCTTCGGCGGCCCGCCCCCGGCGTGGTGAGGTCGCGTCCGAGGCGCGACCTACTTGCGGCCCATCGACTGGAACCGCTGCAGGGCCTGGTTGGGCACGAACTTCGCCAGGCTCGCGATCGTCTTGTACTGCACCCCGGGAATCGAGTAGACGCGACCCTTGTCGAAGTCCTCCAGCGCCTTGGTGACCAGGAAGTCGACATCGAGCCACATGAAGCTGTCGCCGCGCTTGACCGACATCCGCTCGTGGAACTCGGTCTTGGTGAACCCGGGGCACAACGCCATCACCGTCACGCCCTGGGGCCGGTACTCGGTGGCGGCCCACTCGCTGAACGAGTTCACCCACGCCTTGGCGGCCGAGTAGCTGCCGCGTGGCAGGAACGCGGCGACGCTGGAGACGTTGATGACGCCGCCACGGCCGCGCTCGGCCATGCCGCCGAGTGCGGCGTGGCTGAGTCGCAGCACGGCGGTGACGAGGACGTCGAGCATCGCGTGCTCCTCGTCCACCGCGTTGTCCAGGAAGCGCTGCTTGAGTCCGAAACCCGCGTTGTTGACGAGGAGGTCGACGGGACGATCCGCGTCGCGCAGCCGCGCCTCGACCGCTGCCAGCTGGGCCGGGACGACGAGGTCGGCCGTCATCGTCTCGACCTCGACGCCGTGGGCGGAGCGGAGCGCTTCGGCGACGTCGTCGAGGCGTGCGCCGTCACGGGCGATGAGCACCAGGTCGTGTCCGCGCCGGGCGAGGTGTTCGGCGAACGCGTGCCCGATGCCCGCCGTCGCGCCGGTGACGAGTGCGGTGCCGGCGGCGCCGTCGGAGGCCGGAGAGGTCGATGAGGAGGAAGCCATGGGTCGTATCCAACCAAATCCGGGCGCGTCGGAGGTGGTCGTCCCCGCGCGATCACACGCCGTCCGGCATGATGGCCGCGATGACCACGACCCTCGCGATCGCCAACCAGAAGGGCGGCGTCGCCAAGACGACCAGCGTCGCGTCGATCGGTGCTGCCCTGGCCGAGCTCGGCCAGTCGGTGCTGCTGGTCGACCTGGACCCGCAGGCCTGTCTCACCTTCTCCCTCGGTATCGACCCGGAGGACCTGGAGATCTCGGTGCATCAGGTGCTGACCCAGCGGATCGACCCGACCCAGGTGGTCATCGAGACCGAGGACGGCGTCGCCCTGATGCCCGCCACCATCGAGCTCGCGCGGGCCGAGGCGGACCTGTTGACGCGGACCGGTCGCGAGCACGTGCTCCGCGGCATGCTGGAGGACCTCGCCGAGCGCAACGCCTCCTACGACTGGATCCTGCTCGACTGCCCGCCCTCGCTCGGGGTGCTCACCGTCGCGGCGCTCACCGCCGCGGACGGTGTCCTCATCCCGTTGCAGTGCGAGACGCTGTCGCACCGAGGTGTGGGGCAACTACTCGACACGGTGCACGACGTCCGCCGGTTCACCAATCGCGACCTGGCCGTGTGGGGCGTGCTCCCCACGCTCTACGACGGACGCACCACGCACAGTCGGACGGTGCTCGAGACGATCGCGGAGACCTACGACCTCGACGTCGTCGAGCCGCCGATCCCCAAGACGATCAAGTTCGCCGAGGCGCCGGCCGCCGGTCGTTCGATTCTCGCGACGAGCCGGTCCAGCAAGGGCGCCCAGGCCTACCGCGAGGTCGCCCGGAACCTCCTGGCCCGAGCCTCGCGCGACCGACAGGTCTGACGGGACCGCTCGATGAGTCGCCATCGCGCCCAGCACAACCCGGTCACGCGGGTGCGGTACGGGCGCCTGGGGCTGCTCGGGGTCTCGGCGCTCACGACGGCCGTCGGCGTGCTCGGCGGTGTGGGTGCGCTGCCCTCGGCCGCCGACGAGGACCACGGTGCCACCTCGTCGTCCCACGACGTGCGGGTGAGCAGCGAGACGTCCGGTACGGCGGCCCTCACCGACGTCGCGGCTCTGACCGGGCCGATCGCCCCGGAGACGGCCGACGTCGGCCCGACCGGATCCGACGCTCGCGACGACACCGGACGCGCGCACACGCCGCCGGCGGTGCCGGACGACTCCGGAACCGGTCGACGCGTCGTGTTCAGCGAGGGCGGTCAGCGGGTGTGGCTGGTGCGTGCCGACGGGTCGATCGCGCGCACCTACCGCGTCTCCGGCAGCGTCCTGGACAACCTGGACCCCGGCACCTACCAGGTGTTCTCGCGCTCCGAGGACGCCGTCGGAATCGACGACTCCGGCACCATGAAGTGGTTCGTACGGTTCACCAGGGGCCCCTCGGGCGCTGCGATCGGGTTCCACACGATCCCGGTCAAGGACGGCGTCCCGCTGCAGACCAAGGGTCAGCTGGGCACGGCGCTGTCCCACGGCTGTATCCGTCAGAAGACGGTCGACGCCCTGGCGATGTGGGACTTCGCGCCCATCGGCACCACGGTCGTCGTCGTCTGATGCGTTGACCCGTCTTCAAGTAGAGACGGGTCAACACGGCTACCGGGGTTGACCCGTCTTCAAGTAGAGACGGGTCAACGCCTCAGTTCAGGACGAGGCGGGGGCGTCGCTCGATCCGGCGCCGGAACCGCCGCCCGGACCACGACGACGGCGTCGGCGACGCGCGGCGCTGGACGACGTGCCCTCGCCCGCAGCGCCCGGCTTCTCGCTCGCGGTGGCCGCGGAGTCGGCCGGAGCGGCGGATGCGCCGGCGGACGACGCGCCGCCGCCGACCTCCTGGCCGCCGCGGGTGCGGGTGCGGCTGCGGTTGCGCGCCGGACGCTGACGCGGCTCGGAGGAGCGCCCGCCCTCGGAGCGGCCCTGGGGTCGGGTGGACTCTGCGGGCTTGGGCTCGGCGATCCGACCGCGGGTGCCGGGGGCGATGCCCTGGTCGTGGAAGAGGTGCTCGGAGGTGGAGTAGGTCTCCTGCGGCTCGTCGAAGGGCAGGTCGAGCGCCTTGTTGATCATCTTCCAGCGATGCAGGTCCGCCCAGTCGACGAAGGTGATCGCGATACCCGAACGGCCCGCGCGGCCCGTACGTCCGATGCGGTGGACGTAGGTCTTGTCGTCCTCGGGGCAGGTGTAGTTGACCACGTGCGAGACGCCGGTGACGTCGATGCCGCGGGCGGCGACGTCGGTGGCGACGAGCACCTGGAGCTTGTCCTCGCGGAACCGGTTCAGGGTCTTCTCACGCGCCACCTGGGCCATGTCACCGTGCAGCGGGCCGGCCTTGAAACCACGTTCGACGAGGTCGTCGGCGACGCGCTGGGCCTGACGCTTGGTCCGGGTGAAGACGACGAACTTGTCGGCGTCCTCGGACTGGAGCAGGCGACCGATGATCTCCGGCTTGTCGAGGTCGTGGCACTGGTAGATGAACTGCGCCGTGGTCGGCACGGTGGCGTTCTCGTAGGAGGACTCCGCGCGGATGTTCATCGGGTGGCGCATGTGGGTGCGAGCGAGCGCCACGATCGCCGAAGGCATCGTCGCCGAGAACAGCATGGTCTGGCGCGAGTCGGGGGTCAGGCGCAGCAGCTTCTCGACGTCGGGCAGGAAGCCGAGGTCGAGCATCTCGTCGGCCTCGTCGAGGACGAGCGCGTGCACGTGGGAGAGATCGAGCGCACGACGGTTCGCCAGGTCGATCAGGCGGCCCGGCGTGCCGACGACGATGTCGACACCGGCCTCGAGCGCCTCGAGCTGCGGTTCGTAGCCGACGCCGCCGTAGACGGTGAGCACGCGGGTGCCGAGGTCCTTGCCGGCGAACTGGAGGTCGCTGGAGACCTGGAGCGCGAGCTCACGGGTCGGGGCGACGATGAGCGCCTGCGGCTTGCCCTGCGGCAGGTCGGCGTAGGCCGGGTCGTCGACGGTGACGCTGCGCTGCAGCACCGGGATGCCGAAGGCCAGCGTCTTGCCGGTGCCCGTTCGTGCCTGGCCGATCAGGTCGGTGCCGAGGAGAGCGACCGAGAGCGTCATCTCCTGGATGGCGAACGGCGTCACGATGCCGGAGCGCTCCAGCGCGTCGCAGATCTTGGGGTGGACGCCGAGGTCGCGGAAGGTGGTGCCGGTCGTCTCCGGCGTGGACGTCGAGGTGTCGTCGGACGCCGGGGCGCCCGACTCCGTGGTGGTGTCGGTAGTCAACGGTCTGCTTTCGAGTCGTTGCGGTCGACCCGGGCAGGCGGCCCGGAGGCCGCATTCCGCCGATCGTCAACCGCGCACATGCGGTGTGGCCGACACGTCGTGCGGAGCGGATGCGGGCGATCGAGGTGCGATCGGTCGGCAAGCTGCTGGGCAGGCCTGCGCGGCCACGGGATGACCTCACTGTATCGATAGGCTGCGCGCATGCCCGCATCCCCGGCTGAGACCACGTCCGTCACACTGCCGGAGGCGTTCGAGGACCCCGTGTACCGCGCCGCCGTCGTCGACCTGCTGGGAGTGATCTCCTACGGCGAGATCTCCGCCTTCGAGCGTCTCGCGGACGACTCCAAGTTGGCGCCCACCTTGGAGGACAAGCTCGCCCTGGCGACCATGGCGAGCGTCGAGCTCGGCAAGGTCGCGGCCCTGCACACCCACCTGCGCGCGCTCGGCGCCGACCCGTTCGCCGCGATGGCGCCCTTCCGCGCTGCGATCGACGAGTTCCACCGTCACACCGCCCCGGCCGACTGGGTGGAGGGCCTGGTGAAGGCCTACGTCGGCGATGGACTCGCCAACGACTTCTACCGCGAGATCGCCACCTACCTCGACCCCGACACCGGCGAGCTGGTGCTCAGCTCCCTCGACGACGACGGCGGGCATGCGGCGCTGGTCGTCGACCGCGTGCGTTCGGTGATCGCCGCCGACCCCGCGCAGGGCGGACGCCTGGCGCTGTGGGGGCGCCGGCTGATGGGGGAGGCGCTCACGCAGGCGCCGCGCGGCGCCGTGGACCGCGACGCGCTGACGGCGCTGCTGACCGGCGGCGTGGACCGCCCGGGTCTGGACCTCGCGGCCCTCGGGCGGATGTTCACCCGGCTCACCGAGCGCCACCAGGAGCGGATGGGCGAGCTGGGCCCCGACGCCTGAGCCTCGAACCAGGTGGAGGATCCAGCCACACGACGAGGGGGCCCTCCACCGCGCGAGCAGGGCCGG
>NZ_JAHRHK010000013.1:0-28352 GCF_021246465.1 Nocardioides sp. R-C-SC26 | reverse complement strand
AGACTCCGCCGGTGCGGCGGAGTCGGGCCCTCGTGGCGCCGCGTCGTCAGGTCAGCTGCGGAAGCCGACCGTCCCGCTGCTGCCGCTGCCGATCTCGACGTAGGCGATCTTCGCCGCGGGCACGATGATGCGGCGGCCCTTGGTGTCGTTCAGGGTCAGCACGCCATCGCCCGAGGCGACGGCGTCGGCGACCAGGGTCGCGACGTCCTCCGGGTTCTGGTCGGTGTCGACGACCAGCTCGCGCGCGGCGTACTGCACGCCGATCTTGACCTCCACGATGTCTCCTCGTGTCGTTGGGTGCATCGACCGGTTCGTCGATGGTCTGGCCGGCCCGATCCGGGCGTCGGCTGATGCTGTCGAGTCAAGCAGGCGCCCCCAGCGGGACGCCGTCCGGGTGCCGGGCCCGCGACGGTCCTGGCGGAACCGTTCAGTGCTCCACGGTGAGGGGGTAGCCACCGATGCCGCCCCAGGCCAACGCCGAGACCAGCGCCGTGGCCTGGTCGCGATCGAGACCTCCGGCCTCCTCCAGCCAGAAGCGGGCGCTGACCTGCGCCATGCCCACGAGCGAGACGGCGAGCAGGCGTGAGGCCTCGGAGGGGAAGCCGGTGTCCTCGGCGATCACCTCCGCGATCATCGAGGCGCACTCGGAGGTGACCCGATCGACCAGGTGCCGGACGGCGGGCTCGTTGGTGAGGTCGGACTCGAAGACGAGGCGGAAGGCGCCGGTCTCGCTGCCGACGTAGTCGTAGAACGCCGAGATGGTGGCTGCCACCCGCTGCTCGTTGTCGTGCGTGGAGGCCAGCGCCTGGCGGCAGTTCTCGATGATCGCGTCGCACGAGGTGTCGAGCAGCGCGAGGTAGAGGTCGAGCTTGCCGGGGAAGTGCTGGTACAGCACCGGCTTGGAGACTCCGGCGCGATCGGCGATGTCGTCCATGGCGGCGGCGTGATAGCCGTTGCGCACGAAGATCTCCAGCGCCGAGGAGAGCAGTTGGGCTCGGCGCTCGCGCCGAGGCAGACGTCCTCCGCGCGGGCGGATCTCGCCGAGGTCGGCGTCGAGGTCGGGCGTGGTGGGAGGCACGGGCAGATGTTACCGATCGGTCCGGATGACAAGACGTCGGCGCTCGCCCGGCGAGCCGGCGCGGGATCATGAGTGAGAGGAACCCGGGAACAGAGCCGGCGGGGTCGGCGTTGCCACCAGTAGGCCGGCCGCACGCCATCATGGGCAGGCCGACGTCAGGCGGCAGATCGCGACTGACGACGACCGGGGGCCGTCCCCACCGCCATCTACGAGGAGTGGAAACGTGAGCTTTCCCGCGCTGGTCGAGCCCGCTGACGAGCTGAGCATCGACGAGGTCCGGCGCTACAGCCGCCACCTGATCATCCCCGACGTCGGGATGACGGGTCAGAAGCGGCTGAAGAACGCCAAGGTCCTCGTCATCGGGGCCGGCGGCCTCGGCAGCCCCGCGCTGCTCTACCTGGCCGCGGCCGGAGTCGGCACCATCGGCATCGCCGAGTTCGACGAGGTCGACGAGTCCAACCTGCAGCGCCAGATCATCCACGGCCAGAGCGACATCGGCCGCCCGAAGGCCGAGTCGGCACGCGACTCCATCCTGGAGGCGAACCCCTACGTCAACGTCGTCGTGCACAACGAGCGCCTCGACAACGACAACGTGATGGCGATCTTCGAGGGCTATGACCTCATCGTCGACGGCACCGACAACTTCGCCACCCGGTACATGGTCAACGATGCCGCGTACTTCCTGAAGATCCCCTACGTCTGGGGCTCGATCTACCGGTTCGACGGGCAGGCCTCGGTCTTCGCGCCGAGTCTCGCCGACGAGGCGCCCTGCTACCGCTGCCTCTACCCCGAGCCGCCGCCGCCGGGCATGGTGCCCAGCTGCGCGGAGGGCGGCGTGCTGGGCGTCCTGTGCGCCAGCATCGGCTCGATCCAGGTCAACGAGGCGATCAAGCTGCTCACCGGGATCGGCGACCCGGCCATCGGCAAGCTCGTCATCTACGACGCACTCGAGTTGGAGTGGCGCAAGCTCAAGGTCCGCAAGGACCCGAACTGCGCGCTGTGCGGCGACAACGTCACGGTCACCGGGCTCATCGACTACGACTCCTTCTGCGGCGCGATCTCCGAGGAGGCCGCTGACGCTGCTGCCGGCTCCACGATCTCGGTCACGCAGCTCGAGCACATGCTCAAGGAGCGTGCCGAGGGGAGCCGCGACTTCGTGCTGGTCGACGTCCGCGAGCCCAACGAGTACGAGATCAACCAGATCCCCGGCTCGGTACTGATCCCCAAGGGTGAGTTCCTCAACGGGTCGGCGCTGGAGAAGCTGCCGGCGGTCGACTCGGGCACGCAGATCGTCATGCACTGCAAGTCCGGCGTCCGGTCGGCCGAGACGCTCGCCATCGTGCAGGGTGCGGGATATGCCGACGCGGTGCACGTCGGCGGCGGAGTCGTCGCCTGGGTGAACCAGGTCGACCCGAGCCAGCCCACCTACTGAGAGTTCGCCGTCCTCGGCCGCAGCGACGGGCCCGCGCCCCTCTAGTCATTTGTGACTAGAGGGGCGTAACCCGTTCTAGCCACGATCGTTGGGAACGGTACAGACCCGCCCTCGCACCGTGCGACCTACTCAGGAGGTCCTCAGACCGATGTCGTTCACGCCCCCGTCGATCCGCCGCCGCCGCACCCGTGGCGTCCGGTCCTGGCGCTCCCTCGGAGTGCTCAGTGCGCTCGGCCTGCTCGTCGCCGGCCTCGCCGTGGTGAGCACCGCGCAACCCGCGAGCGCCGCGGCCCGGCACACCGCCTGGGCCCCGGCGTCCAGCGCCTCGATCACTCCCGGCGTGCAGGCCTACACGGCGGGCGGTCAGTGCACCACGAACTTCGTCTTCACCGACGCCGCAGGCGGCGTCTACATCGGCTACGCCGCCCACTGCGCTGGCCTGGGCGAGGCCACCGACACGAACGGCTGTGAGAACGACTCCCAGCCTCTCGGCACCCGCGTCACCTTCAACAAGGGCGGGTCGCTGCTCTCCAACGGCGCGCTGATCGGCAGCGGAGAGCTCGTCTACTCCTCGTGGCGCACGATGCGCGATCTCGGCGTCACCGACGCCAACACGTGCGCCTTCAACGACTTCGCCCTGGTCAAGGTCCGCGCGGCCGATGTCGCGAAGGTGAATCCGAGCGTCCCGTTCTGGGGCGGTCCCACCGGCATCGACACCGACGGTGTCGCCGCCGGCGAGCGCGTGTGGTCCTACGGCAACTCCTCCCTCCGCGCGGGCATCAGCCTGCTGTCCCCGAAGGTCGGTCTGAGCCTGGGCACGAGTGGTGGCGGGTGGAGCCACAGCCTGTACACGCTGACCCCCGGCATTCCCGGTGACTCCGGTTCGGCGTTCCTCTCGGCCGGTGGCAAGGCAGTGGGCACGCTCTCCACCCTCGGTCTCACGCCGCTGCCGCTCTCGAACAACATCGGCGACCTCTCCCGAGAGCTCGCCTTCGCCCAGCAGCACTCCGGTATCGACGGTCTCGAGCTGGCACTCGGTACGGTGGCCTTCACGGGCATCGGCTGAGCCCGGCGAGACACCACCGAGGGGTGTGCCCCTCCGCTCGGGAGGAGCGCGGGCACACCAGGAACGGCCCTTCGGGAAACAGGGACGAGGCCCCATCCGCATCGGATGGGGCCTCGTGCTGTCTGCGCTCGATCCGATCGGCTCGCCTCCCAGGTCCTGGCGAGGGTTCCACCTAGGTTCGACGGGTGGCGGTGGTGGACGAGGAACTGATCGAGCGGATCCTGCAGATCGTGGAGCAGATCCCGCCGGGGCGGGTCACCACCTACGGCGCGATCGCGGACGTCGTGAGCACGGGGCCGCGTGTGATCGGGAGCGTGATGGCGCGACACGGCGGCCCGGTGCCCTGGTGGCGTGTCGTACGGGCCGACGGCAGCCTGCCGCCCAGTCACCACGACGAGGCGCGTGCGTGCTACCTCGCCGAGGGCACGCCCCTGCGGTCGGGACTGGGCTCGGTGGACCTCCGAGCGGCGCTGTGGATCCCGGTCGCGTGACCGCAGCGAACGCGATTCTGGCGACCGGTGAGTAACCAGCACACTGACCGGTGTGGCTCCGGCGCGACCTGATCTCTACCGCCTCCTGCACGCGGTGATCCCCCCTGCGGCGAAAGCGCTCTGGCGTCCCACGGTCACCGGGCTGCACCACGTGCCGACCTCGGGACCGGTGATCCTGGCGAGCAATCATCTGAGCTTCGTCGACTCCGTCGTGATCCCGGTCGTGGCGCCCCGGGCGGTGGTCTTCCTCGCCAAGAGCGACTACTTCGACGGCGCGGGGCTACGCGGCGCGCTCTCGCGCACTTGGTTCACCAGCCTCGGCATGCTGCCGGTGGACCGCGACGACTCCAAGGCGGCGATCGCCAGCCTCGACACGGCGTTGCAGGTCCTCGCGCGAGGCGAGGCGTTCGGGATCTACCCGGAGGGCACCCGCTCCCGCGACGGCCGGCTCTACCGAGGTCGCACCGGCGTCGCGCATCTGGCGCTCACGGCCGGCGTACCCGTCGTCCCGGTGGGTCTGACCGGCACCGATCGGCTGCAGCCGGTCGGCTCACGGCTCCCTCGGATCGTGCCGATCAGCGTGCGCTTCGGCGCACCGATCGTGCCCGGCGATCGCTTCGACGGCCTCCCGGCGGGCCGCGCTCGGCGACTGCTGACCGACGAGATCATGGCGGCGGTGCAGGCGCTGTCCGGACAGGTCGCGGCAGGGACCTACAACGACCGCTCGCCACTCGCCTGAGCGCGCGGCGCCTGCCGGGCTCAGGGCTCGATCAGGCCGGCTCGGATCGCGTACCGGGTGAGCTGGGTGCGGTCGCGCATGCCGAGCTTGGCCAGGATGTTGGCCCGGTGCCGCTCGACGGTCTTGAGACTGATGCTCAAGGTCGCCGCGATCTCCTTGGAGGAGGCGCCTTCGGCGATCAGCTTGAGGACCTGGTCCTCGCGCTCGGTCAGCGCGCTGTCCGGCGCCGTGCTGGGCGTGACCTGGCCCCGTCGGATGCGGTCCAGGTAGTCGCGCACAAGCGCGCTCATCGCGCCCGGGTAGACGAAGGCGTCGCCTCGCATCGCCGACCGGACGGCTCCGACGAGGTCCTCGTCGGCCACCGACTTCAGGACGTACCCGCTGGCGCCGGCCTTGAGGGAGGAGAAGAAGTACTGCTCGTTGTCGTGCATCGAGAGCATCAGGATGCGCGGAGGATTGCGACGTCGTCCGATGTCGCGGGCGGCCTGCAGCCCCGTCACTCGCGGCATCGCGATGTCGAGCACGACGAGATCGACCTCGACCTCCCGCAGCAGCTCGATCGCCTCGAGGCCGTCGCCGGCTTCGGCGACGACCTCGATGTCGGGCTCGGCCTCCAGGATGAGGCGGACGCCGCGCCGCACCAGGGCATGGTCGTCGGCGAGCATCACCCGGGTGGTGCGCCTCGTCATCGCCGTCCGCCCTGGGATCGGGCGGCCCCGACGTCGTCGAGGGTGCCGACGAGGGTCGCCGGCGGCCAGGGCACGAGCAGTCGCACCCGTGTGCCGCGACCGGGGGAGTCGACCTCCACCCGGCCGCCCACGAGCAGTGCGCGTTCCCGCATGCCGCGGATGCCCGAGCCGGCTGCTGCGCCGGCCAGGCCCCGACCGTCGTCGACGACCTCGAGCACGACCTCGGCGCCGACCCTGGCCAGGGACAGGTCGACCGATGTCGCTCCCGCGTGCCGGGCGGCATTGGTCAGCGCCTCCTGGGCGACGCGGTAGAGGACGACCTCCACTTCGGGGGACAGCGTGGGCAGGCCCGGAGTGATCTGACGCCGCACGTGCGGCCCGGCAATGGCGATCTCGGTGGCGAGAGCGGCGAGAGCGCTGGCCAGACCCAGGTCGGACAGGACGCCGGGCCGGAGCTCCCGCGCGACACGCCTGACGTCGTCCAGGCTGACCCGCGCGCTCTCGCGCACCAGTTCCAGCTCGTCCACCAACTCGTGCACGGGTGCGGACGCGGCACGGTCGACGACGCGCTTCAGCCCGAGGAGGACGACGGTGAGGTCCTGCCCGATCTGGTCGTGGAGCTCCCGCGCGATGCGTTGCCTCTCGGCCTCCTGGGCAGCGAGGGTGCGGGCGTTGCTCTCGCCGCGTTCGGACTCCAACCGGTCGAGCATCTGGTTCCACCCGCGGACCAGCAGGGCGTCCGGCCCCTCGCCGCGGGGCTCGGCCAGACGCTGTCCGTCGGTGGGTGCGTGCGTCGCGGCCATCTCCCGCACGACCCGGTCGATCTGCCCGAGCGGCCTGCGGAGCAGGACGGCGTTGGTCGCGAGCACCGCCGTCAGACCGACGGCGAGCACGAGGACCTCGGAGCTGACCGGATCGCGCGAGACGCTCACGGGCGAGAGCACCAGGGCGATCGTGCCGACGCAGAAGACCGCCCCGTTGACCAGCACGACCTTCCAGAACAACGGCATACCTCAGCCTCGCAAACCGCGCGTGACGGCGTCCACGGCTGCGCCGTGTTCGGCGGTCGCGGCACCGGAAATGGGTGGTAGCCCCCATACCGGCGGGCCCTGCGGCGAAGAAGACTCGTCAGTGGAGCCATGCGGCCTTCTGCCGTGGGACGCAGGGCCGGTCGGGAGTCGCTGCGTCATCCCGGGAGCGAACATGACCCGAGAGGTGGAGGTAGGCGTGGTGTCGCACGAGCAGGGACAGTGGGGGGCCTCCCGGTGACATCAGTGCTCTCCGAGGTCGCCGCCTTCGCGGTCGGCGCCTCGGCGGTGGTCCTCGTCGTGGTCCTGGAGGCGCGGCGTCGCCGGAGCCTCGACCCCTGTGCGGTGCGCAGGTTCCCGCTGCTGTGGCGCTTCGTCGGTGTCCGTCGGGTGACAGCCGTGGAGGTCTCGGTGCCGGCGCGCTCGGGCCTGGTCGGCGTCGCGATCGCCGAGCTGCGCCTGCCCGAACCAGCGGTGGTGGCTCTCCTGTGGCGGCGTGGCGAGGCGATCGTGGCGAACCGCTCCACGACCTTGCAGGTGGGCGACCGGATCTGGGTCGTGATGCCGTCCTCGGTGCGCAACCAGGTCGATGACCGACTGCGCGACGTCGCCGCGCGAGGTCGCCTCGCACGGTGGTACTCCGGGCTGCCCGCCTCGGCGCCGACGGTCGCCGTCGACCTCGACCAGGATCTCGACAGCGGTCCGGGCGGCCTGGGCGGTCGGGGCGGCCTGGGCGGCCTGGGCGGTCGGGGGCACGCTGCATGATCGCGGCGGCATCGGTCGGCATCTTCCTCACCGCCTACGCCTTCATCGCCACCGAGAAGATCAGCAGGATCGCGGCGGCGCTGGGCGGCGTCGCGGCGATGACCGTCCTCGGGGTGATCGACGTCGAGTCGGCGTTCTTCAGCCTGCACACGGGCATCGACTGGAACGTCATCTTCCTGCTCTTCGGGATGATGGTGATCGTCAGCGTGCTCAAGCAGACCGGGCTCTTCGAGTGCCTGGCGCTCTGGGCGGCCGCGGCGTCGCGGGGGGACGCCAAGCGCCTCTTCGTGCTGATCGCGCTGATCACCGCTCCGCTGGGGGCGTTGCTCGACAGCGTCACGATCGTGCTGCTGATCGCCCCGGTCACCATGGCTGCGTGTCGTCGCATCGGTGTCTCCTCGATGCCGTACCTGCTCGTGGTCGTCTTCGCCGCGAACATCGGGGGCACCGCCACGCTGATCGGCGATCCGCCGAACATCATGATCGGGAGCAGGGCCGACCTCTCCTTCACCGACTTCCTCGTCCACACGGCGCCGGCAGCGGTGCTGATCCTCGCGGTGGTGATCCCGCTGTGCCGGCTGCTCTTCCGACGTCAGTTGGTCGCCACCCGGCCCGCGGCCGCCGTCGCAGGCTCTCCGCGCGATGCGATCAAGGACCCCCGACGCCTCGCCATCGGACTCGTCGTCCTGGCCGCGGTGATGATCGGCTTCGGGCTCCACGCCGCCCTGCACCTGGACCCCGCCGTGGTCGCCATGCTCGGCGCCGGCGCGATGGTGGTGCTGACCGGCACCTCGTCGGAGGAGTTCCTCGAAGAGGTCGAGTGGGAGACCCTCGTCTTCTTCATGGCGCTCTTCGTGCTCGTCGGCGGCCTGGTCAACGTCGGCGTTGTGGGCAAGCTCGGCGAGTTCGCCGTCGACTCGGTCGGCGACCAGCAGCTCCTCGTGGTGACCCTGCTGATCTTCGGCTCCGCGGTGATCGGCGGTCTCGTCGACACGATCCCCTACACGGCGGCGATGCTGCCGATCGTGGAGCAGCTGGTCGCCTCGACATCCCAGACGGGCGCCGACAACCCGCTGTGGTGGGCCTTCGCGCTCGGCGCCGACCTCAGCGGCAACACCACCGCCGTCGCCGCGGGAGCCAACGTCGTCGTCCTCGGTCTGGCCTACAAGGCCGGGGAGCCGATCAGCTTCTGGCAGTTCACCAAGTACGGCCTCGTGGTGACGCTGGTGTCGTTGATCATCGCCTGGACCTACGTCTGGCTGCGCTACTTCGCCCTGGCCTGACGCGGGACCCGGCACTCGGTGTCGGCGGCAGATGGTTGGCTTGTCGCCATGCCCGCACCGAGCTCGACGACCTACCGGTTGGTGCCCCCGGCCGCGCCGTCGGGAGCACCGCGGCTGGACGCCGAGCAGCAGCGCGTCGTCGACCATCCCGGCGGTCCGCTGCTGGTGCTGGCAGGTCCAGGCACGGGCAAGACCACGACCCTGGTCGAGGCGATCGTCGACCGCATCGAGCACCGCGGCGCCCGGCCGGAGGAGGTGCTCGCGCTCACCTTCTCGCGCAAGGCTGCCGAGCAGCTGCGTGATCGGGTCACGGCGCGCCTCGGCCGCACGATGGCGACCTCGCTGAGCTCGACGTTCCACTCGTTCGCCTACGGCCTGGTGCGTCGCTACGCCCCGGCGCAGATGTACGCCGGCCCGCTGCGGCTCCTCTCCGCGCCCGAGCAGGACGTCATCCTCCGTGAGCTGCTGACCCCGCACCCCGAGTCGGTCCACTGGCCCGACTCGTTCCGCGCGGCCCTCGACACGCGTGGCTTCGCGCGTGAGGTCAACGCCGTCCTGTCGCGGGCGCGGGAGAAGGGGCTCGACGCCGACGAGTTGCGCGGCCTGGGGGAGGGCGAGGACCTGCCCGCCTTCCGCGCCGCCGGGCTCTTCCTCGAGCAGTACCTGACGACGTTGGACGATCTCGGCGCCACCGACTACGCCGACCTGATCCGGCGCGCCACGATCGAGGCGGCCGAGCATCGCGACGAGCTGCGGGCGCAGTGGCGCTACGTGTTCGTCGACGAGTATCAGGACACCGACCCCGGGCAGGTCGCCCTGCTGCGACAGCTCGCGGGCGACGGGCGCGACCTGGTGGTCGTCGGCGACCCGAACCAGTCGATCTATGCGTTCCGAGGTGCCGAGGTGCGGGGGATCCTCGACTTCCCGACCGAGTTCCCCCGCGTCGACGGCAGCAGGGCCGACGTGATCGCCCTCGGTACGACCCGGCGCTTCGGGCGGCGCATCCAGGTGGCGAGTCGACGAGTCGCCGGTCGACTGTCGCTGTCGGGTTCGATCCCGGAGGCGGCTCGCGGAGTCTTCCTCGATCCGGCGTGCGAACCCTCGGGCGTGGGAGATGGCCGCGTCCAGGTCCGCACGTTCGACACCGACCGCTCCGAGGCCGAGCATCTCGCCGATCTGTTGCGCCGCGCGCATCTGGAGGACGGCGTCGCCTGGGGTGACATGGCGGTGCTGGTCCGCTCGGGGCGCTCGACGCTCCCGCCGCTGCGCCGAGCCCTGGGCGCCGCCGGGGTGCCGGTGGAGGTCGCGCGGGACGAGATCCCGCTCGTGCGGGATCCGGCGGTGCTCCCGTTGCTGGATGCCGTGCGGGCCGTCGTGCACCTCGACGACGGCCCCGACCATCCCGACCATCTCGACGCCGCGCGGGCCCAGGGTCTGCTGCTCGGTCCGCTGGGCGGCCTGGACGCCGGCGATCTCCGTCGGCTCGGGCGCCGCCTGCGCGCACGAGCCAAGGAGCAGGTCGACGGCGCGGAGCCGGGCGCTCCCGCCTCGAGCCGCGAACTGCTGCGCCGCGCGGTGGTCGACCTCGCGCTCGTCGAGCAGCTGAGCACCCGCCCGGCCGAGGGCACCCAGGCGACCACGGGGCACGTCCCATCCGAACCGATCGAGGTGACCAAGGCCCTCGCGCTCGCGCGTCTGCTCGCCCGCACCCGTGGTCTCGTCGACGCCGGTGCGTCGGCCGAGGAGGTCCTGTGGGCGCTGTGGGCGGGCACCGAGTGGCCCGAGCGGCTCCGACGGGCAGCCGAGGCGGGTGGCCCCGGCGCTCGCCGCGCCCACCGCGACCTCGACGCCGTCTGCGGCTTGTTCGATGCGGTCTCGCGGGCCGAGGAGCAGCGGGTGCACGTCGGCGTGGCGGGCCTCTTCGAGCAGCTGACCGCTCAGCAGATCCCCGCCGACTCCCTCGCCGAGCAGGGCGCGCGCGGCGACGCCGTCCGTGTGATGACCGCGCACCGCTCCAAGGGGTTGGAGTGGGGCCTGGTCGTGGTGGCCCATGTCCAGGCCGACGCCTGGCCCGATCTCCGACGTCGAGCGACGCTTCTCGGGGCCGATCGCATCGGCCCCGGGGAGCTGCTGCCTCCGGTGACGGCCCGCGAGCAGCTGCTGGAGGAGCGTCGGCTCTTCTACGTGGCCTGCACGAGGGCTCGCGAGCGCCTGGTCGTCACCGCCGTCCGCTCACCCGACGACGACGGCGAGCAGCCGTCACGCTTCCTCGACGAGCTCGGCGTCACCGACACCGCCCACGTCGTGGGTCGCCCGCCGCGGCCGCTCTCCCTCGGTGGACTGGTCGCCGAGCTGCGCCGCACCGTGAGCGACCCGGCCACCCCCGAACCGCTACGGCGCGCCGCGGCGCGCCGTCTCGCCCGGCTCGCGGCCGAACCGGCGCCGGGCGCCGCGGGCGCACGCGGCGCGCGGCTGGTGCCCCTCGCCGACCCCGCACACTGGTGGGGAACCCGCGAGCCCAGCCGCTCGTCGGTACCGCTGCGTGATCCCGAGCGTCCCGTGCCGGTCTCGGCGAGCGTCGTGGTCGGGATGGGCGCGTGCCCGCTGCAGTGGTTCCTCCAGCGTGAGGCCGGGGGCACGAGTCGCACCCACCAGGCCGCCAACCTCGGTCAGGTCCTGCACGCCCTCGCCGAGCGGGTCGCGACCGGCGAGATCGACGCCGGGGTCGACGACGTCGACGTGCTGATGGCACACGTGGACGCGGTCTGGGAGAGGATGGAGTTCCGCACCCCGTGGTCGAAGGCGCGCGAGTACGAGCGGGTGCGCGCTGCGCTGGCCCGGTTCCTGCGGTGGCACCACGGCAACCAGCGCCGGCTGCTCGGCACCGAGCAGCACTTCAGTGCGGAGGTCGAGGTTCTCGACGAACGCGGGGCGCCGGTGCCGGTTCGCCTGACCGGATACGCCGACCGGGTCGAGCTCGACGCCGACGGCGCGGTCATCGTCGTCGACCTGAAGACCGGTCGGAACCGGCCCAGCAACCGCAGCGTCGAGAGCGACCCGCAGCTGGGGCTGTACCAGCTCGCCGTCGAGGCGGGGGCGGTCGATGCGCTGGCGCAGGGGGCGCCCGCCGGCGGCGCGGAGCTCGTCCAGGTCGGTGCTCTCGACGACAGCGAGCATGCCGTCGTCCAACCGCAGCCGGCGGCCGCCCCGGATGGTCCGCAGAGGCGGGCGCTCGGGCAGCGGATCGCGGTCGCGGCAGGACACCTGCGTGCCGAGACCTTCCCGGCCACGAAAGGCGACCACTGCCGTGACTGTGCCTTCGTCTCGAGCTGCCCGGTGATGGGCGCGGGGTCGGTGACCGGTCGATGAGCGCTGCCGTACCCACCGGGCGCCCGAGGCTGCAGCTGGACACCCCCGAGGAGCTCCAGCGCGCGATGGGCACGCCCTATGCGCCGAGTGCCGAGCAATGGAGCGCCATCTCCGCGCCCCTCGAGCCGTCGGTGGTGATCGCGGGGGCCGGGTCGGGCAAGACGACGCTGATGGCGGCGCGGGTCGTCTACCTGGTGCTCACCGGTCAGGTGCTCCCCGAGGAGGTCCTCGGGCTGACGTTCACCACCAAGGCGGCCAGCGAGCTGCGTCGTCGGATCCACGACGCCTTGGACGCCGCGGGCGCCCTCAGCGCCGCCGTCGACGAGGACGGGGTGCTGGGCGAGCCGCTCGAGCCGACGGTCGCCACCTACAACGCCTACGCCGCGCAACTGCTCACCGAGCACGGTCTGCTGATCGGTCACGAGCCCGACACCCGGGTGATCACCGACGCTGCGCGCTACCAGCTCGGCGCTCGTGTCGTCGACCGGTTCACCGGTGAGGTCCGGTTCCTCACCGACCACCCACCGACGGCGATCCAGAACCTGCTCGCACTCGACGGCGCGATGAGCGAGCACCTGGTCAGCGAGCCCGATGTGCGGCGCGTCGATGCGCAGGCACGTGCCGACTTCCTCCGCGAGCTGGCGGCCGAGGTCGCCGGCAAGGGCCGCAAGGGGCACCGCGAGGCGATCGAGAAGGGCATCTCGGCGATCGACCGGCGCGCCGAGCTGCTCGAGCTGGTCGCCGGATACCGCCGTCTCAAGCGCGACCTGGGCGTCATGGACTTCGGCGACCAGATCTCCTCGGCCGCGCGTCTGGCGACCGAGCGGCCGGAGGTCGGTGCGGCCGAACGGGCGCGCTATCGCGTGGTGCTGCTCGATGAGTACCAGGACACCTCGGTCGCCCAGGCGCTGCTGCTCGGGAAGCTCTTCTCCGGACCCGACGTCGCGGGCGGGCGCGGGCACGCCGTCACCGCGGTCGGTGACCCGAACCAGGCGATCTACGGCTGGCGCGGAGCATCGGTCAGCAACATCATCCACTTCGACCGGACCTTTCCGCCGGCCGCCGGTGAGCCGGTCCGGCGCCACCTGACCGTGAGCCGCCGCTCCCAGCGCCGGATCCTCGATGTCGCCAACCGGCTGGCGGCGCCGCTCTACGCCGCGACCGAGCATGTGCAGCCCTTGCAGGCGGCACCCGGTGCCGGTGAGGGCGTCGTCTCCACTGCGGTCCTGGAGACGCATCGCGACGAGCTCGCCCATCTGGTCGCGGGCGTCGTCGCCGCCCACGAGCGGTGCTCGTGGAGCGACATCGGAGTCCTCACCCGCGACAACGCGCACGCGGCCGAGGTCTTCGGCGCCCTCACCGCCGCCGGGATCCCCGTGGAGATCGTGGGTCTGGCCGGGCTCTTGCGTCTGCCCGAGGTCGCCGAAGTGGTCGCCACCCTGCACCTGGTGCACGACGTGACCGCCAACCCGGCTCTCGTCACGCTGCTGACGGGTCCGCGGTGGGCGATCGGGCCACGCGACCTCAAGCTGCTCGCCGAGCGTGCCCTCGAGATCGCCGGGAACGGCTCGGGACGAGACGGCTCAGCCGGCGCCGACGTCGATGCGGCGCTGGTGCAGATCGCCGACGGCGTCGACCCCGCCGAGTTGCCGGCCCTGGACGACGCGCTCGCCGACCCGGGCGAGGCGGACTTCTCGCCTCAGGCACGGGAGCGGTTCGCCTCCCTCCACGCCGAGCTGCGACATCTCCGCGTCTTCGCCGGTGAGCCGCTGCTCGACCTGGTCCGCCGGATCATGGACGTCTCCGGCGTCGACGTCGAGCTGGCGGCCGCCGTCGGGCCTGCGGCCTCGGCCAGGCGCGACAACCTCGACCTGTTCGTCAAGGCGGTGGCCGACTTCCAGGCTGTCGACGGCGACGTCACCCTCGCGGCGCTGCTGGCCTACCTCACCGTCGAGGACGAGTTCGGTGCAGGTCTCGACATCGCGACTCCCAGCGAGGCCGACTCGGTCAAGCTGCTCACGGTGCATCGCGCCAAGGGCCTGGAATGGCACAGCGTGTTCGTCGTCGGTGTGGGCGTGGGGCGGTTCCCGGCGGGCCGAGCCCGAGCCTCCTGGGTCTCGACGCCGGCGGTGATCCCCTCCCCGCTGCGCGGCGACGCTCCGGACCTGCCGATGCTCGGCGGCTACACCAAGGAGGACATCGAGGCCTACCGCCTCGCCCTGCGCGCCCACGAGCTGGAGGAGGACCTGCGCTTGGCCTATGTCGCCTACACCCGGGCTGCGCACGAGCTCAGTGTCACCTCGTTCTGCTGGTCCGAGCGGGCGACTCCTTTCGGTCCCTCGGCCTTCCAGATCGTCGTCCGCGACCAACTGGAGGAGTGGGGCGACCCGGTCGAACGCTGGCTCGATCCGCCCCAGCGCACCGACCCGAACCCGATGGCGACGATCGACGCCTCCCTGCCCTGGCCCGTCCCGGGCGTCGGCCAGGAGGCGGCACTGCGGCGCGCCGCCGCGCTCCTCGTCGCCGAGGCCGACCCCGCCGCCCCCGACGACGACCTGGACCTCGTCATCCAGGCACAGGTCGAGACCTGGGACTCCGAGATCGAGCGCCTCCTGAGCGAGGCACGGCGCGATCGCGGCGGCATCGTCGATGTGCCCATGCCCGCGAGCCTCTCGGCGACGGCGATCGGTCGGCTGCGCGAACGCCCCGAGGAGTACGCCCGCGAACTGGCCAGGCCGATGCCGAGACCGCCGGCCGCCGGAGCCCGGTTCGGGAGCCGGTTCCACGCGTGGGTCGAGGAGCGGTTCGGTCGGGCGGCCTCGCTCCAGGCGAGCCTGCTCGACACCGACGAGCTGGCCGGCCGTGGCGATGCCGTCCTCGACGACATCGTCGAGGAGGCCGAGCTCGCCGACCTCGTCGCGGCATTCGAGGCCGGTCGGTTCGCGGCCCGTGTGCCGCTCGCGGTCGAGGCGCCGTTCGCCATGGTGCTGGGCGGGCAGGTCGTGCGCGGGCGGATCGACGCCGTCTACCGCGACGACGAGCCCGCCGGCGGCGCGGGTCAGGGGGAGGGGGCGTCCTATCTGCTTGTCGACTGGAAGACCGGCGACGTCCCGGCCGATCCGCTGCAGTTGGCCGTCTACCGGCTCGCGTGGGCGGAGTTGAGCGGCGTCGAGCCGCGCCGGGTCCGCGCCGGGTTCTACTACGTACGCAGCGGGCGGCTGGTCGTTCCGGAGGCGCTGCCCGGGCGCGCCGAGCTGGAGGCGCTGGTCGGCGCCGCCGGTCGTCCGGGCGGTCCTCGGGACGCCGAGTAGCCTCACGCACCGTGACCTACCCGCACCTGCAGATGGCCTCCGGCTCTCACGACCGGCTGGGCGTGCACCGCACCGACGAGGCGTGGTTGGAGGAGCGCTTCGCCCGGGCCGACTCGCGGGTGCTCGTCGTCTCGGGTACGCGTGTCCGTCCGGTCGACGGCTCGCTGCCATGGGTGCCGGCGAGCGAGGCACCCGACGGCGTCCGGGTGCTGCTGGGGGAGCGGCACGGCCTCACCCACTGGGCCGTCATCGTCGGCTCGGAGGTCGCCTCGACCGCCGACGGCGAGTGGTACCCGCTGCGCGGTCTGCTGCCGGCGCTGGCGGGCGGAGGGTTCGCCGAGGCGCCCCTGGTGTTCCACGCGCTCGGCCTCGCGGAGTGGCACTGGGCGACGCGCTTCTGTCCACGCTGCGGCGGTGGGCTGCGGTCGGCGTCGGCGGGTCACGAACTGCTCTGCACCGGCCGTTGCGGCAAGACCCAGTTCCCGCGGACGGACCCGGCCGTGATCATGATGGTGGTCTCCGGGGAGCCGGGTTCCGACCAGGAGCGCTGCCTGCTCGGCCGGTCGCCGCAGTGGCCTGCTGGACGCCTCTCGACGTTGGCGGGATTCTGCGAGCCGGGCGAGACCCTCGAGGACGCCGTGCGCCGGGAGGTCGGTGAGGAGGTCGGGGTCCGTGTCGGCGACGTGACGTACTTCGGCAACCAGCCCTGGCCATTGCCGGCGAGCCTGATGGTGGGTTTCATCGGTCGCGCCGAGTCCACCGACATCGACCTCTCCTCGGGCGAGATCGTCGAGGCACGCTGGTTCACCCGCGAGGAACTGCTCGCCGAGACGACGTCCGGAGCGGTCGCTCTGCCGGGCCCGGTCTCGATCAGTCGTTCACTGATCGACCACTGGTTCGGGGGAGTGCTGCCCGGCGCCTGGTGAGCCTGGGTTGCGTCGGCTGGCACGATCGGGTGATGGCGCACGTGGAGGTCGCGCGAACGACGAGTCGCCGGTACGCCGCTGCGGCAGCGGCCGTCGTGCTCGGCCTGGCAGGCTGCTCGAGCCCGGACATCGTGCCCGATCGTGACGCCGCGCCGACGTCGTCGGGTGCGGTCGGTCAGGCATCGCCGGAGCCGACGGGTCCGGTCGACGAGACGCCCACGGACGTGCCGACACCGCCACGTCCGGCACCCCGTGTGAGCGCCGACGACGCCGACGTGCGCGTCGCCGTCGCTGCGGTGCGACACCTGGCGGGGCGCATCGGCCCGCGGCCCGGAACGAGCCCCGCCTACCGTCGTGCCGCCGCGTGGGTCGAGTCACGGCTCGAGGCTGCCGGGTGGCAGGTTCGGCGTCAGGACGTCCCGACACCGGCGGGCGTCTCGTGGGGGATCCCGGTGTCGGCAGGCCGCTCGACGAACCTGGTCGCCGTACGGCCCGCCGACGCTGCTGCGTTCGACGCGCGCGAGGGCGCCGCGTGGTTGGCGGTCGGTGCGCACCTCGACACGGTGCCGCAGGCTCCCGGCGCCGAGGACAACGCCTCGGGTGTCGGCGTCCTGCTCGCGATCGCGGACGCGCTCGCTGACCGCCGGACGCGGCTGCCCGTGGTGCTCGTCGCCTTCGGCTCGGAGGAGCCGCGCGGTCCGGGCGACGACGACCATCATTACGGCTCGCGAGCCTTCGTCGCCGAGCTGACACCGGCGCAGCGACGCGGGCTGCAGGGCATGGTCTCGCTCGACCGGGTCGGCGTCGGCGACGTCGTGCCGGTCGGCAGCGCCGCCGAGCCGAACGACCTGACCCGCGCCCTGGAGCGCGCCGCGCGCCGTGCGGGGACCGCGACCACTCTGGAGCTCTTCGAACGGTCGAGCGACCACTGGTCGTTCGTGCGGGACGGGCTGCCCGCAGCACGCCTGGGCAGCACCCCCTACGCCGGCTACCACTCGGCCGGCGACGTGCCCGCCGTCGTCGATCGGCGCCAGCTCGACCGGGTGATCCGGTTGACGCTCGCGTGGCTGCGGTGACGCGACGCTGGACGCCGGTGGTCGGCGCCCTCGTCGTGCTCGCCGCCTGCGCCGCGCCTCAGCGGTCCGGGCCGCAGGCTCTCTCCCCGGGCACGTCGGATCTTGACGCCACGCCATCGAGCTCGTCGGCTTCCGGCACAGGCGAGACCGCGGCGCCCACGTCGCCGCCCCGACGCAGAGCCGTCACCATCGCGCTCGCCGGCGACGTGCATGCCGAGGGTGTGCTGCGATCACGACTCGACGACCCCGCCACCGCGTTCACCGGGACGGCGTTCGACGTGTTGGCGCGCGCCGATGTCGCCGTCGTGAACCTCGAGACCGCCGTCGGCACCGGGGGAGAGGCCGAGCCCGGCAAACGGTTCGTGTTCCGAGCGCCGCCGACAGTGCTCACCGCCCTGGCCGCGGCCGGCGTCGACGTCGTCTCGCTCGCCAACAACCACGTGCTCGACTTCGGCCGAGGTCTGCTGACCGAGACCTTCGGCGCACTGGCCGAGGCCGAGCGCGGGGAACCGCCGCTTCGCGCCGTCGGGGTGGGCCGTGACGTCGACGAGGCGTTCCGGCCCGCACTGATCGACGTCGGCGACACGCGGATCGCGATGCTCGCCGCGACGACGGCGTCGCTCGACCCGACCGCGGATCCGACGGGTCACTGGGCGGTGACCGCGTCCCGGCCCGGCACCGCCGACGCCATCCGGCCGGAGCGGCTGGTTCGAGCGGTGGCGCGCGCCCGTCGCGGCGCCGACGTGGTGGTCGTGTACGTGCACTGGGGAGTGCAGGGCGAGTCGTGCCCGACGCCGCACCAGCGCGACCTCGCCGCGCGGCTGCTGGACGCGGGTGCCGACGTCGTCGCGGGGTCGCACGCCCACCGGTTGCAGGGCGACGGACCGGGCGGTGACGGCGGCTACGTTGCCTACGGTCTGGGCAACTTCGCCTGGTACCTGCCGAGTTCGGACGGCGAGCCCACGGGTGTGCTCAGCCTTCGCGTGCGCCCGACCGAGCGCGGACAACGCGCCGACGTGCTGCGAGCGCGCTGGACCCCCGCCGCGATCGGTGCCGACGGGCTGCCGCGGGTGATCGGGTCGACCGGTCGCGAGCGGTTCGACGCCCAGCGCACGCGGTCGCGGGACTGCTCGGATCTTCGAACCGGCTGAGAGGTCGCGCGATCTCTTAGAGATCGTGCGGACCGACTCATGCAGCGGGCGTCACCTTGGCGCTCAGAGCGCGTTGTCCACATCGGCACTCGGTGAGCGTGGGCTGACTCACACTGGTGCGCGACGCCGTGACCCCCACTGTCGACGGTCGTTCAGTGATACAAGACATTTAAGACAACTGAAATACTAGTCATTGCCGATGGAGGAACGCCATGCACGACACGGCGACCGATGAGCTCCAGGCCGCCCCGATGACGGCTCCGGTCGTGGCGCGCGGTCTGGTCAAGGGCTTCGTGGCACCCGACGGCTCCCGGGTGGTGGCCGTCGACGACGTCGACTTCGAGGCACCCGCCGGGGAGATCACCGCGATCGTGGGGCAGTCCGGGTCAGGCAAGACGACGTTGCTGCAGTTGCTGGCGGGCCTCGACAAGCCCGACGCGGGCTCGGTGCGTCTGGCGGGCGTCGAGATCGCCGAGGTGGGTGACGCAACCGTGACCCGGCTGCGCCGGCGTCAGGTGGGGTTCGTCTTCCAGGCCTTCAATCTCGTGCCCGGACTCTCGGCCCGCGACAACATCGCGCTGCCACTGCGTCTGGACGGGCGGACCGTGGACGAGGACCGACTGCAGGATCTCGCTGGGCGACTCGGCATCGGCAACCGGCTCGACCACGCGCCGGAGCAACTCTCGGGTGGCCAGCGCCAGCGGGTCGCCGTCGCCCGCGCGCTGATCGCCGAGCCCGCGATCGTGTTCGCCGACGAGCCCACCGGGGCGCTGGACGCGGCTAGCGCCGCCAGCCTGCTCGAGGTGCTGCAGGAGGCCGTGGAGGAGCTGAGCCAGACGGTCGTCCTGGTGACCCACGACCTCGCCCTGGCCGACCTTGCCGCACACGTGCACGTGCTGCAGGCGGGGCGACTGGAGCGACAGCGTTGACCGGCTCCTCGGCGGCGTTGCTGGCGCTCCTGCGCTCCCAGCTGCGCCGTCATCCTGGGCGCGCGTGGGCGTTGGGCGCCACGATCGCGCTCGCCGTCACTCTGCTGACCTCCGCGTTCGTTCTGGCCGCGTCGTTGCGTACCGCGATCGACCAGGGCCTCGAGGTCTCCTACGAGGGCACCGACGTCATCGTCCGCACCGAGTTGGGCACCTCGGACAGCGAGCTGAGCGGGGGCGTCGGGCTGGTCTCCTTCGACGACGAGCAGCTCGCCGAGCTCGCCGATCTCGACGGTGTCGCGGCGGCGTCCTCCTACACCCGCGCGACCGCCGTCGCCCGTACCGGCGACAACGCGCTGGGCATCGCGCTGGAGTCGCAACCGGCCGATGAGAGCTTCCAATGGCAGCGCTGGTCCCAGGGCCGCGCTCCGGTGCCGGGCCAGCCCGAGGTGGGGCTCACTCAGGACACGCTGGACCAGCTCCACATCGGCCTCGGCGACCTGGTGTCCCTCGGCACTCCGTCGCTCGGCGCGGCGAACCTCCGGGTGAGCGGGATCGTCGACGTGCGCGGTTCGCTCGGCTACTCCGGTACGGCCTATGGCGTGGTCCCCGAGGCGACCGCCCGACTCCTCGCCGGCGTGACCGGGGCCAACGTCGTCGTCCTCCGCGCCGAGCCCGGCGTCGCGGCCGTGCAGATCCAGGAGGAGGTCAACGCGGCGGGCCAGGGCGGGTTCGCCCAGACCACCCAGGAGCTCATCGACGGCGCAGGGTCCGCCGAGCAGGTCAGGCTCGCCGGGATCGACGCCGTGCTCTTCAGCTTCTCGCCCCTCGCCCTCGTGGTGGCCGCGATCGTGATGGGCACCTCGATCCTGGTCTCCCTCGGCTCGCGCCGCCGCTACCTCGCGCTGCTGCGCAGCATCGGCGCCACCCGGCGCCAGACGTTCGCGCTGCTGCTGTCGGAGGTGCTCGCGCTGGGCGCCGTCGGCAGCGTCGTCGGGGCAGCGGTCGGCGTCGCTCTGGCGCGGCTGGCGCTCCCACTGACCGGGCTCATCCCGGGCCTTCCCGCCGTCTCGGGTTCGGCGTTCACGGTGCCGTGGCCCGGCGTCGTGATCTCCCTCGGGGCCGGGGTGGCGCTGTCGGCCGTCGCCGGCCTGCTCCCTGCCTGGACGGCGAGCAGGGTCTCGCCCGCAGCCGTCCTCTCCAGCACCGCCAGCCCGTCTGCCGAACGCCGTCGCGGCGCCAACCTGGCTGTCGTGCTGCTCATGCTGGGGCTTGCCGCCACGGTCGTCGGCCTGACCGGCGAGCGCAGCGGGTGGGCGATCGCGGGCCTGCTCGTCACGGTGATCGGCACGCTGCTCTCCTTCGGGTTCTCGGTCTCCCTGACCGCCCAGGTGATCAGCCGCAGGTTGCGCGAAGGACGCCGCACGGTGCCTCAGTTGGCGGCCAACGGACTCGCGCGCGAGCCGGGACGCGCGGCGGCGGAGGGCGTGGCCGTACTGCTCGCCACGACGTTGATCGCGGGCACGTGGGTGCTGATGTCGTCGTTGCACGCCGCCGGCAGTCAGCGTCTCGACGCGCTGCCGGTGCCCGACCTGACGGTGGGTGCGCCGGTCGGCTCGGTGCCGCTGGGGCCTGATGCCCTGGAGCGGTTCGAGGCCATCGACGGGGTCGAGACCGTGGTCACGCTGCCTCAGGGTGCGGAGGTCACCGTGCAGGGCCCCGGGGAGCGGGGCGACGTGACGCTCTCGACGGGCGTGATCGGTCAAGACCTGTCGGAACTGCTCGAAGCGCTCCCGGCAGGCTGGGGCATCGACGAGCTCGCCGACGACACCGTCTACCTGCCCAACGACTACTTCAAGGCGTTCGTCGACGGCGCGCGGGTCTCGCTGGTCGGACCCGCCGGGACGGTGGAGGACCTTCAGATCGTCTATCTCGACGACTTCGACCTGCCGGCGCTGGTCTCGCCCGCGCTGCTCGCCGACGTCGCCTCGGTCACCGAGGTCCGCACCGCCTGGCTGCGGCTCGCCGACGGCGTCGACCGGGCAGCGGTGCTCGCCGAGGTGAGCGGGGCGGCCGTGCTGGCCGGGCAGGTTCCGGTCGGCGGTCCGGCGCTGCTCGACCTGAAGCTCTCCCGCGGCATCGCGGTGACCACCGCCACGAGCACGGGCTTCCTCGCGGTGGCGCTCCTGGTCGCGGTGGTCGGAGCTGTGCTCGTCACCGTCGTCTCGGTCGCGGAGCGCTGGCACGAGCACGCCGTCCTGCGCGCGTTGGGCCTGGAGCGTCCGCAGCTGCGGCGACTGCTGCTGTTTCGGACCCAGTTCGTCGCTCTGGCAGCCGCGGTGCTCGGCGTGGGCCTGGGTCTGCTGGTCGGCCTGAGCGGGTCGACGCTGCTCACGCGCGCGCTCGACGTCCCGGCCGCCCCGAGCGTCCCCGTCCTCCCCATCCTGATCCTGAGCGTGCTCGTGGTCGCCGTGGTCCGCGCCGCCGTCCTCGTCCCGCTGGAACGGGCGGCACACGTCAGCCCTGCCAGCGCCCTGAGTCAAGGAGCTTCCTGATGTCGCGCATCGTCGTCCGTCGGTCCCGCCGAGCCGTCCGGCTCCTCCTCGCCGTCCTCGCGGCCGCTCTCGCGGTGGCGATCGTGCCGTCCGGCTCCGCTTCCAGCGACACGCCTCGCGCCGTCGCAGACGGCGGCCCGGCGTCCTACACCTGCCAGTACACCGGCCTGGAGACCTCGCTCATCCCGTCCTTCGACGGGCTCCCGCTGCTGGGCGGCCTGCCGCTCCCGGTGCTTCCGGCGCTCGGCGGTAGCGACGAGGTCGCGGTCGAGGTCGACATCGACGCGCCGACGAGCATCGCTGCGGGGGAGGCGCTGCGGCTGCGTGGCACCGCACGGTTCACCTTCGGTGCGAACGCGACCGCCACCAACGCGGCGACCCGGTTCTCCTTCATCAGTGACAGCTTCGGTCTCGAGGTGGCTGCAGGCAGCTACCGCCGCTTCCTGCGGATCGAGCGTCTGGTCACCAGCGAGTCCTCGGTCGGATCGAGCACCGTGACGGCCCGGTGGCGTCTGCCCGACTTCCTGGTCCCCAGCACCGCGTCGACGCTGACCTTCTCGCTGCCCCATGAGGCGGTGGCGACCAATCCGGTGAGCACGACGCCTCGGTCGGTCGCGTTCACCGGCATCCTGCGCACCGACAGCCGTCTGCAGGCCGAACGCGCGACGGCCTGCGCGGCGCGGGGAGATGACGCCGCGCGGGTCGCGTCCGTGCGAGTGACGGGCGCGCCGACGTCCGAGCCGACGCCTGACGGCGGGACGAGCGAGGGCGACGGCGGCCCGGGTCTGGACTCGCCGACCGGAGCGCCTTCGGTGACCGACGGCGGGACCTCGCTGCCGCCGGCCCCGCCGGGCGCGACCATCCCCGAGACGGGTACCGCGACCCCCGCTCCGACCCAGGCCGCCCCCGCGCTCGTGTCGGCTCAACCGATCCCCGCCGAGACCGTCCCGCGCGGAGTCACCCTGCCCGCGTGGGGTGCGGTGCTGCTCGGCGCCTTCGTCGCCGGCGGGCTCTTCCTGGGACTCTCCAGTCACCGGCGGCTGCGCCGGGCGGGCGCCGTCGCGGGCGCGCTCGCCCCGCTCGTCGCGCTGCCGACGCCGTTCACGCCGTCGCCTCCCGCCCACGCGGCGACCGGTCAGGCGCAGGTGACGCTCGTCTGCGTGTACGAGGCCGAAGGGTCCAATCCGAACGACGTCCCCAAGAACCAGCCGACAGGTCTGGCGATCTCGCTTCAGGTGCCTGACTCGGTCGCACCGGGCGACGTCGTCACGCTGACCGGCTCGGCCTCGGTGCAGGCGCCGGAGGACATCCGCAGCCAGGGCTCGGCCCTGGGGTTCAACACCCTCGACGCGATCTCGGACTCCTTCTCGGTCGGCATGACCGTGGGCAGTGGGAAGCGGCAGGTGCTGTTGGCCGACCGCTGGCAGACCGGCAAGACCGCGTTCGGAAACCCGTTGGTGGTGCGTGCGCCGCTCTACTTCCCGGCGTTCAAGGTGCCCGAGGACGCTTCGGGGGCGATCACGCTGGAGCTTCCACGCAACGAGGTCGTCGACCGTCGTCCGGCGCCGTATCGCAACGCCAACACCCCGCCGCGGGTGGCCGTGGAGTTCCTGGCCAGCGCCTCGGGCAACGGCACCTCGATCACCTACGTCGTCTCGTGCTGGCGCTCGGACACGGGCTCGGGGCGGATCGCCTCGATCCCGGTGACGTCGAGCAGCGGCGGCGGGCCGTCCTCCCCGGCGGCTCCGTCGGGCACGCCGTCGTCGACGACGGCTCCCGCGCCGGGCGTGGTGCCGGAGCCGACCCCCGGGTCGACGGCCGGCCCTGTGATCGGAGGGACGCCGAGCGCAGCGCCGTCCCAGGAGCCCGGCGCGGTGCCGTCGGGTGCTCCCACGTCCGCCGTGACCGTGGCGCCCGGGACGACGGCGGCCCCGTCGAGCACGGCCGTCGTCGCGCTCCCGATGTCGGCGCCGCCCACCGACAGGGTCGTGATCCCCGGGTGGCTGTTGGCGGTCTCGCTCCTCGTGGCGGGTGGGGGATACGGCCTCGCGGGCTGGAACCGACTCCGACTGCGCAGTCGAAGGGCGTAGGGGACGCCGCGGCTAGCGCCGATCAGGCCAGGGAGGCGAGTTTCTCCTTGACCTGCGCCAGCGACGGGTTGGTCTGCGCGGTTCCGTCGGCGTAGACCAACGTCGGCACGGTCTGGTTGCCGTTGTTGACCTTCTCGACGATCTGGGCAGCCTCGGGGTGCTGCTCGATGTCGACGACCTCGTAGGGGATCCCCTCGCGGTCCATCTGCGACTTCAGCCGGTGGCAGTAGCCGCACCACGGTGTCGAGTACATGATCACGCGGTCGTTCTCGGCCTCACTCATGCCGCCATCGTCGCAGGCCCGAGCAACACGCACGTCACGGCTTGGGCCGATTGGCCGCTCGGGAGGCGCGGTCGAGTGGGTCCCGCTCGTGGGCAGACGTTGAAGTCAGGTCCGGAACCGGCGCAGGTACGCGGATTGGCGTGCCTGCAGCTGACGCCGGCGCTGTGCCGGCGTCACGTAACGGGCACCAGGAGGAAGCGCGTCACGCACTTGGTCGATGTCGACCACGTGCGTTGTGACCGATGGTCTACTGGAGGCGCGCAGCCGCTGCCACCGGGCCATGATCGTCCCGCGCCGCTGGCCCGCGGTCGCTACCCAGTTGATGAAGCCTGGGTCGCGTCGCGAGATCACGAAGGAGTACCGGCCGTCGACTCCTCGAGCGGACTGCGCCATGTTGAGTGAGGAGGAGAAGCGCCCTGGCGAGATCCCGACCATCCACGGATCGGTGACGGGCAGCGTCATGTAGCCGGCGCCGGACGGGTCCATCGTGACGATGAGGGCCTGATCGTCCGCCAGGTTGAAATAGCCGAAGGAGTTCGCCTGAGTCACGAGGGCTCCAGGCGTGCGTCCGGGCTGCGGGAGTCGGTTCGGCGGGCCGGCCATGGTCTTCAGTCCGAGAAGCGCCGGACCGAAGATCGGCGCACCACGGGCGACGAGCAGCTTCGCCTCCTCGACCACGTCTCGCAACGATCGAGGTGCCGGGATGGCCCCTCCGTCCAGCCTCTCGACCGTCAGCAGATCGGGCGACTCAATCGCCCAGTCGGAGATGGTCGTCCGGATGAACAGCTGGACGGTCCGTTCGGTGGTCTGCAGGTGGTTCGGCCGTCCATGCGCGGGTTCGGGGCCGATGGTCACCGTGTAGTCGGGCCGCCTACGACTGCGCAGTCCCAGCCCGTCGACGTAGTCCACGGTCGTCTGGGTGATCAGGTCGTCCACGAGGGAGAAGGCGAGATCCGTGCTACCCGCGCCGGTCAGACGCCCTCGGATCCGATAGCGCGACGACGGATCGATGGGCACCGTGCGATAGAAGGTGTCGGGGTTGTCGTACGCCCAGCGGCCTCCTGGTATCGATGCCCCGAACCAGCGGTGTGGTGCGGCCCCCAGCCAGTAGACGCGTGGTCTGAACGGATCGTTGTTCGACGCGGTCTGGATCATCCCGAACACCAGCTCCTCGACGGCGTTCGCCAGACGACCGTCGTCCGAGGGCGGGATCAGGCCCGCCCTCGACGCCAGGTAGGCGGCCGTCGCGATGGTCTCGGAGTCGGAGAACCCAGCGGAGCGTCGGACGGCGAGTGCGATGCGGTCCACGGCTCGCTGGTCGGCTGTAGCAAGCGGGTTCGCCATAGGTGCTCTCGCCCAGCCGGGCGTCGCGCCGGTGCCGACGAGCAGGCCTGCACCACCTGCGGCCAGGAGGCGACGTCGGGTCAGCGGACCGCTGATCCCGTCGCCGGCAGTCACGGATCCGTTCGTGCTGGTCATGCTCTCGGCCGCTCGCTCTCTTCGTTTCAACCGCCCGATCGTTTCCCGCTGTGCTGGCGAGCGTAGCGTCGGAACAACGTAACGAACCGAGGATCAGAGGGCGATCGGACGACAGCTTCGGCGTTCTCGGGACGGCGTCCGAGCACCGGCGTAGGGTCCGTGCGTGAAGAGTCTGCGACGCGCGATCGCTGTCGGCCTGGTGTCGGTGTGGGCGTCGACCGCCCCGTCCGCCCATGGAACACCGGCCGCCGGATCCGGGCCGGCTGGATCGGTCGATCGCCCGACCGCAGCGTCGGTCGCGGCCGAACTCGCCGTCGACGGCGTGTCGCCGAACCAGGGACCGGTATCGGGTGGCACAGAGGTGCTGATCACCGGGACCGGTTTCGGGTGTGTGGTCTCGGTGCGCTTCGGGGAGAGCGACCCGGCCCGGGCGACCGTGGTCTCGCCGACGTCGGTCCGCGCGATCGTCCCGGCGCACGGCCCGGGCGCGGTGGACCTCGTCGTGACGTCGGACGGAACGAGAGCGGTCGTGCGTGCGGCGTTCTCCTACCTGGATCAACCCACCATCGGGACCATCGCGCCGGCCAGCGGACCGCGCACGGGCGGCACCCGCCTCCTCGTCACCGGCACCGGCTTCACGCCGGACACGACGGTTGCGGTGGGAGGTGTGCCCGCCACCGGCATCGACGTCGCCGGACCGACCGAGCTGTCGGCGGTCACCCCGCCGGGCGCCGTCGGGACCGCCGATGTCGTGGTGAGCACCCCGGGCGGCACGGCGACCCGTCGCGCCGGTTTCGCCTACCTGGACGATCAGCCGACTCTCACCGCGATCCAGCCCTCGTCCGGCGGTATGGGCGGCGGCACCACCGTGACCGCGACAGGCACGGGCTTCACGAACGATGCCGTCGTGCTCGTCGACGGCGTCGCACTCGCGTCGTCGGCGGTCAGCGTGATCGATCGCCGGACGCTGCGCTTCGTCACCCCCGCGCACGCGGCGGGCCCCGTCGCCATCCGCATCCGCACCGCTGGAGGCACCAGCGATCCGGCACCCAGCGGGTTCACCTACCTCGACTACTCGCCGACCGCGTCGTCGTTGACGCCCGCGCTGGGGCCGGCTGCCGGCGGCACGGCGGTGACGATCTCGGGGACAGGCTTCGTGCCCGGACACACCTCGGTGTCGATCGGCGGCATCGACGTACCGAGCAGCGCCGTCACGGTCGCGAGCGACACGTCCCTCTCGTTCATCGCCCCGGCACACAGCCCCGGTGCCGTCGCCGTGTTCGTGACGACCCACGAAGGCCGCTCGCAGGCGGTGCCCGGCGGGTACACCTACGTGGCGGCGCCGACCACGTCGTCCCTTTCCCCGACCTCCGGTCCTGTCGCGGGCGGGACGTCGATCACGATCACGGGTGCAGGCTTCGTGGCAGGTGAGACCTCGGTCTCGATCGGCGGCACGACCGTTCCGCCGGCTTCGGTGACGGTGACCGGGTCGTCGTCGGCGACGTTCCTCGCTCCTCCCCGTGCCGCCGGCAACGTGACGGTGTCGGTGTCCACCGCCGGCGGGACCTCGGCGAACGTGCCGGGTGGTTTCACCTACCTCGCCGCGCCGAACGCCGTCTCGCTGGCACCCGCTTCCGGCCCTACGAGCGGCGGCACCACGGTGACCGTCACTGGCAGTGGATTCGTGGCGGGCGCGACGACCGTGACGATCGGTGGGACGACGGTCCCCGCCTCGTCGGTGGCGGTCGCGAGCGAGACGTCGTTGAGCTTCAGCACTCCGCCGAGCCTCGCCGGAAACGCGGCTGTGTCGGTGTCCACCGCCGGCGGGACCTCGGCGAACGTGCCGGGAGGATTCACCTACCTCACGAGCCCGACAGCGGCCGGGATCACGCCGAGTTCCGGACCGCCCGCGGGCGGCACCTCGGTCACCGTGGGGGGATCGGGCTTCGTCGTCGGGAACACCAGCGTCACCATCGGCGGAGTCGTCATCCCAGCAGCCGCCGTCTCCGTGACCAGCACGTCCTCGTTGAGCTTCATCACCCCGGCGCACGCTGCTGGCAACGTGTCGGTCAGCGTCACCACGCCCGGGGGGACGTCGAGTGCCGTGCCTGGGGGGTTCACCTATGTGGCGGCACCGACCGCGGCGTCGCTCTCGCCGTCGTCGGGCCCGAGTGCCGGCGGGACCTCGGTGACGGTGACGGGGTCCGGGTTCGTGGCAGGTGCGACCTCGGTGACGGTCGGCGGCGTCGCGGTGCCTGCGGGTTCGGTGACGGTGTCGAGCTCGACGTCGCTGACGGTCGTGACGCCGGCGAACGCGCCCGGCACCGTGGCGGTCACGGTGACGACGGTCGACGGGACCTCCGATCCTGTGCCGGGCGGGTTCACCTACGTGGCGGCACCGACCGCGGCGTCGCTCTCGCCGTCGTCGGGCCCGAGCGCCGGCGGGACCTCGGTGACGGTGACGGGGTCCGGGTTCGTAGGGGGTGCGACCTCGGTGACGGCCGGCGGCGTCGCGGTGCCTGCGGGTGCGGTGACGGTGTTCAGCCCGACCGCTCTCTCGTTCCCGACGCCGTCGGCCACGGCAGGAACGGTGGCGGTCACCGTATCGACGGTCG
>NZ_JAHRHK010000012.1:107998-147823 GCF_021246465.1 Nocardioides sp. R-C-SC26 | reverse complement strand
CTCCAGACGTACGGCGCGGCGGTCTACGGCGCCAACAACTGGGCCAGCCCCGACGCCGTCGAGCTGTTCACCGCCGCCGAGGGTCGCGTCGGGGTGGCGACCGTCGACAACGGCGCCCTCGTGGTCGACCGGTACGACGCCGAGACCTGGACCAAGGTCGGCTCGCGCACGCAGATCGCCTTCGGCGACTGGAACCTCTACGGCGGCTTCCTCGCCGCCGACGACGGCACGTTCTACCTCCTGCTCGGTCGCAGCAACCGCCAGGAGAACGATGCCCGCGACGTCATCGCCGTCCGCCGCTACTCGGCCTCGTGGCAACTGCTCGGCACCGCCTACGTCGCCGGCGGGGTGAACCAGGGCGTCAAGGGCGTCGTCCAGCCGTTCGACGCCTCGTCCGCGGACATGATGGTCGTCGGCAGCCGGCTCGTGGTGCACATGGGCCGCCTGATGTACAAGACCGGCGACAAGGTGAACCACCAGGCGAACCTGACCTTCGAGGTCGACACGGCCACGATGCGCGCGACGCCGTTCGAGAAGCTCGGCGACGCGCCGTACACCAGCCACTCCTTCCAGCAGCTGATCACCACCGTCGGCAACGACCTGGTGATGCTCGACCACGGTGATGCCTTCCCGCGCGCGATCCGTCTGAACGTGATGCGCGGCTATCTCACCGGGGCGCGCGACTTCCGCGCCTACGACGTGCTCGAGTTCCCCGGCGACCTGGTCAACTACACCGGGACCACCGTCACCGGCCTCGCGTCCGGTCCCAGCCGCATCCTCACCGTGGGCAACTCGGTGCCGCACGGCAAGGCGATCGACGGCGTCCGCGGCAGCGACGCCGAACTCTCCCGCAACGTCTACGCGATCAGCACCGACCCGGCGACAGGCGCCAGCGCGTTCCGGTGGATCACCACCCTCGCACCGCGTGGCCAGCAGAGCGCCGGCGAGCCCCGACTGGTGCAGCTCGAGGCGGACAGGTTCGCGCTGATCTTCGGCACCCGGCGCGGCAACGGCCCGGTGATGCAGACCCTGGAGTACCGCCTGATCGACTCCGCCGGCGCGGTGCTCGCCTCGCGGTCGTGGAGGCAGTCCTTCGCCGGTCCGAGCGCCGATCCACTCCTGGTCGGCGGCCGGCTCCTCTGGGCCGGATTCCCCGCGCAGGCCGGTGGGATGCCCGCCTCGCCCTCGATCTTCGGCCTCGATCTGACCGACCCCACCAACCCCCAGCGCCTCGGCTCCGCTGCACCGCCCGAGCCGGGCCCCGCCCAGAACACCGAGAGCCGTCTGGGTGCGCTGCGGGTCAAGGGCGCGAGCATCACCCCCTCCTTCTCTCCCGACCAGCGCAGCTACCGCGTCGCCCTGGCCCGCGGAGCAGGCGCGGTACGCCTCAGCGCACACACCCGGTCCACCGCCGCGTCCCTCAGTTTCAGCACGCCACGCGGGTGGGCTGCCTGGCCCACGTGCGGTCGCTCGTCGTCCTGCGGGGTGAGCGTCGGCCTGAACCCCGGCGAGCGCTACGCGATGAGGATCCGGGTCGTCGCCGGCAGCGGCGCGCAGACGATCTACACGCTGAACCTGGTGCGGCCGCGGCGCTGACCTCGGGTCCGTCGCCGCGCCCTACGGCAGTGCGAGCAACCCGAGCTCGGCCGGCGAGATCAGGAGCGGGTGCTGCGGCACGACGCGCACGGTGTAGCCGAAGGCGCCGGCGCGATCGAGGTCGAGGTGCCCGTCGAAGCGGTACCGACCGCCCTCGTAGGTCTCCGCGACGCTCATCGCCACCGAGGTCGGCTCACTGAGCGAGTCGTCGGCCAAGGCACGGCCGTGCACCAGCTGCACCTCGACGTCGGACGGCGTGAGGTCGCCGAGCGCGACGAAGGCCCGCACGGTCAGGCCGGCTCCGACCTCGGGCGCATCGCCGACGCCGGTGCTCTCGACGTGCTCGACCCTCACCGAAGGCCAACCCGCGACGACCTGCCTCTTCCAGGCGGCGAGGGCGCGGGCGTCGGCGAAGTCACTGGTGGTGCCGGCGTGGCCGGAGATCTCGCGGGCGGTCAGCGCGGCGGGCGCGTAGAGCAGGCGCGTGTAGTCGCGCACCATCCGGCTCGCGAGCACCTTCGGGCCGAGCGAGCGCAGGGTGTGACGCAGCATCTCGACCCAGCGGTGGGGCACGCCGTCGGCGTCGACGTCGTAGAACCGGGGTGCGACCTGCTTCTCGATCAGGTCGTAGAGAGCCGTCGCCTCGATGTCGTCGCGCCGGTCGGTGTCGTCGAGACCGTCGGCGGAGGGGATGGCCCAGCCGTTCTCGCCGTCGAACCACTCATCCCACCACCCGTCGAGGATCGAGAGGTTGAGGCCACCGTTGAGCGCTGCCTTCATGCCCGAGGTGCCGCAGGCCTCGTAGGGGCGCAGCGGGTTGTTGAGCCAGACGTCGCAGCCCGGGTAGAGCGGCTGGGCCATGGCGATGTCGTAGTTGGGCAGGAAGACGATCCGATGGCGCACCTCGGGGTCGTCGGCGAAGCGCACCATCTCCTGGATCAGCCGCTTGCCGCCGTCGTCGGCCGGGTGCGCCTTGCCGGCGATCACCAACTGCACCGGGCGCTCCGGGTCGAGCAGGAGGCGCTTGAGCCGCTCGGGGTCGCGGAGCATCAGCGTCAGCCGCTTGTAGGACGGCACCCGCCGCGCGAAGCCGATGGTCAGCACGTCGGGATCGAGCGCATCGTCGATCCAGTCCAGCTCGGCCGCCGCGGCGCCGCGCTTCTCCCAGGAGCGGCGCAGCCGCTCACGTGCGTCGGCGACCAGCGCCTCACGTAGGCGCCGCTTGGTGGCCCACATCCGGTCGGCCGGCACGACGTCGATCGCCGCCCAGAACGCCTCGGTGTCGTCGCCGTCGGGGTCGGCACCCTGCGCTGCGGCCAGACCGAACACCTCGCGGGCGACCCAGGTAGGTGCGTGGACGCCGTTGGTGATCGAGGTGATCGGCACCTCCGACTCCTCGAAGGCCGGCCACAGCCCGTGGAACATGCCCCGGCTGACCTCGCCGTGCAACTGCGAGACGCCGTTGGCGCGCTGTGCGAGCCGGAAGCCCATCACCGCCATGTTGAAGACACTGGTGTCGCCGCCGGCGTAGTCCTCCGCGCCGAGAGCGAGCACGCGCTCGACCGGGACGTCCGGCGTCGCGCCCCCGTCACCGAGGTACTGCGCGACGAGGGTCCTCGGGAAGCGGTCGATGCCGGCCGGTACCGGGGTGTGGGTGGTGAAGACCGTGGAGGACCGACCGATCTGCACCGCGGTGTCGAAGTCGAGTGCGTCCGGACCTGTGATCAGCTCTCGGATGCGCTCGATGCCGAGGAATCCGGCGTGGCCCTCGTTGCAGTGGAACACCTCGGGCTCCGCGTGGCCGGTGATGCGGCAATAGACGCGCAGCGCCTTGACGCCGCCGACACCGAGCAGGAGCTCCTGACGCAACCGGTGCTCGGCCGTGCCCCCGTAGAGCCTGTCGGTGACGTCGACGTAGTGCTCGGGATTGCCCTCGACGTCGGTGTCGAGGAGCAGCAGCGGCACTCGTCCGACGCTCGCCACCCAGATCCGCGCGACCAGGTCGGGGCCGCCGGGCATCGGGATGGTGATGATCGCCCGCGCGCCGTCGGCATCGCGGAGCAGCGAGATCGGCAGCTCGTCGGGGTCGAGCACGGGGTAGGTCTCCTGCTGCCACCCCTCGCCGGAGAGGGACTGCTCGAAGTAGCCGTGCTTGTAGAGCAGGCCCACCCCGAGGATCGGCACGCCGAGGTCGCTCGCGGCCTTGAGGTGGTCACCGGCCAGGATCCCCAGGCCGCCCGAGTACTGCGGGAGCACGGCGGTGATGCCGTACTCGGCGGAGAAGTAGGCGACGGCACGCGGGCCGTCCTCGACGGACACCTTGCGCTGGTACCAGCGATCCTCGGTGAGGTAGCGCTCGAGGTCGGCCCGGACGGCGGCCAGCTGCGCCCGGAAGGCCCCGTCGGCCGCGAGGTCGGCGAACCGCCCCGCACTCACCGCGCCCAGGAGCTTGGCAGGATCGTGTCCCACCTCGCGCCAGAGATCGGGGTCCACGGCCTCGAAGAGGTCGCACGTCTCCGGATGCCAGGACCAGCGCAGATTGCCTGCCAGGTCCGCGAGCCCGGCGAGCTCGGTCGGCAGGACGGGGCGGACGGTGAACCGTCGGATCGCGCGCACGCCAGCACGCTAGCGTCGTTCTCTGGATCGTTCCAATGAAACGGTGGATCTCGCCCCGCGACCACCCCGCGGTGAGTTGCGTCCACTCCGGAGAGCCGCGAGTGTGGGGGTATGGCCGGACCCGTCATCGGGCGAATCCCGATCATCGATGTGATGCCCCGCGTAGACCTCGGGGGCGTGGCAGCGAGTCCGGACGCGCTGCCGGCCAAGGCGACGGTCGGCGAGCCACTCCCCATCACCGCGACCGTGTTCCGCGAGGGCCACGACCGGCTCGGCGCGGACGTCGTCGCGATCACGCCGCGGGGACGCCGCCGCCCGCCCGTCCGCATGGAGCGACTGTCCGACCCGGTCGACCGGCATCGTGCCTGGATCGTTCCCGACGCGCCCGGGGCCTGGCGGTTCGAGGTGCGCGCGTGGTCGGACCCGGTCGCCACGTGGCAGCACGCCGCCGGTCTCAAGATCCCCGCGGGGGTCGACGTGGAGCTGACATTCGTCGAGGGCTCCCTGCTCATCGAGCAGGTCCTGGCCTCGCTCCCGGCCAAGGAGCGGCGCGCCGCCACCACGCTGCGCGGTGCGCTCGAGGCGGCGCGCGACACCAGCCGCCCGGTGGAGGCGCGGCTGGCTCACCTCCAGGGCGAGGACGTCGCGGCAGTGCTGGCTGCCTACCCCCTGCGCGAGCTGGAGACCGTGGTCGGCCCGTTCCCGCTCCAGGTCGATCGCGAGCGCGCGCTGTTCGGCAGTTGGTACGAGTTCTTCCCGCGGTCAGAAGGGGCCCGGGTCGATCCCGACGACCCGACCGGCACCCGTGTGCTGAGCGGCACGTTCGCCACTGCGACGCGGCGGCTCGACGCCGTCGCCGCGATGGGCTTCGATGTCCTCTATCTGCCACCGATCCACCCGATCGGCGAGGTCAACCGCAAGGGGCCCAACAACACCCTCACCCCCGCCCCGGACGACGTGGGGTCGCCGTGGGCGATCGGCAGCAGCGCCGGCGGCCACGACGCCATCCACCCCGACCTCGGCACGACCGAGGACTTCGCCGCCTTCGTGGGCCGCGCCCGCGACCTCGGCATCGAGGTCGCGCTCGACCTCGCTCTCCAGGCTGCGCCCGACCACCCGTGGGTGACGTCCAACCCGGAGTGGTTCACCACCCGCGCCGACGGCACCATCGCCTACGCGGAGAACCCGCCGAAGAAGTACCAGGACATCTATCCGGTCAACTTCGACAACGACCCCGACGGCATCCGCGCCGAGGTCCTGCGCGTCGTGCGTCACTGGATGACGCTGGGGGTCCGGATCTTCCGGGTCGACAACCCGCACACCAAGCCGGTCGCGTTCTGGGAGTGGTTGCTCGCCCAGGTGCGACGCACCGACCCCGACGTCCTCTTCCTCTCCGAGGCGTTCACGAAGCCGCCGATGATGCACACCCTGGGCGCGGCGGGCTTCCACCAGAGCTACACCTACTTCACCTGGCGCACCGGCAAGGCCGAGATCGAGGACTACCTGCGGGAGGTCGCCACAGAGTCCGACCACCTGATGCGGCCGAACTTCTTCGTCAACACCCCCGACATCCTGCACGCGTTCCTGCAGTACGGCGGGCCGGCAGCGTTCAAGATCCGCGCGGCACTCGCCGCGATGGCTTCGCCCAGCTGGGGCGTCTACGCCGGCTACGAGCTGTTCGAGCATGTGGCCGTGCGGCCCGGCAGCGAGGAGTACCTGGACTCGGAGAAGTACCAGTTGAGGATCCGGGACTGGGCCGCCGCGGAGGAGGAGGGACGCTCACTCGCGCCGTACCTGACGATGCTCAACCACGCGCGACGACGTCACCCCGCGCTGCAGCTGCTGCGCAACCTGCACGTCCACCGCTCCGACGACGACCACGTGCTGGTGTTCAGCAAGACCCTCGAGGACGACCGCGTGATCGTGGTGCTCAACCTGGACCCCCACGGCACCCGTGAGACCACCGTGCACCTCGACCTCGAGGTCATCGGGCTCGAACCCGGCGAGAGCTTCGCCGTGCACGACGAGGTCACCGGATCCGACTGGACGTGGAGCGAGCACAACTATGTGCGCCTCGATCCTCACCACGAACCCGCGCACATCCTGAGCGTGAGAAGGCACCGATGAATCCCGGAAGTGCGATCACCCCGTTGACCGACGAGCCCGAGTGGTTCAAGACGGCCGTCTTCTACGAGGTGCTGGTACGCAGCTTCCGCGACTCCGACGGCGACGGCACCGGCGACTTCCGTGGGCTCATCGAGAAACTCGACTACCTGCAGTGGCTCGGGGTCGACTGCCTGTGGGTGCCGCCGTTCTTCACCTCGCCGCTGCGGGACGGCGGCTACGACGTCGCGGACTACACCAACATCCTCCCCGAGTGCGGCACCGTGGAGGACTTCCACGCCTTCGTCGACGCCGCGCACCAGCGCGGCATCCGCGTGATCATCGACTTCGTCATGAACCACACCAGCGACCAGCACCCGTGGTTCCAGGCCAGCCGCAGCGATCCCGAGGGCCCCTACGGCGACTTCTACGTGTGGTCCGACACCGACGAGCTCTACGAGGACGCACGGATCATCTTCGTCGACACTGAGCCGTCGAACTGGACCTGGGACCCGGTGCGCCAGCAGTACTACTGGCACCGGTTCTTCCACCACCAGCCCGATCTCAACTTCGACAACCCCGCCGTGCACGAGGCGATGCTCGAGGCAATCAGCTTCTGGTTCGACATGGGCTTGGACGGCTTCCGGCTCGACGCCGTCCCCTACCTCTACGAGCGACCCGGCACCAACGGCGAGAACCTCCCCGAGACCCACGAGTTCCTCCGGAAGGTGCGGTCCTACGTCGAGGAGCACTACCCCGGGAAGATCCTGCTCGCCGAGGCCAACCAGTGGCCGGCCGACGTCGTGGACTACTTCGGCAGCGCTCGGCGCGACGACGGCACGCCCGAGGGCGCCTGGATCGGCGACGAGTGCCACATGTGCTTCCACTTCCCCGTGATGCCGCGCATCTTCATGGCGGTGCGGCGGGAGTCCCGGTTCCCGATCTCGGAGATCCTCGAGCAGACGCCACCGATCCCGAGCAACTGCCAGTGGGGCATCTTCCTGCGCAACCACGACGAGCTGACCCTGGAGATGGTCACCGACGAGGACCGCGACTACATGTGGGCCGAGTACGCCAAGGACCCCCGCATGAAGGCCAACATCGGGATCCGTCGGCGACTGGCCCCGCTCCTCGACAACGACATCAACCAGATCGAGCTCTTCAACGCGCTCCTGCTCTCCCTTCCCGGCTCACCGGTGCTCTACTACGGCGACGAGATCGGCATGGGCGACAACATCTGGCTCGGTGATCGCGACGGGGTGCGCACGCCGATGCAGTGGACTCCGGACCGCAACGCGGGCTTCTCCTCCGCCACCCCGGGCAAGCTGCACCTGCCCGCCATCCAGGATCCCGTCTACGGCTACCAGAGCGTCAACGTCGAGGCGCAGCTGGAGAACCCCTCGTCGTTGCTGCACTGGACACGCCGCCTCATCCACGCGCGGCGCCAGCACCCGGCGTTCGGCCTCGGCACCTTCCACGACCTCGGCGGCTCCAACCCGAGCGTGCTCTCCTACGCACGCGAACTCGGCGAGCCCGACTCCCCCGAGCGCGACGTGATGATCTGCGTCAACAATCTCTCGCGCTTCCCTCAGCCGGTCGAACTCGACCTGCGTCGCTTCGAGGGGATGGTGCCCGTCGAGCTGCTCGGGGGCGTGCACTTCCCAGCGATCGGCGAGCTGCCCTACCTGCTCACCCTGAGCGGGTACGGCTTCTATTGGTTCCGCCTGATCCCGAGCGAGACCTCGCAGGAGGGGCAGCTGCTGTGAACGCCACCGGACCCGTCGACCATCCGCCGCTCGACGTCTTCGCGCCGTACCTGGCGAAGACCCGCTGGTTCGGGGGCAAGGGCCGCACGTTCACCGTCACCGGCGCCCGTCGGCTCGCGCTCCTGGGGAGCGGCGATCCGGCACTCGACGTCCTGCTGATCACCCTGAGCTACGCCGACGGACGCCAGGAGACCGAGCACTACCAGGTGCCGCTGGCCTACTACTCCTCGTCGCAGGAGCGGCTGGCCCACGCCTACGTCGGTTCGTGGCACGACCCCGACGTCGGGGAGCTCCAGGCCTACGACGCCCTCCACGACCGCGACGCCGCGCGGCTGTGGCAGAGCGGCCTGACCTCGGCCGCGACGACCCCGATCCGGCACGGCGGCCTGGCGTTTCACCGGCTGCCGGGCCACGATCTCGACCCGGACGCCGTCGCGGCCCTCTTCAGCGGGGAGCAGTCCAACTCCTCCCTGATGCTCGGCGAGGACGCCGTGCTGAAGCTCTTCCGCAAGGTCACGCCCGGTCCGAACCCCGACGTCACCACCCATGAGGCACTGAGTCTCGCCGGATCGCATCACGTCGCCGAGCTCTACGGCTGGATCGAGGCCGATATCGACGGCGTCCCGACCCATCTGGCGATGCTCCAGCAGTTTCTCCGCACCGCCACCGACGGGTGGGATCTGGCCTGCGCGAGCGTGCGCGACCTCTACGCCTCCCCCGACCTCGACGCCGACCAGGCCGGCGGCGACTTCGCCGCCGAGTCCGCCCGGCTGGGCGAGACGCTGCGGGAGGTGCATGCGTTGATGGCCTCCGCCCTGCCGATCGCACCTGAGGAGGCGACGCTCTCCGCGACCCGGATCGCCGACGGCATGCGGGCCCGCCTCGCCGATGCGCTTGCGCTCGTGCCCGGGCTCGGCGATCACGAGCCTCGCCTCCGCGCGACCTTCGACGCCGTCGCCGAGCTGGGCGAGGTGCCGGGCCAGCACGTGCACGGCGACCTCCATCTCGGTCAGACCCTGCGGACGGCGCTCGGCTGGAAGCTGGTCGACTTCGAGGGAGAGCCGGCCACGCCGCTCGCCGATCGGCTGCGCCCCGACTCGCCGTGGCGCGACGTCGCCGGGATGCTGCGTTCCTTCGACTACGCCCCGCACGTGGTGCGTCACCAACTCGACGATCAGGACACCGAGGTCGACGCCGTCATGCGTGGCCGCGGCGCGGCCTGGTCGCGACGCAACCAGGCCGCGTTCCTGGCTGCCTACCTCGATGGGGGCTCCGCGCACTCGGTACTCCTGACCGCCTACCTCGCCGACAAGGGCGTCTACGAGGCCGTCTACGAGACCCGCAACCGACCGGGCTGGGTGCACATCCCGCTCGCCTCGCTTGCGCAGATCGGAGCCTGATGCCTGTGCCGACCCCCGATTCCGCTCCCGACGTCCACCCCGTCGCCCGCGGCGAACTCGACCAGATCGTGCGCGGCGAGCACGGCCACCCGCACGCCGTCCTCGGACCCCACCCCCACGACGGAGGGGTCACCGTGCGCGTGCTCAAGCCGCTGGCCCAGCGTGTCGCCGTCCGGACCGGCGAGGGCCCCGGCGGATCGGCCGACGTCGACCTGACCCACGAGCACGGCGGCATCTGGGTCGGCGTGCTCGACGTCGACTCCGGGGCCGGTGCCGACGTCGCCGTGCCCGACTACCGGCTGGTCGTGGACTACGGCGAGGGCGAGATCGTGCTCGACGACCCCTACCGCTTCCTGCCGAGCCTCGGCGAGGTCGATCTGCACCTGGTCAACGAGGGGCGTCACGAGAACCTGTGGCAGGTGCTCGGCGCACACGCCAGGCCGGGCGGTACCTCGTTCGCCGTCTGGGCCCCGCGTGCGCGCGCGGTCCGACTCAGCGGCGACTTCAACAACTGGGACGGTCGCGAACACCCGATGCGCCAGCTCGGTCGCTCCGGTGTGTGGGAGCTCTTCGTGCCCGGCGCGGGCAGCGGCACGGCCTACAAGTACCTGGTGCTGGGCGCGGACGACGTCTGGCGCGAGAAGGCCGACCCCCTGGCCGCCTACGCCGAGGTGCCGCCTCAGACGGCGTCGAAGGTCTTCGCCTCGACCCATGAGTGGGCCGACGACGCCTGGATGGCACGGCGCGCCGCGACCGCCCCCCACGCAGCACCGATGTCGATCTACGAGGTGCACCTCGGATCCTGGAAGCGCCATCCGGACGGCCGATTCTGGAACTACGACGAGATGGTCGCCGACCTGGTCCCCTACGTGCGCGACCTCGGCTTCACCCATGTCGAGCTGATGCCGGTGATGCAGCACCCGTTCGGCGGCTCCTGGGGCTACCACGTCACCTCCTACTTCGCCCCCGACTCGCGGTTCGGCGACCCCGACGGGTTCCGTCGCCTGGTCGACGCCTTCCACCAGGCGGGCGTGGGCGTGATCCTGGACTGGGTGCCGGGGCACTTCGCCACCGACGAGTGGGCACTGGTGCGCTTCGACGGCACGCCGCTCTACGAGGACCCCAACCCGCAGCGCGGGTGGCACCCCGAATGGGGGTCGTGGATCTTCGACTTCGGCCGGCATGAGGTGCGCAACTTCCTCTATGCCAACGCCCTGTACTGGCTGGAGGAGTTCCACGCCGACGGCCTGCGCGTGGACGGCGTCGCCTCGATGCTCTATCTCGACTACGCCCGCGAGGACGGCCAGTGGTCGCCCAACGAGCACGGTGGCCGGGAGAACCTGGAGGCCGTGAGGTTCCTCCAGGAGATGAACGCCACCGTCTACCGCCGGGTGCCGGGCGCGGTGACCATCGCCGAGGAGTCGACCTCGTGGCCCGGCGTCACCCGCAGCACCGACGACGGCGGCCTCGGGTTCGGCTTCAAGTGGAACATGGGCTGGATGCACGACACGCTCGACTACCTCCACCGCGAGCCGGTGCATCGACAGTTCCACCACCACGACCTGACCTTCGCGCTCACCTACGCCTGGAGCGAGAACTACGTGCTCCCGCTGAGTCACGACGAGGTCGTGCACGGCAAGGGCTCGCTGCTGCGCAAGATGCCCGGCGACCGGTGGCAGCAGCTCGCCACGCTGCGCGCCTACTACGCGTTCATGTGGGCCCACCCGGGCCGCCAGCTGATCTTCATGGGCGACGAGTTCGGCCAGGAGGCCGAGTGGGCGGAGTCGCGCGAGCTCGACTGGTGGCTGCTCGCCCACGGCGAGCACCGCGGCCTGCACGACCTGGTGCGCGACCTCAACGCCGCCTACGTCGATGCGTCGGCCGCGTGGGCCGACGACGTCCCCCCCACGTCCTTCGAGTGGATCGACGCCGACGACGCCGGCCGCAACGTCTACTCGTTCGTCCGGCGGGCACCCGGTGCGCGTGACCTCGTCTGCGTCGCGAACTTCGCCTCGACACCGTGGGACCTGCGCTTGGGCCTGCCCGCCCCAGGGCTGTGGTCCGAGACCCTCAACACCGACGCGACCGGCTACGGCGGCTCCGGCGTCGGCAACCTCGGGTCGGTCCTCGCGGTCGAGGGGGCCCAGGGCGCGATGCCCGCGCGCGCCGACATCGTCGTCCCGCCGCTCGGCGCGTTGTGGCTGCTCGGTCCGGCCCCAGAGCAGGGCCTCGACCCGTAACCGGCATCCGTCTTCGGCGTTGGACGGGCGACGGCGCCGCTCTACGTCTAGGGTGACGCTCGTCACTGACGACGGAAGGTCACCGATGACGCGCTCCCCGCACGCCCGACTCCGCCCCCTCGGCGCCGGCTTGATCGCCGCCGCCGTCCTGACCGTGACCGCCTGCGGCTCGCAACTGAGTGCCGACGAGGTAGCCGCTGCTCGCGGAGGTGACTCCATCGCGCTGGAGAGCGCGGACACCGGCTCCTCGGGCGAGGTGGTCGGCGCGACCGGAGACCCCGGCGCGATCGGCGGCGACACCGGGACGACGTCGGGTGACCCCGGGGCCCCGGTCGCGGGAGGAACGGGCGGCGGCACGGGCTCGACGTCCACGGGCGGCGACACCGGCGGCGCCTCGGGTGGCACGACGGGCGAGAGCCCTGCGGCACCATCCGAGCAGGGCACCTCCACCGGCCCCTGCGACCTGCCCAAGGCACCCGGCATCACCGACAGCGAGATCGTGATCGCGAACGCCTCCGACATCTCCGGCGCCGTGCCCGGGCTGTTCAAGTCCTCCCAGGACGCGATGCTGTCCTACGTCAACTACTTCAACCGCACCTCCGACATCTGCGGCCGCAAGCTGAAGCTGCTCGAGCTCGACAGCCGCGGTGACGCCGCCGCCGACCAGCAGAACTACGCACGGGCCTGCACCGAGGCTTTCGCGATGGTCGGTTCGACCTCGATCGTGGACAGCGGCGGTGCGGCGACCGCGCAGAACTGCAAGCTGCCAGACCTGCGCGCGCTCGCCCTCACCCGTACCCGCACCCTCTGCTCGACGTGCTACTCCGCGCAGGCGCAGGAGATCGGCGTCGCCGGCAACTACACCTACAAGGAGATCGAGCGCCTGCACCCGGGCGTCAAGAGCTCCGCGGCGTTCCTCTACCTCAACACCGGCGGCTCGCCGGACCTCGGCAAGAGCTTCTCCGAGGCCGCGAAGTCGGTCGGCTACAACGTGAAGATCCTGCGCGGTATCGAGGTCGCGGAGTTCAACTACACCTCCTACGTGCAGGAGATGAAGGAGGCGGACATCAAGTTCGTCTACTTCGTCGCGGCGACGCCGATGGTCGTGCGACTCGCCCAGGCCTTCCAGCAGCAGTCGTGGAAGCCCGAGGTCCTGATCGTCACCCAGACCCAGTACACCGACGAGTTCGTCGAGCTGGGTGGTTCGGCGATCAACGGCACCTACCTCGCGCTCGCACACCCGCTGTTCACCACGCCGGGCAACAAGGAGATGGCGAACTACCTCGGCTGGCTCAACCAGACGCGGCCCGGCTCCGGCCCGACGTCCTTCGGAGTGTTCTCCTGGTCGGCCGCGCGCCTGTTCACCACGCTCGCCAGCGAGCTCCGGGAGAACCTGACCCGCGAGAACCTCCTGGCAGCGATCAAGAAGCAGCGCAAGTGGACGGGGCTCGGCATGCACCCGCCGATGGACGTCGGCGGCAAGCAGACCTACACCTGCGCCACCATCGCCCGCCTCAAGGGCAGCACCTGGCGCAAGGCCAATCGTGGCGAGTACGCGTGCGGTGACCTGGTGCGCACCTCGGTGGCGAAGGGCTGAGGCCCGAGCGGCGTCGCGTCACCAGAAGATGCGGTCGACCACCGCGCGCGCCAACCGGGTGGCGCGCAGGTGGTCGTTGACCATCGCGTCGGTGCTGCCCTGCGGGTAGCCCAGGATGGTGGCGACGGCGGCCCGTTCGCGGGTCTCGCGCGGCAGCTGGTCGCCGGCCTTGCCGCGCGCGAGGGTGACGGCGTTCCGCATCCGGCTGACAGCGCGCCACGCCGTCTCCAGCGTCAGGGCGTCCTCGACGTCGATGAGCTCGGCATCGCGCGCCGCTGCCAGCGCGGTCAGAGTGCGGGGGGTGCGCAGGCCCTCGACCTGGCCGGCGTGGCGCATCTGCAGCAGCTGCACCGTCCACTCGATGTCGGCCAGCCCGCCGCGGCCGAGCTTGAGATGCAGGTGCGGGTCGGCGCCCTTGGGCATCCGCTCGTGGTCGACGCGCGCCTTGATCCGGCGCACCTCCATGACGTCGTCGTCGCGCAACCCGTCGACCGGGTAGCGCAGCGGATCGATCAGGGCGGTGAAGTCGCGCCGCAGCTCCTCGTCGCCCACGACCGCGTCGGCGCGGAGCAGCGCCTGGGCCTCCCATACGTGCGACCACTTGGCGTAGTAGGCGGCGTAGGAATCCAGCGTGCGCACCAGCGCACCCTGGCGTCCCTCCGGGCGCAGGTCGGCATCGAGCTCCAGCGCCGGGTCGGTGCCGGGAGCGGCCAGGGCCTTGCGCATCTCGTTCGCGACCGCGGTGGCGTACTGAGTCGCTCGTTGGGGATCGGCGCCCTCCTGGGGGCGGTGCACGAACATCACGTCGGCGTCGCTGCCGTAGGAGAGCTCGAACCCGCCGTAGCGACCCATCGCGATCACCGCCATCCGGGTCGGCGCCACACCCAGCTTCCGCTGGTCCAGGACCGCCTCCTCGGCCACAGCCAGCGTCGCCTGCAGGGTCGCGTCGGTGATCCGCGACAGCGCTGCGCCGACGTCGGCGACGTCGGTGACGCCGAGCACGTCGCCCGAACTGACCCGGAACAGCTCCCGACGCCGGACGGCGCGGATCGCCTTGACCTGCTTGGCCAGACGGTCGTCGCCGGTGTGGCGTGCCGCCGAGCTGCGCATCTCCTCCAACATCGCCGTCGGCTCCAAGGGCGCCAGGTCCTCCCCGAGGATCCGCACACCTTCGGGTTCGCGCTCGAGCAGGCTGGTGGCGTAGCGCGACGTCGACAGCAGGGTCGCGAGCCGACGCGCGACCTCGCCCTCGTCGCGCAGGGTGCGCAGGTACCACGGTGTGCGCCCCATCGCCTCGCTGATCCGCCGGAACCCGAAGAGCCCGCCGTCGGGATCGGGGCCCTCGGCGAACCAGGCGAGCATCGCCGGCAACAGGGCCTTCTGCAGCGACGCCGAGCGCGAGACTCCGCTGGTCAGTGCCTCGAGATTGCGCAGCGCAGCCTGTGGATCGGCGTAGCCGAGGGCCGCGAGCCGGTCGGCGGCCGCCGCCGAGGAGAGCCGCACCTCATCGCTCTGGATCCGGGCGACCGCGGAGAGCAACGGGCGGTAGAAGAGCTTCTCGTGAAGACGACGTACCTCGCGTCGATGGTGCTGCCAGACCTTGTCGAGCGCGGCCCCGGGCTCCTTGGTGAAACCCAGGCTCCGACCGAGACGGCGCATCGCCTCGTCGTCGTCCGGCACCAGGTGGGTGCGGCGCAGCTGATGCAGCTGGATCCGGTGCTCGAGTTGGCGGAGGAAGCTGTAGGCGTCGTGCAGCGCCTCGCCGTCGTCACGGCCGACATAGCCGCCACGGGTCAACGTCGCCAGGGCACTGAGCGTCGTGGGCGAACGGATCGCCTCGTCGTAGCGGCCGTGCACCAACTGCAGCAACTGCACCGCGAACTCGACGTCGCGGAGCCCGCCCTCGCCGAGCTTGAGCTGGCGCGCGGCCTCCTTGGCCGGGATGTGGTCGATGACGCGCCGGCGCATCGCCTGGGTCTCGGAGACGAAGCCGTCCCGGTCCGCCGCCGACCAGACCAGCGGCGCGACCATCGCGCAGAACTCCTCGCCCAGAGTGAGATCGCCGGCGACCGGGCGCGCCTTGAGCAGAGCTTGGAACTCCCACGACTTCGCCCAGCGCTCGTAGTAACCCTGGTGGCTGGTCACGGTGCGGGTCAGCGGGCCTGCCTTGCCCTCGGGCCGCAGGGCGGCGTCGACCGGCCAGATGGTGCCTTCGGTGGTGTGGTCGGAGCAGATCAGGATCAGTTGGCTGGCCAGCTTGGTCGCCGTCCGAAGCACCAGCGCATCGTCGGAGCCGTCGTCGGTCGCGTCGTCGGCAGGCGCGTGCACGAAGATCACGTCGACGTCGGAGACGTAGTTCAGCTCGTGGCCGCCGCACTTGCCCATGGCGATCACGGCCAGGCGCACCGCTGCGTGGTCGGGCCCGACTCGCTGCCGCGCGATGGCGAGTGCCGCCTCCAGCGTGCCGCCGGCCAGGTCGGAGAGCTCGGCCGCGACGTCGTCCACCCCGACGGCGTGCGCGAGGTCGCGCGCGGCGAGCCGCACCAGCACCCGGCGGTACTCCACCCGCAGCGCGTCCATCGCCTCGGCGTCGGCCAGGGACGCGACGGGGACCTCGGCCCACGGGTCCGCACCGACGGCGCGCAGCAGCTCCTCGCGGACGGCGTAGGCAGCGGGTCGTGTCGAGCCCAGCGTGGGATCGGTCAGTTCGCGCCACTGCCGCGGATGACGGCACAAGTGCTCCCCGAGCGCCAGGCTGGCGCCGAGCACGCTGAGCAGGCGCATCGCGGTGCCCTCGTCGTCGACGACGGCGGCCAGCAGGGCCTGCGCCTCCTGGGGGTCGATCTCCGCACATGCCTCGTGGAGGCACACCAAAGCGTCGAGAGCCGCGTCGGGGTCAGCGGTACGCGCCAGCAGCGCGACCAGCGGCTCGGCCGCGTCGCCGAGCCGGGTCAGGTTCTCCGCCGAGCGCGACGCGTCGTGGAAGCCCAGCCGCAGCAGGCTCCCCTTGCTCGTCGCCGGGCGCCCCGGCTGGTTCGGCAGACTCACCGCGCCCCCACGTGACCGCTCAGATCACCGGCAGCATCTGGTCACGCTCGAACGCCGAGACCTGGCCGCGGTACTCGTCCCATTCCGCGCGCTTGTTGCGCAGCAGGAACTCGAAGACGTTCTCACCGAGGGTCTCGGCGAGGAGCTCGGAGGACTCGGCGATCGCGATCGCCTCGTTGAGGTTGCGCGGCAGCGGGTCGATGCCCAGGCTCTTGCGCTCGCGCTCGGTGAGCGTCCACACGTCGTCCTCGGCCTCGCGCGGAAGCTCGTAGCCCTCCTCGATGCCCTTGAGACCGGCGGCGAGGACCGCGGCGAAGGCCAGGTAGGGATTGCACGCAGGGTCGAGGGTGCGCAGCTCGACCCGGGTCGACTGGCCCTTGAGCGGCTTGTACATCGGGACCCGCACCATGGCGGAGCGGTTGTTGTGCCCCCAGCACACGTAGGACGGCGCCTCGCCGCCGAACATCATCCGCTTGTAGGAGTTGACCCACTGGTTGGTGACGATGCTGATCTCGGGTGCGTGCTTGAGCACGCCGGCGATGAATCGCCGTCCGGTCTGGCTGAGCTGGTACTCCGCACCCGCCTCGTAGAAGGCGTTCTGATCGCCGTCGAAGAGCGAGACGTGGGTGTGCATGCCCGATCCCGGGTGGGTGGTGAAGGGCTTGGGCATGAAGCTCGCCCAGATGCCCTGGTTCAGCGCGACCTCCCGGATCACCGTGCGGAAGGTCATGATGTTGTCGGCAGTGGAGAGCGCGTCGGCGTAGCGCAGGTCGATCTCCTGCTGGCCGGGGCCGGCCTCGTGATGGCTGAACTCGACCGAGATCCCCATCGACTCGAGCATGGTGATCGCCTCGCGGCGGAAGTCCGCGCCCATCGACTGCGGGGTGTGGTCGAAGTACCCGCTGCGGTCCACCGGCACCGGCTCCGCGCCGGCCTCGGGCACGTTCTTGAAGAGATAGAACTCGATCTCCGGGTGGGTGTAGAAGGTGAAGCCGGCCTCGGCCGCCTTGCCCAGCGTGCGCTTGAGCACGTAGCGCGGGTCGGCGTAGGACGGCGACCCGTCCGGCATCACGATGTCGCAGAACATCCGGGCCGTGGAGGGCCCCTGGCTGCGCCACGGCAGGATCTGGAAGGTCGAAGGATCCGGCTTGGCGAGCATGTCGGCCTCGTACACGCGGCCGAAGCCCCCGATCGCCGAACCGTCGAAGCCGATGCCCCCGTCGAAGGCGCCTTCGAGTTCGGCGGGCGCCACGGCCACCGACTTCAAGAACCCGAGCACGTCGGTGAACCAGAGCCGGACGAACCGGACGTCGCGCTCCTCGAGAGCGCGCAGCACGAACTCCTCTTGCTTACCCATGCGGACACTATGGCGCACCGCCCGGTGCGCTGCGTCAGCCGACCGGCAGCGTCTTCGACTCCAGCTCGGCCAGGCGCGGGCGACCGCGATTGCAGTAGACCTCCAGCTCCACCGAGCGCCGCCCGGAGGAGAAGATCGCGTCGACGTCGTCGTCGGGGCCGGGCTCGATGCTGACCACCCGCCACCCCGGCGCCGGGACCGCGTCGATCGTGGACGCGAACACGCCCTGACACCCGACGACGAAGCGGCCGTAGTCGCCGGAGAACGTGTCCTCCAGGACCGGCAGATTGGGATCGGGAGTGGCACGGCCCTCGATCTCCGCAGCCGAGACGAGGTCGGGATTCCCGATCGGCCCGCGACCGCGCAGGTCCGCGCCGGCGCTGCGGACGGCAAGGACCCCCACCGCGACAGCCAGGCCGGCCGCCACCACCCAGATGGCGGTGAGCCGCACCGGCCGCGCCTGACTCGGTCGGGCCGGGGCCGGACGCCGGTGTGGTTCGGTGCTCACGCGAGCATCGTGCCATCGACCGGGTGAGCGAGGACGCGGATAGGTTTCCTCCCGTGGCGCACGTACTGATCGTCGAGGACGACGCGCGCATCCGCCCCCTGGTCATGCGCGCACTCGGTGAGCGCGGCCACGCCGTGTCGGCGGCATCGACCGGGATGCAGGGCCTCACCGCTGCCGTCGAGGAACGCCCCGACCTCGTCGTGCTCGATCTCGGACTCCCCGACGTCGACGGCACCCAGGTGCTCTCGATGCTGCGGGCCGTCAGCGACGTGCCGGTGATCATCGCGAGCGCCCGCGACGACGACCCGTCGCTGGTGGCGTGCCTCGACGCCGGCGCGGACGACTACGTGGTCAAGCCGTACACCACCGACCAGCTCGCTGCGCGGATCAATGCCGTCCTGCGCCGGGTCCAGCCGGGCGCTCGTGCCGCAAGCCCCGCGATGGAGGTCGGGGCACTGCGCATCGACGTGCCGGCGCGGCGCGCGGCCCTGGCCGGGGAGGCGCTCGACCTCAGCCCCAAGGAGTTCGACCTGCTGCGCACCCTGGCCGAGCGGGTGGGCGAGGTGGTGACCAAGAAGGAGCTGTTGACCACGGTGTGGCAGCAGAGCTGGGGCGGTTCGGACAAGACCGTCGACGTGCACCTGTCGTGGCTGCGGCGCAAGCTCGGCGAGACCGCCGCGCAGCCGCGGTACCTGGAGACCGTGCGCGGTGTCGGGGTCCGGCTCGTCGATCCGGACGCGACCGGGTGATGGGATGACCATGCGCGCGCGACTCATCCTCACCGTCGCAGCGGCGGTGACGATGGTGCTCCTCGCGATGCTCGTGCCGCTCGCGGTGCTGATGCGCGACTACGCGCTGGAGGATCGCCTCTCACGTGCCGCGTTGGAGGTGCAGGCCACCGAGACCGTGGTGGCCTCGGCCCAGGACGACAAGGGCACCGTCTCGGTCTACCTCGACCGGATCAACACGGACTCGGGCATCGACACCACCGTGCTCTACCCCGACGGCGATGCGATCGGTCCCGACCCCGGCGAGGACCGCCGCGTGGTCCAGGCGCGCCTGAGCGGCCTCGCCCGGCTCGACGACGTCGGCGAGGGCACCCAGCTGCTGATCCCGGTCTCGCTCGGAGCCAGCAGCTCCGCCCCCGACGAGACCCCGGTCATCCGGGTGATCGTGCAGCGACCCGGCCTCGACTCCGACCTGGTCCGTGCCTGGTTGATCCTGCTCCTCTTGGGCCTGGCGCTCCTCGGCGGGGCGCTGGGCCTGGCCGACCGGATCGGTCGCTCGGTGGTGCTGCCCATCCGGGCGCTGGCCGACCACGCACGGATGCTCGGAACCCGGCGCACGGAGAGCGGCGTCACGACGGCCACGGTCGCGCCGGAGGCCCCCGCGGAGGTGCACGACCTCGCGGCGGCGTTGAACGCGCTGGTGGGGCGGATCGAGACGCTGATCGAGCGCGAACGGGCTCAGATCGCCGACCTGAGCCACCGGCTACGCACGCCGATCACCGCCCTGCGACTGCGGATCGACGCCCTTCCGCGCGCTGAGGACCGTGACCGGGTGGGCGCCGAGCTCGACGCCCTCCAGGCCGCCGTCGACGCGGTGGTGCGCGAAGCCCGACGCTCCGAGCGCGAGGGGCTCGTCGCCTCCTGCGACGCTCCCGCCGTCCTCGCCGCACGCGCGGAGTTCTGGCGGGCGCTGGCCGATGACCAGGCGCGGCCCTTCGACGTCGAGCCCTGGCCGGCGGGCGAGAGCGCCGGGCTCGTGCGAGCCGCCCCCGAGGACGTCGAGGCGGTGCTCGACATCGTGCTCGACAACGTCTTCACCCACACCCCGGACGGCGCCGCCGTCCGGATCTCCCTGGAACCCGAGGACGGTGGCGTGCTGCTCGTGGTCGAGGACGAGGGGCCGGGCTTCCCGTCCGGCCTCGACGTCGAGGCACGCGGCCAGTCCGGCGCCGGCTCGACGGGTCTCGGGCTCTCCATCGTGCAGAAGACCGCCACCGAATCCGGTGGCGGTCTCCTGGTGACGTCGTCGGCGTCAGGCGGTGGGCGGGTCGAGGTGAGTCTCGGTCCGGCCTGAGCGGTCAGCGCCCGGTCAGCGTTCGGTCAGCGTTCGGTCAGCGCAGCGTGATGGTGCTGCCGCAGCTCGCGCCACCACCGACCCGGGTCGCGCGGAAGCGGAACGTGTCGGCGCCGGATGCGTTGCGCCGGTAGGTCTCCACCTCGACGTCGCCCTCGACGTCGGCAGCGCGCGTCGTGGTGAGCACGGCCGCGCCGTTGTGGAAGAGCTGGACCTTCCAGCGCGAGGAGCGCGGCAGGCCGTCGAGATCGACCGAGACCTCGTAGCCGCGACCCTCACGATCGACGGAGAAGTCGTAGACGCCGACGCCGCAGCGACCCTGACGTTCGACGTCGGCGTGGGCAGGGGCGGCGGCGCCCACGGCGAGCCCCACACCGGCCAGGGTGCCGGCGGTCGCGGTGGCGAGGGCGGTGATGCGGGTACGGGTGCTGAACATGGCTGTCTCCTGGTGGTTCGGGATGAGTCGGGTGGGATGGATGACGGGTGGGACCGGCGGTCCGGTCAGCGGCTCACGGTCGCGACGCAGGTCTCGCCCGCCGCGCCGTCACCGGTACGGGTGGCGGTGGCGGTGAACTCCTCGCCGGCGTCGCCGCGGGCGATCGCGTCGACGTCGAGCTCGCCGTCCTCGTCGGTGGTGCGCTCGCCTTCGAGCAGCGGTGCGCCGTCCTGCTCGATCAGTACCTGCCAGACCTCGCCCGGGGCGCCGGACTGCAGCTCGAAGGTGACCTCGGTCGCGCCGTCCTCATCCTCCGCGCTGATCTCGTACGTCGCTCCGCCGCAGGTCCCGCGGGCGGTGACGTCGTCCTCGCCGCCCCAGATCAGCCAGGCGCCGATGCCGAGCGCACCGATCACCACGATCGCCGCGACGGCGATGGCCAGGATCTTCTTCATCGTCATGTCCTCTTCTCAGGTCGGTGGTCAGCCGTCGTGGCTGCCGTGTCGATGAGAAGAGGTTCCCGACTCGGGCGCTAAGCGCGCCTCTGGCCGAACCTAAGCCGCGGTTAAGGTTCCCGGCGACGTCGATCGCGACCGGACACGCTCCCGCTCCAGCGCCATCAGGCCCGCCCGGGCGATGCCGACAGCGGCGGCGTGCTCCCACGCAGCGTCGTCGCGCATCGCCTCGAGCTGGGTGCTCAGACGCAGGCGCCACCGGTAGGCCAGATGGGCGTGGAACGCCATCCGGTCACCGAAGACGTCGGCGTACTCCGGGGTCCAGGCGAGCGGCGTCTCGTCCGCACCGCTCTCCAGGCGCGCCTCGACGGCGCGCACGATCCGGTTCCGCTCGTGGGTGTCTGCCCAACTCATGTCGACTCCTCTCGGAGCCTCGGCGGTGCGCCGGGCTCCACTGTGACGTTGCCTCGACGCTAGGCCGGTCGAGCCGCCACGGCATCGGGCCACAGCACCCAATGCCGCTCCTACCGTGGGAGGAGACGTCCTCCTCCCCTCGTCGGATGCCTCGGACGCCGGGCGCCCCTAGGCTGACTCCTCATGAGCGACTCCCCGGTGGTGTGGAGGACCGCCGTGCGGCTGCGCGACCACATCGAGAGCAAGGCCGGACGGTTCGGGCTGGCCTACCCCTGGTGGATCCCGGTGACGGCGACCATTGCGCTGCTCAGCAGCGCGGCCGTCGGTGCGGGCCAGCACGGCGTTCTGCTCCCACCGTCCGCGCCGGCACTGGCCCTGCTGCTCATCGCCACGCCGTGCGTGACCCACTTCTTCTCGCCGCAGTGGATGGCATGGTGGCTCGAGGCGCTGCTCGTCACCTCCGGCGTGGCGTGGCTGCTCACCCAGCCCTTCTCCGGCGACACCGTCGACGTGCTGCCGGCGACGCTGATGGTGATGGTCGGCGAGATCACCACCATGTCGGGAACCGTGCGAGGACTGCTCGCCGCGGCCGCCGCAGCGGCCCTCGTGGTGTGGCTGGGCGACTACCGCTCCGATCTGACGCTCCTCTACCTCGGCGCCCTCGTGTTCGGCGTCGTGTTCGGCCAGATGCTGCGATGGATGATGCGGGCACTGGTGGCCGAACAGACAGCGCGAGCCGAGGAGCGGCAACGCGCCACGCTCGACGAGCGGCAACGCGTGGCGCGCGAGATCCACGACCTCGTGGCGCACTCCCTGAGCGTGACGATGCTGCACGTCACCGGCGCGCGACGCTCGCTAGCGGAGGACGCCGACATCCCCGACGCCATCGACGCCTTGACCGACGCCGAGCGGATCGGACGGCAGGCCATGGCCGACATCCGCAGCACGGTGAGCGTCCTGGCCGACGGCTCCACCACCGGCGCTGCTGCCGGCGACGTCCTGCGTCCCTTGCCCACCGCCCGCGACATCCCCGAGTTGGTCGCCGAGGTCCGCGGGGCCGGGCTGGATCTCGACTTCGCGGTCGACGGCGACCTCACGGCACTCTCGGATGCGACCGGTCTCGGCCTCTACCGAGTCGTGCAGGAGTCCCTGAGCAACATCGCCAAGCACGCTCCGGGCTCGTCGGCACGCGGGCGCCTGCTGGTCACCGCGCAGCAGACGCACCTCAGCATCGTGAACCCGATCCCGGTCGGTGCCCGCCTCGACGTCGGCGGGTCGGGCGTCACCGGCATGACCTCGCGTGTGACGCAGCTCGGCGGCGACCTCCACGTCGGCCCCGACGACGACGGCCTCCAGTGGCGCGTCGACCTCGCCGTCCCGATGCGTGGCACCGGCTCGGCACCGCACCGGTGCGTGGTCCGGAGGCTGCTGCCGTGACCGACCCGGCGACGTCGGCCCCCGTCCGGGTGCTCCTGGTCGACGACCAGGAGCTCGTGCGCTCGGGGCTGCGCCGCATCCTGCGCCGACGCGACGGCTTCGAGATCGTGGCCGAGTGCGGCGACGGCGACGAAGTCCCGGCCGCGCTGAGCGCGCACACCCCGGACGTCGTGGTGATGGACCTGCGGATGAAACGCGTCGACGGCATCGCCGCCACTACGGCGATCCGCGCTGCGGGCGAGCACCCGCCCGTTCTGGTGCTCACCACCTTCGACGACGACGAGCTGCTCTCCGGTGCCCTGCGTGCGGGCGCGTCGGGATTCCTGCTCAAGGACTCCCCCGCCGAGGACCTGGTGCGCGCGGTACACGCCGTCGCTGCGGGAGACTCCTGGCTCGACCCCGCCGTGACCGGGCGGGTGCTCACCGCATTCCGTGCCGCCGACGTCCCGCCGGTCGCAGCCGCCACGGCGTCGGGTGGGACGGTCGAGGAGCTGACGGCGCGCGAGCTCGACGTCCTCGTCGCGATCGGGCGCGGGCTCTCCAACGCCGAGATCGCCGACCATCTGGTCATCTCCGAGCTCACCGTGAAGAGTCACATCGGGCGGATCTTCGCCAAGCTCGCGCTGCGCGATCGCGCCGCCGCCGTCGTCTTCGCCTTCGACCACGGCCTGGTCACCCCAGGCTCGCGTTGACCCGTCTCTCCTTCAAGACGGGTCAACGCGGAACGCGGGCGAGATCGGCGAGCCAGGCCGCCGGCGAGGCGTCCGAGGGCATCCGCCAGTCGCCGCGCGGCGACATCGTGCCGCCGGCACTCACCTTCGGACCGTTGGGCAGCGCCGAGCGCTTGAACTGGTTGGCGAAGAACCGTCGGATGAAGACCTCCAGCCAGGCAGTGATCTCGGTCAGGTCGTAGGCACGACGCTCGGAGTCGGGGAATCCCGGCGGCCAGGCCCCCGACTCGACGTCGTGCCAGGCGTGCCAGGCGAGGAAGGCGATCGTGCTCGGCCGGTAGCCGCGCCGCACGACGTGGTACAGCGTGAAGTCCTGCAACGCGTAGGGGCCCACCGAGTCCTCGGTGCGCTGCGGGGCGGCTCCCTCGCGGGTCGGGATCAGCTCGGGGGTGATGTCCTGGGCCAAGATCTCCAGGAGCACCTCGCGGGTGTCGGCGCCGAACTCCCCGGTATCGGCGACCCAGCGGATCAGGTGCTGGATGAGGGTCTTGGGCACCCCGCCGTTGACGTTGTAGTGCGACATCTGGTCGCCGACCCCGTAGGTGCACCACCCCAGCGCGAGCTCGGAGAGATCGCCCGTGCCGAGCACGATGCCGCCGCGGTGGTTGGCGAGCCGGAAGAGGTAGTCGGTGCGCAGACCCGCCTGCACGTTCTCGAAGGTGACGTCGAAGACGTCGGCTCCGGCGTGGTCGCCCTCGCTGAACGGGTGGTCGAGGTCGTCGAGCATGACGCGGGCGGCGCGGGTGATGTCGATCGTCTCGAAGGTCACGCCGAGGCTCTGTGCCAGTCGGGTCGCGTACCCCCGCGTGGTGTCCGTCGTCGCGAACCCCGGCATCGTGAAGGCGTGGATGTCGGTGCGAGGTCGCCCGAGCTGGTCCATGGCGCGTGCCGCGACGATGAGGGCGTGGGTGGAGTCCAGTCCGCCGCTGATGCCGATCACGACCTTGGGCTGCCACACCGGCGTGGCGATCGAACGCAGGCGCTGCACCAGACCGGCGACCTGGATGTGGTAGCCCTCGTAGCAGTCCTGGGCCAGCCGAGCGGGGTCGTCGGGCACGAACGGGAAGCGACGCGACGGGCGGCGCAGCCCCACGTCGTCCGACGGCGGCGCGAGGGCGAAGTCGATGCGCTCGAAGGCGATCGGCTCGATGTCCAGCGCTCGTCGATTGTCGTCGAAGGTGCCGAGGCGCTGCCGCTCCTGCCGGACGCGACCGAGGTCGACGTCGGCGATCGTCAGCGTGGCGCCGTCGACGAATCGCTCGCCCTCGGCGATGAGGTCGCCGCACTCGTAGACCATCGTCTGGCCGTCCCAGCTGAGGTCGGTGGTCGACTCGCCCTCACCCGCAGCCGCGTAGACGTAGGCGGCCTGGCATCGGGCGCTCGCGCTCCTCACCAGCAGCCGACGGTCCTCGGCACGTGCGATGGTGATCGGTGATCCGCTGAGGTTGAGCAGGAGATGTGCGCCCGCCAAGGCGGCGTGGGTGCTCGGCGGCACCGGCACCCACATGTCCTCGCAGACCTCGACGTGGAAGGTCAGGTCGGGCAGGTCCGACGCCGCGAAGATCAGGTCCGTGCCGAACGGCACCTCCTCGCCGGCGACGACGATCGACCCGGCCTGCATCTCTGCGCCGCTGGCGAACCAACGCTTCTCGTAGAACTCGCGGTAGTTCGGCAGGAAGGACTTGGGGGCGACGCCCAGCACCTCGCCGCGGTGGAGGACCACGGCACAGTTGTAGACCCGGCCGGCGTGACGCAGGGGCGCTCCGACGACGAGCACCGGGAGCAGGTCTGCGCTCGCGGCGACGACGTCGGCGATCGCCTGCTCGACAGCGTCGAGCAGCGCGTCCTGGAGGAACAGGTCGTCGAGGGCGTATCCGGTCAGGCAGAGCTCGGGGAAGAGCGCCACCGCCACCGCTTCCGCGTCGCAGGCCTGCGCCTGCTCGATCACCCGCGCGGCGTTGATGGCGGGGTCGGCCGCGGCGACCGGCAGCGAGCACGCCGCCACCCGGGCGAAGCCGTGCGCGTAGGCCGAGTAGAAGTTCACGACAGAAGTCTAGAGAGAGCGGCTTCCGACGATGAGTTCTGAATGCCACGGTGGTCGGTACACCCACCTACCCAGACGCGAACTCCCGAGGAGACGACGATGTCGCAGCCCGTGATCAACCCCTACCTGCAGTTCCGCGGCCAAGCCGAGGAGGCCATGACCTTCTACCAGTCGATCTTCGGCGGCGAGCTGTCCGTGATGCGCTACGCCGACATGGGCGGCATGGGCGTACCTGAGGCCGAGCAGCAGCAGCTCATGCACGCGGACCTCGTCGCCCACGACGGCTTGCGCCTGATGGGTGCCGACGTGCCGAGCACGCACCCGGAGTTCGACCAGTACAACGTGCACGTCTCGATCAGCGGGGACGACGACGCCCTGCTCGGCGACTGGTACACCCGACTCGGCGCCGACGGCGGCAGCTACGACGTGCCCTACGAGAAGGCGCCGTGGGGCGACTACTTCGGCCAGGTCAAGGACCGCTTCGGCATCAACTGGCTGGTGAACTCCGGCTCCGGCGAGGAGTGATCGCGGCGGGTGCGTGACCGGCAGCACAGCGCGCACCCGAAGCGATCTCCTAGGCTGGTCGACACGTCCGTGGACTCCATCAGGGAGCTGCGAGACCACCAGTGAGGAGCTCGACGATGAGCACTGCCGAAGAGCCCGCACCTTACGGCGGCGGCACCCCCGCACCTCCAGCATTGAAGCGGATCCGCACCCAGCACCTGCGCGAGATGAAGCAACGCGGTGAGCGCTTCTCGATGCTCACCGCCTACGAGCAGTACGCGGCCGCCACGTTCGATGAGGCCGGCATCGAGGTGCTGTTGGTCGGTGACAGTGCGAGCAACAACGTCTACGGCAACGACACCTCGTTGCCCGTGACCGTGGAGGAGATGCTCCCGCTGACCCGGGCGGTGGCCCGGTCGGTGCGACGGGCGCTCGTCGTCGGCGATCTGCCGTTCGGCAGCTACCAGGCCTCACCCGAGCAGGCCTACCTCACGGCCGCGCGTTTCATGAAGGAAGGTGGCGCGCACTGTGTGAAGCTCGAGGGCGGCGTGGAGATGGTGCCGCAGATCGAGAAGCTCACCCGCGGTGGCATCCCCGTGATGGCCCACATCGGCTTCACCCCTCAGTCCGAGCACGCGCTCGGTGGCTACCGGGTGCAGGGCCGAGGCGAGACGGCCCACCGTGTGCTCGCCGACGCCGTCGCGGTCGAGGCGGCCGGCGCGTTCGCCGTCGTCATGGAGATGGTGCCGGGCGACATCGCCGGCGAGATCACCCGCACCCTGACGATCCCCACGATCGGCATCGGAGCGGGGCCTGAGTGCGACGGCCAGGTGCTGGTCTGGCAGGACGCCTTCGGCCTGCGGCAGGGCCGGCTCCCCCGCTTCGTCAAGCAGTACGCCGATCTGCACGGCGTGATGCTGGACGCCGCCCGCGCCTACGCGGACGACGTCCGCGCCGGGACCTTCCCCGGCCCCGAGCACACGTTCTGAGACGGGGTGACGACTGAGGAACGCAGTCGCCACCCCGTCTCGGAACCGCGTCGCTCAGCCTTGATCCGCCGATTGTCGGCGTAGCGAGCGGCACCAGGCGGGTGTGGTGGCAAGGCGCCCGCGCGACGGCGGTCTGGTGGCACCATCGAGCGTGGGCAACGCCGCCAACGCGCCCGGATGGTGTCGCGCAGCAGGCGAGAATCGGTGGATCAAGGCTCAGGCAGCGACGACCGTCGCCGTCAGCTCCAGCCCGCGGCGCGGGCTGTAGCTGACGGTGCTGCCCACGGGCGCACCGAGGATGGCGCGACCCAGCGGACTGGACGGCGTGACGGTGTCGACACCGACGACGGCCTGCTCCACCGAGCCGATCACGAACGTCTCGGGGCCGTCACCGAGGTCGAGGGTGACGGTGTCGCCGAGAGAGACGACGCCATCGGTGTGACCGGCGCGGCGCACGGCCTCGATGTCGAGCTCGAGAGCGGCGATGCGCTCGTCCAACATGGCGAGGCGGATGGTCGCCTCGACGTTGGTGGCGCGGTCGGCGACGTCGCCTGCGTTGGTGCGCACGCTCTCGGCCAGCACCTGGTCGCGTTCGGCCTTGAGGCCGACGAGACGATGCGCGAGCAGGTCGGTACGCGCGTCGTCGGCGGTGGTGCGGACGGGAGCAGCGGCGGTGAGGGTCATGGGCCTGTTCCTTCGTGAGTGCGGCGAGGGTGTGCCGCGGATCGAGCGGGGGTCGTGCACCGGGGTATCGCCCCATGGTGTGGCAGCGAAACCACCCAGACGAGCCCGATATGCCCGTTCTCGGCCAACTCTCAGCGAATCTGAGAGAACTCACAGGTTCCGGGCGGATTTCGAGAACACGTTCCTCCCCGCAGGAGGGTCGTCAGGACGACGTGACGGACGTACGTTGCCTCCATGCGCCTCCTCGCCGCCACGTCCTTCGCCGCCACCATCACCCTCGTGGGCGCCGGACTCTCGGCGGCGACGGCTGGCAGCGGACCCGGCGTCGCGGCCGACAGCAGCCTGCGTGTGGCGCCTGGAACGTCGGCAGAGCGTGCTGCTCCCGCCCTGTCGGTCCGGCGCCAGGCGGGCGGACTCAACCATCCCTGGGACGTCCGCGAGATCGGCAACGGCCGCCTCCTGGTGACCGAGCGCGACCCGGCCCGTCTCTCGGTGATCAGCGGGAGCCGCCGCAGCACCGTGGAGTTCCCGAGCGACCGGGTGTGGGTCTCCGGTGAGACCGGGCTGATGGGCCTCGAGCTCGATGCCGCGTTCCCGCGCAACGGACGCTTCTACACCTGCAGCGGGTGGCAGGACGCCACCGCGCCAGGCGGCCACGACGTGCGGGTGAATGCGTGGCGGCTCAACGGCCCGGCCACCAAGGCGTCGCTGATCGGGCCGCTGCTCACCGGCCTGCCCACCACGAGCGGGCGCCACGGCGGGTGCCGACTGCTACTGGCCGAGAACGGCGCGCTGATCGTCGGCACCGGCGACGCCGCGGTGGGCAGCAACCCACGGAACCTGCGGTCGTTGGGCGGCAAGACGCTGCGCCTGGACCCGCGCACCGGGCGCCCGTGGAAGAGCAACCCCTTCATCGAGGCCGCCAACCGCGCCCAGCGCTACGTGCTGACCTACGGCCACCGCAACATCCAGGGGTTGGCGCAGCGCGGCGACGGCACCTTGTGGTCGGTCGAGCACGGCTCCTACCGCGACGACGAGGTGAACCGGCTCGTGGCCGGTGGCGACTACGGGTGGAACCCGGTCCCGGGGTACAACGAGTCCGTGCCGATGACCGATCAACGGCTGCCGGGCCGCCAGATCGGTGCCCGGTGGAGGTCTGGCACGCCGACGATCGCGACGTCCGGCGCGGACTTCGTGCAGGGCAAGCGCTGGGGCCGACTCCGTGGGTCACTCGCGGTCGCGGCGCTCGCCGGCGAGCGCCTGGTCTTCCTCACCTTCGATCGTCGCGGCCGCCTGCAGCGTACGGCGAGCCCGGCGGCGCTGACACGGCTGGGTCGGCTGCGCACGGTCCATCAACTCGCCAACGGAGACCTGGCCGTCCTCACCGACGCCGATGGCGCCCAGGGCGCGGTCTACCGCGTTCGGCCTGCCCGCTAGGGGCCGCCTGAGCAGCGAGCTCAGGCCTGCCAGTCGAGGAAGTACGCACCGGCGTTGAGCGAGACGAACCAGAACAGCATCGATCCGACGGCCACCCAGACCAGGCGCCGCGGGTGCGGCGTCCACCACAGGCAGCAGAGCGCGAACAGGGCGACCCACACGACCATCAGCGCCACGACCGCCCACGCCGGCGCGACCAGCCCGCTGGCGGCGTAGAGGAAGAACGCCGAGGCCATCAGCACCATCCCGACGAACGGCCAGGGCGTGAGTCCCTCGTCGCGCGGGGGTCGGGCCACCCGACGGCGTGCCATCAGCGACTGCTCATCGGTCCGCCGACGGCGCGTCGTCGTTCCACTGGGGGTCCTCGTCCCACGCCTCGGTGCGCTCCGCCGCGGTCTCGAGCGCGCGGGCAGCGGCCTCCTGCGTGGGATAGGGCCCCAGGCGATCCTTGTTCGGGCACCCGTCGCGGCCCTCGACCGTGGAGTGCTTGAGGCAATACCAGAACTCGGGTTCGCGGCCACCGTCCGTCATGGCGCCAACCTACTCCGCCGGCTGACGAGGCCGTCCGAGGTCGTCCCGACCGCTCACATCGTCGTAACAAGGGTGTGACGTCACGGCCATTAGGGTCGGCATCATGGCGGCGATGTTCGAGGGCTATCAGAGCGGCGGGCCGGCGTTCGACGAGATGTTCGACGGGGGCGCACTTCGCTCGCCCTACCTCCGCCTGCGCGAGTCGCTGACCAGCATGACGACACCGGACCTGGTGAGTCGGGTCGAGGCGCTCCAGGCCGGCTACCTCGACCAAGGCGTCACTTTCGACATCGGCGGGGAGGAGCGGGCCTTCCCGCTCGACATCCTCCCCCGCGTCATCGAGATGGACACCTGGTCGACGATCGAGACCGGTGTGCAGCAGCGGGTGCGGGCCCTGGAGATGTTCCTCGCCGACGTCTACGACGCCGGCGAGGTGTTCGACGACGGTGTCATCCCACGCCGCGTCATCACGACCTCGTCGCACTACCACCGTGCCTCGGCGAACGTGCGGCCGCCGAACGGCGTGCGCGTGCACGTGTCCGGCATCGACCTGATCCGCGACAACAGCGGCGAGTTCCGCGTGCTGGAGGACAACGTCCGGGTGCCGTCCGGCGTCTCCTATGTGATGACCAACCGCCGCGCCATCAGCGCCGCCCTGCCCGAGACCTTCGCCGAGCACCGCATCCGCCCCGTCGCGAGCTACCCGCAGCGGCTGCTGGCCGCGCTCCGGGCCGCGGCACCCGCCGGTGTGACCGACCCGACCGTCGTCGTCCTCACGCCCGGCGTCTACAACGGCGCCTACTTCGAGCACGCCCTCCTGGCCCGCACGATGGGCGTCGAGCTCGTCGAGGGCCGCGACCTGGAGTGCCGCCGAGGTCGCGTGATGATGCGGACGACCCAGGGCCTGGCGCCGGTGCACGTGATCTATCGGCGCATCGACGACGAGTTCCTCGACCCGGTGCACTTCCGTGCCGACTCGGTGCTCGGCTGCCCCGGCATGATCGACGCCGCGCGCGCCGGCAACGTGACCCTTGCCAACGCGGTCGGCAACGGCGTCGCGGACGACAAACTCGTCTACACCTACATGCCCGACATCATCCGGTACTACCTCGGCGAGGAGCCGGTGATCCGCAACGTCGACACCTGGCGGTGCGGGGAGCCGGACCATCTCACCGAGGTGCTCGACCGGCTCGACGAGCTGGTGCTGAAGCCGGTCGACGGATCGGGTGGCAAGGGCATCGTGATCGGGCCTCGGGCGTCCCGCTCGGAGCTCGACGAGCTGCGCGGCAAGGTGCAGGAGGATCCGCGGTCCTGGATCGCCCAGCCCGTCGTCCAGCTCTCGACCGTGCCCACCTTCGTGGACGGCGAGCTCGGGCCGCGTCACGTGGACCTGCGGCCGTTCGCCGTCAACGACGGCACCAGGGTGTGGGTGCTGCCCGGCGGCCTCACCCGGGTCGCACTGGCCAAAGGCGAGCTGATCGTGAACTCCTCGCGCGGTGGAGGCTCCAAGGACACCTGGGTGCTGGCCGGGCCGACGTTCGAACCCAGCGAGGAGACGCTGGCCGACGGCACCGTCGTCGACGAGAGCCCGAGCGAGACTCGCGAGATCCCGGTCGCCGTCGTTGCCGATCCCGAGCCCGGGCCGGAGGCTCCGGCCGCCGGCCCGGCGATGACCACGGGGCTCAGCACCGTCTTCGAGCAGAGCGAACAGCAGCAGCAGGCCCGAGGAGGTGCGCGTCGATGCTGAGCCGGATCGCCGAGTCGATGTTCTGGATCGGGCGCTACGTCGAGCGCGCCGAGGACACCGCGCGCATCCTCGACGTCCAGACGCAGCTGTTGCTCGAGGACGCCACTCTCGACGAGCAGGAGACCTGCCACGGGTTGCTCTCCATCATGGGCATCGAGGACCCACCCGACTCCGTCGACCTGGCCTACGTCCTGGGCAGCCTGGCCTACGACACGACGTCGCCGACATCGATCGCCACCGCGATCGGGGCAGCCAGGGAGAGTGCACGGCGAGCCCGCGAGACGCTCTCGGTGCCGTTGTGGGAGGTCATCAACACCACCCACCGCGACATCGTGTCCGGTCGCTTCGCCGCCCGGCGCGCCCCGCACGTGTTCCAGTGGGTGCGTGAGCGGGCAGCGCTGATCAACGGCACGGCCGACGCCACCATGACCCGCGACGAGGGGTGGCAGTTCCTGATGCTCGGGCGCTGCGTGGAGCGGGCCGACATGACGTCGCGCCTCGTCGCGACGTCATCGCTGACCACGGCGACCAGCACGCAGTGGACCAGCACACTTCGCGCCTGCGGCGCCTACGAGGCCTTCCTGCGCACCTACCGCGGTCAGGAGACCGAGCGGGCCGCCGCGGAGTTCCTGCTCCTGGACCGGCTCTTCCCGCGATCGGTGGTCTTCTCCCTGAACCGGGCCGAGCAGTGCCTGGACAACCTCGAGTCCTCGGGCCAGCGTGCCGGGTTCCAGAACGACGCCCAGCGCCTCCTGGGCCGCACACGAGCCGAGCTGGAGTACCGCTCGCTCTCCGACGTCCTGGCCGACCTGCCCGCAGAGATGGAGCGCCTGCAGCGCACCTGCGCGCTGGCGACCGAGGCGGTGACCCGGCGGTTCTTCGCCGGCGCCGAGGCGTTGGCCTGGAACGGGATGGGGGCCTGAGCGCCGATGAACATGCAGCTGCGGATCGCCCACACCACGCGCTACGAGTACTCCGGCAAGGCCGTCGCCTCCTACAACCAGGCTCGCCTGACGCCGGTGACGACGCTCGACCAGATCGTCGTGCACTCCCGGATCGAGATCAGCCCGAAGCCGTGGACCTTCGAGTACCGCGACTACTTCGGCACCCAGGTCACCGCCTTCGAGGTGGTGGACCCCCACGACGCGATGTCGGTGGCGGCCACCTCCACCGTGCAGATCAACCGGCGCCCGGCCCCCCAGCCGACGCTGTCCTGGGCCGACCTCGACTCCCGCGAGGTGGCCGATCGCTGGACCGAGTACCTCGTGCTGCCCGACGCTGTCGCGCCGACGTCCGACTTCGCCCAGCGCACCAAGCAGATCGCGGCCGACTACGCGCTGCCCGGCGAGGCCGCACGCGACCTGTGTGCGCTGGTGCACGACGAGGTCGAGTTCGTGCCGGGGGCGACCGACGTTCGCGGCGTGGCAGCAACGGCGTGGCAGCAGCGAGGCGGCGTCTGCCAGGACATGGTGCACCTGACCATCGGCGGTCTTCGCTCGATCGGCATCCCGGCGCGTTACGTCTCCGGCTACTTCCACCCCGACCCCGACCCCGCGCTGGGCATCACGGTTCCGGGCCAGTCACACGCCTGGGTCGAGTGGTGGGACGACGGATGGCACGCCTTCGACCCGTGCAACAACGAGGAGCCGGGCGACCGGTACGTCAGCGTCGCGCACGGCCGCGACTATCACGACGTCCGGCCGTTGAGCGGCATCTTCACCGGAACCGGGACCTCCAGGATGAATGTCGAGGTCGAGATCACCCGGCTCGCCTGACGAGGTCGCCTCTCGCGCACACGTCGGCTGTCAGACTGAGCCGCGTGCCTGGTTCTCACGCCCGACGCGATTCCGCGCAGCCCACGGGGCCCTCGGAGCTCCCCGTCGGTCACGGGCACGGCCACGGACCCGCGCCCGACGTCGCGATCACGCCCCGAGCACGACGTCTGCTGCTGGGCTTCCTGGTCACCTGCCTGCTCGCGACGCTGGCCGGGGTCGTCCTGCTCTGGCCCGACGGCGAGAAGGTGGACGCGATCTCCGACGAGGTCCGCTTCGCCGCCCCCGGAGTGACGTTCCCGCGGGCCGAGGTGCTCGACGTCGAGTCGGCCTGCGCCGCCGGCACGGTCGGCGACGACTGCGGCAAGGTGCGCGTGCGCGTGCTCGAGGGCGAGGGCCGCGGCGCGCAGGTGAGCGTGCCGGTGCCCCCCGACGTCACCGAGTCGGGGTTGCGGGAGGGCGACCAGATCAAGCTGCTCCGGACGCCGTCGGCCGAGCAGGCGCCGGAGACCTACAACTACTTCGGCACAGTGCGGACGACGCCCGTGCTGATCCTGCTGGTGCTGTTCGTCGTGGTGGTGCTCGCGGTCGCGCGGTGGCGCGGACTGATGGCGTTGATCGGTCTGCTCTTCGCGGCGGCCGTGTTGTGGCGATTCCTGCTGCCGGCGCTGCTGTCGGGCCAGCCACCGGTGCTGGTCGCGGCGGTCGCGGCGTCACTGATCATGTTCGTCGTGCTCTACACGACGCACGGCTGGTCGCTGCGCACCAGTGCGGCCTTGGCCGGGACGCTCGGCGGCATCGCACTGACGGCGACGCTCGGGCACCTGGCCGTCAGAGGGAGCCGGGTGACCGGCGTGGTGGACGAGGGCAGCCGGATCCTGTCCACCGTGGCCGATGATCTGTCGTTCCAGGGTCTGTTCGCGTGCGCGGTCGTCGTCGCCGGGCTCGGCGTCCTCAACGACGTCACGATCACGCAGGCCTCGTCGGTCTGGGAGATCCGCGCGGCTGCGCCGTCGATGTCGCGGCGTGCCGTGTTCGCCAGCGGCATGCGCATCGGACGCGACCACATCGCTTCCACCATCTACACCATCGTGTTCGCCTACGCCGGTACCGCGCTGGTGATCTTGATGGTGCTCTCGCTCTACGATCGGCCGCTGCTCGACCTGCTCGCGACCGAGGAGATCGGCCAGGAGGTCGTGCGGACACTCGCGACCAGCATCGGCCTGGTGCTCGCCGTCCCGCTGACGACGGCGATCGCGGCGGCGACGCTTCCCCGTGCGCAGCAGGCGTCCAATGCGGTTGGGTGAAGCCATGAGCTCCGCCGACGACAGCGCGCCCCGTGGCTTCGGCCCACTGACACAGCTCGCCTGGGTCGTGCCGGACCTCGATGCGGCTCTCTCGGCGATCGAGGCGATCTATCGGCCGACGCCCTGGGTGCGGCTGCCCGGCATCGAGTTCTCCGGCGACACGTGCACCTACCGCGGCGAGCCGGCCGACTTCGCCGCCGACATCGCCCTCGCCTACCGCGGCGACCTGCAACTGGAGCTGATCCGGCCGATCCGCGGGGTGTCGATCTACACCGAGTTCCTCGCAGCGCATCCGGCGGGCGGGCTCCACCACGTCTGCTTCGACGTCGTCGACCTCGACGCGACACTCGCCGAGGTCAGCGCGCGGCCCGGTCACGACGTCGTCCAGTCGGGCTCGATGGCCGACGGCGGCATCCGGTTCGCCTATCTCGACGTCAGCGCGGCGGGGGCTTCCTACGTCGAACTCGCGCAGGTCGATGACGGCATGCGCGCGTTCTTCGACGCGATCCGTCAGGGCTGAGCGCACCTCGGAACCCCACCGGTGACTGACGAGGCCCGAGGAACGAAGGCCGTCACAAAGTCAGGCCCGGGGCGAGAAGTCACCGCCCACCCAGCAGGTCTCGACGGTCGCAGAGCGACCTCCTCGACCACCGGAGCGCGCCGAGTTACACCTCAACCGGTATCGGTGCGCTGACGGCGCCGACGAGCGTGGTGGTGCCATCGGCATGACGTCGATACTCACGACCGCTCGGACTGCTCCACACGTAGGCGCCCGGATCGGTGACCGGGTCTCGCGGGCGGTACCGCCAGCCGGCATGGGTCTTGGCGCGATGATGTCGCCGGCAGAGCGCGGCAAGATTGTGGGTGCTCGTGGCTCCGCCCTCGTGCCAGGGCTCGATGTGGTCGAGGTCGCCGGATCGTGCGGTGCGCGTGCAGTAGGGAAAGACGCAGGTGACGTCGCGCAGCAGGATCTGCTCGCGCATCCGCTGGGGCGGGGTGTAGGCGTCGTCGACATGCGTGGCACCGGTGTCGATGATCGGGCGCACGGTGACCGTGGTGCCGCTGGCCGCGCACCATCCCGCGATGGTCTCGACCGGAACGTGCGCGGGAGCGCCCTCGACGCGTGCGAGCCGACGCAGAGTCGGTTCGGCGCCACCGAGGTCGGCGGAGCGAGGCGCCGACGCGCGGCCGACGAGCGCATCAGCGTGCAGGTGGACGTAGAGCACCACCTGCCGGGCAGGAACGCGGGTGCGTCGCGGCACGGCTGCGGCGATCGTGCCATCCTCGGTGACCGACCCGTGGGGAGAACCGCCGAGGTCGAACGCGGTCTGTCGCCGGGCCAACTCCCCGAGCGCAGCGGCGCGACGGACATCGAGACTCGCGGTCGATCCGCAGGCAGCGAGGTCGGCTGCGACCCGGACGACAGCAGCATCGACGTCGCGCGCATCCGCGACGTCCAGCACACCGACGACCGTCGCGGTGCTGGCCGGACGCCCCGGCAGGTCGGAGCGGCAGTCGATCTCGAGGCGCCGCCCGTCGCGCTCGTCCAGACGCCGATCCTCGGCGTCTCCGACCTCGTACAGGTCGATCGCGCGAGCGACGAGCGAATCAAGTTGAGCAGGACCGATCCGACCCGCAACCAGGTTGACCTGGCGATCGACGTAGAACGCGGCCTCCCGGCTGAGCAGGAGCGTGGCCTGCGCGACGCGGCGGGCCTGCCACACCCGCACCCCACCGGAGGTGAGTCGAGCCCACAGCCGCGGGAGCCGATGCCGGATCTCGAGAACATCGCCGACATAGCGGCGTCCGGCGTCGTGGGAGAGGCCCACTGCTGTGGCGTAGTCGACCAACGCGTACTCGCTCACGCCCGGCGCACCGGGGCCGGCCAGCATCACCGCGACGTCGAAGGGGTCGAGCCCGCCGCCGATGAAGCCCCGGGGACGATCCGGGCTGACGCGATGCACCTCGGCCCAGCCCACCGTCGCCACTGCGAGGTCGATCTCGGACTGTTCGACGCGCGCCTGCGCCGCGACCGCCTCGGCCAACGGCGAGGAGCCGTCGGGCGAGTCGGTGAGCGAGGTCATACGAAGATGGTATATCGAACGTGTGTTCGAATCAAGGGTTCGTGCACAGCACCGACAGGACCCACTACCCTCCGAGGTGGACGGGTTGGCCGGGCGGCCGCGTGAGCGATGGGAGACCACCGCTCCCGAGGAAGGTCCGGGCTCCGTAGAGCAGGGTGGTGGGTAACGCCCACCCGGGGTAACCCGCGGGACAGTGCCACAGAGAACAGACCGCCACGTCGCTCCTTCGGGGGCGGCGGGGTAAGGGTGAAACGGTGGAGTAAGAGACCACCAGCGCACCGGGCGACCGGCGCGGCTCGGCAAACCCCACCTGGAGCAAGACCAGACAGTGCACGACGATCCGGCTCGCCGGATCGAGAGGGCTGCTCGCCCGAGTGCACGGGTAGGTCGCTGGAGGCTGTCGGCAACGGCAGTCGTAGATGGATGGCCGCCCTCCCGCGAGGGAGACAGAACCCGGCCTACAGGCCAACCCGTCCGCTCAGGTCCCTAGGCCCCGACCATCGTGATCGCTCGAACTCCTGCGGCCACCCCGCCACGTCCCTAAGGTGCCCACCATGGCATCGGCACTGGTTGTTCGCAGAGCGTACGCGAGTTCGAACGCGCCCGGCCGCGATGGCAGCTCGTCGGGAACAAGCGAGTGAATGAGCCCAAGGCCGGCTGGTACCCGGTGGGCGATGGCACGACCCGTTACTGGGACGGGACGGCCTGGACCGAGCACAGTCGCCCCTCGATAGGCGGCGATCTCACACGCTCCGATCCGCCGACCCCGGCTCTTGCTCAGTGGGTGCGCAACCATAAGCTCGCCACCGCCCTCGCGGCGGTGCTTGTGGTCGGATCGTGCGGAGCGCTCGTGAACAGTGGTGCTGACTCCGGAACTCTCAGAACGGCAGGCGAGTCCTCTTCGGACATCATCGCCATCGACGACGAGGATCAACCGACAGAACCCGCCCAGGTCGAGCCGGTCAACGAGATGTCGCCCGTGCAACAGTGGTCGGCGAATGCCGACGCATCGTCGCCAGCGCTGGCCCGGACCGTAGCCCGACGTCTCGGCGTGCGTCCTCGAGCGGTCTCCTCCTCAGCGGCACTGGTGCGCGCATGCGTCCTGATCTCACAGGACCGCCCGGTCACTAAACGCGCCACCGCGATGACGACCGCGTTCGACAGCGACGCCGACTTCCGGACCACCATGACGGCCATCGCCACGACGATCCGGGCAACCTGCCCCGAGTTCAGCCAGACCCACCGCGAACAGCTCGGAGAACACCGCGCGGCGCTGAGAGCAGCCGCCGAGAAGCGCCGCCGCGCGGAGGAGCGAGAGCAGCGACGGCTGCAGCAGGAGGAGGAACGTCGTCGCCTCGCCGAGGAACGCGAGCGGGAATCGCAGATGTACGCCTACTACGCCAACTGCGATGCGGCCCGAGCGGCGGGCGCCGCTCCGGTGTACACGGGCGACCCGGGGTATGGACGCCATCTCGATCGAGATGGAGACGGCGTCGGGTGCGAGTAGGCGCCACTCCCCCGACGCGTCAGCGATCCTGCGCCTCAGACTTCGCCCTCCGGCTCAGCCCCCGCAGGCGCGCCGCCACGAAGAGCACGAGGACCAGGCCGACACCGATCACCACCACGTCGGAGAGGACGCCGCTCCAGCGGGTGAGCACCGGCTCCATCGCAGGCCCCAGGGCGTAGCCCAGGCCGATCCACAGAGCGTTCCACACCCCTGACCCGAGGGTGGTGTAGAGCGTGAACCGCCAGAACGGCATCCGCTGGATCCCGGCGGGGATCGAGATGAAGCTGCGTACCAGCGGCACGCAGCGCCCGAACAGCACCGCGGCGGCGCCCCAACGGGCGAAGAACGCGTCGGCCTTGTCGAAGTCCTCGCCGCCCAGCAGCGGAACCCGCGCGACGAGCGCCCGGGTGCGCTCGCGCCCGAGCATCGCGCCCAGCAGCCACCACAGCCACGCCCCGACGACGGCGCCGGTCGTGGCCGCAGCGATCGCCCACCACGGGTTCATCCGACCCTCGTAGGCGAGGAACCCGGCGACCGGGAGGACCGCCTCCGAGGGGATCGGCGGTAGGAACGTCTCGGCGAACACCGCGACGCCGACGCCCACTTCGCCGAGGCGCTCCATCAGGTCGAGCACCCAGCCCACCACACCTTCGGGCTCGGCGGTCGAGGCGAGCGGGGCGGCAGCGAACACGCCCAGACCGTACCGACCGTGACGAGGCCCGCCACTCACCGACCGCCGGCACGCACTTGGTAGCCTCGGCCCGCCAGTCACACGGGAACCCGGTGAGAGTCCGGGACTGACGCGCAGCGGTGTGGGTGACGGACGGAGCACGCCGGAGAGATCCGGCAGTCACTGGGAGCGAGCCGGGAGGCGAGCACCTGGGAAGGCGCTCCGCGCCGGTCGATCCCGAGTCCGAAGACCTGCTGGCCCTCGCGGGGACCACCGCGAGGTCGAGGTGGGCGACGCGCAGAAGCCCCGGACCGACGAGGTACCTGTGGTCACCCACTCGCGCGTTCGGCGCGACCGCTGCCCCGGCGTGCTGCGCCCGTGGCCGGCCGAGGACGGCGCCCTCGTGCGGCTGCGGCTGCCCGGGGGCCGCCTCTCCGCCGCCTCGCTGGAGGCGCTGAGCGCGGTGGCGGTGCGGCACGGCGACGGACGGGTGCACCTGACCGGTCGAGCCAACCTGCAGGTGCGGGCCCTCCCCAGCGACGGCGGCATGCTGCGCGCCGACGTCGTCCAGGAGATCGAGGGCACCGGCCTCCTGCCGAGCCGCACCCACGAACTCGCCCGCAACCTCATGCTCTCCCCCCTCACCGGGCTGCGCGGCGGCCGCGTCGACCTGCGCCCGGCCATGGCCGATCTCGACGCGCGGCTCTGCGCGGTTCCCGAGCTCGCCGCGCTGCCCGGGCGCCTCCCCCTCCCCCTCCGCGAC
>NZ_JAHRHK010000012.1:0-107988 GCF_021246465.1 Nocardioides sp. R-C-SC26 | reverse complement strand
TCGCGCGGGGGGGGGCTGGGGACAGGTGGTCGGGCTCGGTGACGCCGTCGGCGAGCTGCTCGCGCTCGCCGTCGAGTTCCTCCGCGTGCGGGGGGACGGCGACGACGCACCCTGGCACGTCGACGAGCTGCCGGTACCGCTCGCTCCCCCTCGGCCCGCCGATCCACGCGCGAGGGCCGCACCGGCTCCCCCGCCCCTACCGTTCGACGACGTCCACGTCGCAGCGGTCGGCGGCGCCCTGGACGCCACCGCCGTCGCCGCTCTCGCCGCCCGCAGCGCCGAACTCGTCGTCACGCCGTGGCGCGGCGTCCTGCTCACCGACCAGATCAGCACCCGTCCGTCCGCCGAGGAGATCCTGTGAACCCGCTGCCCCCGACCCCACCGTCGAGGCACTACGCCTACGTCAAGGACGGCCCGGCGATCTACGTGGACTCCTTCGCCACGATCCGGGCCGAGACCGACCTCGCGGGCGTGCCGGCCGATGCGGAGAAGGTCGCTGTCCGGATGGTCCACGGCAGCGGTCAGGTCGACCTGGTCCCCGACCTCGTCGTCCACCCCCGGCTCGGCACTGCCGGCCGCGCCGCGCTCGCCGCCGGCGCGCCGATCCTGTGCGATGCGCGGATGGTCGCGATGGGCATCACCGCGAGCCGGCTGCCGGCGGGCAACGCCGTGCACTGCATGCTGACCGACCCCGAGGTGCCCACCCTCGCCCGCGCGTGGGGCACCACCCGCACCGCGGCCGCCGTCTCGCTCTGGGCGCCCCACCTGGAGGGAGCGGTCGTCGCGATCGGCAACGCACCGACAGCGCTGTTCCACCTGATGGAGATGCTCATCGACGGCGCCCCCCGGCCGGCCGCGATCATCGGCTGCCCGGTCGGCTTCATCGGCGCGGCCGAGTCCAAGGACGCCCTGATCGCGCTCGCCGACGACCATGGCGTCGACGTCCCGTTCGTGACGGTGCGCGGACGCCGCGGCGGCTCCGCGATGGCCTCATCGGCCATCAACGCGCTCGCCTCGGAGGAGGAGTGACAGCCCTGCCGGCCGCGGCGGCCGGGCGGCTCTTCTGCGTGGGGCTCGGGCCGGGTGATCCGGAGCTGATCACGCTCAAGGCAGCACGCCTGATCGCCGCGGCCGACGTCGTGGCGTTCCATGCCGGCGTCCGGAAGTCCTCGCACGCGCGCCGGATCGCCGATGCCCATGTGCGTCCGGGCGTGATCGAGGAGGAGCTCCGCTACCCGGTGACGACCGGCACCACTGACCACCCCGGCGGCTACGCCGGCGCGATGGCCGACTTCTACGAGGCCGCGGCGCAGCGTCTCCGCGCGCACCTCGCAGCGGGCCGCGACGTCGTGCTGCTCGCCGAGGGCGATCCGCTGTTCTACGGCTCGGCGATGTACATGCACGACCGACTGGCTCCCGACTTCCAGGCCGAGGTTGTGCCGGGGGTGCCCGCCTTCGCCGCCGCCACCGCCGCCGCCCAGGTGCCGCTGGTGCGCCAGACCGACGTGCTCACCGTGCTGCCCGGCACCCTGCCCGAGGCGGAGCTGGCGCGCCGACTGGCCGACACCGACGGCGCCGTGATCATGAAGCTCGGCCGTACCTTCCCGGCCGTCCGTCGGGCGTTGGAGGCGGCGGGCCGGCTCGACGGCGCGGTGTACGTGGAACGCGCCTCCATGACCGACGAGCGACGTCTGCCGGTCACCGACGTCGACCCGGCCGACGTGCCGTACTTCTCGCTGATCGTGGTGCCGGGCGACACCGCGCCGGGTCTCGGCAAGCTCGACCACCGAGACCGGCTCGACCATCGAGACCGGAGCCCCGCACCGGGTGTCGGCAAGCTCGACCACCGGGATCGGGACGCCGCCGAGCTCCTCGTCGTGGGCCTCGGCCCCGGCCCGGACGCCTGGATGACGCCGGAGGCGAGCTCGGCGCTCGCCGAGGTCGACCACGTCGTCGGCTACGCGCCCTACGTCGCCAGGGTCCCGCAGCGCGCCGGGCTGACGCGGCACGCATCCGGCAACACCGTCGAGGTCGACCGTGCGCGGCTCGCCTTCGACCTCGCGCGTTCCGGCGAGCGGGTCGCCGTCGTCTCCGGCGGCGACGCCGGCGTGTTCGGCATGGCGGCCGCGGTCTTCGAGATCGCCGACGAGTACGACGACGTCGAGGTACGGGTGCTGCCCGGCGTCAGCGCAGTCCAGGCGGTGGCTGCCCGCGCCGGCGCACCGATCGGCGGCGACTTCGCGGTGCTCAACCTCAGCGACCGGCTCAAGTCCTGGACGACGATCGAGCACCGGCTGCGCAGCCTCGCCGAGGCCGACCTGGTGATCGCGCTCTACAACCCGGCGTCGCGCTCACGGCGCGAGCAGGTCGTGGCGGCCCAGAAGCTGCTCCTGGAGGTGCTGCCCGCCGATCGACCGGTCGTCGTCGGTCGCGACATCGGGCGTGCGGAGGAGTCGCTCCTCGTCACGACCTTGGGAGATCTCGACGCCGCCACGATCGACATGAAGTGCCTGCTGATCGTGGGGTCGAGCGGCACTAGCGTTTCGTCGACCGGTCGCGTGTGGACGAGTAGAGGTAGGACTCCCCGCCGCTGAAACCCGGAGTGCCCACGTCGTCGCGACGCAGGGCCTCGCCCACGAGGATCACAGCGGCCTGCCGCAGCCCCGCGGTCTCGACCCGGTCGGCGATGTCGGCGACCGTGCCGCGCAGCACGATCTGCTCGGGCTGACTCGCGCGGTAGACCACGACGACCGGGCAGGCAGGTCCGTAGTGCTCGACGACCTCGTCCATGACGTCGCGGACGCGGGTGATCGCCAGGTGCACCGCCAGCGTCGCCCGGGTCGCGGCGAACGCGGCCAGCGACTCCCCCGCCGGCATCTGCGTCGAGCGCGCCTGGGCTCGCGTGATCACGACCGACTGGGCGACGAGCGGCACCGTCAGCTCGCGCCCGACCACGGCGGCGGCGGCGGCGTAGGCGGCGACTCCCGGAGTGACGTCCCACGGCACGCCGGCCTCGTCGAGACGACGGGTCTGCTCGGCCAGCGCCGAGTACACCGACGGATCGCCGCTGGTGAGGCGGACGACGTCCAGATCGGCGGCGTGCGCCTCGACCATGATCTGCACCATCTGCTCGAGGTCGAGGTCCTGGGTGTCGACCACGCGGGCGCCGTCGCAGTGCGCGAGCACGGCCTGGTCGATGTAGGTACCCGGGTAGAGCACGACGTCGGCCTGCCCCAGCAGGGTCATCGCCCGCACCGTGATCAGGTCGGCGGCACCAGGGCCTGCTCCGACGAAGTGAACCGTCATCGGCCCTCCTCAGCCTTGGTCCAGCACCATTGCGTGACGGCGCGGGCCGGCGTCCGGCCGGTGAACGTCCCGATCGGAGCGGTCGTCTCGACGGCGATCCGGGTCAGCTCGCCACCGTGCGTGGCGTAGGCGTCGAGCAACAGCCGCTCCGTCTCGAGGGTGACACCGTGGACGACGAGACGTCCCCCCGGCAGCAGTCGGTCGCGGCACAGGTCGATCAGGCCGGGCGTGGTGGCGCCACCGCCCACGAAGACCGCGTGGGGTGCCGGGTGCGCGCACCCGACGTCGAACAGGGTGGCGGCATCACCGGCCACCTCCAACCCCGGAACGCCGAGACGCGCCGCGTTGCGGGCGATCCGAGCCCGCCGGTCAGGGTGACGCTCGAAGGCCACGGCACTGCAGGTGGCATGGGCGCGCATCCACTCGATGCCGATCGAACCCGCTCCCGCGCCGACGTCCCACAGCACCTGACCCGGCTGTGGCGCGAGCCGGGCCAGGGCGCTGGCGCGGACGTCGCGCTTGGTGAGCTGGCCGTCGTGCTCGAACGCGTCGTCAGGGAGTCCGGCCGTCCACCCGGCGACGGACGGACCGTCGAGCTCGAGGGCGAGCACGTGCAGGGCCGGCGAGGTGTGCGACCAGTCGCCGGCCCTGCCCTCGAGTCGTGACTCCGAGGCAGCACCGAGATCGCCGAGCACGGTCATACGGCTCCGCTCGTAGCCCGCGTCGCGCAGCAGCGCCGCGACGACGTCCGGGGAGGAGGCATCGGAGGTCAGCACGAGCAGGCGGTGACCGGGGGCGAGGTGCCGCAGCACGGCCTCGTGCCGCCGTCCGACGACGGTCACCACGGTGGTCGTCTCCGCACGCCAGCCCATCCGCGCTCGGGCCAGCGCCACCGACGAGAGCGCCGGGTGGATGCGGACGCACTCCCCGAAGCTGTCGACCAGCGCGGAGCCGATCCCCGAGACGAGCGGGTCGCCGGAGGCGAGCACGACCACGGGCTGATCGGTCGACAGCCACGGATCCGCACCCAGGTCCACCACGCCGTCCCACTGGCGGCGCTCCTGCCCGGCCTGCTCGGGCACGAGCCCGAGGTGGCGGCCGTATCCCAGGAGACGTGGGGCCTTCGCGATCACCTCGCGGGCCTCGACGCTGAGTCCTGACCAGCCCTCCGCGCCGATGCCGACGACATCGATCGGCGTCCGCGAACGCGTCGGGGGTCGGGGATCCACGGGCCGTGACGCTATCGTGCGCTGGTTGCGAGGTGCCCCGACGGCTCGGCTCGATGCCGGGCTCGAGGGGAGAATCTGGGAAGCCGGTGAGAGTCCGGCACAGGCCCGCTGCGGTGACTCGGACGGCACGCCCTGAACATCGGGCAGGTCGATCCGAGAAGTCCGAAGACCGGCCTCGCGACGTCCATCCACCCAGGCGGACGAGCGGGAGCCTCACATGCCGGCCTCAGGTCAGACCTATCCCTTCACCGCGGTCGTCGACCCCGGTGACATGTCGCTCGCGCTGGTGCTCACGACCATCAGCCCCGAGATCGGCGGCGTCCTGGTGCGCGGCGAGAAGGGCACGGCGAAGTCGACGATCGTGCGCGCACTCGCCGCCGTCCTGCCACCGCTGGCGGACGGCACGACGGTGCCGCTGGTCGAGATGCCGGTCGGCGCGACCGAGGACCGCGTGCTCGGTTCCTTGCACCTGGAGAAGGCTCTGGCGCAGGGGAAGGCCGAGTACGAGCCCGGGCTGCTGGTCAAGGCGCACCGCGGCCTGCTCTACGTCGACGAGGTCAACCTGCTGCACGACCACCTGGTCGACGTCCTGCTCGACGCGGCCGCGATGGGGCGATGCACCGTCGAACGGGACGGCGTGTCGGTCTCGCGGGAGGCGCGGTTCGTGCTCGTGGGCACGATGAACCCCGAGGAGGGCGAGCTGCGCCCGCAGCTGCTCGACCGCTTCGGGCTGACCGTCGAGGTCGCCGCCCCCCGCGACCCCGCGCTGCGGGTGGAGGTCGTGCGACGGCGGATGGCCTTCGACGCCGACCCCGCTGCCTTCCACGCCGCCTACGCGCACGCCGAGACCGAGTTGACCGCAAGACTGGCGGAGGCCCGAACCGCGGTCGGCCAGGTCGAGCTCGGCGACGCGATGCTGCTCCGGATCGCCGAGGTGTGCTCGGCGTTCGACGTCGACGGCCTGCGCGGCGATCTCGTGACGGCGCGCACCGCCGCCGCGCACGCCGCCTGGGAGGGTCGCCGCGAGGTGACGCTGGACGACGTCCGCGTCGCCGCACGACTGGCGCTCCCCCATCGCCGTCGCCGCAACCCGTTCGATGCCCCCGGGTTGGACGAGTCGCTGCTCGACGAGCTGCTCGGCGAGGAGCCCGAGCCGGACCCGGACCCCGACGGACCCGATGGCCCTGATGGACCCGGTGGTCCTGGTGGTGCTGGTGGTCCGGACGGGGACGCTGCTCCCGATCGGCCGACCGACTCACCGGGCCTCGAGTCGCCCACCGGGCATGAGTCGAGCGACGCCACTCGCTCCTCGACCACCGACGGGGGCGCGCCGAGCCAGAGCGTTTCGCAACCCTCCACGGCCGGCACCCCGTTCCGCGCGCGGCTCCTCAGCGTCGCCGGCGCCGGTCGGGGCGAGGCGGGGCGCCGTAGCCGCGCCGTCACCGACACCGGACGGCGCGTGGGCGCGCGTCCCGGCGACACCGGCGCGGTGCATCTGCTGGAGACCCTCCGCGCGGCGGCGCCGCATCAGGTCGCTCGCGGGCGTCCCGCGGGCGCAGCGTCGACCGGTGAGCCGATGAGGTTGCGCGGCGAGGATCTACGGGTGGCCACCCGTGAGGGCCGAGAGTCGAACCTGGTGCTCTTCTGCGTCGACGCGTCCGGCTCGATGGCCGCGCGCCGCCGGATGGAGCAGGTCAAGACCGCCATCCTCAGCCTGCTGCTGGACGCCTACCAGCGGCGCGACAAGGTCGGCCTGGTCACGTTCCGTGGTCAGCACGCCGAGCTGGCCCTGCCGCCGACGCGCTCGGTGGACATCGCAGCGCGTCGGCTCGACGACCTCCCCGCGGGTGGCCGCACACCGTTGGCCGAGGGACTGGCCGAAGCGGCGCGCCTGCTCGCCGTCGAGCGCACCCGAGATCCGCGACGGCGCGCGCTCCTGGTGGTCGTCACCGACGGCCGAGCGAACGCGGGCGCGGATGCTCTCGTCCGCGCCCACCACGTCGCCGACCAGCTCGCTGCCTCCGGCGTGGCCGGTGTCGTGGTCGACTGCGAGTCCGGTGCGATGCGCTTGGGCCTCGCCGGCATCCTGGCCGCCCGGCTCCGCGCCGAGCACCTCCTGCTCGCCGAGGTCAGCGCCAGCGCACTGACCGACGTCGTGCGCGAGCGGGTCGCCTGATGGCGCGCGGCGTTCCCGACGTCGTCCCCGACGACGGCCTCACCACCGCTCAACGGCGTCGACTGCCGCTGCTCCTGGTGAACACCGGAGACGGCAAGGGCAAGTCGACGGCCGCGTTCGGGCTCGCGATCCGCGCCTGGAACCAGGGGTGGAACGTCGGGGTGTTCCAGTTCGTGAAGTCGGCGAAGTGGCGGATCGGAGAGCAGACGGTGCTGGAGCGGCTCGGCGAGCTGCACGAGCAGACCGGCGAGGGCGGGCCGGTCGAGTGGCACAAGATGGGCTCGGGCTGGTCGTGGTCGCGCAAGGAGGGCTCGGCCGAGGACCATGCCCGCGACGCCGCCGAGGGCTGGGCGGAGGTGAAGCGCCGGATCGCCGAGGAGCGCCATGACCTCTACGTGCTCGACGAGTTCACCTATCCGATGGAGTGGGGCTGGGTCGACGTCGAGGACGTCGTGAGCACGCTCCGCGACCGGCCGGGCCGGCAGTTCGTCGTCGTGACCGGGCGACGCGCGCACCCGGCGCTGATCGAGATCGCCGACTGCGTGACCGAGATGGGGCTGGTCAAGCACCAGATGCAGCGCGGCCAGAAGGGCCAGTCGGGCATCGAATGGTGACGGCACCCGCGCCTGCCCGGCTCCCCCGACTCGTCATCGCCGCACCGGCGACGGGCTCGGGCAAGACGACCGTGTCGACCGGCCTGATGGCGGCATTGCGGCGCCGCGGGCTGGAGGTCTCGGGACACAAGGTCGGCCCCGACTACATCGATCCCGGCTATCACGCACTGGCCTGCGGTCGCCCGGGGCGCAACCTCGACCCGCACCTGGTCGGCGAGGCTCTCGTCGTCCCGCTGCTGGTCCACGGTGCCGTGACGCCGCGGCCGGCCGACGTCGCGGTGATCGAGGGCGTCATGGGCCTCTTCGACGGCCGGATCGGCGGCGACGGCTTCTCCTCCACCGCCCACGTCGCCGCCCTGACCCGCACCCCAGTCGTGCTGGTGGTCGACGTCGCGCGCTCCTCGCGATCGCTCGGCGCGGTCGTGCACGGGATGGCGACCTGGGACGCCTCGATCGACGTCGTCGGCGTCATCCTCAACCAGGTCGGATCGCCACGTCTCGAGACCGAGGTGCGCTCGGCCGTCGCCCGGACGGGCCTGCCCGTGCTCGGTGCCCTGCCCCGCGACGAGGCGATCAGCGCCCCCTCGCGACACCTCGGCCTGGTGCCCGCCGACGAGCGCGAGTTGTCGGCATCGGCCCTCGACCGACTCGCCGATCAGGTCGCCGCCCACGTCGACCTGGACGCCGTGCTCGCCCTGGCGGCGACCGCACCCGACCTCGATGCGACGGCGTGGTCGGCGTCGAGCGTCGTCACGCACCACCAGCGCGGCGGAGTGATCGCGATGGCCGGCGGCCGTGCGTTCACCTTCACCTACGCCGAGACCGAGGAGCTGCTGCGGGCGGCGGGGGGCGAGGTGGTGCGCTTCGACCCGATGACCGACGCGGGCCTCCCGGCCGGCACGACCGGGCTCTACCTCGGCGGCGGCTTCCCGGAGATGCACGCGGGCGACCTGTCGGGAAACACGGCTCTGATGCGCGAGGTGCGCGACGCCGTCCGCGACGGCCTGCCGACGGTCGCCGAGTGCGCCGGCCTGCTCTACCTCGCCCGCAGTCTCGACGGCGTGGCGATGGCGGGCGCGCTCGACGTCGAGGCGGCGATGGCACCGCGGTTGACGTTGCGCTACCCGGTGGCCCACGCGCCCGGCGACTCGCTGCTCACCCGACGCGGAGAACAGGTCACCGGCCACGAGTTCCACCGCACCACGACGCTGCCGGCCGCGGGCCCGACTCCTGCCTGGACGATCGACGGCGCGCCCACCGGCTTCGCCTCTCCCACGCTGCACGCCTCCTACCTCCACACGCACTGGGCCGGGCATCCGCTGCTCGCCGAGCGCTTCGCCGAGGCGTGCTCCCGTGGCTAGCACCGGGCCAGACCTGCACCATCACGGCGACGCCGAGGCGACCGCCGGGTTGCTCGACCTGGCGGTCAACGTGTACTCCGGCGACCGGCCCGAGTGGCTCGAATCGGCTCTGCTGCAGGGGATCCGCGACTCGACCCGCTACCCCGACGCCGGCGATGCGACGGCCGCCGTCGCCTCTCGCCACGCCCGTTCACCCGACGACGTGCTGCTCACCGCCGGCGCCGCCGAGGCGTTCACCCTGCTCGCGCGGGCACGCCCCTGGCAGCGCGCCGTCGTCGTCCACCCGCAGTTCACCGAGCCGCACGCCGCGCTGCTCGCCGCCGGGCACGACGTCACCGCGGTGGTGCTGCCGGAGCCGTTCGGCCTCGATCCCGCACTGGTGCCCGACGACGCCGACCTGGTCGTGGTGGGCAATCCGACCAACCCCACGGGGGTGCTTCATCCGGCAGCGACGGTCCAGGCGCTGCTGAGGCCGGGCCGGGTGGTGCTCGTCGACGAGGCGTTCATGGACGCCGTGCCCGGCGAGCACCCGTCGCTGACCGGCGACTCCGAGCTGCCCGGACTCCTGGTCAGTCGCAGCCTCACCAAGCACTGGTCGATGCCCGGCATCCGTGCCGGCTACGTCGTCGGCGACGCGGCCGTGGTGGCGAGCCTGCGCGCGCAGCAGGCGCCGTGGGCGCTTTCGACCCCGGCTCTGGCTGCGACGCTGGCCTGCTCGACACCGATGGCGCTCGCGGAGTCCGAGCGACGCGCGACCGAGCTGCGCCTGTGGCGTACCCACCTCGCCGAGGGTCTCACCCGGCTCGGCGTCCACCACGTGCCCTCGGGTGCGCCGTTCGTGCTCGCCCGCGTCGGCGACGGCGTGCACGCACGGCTTCGCGACGCCGGCATCGCGGTGCGACGCGCCGACACCTTCCCCGGTCTCGATGCCTCATGGGTGCGAATCGCCGCGCGCCCGCCGGTCGTCATCGACGTCGTCCTGGACCGGCTGGCGGACCTCTGCAGCACCGCCCCGACCATGCCCTAGGCTCCGTCTGCAGCCCCGAGGAAGCCGGTGGGATTCCGGCACAGTCGCGCTACTGTGACATCGCCTCCGAGCCCCGATCCGATCGGGACGACGACGCGGTGGAGTCAGACCCGACGGACTGCATCCATCCGCATCGACCAGGGCGCAGAACCCTGAAGGAGGAACTCATGTCGTCTCCCTCTGCCATCGTCAATCCCGCAGCCGAGCCGATCGCGATCCCGGCGATCCCGCTGCGCGAGCTCGCCCCGTGGGCGCTGCTCTTCGGACTGCTGGCGCTGATCGTCATCTTCTTCATCTCCGCCGACCAGGGCGCGGTGTCGATCCCCTCGGGCAACGCCATCCACGAGTGGGTCCACGACGGACGCCACCTGCTCGGCTACCCCTGCCACTGAGAACGGCAGGAGTCGAGACATGAACGCTCGCGCCTTCCTGGTCCGCGGTCTCCTGGTCGGCCTCCTGGCCGGTCTGGCCTCCTTCTTCGTCGCCCACCAGGTGGGCGAGCCGCACGTGGAGACCGCCATCGCCCTCGAGGAGTCCGGCGCCGCCGCGGCTCCCGAGGACGCCGCCCACAGCCACGACGACGCCGAGGGCGACGCACCGGCGGGCCACAGTCACAGCGAGGACGCCGGCACCGAGGTCAGCCGTGACAACCAACGCACCTGGGGTCTGCTCACCGGCACCCTGGCGATCGGCGTCGCGCTCGGCGGCCTGATGGCCCTGATCGCGGCCGGCGCGGTCGGACGACTCGGCCGGCTCACGCCGGTGCAGTCGACGACGCTCGTCGCCGGGGTGGGATTCCTGGCCTACACCCTGGTGCCGTTCCTGAAGTACCCGCCGAACCCGCCGGCGGTCGGGAGCGGCGACACGATCGGCGCCCGCACGGCCGACTACTTCACGCTCGTCGGCATCTCCGTGGTGGCCGCGATCGTCGCGGTCGTCGTCGCCGTCCGGCTCTACGAGCGTCTCGGCGCCTACCTGGCCACGGCGATCGCCGTCGTCGGCTACACGGCGGTCGCGGTCGTCGCGACGACCGCCCTGCCGACCGTGAACGAGATCGGCGCCTTCCCGGCCGACGTGCTCTGGAACTTCCGGCTTGCCTCGCTGTTCACCCTGGTCACGATGTGGAGCGTCATCGGCCTCGGCCTGACCTTCCTGGTGAGCCGGCTCCAGGTCGCCGCGGTGGCCCAGCAGGCTCGTCGCGAGCTGGTCGCGAGCCTGTGAGAGCACCCGACGAGCACGCCCGGCGGGCGGCACAGGAGCGGGTCGCCGCTCTCGCGACACCTGCCGGGGCCCTCGGCCGGCTCGCCGACCTCGGCGTGTGGCTGGCCGCGTGCCAGGGCGAGGTGCCGCCGCGTCCGGTGGACGACGTCCGGCTCGCGATCTTCGCCGGTGACCACGGCGTGGCGGCGCACGGCGTCAGCGCCTATCCCTCCGAGATCACCCGAGCGATGGTGGCGACCTTCGAGTCCGGCCGGGGTGGAGTGAACGCGCTGGCACGGGCACACGGCGTCGGCGTGCGCGTCATCGACGTCGCGGTCGACGACGAGCGTGCCGGACCATGGCGGGTCTGCCGCGGTTCGCGCCCGATCCACCTCGACGACGCACTGACGCCCGAGCAGCACGACACCGCGTGGGCCGTCGGCGTCGCTGTCGCCGAGGAGGAGATCGCGGCGGGCGCCGACCTGCTGATCTCCGGCGATATGGGCATCGGCAACACGACCCCGTCGGCGGCGATGATCGCCGCCACTCTCGGCCTGCCCGCCGACCTCGTGGTCGGGCGCGGCACGGGTGTCGACGACGACGGCCTGATCCGCAAGACCGCGATCGTGGCCCAGGCGTTGGCCCGTGTCGGCGACCGTGGGAACGACCCGCGGACCTGCCTGACGGCTCTGGGCAGCGCCGACCTGACGGCGGCGACGGCGTTCCAGGTGACGGCGGCGCGCGCCGGCGTCCCGGTGCTGCTGGACGGCCTGATGGCGGTCACCTGCGCACTGCTCGCCGACGCGATCGACCCCGGCGCCGCCGCGTGGTTCGCGGCCGGGCACCGCTCGACCGAACCGGCTCAGAGCCTGGCCCTGGAGAAGCTCGGTCTCCGCCCGCTGCTGGACCTCGACCTGCGACTCGGCGAGGGCAGCGGTGCGGTCGCCGCCGTCCCGGTGGTGCGCAGCGCCGTGGCTCTCCTGCGCGACGTCGCCCTGCTCGCCGACCTGCTCTGAACCGGCATCCGATGTCGCTCGACGCGTGGCGCCTGGCCGCCGGCACCCTCACGGTGTTGCCGGTCGGGGCACCACGGTCGGTGACGCCGTCGACCGCGCGGGGGGCGATCCTGCTCGCACCACTCGCCGTCCTACCGCTGGGCATCGCCGTCGCGACGGTGCTGTGGGCAGGCGGAGCACTGGACCTTGCGCCGCTCGCCGTGGGCCTGATCGCCGTCGGCGTGCTCGCGCTCGGCACGCGTGCGCTGCACTGGGATGGCCTCTCCGACGTCGCCGACGGGCTGACCTCCTCCTACGACCGCGAGCGCTCGCTGGCGGTGATGAAGTCCGGGACGTCGGGCCCCGCAGGCACGGTGGCGGTCATCGTGGTGCTCGGCGTGCAGGCGGCCTGCCTGGCGGGTCTGACCGCCGACCTGCGGCATGCCCTGCTCGGTGGGCTGCTGGTCTGCCTCTCCCGGGTCGCACTGTGGCTGGTCTGCGCCACCCCGGTTCCTGGCGCTCGCCCCGACGGCCTCGGGCTCTCGTTCATCGGTGTCGTCCCGACGCCGATCGCCGTCGCGGCTGTGCTGCTGCTCGGTGTCGTACCCGCGCTGGTGGTGGTCGTGCTCATCGTCCGCTGCGTTCGCCGCCTCGGTGGCGTGACCGGGGACGTGATGGGCGCTGCAGTGGAGACGGTCTTCGCGGCCCTGCTGCTGGCGGCGGCGTGCCTGCTCTAGATGGCCTCGTGAAGCCGCAGTACGCGCCCGGCGACCACGAGGTGCACCTCGTCGCAGGCGGCGCCGATGTGTTGATTGACCGTGCCGAGCAGGTCGCGGAAGAGGCGACCCGACCGGTGTGCGGGCACCACGCCCATCCCGACCTCGTTGGTCACCCACACCACCTCGCCGCGCACGGCTGCGAGCGCGGTGCCGACCTGGTCGACCACCCAGTCCGTCAGCTCGTCGGCCGGCCACTCCCAGGCGTCGGCGGCGTCGATGGCTGCCGTCAGCCAGGTGCCCAGACAGTCGATCAGCAGCGGGACGTCGGTCTGCAGGGCGACGGCGAGATCATGGGTCTCGACCGTCTCCCACGACGCCGGACGGCGGGCACGGTGCGCCGCGATCCGCGCGGCCCAGTCGGCGTCGTCGAGCACGGGCCCCGGTGCCACGTAGCGGACGGCGGGACGCTCGCGCAGCAGCGACTCGGCGTGGCGCGACTTTCCCGAGCGCACGCCGCCGGTCACGAGCACCTGCATGGAGACCTCCGATGAGTCGCGGGAATCGCTGGGCCGGGTTGGCGCTCGGGTTCGCCGCCGACCGTCTGCTCGCCGATCCTGCCCGATGGCATCCGGTGGCGGGCTTCGGCCGTCTCGCCGGGGCGGTCGAACAGCGCAGCTACGGCAACGACCGCGCACACGGCGTCGTCCACGTCGCGCTGCTGGTGGGCGGCGCGGTCCTGGTCGGTCGAGCGTTTCCGCAGGGCACGGTCGGCACCGCGGTGGCGACTTGGGTGGTGCTCGGCGGTACGACCCTCGACCGCGAGGCGGCAGCCGTCGAGCGCCGTCTGGTCACGGGCGACCTGCCCGCAGCACGCCGTCGGGTAGCACGGATCGTGGGACGCGAGACCGCCTCTCTCGACGAGGCAGGTGTCGCGCGCGCCGCGATCGAGACGGTCGCGGAGAACACCTCCGATGCCGTGGTCGCGCCGCTGGTGTGGGGTGCCGTGCTCGGGCCTGCCGGACTGTTCGGCTACCGCGCCGTGAACACCCTCGACGCGATGATCGGCCACCGCAGCCCGCGCTACCGGCACTTCGGCTGGGCGGCGGCGAGGTTGGACGACGTCGCGAACCTGCCTGCCTCCCGGCTCACCGCAGCGCTGGCCGTGGCGCTGGGCCCCGACCCGCGCCGCGCCGCCCGGACGTGGCGCCGCGACGCCGCCGGCCACCCCAGCCCGAACGCCGGGCCGATCGAGGCCGCCTTCGCCGGCGGACTCGGCGTCCGTCTGGGCGGGGTGAACGTCTACGCCGGCCGGGTCGAGGACCGGCACCTCCTCGGCGACGGCGGGCCGCCCTCCGCCCAGGACCTCATGGCCGCGCGGCATCTCGCACGACGGGTCCAGGTCGCCGCCCTCCTCGCGCTCGCACCCATCGCCTGGCGGCGGCGACGTCGTCCACGCACGTGGCTCCGGGGGGCACGGCAGGACGGCGGACGACGATCACGGGGACGCCGAGCGCTGCAGCGGCGTCGATCTTGGGACGCGTCATCGCGCCACCGGAGTCCTTGGTGACGAGCACGTCGATGCCGTGCTCGCGCATCAGCGTCGTCTCCCCCGCGACGTCGTAGGGGCCGCGGTCGCGCAGGAGCGACCAGGCCGGCGGCACCTCGCCCGCGGGCGGTGCCTCGACGACGCGCACCAGGGCTGCGCGGTGGGCAACGTGGTCGCGGAAGGCCGCGAGCGACTGCCGACCCACCGTCAGGACCGGGCGCGCGACCGACGGGGCGGCGGCGCCCGCCTCGCCGTGGTCGGCCACCTCGCGCCAGTCGCCGAGCGGCTCCCAGCCGGGGCGTTGGAGCCGGAGCAGCTCCGGGCAGGCCAGCGCGGCATGTGCGGAGATGGTGGCGGCGAACGGATGGGTCGCGTCGACCACGACGTCGAACGCAGCCGCGGCTTCGCGTAGCCCGTCGATGCCGCCGAAGCCGCCGATCCGCACCTGGCCGACCGGCAGCGCCGGGTTCGACACGCGGCCCGCCAGCGAGGTCAGCACCTCGTCGCCGTCGGCCACCAGAGCCGCGGCCAGGGCGCGGGCCTCGCCGGTGCCACCCAGGACCAGGACCCTCACGATCCCGGTCCGTTCGGGCCGCGGTGGGCCAGCTCGAGCAGAGCGTCCACGTCGAGGTGCTGCTCGACCAGATCGCCGAGCAGGTCCAGACGCCGCTCGCGCGCAGCCGGGAAGGAGGCGCGCGAGGTGACGCCGAGGGCGTCGCGCAGGAAGCCCGCGCGGGTCGCGTCGTCCTCGAGGGACCCGTGCACCATCGTGCCGCCGACCGCGTCGGCGACACGCTCTCCGCCGACCTGGCCGTGGTGGATCTCGTAGCCCGCGGGCTCGTGCAGGCGCAGCACCTTCTCGACGCCGAACACGGTGCGCAAGGGCAGCAGGCCGAGTCCGGACACGGGTGCGTCCGTGCCCGGGCCCTCGACGCCGTCGGGGTCGCTGATCTCCTCACCGAGCATCTGGCAGCCGCCGCAGATGCCGAGCACCGGTCGACCGGCGGCCGCGTGAGCGAGGATGGCCCGGTCGAGTCCCCGCGCGCGCAGCCAGCCGAGGTCGGCCAGGGTCGCGCGGGTGCCGGGCAGCACGATCAGGTCGGCGTCGGCCAGTCCGCGGGGCGTGCTGGCGAAGACGACGTCGAGGTCGGGCTCGAGGCCGAGGGCGTCGACGTCGGTGAAGTTGGAGATCCGCGGCAACCGGACGACGGCGACCCGGGCACGCGCCGCGCCGCCGTGCTCGCGGCGGCCCTCCAGATCGAGGGCGTCCTCGCTGTCGAGCCACAGGTCGGGGTGCCACGGCAGGACCCCGAAGAAGGGTCGCAGCGTGCGTGCGCTCAGCTCGTCGAGGCCGGGCTGCAGCAGCGAGACGTCGCCCCGGAACTTGTTGACGATCCAGCCGGCGATCATCCGCTGGTCGGCCGGGTCGAGCAGGTGCAGGGTGCCGTAGAACGCGGCGAAGACTCCACCGCGGTCGATGTCGCCGACCACGACGGTCGGCAGGTCGGCATGCCGGGCGAGGCCGAGATTGACGTAGTCGCCGGCCCGCAGGTTGATCTCCGCCGGACTGCCCGCGCCCTCGGCCACCACGACCTCATAGCGCGCGGCGAGGTCGTCGAACGCCGTGTGCGCGGCGGCGGCCAGACGACGGCGACCGTCCACGAAGTCGCGTGCGTCGACGTGTCCCGAGGGCTGCCCCATCAGCACGACGTGGCTGCGGCGATCGGTGCCGGGTTTGAGCAGCACCGGGTTCATCGCGACCTCGGGCGTGGCGCGGGCGGCCAGCGCCTGGATCCACTGGGCCCGACCGATCTCGCCGGTCGACCCGCGCGCGTCGCGCACGACCATGGAGTTGTTGCTCATGTTCTGTGCCTTGTACGGAGCCACCCGCACACCGCGGCGCGCGAACGCGCGACACAGGCCGGTCGTCACGACGCTCTTGCCGGCATCGGAGGTGGTGCCGGCGACCAGCAGCCCGGCCATCAGCCGAGCCTCCACGAGGCCCGCACGTGACAGTCGTCGTTGGCCCACCACTGGAGGTCGATCCGCTCCACCCGGCTCGTCACCGGGAGGCGGTCGCCGAGCAGCGCGCGGACGTCGTCGGCGTCGAGACCGGAGGCGCGGTGCTCGATCGTGAGATGCGGTGTCGGCTCGGGAAAGGCTCCGCCGTAGGGCGGGCACTGCGGGAACGCGGCCATCAGCGCCGCCGTCAGGGACCGCAACCCGGCGTCGGGTTCCGGCGCGAGGTAGAGCAGGCCGTCGGGGAACTCCCGGACCCGGCCGAGCGTGACGTCGAACGGCGGCGTGGACTCAGCGATCGCACCGACGGAGGCGAGGTCGGCGTCGTCGGGATCATCGAGCCAGGGCCCGAGCAACGTGATGTGGGCGTTGCAGAAGGCGTCGTCCACACCGAGGAACGTCGCGTCGTGGTGTGCGGTGCGCTCGCGCACGACGTCCTCGAGCTCGCGCACGGGCACGACCAGCACCGCCCGGCCCGGGAGGCGAGGCGCCGGCACGGCTGCGGCGATCACGTCGGCACCGCGACGGAAGTCTGCGGCGCGTCCATGGGCGGCGATCGTAGCGATCAACTGCGCTTGCCCCGGAACATCAGCGGAGCGAGCGCCTCGGGCACCGGGCCGCCGCGACGCACCCAGGTGGCCAGCGCGGACGTCGCGGCCTCGGTGAGGACACCACCGAGCCAGACGTCCTTCGGACGGCGTCCCGGGACCGTGAAGTCGCGCACCAGCACGACGTTGCTGCGGTCGCACTCGTCGAGGCAGTCCACGACGCGGACCCGCACCCGCTCCCCGTCCCACTCCCCCGCAGACGCCTCGACGGCGTCGCGCTGGGCGGCGTGGTCGGTCGTGGGGTGCTTGCTCGTGCCGCAGCAGCAGTCGCGGCAGAGCAGCACGTCGCGGTCGGGCCGGGTCATGGCAGCTCTCCTGGGTCGGGGGCGCGGAGCAGGTAGAGGTCCATCACCCAGCCGGCCCCGGCCCGCACGGCCGCCCGAGCCGAGGCGATCTCCTCGGCCACGTGCCCGACCCGGCCGGCGACCAGCCGCTCCGAGCCATGACCGAGGTTGGCCCCCCACCAGATCGACCACTGCTCCAGGCCCGTCAACGCGGCACCGCTGGTGAGCATCACGACGAGATTGCGCTGCCCGGCCCGCGCCGTCGCCGCGCAGCCGACGCTCGGTGGTGACGTGCACCGGGTGGCCGACCTCGTGGAGCACCACCCGGTGCCGCGCCGCGAGCAGCTGCGGCGCGCTGATGCCGGCGACCACCTCGACGTCGGCGTCGAGCCGTGCCGCGAGCCGGTCCACCACGCGCAGCGTGGAGTCGTAGAGCGCGGGGTCGCCCCACACCAGGAAGGCGGGATCGCCCGGCCGGCCCGCGACAGCGGTACCCCACGCGTGCGACCGCGCCTCGTGCCAGTCGCGGACGGCGCCGTCGTAGTCGGCCGGGTCGTCACGGTCCCGGGCAGGGTCCTCGACGGCGACGACGTCCAGCCCGTACGCCGCGGCGACCTCGCGGCGGACGGCGAGCAGCGGGTCGTCGTCCCGCTTGCTGACCGCGAGCACGTACGACGACGCCCGCAGCGCCGCCGCGGCCTCCGGCGTGACGTGCTGGGGCCCCATGCCGAAGCCGACGACTCGGATGATCACCGGTCCTCCAGGTCGCCTTCGAGGTCGAGGTAGACCTGTTGCAGCGCGGCCAGGAGGTCCGGATCGGGCTCGGCCCACAGGCCACGGTCGCGTGCCTCGTGCAGCTTCTCCACGATGCCGCGCAACGCCCACGGGTTCGAGGTCCGCATGAACTCCTGGTTCGTCTCGTCGAGCACGTACTCCTTCGCCAACGACTCATACATCCAGTCGTGCACGACGCCCGCGGTGGCGTCGAAGCCGAAGAGGTAGTCGACGGTCGCGGCGAGCTCGAACGCGCCCTTGTAGCCGTGCCGCTGCATCGCGGCGATCCAGCGCGGGTTCACGACCCGCGAGCGGAAGACGCGGTTGGTCTCCTCCTGCAGGGTGCGGGTGCGCACGGCGTCGGGCGTGGTCGAGTCGCCGACGTAGGCCTTCGGCTCCGAGCCCGTGAGCGCTCGGATCGTGGCGACCATCCCACCGTGGTACTGGAAGTAGTCGTCGCTGTCGGCGATGTCGTGCTCGCGGGTGTCGATGTTCTTGGCCGCGACCTTGATCCGCCGGTAGTTGGTGCGCATGTCCTCCGACGCCGCGACGCCGTCGAGCCCGCGTCCGTAGGCGAACCCGCCCCACGCGGTGTACACCTCCGCGAGATCGTCGTCGGAGCGCCAGGTGCCGGACTCGATCACCTGCAGGATGCCGGCGCCGTAGGAGCCCGGCTTGGAGCCGAAGATCCGGGAGGTCGCGCGGCGCTCGTCGCCGTGCTCGGCGAGGTCGGCCTGGGTGTGGGCCCGCACGAAGTTGCGGTCCAGCGGCTCCTCCAGCGACGCGACCAGGCCGACGGCGTCGTCGAGCATCGCGACGACGTGCGGGAAGGCGTCGCGGAAGAAACCGGAGATCCGCACGGTGACGTCGATGCGCGGCCGTCCCAGCTCCTCCAGGGGCACGACCGTCAGGTCCCGCACGCGGCGGGAGGCCTCGTCCCACTCCGGACGGACGCCGAGCAGGGCGAGCACCTCGGCGACGTCGTCGCCGCTGGTGCGCATCGCGGAGGTGCCCCACACCGAGAGCCCGACCGACGTCGGGTACTCGCCGGTGTCGTCGAGGTGGCGCTGCAGCAGCGATTCGGCCATCGCCTGACCGGTCTGCCAGGCCAGGCGCGAGGGCACAGCACGGGGGTCGACGGTGTAGAAGTTGCGGCCCGTCGGCAGCACGTTGACCAGGCCCCGCAGCGGAGACCCGCTCGGCCCGGCAGGAACGAAGCCACCGCCGAGGGCGTGCAGCACGGCGTCGAGCTCGTCGGTCGTGCCTGCCAGCCGCGGCACCACCTGGGTGGCCGCGAACTCCAGCACCTGCACGACCTGCGGGTCCGGGTGGAGTCCGGCCGCGGCGGCGACGTCCCAGCCGGCGACCTCCATCGCCTGCACCAGAGCTCGCGCCTTCTCCTCGATGGCGTCGACCGCGACCGCCGCTTCGGCTCCCTCCTTCAGGCCGAGTGCTGCCCGCAACCCGGGCACGGCGTGGGACTGCCCGCCCCAGACCTGGGCCGCACGCAGGATCGCGAGCACCAGGTTGACCCGCGCCTCGCCCTGCGGGGCGGCGCCGAGCACGTGCAGGCCGTCGCGGATCTGCGCGTCCTTGATCTCGCACAGCCAACCGTCGACGTGCAGCAGGAAGTCGTCGAAGTCGTCGTCCTCCGGTCGCTCCTCCAGCCCGAGGTCGCGATGCATCTGTGCCGCCTGCATCAGCTGCCAGATCTCGCCACGGATCGCCGGCAGCTTGGCCGGGTCCATCGCGGCGATGTTGGAGTACTCGTCGAGCAGCAGCTCGAGCCGGGTGATGTCGCCGTAGGACTCCGCTCGGGCCATCGGCGGGATCAGGTGATCCACGATCGTGGCGTGCGCTCGGCGCTTGGCCTGAGCGCCCTCGCCCGGGTCGTTGACCAGGAACGGGTAGATCAGCGGCAGGTCGGCGATCGCGGCGTCGGTGGCGCAGGACGCCGAGAGCGCGGCGTTCTTGCCCGGCAGCCACTCCATCGAACCGTGCTTGCCCAGGTGCACCACCGCGTGCGCTCCGAAGCCGCCGTCGTCTTCGGCAGCGGCGAGCCAGCGGTAGGCCGCCAGGTAGTGGTGGGTCACCGCGAGGTCGGGATCGTGGTAGATCGCCACCGGGTTCTCCCCGAAGCCGCGCGGCGGCTGGATCAGCAGCACCACGTTGCCCGCCTGGATCGTCGCGAGCACGATCTCGCCGGCGTCGTTGACGAACAGGGTGCCCGGCGAGGGCCCCCAGGCCTCCTCGATGTCGGAGCGCAGGTCGGGAGGGAGGTCGGCGGTCCAGGCGTCGTAGGAGGCCTTGCTGATCCGCACGTGGGCTTCGGTCAGCTGGGCGTTGGTGAGCCATTCCTCGTCCTGGCCACCGGCGTCGATCAGGGCGTGGATGAGCGTGTCACCGGCCACGGTGTCGTCGTCGAGGTCGAGCCCCGGGATCGCGCCGGGACCACCGAGGTCGTAGCCGGCCCCGCGCATCCGGCGCAGGAGCCGGATCGTCGAGACCGGCGTGTCGAGGCCGACGGCGTTGCCGACGCGGCTGTGCTTGGTCGGGTAGGCCGAGAGCATCAGCGCCACCTTGCGATCCTCGACCGGGATGTGGCCCAGACGCGCGTGGTTGACGGCGATCCGGGCTACGCGACCGCATCGCTCTGCGTCGGCGACATATCGGGGCAGACCAGCCGGATCATCAGGATCGATCTCCTTGAACGAGAACGGCGCCGTGATGATCCGGCCGTCGAACTCCGGGATCGCGACCTGGGTGGCGGAGTCGAGAGGCGTGACGCCGTCGTCGTTGGCCTCCCACTCCGCGCGGCTCGACGTCAGGCAGAGCCCCTGCAGGACGGGGATGTCCAGGGCGGCGATCCGCTCGACGTCCCACGACTCGTCGTCCTCGCCTGCACTGGCACCGGCCGGGGTGCTGCCGCCGGCGGCGAGCACGGTGACGACCAGGGCGTCGAGCGTGCCGAGGTCTGCGAAGAGAGCGTCGGGGGCGGCGCGGAGCGAGCCCGCGAAGATCGGCAGCCCGACAGCCTCCCCAGTCGCGTCGATGGCGTCGGCGAGGGCATGGACGAACGCCGTGTTGCCGCTCGCCTCGTGCGCCCGGTAGTAGAGGACGCCGACGCGGGGTTTCGAGACCGTCCTCGTTCCTCGGACCTCCTCGACCACCGGTTGCACCGCCGTGCTGGCGGTGGAGGAGCCCCGCTCGGCCCACCCCCACTCGGGGATCTCCACCGGCTCCTCGAAGCCGTCACCGGTGAGCAGCACCGTGTCGGAGAGGAAGGCGTGCAACTGTCGCAGGTTCTCTGGGCCACCCTGCGCGAGGTAGCGGTGGGCCTGCGCGGCGATGCCGATCGGCACCGAGGAGAGCTCCATCAGCTCCGCGCTGGGCTGCTGCTCCCCGCCGAGCACGACCATCGGCATCCCGGTCTCGCGGATCCGGCGGAAGCCACCACACAGGTCCTGGGGCGAACCGAGGATCCGTCCGACCACGAGGTCGCAACCCTCGATGACCGCGGCCATCGACTGGTGTCCGGGCCGCGAGGGATTGGCGTAGACGTAGTCGGCACCGAGGCGGCTCGCGGCGCGCGCCGAGAGCAGGTCGGTGTCGGAGGTGGAGAGCAGGGCGATGCGCATCAGTGGTCCCTCCCGGGGTCCTGGGTGTTCCGGATCGATCGGGTCAGTCGGTGGGATGCCACGGGTGTGTGCGCGGCGAGGTGCTGTCGGGCGATCGCGCGGACGACGTCCGCGTCGACCCCGCCGTACCAGACGTCGTCGGGCTGCACCGTGACGACGGGAGCCTGGTTGCAGGGGAACTGGCAGCCGGTATGGGTGACGAGCACGTCGTCGTCGCCCAGCCCCAGGCTCATCAGCTCCAGGGCCAGCGCTTCGGCCACAGCCTCAGCGCCCTGGGCGGCGCACCGGGGGCCGCGGCAGACGAGCACCTGGTGGCGGTGCTGGGGCACGTCCTCCCAGGCGGCCGAGGTGAGCCCGGCTCCCCCGTCGGAGACGGCGCGGGTGAGACCGGCAGCCGGGTCGAGCACCGCGCGCAGCTCCGCGGCGTCGGCGACCAGCGTGGTCGCGACGTCGAGCGTCGGGCGCGGCCCGGTCCGCTCGCGCCACCAGTGGGCGACGATCCTGCGCAGCCACGATGCCCCCGGCCCGAGCCGACCCAGCTTGACGCCGACGAGCACGATGCGCGCAGGGCGCCCCGCTCCATCGGCATCGGCGAGGTCGTCCAGCACCCCCACCACCGACGGTGTGCCGGCCTGGAGATAAGCGAGACGGGCGCCGTGCGGGCGCGCGAGCTCGAGCAGCGCAGCGCGTGCGGCGACCTCGCCGTGCGACATGCCCACCAGGACAACCCGCGGATCCGTGGTCATGCCAGCACCCCCGACCATCGCACGTGCATCCCCGTGCGGGTCGGGTGCGGCGCGACGTCGACGGCGACGCCGTAGACCTCGGCGACCAGGGCGCTGGTCAGGACCTCCGTCGTCGGACCCGAAGCCACGATCCGCCCGGCACACATCACGACGAGGTCGTCGCAGAACGCCGCGGCGAGGTCGAGGTCGTGCAACGCGGCCACGGTGGTGATCCCCACGTCGCGTACCTGGGTGAGCAGGGTGAGCTGGTGCCGAAGGTCGAGGTGGTTGGTCGGCTCGTCCAGCAGCAGCACCTGCGGCTCCTGGGCGAGCGCCCGCGCCAGGTGGACGCGTTGCCGTTCGCCTCCGGAGAGGTGCTGCCAGGTGCGATCGAGCAGGTCGGCGATGTCGGTCGCCTCGACCGCCCTCGCGATGGCGTCGGCCCCGCCGACGTCGCGCTCCGGGATGCCGACGCGGATCCGGTGGGGCACGCGACCGAGCTCGACGACCTGGCGGACAGTCAGGTCGAGGGCGGTCGCGGCCTGCTGCTCCACCAACGCCAGCACGCGGGCGCGCTCGCGGGCGGAGAGCCGCACCACGTCGGTCTCTCCCAGACGCACCGAACCGGCGCCGGTACGGCGCACCCCCGCCAGCAGGTGCAGTAACGACGTCTTGCCGCAGCCGTTGGGTCCGAGCAGTCCCGTCAACCGACCAGCCCGCAACTCGAGGTGCTCGACGTCGACGATGGTGCGCTCCTTGACCGACCAGGTCAGGTCCCGTGCGACGAGGGCGTTCACGTCGCGCTCCGACTACGGCGCAGCAGGACCGCGAAGAAGGGGGCACCGATCACCGCGGTGACGACGCCGATCGGCACCTCCTGGCCCTCGACGACGGTGCGCGCGCCGAGGTCGGCGAGCACGAGCAGGGTGGCACCGACGAGTGCCGAGAGCGGCAGGAGCAGGCGATGTCGCGGCCCGACGACCGCGCGCACCATGTGCGGCACGACCAGGCCGACGAAGCCGATCGCCCCCGCGTAGGCCACCAGCACGGCCGTCACGAACGCCGTCCCGACGAGGAGCACCCACCGCAGGCGCACGACGTCGACTCCCAACGAGCGCGCGGCGGTCTCGCCGAAGGCGAAGGCATCGAGATGGTCGGCGAGGGCGCTGAAGAAGACCACCCCGAGCAGGGCGACGACGGTGACCACGAGTGCGCTCGGCCAGCGCAGGCCGGCGACCGAGCCGAGGGTCCACTCCAGCACGCGGCGTGCGGCATGGCTGTCGCCGTCGACGATGACGATGAGCGAGGTGTAGGCCGTCGCGACCTGGCCCACGGCGACGCCGGCGAGCACGGTGCGAGCCGGGGGCAGCTCGCCACCGCGGCCCACGGAGATCACCAGCACCAGGAGCAGGGCCGCGAGCGAGCCGACGAGTGCTGCCGCCGTGACCGCCGTCGAGCCGACGAAGCCCGCGAAGGAGACGCCGAGCACGATCACCGTGACGGCGCCGACGCCCGCCCCGCTGGAGAGGCCCAGCAGGTAAGGGTCGGCGAGGTCGTTGCGGGTGAGTGCCTGGAGCACGACACCGCAGATCGCCAGCCCGGCACCGACCGCGGCGGCCCCGAGTCCGCGTGGCACCCGCAGCTGCCACACGATCTGGTCGTCGAGCAGGCGGACGTCGAAGTCGCCGACGTTGAGCCTGCGTAGCACCACCTCGACGACATCGGCGGTGGGTACGCGGACGGCGCCGATGCCCAGGGCCACCGCCATGCTCGCGAACAACGCGAGCGCAGCGACGACCACCAGGGCCACCGGCGCCGTCCGAACGGCGAGAGCTCGACTCACCCGAGGTCGAGTGCCGCGATGCCCTCGGCCAGATGGCGGGCGCCGTCGACCATGCGCACCCCGGGCGTCGACTCGGAGTAGGCGATCGTGATCAGACGGCCCTGCGCGACGGCGGTCAGCTTGCTCAGCACCGGGTCGTTCTCGAGGTGCTCGCGCTTGGCGGAGGCGGCATCCCAGGCGGCGTCGACCAGGACGATGACGTCGGGGTCGGCCTCGACGACGTCCTCCCAGTTGCCGTCGGCCCAGCTGCCCTCGAGGTCGGCGAAGATGTTCTCCGCGCCGGTCGCCTCGATCACCAGACCCGGGCCACCGTCACCGGCTCCCACGAGCGGCGTCTTCGTACCGGAGTCGTACCAGAGCACCGTGACGCCCTCGCCGCTCGCCTCGTCGGCCACGGCAGCGAGTGCGTCCTCCTGCGCGGTGCGCAGCTCAGCAGCCCGCTCGGGTACACCGAAGGCGGCACCGACGGTGTCGATCTCGTCCCACACGGCGTCGAAGGACGGCGCCGGACGCAGCTCCTTGTCCTCGCAGCCGAACGGCGAGAGGTAGGTCGCGATGCCGTCGCCCTCGAGGTCGTCCTGGGTTCCGGCGACCTCACGATCGAAGGCGCTCACGTAGGAGGCGTAGGCGAAGTCCGGCTCGGCGGCGAGGAACTCCTCCCCGGTCGGGTACTCCGCGGAGAGCACCGGAACGGCGGCGTAGGCATCGGCCCACTGGTCGGCCACCTGGTCGTCGATGTAGGCGGTACCCGCCATCTGGTCTGCGACGCCGAGAGCGAGGGCGACCTCGGTGGCGCCCTGGTTGAGCGTGACCGCACGCGTCGGTGGCGCGTCGAGCGTGGTGCTGCGACCGCAGCTCTCGATCGTCACCGGGTAGGCGGCATCTGCCACGCCGGACTGACCAGGCTCGCTCGCGGTCTTGTCGGCCTCGGGCTCGCCAGCACATCCGGCGAGAGCGAGGACCGTGGCGAGGGAGACGATCCCCAGGCCGGTGCGACGGATGGACGTGGTGCTGAAAAGCGGCAGGGGTCGGCTGCGCATGTATTCCTCCAAAACCCTCGTGGATACGTGCGCCGTGGCCGGTCTCCTGGCTTCCGTGTCAACACCCGACGACCGACCTTCCCAGGCTCGCGCCCAGTGGCCCGGTGCTCCTCGGCCCGACAGACTCGTCGCGCTGATTCGCACCGCAGGGGTCGCCGTGCTCGACGGCTACAGTGGCGAGGGCCGCGCCGGCATCAGACCGGCTTCCCGTGCACCACGGCGATCGCAATCTAGCAGCGCCTCGCCGGCGGCCGACTCCGCCGCCACTGGATGGGCGCCAGCCCTCCACGTGAGCCGGTGCGCAGGCGACGCCGTTTCGCCCCGCCTGCGCACCGCATCTTCCTGGGCTCAGGCGCTGGCGAAGTACCTCGACATCGCCGGTACCCGTCGGATCACCAACTGGTCGAGCAGCAGGATCGCGATCAGCGAGATCCCGAACAGCGGCAGGAAGACACCCAGTGCGGCGACGGCGATCAGCAGCAGCCAGTTGCCGAAGATCGGCAGGCGGGCCCGCGGAGCCGCGAGCCCCGAGGCGGTGCCGCGGCGACGCCACCACATGACCGGGCCGGAGATGCACATGAAGATCACCGCCAGGCAGAACACCGTGGTCATCACTGTGTTGACCGCTCCGAACCTGCGGCCCTCATGCAACGCGATGCCCTGGCTGACCGTCTTGGCCAGCGCCGAGTAGTCGTCGTAGCCGTACTCTCCGACGACGTTCCCGGAGTACTGGTCGACGTGGACGGTGAGCTCCTGGGTGACATCGGATGCAGCCGGGTTCCCGTTGTTGGACCACTGCCACCCGAAGACACTGAACACTCCGCGCTCGTCGCCGGGGTAGGTGACGAAGTAGGGGCCTGGCGCACCGACCTGTGCGGCTGCGGCGATCGCGTCGTCGATCGAGACCGTCGGGCCGCTCCACTCCGGCGACGGATCCGCACCCCCCGAGCCGTGTCCGGCGTGGCCCGAGTCCTCATCACCGGTCGAAGGCTCACCCGAGGGCGCGAGCGCCCCCGGGTCGCTCTCGGCGGTCGGTCCGTTGGCGACCGCCCAGCCCGCCGGACCCGACTTTCCGTCCGCTGACTCGATCAGGTCGCCGAGCGTCGACTCCGCGCCCGGGTCTGCCCCCCAGAACGAGGTGCCGTTGTCCGCGGCCAGGTTCTGCGCCTTCTCGCCCCAGACGCCGGTCCACGGCAACCCGGAGACCACCAGCAGCAGGATGCCGAGGCCGACCGGGAGGCCCACCACGGCATGCGTGCCGCGAAGCCGCGCTCCGCGCAGGCCCTTGGCTCGTGCACCGGCACGCGGCCGCCGTCCGAGGAAGAAGATGATGAAGCCCGTGATCGTCAAGACGATCGCCCAACTCGCCCCGAGTTCGACGATGCGGTCGCCGGTGTCGCCGATCAGCAGGGTCCCGTGGATGCGCTCAGCCCAGTCCGAGACGAGCTGATCCGGTGCGAGGTCACCGGTCACCTCGGCACGGAACGGGTCGATATAGACATTGCGGCTCTCCCCGTGGAGGTCGGTGACGAAGACCGTCGCGCGCTCCTCGAGATTGTCGGTGACTGAGAGGATGCTCCGATCGGGGAAGGCCGCGCGGACGGCCTCCTCCTGCTCGGCGAGACTCAGCCTCTCCCCGCCCGCGGGCGCCGAGACGGTCAGGACACCCGGATGGGTCCAGTCGTCGATCTGGGCGCGGAACATGTAGGTCATGCCGCTGATGGTGAGCACCAGCAGCACCGGGATGACGATGATCGAGCCGTAGAAGTGCCACCTCCAGAAGGCGGCGAACCAGTTGGTGCGCTTGCCGCGTCGCGTCTCCGTAGGTCCGGACGCATCGCGTGCCGCGAGAGCGGCGTCGTCGAGTAGTGCCATGTCGTGTCGCTTTCTGCCCACGGCGGCGCGAAGCACGCACGCGCGGGCGCGGTGAAGTGTCCGACGTCGCCGGGCGCTCGCGCCGGCCGACGGTCGGATGAGTCGGGTGAATATGCACGTCTCGGCCACCGACCTCGTGTGGAGGGGTGGCGGCGTGCGTCGAAGCAGGTCAGCGAGATCGTCGCGGGGGGCCGCGCGTCACTCGCAACGTGACGACACCAGTGGAGGCGTGGATGCGGTAGACCTGCGGACGCACCTCGCGCAGCGGAGCCGCGATCAGCGGTGAGCCGTCGTAGCGCACCCGGTGGAGCCAGGAGAGCACTGCCGCAGCCGCCGCCCTCACCAAAACCCGGTCGCCGCCCAGCGCGAGCCCGGCGGCGAGCGCGGCGACGCTGAGATGCAACGTCAACATCAGTGTCGACGCCGAGTTCGGGCCCGAAGGATGGTGGTGCGATCCCCCGGCGAGCGCGAGATGCGCAGCACCCTGAACGGCGAGCGCCACGACGACCGGCACCCATCCCGAGTTCACCCGCCGGGCCACGGCGCACGAGACGGCCACCGCAACGGCGGTGATCAAGCCTACGGCGACGAACGCGCCACCCGAGAAGTCGCCGCCCGCTGCGTAACCGTGGGCGATAACCGCGCCGGCTGCGGAGACCAGACCGGTCCAGCAGCCGCGGGCCACGCGTATCCGGGTCGAGGACGCAGTTCCTGCGGGTCGAGGCGATCCCAGACGCGACATCGGTGCTCCTGTCATCCGCTCCGGGACGGCGGGCGCACCGTAGCAGTGCTCCGGGAGTGCCGGGACGTCGTCTCGCGTCTTATTGGTTCTTGCAAATAACTTGCAATACGCTCGACTCCCCTTTCCCAGCAAGGAGCGCCGATGTCGACTTACGCCCTGCCCGAACTGCCCTACGACTACGCAGCCCTGGAGCCCTACATCTCCGGCGAGATCATGGAGTTGCATCACTCCAAGCACCACAACGCCTACGTCTCCGGCATCAACACCGCTGTCGAGCAGCTCGCGGAGGCGCGCGAGAAGGAGTCCTTCGGCAGCCTCTCGACCCTGGAGAAGAACCTCGCCTTCCACCTCGGCGGGCACGTGAATCACTCGGTGTTCTGGCCCAACATGTCCCCCGACGGCGGAGACAAGCCCGAGGGAGAGTTGGCGCAGATGATCGAGGACTTCTTCGGCGGGTTCGACAAGTTCCGCGCGCACTTCCAGGCCAACGCACTCGGCGTGCAGGGATCGGGATGGTCCGTCCTGACCTGGGACATGCTCGCCCAGCGGCCCTACATCATCCAGCACTTCGACCACCAGGGGAACGTGCCGGTCTGCATGGTGCCGCTGCTGATGCTCGACATGTGGGAGCACACCTACTACCTGCAGTACCGCAACGACAAGGCCACCTTCGTCCAGCAGTGGTGGAACATCGTGAACTGGGCCGACGTCGCCGAGCGCTTCGAGAAGGCCCGCACCCAGACGACCGGCCTCATCGCGTGAGCACGTCACGCGCCGCTGAGCTCGCGCCGGTCGTCGAGGCCGCCCAGCGTGTGGCGGGCGCTCTCGCCGCGCGCGGACGGGGCGACCACGCGGGTGCCCGGGAGATGTTGGCTTCCTTCGACGAACCCACCGAGCTCGCCGGTGGCGCGCTCCTCGTCGCCGAGCTGACCCTGGCGCTGTTGAGCACGTCCACCGGTGAGTCACTCGACGAGTGCGTCCGCGATCTGTGCGTCACCCTGGAGCGGAGCCTGACCTGATCCCTGCGCCCACAGGCTCGTGACAGGGACGCCTGACATTCGACGCTCTGCCCACCCCGTAGGCTGATCTCCCGCGCCGAGTGCGCCGAGGAGCGAAGGATGGACCGTGTCGAGCCGTGAGACCTACCGCCGCTGGCGGAGTGCTCGCGCCATGGTGTCGGGGTCCATCAGCGGCTTCGGCGCGTGGGCGGCGCACGGCCTCGTCTCGGGTCACCAGCCGTCCCCTGCGACGCTGCTGATCCTGATCGGGATCGGCCTCGGCGTCGCAGCCGGGCTCGCGCAGTGGCGGCCGAGCCTGCCCGCGGCCGCGGCCGGGGCTCTCGCGGTGCAGGGCTCCGGCCACCTGCTCCTGGCCAGTTCAGGTGGCCACCACCACACCACGGCAGACCCGTACGGCGGCGGGGCCATGCTGCTGGGCCACGTGACGATCGCTGCAGTGACGGCGATCGCGGCGGCCGGGGCCGAGCAGGCACTCCTCCGCGTCGTCGCCCAAGCCGTGCGCTGGCTGCTGCCGCGCCTCCCCAGGCCGATCCTGATCCCGATCGCGGACACCTCACACGCCCGGACGGACCGACACGGACCGATCACCCGGGCATCGTTCGTCACGGCCGGCATCCGCGGCCCGCCTGCGTCCTTGCGCGTTCTCCCACTTCCCTGACGGGGTCGGCCCGTCAGGGCCTCTCGCGTGCGCTGTCAGCGCACTGAACCCGTGAAGGATCCACCATGCGTATCACTCTCTCCCCGCGCGCCCGCGCGACCTCCGCTCTGGCCACAGCAGCCCTCGGGCTCGCCGTCCTCACCGGGTGCGGTTCCGATGACGCGCCCGCCCCGAGCACGGCGGGCTCGGAGGAGTCCAGCAGCACCGACACCTCCTCCCGAGCGCCCGAGTCGGCCGCGCTGAGCGTCACCGACCCCTATGTCAAGGCCGCCGAGTCGGGCATGACGGCTGCCTTCGGCACCCTGGTGAACTCCAGCGACGCGCCGATCACGATCGTCGGCGCCTCGAGCGACATCACCACCTCGATGGAGCTCCACGAGACCGTGGCGGCGGACGGCACGATGAAGATGCGCCAGAAGGAGGGCGGCTTCACCATCGATCCGGGCGGCGAGCATCTGCTCGAGCCCGGTGGTGATCACCTGATGATCATGGACCTGACCCGCGCCGTCGAGCCCGGCGAGTCGGTGATCATCAAGCTCACCCTCGACGACGGCTCGACGATGGAGATCGACGCCCTCGTCAAGGAGTTCGACGGCGCCGACGAGGAGTACATGGGCGACATGGGCGACTCGCACGACATGGACGGCGAGCACTCCGGCGACCACGGCAGCTCCTCGTGACCTCGGCCCGCGACCATCGAGCCGATGTCGCGGGCGTGGGCGCCCCCGGCCGCCCCCGCCCCCTCCAGACCGGTGCCGCCGCCCTCGGCGGTGCCGGTCTCGGGTGGAGTTCGGCGCCCTTGGCCGCCGCAGCGACCGAGACAATCGCTGGACGCACGACGGGAGCGACGGTGCTCTCGCCCTCGGCCGGGCAGAGCACCGTCCCGTTCCACGGCGCTCACCAGGCGGGCGTCGCGACCCCACCGCAGGCCCATCTCTCTCTTCTCGGCCTCGACCTGCTTCCCGAGGTCGACGGCCCGGCGCTGGCACGGCTGCTGCGCGTCCTCAGCGACGACATCGCCCGGCTCACCGCCGGCCAGCGGGCCCTGGCCGACACCGAACCGGAGCTGGCGACGGTTCCCGCACGTCTCACGGTCACCGTCGGCATCGGACCGCGCGTGGCCACCACGCTGATCCCCACCGCACGACGCCTGGACCTGACCGCTCTGCCGCACTTCGCCACCGACAGGCTCCTGCCACGATGGGGGCAGAGCGACCTCGTGGTCCAGATCTGCGCCGACGACGCCGTGACGGTGGCGCATGCACGCCGGATGCTGCTCAAGGACTCTCGGGCGTTCTCGCGGACACGGTGGGTCCAAGACGGCTTCCGCCGCGCCCATGGCTCTGTCCCCGGCACCGAGACCATGCGCAACCTGATGGGCCAGGTCGACGGCACGGTGAATCCGACCGAGGCCGACCCGGCTTTTGCCGGCCTGGTGTGGGCCGAAGCCGACGACCACGGGGCGGCGTTCGCCGGCGGGACGTTCATGGCGGTGCGCCGCGTCAGGATGGACTTGGACACCTGGGATCGCGTCGATCGGCCCGGTCGGGAGTTCGCGGTCGGACGACGTTTGGCCGACGGCGCACCCCTGACCGGCGGAGCCGAGTTCGACGAACCCGACTTCGACGCCACCGACGATGTCGGCTTCCCTGTCATCGACCCGGCGGCACACATCCGGCGAGCACGCACCGACGACCCTCGGCAGCGTTTCCATCGACGGGGCTACAACTACACCCAGCCCGATCCGGATCGCCCCACGGGCGAGGACAGCGGGTTGATCTTCATCGCCTTCGCTCGCGATCTGCCGACGCAGTTCGTGCCTATCCAGGAGCGCTTGGCACAGAACGACCGACTCAATCAGTGGATCAGCACGATCGGTTCGGCGGTCTACGCCGTCCTGCCCGGGGTTCGTGACGACAGCGAGGACTACCTCGGTCGCGCGCTCATCGCGGCCCGCGACTGATCCCACTACTTCTCCAGGAGCGAGCAGATGAGCAAGAAGAACGACAAGTCCACCCGGCGCGCTGCGGCCGCCGAGATCGTGCGCCAGCAGAAGGCGGCCGAGCGTCGCCGCGCCGTCATGTTCCAGGCCGGTATCGGCCTGGTTCTCATCGCGATCGTCGTCACCGTCGCCGTGGTCGTGCTCCGGGAGCGCGATCGTCGTGACGACGTCGCGGCCGGCCGCGGCCCCGCTCCGACCCAGGTCGACGACACGGGAGCATTCGTGATCGGAAGCCCCGACGCGCCCGTGCTGATCGAACTCGTCGAGGACCTGCAGTGTCCGGCCTGCAAGGCCTTCGAGGCGATGAGCGGGGAGCTGATCGGGAGCTACATCGACGACGGCATCGCCCGGGTCGCCTATCGCGGGATCGCCTTCCTCGACCGTGCGACGTCGACCCGCTACTCCAGTCGCGCCCTCAACGCCTCGGCCTGTGTGATGAGCGAGGGCCCCGAGGTCTGGCGTGCATTCCACGAGCAGATGTTCGTCCAGCAGCCGCCAGAGGACGGCGGCGCGGGCCTGAGTGACGCGGAGATCGCCGCGATCGCCCGCGAGGCCGGCGCTACGTCGGAGGACCTCGGCCAGTGCATCGAGGACGAGGTCTACGGCGGGTGGGTCAAGCGCACCACCGAGCAGGTCATGGCCGGCGGCATCTCCAGCACACCGACCATCGTCGTCGACGGGACCACGCTCGAGAGTTCGGATCCGGCGACGATCAGCGCCGCGGTGGAGAAGGCCCAGAACTCGTGACCGAGACCGGAGCCGACGTCACCTTCGATGCCGGTGACACCGCCTCCCCCGAGCCGGCTCCGATCCGCAGCCAACTGAGCACCAGTTCTGCGACCGGCGTCGCCTACGTCGCCGCCGGAGCGGTCGGTCTGGCGGCGGCTCTGACCCTGGCGATCGACAAGTACAAGATCCTCGCCGACCCGAGTTTCCGGCCGGCCTGCGATCTCAATCCGGTGCTCTCCTGCGGCTCGGTCATGATCACCGATCAGGCCGAGGCCTTCGGATTCCCCAACCCGTTGATCGGCATCGCCGGCTTCGCGATCGTCGTCGCGATGGGCGTGCTCCTCGCTGCCCGGGTGCCGCTGCCGACGTGGGTACACGCGGGACTGGCGATGGGGTCGATGCTCGGAGCCGTCTTCGTGCACTGGCTGGCTTATCAGAGCCTCTACGAGATCGGCGCCCTCTGCCCCTGGTGCCTGGGTGTGTGGGCCGTCACCCTCTTCCTCGCCGTGTGGACGGTGCTCGGGCTCGCACGTCGCCGCGGTGGATGGGGTGAGCGGCTGTGGGACGTGCGCTACCTGATCCTCCTGACCTGGTACCTGGTCATCGCGACGGCCATCCTCGAACGCTTCTGGGACTACTGGAGGACGCTGTGGTGATCACGGGCACCGGCGCGCGCGCCCGACGTCGGCGAGCGGCATCGCTGACATCGGCTCTGGCGATGTGCTGGGCGATGGGCACCGCGCTCACCCTCTCCACTGCACCTCCCGCCGCGGCTCACGCCGCTCTCGTCTCCTCGACGCCCGAGGCCGGCGCCAGACTCGACGCCGCTCCGAGCACGGTGACCCTCTCCTTCAGCGAGCCGATGCAGGATCCCGCCTACGTGGTGATCACCGCCCCCGACGGCACCCGCAGCGATGCCGAGGCGAGCCTGGACACCACGACCGTCACCCAGCAGATGCCCGCGAACATGGAAGGCACCTACGCCGTCGCGTTCCGCGTCGTCTCCGAGGACGGGCATCCTGTCAGCGACGAGTGGTTCTTCGACGTCGGCGAACCGAGCGACGTCGCGCCGTCCTCGACTGGTTCCTCGACCGAGGGACAGCCGGAGGCAGCAGAGCTCGCCACCTCGTCCGAGCCGGGTGCGGCATCGCCCGGTCGGCCCGAACCCGGTCTGCTCGATCGCCTCGCGGCGTGGCAGTTCGGCGTGGCGCTGGCGCTCTTCGCGGCAGCCTTCGCGCTCGGTGCGGTGGCCCGTCGAGCCCGTCCATGAGGCTGCGGCGACGACGTCGCCTGCTCGCGGTCGGTGCCATCTCAGTGGGCATCACCGCGACGATCGTCGTCCTCCTCCTCGGTGGCGGGGCTCCTGAGCCCGAGCCGGCAGGCCTGCCCGATCCTGGCCGGGTCACCGGGTGGGGACTGCCGGTGATGGGCGCGGTGACCGACCTGGCGGCGATCGCGACCCTGGCGGGGATCCTCGCCCCGCTGCTCATGGGACTGCGGGTCGAGGACGCCGTGGAGGGGCCGGCCCTGCGCGCCCTGGCGTCAGTGCGACTCGCTGCCGCGACGTGGGGCGTGGGCGCGGCCGCGATCGCGGTCCTCCAGGTGTCCGACCAGTTCGCGATCCCGGTCTGGCGGCTTCCGTGGACGACCCTGCGCGGTGCGCTCATCCAGACCGAGGACGGCCGCGTGATGCTCGCCCAGGCGGGCCTCGCGACCCTGATCGCGGTCGCGAGCCGCTGGCTCCTGACACCGCGCGAGGTCTGGTGGCTCTTCGCAGCTGCTTGCGTCGCATTGCTGCCCCCTGCCGCGGCAGGGCACGCGGCGTCAGGTGGCAGTCACGACACCGCCGTGGTGAGCCTCGCACTCCACATCCTCGCGGCCTCGGTCTGGATCGCCGGCCTGGCGGCGCTGTGGTGGTCGTTCGGCGCACCAGCGCCGATCCGCCTGCGCGCGGCGCAGCGCTTCGGTGCCCTCGCCACCTGGTGCGTGGGGGTCGTCGCCGTGAGCGGACTGATCAACGCCTGGGTCCGAGTCGGCGACGCGGCAGGGTTCGCCACGACCGACTACGGACGGATCGCCGCGCTCAAGGCACTGACCCTCACCCTCGTCCTGCTGGTCGCGCAGCGGGCTCGTGCCATCGTGCTGGCGGCAGCATCACGCACGGTCACGTCACCGGAGAGCTGCCCCGTCGACGAAGTCGTCGATCGGACGAACCGTCCGGCTGTGGACACGCCACCGTGGTCGACCGTCGCCCGGATCACCGGGATCGAGGTACTCGTCCTGGCTGCGACTGTCGGAATCGGAGTCGGCCTCTCCCGCACTCCGCCGCCCGTGGGCGATCTCTACACCACTCTCGCCGAGACGCTGCTCAGTGGTCCGATCCCTCCTCCGCCCACTCCCGAACGTCTGCTGACCAGCGTCACCGTCTCCGGTGTCGGGCTCGCCGTCGTGCTTCTCGGAGCGGCCGCCTACATCGTCGCGCTGATCACGTTGCGGCGGCGAGGTGAGAGCTGGCCGTGGGGGCCGACGGTGGCCTGGTTCGCCGGCCTGGCCGTGATCGCCTACGCCACCTGCGGCGGCGTCGGGGTGTACTCCCACGTCATGTTCAGCGCCCACATGGTCAGCCACATGCTGCTGTCGATGATCGCACCTCTGCTGCTGGTGCTCGGGGCGCCTATCCCGCTCGCGCTACGCGCACTTCCCGGTGGCGGCGAACCGGGCGCCACCGGGCCCCGTCACCTGCTGGCCGGCGCGCTACGGTCCCGGCCGGCTCGGCTGCTGAGCAATCCGCTCATCGCAGCTGCGCTGTTCGTCGGCAGTCTCTATGTCGTCTACTTCACCGATCTCTTCGGCTTCTTGATGCGCCAGCATCTTGGCCACGCCGCGATGGAGGTGCACTTCCTCGCGGTCGGGCTGCTGTTCTACGAGAACATCATCGGCAGCGCTCCCTTGCCCCGGCGCCTTCCGCATCTGGCGCGCCTCGGGCTGCTTGTGCTGACCATGCCCGCGCACGCGTTCTTCGCCATCGCGATCATGGCTTCCGACACAGTGCTGGGCGGCGGCTACTACGAGTTGCTGGACCGTCCGTTCTCCCGTGACCTCCTCGCCGACCAGAATCTCGGCGGCGCCATCACCTGGGCACTCAGCGAGGTGCCGCTGGTCATGGTGCTCGTCGCCCTGCTGGTCCAGTGGTTCCGATCCGACCGTCGCGACGCGGCTCGCTACGAGCGACAGGCCGCCCGCGACGATCATGCAGAGCTCGCCGCGTACAACGCGTGGCTCGCCTCGATCAGCGCCGGGGGGAACGGCGGCCGCGGGCCTCGATCATCGGCTCCACCGCTCGCTCTGCGTCAGAAGGAAGAGGTAGCCCAGACTCGGCAGCACCAGGACGGCCGCGAGGCCCACCGCGACCAGTAGACCCTGCAACGTGGCGGGATGGCCGGCCGCCTCGGCGATCGTGAGCTGGTCGACCAGCAGCCACGGGGACTGAGCCAGCGCCCACCCGGCGACGACGGCCGACACCGCCAGGACGGCCGCCACCCGTGCCCAGGCGGCGCGTCCGGCGGCGAGCAGCACCAATGCGGTCAGGCCCGCGACGGCCGACAGCAAAACCAGCGGAGCCGCGCGGTCCGCGAAACCCGACCACAGCGTCGGAGCGTCGTGACGCACGGGGATCAGGGCCGCCAACACGATCGCACCCGAGGTCGCACCCACCGCGAGCGTGCGACGTCGCAGCGATCGTGCGACCGCCATCCGGCCACCGCGGTCGGCGTCTGCGGTGAGGAAGACACCGGCGAGGAACGCGCACATCCCCACCGACACCACGCCTGTGACCAGGGGCAGCGGAGCCAGCCACGATGTCCAGCGGTCCCCCACGCCGCTCGCCGGGACCCGGCCCGAGGCGATCGCTCCGGCCACGGCGCCGAGGAAGAACGGCGTGGTGACCGAGGACAGCGCGAAGATCGCGCCGAACACTCGCGCTTGCGCGACGGTGGCGGCGTACTTGCGGAAGGCGAAGCAGGCGCCGCGCAACACGATTCCCACGAGCGCCAGCACGAGCGGCACGAACAGCGTCTGCATGACCGCCGCGAAAGCGACCGGGAACCCCGTCCAGGCCAGAACCAGGACGTAGATCAGCCAGACGTGGTTGGCCTCCCACACCGGGCCGATGCTGCGATCGATCTGCGCCCTGACCGCAGCACCGCGTCGGGTACCCCCCGCCGTGAGGTCGAAGAAGCCGGAGCCGAAGTCGGCACCCCCGAAGAGGGCGTAGAAGGCGACGCCGGCGAACATCGCCAGCGCCACGGCGGTCTCCAGACTCACGCTCGTACCCCCTCGGTCTGCGACTCGCCCAGGCGCTCGGGCCCGTAAGGACTGGGCAGATGCTCCTCACCGGCTCGCCAGCGCCGAGCCATCGATCGCAGCACCAGCACGGCCGCGGTGGTCATCGCGGTGTAGAGGACCATCGTCGCTCCCAAGAGCCACCACAGTCCGCTGTTCTCCCCCGCGGCGTCCACCGTGCGGAGGTAGCCGTAGACCACCCAGGGCTGACGTCCGACCTCGGTCGCGATCCACCCTGCCTCCAGCGCAACCACCGAGAGCGGTCCTGCCAACACCACCGTCCGGAGGAACCAGCGACGTTGCAGAAGGTCACGCCCGCGTCGTCGCGCGACCCAGAACACCGCGCTCAGCAACGCCAGCAGCGTGCCGACACCCACCATCGTCTGGAACGACCACCGCGTCAGGTTCACCGGCGGCCGATCCTCGACCGGCACCTGATCCAGCCCCGGCACCTCGGCTGTGAGTGAGTTGCGCGCGATCAACGAACCAAGCACGGGAATGTCGATCGAGTGGCGCACCTCGCCGTCGACGTAGATGCCCCCCAGACGCAGCGGTGCGGGGCCCTCGGTCTCGGTCGCCAGTTCGAAGGCGGCGAGCTTGGCCGGCTGAGTCTCAGCGAGGCGCGACCCCAGCACGTGCCCGACGAACGGCTGGGCGATGGCTGCCACCGAGGCGAAGGCGAAAGGCACGATGAACCCCAGCCGGTGATGAGCATCGCGCCGCCCGCGAAGCATGCCAGCGGCATAGACCGCCGCGAGCGCGAAGCCGGCCACCATGAACGCGGCGAGCCACATGTGGAGAAACATCGTCCAGACCCCCGGGTTGAACATCGCCGCCCAGGGATCTACGTCGACCACCTCGCCGTCGACCAGCCGGAATCCGGTCGGGTTGTTCATCCACGAGTTCACCGCAAGCACGCAGAACGTGCCGACCACTCCGGTGATCGCCATCGGCACGAGCATCCAGATGTGCCGTCGCGGTGGCATCCGATCCCATCCGTAGAGATAGAGACCGATGAAGATCGCCTCCAGGAAGAAGGCCAGACCCTCGAACGCGAATGCCAACCCGAGGACGTCGCCGTAGGTGCTCATGAGCCCGGGCCAGAGCAGCCCCATCTCGAAGCTCAGCACCGTCCCCGAGACTGCGCCGATCGCGAAGAGCACGGCGGAGACCTTCGACCACCGTCGCGCCAACCGCAGGGCCACCTCGTCCTGCCGGCGGATCGCCCGCAGGTGCATCACGAAGATGATCGTGGGGAACGCGACGCCGAAACACGCCAGCACGATGTGCCAACCCAGCGAGAACGCCATCTGCTGGCGGGCGGGGAGCAGCCCGGCCGGTTCGGTCAGTGACACGGCGACGACGTCGAGCAGAGAGCCCATGTCATCGACCGTAGGTAGCGCGAATGCTCACCACCACTGTTTGTGAAAGTTTTCACAAGGGTAGGATGGACAGTATGAGCTGGGCGACATGCGATCGCGGCCACGCCCACTGGGGACCACGTGGCGCCGCAGGGCTGCTCATCGCGCACGAGGGCTCGGTCCTCCTGCAGCTGCGGGCGCGCTGGGCGCACCAGGGCGGCACGTGGTCGATCCCCGGCGGCGCTCGCGAGAGGGGCGAGAGCGCGGTCGAGGCCGCCGTCCGGGAGTCCTACGAGGAGCTCGGCGTCGAACCGGGCTCGGTCGACATCCGCGACTCCTGGGTGGCCGACTGCGGCGGTTGGACCTACGAGACGGTGCTCGCCGTCTCGGCGTCGCTGCCCGAGCTGCGCGACCGCTCGGAGAGCGACGGACACCGCTGGGTGCGTGTCGACGACGTCCTCGCGCTGCCGTTGCACTCGGCGTTCCGCGCCGCTTGGGAGCACCCCGACGCCGTCCTCCGCTCGTTCGTCGAGGGCTCAGCCTAGATCCACGCTCAGCCTGAATCGACGGTCACACCAGGGTGAGCGTCACCTGGCGCGTGGCGACGTCGGCCGAGGCCAGCCGCACCCGGACGGCGGTGCCGAGCGGCAGCGGATCGCCGGCGCTGCTCAGCGGCGCCTCGAGTCCGAGTGCCGCGACGACGGCGGCACCGGTGGTGGGCTCCTTCTCGCGGACCGACACGACGACCGCGTCGAACTCCTCACCCACGTGGGAGGCCAGCAGCGCTGCCTCGGCGAGATCGATCACGGCGCGCTCGTAGGAGCGCGCCCGTTGGGCCGATCGCTGCAGCTCGCCGGGCAGCGCCGGCAGCGCGGCGAGCACCCAGTCCGGCACGGCGGTCCCGGCACAGATCGCCAGGCACACCTCGCCGGCGTACCGATCGCCCAGACGGCGGAGTGGCGCGGTCACGTGGGCGTACTCCGAGGCCAGCGCCGCGTGCTGCGGCTCCGCGGGCACCTCGCCGTCGAAGGCGACGTAGCCGCTGCCGCGCAGCAGCCGCGCGCTGGCCACGATGACCGCCGCGTGGTCGGGACGCCGTGGGTCGAGCGCCCGCACGAAGTCCGGGTAGATCGTCTCGGCCGGCCACGCGACGCCGAGTGCGGCGGCCACCCGATGCAGGCGCTGGACGTCGCGCGGATCCGGCGGTGGCAAGGTGCGCAGGATGCCGACGCGCGCGTAGATCATCAGCGTCGCCGCGCCGAAACCGGTCAGCAGCGAGATCTGGGAGTTCCACTCCTCGACCGGGAGGAGAGAGCGGAACTCCAGGTGCCATTCGCCGCCCTCGGCGTCGATGACCTGCTCGGGAAGGGGCAGCGAGACCCCACCCCGCGCCGCGTCGCGCGCCATCCGCAACTCCCCCACCTCGCGCAGCAGCTCCAGCACCTCGCTCGCAGACCCGTCCTCGGGAGAGTCCAGACGTCGTTGGGCCTCCTCGTAGGAGAGCTGCTCACGCGAGCGCACGAGGGCCCGCTCGACCCGGACGTCGGTGCCCTCGCCGGAGCGATCGACGGCGATGGTCCACAGGAGCGCCGGACGCACCTGGTCCGGCACGAGCGAGGCGGCGTCCTCGGAGATCAGCGGAGGATGCAGAGGCACCTTGGAGTCGGCGCCGTAGAGGGTCTCGCCGCGTCGATGCGCCTCGAGATCGATCGGGTCGCCCGGCGCGACGAACGCCGCGACGTCGGCGATCGCGTAGTGCACGACGTAGCCGCCACCCTCGGCGCGCTCGATGTGCAGCGCCTGGTCGAGGTCGCGGGCACCCTCGGGGTCGATCGTGACCATCGGCAGGTCGGTGCGATCGAGTTGTGGAAGTCGTGGCGCCGCGACGGCCGATGCCGCGGCGGCGAGCACGTCGGGCGGGAAGTCCGCGCTGACCCCCAGCTCGGCTCGGATCTGCGTGACGCCCTCGCGGATCAACGCGATGGCCGCCGCGTCGTCGGTCTGGACCCGCACCCGTCGGTTGCTCGGCATGGCCCTAACGTAACGACCCGTGCTCATCCTGCTGCCGCCGAGCGAGGGCAAGGCCCGACCCATCCGTGGCAAGCCTCTCGAGCTCGAAGCCCTCGGCTCTCCCATCCTGACGTCGGCGCGGGCGGCTGTGCTCGACGCGCTCGTCGCCCTCTGCGCCGACGACCCCGCAACAGCGACCGCCACCCTGGGCATCCCTGCCACCCAACCCGAGCTGACGGCACTCAATGCGGCCCTGCGTACCAGCGCGACCGCCCGCGCCGACGCCGTCTACACCGGCGTCCTCTTCGATGCCCTCGGCCTGGCCACGCTCGATGCGGCCGCACGGCGTCGCGCGACCGCGCGGGTCGCTGTCACCTCGTCGCTGTTCGGGATGGTGCGCCCGGGCGACCGGATCCCGAGCTACCGGCTCTCCGGCGACGCGGTACTCCCCAGCCTCGGCCCGGTGGCCGCGCACTGGCGCGCGCACCTCGGCCCGGCCGTGACGGACGCCGTCGGCTCGGGGTTGCTGATCGACCTGCGCTCCACGATGTATGCGGCGTTCTGGCGCCCGCCGTCGGAGATGGCGTCCCGGGTGGCGACCGTGCGGGTGCTGCACGAGGCGAACGGCAAGCGGTCGGTGGTCAGCCACTTCAACAAAGCCACCAAGGGCCGCATCGTGCGGGCGTTGGTGGAGGACGGCCGCACGCCGCGCACTCCGGCCGCACTGGCCGCCGCGCTGATCGAGCTCGGCTGGCACGTCGAGGTCGGCGCACCGACCGCCAAGGGCACCCAGCTCGACGTCGTCGTCACCCACGTGGGGTGAGCCTCCTGCTGGGACGGTGGTTGCTACGAGAGTCCGCCGGCGAACGGATCCCGTGAGGGCGGCAGCGCGTTGAAGAGACGCATCGAGGCACGCGGCCCCGGCCTGCCCGTCGGCGAGGACTCGAAGTAGGACAGGACCGTGACCGAGGCCGGCTGCAGCTCCATCCGGAACACCGCGTCCAGCGGTGCGGTGACGGCGTCGGCCACGAGCGTCTTGATCGGCGTCACATGGCTGACCACGACGACGGTGCGTCCGGCGTGGGTGGCGAGGAGTCGCTCGAGGCCGGCCATCACCCGCTCCTGCACCTGACGGAACGACTCCCCGCCCGACGGCGCGGCGTCCAACGAGCCGAGCCAGGCGGTGAGCTCCTCCCCGTGCTGCTCGGCGACCTCGCCGAAGGTCAGACCGTCCCAGTGACCGAACTCCATCTCGGCGAAGCCGGGCTCCTCGACCACCTCGACGCCGAGCGCCTCCGCGATGAGGTCGGCGGACTCGCGCGTGCGGCGCACCGGCGAGGCCACGACGACGTCGATGGAGTCGGCGAGCGGCGCCAGCCAGGAACCGACCGCGCGGATCTGGTCCCGTCCTTCGTCGCTGAGCGGGGGGTTGTCGCCGCCGAGCCCCCCGGAGAACCGCTTGGCCGAGGTGTGCACGGTGACGCCGTGGCGCACCACGACCAGCGTGGTGGTCGCCCCCGCGCCCGACCACCCGCGCGTCTGCTGCTGCACGCTCGAGGCGGGGGTGGCCGGCTCCTGGATCTCCTCGATCAGGGAGTCGGCCGGCTCGGGCTCGACGCCGAGCAGGGCACCCTGGGTCGAGGCCGGCACCGAGACGCCGGAGCGCTTGCCGTCGAGTGCCTCGTTGGCCAGCCGGTCGGCGTGACTGTTCTGGGCCCGCGGGATCCAGGTGTAGACGGTGCCGAAGGGCGCCAGCCGGTGGGCCTCGGCGGCCAACGGCCGCATGTCGGGGTGCTTGATCTTCCAGCGGCCCGACATCTGCTCGACCACGAGCTTGGAGTCCATCCGGACCTCGATGTCGGCCTCGGGCGCGAACTCCGCAGCCAGGCGCAGCCCGGCGATCAGGCCGGAGTACTCGGCCACGTTGTTGGTCGCCCGGCCGATGGTCGTGCCCTCCTCGGCGAGCACGGCACCGGTCGCCGCGTCCTTGAGGACAGCGCCGTACCCCGCCGGCCCCGGATTGCCGCGGGAGCCGCCGTCGGCCTCGATGACGACGGCGTCGATGACCGGCCCACCGGTCGGGCCGGCGACCGGATCGCTGGTCGGTTCGCTCACAGTCCGCTCTCGGCGGTGCGCACCAGGATCCGCGTGCACTCCTCGCACCGCACGACGTCATCCGCGGCGCGTCCGCGGATCGAGGCCAGCTCGGCGTTGTCCAGGGTGAGGCGGCATCCACCGCACTGACGGGCGCGAAGTTCGGCGGCACCGACGCCACCCTTGCTCGCGCGCAGCCTCTCGTAGAGCGCGAGCAGCGCCTCGGGGATGTCTGCCACGGCCGGCGCCCGGTCGGCGATGGCCGACTCCAGCTCGCGGTCGATCTCGGCGAACCGCTGATCGCGGACAGAGGACAGTTCGGCGATCCGCTCGTCGTGGGCCGCGAGCTTCTGCTCCAGCTCCGCGACGGCGGCCTGGGCGCTCTCCAGCTGCTCCATCACCTCGAGCTCCTCGTCCTCGAGCACGGAGATCCGTCGCTCGAGCGAGGTGAGCTCGTGCTGGAGGTGTTCGAGGTCCTTGGGGCTGGTGACCATTCCCATGTCGATGCGCTCACGATCGCGGGACCGACGGGCCTTGACCTGCTCGACGTCGGCGTCGGCCTTGGCCTGGGCGACCGTGAGGTCGTCGACGACGATCTGGTGGTCGATGCGCTGCCCCTCGACCTCGCCACGGGAGGCGGCGAGCGTGGCGATCTCGGCGAGCTCGGGCAGGTGGGAGCGCTGGTGGCGCAGTTGGTCGACCCGGGCGTCGATCGCCTGGAGATCGAGCAGTCGGAGCTGGGCGGACGCGTCGGCCTTCACAGGCGCATTGTCCACGGGTCGGTGTTGATCTCGCTCACGCGGGTCTCCACGCCCTCGCCCAGGACCTCGCGCAGCCGAGCCTCGACGACCGGCAGCCAGGTCGACTCGGCGGCGTAGTGGGCGACGTCGATCAGAGCTGGTCCGCCGTCCTCGCCCCCTGCCGCACGCTCGAGGAACTCAGCGGCGGGATGGTGGCGCAGGTCGCTGGTGACGTACACGTCGGCGTCGGTGCGCAGGATCGTGTCGAGCAGGAAGTCGCCCGCGCCGCCGCACACCGCGATCCGGCGCACACTGCGCGCGGGATCTCCCGCCACACGCACCCCCTGCGCCGTCGGCGGCAGGGCGTCGGCCACGATCTGGGCGAACTCGCCCAGCGGCATCCGGGCGATGGTGCCGATCCGACCGGTCCCCGTCGCCCCGATCTCGGAGTCGGCGACCTCGACGACGTCGTAGGCGGGCTCCTCGTAGGGGTGCGCCGCACGCATCGCCCGCACGACCGCGGCGCGCCTGCCGCGGGGCAGCACCGCCTCGATGCGCACCTCGGCGACCTCCTCGATCGCTCCGACCGTGCCGATCATCGGCTCGGCCCCGTCGAGCGGGCGGAACCGGCCCGTGCCGTCGGAGGAGAACGAGGCGAAGTCGTAGTTGCCGATCTGTCCCGCCCCCGCCTCGGCGATGGCAGCGCGGACGATCGCGGCGGCGTCGGTCGGCACGTAGACGGTGAGCTTGTCGACCGGGTCACCGGGGGCGGGCGTGATCGGCTGCTGCTCGCCCAGGCCCAGCGCCGTCGCCAGCGCCTCGCTGACCCCGCCGAGCGCCTGATCGGCGTTCGTGTGCGCGGTGAGCAGCGCGCAGCCCGCCTTGATCAGCGTGGTGAGGGTGCGGCCCTTGGGGGTGGTGGCCGCGACTCCGTGCACCGGCTTGAGGAAGAGGGGGTGGTGCACCACCAGCAGATCCGCGCCCCACTCCGCGGCCTCCTGCGCGACCTCCGGCGTCGGGTCGACGGCGAAGAGGATCTTCCCGACGCGCTGATCCAGCTCCCCCCACACCAGCCCCACGGCGTCCCAGGATTCCGCGGTGTGCGGCGGGTACCACTGATGCAGCAGGCGGACGACGTCGTCGAGTGCAGGAACCTGGGCCACGACGCCACCGTAGCGAGCGCTCCGGCCCCGGCTCAGTTCACCTGGCGGTCGCGGCCCTCCCAGTACTGCGCCCGCAGCTTGAACTTCTGCAGCTTGCCCGTCGCCGTGCGGGCGAGCTCGTCGCGGAACTCCACGGACGTCGGGGCCTTGTACCCGGCGAGCCGTTCCTTGCACCAGGCGATCAGATCGGCCTCGGTGACGGTGGCGCCGTCGGCGAGCACCACCAGTGCCTTGATCGTCTCCCCCCACTTCTCGCTCGGCACGCCGATCACGGCGACCTCGGCGACGTCTGGATGGGAGAAGAGCGCGTCCTCGACCTCGATCGAGGAGACGTTCTCGCCGCCGGTGATGATCACGTCCTTCTTCCGGTCCGAGATCGCGAGATAGCCGTCGGCACCGAGATCGCCGCCGTCACCGGTGTGGAACCAGCCACCGGCGAGCGCCTTCTCCGTCTCCTCGGGCTGGTCCCAGTACCCCTCGAGCACGACGTTGGAGCGGGCCAGCACCTCGCCGCCACCCTCACCCTCCTCGTCCGGCTCCGAGATCGAGAGCGTGACGCCGAGCGCCGGTGCGCCGGCGCGGGTCAGCAGTCGGGCACGCTCCTCGGCCGGGAGGTCGTCCCACTCGGCACGGCCTCGGTTGAACGTGAGCAACGGCGAGGTCTCGGTGAGGCCATAGATCTGGATGAACTCCCACCCCAGCTCCTCCTGCACGCGCACGACCGTCTTCGTCGGCGGCGGAGCTCCGGCCATGATGATCCGCACGCGATCGCGACCGGGGATCTCCCCCTCCCAGGTCTGCGCGGCCTCGAGCACCGCGGCAGCGACGGCGGGCGCCGCGCACATCACGGTGACGCCGTGGTCGCGGACCCGACGCAGGATCTCCTCGCCGTCCACCTTGCGGAGCACGATCTGCTTGATGCCCAGCCCCGTCGCCAGGAACGGCCACCCCCAGCCGTTGGCGTGGAACATCGGCAGCGTGTGGAGGTAGACGTCGCGGTCGCCGGCCTGGGCGTGCATCGCGAAGGTCACCGCATTGGTCCAGATGTTGCGATGGGTGATCTGAACGCCCTTGGGTCGAGCGGTCGTACCGGAGGTGTAGTTGATGCAGGCCGTGGCGTTCTCGTCGGGCTCCCATGCCCGCGGCTCGACACCGGGAGCGGCGTAGAGGTGCTCGTCGTCGCCCAGCAGGAACCGGTGCTCGGCGCCGACGTCGGCCAGGACGTCGTCGAGCTCGGGGTCGATCAGCAGCACGCGAGCACCGGAGTGTTCGACGATGTAGCGCACCTCGTCGGGGCGGAGCCGGAAGTTCACCGGGACCAGCACGCGTCCGGAGCCGCAGACTCCGAAGAACGAGGTCAGCAGCCGGGCGCTGTTGTGGCTCACGACCGCCACCCGGTCCCCGACGGCGATGCCGAGCTCGTCGAGCTTCGCCGCCTGCCGTCGGGCGAGGTCGCCGATCTCGCCGTAGGTCAGCTCGCCCAGCGAAGAGGCGGGCTGATCCGGCTCGTCGACGACGCCGACCCGGTCGCGGTAGACCCTGACCGCCCGGTCGATGAAGTCGAGCACCGTCAATGCAACGAACATCGAGACTGCCTCCTGCGACGCGACCTGTGATGGCCGCCACTGTAGGACCGTCCGCCGACCCGGGCGGATGCCGGATCGGCGACAGCGCCGAACGGTCGCGAATCTGCGCCGAACAGTCGCCCGAGGGGCTGGCGTGAGCATGAGAGAGCTCTCATCCCGACTTCACACCCACCCCACGCTGGTGCAGGATCGTGGACCTCATGAACCTCCGCTGGCAGACCCTCATGGTCGGCGCGCTGGTGCTGCCGGTGGCCGGCTTCGCCGCCGGATCGATCCTCACCACCGCGGCCGACGAGCCTCCCCGTCGGGAGCCGATCGTGATCTCGCCCGGCCCGTCGATCGACCGCACGCCGTCTCCCTCCCGCACGGTTCCGGCTCGCCCCCTCGACGACGACGAGGACGGCGACGACGACGTCGAACTGGTCCCTCCCACCCCTGGCGTGGTCGGCGACGACGACGATCGTGAGGACGCGCGCGAAGATGCCCGCGAGGAGCGCGAGGAGCGTCGTGAGGAAGCCCGCGAGGAGCGCGGTGAGGACGCCCGCGAGAAGCGCGAGGATCGTCGTGACGGCGACGACGACCGGCGCGGGCGCGACGACGAGGACGACGACTGACCGCCCACCCCGCGGCCCGCACCGAGGACGGCGACGTGGTCGTGCACGCTCCACCCGTCCGACGTCGGATGGGCACACCCGTCCGCGTACGCCTGACCGCCGGGGTGACCTTGTTGGCTGCCTTGGGACTCATCGTCGCGGGGCTCTTCGTCTACCTCGTGGAACAGCGCCGTCTCGACGACCAGGCCATCGCCGAGGCCCAGCAGGAGCTCGACGAGTTCGACAAGGGTGTCGCCGACACCCGCAACCGCGGGGCGACGCTCCGAGCGACGATGCGCACCGTCATGGAGCGCAACGTGCCCGACGACGACGAGATCCTCATCGCCTGGATCGGCGACGGGCCCGCACTTCAGTTCCCCGCCGCCGACGAGCTCACCACCGACCCCGCCTTTCGCGAGGAGGTGACCCCGCTGGTCGAGTCCGGCGGGACGGCGCGACTGACGACACCGTTGGGCGAGGTCGTCGTGGCCAGCCAACCGATCAGTCAGCCTGACGAGACCGGCGCCGTCGTCTCGGGCGCGATGCTCGCCGTCCAGCTGCTCGACGACGACCACGCCGACCTGCTCGACACCATGCGCACCTACGCGATCGTGGCCGCGCTCTCGCTGCTGATGCTGGCCGGCCTTGCCTTCAGCCAGGCCGGACGCCTGCTCGCCCCGCTGCGGGTGCTCCGGCGCACCGCCGAGGAGATCTCCGAGACCGACCTCTCGCGCCGGCTGCCCGTCCAGGGCAACGACGACATCACCGCGCTGACCCACACGGTCAACCACATGCTCGAACGCCTCGAGACGGCCTTCGTCGGCCAGCGACGCCTCCTCGACGACGCCGGCCACGAGCTCCGGACTCCCCTGACGATCATGCAAGGACACCTGGAGCTGCTCGACGCCCACGCACCGGTCGACGTCGAGGAGACCCGCGAGCTGCTGCTCGACGAGGTCGACCGGATGTCGCGACTGGTCGGCGACCTCATCCTGCTCGCCGCCTCCGAGAGGCCCGACTTCCTCCACCCGGCGTCGGTCGACGTCGGCGACCTGACCGAGACCGTGCTGGCGAAGGCGACGGGGCTCGGCGACCGGACCTGGATCGTCGACGAACGCCCGCCCGGCATCGCCCGCGTGGTGGCCGACGAGCAGCGCGTCACCCAGGCACTCCTGCAGTTGGCCCACAACGCCCTCAAGCACACCAGCGAGAGCGACACGATCGCCTTCGGCTCGGCCGTCGACGCCCACGGGGCCCTGTGGTGGGTGCGCGACACCGGTTCGGGCGTCCCCGAGGCCGATCGTGCGCGCATCTTCGAGCGCTTCGGCCGCGCACGCCGCGAGCAGGGCACCGAGGGCTTCGGGCTCGGTCTCTCGATCGTCACCGCCATCGCGCGGGCCCACGGCGGGCAGGTCTGGCTCGACGCCGATTACCGTGACGGCGCGCGCTTCGTGATCGCCGTCCCGTTCACCGCCGGAGCCCTGGCGCCCGAGCCCGGCCGCGCCGAGCACCCTCACGACCGTGACCCCCAGGAGAACCCGTGGCCCGCATCCTGATCGTCGAGGACGAGGAGCGCATCGCCTCCTTCGTCGCCAAGGGCCTGCGCGCCGAGGGGCACGTCGCCACGATCGCGACCGATGGCCACAGCGGCCTGGACGAGGCGCTGAGCGGCGAGCACGACCTGGTGGTGCTCGACATCGGCCTGCCGATCATGGACGGGTTCGAGGTTCTGGAGAACCTGCGTGCCCAGGGTTCGACGGTGCCCGTGATCGTGCTGACCGCGCGCGACTCGGTCGGCGACACCGTCTCCGCGCTCGAGGGCGGCGCCGACGACTACATGCCCAAGCCCTTCCGCTTCGCCGAGCTGCTGGCGCGCGTCCGGCTCCGACTCCGGCAGCAGGGCACGGGAGCAGGCTCCGAGCCACGCTCGGACGTGCTGCTGGCCGGCGGCGTCAGCCTCGACCTCCGCACTCGGCGCGCTCGCGTCGAGGGCAGCGACGTCGATCTGTCCGCCCGCGAGTTCACCCTGGCCGAGACCTTCATGCTCAACGCGGGGCACGTGCTCTCCCGCGAGCAGCTCCTCGACCACGTCTGGGGCCTCGACTTCGATCCCGGTTCGAACGTGGTCGACGTCTACGTCGGATACCTGCGCAAGAAGTTCGGGGCACACTCCATCAGCACCGTGCGCGGCATGGGATACCGGTTCAACAGCTGACGGGCTCAGCGCGCCTTGAAGCTGAGCTTCGCACGCGGCTGCGCCGCCAGCACCGGCTCCAGCGCGGCAGCCACCTCGCGTGGCTCGGGGCGCTCCTCGGGCCGAGGCGCGAGCATCGCGCGGACGACGTCCACGACCGGCGCCGGGACGTCGTCGGGCAGGGCGCGCGGCTCGTCGAGCACCTGCGGGAACCGGTCTTCCAGGTGCGTGGCATCGCGGTCGCCGTCGTCGAAGGGCCGATAGCCCGCGACGGCGTGGAACAGCGTCGCGCCGAGACCCCAGACGTCGCTGGCGAAGCCCGGCACGCCGGCTGACGCGCCGACAGCCCCAACGGTCGACGTCGAGGTGCCTGCGACGGCCTGCTCGGGCGCCATGTAGGCATCGGTGCCGATCGGCGACCGCAGGTCCGCGGCGTTCGCGCTGTTGCGTGCCACGGAGAGGTCGATCAGCCGCGCGGGCGCGCCCATGATGATGTTGCTCGGCTTGATGTCGAGGTGGCACACGTCGACCTGCCGGAAGAAGTGCAGCGCCGCAGCGACGTCGATCCCCAACGCCAGGTACTGCTGGGGCGCGAGGCGTCCGTGGCGGCGGACCAGGCTCGACAGGCGAGGGCCGTCCACGCACTCCAGCACCAGGTGCGGGCGCTCGCCGTCCAGGTCGTGGCGCAGGTGACGCACCACGACCGGGTGGTTGGCGACCGTCAGGGCCATCGCCTCGCGCTCGAGTCCGTAGAGCGTCTCGACGTCGGATACCTGGTCGGGGCGCACGATCTTGACGACGACCGGCAGCGCGGTGACGTCGTCGAACGCGAGGTAGGCCTCGTAGGCCGACCCACCCCCGAGCAGCCGCATCGCGGTCAGCTCGGGGGTGATCGCATCTCCCCCGCCCAGACGCCACTCCGACGCCGCGGCGTCGGCTCCGTCGACGGCCCGGGCGCCCGCCACGACGGGTCCGGAGGTCATCAGGGCGGCGGTCATGTCAGCGTCCGCGGGTGTTGTTGCGGCTGCGGTCGTCGGTGTCGTGGCGCGACCAGTCGATCGTGCGGTCGCCGCCGTCGAAGGTCCAGTCGCGCACCTGACGGTCGCGGCTGTCGTCCACGCCGGATCGGCCGCCGGTGCGGCTGGGTCGACTGTCGAACGTGCGCGTGCCACGGGTACGCGTCTGCGCCCGGGTGTTGGTATCGGTGTCGGCGGACTTGCGCGCGACCGCCTTGCCATCCTTCAGCACGAGCCTCTCGGCGACCCGGTCACGCCCGGTGTCGTCGTCATCGTCGTCGTCATCGACGAGCGCGAGCTCGGGGGTGTCCTCGTTGCGCTTGACGAACTGGTCGTCGTCGAGCTGGACCGAGGCGGTGGCTGTGGTCGGCCATGCGAGAAGTCCGGCAGCGACGAGCCCGGCGACACCGAGGGCTCCGCCGGTCAGAAGGGGGCGCTTGGTCATGGGTGTTCCTTCCGTCGGGCCGGGGGTCCGGCCTGTGGTGTGGTGAAGGAACTCCATCGCGCGGGCGTGAGGCCGCCGTGAAGTCGACATGAGAGTGCTCTCACCGTGTCGGTTGCCGGGCTGAACACCGGACGAGGCCCGCACCGGTCACCCCCACGGAGCCGGCACGGGCCTCTCCCGGTCGTTCGGAGCGACGATGAGAACGGATGGGACCGCGTGAGCGGAATCTGAGGCAGGCCCCTGCCGTGGCCGATCTCGATGCGACGACACGATGCTGACGCGGCCGGGTGATTGACGCGTTCAGTGAATAGGTGTTCGCTGAGCTGGTGAGCAGCGACACGCGGGCACCGAAGCAGGGCACCTGGGAACGCGTCCGCAAGGGTGCGGACAAGCTCACCACACCCCTGCTCCCCGACGACTATCTGACGCTGCTCAACCCGCTGTGGAGTTCGCGCGAGCTACGCGGCCGGGTGGAGAAGGTCATCCCCGAGACCGACGACGCCGCCACGCTCGTCATCCGCCCCGGCTGGGGGTGGCGCTACCAGCATCGTCCCGGCCAGTACGTCGGCATCGGCGTGGACATCGGCGGCAAGTTCCACTGGCGCTCCTACTCGGTCAGCTCACCGCCGAAGAGGTCGGGACGCACGCTCGCGATCACCGTGCGCGCGATGCCCGAGGGCTTCCTCTCCGACCACCTGGTCAACGGCCTCGAGCCCGGCACCATCGTGCGGTTGGCGACGCCCAGCGGCGACTTCGTGCTGCCTGACCCGCCCCCGGCCAAGTCGCTCTTCCTGGTGGGCGGTTCCGGGATCACGCCGGTGATGTCGATGCTGCGCACGTTGGACCGTCGCGACACGATGAGCGACGTCGTCCTGCACTACGCCTCCACGACGCCGGAGCGGATGATCTTCCGCAGCGAGCTGGCCGCGTTGCACGAGAAGCACGCCAGCCTGACCGTGCACGAATGGTTCTCCGACGACCAGGGCATCTTCGACCTCGCCGGGCTCGATGCCCTCGCGCCGGACTGGCGCGAGCGTGAGACCTGGGCCTGCGGTCCGGCGCCGATGCTCGACGCCGTCGAAGCGCACTGGGAGCGTCACCAGATCGGGGACCTGCTCCACCTCGAGCGGTTCTCCCTCCAGCTCGGGACCGACGGCGGCGAGGGCGGTGCCATCACCTTCCGCAACTCGCTGAAGGAGATCGAGGTCGACGGCGCCACGACGGTGCTCGAAGCCGGCGAGAACGCCGGCGTCGGCATGCCGTACGGCTGCCGGGTCGGGATCTGCCACACCTGCACCGTCACCAAGATCAACGGCACCGTCCGCGACCTGCGTACCGGCGAGGAGTTCAACCAGCCCAACGAGCAGGTGCAGACCTGCGTGACCGTCCCGGTCGGGCCCTGCACGCTCGCCATCTGACGACCAACATCTCACCGACCTCAGGAGACCGACGTGGCCATCGCAGACGTCCAGGAGTACTGCCACCTCACCGACACCGACGTGGAGGCGATCGGGCGCGAACTCGACGCCATCCGCGAACGTGTCGAACAGGCCCGAGGCGCCGCCGACGCCGCCTACATCCGGAGGGTCATCCGCACCCAGAGGTGGATGGCGGCCTCCGCCCGCATCGGGATGATCGTGAGTTCCCCGCTCGAGCCGCGGTACCGGCGTCCGATCCTGGCGGCGAGTGCGATCTCGCTGGGCCTGGCCAAGATCCTGGAGAACATGGAGATCGGCCACAACGTCATGCACGGGCAGTGGGACTGGATGAACGATCCGGAGATCCACTCCTCCTCCTGGGAGTGGGACACCGGGCAGCCAGCTGAGCAGTGGAAGCACAGCCACAACTACATCCACCACCAGTTCACCAACGTGCTCGGCTACGACAACGACATCGGCTACGGCGTGCTGCGGATGGCGCGCGAGCAGAAGTGGCACCCGGTCAACCTGGGGCAGCCGGTCTACAACGCGTTGCTCGCCGGGCTCTTCCAATGGGGCGTGGCACTGCACGACCTCGACCTGGAAGCGATCCGCACGGGTAAGAAGGACCCGAAGGAGATGAAGCGCCAGCTGCGCCAGATCCTGAAGAAGGGCCGCAACCAGATCGTCAAGGACTACGTGCTCTACCCGGCGCTCAGCGGACGCCAGTGGAAGTCGACGCTCAAGGCCAACGCCACGGCCAACGTGATGCGCAACGTGTGGGCGTACCTGATCATCTTCTGCGGCCACTTCCCCGACGGCGCCCTGCACTTCACCGAGGAGGAACTCGAGGACGAGACGCGTGCCGAGTGGTACCTGCGCCAGATCCTGGGCACGGCCAACTTCGAGGGCGGCAAGCTGCTGCACATCATGAGCGGAAACCTCGGCTACCAGATCGAGCACCACCTGTTCCCCGACCTCGTCAGCAACCACTACGCCGAGATCTCCCCCGAGATCCGCGCCCTGTGCGAGAAGTACGAGATCCCCTACACCACCGGCCCCCTGTACAAGCAGTACGGCCAGGTGCTGCGGACCATCCACAAGCTCGCTCTGCCGAACAAGATGACCTCGGACGACCGGCCGCCGACGGGCAAGGACGTCACGATCGAGCACGGGCGGCTGCATCACGAGGACCGCCAGGAACGTCGCACCGAGCTCGGCGGCTGGTCTCGCACCAAGGAGGGCGCTCGCGGGTGAGCACGTTGTTCGCCTGGCCCGACGGCGTCCTGACACGTCGCAAGGTGACCGAGTGTGCCCTGGCGCGACTCTGCGGGGCGTGTGGCCGGCCGCTCGGGCGGCCGATCGCGTTCCTCGGCGACGCCGGCGAAGTGGCACGCAACGAGTTCCACTCCCCGCCGCTCCACACCGAGTGCCTGGATCGAGCGCGGACCGCTGCCGAGGCCGAGGCCGAGGTGGTGCTCACCGCCGGCTACGACTTCGTCCGCCCGACTGCCGATGACACCGACCCGGAGCCGCGCTTCCGGCCGCTGGCACCGGTCGGTACCTCCTGAGGCCCGATCGCAGCAGGAAGACCTCGAGCTGGGTGGACGCGGAGGGGATCGAACCCCCGACCACCTCCTTGTAAGGGAGGCGCTCTACCGCTGAGCTACACGTCCGAACGGACATCAAGCCTAGTCGGCGAGCACGGGCACGACGAACCGGGCCGCGCGGCGAGAAGCGTCCGAAAACGAGTCGAACCGCTGGCGTCTCGGGTCACCAGCGGTTCGACAATTGAATACTAGCCGGGCTGCCGAGGGAATCCAGCAGAACCCGTGAACTCGTTCAAGAATCTCCAGCCCGTCTAGACCGGTTCGACGGCGGTGCGCAGCTCCTTCAGGTGTGCGTGCAGGTCGCGGCTCTCGTGCAGCGGATTGGCCACCGACCATCGCACGACGCCAGTGGAGTCGAGCACGTACGACGACCTCGTCGGTGCTCCACGCTCCTCGTCGAAGACCCCGTAGGCGCGCGAGACCTCACCATGCGGCCAGAAGTCGCTGAGCAACGGGAAGTTGAGGCCGTCGGTGTCGGCGAATGTGCGCAGCGCGTAGACGGGATCGCACGAGATCGCCAGCACCTCGGTGTCGAAGGTGACGAAGTCGGCGAGTCGGTCGCGCACACCCGACATCTCGCCCGTGCACACCCCGGAGAACGCGAACGGGTAGAAGAGCAGCAGCACCGACTTGCGGCCACGGAAGTCGCGCAGCCGCACGTTCTGGCCGAACTGGTCGCGCAACATGAAGTCGGGCGCCTGCGCGCCGACGGGCACCATGCTCACGCGTCTCGATCGCCCGTGTCGGCCTGGTCCTTCGATTCCTCCGAGTGCTGGACGAGCTCCCGCTTCAGCACCTTGCCGGTCGCGTTGCGGGGCAGCTCCTCGAGGAAGACGATCTCCCGCGGCACCTTGTAGCGCGCGAGGTTCTCCTTCACCCACCCCTTGAGGTCGTCCTCGGTGACCCCGCTCGCCTCGGCCAGCACGACGAACGCACGCAGTCGCTTGCCGTACTCGTCGTCGTCGACGCCGATCGCGGCGACCTCGGTGACGCCGTCGTGGCGCGCGAGACAGTCCTCGACCTCCTTGGGGAAGACGTTCTCCCCGCCGGAGACGATCATCTCGTCGTCACGGCCCTCGACGTAGAGGCGACCGTCCTCGGCGAAACGACCGACGTCACCGGAGGACATCAGGCCGTCGATGACCTCCTTGTGTCCCCCGCCGACGTAGCCCTCGAAGAGCAGTCCGTTGCCGACGAAGATGCGGCCCGACGTGCCGTCGGGTACCTCGCTGCCCTGGTCGTCGAGGATCTTGACGACGGTCGCGTACGGCGGCTTGCCCGCAGTGGAGGGCGCGGCGCGCAGGTCGCGCGGGCCCGCGATGGCGGCGTAGGCCACCTCGGTGGAGCCATAGATGCTGTAGAGGTTGTCGCCGAAGCGGTCCATCCAGGTCGTCGCCAGGTCGCCGGGCAGCGCCGATCCCGAACTGGCCACCACCTGCAGCGTCGGGACGTCGTAGCGGCGCTGGATCTCCTCCGGCAGCGCGAGCACACGCTGCAGCATCACGGGGATGACAACGGCGGAGTCGCACCGCTCGTCCTCGATGGTCGCCAGGAAGGTCTCAGGGTCGAACTTGCGCCGCAGCACCAGGGTCGAGCCCAACAGCATGCCGAGCGCGAAGTGGGCGAACCCCCAGGTATGGAAGAGCGGCGCGGCCACGTGGGTGCGCCAGCCGTACTTGAGCGGGATCCCCGAGAGCAGCGAGACGGCGGCGTCGATGCCGGCCTCGTTGCGCGGCGCGCCCTTGGGCGTTCCGGTGGTGCCCGAGGTCAGGATGATCGTGCGACCGTGCCGCTCCGGCGGCGTGTGGTCGGCGTCGTCGTGGGTCTCGATCAGGGCGTCCAGGGTGTCCACCCCGTCGACCGGATCGTCGCACCACCCGATGATCGTGAGATCGACGTCTGCCTTCGCGACGAGGCCGGTGAACTCCTGGTCGTAGATGAGGACGCTCGGCTTGTCGCGCTCGAGCACCTCGACCAGCTGGGGGCCCGCGAACGCGGTGTTGAGGTAGAGGGCGTCGGCGCCGAGCTTCGCGGCCGCGATGCTCGCGTCGATGAACCCGCGGTGGTTGCGGCACATGATGGCGACGCCGTCGCCTTCGCCCACACCGCGCTCACGCAGGGCCCGAGCCAGTGAGTTCGACCGGGAGTGGAGCTCGCCGAAGGTGAGTGAGCCCCGCTCGTCGATGAGGCCCACCTGGTCCGGCGCCCGCAGAGCGAGAGAGGTGAAACCTCCCGCAGGTCCGGTACCCCAGGCGCGCAACGTCTTCAGCAGCCGGCCGAGCACCAGTGGCGAGTACGGACGGATGATCCCGGCACGACCCAGCACCTTGAGGGAGGTGCCGGCCGAGGAGACGCCAGCGCTGATCTTGGAGGGCACGGACCCCAGACTAGGAGATCGACCTCCGGCAGCGCGCCTACCCCACCGGGCGGCTGAGACGGTCCAGGAAGGCCACGAGGACGGCTTCGCGCAACGATGGCGTCGCGAGGTCGAGCAGCGCGTTCACCTCCGCCATCCGCTCGGGCAGTGCCAGGGCCTGCCCACCATCGCCGGGGGCATCACCGATCAGGCCCGCGGCGGCCAGCAGACCGTCGAAGTCCTCGTCGCTGAGCGACGTCGGGTCCAGCGCCGCGACGACCGCGGCCACGCCGTCGTCGACCTGCACCGGCCCGGCGGCGACGGACGCGGCCACGGCGGCGGCGAGCGCCTCCTCGAACTCCGCGAGGTGCTGGGCGGTGCCCGCACTCACCGAGAGGTGCACCGTGGGCCCCTGGGTGCGGTAGGAGAGCTGAGGCTGCACGTGCCAGCCGCGCGCTGCCATCTCGTCGCACAACGTGAAGGGATCGAGCGCCTCGTCGGTCCGCAGCGCGATCAGCGTCGAATCGGGCCGGCACAGCAGGTGCAGGTGCTCGGTGCGCTCCACCACGCCGGCGATGACGTCGGTGGCGTCCAGCGCTGCGCGTGTGAGGTCGAGGTAGCCCTGCTCGCCCAGGTGCTGGGCGACGGCCCAGGCACCCGCAAGCGGACCGCCCGACTTCGTGGACTGCATCGTGGTGTTGAGCATCGTGTAGCCCGGCCAGTCCGCCCAGGCGAAGAACTGCGGACGACGAAGCTCCGCCGAGCGGTGCAGGAGCAAGGAGGTGCCCTTGGGGGCGTAGCCGTACTTGTGCAGGTCCACCGAGATCGAGGTGACGCCGTCGACGGCGAACGTCCACGGCACGACCTCCCGGCCGAGTCGCGCTGCCCATCCGAGCACCCACCCGCCGATGCACGCGTCGACGTGGCACCGGATGCCGCGTTCGGCGGCAGCGGCCGCGAGAGCGGCGACCGGATCGATCACCCCGTGGGCGTACGACGGCGCGCTGGCGACCACGAGCACGGTGCTGTCGTCGATCGCGGCGATCATCGCCTCCACGTCGGCCCGATGGTCGGGGCCGACCGGCACGATGCGCGTCTCGAGCCCGAAGTAGTGCGCGGCCTTGTGGAACGCGGCGTGCGCCGTGTCCGGTACGACCAGGTTCGGGCGGCCCGGCACGTCGGGGCGCGCATCACGAGCCCCCTGGACGGCGAGCAGCACCGACTCGGTCCCCCCGGAGGTCACCGTGCCGACCGCGCCTGCGGGTGCGTCGAGGAGGTCGCAGGCCATCGCGACGAGATCGTTCTCCATCCGCAGCAGGCTGGGGAACGCCGTCGGGTCCAGCCCGTTGGTCCCCGCGAAGGCCGCGACCGCCTCACGGCCGACGGCGTCGACCTCGGCCAACCCGGAGTCGTAGACATAGGCGAGCGTGCGCCCCCCGTGCACCGGGAGGTCGTTCGCTCGCAGCTCATCCAGACGGCGGCGCAACTGCTCGGTCATCGGTCGACCTCCTGGGCGTCGAGGGAGTAGCGGCCCAACCACCACAGGCTGAGCAGAACCAGCGCCGCCGGCACCACGGAGAAGCCGAGGGTGATGGCGGTGAGTGCGGAGTCCGGTTGCACGATGTCGCCCGTGGTGCCCGAGCGATAGCTTCCGACGGCGAGCACCACGGCGAACAGGCCCGGCCCGACGGCGAGTCCGAGGGTCTCGCCCGCCGTCCAGACGCCCGTGAAGACGCCGACCCGGCTCGTGCCGCTGGTGCGCGCGTCCACCGCCGCGACGTCGGGCAGCATCGCAAGGGGGAACACCTGGCAGCCGGCGTAGCCGACGCCCACCAGCCCCACGGCCGCGAAGACCACGGGGGCGGGCGCGACCTGCGCCGTCGACGCGATCACCGCGCCGACGAGCAGCACCGAGGACGAGAGCACGTAGCCGCGCTTCTTCCCGATCCGCGAGCCGAGCTGAGCCCACAGGGGTGTCAGGACGAGAGCGGGGCCGACGAAGCAGACGAAGAGGATCGTCGCGGCACCGCTGCGCTCGAGGACGTCGCCGGCGAGGTAGTCGACCCCGGCGAGCATCGCGCCCGTGGCGAGCGCCTGCAGCACGAACGTGGTGAGCAGCAGCCTGAACTGGCGCTGTTCGGCGACGATCCGGAGCTGGTCGCGCAACGTGCCCGGGCCCGGCGTCGCGCGCCCCACCGGCGCGCGGCGGGTGCCGCGATAGGCCCCGATGACGCCCGCCAGGATGAGGACGGCCATCACCACGCCCATCAAGCGATAGCCGTCGCGCCCTCCCACGGCGTCACGGATGGCCGGCGCGCTGGCGCCGGCGACCAGGATCGTCGACGCGAGGATCGCCACCCGCCAGGTCATCAGGCGGGTGCGCTCGAGGTAGGACGTCGTCATCTCCGCCGGCATCGCGACGTAGGGCACCTGGAAGAACGCGTAGGCCGTCGCGGCAGCGAGGAAGAACACCAGCACCCACGCCGTCTCGACCACGGTGTTGGAGAAGCCCGGCGAGGCGAAGATCAGCGCGAAGGCCAGAGCCAGCGGAAGGCCGGCGCGCAGCAGGAAGGGCCGCCGCGGCCCGAGCGGATGGTCACTGCGATCGCTGATCCGACCGGCGATCGGATTGAGCACGACGTCCCAGGCCTTGGGGAGCAGGACGACCAGACCTGCGACGAGAGCCGTCACACCCAGGGTGTCGGTCAGGTACGGGAGAAGCATCAGGCCCGGCACGGTGCCGAAGGCACCGGTCGCCACCGAACCGAGCCCGTAGCCCACGCGAACGCGTCGGGGCAGCGACGTCGTCTCCGTCATCGGTGGCTCATCCGGGGGCGTGGGCTCGGGCGATCGGGGTGATCAGGTGACGGCGCGGAAGGGCTCGGGACGGGCGCGGATCAGGCAGGCGTCTTCGGCGCGACGAGCTTGGTGGCGGCCCAGTCCTTGCACACCGACGCCGTGGTGGTCTGGGAGAGTCCGGCGATCGGTGCCGCCTCGGCGACATCGGCAGCGTCCACGCTGTTGGGACGACCGATCTTCGGTGTCAGCAGCCAGATCGCGCCGCCGCCCACGAGGTCGGTCAGGGAGTCCACCAGGCCGTCGACCAGATCGCCGTCGTCGTCGCGCCACCACAGCAGGACCGCGTCGACCACGTTGCCGTAGTCGCCGTCGACCATGTCGGCGTCGATGGCGTCCTCGATCGCGACGCGCAGGGCATCGTCGGTGTCGGAGTCCCAGCCGAGCTCCTGGACCACCATCCCGGCCCGGAATCCCATGCGCTGGGCGGGGCCGGATGCGGCGGTCGGGTCGGTCGCCGACGTGGCGCCGGTACCCGCGGTCGAGCTCACTGGATCCTCCGGTTTCTGTGTGCTTCTGGGGCGCCCGGCCGCGTGCAAGTCGCCCGGGGTTCCGCCTAGTCCAGCGGAGTCGGCACGACTTCCGCAACCGCAGGTCCGCATCGGCGCGTCTCCGGCACCTTCCACAGCGGTCCCGGCGACCCACGAAATGGCGTGCGCCGGCGTCGGCGAACCGCACGTGATCACCCGTCCGGCGACCATAAACTTCACTACTTCGTAGTAGTACACCCGCGTGCCACGATGGTCGGGTGAGTGGAGACAACGCGCCCGCCCCGTCGGCCCCATCGGTCATCCACGAGGGGCTGCCCACGCAGCTGCCCGACATCGATCCGGACGAGACCCAGGACTGGCTGGACTCCTTCGACTCGCTGGTCGACGAACGAGGTCGCGCTCGCGCTCGCTACGTGATGCTGCGGCTGTTGGAGCGCGCCCGCGAGACCCAGGTCGGCGTGCCGGCCCTGCGCAGCACCGACTACATCAACACGATCCCGCCCGAGCGTGAGCCGTGGTTCCCCGGCGACGAGGACATCGAACGTCGGATCCGCGCCTTCATCCGCTGGAACGCCGCCGTGATGGTCTCGAGCGCCAACCGCAAGGGCCTGGAGGTCGGCGGCCACATCGCGACCTACCAGTCGTCGGCCAGCCTCTACGAGGTCGGCTTCAACCACTTCTTCCGCGGCAAGGAGCATCCCGGCGGCGGCGACCAGATCTTCATCCAAGGTCACGCCTCGCCGGGTATCTACGCACGCGCCTACCTCGAGGGCCGGCTGAACGAGCAGCAGCTCTTCCGCTTCCGCCAAGAGGTCCAGCACGGCACCGGTGCGGGACTCTCGTCCTACCCGCACCCACGGCTCATGCCCGAGTTCTGGGAGTTCCCGACAGTCTCGATGGGCCTGACGGGCATCAACTCGATCTACCAGGCCCGCTTCAACCGCTACCTGGCGAACCGCGGCATCAAGGACACCTCCGACCAGCACGTGTGGGCGTTCCTCGGTGACGGCGAGATGGCCGAGCCGGAGTCGCTGGGCGCCATCCGGATCGCCGCCCGCGAGGAGCTCGACAACCTCACGTGGGTCATCAACTGCAACCTCCAGCAGCTCGACGGGCCGGTGAACGGCAACGGCAAGATCATCCAGGAGCTGGAGTCGAACTTCCGCGGCGCCGGGTGGAACGTCATCAAGGTGGTCTGGGGCCGCGAGTGGGACGCCCTGCTGGCCCGCGACGTCGACGGCGTGCTCGTCAACACCATGAACTCCACTCCCGACGGCGCCTTCCAGACCTTCTCGGTCGAGAGCGGCGCCTACAACCGCGAGCACTTCTTCGGCGCCGACCCGCGCCTGCGCGCCATGGTCGAGCACATGACCGACCGGCAGATCGAGAAGCTGCCGCGTGGCGGGCACGACTACCGCAAGGTCTACGCCGCCTTCGACTCCGCCACCAAGCACGTCGGTCAGCCGACGGTGATCCTGGCCCACACCATCAAGGGCTGGACCATCGACGCTCTCGAGGGCAAGAACGCCACCCACCAGATGAAGAAGCTCACGCGCGAGGACCTCAAGCGCTTCCGCGACCGGCTCTACCTGCCGGTGAGCGACCGCGACCTCGACGCCGCCTACGAGGCCACCGGCACCGCTCCGTTCTTCCACCCAGGTGCCGACTCCCCCGAGATCGAGTACATGCTCGAGCGACGTCGTCAGCTCGGCGGCTCGCTGCCGCAGCGCACCGTGCGCGCCACACCGCTCACCTTGCCGGACGACTCGACGTACGCGGCCCTGAAGAAGGGCGCCGGCACGAACAAGGTCGCCACGACCATGGCCGCCGTCCGCCTGCTCAAGGACTGGATGAAGCACGAGGGCATCGGTCCGCGCCTGGTGCCGATCGCGCCGGACGAGTACCGCACCTTCGGCATGGACGCGATGTTCCCGAGCGCGAAGGTCTACGACCCGCATGGTCAGACCTTCGAGTCGGTCGACCGCAACATGTTGTTGTCCTACAAGATGTCGCCGCAGGGTCAGATGCTCCACGAGGGCATCTCCGAGGCCGGTGCGATGGCGTCGGCCACCGCGGCGGGTTCGGCCTACGCCACCCACGGCGAGCACATGATCCCGTTCTACATCTTCTACTCGATGTTCGGCTTCCAGCGCACCGGTGACTCGATCTGGGCGATGGCCGACCAGCTCGCCCGCGGCTTCCTGATCGGGGCGACGGCCGGCCGCACCACCCTGACCGGCGAGGGGCTCCAGCACGCCGACGGACACTCGCCGCTCCTCGCCGCCACCAACCCAGCCGTCGTCCACTACGACCCGGCGTTCTCCTACGAGGTCGGGCACGTGATGAGAGCCGGCCTGGAGCGGATGTACGGCTCGACCGAGGAGCACCCCGACGGTGAGAACGTCATCTACTACCTCACCGTCTACAACGAGCCCGTGACGCAGCCGGCCGAGCCGGACGACGTCGATGTCGAGGGGATCCTGCGCGGTCTCCACGCCGTCGCGAAGGCCGACGGCACCGGCCCGCGGGTGCAGCTGATGGCGTCCGGTGTCGCCTATCCGTGGATCGACGAGGCTGCTCGTCTGCTCGCCGAGGAGTGGGGCGTGCAGGCCGACACCTGGTCGGTCACGTCGTGGAACGAGCTCTCACGCGACGCCGTGGCCGCCGAGGACTGGAACCTGCTCCACGCCGACGCACCGCAGCGCATCCCCTACGTCACCAGCGCACTGGAGGGCGCCCAGGGGCCGTTCGTCGCCGTCTCGGACTTCATGTCGGCGGTGCCGCTCCAGATCGCCCGCTGGGTTCCGGGCGACTACTGCGTGCTCGGCGCCGACGGATTCGGCTTCGCCGACACCCGTCCGGCCGCCCGCCGGTACTTCCGCATCGACGCCCAGTCGGTCGTCGTCCGGGCGCTCCAGGCCCTGGCCGACGCCGGCGAGATCGAGCCGGCCCTGGTCGCCAAGGCCGCCGCGCAGTACCGCATCGACGACGCCACCGCCGTCGCCGGCGTTCTCCAGGAGGGCGGCGACGCGTGATCGCGACTGAGGAACGAAGTCGCGATCGTCGGTGGTCGAGCAAGCGTCGCGACTGAGGAACGAAGTCGCGAAAGCGCGTCGAGACCCGGCGAGTCGAACAGCAGCCGGCACGGTTGAGGGACGAGTCGCGATCGTCGGTGGTCGAGCAAGCGTCGCGGCTGAGGGTCAGGCCTGGACGCGCGCCGACAAGTCGGTGACCGTCCCGCCGACCGGCGAGAGCGGACCGACCTGCCCCGCGCGCAGCAGCGTGCGCCACTTCGCACGGGAGTAGACCGCCGGACGGGTCGTGGAGATCCAGTCATGCAGGATCTTCACGAATCGCTCGGGGTGGTCCTTGTGCGGGAAGTGTCCGGCATTGGGGATCACCTCGATCCGGGCGTTCGGCGCGAGCGCGGCGGCGTTGCTGGCATGGCGCACCGGGATCACCTTGTCGTCGCGCCCCCAGACCACCGCCATCGGCATCGCCTCGGTGAGGTAGGCACGGTCGGCCATGGTGACGATCTGTCCGCGCCAGTCCACCACCGCGCGGACGACGTGGCGGATCGCGGCACGCGCGTCAGGATCACGGAAGGTCTCGTAGATCTCGGCGATCTCTGCGAGATCGCGGGTGCTCTTCCATCCGGTCGAGGCCAGACCCCGCAAGCCCGCGATACCGAGATGCCGAACGCCAGGGACCGTCAGCACCCCCACCAGCTGGTGATAGCCCGGCGTGGTGATCGCCCGGATGATCGGCGTCACCTCGGGTCCGAGTCCGCCTGAGGCGACGAGCATCATCCGCTCGGTCCGCTCGGGGAACTGGTAGGCGAACTGCATCGCCACGCCGCCGCCGAAGCTGTGGCCGACGACGGTGACCTTGTCGATGCCCAGCACCGTCAGCAGGTCGCGCATCGCGTTGGCGTAGCCACCGACGCTGTAGTCAGCACGTGGCTTCGCGGACTTGCCGTGCCCCAGGAGGTCGGGGGCGATCACCGTGTAGCGCTGGGCGAGTGCCTCGATCACGGGCGACCACGTCGTGTGATCGCACGCGAGGCCATGCAGCAACAGCACCGCGGGGCCAGACCCGGTCTTGACGAATGCGCGGCGGTGACCGTGCAACGTGACGTACTGGACCTCGGCCGGAGGATCCTGGCGCTCACCCACGTGCCCGCCATGCCGCGGAACATTCGTCCCGCCTCGACTCCCACCCATGATGAGCCCCTCCCTCGGATCCGGCGGACCCATCGACGGCATCGCTGCGGCCACGGAACCGGTTCAGGATTCAACCACGACCGCACCCGCTCCGGGCGCGGTCGCGCCGTTCCGTAACAAGGAATTGACATCCGGACGACGGTGAGACGGGCTAACCGCGGCGATTCAGAGGATTCCTACATCGGGTTGCCCCGGGCCGCACGTGCCGCGACGGTACGCTCCACCCATGGCGACGGCGAGTGACACGCCCCGGGATCGGGCGGCCACGACGCTCGTCCGGGCCACCGGCACGCTGTGCAGCTCAGCGCTCTCCCGGATGGACGACGACCTGCCCTGGTTCGCCGAGCTCGGCGCCGAGGAGCGCGCATGGGTCGGCCAGATCGTCCAGGCCGGGGTCCGGGCGTTCGTCGACTGGTACCGCGAGGAGGCGGGTCCCACCGAGGTCGGCCCGAGCGCCGACCGCGAGAGTGCCACCAGGACCGAGTCCTTCGCGCTGGCGGCATCGGTCTTCGGCGCTGCACCGCGTGCCCTGGCCGGCACGATCAGCCTGCAGCAGACGGTCGACCTGGTGCGCCTCTCCATCGCCGTGGTGGAGAACGACGTCGACGCGCTCCTCGCACCCGAGGACCTCGCCGACGTCCGCGCGGCGATCCTGGCCTACGGCCGCGAGGTCGCCTTCGCCACCGCCGAGGTCTACGCCCGCGCCGCCGAGATGCGTGGAGCCTGGGACGCACGTCTCGAGGCGCTGGTCGTCGATGCCGTCCTGCGTGGCGAGGCCGACGAAGCAGTGCTCTCCCGCGCCAGCGCCGTCGGGTGGAGTGCGCGCGGCGATGTCGCCGTCGTCCTGGGCTCGTTCCCCGCCCAGCGCACCGAGACCGACGTCTTCGATGCCGTGCGGCGCGCCGCCCGAGCGGCCGATATGGATGCTCTGTGCGCCGCACAGGGCGACCGGCTGGTGGTCCTCCTCGGTGGGGTCGACGACGCACGCACCGCCGCCGCCCGCCTCGTCGACCTCTTCGGTGACGGACCCGTCGTCTCGGGGCCGGTCAGCGCCGACCTCGAGCACGCCCACATCTCGGCGCGTGCCGCACTGGCGGCGCATCGCGCCGCACCCGGGTGGCCGGACGCGCCGCGTCCGGTACTGAGCGTCGAGCTCCTGCCCGAGCGTGCCCTGGCGGGAGACGGGCACGCCCGCCGGTTCCTGATCGACCAGATCCACCACCCCCTGGTCGGTGCGCGCGGCGAACTCGCCGAAACGCTCGCGGTGTACCTCGGCCACGGCGGTGCCATCGAAGGCTCCGCCCGCACACTCTTCGTCCACGTCAACACCGTGCGGTACCGGCTCCGCCAGATCGCCGAGATCACCGGCTACTCGCCCCAGGACCCGCGGGACGCCTTCGTCCTGCAGGTTGCTCTCGTCCTCGGGCGCCTCGCCATGCGTCCGGCACCCTGACAGCGCACCTCGCGGTTCGCCACGATGTGGGCCAGGACGGCCCGCGATCGATCACACCGTCCTTGTAGGAAACCTACAGAGATGACCGTCCGAAGTTCGTCCGCGTCCACCTCCGTGTCGCGCTGCCAGGACCGCCAGAGTGGAACCGTGCTCGTGATCGTCGCCCCCGGCCAAGGTGCCCAGTCCCCCGGCTTCCTCGTCCCGTGGCTGGAGGACCCGACCTTCGCCACCCGTCTGGGCTGGCTCTCGACGGTCGCCGACATCGACCTGGCCGAGCACGGCTCGGTCTCCGACGCCGAGACCATCCGCGCGACCCAGATCGCCCAGCCACTCCTGGTGGCCACGGCCCTCGTGGCCTCGCTGGAGCTCTTCCCGCACCCAGCCGACGCGTTCGGACGGATCGGCGCGGTCGCCGGGCACAGCGTCGGCGAACTGGCCGCCGCAGCCGGCGCACGCGCGATCACCGCCGAGCAGGCGATGGTGCTCGTCCGCGAGCGCGGCCAGGCCATGGCGCGGGCCTCGGCGGTCACGCCGACCGGCATGACCGCCGTCCTCGGCGGCGATCGCGACGAGGTCCTCGCGGTGCTGGAGCGCCACGGGCTGACGCCCGCCAACGACAACGGGCCGGGTCAGATCGTCGCAGCGGGCACGCTGGACCAGCTCGCGGCGCTCGCGGGCGACCCGCCGGTCAAGGCCCGCCTGATCCCGCTCTCGGTCGCGGGCGCCTTCCACACCGAGCACATGGCTCCCGCGGTCGGTCACGTCGCCGGACTCGCCACCGCCGTCTCGGTCCACGACCCACGCATCCCGATCATCTCCAACGCCGACGGTCACGTCCTTCACGAAGGCCGCGAAGTGCTGCGTCGCATCGTCGCGCAGATCTCGAGCCCGGTGCGGTGGGACCTCTGCCTCGACACGATGGCCGACCTGGGCGTCACCGGCATCTTGGAGATGCCGCCGGCCGGCACGCTGACCGGGATCGCCAAGCGCGCACTCAAGGGCGTGGAGACCTTCGCGTTGAAGACGCCCGACCAGCTCGACGACGCCCGCGCCTTCGTCGACAAACACGGTGAGGGATCCCTGATCAACACCACGCCGACCTGGCGCATGGTCGTCTCGCCCGCCAAGGGCACCTTCCACCTCACCGAGGAGGCCCGCGCCACCCTGGCACTCAACGCGGGAGCCGAGATCGGCGGCGTCAGCAGCCTGCGCGACCGGATCCCGGTGACCGCCGTGCACGGCGGTCAGGTCGTCGAGTGGCTCGTCGAGGACGGCGATCTCGTCTCCCCCGGTCAGCCCCTCGTACGACTGCACCCGGACGGTGTGGAGTGAGCCAGGCCGCTGCGACCGGCGCGCCCCGCGTGCTGGCCACCACGACCGGCACGCACGCGCGCATCCTCGGCATCGGCGCCTACCGCCCGCGACGTCTGGTGCCCAACTCCGAGGTCGTCGACGCCATCGACAGCAGCGACGAATGGATCCAGCAGCGCTCGGGCATCCGCACGCGGCGCTTCGCCGAACCCGACGAGTCGGTGCAGATGATGAGCGTCGCGGCTGCCCGCGAGGCGCTCGCGCATGCCCGCATCGACGCCCGCCAGATCGACGCGGTCGTGGTCGCCACGGTGAGCCATCTCATGCAGACCCCGGCCATCGCCCCGGCGATCGCCACCGAGCTCGGCTGCGAGGAACCGGCCGCGTTCGACATCTCCGCGGCCTGTGCCGGGTTCTCCCACGGCGTCACCCTCGCCGCCGACATGGTGCGAGGAGGCAGCGCTCGGCATGTGCTCGTGATCGGCGTCGAGCGCCTCACCGACATCCTCGACGCGACCGACCGCGGAACCGCGTTCATCTTCGCCGACGGCGCCGGCGCCGCCGTCGTCGGTCCGAGCGAGGTGCCCGCGATCGGGCCCGTCGTCTGGGGCTCCGATGGCGAGCAGTTCGACCTGATCCGCCAGCGAGAGGACTGGCGCGACGTCATGGCCAGCCCGACGCCGATCACACCCCACCTGACGATGCAGGGCGCCGCGGTGTTCCGCTGGGCCTCCTTCACGATGGCCAAGATCGGGCTGCAGGCTCTCGACCGGGCCGGCATCACCGTCGACGACCTCGACTGCTTCGTTCCCCATCAGGCCAACATGCGCATCACCGACGCCATGGCCCGCGCGATGAAGCTGCCGGACTCGGTGCGCATCGCCCGCGATGTCGCCGACCAGGGCAACACCTCCGCGGCGTCCGTCCCCCTCGCGCTCGCGCGACTCTACGAGGACGGCGACGCCCGTAGCGGCGACGTCGCCCTGCTCATCGCCTTCGGCGCCGGCCTGGCCTACGCGGCCCAGGTCGTCGTCCTGCCGTAGGCGCCACCACCCCAGTCACCGCCCGCGAGGCGCCGCGGGCCGCCCCCANTCGACAAGTCCTTCGTCGACGACCTCGACGTCGACTCGCTCTCGATGGTCGAGGTCGTCGTCGCCGCCGAGGAGAAGTTCGGCGTGACCATCCCCGACGACGAGGTGAAGAACCTCAAGACGGTCGGCGACGCCGTCGCCTACATCGAGCGCGCCTCCGCCTGATCCTCACCGCCCGCGCACACCGACACGCATCAGCACTGCACCGAAGGAGACACCCGGACATGGGCGACAAGAGCCGCACCCGCGTCGTCGTCACCGGCCTCGGCACCTCGAACCCGGTCGGGGGTGACGTCCCGAGTACCTGGGACGCACTTCTCGCCGGGCGCTCCGGCGTACGCCGTCTGGAGGAGGACTGGGTCGAGGACCTGCCCGTCAAGATCGCCGCTCGCGCAGCGGTAGAGCCGACGGAGGTCCTCGATCGCGTCAAGGCCCGGCGTCTCGATCGCAGCAGCCAGCTCGCGATGGTCTCGGTGATGGAGGCCTGGCGGGACGCCGGACTGGACGTCCCCCAGGCCGCCGGCGAGTTGGACGGCGATCGCGTCGGCGTCGCGCTGGCATCCGGCATCGGCGGCGTCACCACGCTGCTGTCGAACTACGACACGATGCTGGCCAAGGGCCCTCGTCGCGTGTCCCCACTGGCCGTGCCGATGTTGATGGCCAACGGTCCGGCGGCGAACGCGAGCCTCTACGTCGGGGCTCGGGCCGCGGTGAACACGCCGGTCTCGGCCTGCGCCTCCGGCAACGAGGCCATCGCCCTCGCCGTCGACCAGATCCGTCTCGGCCGCGCCGACGTGGTGGTCGCGGGCGGAACCGAGGCGGCGATCCACGCACTGCCGATGGCCGCCTTCGCGAACATGATGGCGCTGTCGAAGACCGGCAGCGAGGAGGGCGGCGACCCGACCGCGGTCAGCCGGCCGTGGGACACCGGACGCGACGGCTTCGTGCTGGGCGAGGGCGCCGGTGTGCTCGTGCTCGAGTCCGAGGAGCACGCCCGCGCCCGGGGCGCACGGATCTATGCCGAGATCCTCGGCGCCGGCATCACCGCCGACTCCCACGACATCGCCCAACCGGATCCCGCCGGTCGCGGAGGCTCACGCGCGATCCGGCGAGCGCTGCTCGAGTCCGACATCGACCCGAGCGCCATCGTGCACGTCAACGCCCATGCGACCTCCACGCCCCAGGGCGACATCGCCGAGGGTCTGATGCTCCACGCGACCCTGGGCTCGCACGTGGACCGCGTCGTCGTCACCAGCACCAAGTCGATGACCGGTCACCTGCTCGGCGGAGCCGGTGCGCTCGAGGCCGTCGCCACCGTGCTCGCCGTCCACCATCGGATGGCGCCGCCCACGATCAACCTCGACCACCAGGACCCCCAGGTCGAGCTCGACATCGCGACGAAGCCCCGCGATCTTCCCGCCGGCGACGTCGCCGCGCTGAACAACTCCTTCGGCTTCGGCGGCGCCAACGTCGCCGTCATCATCGGCAGCGTCTAAGAGGGCGCGCGGCCTCTCCGAGGTCTCGACACCTCCAAGAGATCGGAAACCAGACCACGTGACCGTCACCAGCCCGCCCATTCCGGTCCGTCCATCGCGCGGCAACGACCCCCGCAACCCGCTGCTGCGCCTGGCCGCTCTGCTCGACGCCGGCAGCCTCGAGCTCATCTCGGAGGATCCGCTCGCCACGGACTCCGGCATGGCCGCAGCCACCGGCACCGTCGACGGCACCCCGGTCGTGGCCTTCTGCTCCGACGCCACCGTCATGGGCGGGGCGATGGGCGACATCGGCTGCCGCATCGTCGTCGAGGCCTACCACCGGGCGATGACCGACGGCACTCCGATCATCGGCCTGTGGCACTCCGGTGGGGCGCGACTGGCCGAGGGCGTGCTGTCCCTGCACGCGGTCGGTCGGATCTTCCGCGTGATGACGCAGGCCTCCGGAGTGATCCCGCAGATCTCGGTGGTTCTCGGACCCGCAGCCGGTGGAGCCGCCTACGGTCCCGCCCTCACCGACGTCGTGATCCTCGGACCCGAGGGACGCATCTTCGTGACCGGCCCCGACGTCGTCCGCTCGGTGACCGGCGAGGCCGTCGACATGTTGCGACTGGGCGGCCCCGAGCCCCATGGCCGCCGATCCGGCGTCGTGCACATCGTCACCGAGTCCGAGGAGGAGGCCCTCGGCCGCGCGCGACACGTCGCCGCGCTGGTCGGCGCCCAAGGCAGCCTCGACCTCGATGCCGTCACCGACGTCGACCTGGAGGCGGCTCTGCCGGAGTCGCGCAAGCGTGCCTACGACGTCCACCCGCTCATCGGCAAGCTCCTCGATGAGGGCACGGTGCAGGAGCTGCACGAGCGCTGGGCGCCGAACGTCGTCACGGCTCTGGGACGACTCGGTGGCCGTACCGTCGGCGTGGTCGCCAACAACCCGTTGCGTCTGGGCGGATGCCTCGATTCCGCCTCGGCGGAGAAGGCCTCGCGCTTCGTCCGGATGTGCGACTCCTTCGGCATCCCGCTGGTCGTCGTCGTCGACGTCCCGGGCTATCTCCCGGGTGTCGGACAGGAGTGGGACGGCGTCGTACGACGAGGCGCGAAGCTGCTGCACGCCTTCGGCGAATGCGTCGTACCGCGGATCACGCTCGTGACCCGCAAGACCTACGGCGGCGCCTACATCGCGATGAACTCGCGCTCCCTGGGGGCGACGCGGGTGTTCGCCTGGCCCGGGGCCGAGGTCGCCGTCATGGGCGCCGTCGCGGCTGTGCGCATCCTGCATCGCCGGCGTCTCGCCGAGGTCTCCCCCGACATCCGAACGCAGGTGGAGAACGAGCTCGCCGCGGAGCACGAGCGCATCGCCGGAGGGGTCGAGAAGGCCGTCGAGATCGGTGTCGTCGACGAGGTGGTCGAACCCGCGCGCACGCGGTCGGCGATCGCGGGCGCGATCATGGACGCCGTCCAGCGGGACGGCGTCCTGCGAGGCAAGCACAGCAACATCCCGCTCTGACTCGTATCCGGTTCACGCTCACCACGTGACCGTGACCACATCCCGCCCCGGCCGTTGGTAGGTTTGACCGACGCCAGCGACTGACGGGAGTGGCCAAGCATGCTGCGTAGCAGGATCACCGGAGCTGTCGCTGGTGCGGCCGTGCTCGCCAGTCTCGTGCACGCCGTGCCGGCTGCGGAGGCGAAGAAGCCGCGGTACCCGTGGGGCACCGTGACCTCGGCGAACCACGTGCTCAAGCGCGGCTGCCACGACTACACGTTGCAGTACAAGGTGAATGCCCCGACCAACGAGTGGGCCGCCGAGATCATCGTGATCAATCCCAACGGGCGTCGGCTGGCGTCCTACGCGATCGACAAGGACTCCGACCCTGCCGTTGGTCGCCTCACGCTGGATCTTTGCCGAGCCTCGACCGTCTACGGCAAGCACCGCCTGGAGATGAAGGTGACCTGGCAGCGCGGCCGCGAACTGCGCGACGGCTGGGTCAAGGCGACGTTCTTCCGCTTCACCCGTTCGTCCGGCTGAGCGGTCGGTCGCCTCGCTCGTGGCGCCGACCGCCTGCGGTCGCTAGACGACCTGGTGCAGCCAGCGCACCGGGGCGCCGTCTCCGGCGTACCGGAACGTCTCGAGTTCGTCGTCCCAGGGCTTGCCGAGAAGCTTGTCGATCTCCAGCTCGATCGTGGACTCGCCCAGGGCTGAGCGCACCACGGCGGCCTTGAGCCTGTCCTCGGGGATCATGATGTCGCCGTGGAGTCCGGTGACCGCGTGAAACACACCGAGATCCGGGGTGAAGGAGTATCGCGAGCCCTCGGTCGATGCCGTCGGCTCCTCGGTGATCTCGAAGCGAAGGTGACTCCACCCGCGCAGCGCCGAGACGATCGAGGCGGCGCTGCCGGCCTCGCCGCTCCACGACAGCTCGCTGCGATAACTGCCGGGCTGCGCCGGCTGAGGCGTCCAGACGGGCTGGACCGGCGCGCCGAGGACGCCGGCCACGGCCCACTCGATGTGCGGGCAGAGCGCGGACGGCGCCGTGTGCACGTAGAGCACACCCCGCGTCGTCGAGCGCGGCGTACCTGCGTGGAAGCTTCCTGAGTCGAAGCTCTGAGTGGTCACGTGGGTCTCCTTCATCTCCGGCGCGAGCAACGCCTTCCCCAGCGGGCTCGACACAGATGCAGGTGATTCACGGGACTGATGTGAAGTTGTGCGCTCCATTGTGGCCCATGGTGCGCCTCAATGCCAGCGGCAATCGCCAGATCGCGACGCTCACCGCACCGCTAGGAGGGAGGAGAGCACCTCTTCCGCGATGCCGAGGCCGCCGAGGTGGCTCTCGCCGTCGATGACGCGCAACTCGGCGTCGGGGAGCAGGGAGACCACGTGCTTCCCGTGGTCGAACGGGACGATGTGATCGGCGTCCCCGTGCCACCAGATCACCGGGACCTTCACGTCGGTGGGGCTGAAGCCCCACTCCCTGGTGAAGAGCACCAGATCGTTGAGGGGCGCCAGGGTCTGGAAGCGACTGCCGTTCAGCAGGTCGTCGAGGAACATCGCCTTGAACTCGGGCCGCGCGAGCAGGTTCTTGTCACCAGGGGGCTGCACGGCGGCGTAGAGGTCGAGACCAGCGCCCGCCAACGGCTTGACGACGCGGATCGCCCCGGTCAGGCCGATTCCCAACGGGACTCGGAGTGTCGCGAGAGCGGGCGCGAGCCTCACCGCCAACTGGATGATCCCCCCGTCCGCGGCGTCAGGACCGCGGGTCGGCGCGACGCCGCCGAGCACCCCGACACCGTGAACCCGGTCCGGGAGTGCGGCACCGGCAGCGAGGGCGTACGGTCCGCCGCCCGAGAGACCGATCACCCGCACGTCATCGATCGCCAGAGCATCGAGGAGCAGCCTCAGGTCATCGGCCCAGTCGACGATGTCGCGGTAGAGATGCGGCGTCGACGACCCGATGCCGGGCCGATCGATCCCGATGATCCGCAGACCATGGGCATCTGCATAGGCACGCGCCTCGATCGGGATCTGGCGGCGCGCGCCAGGGGTGCCGTGCAGCCACACGAAAGCGCGCCCGCGCGGCTGGCCGTACTCGGCGAAACTCAGACGCCGGTTGTCACGAACGGCGACCGTACCTTCGAGGGCAGGTCGCTTGATGTCGGTCATGGGCGTGATGATCGCACCAAGCGGCGCACGCCGCGGTCGGAACCACAGCATGGATGGCCCCGATGCGGTCAGGAACGGCGCTCGAGCTCCTCGGCGCGCTCGGCCGCATCGGTGAGCTCGTCACTGTCGATGGCGTGGGTGCGATGGAACCACGCCAGAGCGTCCCGATCACGACCCGCGGCCACCAGGGTGTCGGCGTAGGCGTAGCGCAGGCGCACCACCCAGGACGACCGGCTCTTGCTGTTCAGCGGAGCGAGTTCGAGCGTTCGAAGCGCGGCGTCGATCTGCCCGAGGTCCCGACGCGCTCCGGCCTCGACGAGAGTCATCTCCGCCTTGGCCTCCGGCGTGAAGTTCACGACCGACGGGCTCTTCGCCAGCTTCAGCGCCTCTTGCGGCTTCCCGAGGGCGCGGTGGCAGTCGGCCATGATCGGCAAGTAGGCGGTCGCACCGTTCATCCGCTTCGCGGCGCGCAACTCCGCCAGGGCTTCGGCGTAATGCCCGGCGGCGTAGGCCGCCTCCCCGACCGCCTCGCGCACCACGGCGAGACGCGGGGCGCGGGCCCGCGCGGCGAGGGTGTGGCGATACGCCGTCTCGGGATCGTCATCGACCAAGATCCCGGCAGCAGCCAGATGCCGCGCCACACGCGCTGCGAGCTTCTCCGGGAGACCCTTCAACTGCGCCGAGATCGCACGGTCGAGCTCAGCGCCGGTGATGTCGTCGGGCAGCGGCGGGCCGTCATAGGTCGCCTGGTCGACCGACCGCTCCTTCTCCACACGCGGGGGCCGCGAGTCGCGTCCACGGGAGCGAGCGTCACCGTCACGGCCGGACCGACCGCCGTCGCGGCGAACCTGGGAGGAACGACGTCCGTCGGCGCCGGCGCTGCCAGCTCCACCTCTCTCGCCGTCGCGGCCACCCGACCGACTGTCACGGCCGCTCGTCGATCGCCCAGCGCCACCGCGAACACCATCACGTCGCGCGCTGTCGCCACCTCGGGCACGCGGGTTCTCGCCGCGCTTGCGCCGGTCCTCAGCCACGATGGCCGCCTCTCGTTCCCGTTGTTCTGTTCGATATGTCGGACACGTCGCGTCCAGACTAGAGCGACCATGCCCTAAATGGCGTAGAGGCCACCTTGCGGTGGCCTCTACGGCGAATGTTTGTTCGGCGGCGTCCTACTCTCCCACAGCCTCGCGGTTGCAGTACCATCGGCGCTGGCAGGCTTAACTTCCGGGTTCGGGATGGAGCCGGGTGTTTCCCTGTCGCTATGGCCGCCGTAACTCTGTGAAACACACCCCATCTGGTGGGGGTGTTGGTTTACGGGGTTTGTGTGTGGTGTGGACGCGAACACGGCATCAACACATGCCCCGGAGTACAGGGTGGTGTTGTACACGAATATGTGTGTGTTGTTGTTTGTGGTGTTGGTTGAGGGTTTGTGAGGCAAGCCCTCGGCCTATTAGTACCGGTCGGCTGGGCATTGCTGCTGTACACCTCCGGCCTATCAACCCAATCATCTGTTGGGGGCCTTAACCCACAAAGGGGTGGGAAACCTCATCTTGAAACGTGCTTCCCGCTTAGATGCGTTCAGCGGTTATCACTTCCGAACGTAGCCAACCAGCCGTGCCCCTGGCGGGACAACTGGCACACCAGAGGTTCGTCCATCCCGGTCCTCTCGTACTAGGGACAGCCTTTCTCAAGTTTCCAACGCGCGCGGCGGATAGGGACCGAACTGTCTCACGACGTTCTAAACCCAGCTCGCGTGCCGCTTTAATGGGCGAACAGCCCAACCCTTGGGACCTACTCCAGCCCCAGGATGCGACGAGCCGACATCGAGGTGCCAAACCATCCCGTCGATATGGACTCTTGGGGAAGATCAGCCTGTTATCCCCGGGGTACCTTTTATCCGTTGAGCGACGTCGCTTCCACATGCCGACGCCGGATCACTAGTTCCGACTTTCGTCCCTGCTCGACATGTCTGTCTCACAGTCAAGCTCCCTTGTGCACTTACACTCGCCACCTGATTGCCAACCAGGCTGAGGGAACCTTTGAGCGCCTCCGTTACTTTTTAGGAGGCAACCGCCCCAGTTAAACTACCCATCAGGCACTGTCCCTGATCCAGATCATGGACCTAGGTTAGACATCTAGTACGACCAGAGTGGTATTTCAACGTTGACTCCACAAACACTGGCGTGAATGCTTCACAGTCTCCCACCTATCCTACACAAGCCGAACCAAACACCAATACCAAACTATAGTAAAGGTCCCGGGGTCTTTCCGTCCTGCCGCGCGTAACGAGCATCTTTACTCGTAGTGCAATTTCGCCGAGTCCATGGTTGAGACAGCGCCCAAGTCGTTACTCCATTCGTGCAGGTCGGAACTTACCCGACAAGGAATTTCGCTACCTTAGGATGGTTATAGTTACCACCGCCGTTTACTGGGGCTTAAATTCTCCGCTTCAACCACCGAAGTGGTCTAACAGGTCCTCTTAACCTTCCAGCACCGGGCAGGAGTCAGTCCGTATACATCGTCTTACAACTTCGCACGGACCTGTGTTTTTAGTAAACAGTCGCTTGGGCCTGGTCTCTGCGACCATCACCGCTTCCCGGAGCAAGTCCGTTCACGGATCAGGTCCCCCTTCTCCCGAAGTTACGGGGGCATTTTGCCGAGTTCCTTAACCATGGTTCACTCGATCGCCTTGGTATTCTCTACCTGATCACCTGAGTCGGTTTAGGGTACGGGCGGCGCATAGCTCGCTAGAGGTTTTTCTCGACAGCATAGGATCACCCACTTCCCCCATCAGGGGTCGGCATCACATCTCAAGCTCGACATCAAAGTCAGGGACCCGGATTTGCCTAGGTCCCGCCCTACATGCTTACCCACGCACTACCATCGGCGTGGTTGGGCTACCTTCCTGTGTCACCCCATCGCTTGACTACTACCGGATCGGATCCCATGCTCCACTGCGCCCCCTCACCCCGAAGGGATCAGTAAGCACAGCTTCGGATGGTTAGCATCACCGGCCTCATCATGGGCGCTATTTTGCCGGTACCAGAATATCAACTGGTTGTCCATCGACTACGCCTGTCGGCCTCGCCTTAGGTCCCGACTTACCCAGGGCAGATTAGCTTGACCCTGGAACCCTTGATCATTCGGCGCACGGGTTTCTCACCCGTGATTCGCTACTCATGCCTGCATTCTCACTCGTGTCAGCTCCACCCCAGGATCACTCCGGAACTTCACCGCTGACACGACGCTCCCCTACCCATCCACACACCCTTACGGGCTCACCGGAAAACCGGGTGTGAATGCCATAGCTTCGGCGGATGACTTGAGCCCCGCTACATTGTCGGCGCGGAATCACTTGACCAGTGAGCTATTACGCACTCTTTCAAGGGTGGCTGCTTCCAAGCCAACCTCCTGGTTGTCACTGCAACTCCACATCCTTTTCCACTTAGTCACCGCTTAGGGGCCTTAGCTGATGGTCTGGGCTGTTTCCCTCTCGACTACGGAGCTTATCCCCCGCAGTCTCACTGCTGCGCTCTCACTTACCGGCATTCGGAGTTTGGCTAACGTCAGTAACCTGGTCGGGCCCATCGGCTATCCAGTGCTCTACCTCCGGCAAGAAACACACAACGCTGCACCTAAATGCATTTCGGGGAGAACCAGCTATCACGGAGTTTGATTGGCCTTTCACCCCTATCCACAGGTCATCCCCTCAGTTTTCAACCTAAGTGGGTTCGGTCCTCCACGCGGTCTTACCCGCGCTTCAACCTGCCCATGGATAGATCACTCCGCTTCGGGTCTTGATCGCGCTACTCAAACGCCCTATTAGGACTCGCTTTCGCTACGGCTACCCCACACGGGTTAACCTCGCAACACAACGCAAACTCGCAGGCTCATTCTTCAAAAGGCACGCCATCACCCCAACACCCACAAGGGGCAGCCGGGCTCTGACGGATTGTAGGCACACGGTTTCAGGTACTATTTCACTCCCCGCCAGGGGTACTTTTCACCTTTCCCTCACGGTACTTGTCCGCTATCGGTCATCGAGAAGTATTTAGGCTTAACGGGTGGTCCCGCCAGATTCACACAGAATTTCAGGAGTTCCGTGTTACTTGGGAAATCACTCGACAGACACAGACTTACAACTACGGGGCTATCACCCTCTACGGCGCCGCTTTCCAACGGGCTTCAACTTCATCTGTGTTTTCTTACTGTCTCACCAGCCGGCAGACCGATATGAGCGCTCCCACAACCCCTGCCCCGCAACCCCTGCCGGGTATCACACGAAACAGGTTTAGCCTGATCCACTTTCGCTCGCCACTACTCGCGGAATCACTATTGTTTTCTCTTCCTATGGGTACTGAGATGTTTCACTTCCCCACGTTCCCTCCACACGCCCTATTTTATTCAGGCGCGGGTAACCGCACATGACTGCGGCTAGGTTTCCCCATTCGGACACCCCCGGATCAACGCTCGGTTGCCAACTCCCCAGGGCTTTTCGCAGGCTCCAACGTCCTTCATCGGCTCTCGATGCCAAGGCATCCACCATGTGCCCTATCACACTTGCCAACACAAACACTCAACCAACACCACAACCAACCACCACACCCACCTCACCGGCAGGCACGAGACAAGCCACAGCACCAGCTGAATCCAGCATCAACAACACGTGACAAACAACAACTATCTACAACAAATATGCTGCAAACAGAGACACACACTACATATAAACACCAACCCACCACACCACACCCACACCCAGACAAAACCAGGGCAGATGCGATACAAGGCGGGCTAGATGCTCGCGTCCACTATCCACTTCACAAACACCAAGAAACCAACCAGACCCAACCCGCAACCAGCGAGCGAGCACCTGATGCCTCAGGGCCCAACAGTGTGCCAAACCCCACCCACCCAGAAAGACCCGCGTTCCACACCCACAAAGAGGCAGTACTAACAAGCCAACCCAGACAGGAAGACTCTTCATCGACGGATCCACCAACGAACATCCACTCCACACCAACACCCCAGACACCCACAACGGGCACCCAATCGCGTGGCGTGCGTAATGCATGCTCCTTAGAAAGGAGGTGATCCAGCCGCACCTTCCGGTACGGCTACCTTGTTACGACTTCGTCCCAATCGCCAGCCCCACCTTCGACGGCTCCCCCCTACAAGAGGTTAGGCCACCGGCTTCGGGTGTTGCCGACTTTCGTGACGTGACGGGCGGTGTGTACAAGGCCCGGGAACGTATTCACCGCAGCGTTGCTGATCTGCGATTACTAGCGACTCCGACTTCATGGGGTCGAGTTGCAGACCCCAATCCGAACTGAGACCGGCTTTTTGGGATTCGCTCCCCCTCACGGGATCGCAGCCCTTTGTACCGGCCATTGTAGCATGCGTGAAGCCCTGGACATAAGGGGCATGATGACTTGACGTCATCCCCACCTTCCTCCGAGTTGACCCCGGCAGTCTCCTATGAGTCCCCACCATAACGTGCTGGCAACATAGGACGAGGGTTGCGCTCGTTGCGGGACTTAACCCAACATCTCACGACACGAGCTGACGACAGCCATGCACCACCTGTACACCGGTATCAAAGAGACCCACATCTCTGCAGGCTTCCGGCGTATGTCAAACCCAGGTAAGGTTCTTCGCGTTGCATCGAATTAATCCGCATGCTCCGCCGCTTGTGCGGGCCCCCGTCAATTCCTTTGAGTTTTAGCCTTGCGGCCGTACTCCCCAGGCGGGGCGCTTAATGCGTTAGCTACGGCACGGAACCCGTGGATGGATCCCACACCTAGCGCCCAACGTTTACGGTGTGGACTACCAGGGTATCTAATCCTGTTCGCTCCCCACACTTTCGCTCCTCAGCGTCAGAACATTCCCAGAGAACCGCCTTCGCCACCGGTGTTCCTCCTGATATCTGCGCATTTCACCGCTACACCAGGAATTCCGTTCTCCCCTGAATGCCTCAAGTCTGCCCGTATCGAAAGCAAGCACTCGGTTAAGCCCAGTGATTTCACTCCCGACGCGACAAACCGCCTACGAGCCCTTTACGCCCAATAATTCCGGACAACGCTCGCACCCTACGTATTACCGCGGCTGCTGGCACGTAGTTGGCCGGTGCTTCTTCTCCACCTACCGTCACCCAACAAAAAGCTGGACTTCGTCGATGATGAAAGAGGTTTACAACCCGAAGGCCGTCATCCCTCACGCGGCGTTGCTGGATCAGGCTTCCGCCCATTGTCCAATATTCCCCACTGCTGCCTCCCGTAGGAGTCTGGGCCGTGTCTCAGTCCCAGTGTGGCCGGTCACCCTCTCAGGCCGGCTACCCGTCGAAGCCTTGGTAGGCCATTACCCCACCAACAAGCTGATAGGCCGCGAGCACATCCCCCACCCATAAAAGTTTCCACACACAGCACATGCGTGCGTGCGTCGTATCCGGTATTAGACACCCTTTCGAGTGCTTATCCCAGAGTGAAGGGCAGATTACTCACGTGTTACTCACCCGTTCGCCGCTCGTGTACCCCCGAAAGGGCCTTACCGCTCGACTTGCATGTGTTAAGCACGCCGCCAGCGTTCGTCCTGAGCCAGGATCAAACTCTCCATAGAAAGAATCAAACCCAGCAAAACAAACCCCGACAAAAAAGCATTTGCCAGAATCATTGCCGAAAAAAACAAACCCAATCAAAAAGACAGGGCATACAAACTAATTCCGTCGACTATGACACACTGTTGAGTTCTCAAACATCAGACGCACTCAGCGCACACCGAATCACTCGGCCCACGAAGGCACTGGTTCCGGATCCTGATCCTCAGATCTGGTGTCACGCTCACGCGCGCACCTTGATGATCTGACTCCTCAGAGTCCGAAGGTGGCCGCCTTGGGGCCGAGAACCCGACTGACCGTCTTGTTCTCCGCCGCTCCCTGGCGACTTCGAGAACATTAGACACTTCCCTGCTTCCTTGCAAATCGAACGCGTGTGGCGCGGGCCACATCCGCGTTTGCCCAGGTCAGGGCCGGGGTAGCGCGGCGCTCCGCACGTCGTGCACGCTCGCTGCGCCGCACAGCCGCAGCGACTCGACGACGTCGTCGAGCATCGTTCGGCACAGCTGTCGAACCCCGGGCTCTCCGTGCACCAGGGCGTACAGCGGCTGCCGGCCCAGGAAGACTGCGTCGGCGCCCAGCGCATACGCGGTCACCAGGTCGAGAGCGGAGCGGATGCCACCGTCGACGTAGAGCTCGATGTCTCGACCCACCTCGGCTCGCACGGCCGCGAGTGCGCGAGCCGTCGTCGGCGCGCGGTCCAGTTGCCGCCCGCCGTGGTTGGAGATCCAGACGGCTGCGGCACCGGCCACACCAGCGACGTGCGCGTCCTCGGGTCGCAGCACGCCTTTGACCACGACCGGCAGCCCGGTGAGGTCGGACAGCCAGCCGACGTCGTGACGCGTCAGGTCCAGCGCCTTCGCCGACCCGGCACGATCCTCGTACCCGGGATCGAAGTTGACCCTCAGCATCGTGGGGTCGACGACGTCCCACACCGTCGGAGTGCTCGCGTACTTGGTCGCCACGACCGGGGTGTCCACGGTCAGGACGACAGCCTCGGCCCCGGCCTCGCGTGCCCGATCGAGCAGCGGGACGGCGAGGTCGCGTCGTTGCGGGAGGTAGCACTGGACCCACCAACGCACACCGGTCGCGGCGATCTCGGCGAAGGTCGAGCCGGCGTTGCTCGACACGACGAGCAGGCCGTCGGCTGCGGCTACCGCGCGCGCCATCGCGACTTCACCCTCGGGGTGGACGGCGCGCTGGAGCGTCGTCGGAGCAACTCCGAACGGGAGGCCCTGCGATCGACCGAGGATCGTCACCGACGAGTCGACATCGGTGACGTCACCGAGGACCCCGGGCCACAGGTCGATCTCGCGCCATGCCTCGACGGCGCGCCGTGCCACTCGACCTTCGCCGGCGCCGTGGTGGAGGTACTCGAAGACAGGCGCGGGCAGAGCCAACCTCGCTCGCTCCTCGAGCGAGGCGAGCCAGCGCCCGTCCGCGGTCATCGTTCAGCGCACCTCGACGCCGGCGAACTTCTTCTTCCCGCGCCGCAGGACCACCCACGCGCCACCGAGAAGGTCGCCTTCGTCGAGGGTGGAATCGACGCCCTCGACCCGCACGTTGTTGACGTACGCGCCACCCTCGTCGATCGTGCGGCGCGCTTCTCCTCGGCTGGCGACGAGCCCCGTCGACACCAGCAGGTCGACGATCGAGGGGAGCTCGGCGGAACGCTCGATCGGCGTCACCCCCGCCTCACTCAACGCCGCGGCCACCGTCGCGGTGTCGAGCTCCCGCAGGTCGGCTCCACCGAACAGGGCCGCGGCCGCTGCCCTGGCCTGCGCGGTCTCGTGCTCCCCGTGGACGAACGAGGTGACCTCGTCGGCCAGGCGCTTGTGCGCCTGCCTCAGGAAGGGCTTCTCGGCATGGGCGGCTTCGAGAGCCTCGATCTCCTCGTGTGAGAGGAAGGTGAACAGACGCAGCATCTCGCCCACCTTCACGTCCTCCACGTTGAGCCAGAACTGATGGAAGGCGTAGGGCGCCATCATCTGAGCGTCGAGCCAGAGCGCGCCACCCTCGGACTTGCCGTACTTGGTGCCGTCGGCCTTGGTCACGAGCGGTGTCACGAACGCGTGGGCGTGCCCGCCGTCGGACCGCCGGATCAGTTCCGCGCCCGCCGTCACGTTGCCCCACTGGTCGGTGGCGCCGAACTGCAACGTGACGCCGTGGGTGCGGTACAGGTGCAGGTAGTCCATCGACTGGAGCAGCACGTAGCTGAACTCGGTGTAGCTGATGCCGGCCTCGAGACGTTTGCGCACCGTGTCGCGGGCCAACATCCGGTTGACCGGGAAGTGCTTGCCGACGTCGCGGAGGAAGTCGATGATCGAGAGGTCCGCGGTCCAGTCGTGGTTGTTCACCATCGTGGCGGCGTTCGCCCCCTCGAAGGAGAGGAACGGCTCGATCTGTCGACGGAGCCGTTCGGTCCACTCCTTCACGGTGTCACCGTCGTTGAGAGTCCGTTCGCCGGAGTCGCGCGGATCGCCGATCATGCCCGTCGCCCCGCCAACGAGGAGGAAGGGCGTGTGGCCGGCGTCCTGAAGACGACGAGCAGTGACCAGCTGCAGCAGGTTGCCCATGTGCAGGCTCGGGGCGGTGGGATCGAATCCGACGTAGAAGCGCACGCTGCTCGTCGACAGCGCCTCTCGGAGCGCCTCGCGGTCGGTGCTATCGGCCACCAGCCCGCGCCACTCCAGGTCACCGAGCAGGGCTGAATCCACGGTCACGTCGTCGTGCCTCTCATCGTCGCGCGTCTTCTTGTGGGTCCAGCCTGCCGTATCTCACGCTCCCCCGTGTGGATGGGATCCCACCTGGACGACGCTCTACCGTGGATCCCGGCGGGAAGGACGTTGAACGTGATCGGTGGCAGATACAGCCTCGACCGGGAGATCGGTCGAGGCGGGATGGGCGCGGTCTGGCAAGGCCACGACTCCGTGCTGGATCGACCGGTCGCGATCAAGCGGGTCGGCGCCGCCCCCGACCGCGATGCCTCCGAGAACGCGGTCCGCGCCGAGCGGGAGGCCCGCCTGGCTGCCGCGCTCCCCCACCCCGACATCATCGGCGTCTTCGACCTCGTCGAGGACGGCGACCAGCGCTGGCTGGTGATGGAGTACGTCGCCGGACAGAGCCTGGCCGATCTGGTGCGCAGTCAGGGTCCGGTGCCACCGGCCGTCCTCGTCCCGATCCTCGCACGCTGCGCTGCGGCCCTCGCCGCGGCCCACGAGCAGGGGATCGTTCACCGCGACGTCAAGCCGTCCAACATCCTGGTCGGCGACGACGGGACCGTGCGACTGACCGACTTCGGCATCGCCCGCGCCCTGACCGATGTCGGACTCACCCAGACCGGGCTGGTGACAGGGTCCCCCGCCTACCTCGCTCCCGAAGTGGCCTCGGGGGCGAGTGCGACGACGGCGAGCGACGTCTGGTCGCTCGGCGCCACCCTCTTCCACGGCCTCGTCGGACGCCCGCCGTACGAGGTGGGCGACGACGTGCTCGGGACGATGTACCGGATCGTGCACGAGGAGCCCCCGCGCCTGGACGACGGCTCCTCCCTCGACGCACTCCTGAGCGTCACGATGGTGCGAGACGCAGGGCGGCGATGGTCGATGGCCCAGGTCGCCCAGCAACTCGCCGCGCTGGCCGCGGCCGACCAATCTCACCAGGTGCCAGCAGCGATCCTGCCGCTGACGCCCGCATCGGGACCACCCGGCGTGACGCGGGTCGACGTCACCCATCACCTCCCGGCCGACCCGCCGCGCGCGTCACACGGCTCACGGCGACGTGCTGCCCTCCCCCTCGTCGTCGGCGGGATGATGGCGCTGCTCATCACCGCCATCGTGGTGCTTCTGGTGCAGGCGGATCCGCAGGACGCCGCTCTACCGATGCGCGGGAGCGAGACGTCGCAAGGGGTCGAGGACGAGGAGACCGACCCCGCGGACACACCTTCGAGCCCGAGCACGCAGGCTCCGACCAACGAACAGATGGAGAATTTCATCGAGTCCTACCTCGCGACGGCGAGCTCAAATCCGTCGCAGGGATTCGCCCAGCTCACGCCGGAGTTCCAGCGCAGGAGTCCGGGCTACCAGAACTTCTGGGGCAGCGTTCGCAACCCGAGGTTGCTGGACTTCGAAGCCGATCCGGAGAAGCTCACCGTGACGTATCGCTACCGCTACAACCTGGTGGGCAAGGGACTCAGGGTCGACACGGTGAACCTCCAGCTGGTCGCCGTCGGCGACAGTTTCCGCATCGCGGCGGAGCCGAGGCGATGAACGCCCACGACCGACGTCGGGACGTCGAAGCGGCGCTGCGCGACGAGGTCAACCAGAGCGCCTTCATGCGCACCGTGGCGACGATCGCCAACGAGGCGCACTCCCTGCGCGAGGTCCTCGCTCTCGCACGGCCCGCGCTCGTGGCCCACGACGACTGGCGACGGGCGTGCGGCTTCGTCATCGAGCCCTCCGGCGCGGACGGCGCGACCGACGGCGACCTCCTGGCGGTCGACGACGACGCGACCGCCGAGGAGATCGCGCTGGCCGAGATGGCGCGCGAGGCGCGCCGGCCGGTCTGGGACACGGCACGGCTGATGATCGCCTTCCCCATCATGCTCGGCGACAGCGTGCACGCCGTCGGGACGATCACCTCGGACCCACCGCTGACGCGCCACGCGATGATCGAGCAGATGGTGACCGACGTCGCCGTCCAGCTCAGCCGGGTCGCCGAGCGCGAGGAGACGGCGCGACGCCTCGCCGAAGCACGCGACGCGGCCATGGAGGCATCCCGCCAGAAGTCGGACTTCCTCGCCACGATGAGCCACGAGATCCGCACCCCGCTGAACGGGATCGTCGGTTTGAACGAACTGCTGCTGCGGACCAGCCTGGACGGCGAACAGCATCGATTCGCCAGCGGGATCCAAGTCGCCTCCCGAGCATTGCTCGACGTCATCAACGACGTGCTCGACTTCAGCAAGATCGAAGGCGGCCAACTGGAGATCGAGCGCGTCGAGGTCGACGTGCGCTCGGTGATGGACCAGGTCGTGCGGATGCTGGCGGCCAACGCACGAGACCGCCACGTCGACCTGATCGTGGCGTGCGACCACGACATCCCGACCGCCGCGCTCGGCGACCCCACGCGTATCTCGCAGGTGTTGCTCAACCTGCTCTCCAACGCCGTCAAGTTCAGCCCGGGTGGCAGCGTCGAACTCCACGCGGGCGTCGAGTCGCGCCTCGACGACGACGTGGTGATCCGGTTCGAGGTGCGCGACACCGGGATCGGCATCGAACCCGACCAGGTCGCCCGCATCTTCGAGCCCTTCACGCAGGCCGACGCCTCCACCACCCGGCGCTTCGGAGGCACCGGACTGGGGCTGGCGATCGCACGGGCAGTCGTCGCGGCGATGGGCGGGCGAATCTCCTACGCGCCGAACCCCGACGGGGGCAGCGTCTTCGCGTTCACCGTGCCAGTGGGCCAGAGCTCCCACGTGACCAACGCGCTCGACGACCATGCGCGTGCAGCACTGTCCGGGCGGCGCGTGCTCATCGTGGATGCTCAGCCGTCCCGCGCGCGCGCACTTCGAGAGCTGCTCGGGTGGTGGCGCCTGCGCGCCTCGACGGCCGTCGAGCAGACTCACGCCGTACTCGCACTGCGCCAGGCCGTGAACGCCGGGGACCCCTACGAGCTCGTCGTCGTGCAGGCCGCCAGTGCCTCCGAGGTCGACGCGTTCGTCGGCCTGGCCGGGCACCGTGCCGGACTCGGACGAACCGTCGTGTTGGCACTGCTCGGCGACGACACGACTCCGGCCGTCGCCGACGTCGCACCCGTGGTGTTGCAGCGCCCGGTCACCAGCGATCACCTCCGGACGACGCTCCTGGACCGGTTGGCCCCCGTGAGCACACCCCCGCTGATGCACTCCCCGCCCACCCAGCCCGCCGCTGCCGCGCATTCGGTCCTCGTGGTGGAGGACAACCCGGTGAACCAGATGGTCGCGACCGGGATCCTGCGGGGGATGGGCCATCTGGTCGCGATCGCCCAGCACGGTGAGGAGGCGCTCGACCTGCTGGCGAAGAACACCTACGACGTCGTCCTGATGGACGTCCAGATGCCGGTGCTCGACGGATACGAGGCGACGCGGACGCTGCGCGAGCGCGAGTCCACGACGGGCCGACACGTGCCGGTGATCGCGATGACGGCGACGGCCGTGGACGGCGAGCGGGAGCGTTGCCTCGCCGCGGGGATGGACGACTTCCTCACCAAGCCCGTCGACCCCGGCGCCCTGGCGACGCTGCTCGATCGGTGGGTGCAGAGCGGCGAGCAGCCGACGCAGGCTCCACCTGCGACGACCGTCACGACGGACCTGCTCGCAGGTGCCCCGAGAGGCAGCCTCGACGTCGAGCGGCTCGAGATGCTGCGCGAGATCGACCCCGGCGACACCTCCTACCTCCAGCGCGCGATCGGGAACTTCCAGGTCAACTCCCAAGCCGCCGAGGACGGCGTGCGGGCAGCGATCGCAGCCGGCGACCCGGTCGTGTTACGCGCCGTCGCGCACAAGATCACCGGCAGCGCGCTGAACCTGGGTCTGGTGCGCGCCGGGGAGTCGTCACGGGCGCTCGAACTCGAGGGCGCCGCCGGCACGACGTCCGGACTCGACCCGCTGGTGGAGGAGTTCACCGCCGCGATGGCCGAGGGGCGCGCTCTGCTCGTGGACTTCCGCGACCGGTACCTGTGACCGGAGCTCCGGCTCGTAGGGCGGGTGGGGCTCGAACCCACGACCCAAGGATTATGAGTCCTCTGCTCTGACCGACTGAGCTACCGCCCCAGGGGTGTGCAGCCTAGTGGAGCCCGGTCGAGCGCTCAGTCGCTGGCCGAGACGCTCGCGCCGTCGGCGGGCTGGTAGGCACAGGCGTCCTTGGGGTTCTCCGCCTCCGGACGCTGCTCGCGGCCCTTGCCTCCGACCTTCTTGGGCGGATAGATGGCGTTCTGGACCAGGTCGTGCATGTAGTCGAAGTCCGGGTCGCCAGAGAAGAACTTGTCAGAGGTCTTGAAGACCACGGAGCGGACCTTGGCGTCCTTGACCCGCAACAGCAGCTGCACGAAAGCCGAGCCGAGACGCCGGGGGATGTCGGTGTAGACGATGTCCTGGCCGGCCTTGAGCAATTCGACGTAGCGCTTGAGCATCGTCACGGGATCGGCGGCCTCGATCAGCGCGTCGATCGCACAGCGCTGTCGCTCCATGCGCGCATAGTCGTCGGAGCCGTAGCGGCCGCGGGCGTACCAGAGCGCCTTGAAGCCGTCGAGGTGCTGGTCGGGCCCCGGCTGGAGGTAGTCGGTCGGCGGGATGCCGGCGTCGGTGTTGCCGTTGATCGCGACCGGCTCGTTGATGTTGACCGTGATCCCGCCGATCGCGTCGACGACGGCGCGGAAGCCCGCGAGGTTGACCAGCAGGTAGTAGTCGACCGGGATGCCCAGCGAGCCCGACACCGCGAGCTTGACGGCGTCCGCGCCCTCGTTGTCGCTCTTGCCCAGGACACCGGGGTGCAGCACCGGCACCTGGCCGTAGATCGCGTTGAGCATGTCGTAGCCGGGGTCGCCCAGACCGGTCTGGTACCCGTCGGGGTAGAGGTCGTGGAGCGGGCTGTCGTCGGGGAACTGCGCGTTCATCATGTTGCGCGGCAGACTGAACATGATGGTCTTGCCCGACTTGGTGTCGATGCTGACCAGGATCACCGTGTCGGTGCGGACCCCCGTGCGTCCCTCTCCCCCGTCGCCACCGAGGAGCAGCACGTTGACCCGGTCCTGACCGGCCCAGGGATCCTCCTCGGTCGCCTCGGTCGGGATCGTCGCGCTCTCGACGTCGTCGGCGAAGATCGTCTCCACGGTGTCGGCGGTGACCAGGACGTACTGGGCGACGCGGAGCACCGGCGCAGCGCCGACCAGCAGCACGGCCGCCAGCGTCACGTAGCCGACGACGGTGTGGGTGCGGGACCTACGCCGTGGTCGCACCAGCAGGTGCGACGTCAGGGTGATCGACCCCCACACCACCAGCAGCACGCCCAGGCCACCCGCGACGATCTTGAGCAGGGTGGGGTCGAAGGCGAGATCGAGAGCGGTGTCGACGTCGCGCCCGAAGTACCACGTGATCGCGCCGAGCGCACCGATCCAGACGATCAGCACCACGGCGCCGAGCGCACGACGTCCGGCGAAGAGGTAGCCGGTACCGGGCGCGAACGCCCCCAGGACCGTCATGCCGACGGTGCCGCCGATCGTGCGCGTACGTCGCGGCTCGCCGGGCCGACGCTCCGGCTGCGACGGTGCGGCCGGACGCAGCGCCCGGGCACCGCCCGAAGGGCGGGAGCGACGCGGACGGCGGGAGGACCGCGGGGCACGGCGCGAGCCGGCTGAACGGCTGGCCGGGACGTCGTCGGTCATCGGGTCCTCACGGCAGGGAGACAGGAGCCGGCCCATGCCGACGGCCCAAAATAACACCGGCACCCTGAACGGCGACGCCGAACAGCCCAGAGTCTCCGAGGCCGGAAATCACGCTGGGCCCGATCGCTCGCGCGATCGGGCCCAGCATCTGCTCCCCCGGTTGGACTCGAACCAACAACCCTCCGGTTAACAGCCGAATGCTCTGCCAGTTGAGCTACAGGGGATGGCGGCGCCAAGGTTAGCAACCCCGACGACGACCGCACCAATCGACACCCCTGGTCGTCGCGGGGACGGCGTCAGCCGGCGAGGCCCAGTTCCTCCTGGGCCGACACCAGGGCCTCCGAGGCCGCCAGGCGGACCTCCGGGTCCTCCGGATCGACGCCGCGGTCGTACTCGTAGATCCACCGAATCTCGCCTCGCCGACCCGGCGCCTGACGGGCGATCACCCGCAGACCGCGACGGGCACCGAGTGCGACATGTCGCTGGTAGACGACGCTCGCGGTGACCCGCTCACGCACCAGCTCCAGCAGTCGGCCGGGCTCGGCCACGACGAGGCGGTGCTCGGGGCGCGCCTCACCCCAGGTGCCGACTTCGCTCACGACCAGCTCCGAGGTCTCGAGGTCCCAGGCGGCCGCCTCGACGTCCTCCCACGCGAGCCGCTGGTGACCACCGCCGTCCCGCGGCAGGTAGAGCGCGTCACGGGTACCGCCGAGCTCCCTGTCGTCCTCGATGCTCGCCGATGCCAGCAGCCGCTCACCGGGCGGCAGCGCGATCGTGGATGTGCTGCCACGTCGGAACGGGCGTCGTGCTCGCATGTCAGGCTCCTCCGCTGAACCGTTCGCGCAGCGTACGCCGCTGCTGTTCCAGGGCCGCGACCTCGGCGAGCACCCGCTGCCCCTCGCCACCGTCGTCGGTGAAGTCGATGCGCTGCAGGCGCGAGCGGGCATCCTCGATACGGCGCTGGATGGCGAGCTCCTGCAGACGCACCACGAACTGCACCACGTAGCCGGCATCCGGCTCGCGCAGCGTCTGAAGCGGCTCGACGGCGAGCGCACCGATCAGGGTCTGCACCACTGGCTGATCCGACGCGTCACGCACCCGGCCCACCCACGCGGCATCGGAGGCGCCGGCGACCGTGCCGCCCGATGCCTCGACGAGGCGCCACACCGCACGGTAGAGCGGATGCGCGAAATCGTCGGGGCGCACGTCCGCAGTGGTGCGGCCGATCGCCATCGGGTGCTGGAGGGCGAGCTTGAGCGTCTCCCGCTCGACCATGAAGCGCGGGTCACGTGGATCGGGCAACCTCACCGGCGCAGGGGCCGGCTCCGCCGGTGGCTGCGCGTGCGCGGCGGTGGGACGGGGCTGTTCCTCCGCGGGGCCACGGCGCTCGGCCCGGCGGACCTCCGCGCGCGCCTGCTCGACGTCGACACCGACCATGCCGGCCAGCTCGCGGGCGAAGGCGTCGACCTTGGCCCGGTCGCGCACGCTCGAGACGAGTCGCGCCCCCTCGCGCAGGGCGTCGATCCGACCGTCGGCACGGTCAAGGTCGTAGCGCCCGACGACATTGGCCAGCACGAACCGGTACAGCGGGACCCGCCCACCGACGAGTGCTCGCACCGCCTCGTCGCCGTCGCGCAGGCGGAGGTCGCACGGATCGAGTCCCTCCGGCTGGACGGCGACATAGGTCTGGGAGACGAAGCGCTGATCCCCGGCGAACGCCTTCATCGCGGCGGCCTGCCCGGCGGCGTCGCCGTCGAAGGTGAAGATCACCTCGCCGCGGAATCCCTCGTCGTCATGGAGGAACCGGCGCAGCACCCTGATGTGCTCGTCGCCGAACGCCGTACCGCAGCTCGCCACCGCGGTGGTGATGCCTGCGAGGTGGCAGGCCATCACGTCGGTGTACCCCTCCACGACGACGGCGCGCGACTCGCGCCCGATCGCCTGGCGTGCAAGGTCGATGCCGTAGAGCACCTGGCTCTTCTTGTACAGCGTCGTCTCGGTGGTGTTGAGGTACTTCGCCCCGTTGCGGTCGTCGTCGAAAAGCCGGCGCGCTCCGAAGCCGATCGTCGCCCCGCTCGACTCGCGGATCGGCCACACCAACCGTCCGCGGAAGGCGTCGTAGGCCGAGCGACCCATCTTCACCAGGCCCGCCGCGACGATCTCCTCGTCGCGGAACTTCCGCCCGCGCAGGTGCCGCAGCAGCGCCTCCCCGTCTCGCGGCGCGAAGCCGACACCGAAGAGTTGCGCGGCGGCCTGATCGAAGCCGCGCTCGTGGAGGAACTGCCGCCCGACCACGGCGTCCGGACCGTTCAACTGCTCGGCGTAGAACTCCTGAGCGGCGCGATTCGCCTCGATCAACCGCTGTCGCGGCGGGCCCTTGGGACGGTCGTCGCGTCCGTCGCCTTCCTCGCGGCGCACCTGGAGTCCCACCCGGTCCGAGAGCCGCTCGACGGCGTCGACGAACGAGAGACCGTCCATCTTCATCAGGAACGAGAAGGCGTCGCCGGTCTCCTGGCAACCGAAGCAGTGGAAGAAACCCCGAGCGGGCGTGACGTAGAAGGACGGCGTCTTCTCGTCGTGGAAGGGGCACAGCCCCTTCGAGGAGCCGCCGCCGGCGTTGCGGAGCGTGACGTACTCGCCGATCAGCTCGTCGATCCGGACCTTCTCGCGGATCGCGGCGATGTCCTCCTCGCGAAACCGGCCAGCCACAACGGTGGAGTGTAGTGACGCCGTCGGCAGACGGCGCGGTCGCGACGTCAGGCTGGGGACGACGGCAGCAGCCGGGCGTGCCAGGCGACCGCACTGGCGTCGGTCAGCGACGCCACCTGATCGATGACGACCCGCAGGCGCGCTGCGTCGTCGGTGGCCGTCGCCCAGTCGGCGGCGAACGAACGGTCCAGCGCACTCTCGCCGCGGTTCCAGACCTCGGTGGTGAGTTCGGACAGCAGCTCGCGCTGTCGGCTCAAGAGGTCAACGCGGTCGGCGGCCTGCATGACGTACCGGGCGGCGATCCCCTTGAGCACCGCGATCTCCAGGAGGGTGCGCTCGGGCAGGACCAGGTCGGCGCGGTAGCGCACCAGGGGTCCCTCGGTCGATGCGAACGTCGCCAGCTGGACTGCTCCGCAGAAGCGACCGATCAGGTCGCTGGTGAGGTTCTTCAGCGCAGCCAGGCCACGTCGCGTGCCGTCGTACTCGTGCTGCGGCCAGCTGGCGACGGCCTCGAGCTCGTCGAGGACGTCGTCGAGCTCGGCGTCGTCCGCCTCCGGCAGGTACCAGTCGCGCACGGTCGCCCACACCGCCTCGCGATCCACGCGGGCCAGGTCGAGCCGACCCGCGACCACCGCGTCCTCGACGTCGTGCACCGAGTACGCGACGTCATCGGCGAGGTCCATGATCTGCGCCTCGACGCAACGTCGCGTGCCCACGCCAGGCCGACGCATCCAGTCGAACACGGGGCGGTCGTCGTCATAGACGCCGAACTTGCGGCCAGTCACCTCGACGCCGTCACCGTGCACGCCCCCGGTAGGGGCAGCGTCGGCGATCGGCCAGGGGTACTTCGTACACGCGTCGAGCGTCGCCCGGGTCAGGTTGAGGCCGACCGAGCGGTCCCCGTCGAACGCCTTGGCCTCCAGACGGGTCAGCAGCCTCAGCGTCTGGGCGTTGCCCTCGAAGCCGCCACACGAACTCGCGAGGTCGGCGAGCACCCGCTCGCCGTTGTGACCGAACGGTGGGTGCCCGAGGTCGTGCGCCAGAGCCGCGGTCTCGGCGATGTCGGGCTGGCTGCCGAGCGCCCGCGAGAGGTCACGGGCGATCTGCGCGACCTCGAGGCTGTGGGTGAGCCGGTTGCGCACGAAGTCGTCGGACTGAGGCCCCACCACCTGCGTCTTGGCGGCCAACCGTCGCGACGACGCCGCGTGCACCACCCGGGCGCGGTCGCGCTCGAACGCCGTCCGCACCGGCGCATCGACTCGCTTGGGCGGCTCGGGCAGGCACCGCTCGCGATCGACCTCGTCATAGAGATCGTCGGCCGGAATCTGACCGACGGGAAGGTGCGCAGACATCGGCGGCGACTCTACCGACGCCCGTGACGGTGCGACCCGCCGATCGGCACCAGCCCAACCGCGAGACGGCGCGACCGTGCTCACCTACCATCCGGACATGCTCGCCGACCTCTGGGACGCCGTCCCCCCGCCGCTGCGCGACCCGGTGGCGCTCGCCGTCCCCTTCTTCGCGGTGTTCGTGACCCTCGAGGCGGTGGCGGCGGCGCTGCTAGGTGATGAACGCCCAGCGGCCGAACGGCGCGCAGCCGACGGCCGCGCCCTGCCGCTTCGGGGCGGGATGGAGCGACGTGACGCGACGGCCAGCCTGACCATGGGAGTGGTCTCCATCGCCACCCTGACGGCGTGGAAGGCGCTCGGGCTGGTGGTCTACGCCGCGCTCTTCGCCTACGTGGCGCCCTGGCAGCTGCCGTCCGACGCTTGGTGGACGTGGGCGATCGCCATCGTCGCCGTCGACGTGCTCTTCTACTGGTCGCACCGGATCTCCCACCGGGTCCGACTGTTGTGGGCGACCCACCAGGCGCACCACTCCAGCGAGTACTTCAACTTCGCCACCGCGCTGCGCCAGAAGTGGAACAACTCGGCCGAGCTCGTCGTGTGGCTGCCGCTCCCGCTGCTCGGCGTGCCACCGGCGCTGGTCTTCTTCGGGTTCTCGGTGAACCTCGTCTACCAGTTCTTCGTGCACACCGAGCGGATCGGCAAACTCTGGGCGCCGTACGAGTTCGTGTTCAACACCCCCTCGCACCACCGGGTGCACCATGGCAGCGACCCCCTCTACCTCGACCGCAACTACGCGGGGATCCTGGTGATCTGGGACCGGCTCTTCGGCACCTTCCAGGCCGAGGAGCACCGACCGACCTATGGACTGACGACGCCGGTCGGCACCTACAACATCTGGCGCCTGCAGACCCACGAGTACGCCGCCATCGCGCGCGACGTCCGCGCCGCACCGACCGTGCGCGACAAACTGGGCTACGTCTTCGGACCGCCGGGTTGGCGACCGCAGACCGCGGACTACGAGGCCGCGCGCTAGGAGTGCGTCGGGGACGGGGTCAGAACGTCGTGACGTGCACGTGGTCGAAGTGGTTGGCCGTCGACGAGCCGCGATTGCTCATGCCCCGCCACCCCTCGCCGGAGCGCTCGACCGACCAGATGTTCTGGGCGTAGATCACGTAGGAGACACCGAGCTCGGCGTAGTACTTGCGGACGAACTCCGCGACCTCCCAGCCACGGTCGCCGCTCACCATGATGTCGACGGCGAGCCCCTGGCTGTGCTCACCGTCGCTGCGGAAGGTGCCGTAGGTGGTGATCTCCGGGAACGCGGCGCAGACGGCCGCGTGGACCTTGGCGACGTTCGGGCTGACGCCGGAGGGGACCGACGTGCCGTTGGTGCAGTCGCCGCCGAGGGCGAACGGCTTCTCCTTCGACAGGTAGCCGACGCTGACCCACCGGGTCTGCTTCTTGCCCCAGACGACCTCCTGGCGGCCGTAGAGCTCGCGACCCGTCGGGCGGACGACGGAACCGGCCTCGATCTCGCCCGTCTTGCGTGCCCGCTTGCCGGGCTCGGTCCACAGGTTCAGGTTCTCGGTCGTCCACTGCTGGGGCTTGGCCTGCGCGATGGCGCGGCGCTTGGCCTTCGGACGCAGCAGGCGATCGACCTGGCTGAGCGGCTCGGCCGAGTCGCGGCGCGCGCCACTGCGCGACGCCGTCGCGCGGACGTCGGTGCCGACGGCGTCGGCCGCAGCAGCGGCCGCATCGGCGCGCACGGGCGCGTCGGCCGAGGTGATCTGGGCGGTCGAGGCGGGGTCGGAGTCGACGATCCCCCACGTGACCGCGGAAGCGGTCGCGACGACCGCAAGGGGGGCCGCGACGGCGGTCATCCGGAACGGACGGCGGGCATCGGTGTCCCGCTTGTGGCGGTGATCTGCCACAGCGCTGATCCTTTGCTGTTGCTGACAGGACAGTGCCCGCCGGTCACCCGACGGGCACGGTCAAGGAGTCAAGCACAGGTGCTGGGAGAAATCTGAATCATCGTCAGATTCCCGGCGCATGATCCCGGTCACCCCTGCTGGTCACCCCCCGCTGGTCTCCCCCGCGTCCTCGGCGAGCACCAGCCCGGTGCCATCGGTGTCGTCGAGCCAGCCCTCCGGCAGGACGACCCGCTCGCGGGGCGAGCCCTGACGCCCGCGCGGGGACCCCAGCTCGGTGACGGGGAACGGCTCGGTCGGGTCGAGCACCGCCAGCAGGTCGTCCAGGGCAGCCAAGGAGTCGACGAGGCCGAGCGATCGACGCAGTTCACCGCCCGCCCTGAAACCCTTGAGGTACCAGGTGACGTGCTTGCGGAACTCCTTGCAGCCGCGCTCCTCCCCCATGTGGTGGCACAAGAGCTCCGCATGACGTCGCATCATCGCGGCGACCTCCCCGAGCGTGGGGAGGGTCGCGACCCGCTCGCCGGCGAACGCCGCCGCGAGATCGCGGAACAGCCAGGGGCGGCCGAGGCACCCGCGCCCGACGACGACGCCCGCGGCACCGGTCTGCTCGACCATCCTGAGGGCGTCCGCCGCCTCCCAGATGTCACCGTTGCCGAGCACCGGGATGTCGACGTGTTCGACCAGTTCGCCGATCGCGTCCCAGTCGGCGACCCCCGAGTAGGCCTGGGCGACGGTACGACCATGGAGGGCGATCGCGGCACAGCCGGCCTCCTGCGCGATCCGACCGGCGTCCAGATAGGTCAGGTGGTGATCGTCGAGACCCTTGCGGGTCTTGATGGTGACCGGGACGTCGTAGGCCGAAGCGGCGGCCACCGCTCGCTCGAGGATCCGGGCCAGCAGGGTGCGCTTCCACGGCAGGGCCCCGCCGCCGCCCTTGCGCGTCACCTTCGGAACCGGGCAGCCGAAGTTCAGATCGATGTGCGCGACGCCGTACTCGGCGCAGAGGATCTCCGCGGCACGACCGACGTACTCGGGGTCGGTGCCGTAGAGCTGTACCGAGCGGACCGTCTCGATGTCGTCGAACGCCAGCATCGACAGGGTCATGGCGTCGCGCTCGACCAAGCCGCGCGAGGTGATCATCTCGCAGACGTACAGGCCGGCACCCTGCTCGGCGCACAGTCGCCGATAGGCCGCGTTCGTGATGCCCGCCATCGGCGCGAGCACCACGGGCGTCGCCACCTCGAGGTCGCCCAGGCGCAACCCGGGAGCGGCAGTCGTCGTCACTCCCCCATCATCGCGCGATCCCGCCGAGATCAGGGCCTTGGGGACACCTCGGGAGACGAACCCGGGTCGTCCGGCGCCTCGGCGGTCGGCTCGTCCGCAGGGATCTCGGCGCGTCGCCCACCTCGATCCTTCTGCGCGAGGTTGGTGACCGGACCGGTCCACGTGATCGGCACGATGCCCTCGGGCGGCCGGAACATGACGGCGCTCAAGGAACGGCCGGCCGGCATCAGGAAGATCAGGCACGAGCGGGCGAGGTCACCCGGGGCGAAGACCGCCGGCAACAGCGACCCCGGGCACTCGGCGAAGTCCTGCTCGATGCCGGTCGGGCCGACCAGTTCCTGCGCGTCGGTCACCGCGTAGAGGGGCACCTGGCGGTTGCCGAGATCGGTGGCGCCTCGGTTGCGCACGAGCAGGTGCACGAAGTACGGCACGACGTCGCGCGCCCCGACGTCGAGGGAGTAGTCGGTCAGGGAACGAGCGACGGTGGTGCGCTCCAGGCGACGGACGTCGACCTCGAGCACGCCGACGAGGTCCTGCCGCGGCATCCACGCCGCGACCGCGGCCTCCTTGAGACGTCGCTCGGTGCCGGGCGGCGCCAACGTGACGCCGTCAGGCACCTCGAGGTAGGGCTCGCTCTGCAACGCTCCCGATGATGCCGCCGGGCTGGCGGTCGCCGATGGGCTCGGTGAGTCCGACGGCGACGGCGTCTCGGGCGCACCCGACCCGCCCCCGCAGCCTGCGAGCGCGAGCACGGCGAGCGCACCACCGATACGCAGTCGCACGCCCGCCTCCACCTCAGCAGCCGAGCAGGCGCTCGGCGAAGTAGGTGGAGATGCCCTCGAGGCTGACCCGCGACTGCTCCATCGTGTCGCGCTCACGCACCGTGACCGCGCCGTCCTCGAGCGTGTCGAAGTCGACCGTGACGCAGTAGGGCGTCCCGATCTCGTCCTGCCGGCTGTAGCGCTTGCCGATCGAGCCGGCGTCGTCGAAGTCGACGGTCCAGGTGCGTCGCAGCTCGGCCGCGAGGTCGCGCGCCTTGGGCGAGAGGTCGGCATTGCGGCTCAGCGGCAGCACCGCGACCTTGACCGGGGCGAGCCGCTTGTCCAGGCGCAGCACCGTCCGGGTGCGGGTGCCGCCCTTGGTGTCGGGAGCCTCGTCCTCGGTGTAGGCGTCGACCAGGAACGTCATCAGGCTGCGCGAGAGGCCCGCCGCGGGCTCGATGACGTAGGGCACGTAACGCTCGTTGTTGGCCTGGTCGAAGTAGCTGAGGTCCTTGCCCGAGTGCTGGGCGTGAGTGGAGAGGTCGAAGTCCGTGCGGTTGGCGATGCCCTCGAGCTCACCCCACTCCGAGCCGGCGAAGCGGAAGCGGTACTCGATGTCGACGGTGCGCTTGGAGTAGTGGCTGAGCTTCTCCTGCGCGTGCTCGTAGTGGCGCAGGTTGTCGGGGTCGATCCCGAGGTCGACGTACCACTGGGTGCGGGTGTCGATCCAGTACTGGTGCCACTCCTCGTCCTCGCCCGGCTTGACGAAGAACTCCATCTCCATCTGCTCGAACTCACGGGTGCGGAAGATGAAGTTGCCGGGCGTGATCTCGTTGCGGAAGCTCTTGCCGATCTGGGCGATGCCGAAGGGGGGCTTCATCCGCTGGCTCGTCACCACGTTGGCGAAGTTCAAGAAGATGCCCTGGGCGGTCTCGGGACGCAGGTAGTGCAGGCCCGACTCGTCCTCGATGACACCCAGGTGGGTCTTGAGCAGGCCCGAGAACTGACGCGGCTCGGTCCAGGCGCCTCGCGTCCCGCAGTTGGGGCACGCGAGGGTGGCCAGGTCGATGCTGTCGGGGTCGTCGACGCCCTGCTTCTCCGCGGCCGACTCCTGCAGGTGGTCGGCGCGGAAGCGCTTGTGGCACGACTGGCACTCGGTGAGCGGATCGGTGAACGTCGCGACGTGCCCACTCGCCTCCCAGGTCTGCCGGGGCAGGATGACGCTGGAGTCGAGGCCGACCACGTCGTCGCGCGACTGCACGACCGAGCGCCACCACTGCCGCTTGATGTTCTCCTTCAGTTCCACCCCGAGCGGGCCGTAGTCCCACGCCGAGCGGGTGCCGCCGTAGATCTCGCCGCAGGGGTAGACGAATCCCCGACGCTTGGCGAGGGAGACGACGGTGTCGACGGTGGACGGGGGCGGCTTGGCCACGTGTTCTGCTCCTGTGCGAGATGGACGCGCGACTGGCTGTCGGGCGTTCCTCAGCCTAACGAGCGCGGCGACTCGATATTGAGCACGGCCCCCGGTTCGACGGCCTCGTAGGCACTCGGCTCCTCCACGGCGCGTCCGAGCGTCGGGACCGCGTGGAGTTTCACGTCGTAGGAGGAGAGCGCGCGACGGTAGGCGCCGACGTGCTCCCACCGGGTGGTGAGCACCCAGAGCTCGGGATCGTCGAGGTTGCGGCCCACCTCGCCGCCGAGATATCCGGGGCGCTCCGCCAGCGACGCGTGCGCGCGCTGGAGGTCCTGACGGAACGAGGTGCCTTCGCTGGCCGGAACACGGAACCGGTTCACCACGATCACGACGTCACCCTATTGTCACGGTCATGACTGAAAGCGTGGATCTGCCCTACGAGAGAGTCGCCTACCCGGCAACCCCGTGGGACATGGTCGGCTCCCTCTGGCTCACGGTGTTCAAGCTCAAGCGTGACGTGGACGCGACCCGCCCCGCCGGCATCTACGGTGCGGCGTTCGTCTCCTACGAGGAAGGCAGCCCTCTCACGTACGGGGAGTTGCTGGTGGCGCGTGCCACCCGCGCCGACGAGGGCCATGACAAGGCCGTGACCATCACCGACATCTGGGTCGACAGCCCCGCGTCGGTGGCCGGCGGACGCGAGCTGTGGGCGATCCCGAAGTGGCTGTGCGACTTCGACTACGAATCGGTGCGCCGGGGCCCGGTCACCACCTCGTCGTGGTCGGCCAGCCTCGATCGCGCGCCGATCGCCTCCGCGCGATTCACCGACGTCTCGCGCGTCGCGCCGCGCATCCCCTTCAAGGGCGACGTGTGGCAGCCCGAACTACCCGAAGGAGGCGGCGAGAAGAGGGCGGTGATGTCGGGCAACGCCAAGGCACTGCCCGCCCGCGCCCGCTGGGAGTTCGCCCCTGACGGACCGCTCGCCTTCATGCGCGAGGCGCGCCAGCTGGCGTCCTTCCGTCAGACCGACTTCCGGCTCCGCTTCCACTGAGCGCTTCACGGGGCTCGGTGCGGTCATTGCACCCACCGGGTCTCGTGACAGTCGCAGAGCGACCTCCTCGACCACCGGTCAGCGCCCGAGAGCGACCTTCGGCTCACCGGGTCTCGAGACGCTCGCTGGGCTCGCTCCTCAAGCACCGAACGGGTCGTCGTGCTCCTGGCTGGCCTTGCGCGCCGACTCACGGATCTCGAACACCTCGGTGGCGAAGCCGCCGATGGCGGTCGCGACGTCCTTCACCGCACCGGTGATGATGGTCGCGACCTCGCCGACCGTCGTCGCCGCAGCCTCAGCAGTGGACTGCACGACGTCCTTGCCGATCTCGGACTTGGAGAGCCGATCGGGGCCCTGCGGTGTCAGTTCGTCACCCATGCCGTCAGTGTCTCAGGCGCCGCCACGCGGCGGGAGCGCCATCCGGCAGATCTTCTTGCCGACGCTCAGCAGCTGCTTGTGCAGCGGGCCGGTGTTGTACTGCAGGCCGTAGCGCTGGCAGATCTCACGAACCTCGCCCGCGATCTCCGGGTAGCGGCGCGCCGGCAGATCGGGGAAGAGGTGGTGCTCGATCTGGTGGGACAGGTTGCCGCTCATCAGGTGCATCAGCCGGCCCCCGTCGATGTTGGCCGAGCCGAGGAGCTGCCGGTAGTACCAGTGGCCCCGGGTCTCGTTCTCGCACTCCTCCTCGGAGAAGGTGGCGACACCGGCCGGGAAGTGGCCGCAGAAGATGATGTTGAACGCCCAGACGTTGCGTACCAGGTTCGCGACCACGTTGCCGGCGAAGGTGAGCGGGAAGAGCGGGCCGGTGAGCGCGGGGAAGAGCACGTAGTCCTTGAGCGCCTGTCGCTTGACCTTGCGCATGATGCCGGCGTGGAGCGACTTGTTCTCCTCCAGCTTCCGCTTGCCCTGCACGATGTTCTCGACCTCGAGGTCGTGCATCGCCACGCCCCACTCGAAGAACACCATGAGCAGGAACGCATAGAGCGGGTTCCCCAGGTAGTACGGGTGCCACTTCTGGTCCTCGTCCATGCGGAGGATGCCGTAGCCGATGTCGCGGTCCTTGCCCACGATGTTGGTGAACGTGTGGTGGATGTAGTTGTGGCTGTACTTCCACTGCTCACCCGGGCAGACGTTGTCCCAGTCGTACATGCGCGAGTTGAGGCCGGGGTCGCCCATCCAGTCGTACTGGCCGTGCATCACGTTGTGGCCGATCTCCATGTTCTCCAGGATCTTGGAGATGCTCAGCGACGCGACGGCCAGCGGCCATGCCGGCGGCAGGTAGAACAGGAGGCGCCCGGCCACCTCGAACCCGCGCTGGGTCTTCAGTACGTTGCGGATGTAGGTCGCGTCGGCCTCGCCGAGGTCGGCCAGGATGCGCTGGCGGATGGCGTCCATCTCGGCGCCGAACTGCTCCAGCTCCTCGGCGGTCAGTCGGCGGGTCTCATCGAGATCCACGCTCTCCAGCAGGGCTTCGGGGTAGGTCGGTGCGGCGGTCATGATCGCTGTCCTCTCGTCGGTCGGCGGTCGTGTGCGGAATGTCAGGTGGCGTGCAGGTCAGAGGTCGACCGAGCAGTCGCCGAGCGGCGCGGTGACGCAGATCTGGATGTCCTCGTCGGGCAAGGAGGACTCCACGCCCGTCAGCACGTTGCGCACCGTGCCGTCTGTCTTGCGGGCGGTACAGGAGAAGCAGATGCCCATCCGGCATCCGAACTCGGGCTTCAGGCCGAGTGCCTCGGCCTGCTCCAGGAGCGTCTCGCCGGTGTTGGCTGCCTCGACGCCCGAGACGCTGAAGTCGACGTCGCCCTCGGCCGAGCCGGCACTGGTGCGCGGGGGCTTGAAGAACTCGGTGCGCAGACGCGGGCTCTCGCCGTAGGCCTGGTGGATCAACTCCATGAGACCGGCCGGACCGCACGCCCAGGTGTCGACGTCGCGGAAGTCCGGCACCAGGCGGCGCAGCTCGAACTCGGAGAACACGTGGTCGCCGTAACGCAGGTGCACCGCCACGCCGTTGTCCTGCTCGGCGACCTCGGCGAGCTCGGCGGCGAAGATCTGGTCCTCGACGGAGCGGGCGAAGTGCAGGAAGGTCACGCGTCGACCCGCAGTGCCGTCGTAGCCGTCGCGCAGCAGCGTGCGGACCATCGACATCGCCGGCGTGATGCCCGACCCCCCGGTGATGAACACGAGGTGGTTGTTCGTCGGAGTCGCGGGACTCTCGTCGAGCGTGAACTCACCCTGCGCCTGACTCAGGTGCAGGATCTGGCCCTCGCGCGCCTCTCGCACCAGGAACTTGGAGACCTGCCCCTCGTCGTGCGCCCGCACGGTGAGGGTGATCGTCTCCCCGGGCATCGAGGCGGCCGAGGAGATCGTGAAGCAACGCGTCAGCCGCTTGGCCGAGCCCGGGAGGTCCACGCCCACCTGGACGTACTGGCCCGCGCGGTGACCGCGCCAGGTCGACGTCGGCTGGAGCGTGAGAGTCGCCACGGGAGCATCGCCATCGGTCTCGCGACGCACACCGATGACGCGTGCCCGGACCTCGTCGGCAGCCCACATCGGATTGATCAGTTCGAGGTAGCGGTCCACACCGTGCGGCGAGGTCAACGCTGCGACCACGCGCGAGCGCAGCACGCCGCGGCCGACCACGCCTGCCAGGGCGACCGGGGTCATCGTGCTCATGCGTCCTCCAAATGAGTGAACGTTCGTACACTCAAAGCATGGAGACTCTCTCCCTGGACCGTCAACCACCACCGTGCGTGAGCCTCACCACGGTGTACAGCCGTTTACCCGATGAGTTTCTCTAGACTGCTGCGGTGACCGTGACGCGAATCGAGCAGAAGGAGCGCACTCGGCGCGCCATCCTCGACGCCGCTCTGCGCCTGTGCGAAGGCAGCAGCCTGGTGGCCCTCTCGCTTCGCCAGGTGGCCAAAGAGGTCGGCATCGTGCCCACGGCCTTCTACCGGCACTTCGACTCCTTGGAGTCCCTCGGCCTCGCCCTCGTCGACGAGTCGTTCGTCTCACTGCGCGCGATGCTGCGCGACGTACGTCGCAGCGACCCTGCCTTCGCCGACATCGTCGACAGTTCGGTCGACGTGCTCTCACGCCACGTGAAGGAAGAGCACGACCACTTCGCGTTCATCGCCCGCGAGCGCACGGCCGGCCCGCCGGCGGTGCGGCACAGCATCCGCCACGAGATCGAGCTCTGCGAGCGCGAGCTCGCTGCCGACCTCGCCCGCTTCCCGGGTACCGACGTGTGGTCGAGCGAGGACCTGCGCGTGCTCTCCAACCTGATCGTCACAGCCATGGTGGCGACCGCCGAGCAGATCCTGCTCGCAGCGGGCAGACCTGAGGCCGAGGCGCGGGTGGCCCAGACCGCGCGCACCCAGCTCAGGATGGTCCTCATCGGTGCCCTGCGCTGGCGCTCGAGCACGGACTGACACCGCCGGACCACGAGGTGCCCCCTCGGCGCGGCCGGCGTGGCTACGCTGCGCAGCGTGGAGAACTATCAAGACCACGACGCCGTGGCGCTGGCCGAGCTCATCCGCGACGGCGACGTCAGCCCGCGCGAGGTGCTGGCCGCAGCGCGAGCTCGCGCCGCCGAGGTCAACGACCAGATCAACGCCATCGTCGTCGATGTCGATCGCGACGAGGCTGTTCCCGGAGGGCCGTTCGAGGGCGTGCCGTTCCTGCTGAAGGACCTGCACCAGGACCTGGCCGGCTACCCGACCAGCGGCGGATCTCGGTCCTTGTCGCAGCTGCGGGCGACCGAGAACTCCCACGTCGTCCAGCGTTGGCTCGACGCCGGCCTCGTCGTGTTCGGCAAGACCAACACGCCGGAGTTCGGCGCGAAGGGCATCACCGAGCCCGCGCTCTACGGGCCGGCGCGCAACCCGTGGAACCTCGACCACACCCCGGGCGGATCCTCGGGTGGGTCGGCTGCTGCGGTGGCCGCGGGAATCGTCCCGGTGGCCGGCGCGAGCGACGGCGGCGGTTCGATCCGGATCCCCGCCTCGGCCTGCGGACTGTTCGGCCTCAAGCCGAGCCGCGGGCTGATCCCCTCCGGTCCGCACTTCGGCGAGGCGCTCGGTGGCACCGCGACCGACGGCGTGATCTCGCGCTCGGTCCGCGACACAGCGGCCATGCTCGACGTGCTCGCGGGCGCTGCTCCGGACTCCCCGTTCCTGCCCGCGGTCGGCTCCGACTACGCGGCGGAGGTCGGCGCGGAGATTCCTCGCCTGCGCATCGGTGTCTGCACCGCGAGCACGATCAACCCCGATCCGCATCCCGAGGCTCTGGCGGCGGCGCAGAGCACCGCCGACCTCCTGCGCGACCTCGGCCACGACGTCGTCGAACTCGACAGCGCGCCGTTCGACGACGCCGCACTCGCCAAGGACTTCCTCACCACGTGGTTCGCGCACTGCGCCCACTCGGTCGCCGATGCGAAGCGAGCGACGTCGGCCACCGACAGCGACTTCGAGGACGATACGTTGCTGATGGCGGCGATCGGCCGAGCGACGAGCCCCGTCGACTTCCTCGAGGCCGTGGCGAACCGCCAGGTCGCGGTGCGGCGTCTCGCGGAGTTCCACACCGAGTACGACCTGCTGCTGACCCCGACCACTGCCACCCCTCCCCCGCGGATCGGCGCCTTCGAGCAGCCGCTGCCGATGCGGCTGGCGCAGCGTGGGCTGCTCACAGCGCGGGCCGGCGGCCTGCTGCGGCACACGCCCATCGTCGACCAGCTGGTGAAGGACAATCTCGGCTGGGTGCCCTACACCCAACTGGCGAACCTGACCGGTCGGCCGGCGATGAGCGTGCCGCTTCACTGGACCGAGGACGGCCTGCCGATCGGCTCTCAGTTCGTGGGCCGACTCGGCGAGGACGGTCTGCTCCTGCGCCTGGCGGCACAGCTCGAGAAGGCCCGTCCGTGGGCCGATCGGCGCCCGCCGCTCACCTGAGCCTGGGTCCGCCGATTGTCGGCGTGGCGAGCGGCACCAGGCGGGTGTGGTGGCAGGGCGCCCGCGCGACGGCGGTCTGGTGGCACCGACGAGCGTGGGCGACGCCGCCAACGCGCCCGGATGGTGTCGCGCAGCCGGCGAGAACCGGTGGATCTAGGCTCAGTGCGGATCCACCTGTCAACGAGCGTTGGAGCGCAGCACGATCTCGGGCGCAACCACGTCGATAGGCAGATCGAGCACATGCACGATGCTCGCCGCGACCGACGCCGCGCTCATCCAGTCGGCGGGGTCGTAGTCGCGGCCCTCCTCGGCGTGGACCTGCGCCTGCATCGGCGTCGCCGTGCGGCTGGGGAACACCGTCGTCACCCGCACTCCACGCTGAGCCTCCTCGGCACGTAGAGCATCGGCGACGGCGCGGAGCCCCGCCTTGGAGGAGGCGTAGGCCGCCCACGCGGCGCTCGCGGTGAGCCCCGCCGTCGAGTTGACGAAGACGACGGTCCCGCGCGCGGCACGCAGCGCGGGCAGGGCAGCTCGGGTGAGCAGGATCGGTGCGACCAGGTTCACCTCGAGCTGGGTGCGCAGCGCTTCCTCCTCGAGGCCGGCCACCTCGCCGAGAGCCACCACACCAGCGGCATGGACCACCGAGTCGAGCCGACCGGGAAGCTCGACGGGGCCGACCGAGCCGGGAGCGGCGAGATCCGCGACGATGACCTGCGCTCCCGGGTAGTGCGCGGCGAGGTCCTCGGCACGCTCCGGCGATCGCGCGAGCAGCACCAGATCGTCCCCGCGCGCGTGCAGCGCATCGGCGAGGGCTGCGCCGATGCCCGATCCTGCACCGGTGACCAGGTGGCGCACGTCAGCGGGTGAAGACGATCTTGCCGAAGACGTCGCCCTCGGCCATGGCAGCGAAGCCCTCGACGGCCTGCTCCATCGGCAGCACGCGGTCGATCAGGGGGCGGGTGCCGGTCGCATCCAGCATCGTGACGAGCGCGGCGAGCTCGTCACGCGTCCCCATCGTCGAGCCGATGACGTTGAGCTGGAGGAAGAAGATCCGGGTCAGCTCGGCGTCGTCCAGCTTCGGGCCGGACGTCGTACCGGAGGTCACGATCGAGCCGCCCGGTCGCAGTGCACGGATCGAGTGGGACCAGGTCGCGCGCCCGACGGTCTCCATCACCGCATCGACCTTGACCGGCAGCCGGGCGCCGGACTCGAACACCTCGTGCGCGCCGATCTCGATCGCGCGGGCGCGCTTGGCCTCGTCGCGGCTGGTGGCCAGCACGCGCAGGCCCGCCGCGCGGGCAAGGATGATGCAGGCCGTCGCGACGCCGCCGCCCGCCCCCTGCACGAGCACCGTGTCGCCGGCCTTGAGCTGGCCGCGGGTGAAAAGCATCCGGTAGGCGGTCAGCCATGCGGTCGGCAGGCAGGCCGCCTCCTCCCACGACATCGACGCCGGCTTGGGGACGACGTTGGAGCGCGGCACCGCGACGGTCGCCGCGAACGTGCCCGGGTGACGCTCGGAGAGCAGCGAGCGACGAGGGTCGAAGGTCTCGTCGCCACGCCAACCCGGGTCGCTGATCACGGCATGGACGACGACCTCGTTGCCGTCGGCGTCGACGCCGGCCGCATCGCAGCCCAGGATCATCGGGAGCTGCTCCTGCTTGAGGCCGACACCGCGGAGCGACCACACGTCGTGGTGGTTCAGCGAGGCAGCCTTGACGGTGACCGTCGTCCACCCCTCCGGCACCACGGGATCGGGCTGTTCGCCGATCACCAGGCCGTCGAGCGGGCTGTCGGAGGAGAAGGACTCGGCGTACACGGCGAACATGCCCTCGACCCTACTGACGGTTCGCGACCCCGACGTCGGCGACCGACACCTGGCTGTCACCTACCGGTGTGCCGGCCGCACTACCGTCGGGGTATGGATCACCCCAACGTCGTCGTGCTGTTCGGCGCGACCGGAGACCTGGCCCAACGCAAGCTCCTGCCAGGCCTGCTCCATCTCTTCGAGGCCAAGCTGATGCCCGATGTGCGGGTGATCGGCACCTCGCTCGAGGAGATCGACCGCGACGCGTTCGAACGGCTGGCACGGGCGGCCTGCGAGGAGTTCGGCGAGGGTGACATCACCGACGACCGGTGGCGCGAGTTCGGCAGCCGACTGCGCTACATCCCGACGTCGCACGGCGCGCAGGCGTTGGCCCGCCTGGTCGGCGAATGCGAGGCGGAGCTCGGCGACCCCGCCGACGTCCGCCGTCTGCACTACCTGAGCGTGCCGCCGCGCGCCGCACGCGACGTCATCCGCGAACTGGGCGAGGCCGGCCTCGTCGATCGATCCCGGGTGATCATGGAGAAGCCGTTCGGCACCGACCTCGCCTCCGCCCAGGCCCTCAACGCCGAGGTACACGCGGTGTTCGACGAGGACCAGGTCTTCCGCATCGACCATTTCCTCGGCAAGGAAGCGGCGCAGAACATCCTCGCGTTCCGTTTCGCCAACGGCCTCTTCGAGCCGATCTGGAACCGCAACTTCATCGACCACGTGCAGATCGACGTGCCGGAGACGCTCGGGCTGGAGAACCGGATCGCGTTCTACGAGGGCACCGGAGCCTTCCGCGACATGGTCGTGACACACCTGATGCAGGTGCTCGCGTTCATGGCGATGGAACCGCCGACCTCGCTCGAGCCGGGACCGATCGGCGAGGAGAAGCTGAAGGTGTTCCGGTCCATGCGCCCGCTCGACCCGACACAGGTCGTGCGCGGGCAGTACGCGGGCTACCGCGACGCCGACCAGGTCGCCGACGACTCCGACACCGAGACGTTCATCGCGTTGAAGGTGGAGATCGACAACTGGCGCTGGGCCGGCGTGCCGTTCTACCTCCGCACGGGCAAGAAACTGGCCGAGGGCGCCCGGATCATCTCGATCGCCTTCAAGGAGCCGCCGCTGACGATGTTCCCGGACGGCTCCAACGCGGGGACGGCGGGCCCGGACCACCTCACGTTCGACCTGGCGGACCACTCGCGGATCTCGCTGTCGTTCTATGGCAAGCGGCCCGGGCCGGGGATGAAGCTGGAGAAGCTGTCGATGCAGTTCGCGACCGTCGACACCAGCGGGCGCTACGCCGTCCTGGAGGCCTACGAACGGCTGATCCACGATGCGATCCGCGGTGATCGCACGCTCTTCACCTCGGCCGAGGGCGTCGAGACGCTGTGGGCGAAGTCGGAGCAGATGCTGCGGGCGACACCGCCGGTGCGCAGCTATCAGCCCGGCTCATGGGGGCCCAACGCCATCCACCAGCTCATCGCTCCGCGAGCCTGGCGACTGCCGTTCGAGCGCGCGTGGCGTGATCCCAACGCCGGCGGTCAGTAGCCGAGCAGGCCGAAGACCGCAGTGCCGGGTCGGATCAGAGCCGAGCGACGCCGTCGGCGCGCGCCGCAGCGGCGACGGCGGTGGCGACCGCCGGTCCCACACGGGGGTCGAAGGGCGAGGGGATGATGAAGTCCTCGCTCAGCTCGTCGCCGACGAGCTCAGCCAGCGCGTTGGCCGCCGCGAGCTTCATGCCCTCGGTGATCGCGGTCGCGCGGACGTCGAAGGCACCCCGGAAGATGCCGGGGAACGCGAGCACGTTGTTGATCTGGTTCGGAAAGTCCGAGCGCCCCGTGGCCACCACGCGCGCGTACCTGCGGGCGATGTCGGGGTGCACCTCCGGCGTGGGATTCGCCATGCCGAAGATGATCGCGTCGGGCGCCATCCGCGCGACGTCCTCCTCGGGCACCGTGCCGCCGGAGAGCCCGAGGTAGGCGTCGGCGCCGTCGAGCACGTCCGCGAGCGAACCCTGACGGCCGGTGACGTCGGCGGTCATCTCCGCGAGCGCGCGCTTGGCCGGGGTCAGGTCGTCGCGCGAGGAGTGGAGCACACCCTTGCGGTCGGTGACCGCGAGGTCACGAATGCCGCCGCCGAGCAGGATCTTGGCCACCGCGATACCTGCGGCGCCCGCGCCCGAGATCACGACGCGGGTGTCCTCGGGCCGACGCCCGGTGAGCTTGAGCGCGTTCACCAGCGCGGCGAGCGCGACCACGGCGGTGCCGTGCTGGTCGTCGTGGAAGACCGGGATCTCGAGGCGCTCCTTGAGCCGATCCTCGATCTCGAAGCATCGCGGGGCCGAGATGTCCTCGAGGTTGATACCGCCGAAACTCGGCGCGAGCCGCACGACGGTCTCGATGATCTCCTCGGTGTCGGTGGTGTCCAGGCAGATCGGGACGGCGTCGACCCCGCCGAACTGCTTGAAGAGCACCGCCTTGCCCTCCATCACCGGCATGGCGGCGGCGGGACCGATATCGCCCAGGCCGAGCACCGCGGTGCCATCGGTGACCACGGCGACCGTGTTGGGCACCCAGGTGTAGTGCTGCGTCATCTCCGGGTCGGCTGCGATCGCCTCGCACACCAGGGCGACTCCGGGCGTGTAGGCGAGCGAGAGATCGTCAGGACCCTCGAGCGCGACCGTCGAGACGGTCTGCATCTTGCCTCCGACATGCAGGTCGAACACGGGGTCGCCGGCATGGGGATGGGGTCGTGAGTCAGCAGCGGTCACGATCGTTCATCCTCCCATACGGCTCGCGGCCGCCGGCATCGGTCTCGCGGGCATGCACCGCTCGAGCGGGAGAGCGCCGGAGCACCATCACGCCCCGGGACCCGGCGCAGAGCCCGTCGACATCACCAGCGCAGGCGAGGACGTGGCCAGAGCCTGGCCAGCACGACGCCGAGCACGGCGTCGTCGGCGATGACGCCCCGGTGTCGGGAGTCCACCCCGATCGAGGGCTGGTCGCTGGTGAGCCACCAGCCACCGCCGCGTCGCTCCGCCGCGCGCTTGACGACGATGAGGCCGTCGGGGAAGCGGGCCAGCACCAGGTCGTCGGGTCGGGGCCTACGGCGGTAGCCGACCAGGAGACGGTCCCCCGCAGCCAACGTCGGCACCATCGACCCGCCACGCACGATGGCCATGCCGAACCGGGCTCGCCCGGCCGTCGCTCCGACGGGCGGAGGGGTGGTCGCGTCGTCCGGCATGAGGAGTAGTGTCCCCAGAGTTCCACGCTTCAGGGAACGGGCGCTGCGTCCGGATCCTGCACTTCTCATGCCGACCGCCGCCTGAGGCACATCGCCCCGGGCCCTCCGAGAGGAAACGCCATGTTCGCGCGACTCTTCGCCCCCACCGTCGAGGCCTCGGCCCACTGCGACCTGCCGTGCGGCGTCTACGACCCGGCCCAGGCCCGGATCGAGGCCGAGTCGATCAAGGCCGTCATCGCCAAGGTCAACGACAGCGACGACCCCGACTTCCGCACCCGCGCGGTGCTGATCAAGGAGCAGCGCTCCGAGCTGGTCAAGCACCACCTCTGGGTGCTGTGGACCGACTACTTCAAGCCTCCGCACTTCGAGAAGTACCCCCAGCTGCACACGCTGGTGAACGAGGCGACCAAGCTCGCCGGCGCGACCGGCACCAAGGGCACGATGGACGCCGAGGTCGCCGACCAGCTGCTGGCCAAGATCGACGAGATCGCGGACATCTTCTGGGAGACCAAGAAGGCCTGAGCGTCTCCGTCTCGCGTTTGCCAGGGCCGGTGTCTGGGGAGTAGTCCCGACACCGGCCCTGTCGCATCGTCTCGGGTGGGACGCCGTGCCGCCCGGGGCGTCGACCACCTCCACGTGATCGGCCGTCGCACAGCATCGCCCATCCCGTTCGTCCACGCCTGCTCCCCGAGGAAGCCCATGTCCGAGGTCACCGTCCCGTCGACCGCCAAGCACGCCGACGTCGACCTGCGTCTCCCCGCCGACGGCGCCTACGCCTCGGTGCTCCGGACGACGAGCGCGGCCCTCGCGGCGCGGATCGACTTCAC
>NZ_JAHRHK010000107.1 GCF_021246465.1 Nocardioides sp. R-C-SC26 | reverse complement strand
AAGTCCTCCGGCAAGTCCGCGGGGACGAAGAAGTCCCACCGCGCGGACACGCGCACCTATGTGCTCGACACCAGCGTCCTGCTGGCCGATCCGGGAGCGCACAAGCGCTTCGCCGAGCACGAGGTGGTGCTGCCGGTCGTCGTGATCACCGAGCTCGAGGGGAAGCGGCATCACCCCGAACTCGGCTACTTCGCGCGAACGGCGCTGCGCATGCTCGACGAGCCCCGCGTCATCCACGGCCGACTGGACGAGCCCGTCGCGATCGGTGACGTCGGCGGCACGGTGCGGGTCGAGCTGAACC
>NZ_JAHRHK010000106.1 GCF_021246465.1 Nocardioides sp. R-C-SC26 | reverse complement strand
CTCCGGCCTCCGCCGCCGCACGCACCACCTCGAGCGCGTAGTCGCGGTTGCGGCGGTGGCCGTCGAAGAAGTGCTCGGCGTCGACGAAGACGCGCTGTCCCTCGGCGCGCAGATGGGCGGCCGTGTCACGCACCATCGCCAGGTTCTCCTCCAGCGTGGTGCGCAGCGCGAGCCCGACATGGCGGTCGTGCGACTTGGCCACGAGCGTGACGACCGGAGCCCGGCTCCCGCGCAGGGCGGCGACCTGCGGGTCATCCGCCGCGGCGACGCCGGCCTTGCGGGTCGAACCGAACGCCGCCAGG
>NZ_JAHRHK010000105.1 GCF_021246465.1 Nocardioides sp. R-C-SC26 | reverse complement strand
CCCTGGTTGGTCATCGCGGCGATGCCGCAGGCCACCACCAGGGTCCCCTCGCTGGGTACCGGATCGCCGCCGTGGCGATGTTCTGCCTCAACGGGGCACTGGTCGTCTTCATGGCCGGTCGACAGCGCAGCGGACTGCCGAGCCCCCTCAGCGGCGCCCTGCTGGCAGATCTGCGTGATCGGCCCAACGCCCAAGGCGCGGTGCCCGTTCTCCCGCTCGGATGGCACAGTCAGAGCGCGATGCAAGCCGCTCACGGCGTGGGCTACGCCGGCGACTTCATGGTGGCCGACCTCGACGAGGAGCA
>NZ_JAHRHK010000104.1 GCF_021246465.1 Nocardioides sp. R-C-SC26 | reverse complement strand
GTGGGGGTCTCGACAGACGCGACGACCGGGGTGCCGGATCAGGCCTGCGCGCGATAGGCGTCGATGACGCCGGAGGCGAAGCGGGAGAGCGTGGCGACCTTGTGCTCGAGGGTCTCGGTGTCGACGCCGGGCTGGTAGGAGTCGCGGAAGCCGATGACCACGTCGGTGCCGCCGGCCGCCTCGAGCTTGTTCAGGCCCCCGACGCTGTAGGCGTCGTAGGAGATGGCGTGGATCTCGAAGGGCTCGTCGGCGCGGCCGTACTCCGCGCGCAGGTCGCGGAGCGGGTCGATGAGGGCGAACAGATC
>NZ_JAHRHK010000103.1 GCF_021246465.1 Nocardioides sp. R-C-SC26 | reverse complement strand
GCATCAGCAACGGGAAGTTCCAGGGGATGACCTGGAACTTCCCGTTGCTGATGCTGGCCTGGAAGGTCGCTCCCGCCCTGGCGTGCGGCAACACCGTGGTGCTGAAGCCGGCCGAGACCACCCCGCTCACCGCACTGCTCTTCGCCGAGATCTGCCAGCAGGCCGTCCTGCCTGCCGGCGTCGTCAACATCGTCACCGGAGCGGGTGCGACAGGCCAGGCGCTGGTCTCCCACCCGGGCGTCGACAAGGTCGCGTTCACGGGCTCGACCGAGGTCGGCAAGGCGACCGCGCGAGCGATCGCCTTG
>NZ_JAHRHK010000011.1:146032-149042 GCF_021246465.1 Nocardioides sp. R-C-SC26 | reverse complement strand
TTGACGGGCGAACCTTTGCCCGTCCAGTGCGGGTCCTGCCTGCTGGCCGGGGAACCCCCCAAGCGCCGCAGGCAGGTTTCCCCGGTTGGCCGGGGAAACCTGCAACGTCGACGGGCACACCCCGCACCGCCCCGCCGAACGTGCCCGGCGACTGAGGTGGAAAGTCCCGTGCGGCCGGGACGCTGCGTGCGGCACCATCGTCTCCTGTGGGACATGTCGATGTGGCCGGAGTGCGCTACGAGCTTCCCGACGGCCGGGTGCTGCTCGACGACGTCGGGTTCCGCGTCGGTGACGGCGCGAAGGTGGCGTTGGTCGGCGCCAACGGCGCCGGCAAGACCACGCTGCTGCGCATCGTCACCGGAGAGCTCGCGCCGCACGCCGGTGTCGTCACGCGCAGCGGCGGACTCGGGGTGATGCGGCAGGACGTCAAGGCCGGCCTCGGCGAGGATCCGAGCGTGGCGGACCTGCTGCTCAGCGTCGCGCCGGTGCGGGTGCGGGAGGCGGCACGCGTCGTCGAGCAGTGCGAGCTCGCGCTGATGGAGGACGACGACGAGAAGACCCAGATGCGCTACGCCGACGCGCTCCACGAGTACGCCGACGCGGGTGGCTACGACCTCGAGGTCGTCTGGGACGTCACCACGATGAAGGCGCTCGCGCTGCCCTTCGACCGCGCCAAGTACCGCGCTCTGCGCACGCTCAGTGGCGGTGAGCAGAAGCGGCTCGTCCTGGAGTACCTGCTGGCCGGCCCCGACGAGGTCCTGCTGCTCGACGAGCCGGACAACTACCTCGACGTCCCCGGGAAGATCTGGCTGGAGCAGCGCATCGCCGCCTCCGACAAGACGATCCTCTACATCAGCCACGACCGCGAGCTGCTGGCCAACACCGCGACGCGCGTGGTGACCGTCGAGCTGGGACACGCCGGCAACCTGGTCTGGACCCACCCGGGGGGCTTCGCCAGCTACCACGACGCGCGTCGCGACCGCTTCGCCCGCTTCGAGGAGATGCGCAAGCGGTGGGACGAGGAGCATGCCAAGCTCAAGGCGCTCGTCCTCCGGCTCAAGATCAAGTCCGAGTACAACGACGGGATGTCGAGCCAGTACCGCGCCGCGCAGACCCGGCTCCGCAAGTTCGAGGAGGCCGGGCCGCCGATCGAGCAGCCGCGCGAGCAGAACGTCGTGATGCGACTGCAGGGCGGCCGCACCGGCAAGCGCGCCGTCGTCTGCGAGGGCCTGGAGCTCAGCGGCCTGATGAAACCGTTCGACCTCGAGGTCTGGTACGGCGAGCGGGTCGCGGTGCTGGGCTCCAACGGCTCGGGCAAGTCGCACTTCCTGCGGCTGCTGGCCGCGGGCGGCTCCGATCCCGACCCGGCGACCGGGGCGGCACACCTCGTCGAGGACGCGGTTGGCGGCGTCGCGATCGAACCGGTGCGCCACACCGGCCTGGCCAAGCTCGGCGCCCGCGTGGTGCCGGGCTGGTTCGTGCAGACCCACGAGCATCCCGAGCTCCTCGGACGCACGCTGCTGGAGATCCTGCACCGTGGCGAGGGGAGGCGGGCCGGCATGGGTCGCGAGCAGGCCGCGCGGGTGCTGGATCGCTACGAGCTCAGCGCCCAGTCCGAGCAGACCTTCGAGTCGTTGAGCGGCGGCCAGCAGGCGCGCTTCCAGATCCTGATGCTCGAGCTCTCCGGGGCGACGCTGCTGCTGCTCGACGAGCCGACCGACAACCTCGACGTCCAGAGTGCCGAGGCGCTGGAGGCCGGACTCGAGGCCTTCGAGGGCACCGTGCTCGCGGTGACCCACGACCGCTGGTTCGCCCGCGGTTTCGACCGCTTCCTGGTCTACGGCGCGGACGGCGAGGTCTATGAGTCCTCCGGGCCGGTGTGGGACGAGGGTCGTGTGGTGCGCGCACGATGAGCGAGCGCGAGACGAGGCAGGACACGATGCGGATCCGACGGATCGACCCGCGCGACGACGCGGTGTTCGACGGCTGGCACGCCGTCTACGCCGCCGCCGAGTGCGAGGGCATGGCCGAGTACGCGACGATCTGGTCTCGCCGCGAGTGCCAGGAGATGTATGCGGGTCGCGCGAGCCCGTTCGTCGATCACCGGGTCTACCTGGGAACCGTGGACGGCGAGCCGGTGTGCACCGGCTACCTGAGGATCCCACTGCAGGACAACCTGGACGCCGCGATGGTGCAGGTGTGCACCGCGCCCGGTCGTCGTCGCGCCGGGCACGGCACCCAGATGCTGGCGGAGCTCGAGCGCGAACTGGCCGAGCTGGGGCGCACGCGGCTCGACGCCCAGGCCTCGTGGCCGGAGACGCACGGTGCGCAGGGCGAAGACTGGCCCGGGCGCGAGTTCGCGCTCGCACGCGGTTTCCGGCTCACGCTGGGGGAGGTGCAGCGTGAGCTCGCGCTGCCCGTGCCCGACGCCGTCCTCGACGACCTCGAGCTGCTGGCCGCGACGAGGCACGAGGGCTACCGCCTGCACCGCTGGAGCGGGCCGGTGCCCGACGAGTTCGCCGAGGGCTGGGTGACGCTGGCCGCGACGCTGGCGACGGAGGCTCCGATGGGGGAGGGCGAGCACGAGGACGACGTCGCCGACGTGGAGGCCCTGCGCCAGACCGAGGAGATGAGCGCGCGTCAAGGTCGGGTCGATCACGCTGCCATCGCCCTGGCACCCGACGGCGAGCTGGTCGCCTACACCCAGATCCAGGCCTCCTCCGACGGAACCGGGCGGGCCTATCAGTGGGGCACCCTCGTGCGCTCGGATCACCGCGGGCACCGTCTCGGGTTGGCGGTCAAGGTCGCCAATCTGCGCCAGCTCCAGGAATCCGGGACCACCGATCACACCGTGGTGACCTGGAACGCCGAGGTGAACGCCCACATGATCGGCGTCAACGAGCAGTTGGGCTTCCGCCCCGTCGCGCGCGCCGGCGAGTTCCAGAAACGGCTGCCGTCCCGCGCCTGACGACGACTCCGCCCGCCCGCTGCCGGGCCCGCGGGGGGGGGG
>NZ_JAHRHK010000011.1:111215-146023 GCF_021246465.1 Nocardioides sp. R-C-SC26 | reverse complement strand
CCGCCCGCCGATCGCGTGACCGGCGGGCGGAGGATCCCGGCGTCGGCTACGGCTTGACCGCCAGCACCGGACAGTCCGCTTCGAGGATGACCCGCTGTGCGACGCTGCCCAGCAGCAGTTTGCCCACCGGCGTGCGCTTGCGGACGCCGACGACGATCAGCCGGGCGCTGCTCTCGCGTGCGGCTCCCAGTACGGCGTCCGCGACGTCGTCGACCAGCTCGTGACGGACGTCGACCTCGATGCCCGTCGCGCGCAGTTCGCCCACGACCGCGTCGATCTCCTCGTCGGCGGCGTAGCGGGGGTCCACCAGCTTCTGCCCCGCCGTGGCGTTGACCAGGATCAGGCGTGCGCCCTGCGCCCGCGCCACCTCCGAGCCGTGCCGCAGAGCGGCCGTGCCGAACTCGTCGGCGCTGTAGGCCACGATCACACTCATCTCTCTCACCTCTCCATGACATCGGCCGGCGCGTCCTGGCGCATCGCGGCCGGCAGGCTCTCGGGACGGCGCCGCAGGGCGTTGGCCGCGATGGCGGCCAGGAGCAGCCCGAGCACGAGGTAGACGGCGACCGCCACCGGCTCGCTCCACAGCGTGGAGACGTCGCCCTGGGAGATGGCCAGGGCCCGGGTGAGCTGCTCCTCCAGGCGCGGGCCGAGGATCACGCCGACCAGCAGCGGCAGCACCGGCAACGCGAAGCGCCGCATCGCCAGACCGAGCACGCCCATGACGAGCAGGAGTGCCAGGTCGAAGGACTGGAAGTTCACGCTGTACGCGCCGAGCGAGGCGAAGAACAGGATGCCCGCGTAGAGGTAGGGCCGGGGGATCTGCAGCAGCTTGGCCCAGACCGGCGCCAGCGGCAGGTTCAGCACGAGGAGCAGGGTGTTGGCCACGAACAGGCTGGCGAGGAGACCCCACACCAGCACGGGCTCGGTGTCGAAGAGCTGGGGGCCCGGCTGGATGCCGTAGCCCTGCAGGGCCAGCAGGATCACACCGGCGGTCGCCGTGGTCGGCAGGCCGATCGCCAACAGGGGCACCAGCGTGCCGGCGGCCGAGGCGTTGTTGGCGGCCTCCGGGCCGGCCACACCCTCGATCGCGCCCTTGCCGAACTCCTCGGGGCGCTTGGTCAGCTTGCGCTCGGTCACGTAGCTGAGGAACGTCGGGACCTCCGCGCCCCCGGCCGGCAACGCGCCGAAGGGGAAGCCGAACGCCGTCCCGCGCAGCCAGGGGCGCCACGAGCGACCCCAGTCCTCACGGCTCATCCAGGGCTTGCCGACGGGGATGATGTCGAGCGGCCTGCGACGCAGGTGAGCTGCCACCCACAGGGCCTCGCCGATCGCGAAGATCGCCACCGCGACGACGACCAGGTCGATGCCGTCGGCCAGCAGGGGCTGGTCGAAGGTCAGTCGGGCCTGGCCGGTAGCCGTACCGACGAGAGCGATGGTCAGGCCGAGGAACAGGGAGATGAGCCCCCGCAGCTTCGAGGCCCCCAACGCCAGCGTGACCGCCGCCAGCGCGAGCACCATGATGGCGAAGTAGGAGGGATCGCCCAGTTGCACGACCAGGTCGGCCACGGTGGGTGCCAGGACGACCAGGAGCACCGTGCCGATGGTGCCGGCGACGAAGGAGCCGATGGCCGCGGTGGCCAGGGCCTGCGCCGCCCGCCCGGACTTGGCCATCTTGTTGCCCTCGAGGGCCGTGATCACCGAGGACGACTCGCCGGGTGTGTTGAGCAGGATCGACGTCGTCGAACCGCCGTACATCCCGCCGTAGTAGATGCCGGCGAACATGATGATCGCGCTCTCGGGTGAGACGTTGTAGGTCACGGGGAGCAGCAGCGCCACCGTCATCGCCGGGCCGATGCCCGGCAGCACGCCGACCGCCGTGCCCAGCAGGACCCCGAGCGCGGCGAAGAAGAGGTTGGTGGGGGTCAGCGCGGTCGCGAACCCGTCCATCAGCAGATCCATCAGAGCACCCCGTCCAAGATGCCGGCCGGGATCGGGATCCCGAGACCGGCGTAGAAGCCGTACCAGGTGCCCAGCGACAGAGCGGCTCCCAACGCCACGTCACGCACCGGTGTCCGCGAACCCAGGGCCCAGGCGCACCCGGCGAAGAGCATCGCGCCGGTGATCGCCCACCCGAGCCAGTCGATCAGCACGATGTTGAGCACCAGGACGCCGCCGAGCTTGGCGACGGTCGCCCAGTCGCTGCCGCCGGTGAGGTCGACGTCCTCACCCTCCTCGGCCTGCGGCACGTCACCGCGCCACGTGGCCACCGCGAGGAGCATTCCCAGGAGGGTCAGCACGGCGCCCACGACGTAGGGCACGGCGTAGGGCTGGACAGGCTGGTCGGCGAAGCCGTCGTGCAGGGTGCTCGCGTCGTAGAGCGTGTAGCCGCCCACGAGCACCAGGAATGCCGCCAGCCCGTACTGCGCCGTGTCGACCACGCGACGCGGTGCGGAATCGATGTTCGGTCGTTCGATGACGGTGGTCATGCCAGCCCCAGTTCCTCGAGAGTGTCGGCGACGCGTTCGTCCTGCTCGCGCAGGAACTCCTCGAACTCCTCGCCGACGGCGAAGTTGTCGCTCCAGCCGTTGCGTTCCAGCGCGTCCTGCCACTCAGGGGTGGCGTGCATCTGGGTGAACAGGTCCATCAGGTAGTCGCGCTGCTTCTCGCTGATGTCGGGCGGAGCGAGGACACCGCGCCAGTTCGTGAAGACCAGGTCGACGCCGGACTCGGTCAGGGTGGGCGCGTCGACGGTGTCGAGACGCTCGGCGCCGGAGATCGCCAGCACCCGCAGGGCGCCGTCGTCCAACTGGCCCTCGAACTCGCCGAGACCGGACATGCCGACGTCGATCTTCGAGCCGAGCAGTGCCGTGGTGAGGGGGCCGCCGCCGTCGTAGGAGACGTAGTTGACCTGGCGCGGGTCGATGCCGATCTCCTGCGCCAGCTGCATCGGGAACAGGTGATCGGGTCCACCGGGGGACGAGCCGCCGCCCACGACGACCGAGCCCGGGTCCTTCGTCCAGGCCTCGACGAGGTCGTCGACGTCCTCGAAGGGAGAGTCGGCCGGGACGAGGATGCCCTCCTGCTCCTCCACCAGCCGTGCGATCGCCGTCATGTCGGACACGCGTGCGGACGACTCGTTGGTGTAGGTGGCTCCGACGACGCCGAGACCCATCGTCATCACGAGGTCGTCGGCACCGGACTCGTTGGCCAGCCGCTGCGTCGCGACGGTGCCGCTCGCGCCGAGGACGTTGTTGACCTCCCAGCGCCCGGTGAGCTCGTCGTCCTCCATCGCGCGGACGGCGGCGCGCCCGGTCAGGTCGTAGCCGCCACCGGGGCTGTTCGGGATCATCATCCGCAGGCGCCGGTTGTCGGGGTCGTCGGCGCCGCGGGTGAGTCCGCAGCCGCCGACGCCGACTAGACACGCCGTCGTGATGAGCGCGATCAACGTCGATCGCCAGGGTCTGCGCACGGCTGCTCCTCTCGCAGTCGGCCGGCTCGCTGCCGGCGCTGTGCGAGCATGACGGCGCCGTGTGGCGTTCGTCACCGTTGCGGTGGCAAAGGAGGTTGTGGTCGTTGTGGTCGCACTGCGCGAACGCCGGACGCTTCGACGCGAGCGGACCCTCGCCGGGCAGTTCCTGGTGCTGCAGCTGGCGGTCGTCGCGCTGCTCCTCCTGATCGTCGGCGTCGTGGGCGTGCGGCAGTCGACGTCCACCTTCACCACCGAACGGGGGAGCCAGATGCGTTCGGTCGCCGAGTACGTGGCGAACCTGCCGCAGGTGCGTGCGGTGCTCTCGGCGCGCGCGGCGGGCGACCCTGCCTTCGGTGCCGCCCAGGCACTCGCCCCGTACGCCGCTCGCGGGGTGAGCCTGTCGAGCGCGACCGAGGTCTCGATCGTCGAACCCGACCGCACCGTGCTGGCGTCCTCGGATCCTGCGGAGGTAGGTCTCCGCTTCGACGTCGGCACCAGCGTGGTGCTGAGCGGCCGCGGATGGAGCGGCGACTCCGAGCGCCGTGGCGAACGCGCGGTCGCCGCCCACGCGCCGGTGCTGGCCGACGACGGCACGTTGGTGGGTTTCGTCGTCTCCGAGGCGGTCTACCCACCGATCTGGACGAGGTTCACGGGTGCGGCCTCCGACCTGGCCCTCTACCTCGGTCTGGGGGCAGGGCTCGGTGTGGCCGGCTCCATCGTGGTCTCACTGGTGGTCCGTCGACGCACGCGTGGCCTCGGTGCGCGGGAGCTGGCATCGCTGGCCGACCACCGCGCGGCCCTCCTGCACAGCATCCGCGAGGGTGTGGTCGGCGTGGGGCTCGACGGGCGGGTGACGGTGATGAACGACGCTGCGCGGCAGACGCTCGGCATGGAGGGCCCGGTGGTGGGCCGGAGCGTCTCCGAGCTCGGGCTGGAGGAGCAGGTCGCCGATGTGCTCGCCGGAGCTGGCGACGTCCAGGACGAGGTGATGCTCGTCGGCGACCGGGTGGTGGTGCTCAACCGTCGTGCCGCCGCTGCTGATGGTCGCGGCATCGGCACCGTGACCACGCTGCGCGACCGCACCGAGCTGGTCGCCCTGGAGAGCCGGCTGGGCGCCAACCTCTCCCTCACCGACACCTTGCGCGCCCAGACCCACGAGTTCGACAACCGGCTGCACACCATCAGTGGGCTGGTGCAGCTCGGGGAGTTCGAGGAGGTGCGCGAGCTGGTCGGCACTCTCACCCGTCATCGCGCCGAGGTCGCCGCCGCTGTCGCGCGTCAGCTGGAGGACCCGGCCGTGGCGGCGATGGTGGTGGCCAAGATGAGTGTGGCCGCCGAGCGCGGCGTCGAGCTGGTGCTCGATCCCGGTTCGCAGCTCCCACCCCTGCCGCGCGAGGTCTCCGCGGACCTGACCACCGTGGTCGGCAACCTCGTCGACAACGCCGTCGATGCGTGTGCCGGGGTCGAGGATGCCTCCGTCGAGGTCTGGATGGTGGTCGACGCCTCGACCGGGGCGAGGGCGGCGCGGCTCCGCGTCCGCGACACCGGGCCCGGCGTCGCGCCGGAGGATCGTGAGGCCATCTTCGTGCGGGGCTTCACGACCAAGGCCGGCCACGACGCGGCCGAGGACGTCGTGGGCGGTCGAGGCATCGGCCTCCCGCTCGTCCGGGTGATCTGTCGGCGTCGCGGCGGCTCGATCGTGGTGGACGACGTGCGGACCGCGACCGGCATCGAGCCGGGCGCGGAGTTCCGCGTCGTGCTCCCGATCGACCCTGGTCTGGGGCAGGGTGAGGACTCGTGATGCGGGTGCTGGTGGTCGACGACGACTTCATGGTGGCGCGGATCCACACCCGGTTCGTCGAGCAGACCGAGGGCTTCGTCGTGGCGGGCACGGCGCACTCGGGTGCAGACGCGATGCGGCTCGTGGCCGAGCTGGAGCCCGACGTGCTGCTGCTCGACGTCCACCTGCCCGACCTCAGCGGCCTCGAGGTGTTGGCCCGGCTGCGGGCGGAGGGTCACGAGGTCGCGGTGGTGATGGTGACCGCGGAGCGCTCGGCCGGCGCCGTTCGGGCGGCCCTGCACGGGGGAGCGCTGCAGTACCTGGCCAAGCCCTTCGAGTACGAGGACCTCGCCGAGCGACTCCGCGCGGTCGCTCTCACGGTGCGGCGGCTCAGCGACGGTGACGAGGACGTCGACTTCGACCAGGCCCGTATCGACGAGGCGTTCGCGACCACGGCGGGGCCTGCTGCCAGACGTGCGGTCCCGCTGCCGAAGGGGCTCAGCGCTGAGACGGCGGGGCTGGTGCTCGGCGTCGTCGGAGCGCGGGCTGAGGTGTCGGCCTCGGAGACGGCCGACGAGGTCGGTCTGTCCCGGGTGACCGCGCGGCGCTACCTGGAGCATTTCGTCCAGACCGGCCAGGCCGAGGTCAGGCTGCAGTACGGGGCCGCCGGGCGTCCAGAGCGGCGGTACCGGTCGGCCCCGGCCGGCTGAGGGCACTACCCTCGGGAACGTGCTGACCATCGACCAGGCGACCGTCGACGCCATCATCGCGCACGCCAAGCGGGACCATCCCGACGAGGCGTGCGGGATCGTCGCGGGCCCCGAGGGCAGCGACCGACCCGAGCGGCTCATCGAGATGGTCAACGCCGCCGGCAGTCCCACGTTCTACGAGTTCGACTCCACCGAGTTGCTCGCGCTCTACAAGCAGATGTGGGCCAACGACGAGGAACCCGTGGTCGTCTACCACTCCCACACCGCCACCGAGGCCTACCCCAGCGTCACCGACATCGGCCTGGCCAGCGAGCCCGGCGCGCACTACGTGTTGGTGAGCACCCGCGACTGGGCGGAGGCCGGGGGAGGGAATAACCAGGCCCCCGTGGAGTTCCGTTCTTACAGGATCATCGACGGCGAGGTGACCGAGGAAGAGGTCGTCGTCGTCCCCCGACTCGCATCAGTCTGACCGACTGTTCGTCCAACCGAGGAGCAACACCTGATGGCCATCGAGGTCCGCATCCCCACCATCCTGCGCACGTACACCGACGGCGCGAAGGCCGTCGACGGAACGGGTGCGACGCTGAGCGCGCTGATCGACGACCTCGAGTCGCGCCACGCGGGCATCAAGGACCGCCTGGTCGAGCCCAAGGGCGAGGCCATCGAGCTGCGCCGCTTCGTCAACGTCTACATCAACGACGAGGACGTCCGCTTCATCGGCGGCCTCGAGGCCTCCCTCGCCGACGGCGACCAGGTCGTCGTCCTGCCGGCGGTGGCCGGCGGCGCGCGCTGAGCGACCGAGCAGTCCGATGACCCGGCGCACCTTCGTCCTCGTCGATGGGGAGAACCTCGACGCGACGCTCGGCTCGTCGGTCCTGGGGCGCCGCCCCAACCCGGAGGAACGGCCGCGTTGGGAGCGGGTGACCGCCTTCATCGAGGAGGAGTGGGACCAGCCCGTCACGGGTCTGTTCTTCCTCAACGCCAGCAACGGCTCGCTTCCCTCGAGCTTCGTGCAGGCGCTGCTCGCGATGGACTACCGACCGGTGCCACTCGCGGGCCGGCCCGACGAGAAGGTCGTCGACATCGGTATTCAGCGCACGCTGGAAGCACTTCCCGACCGTGACGCGGACGTCGTCCTGGCCAGTCACGACGCCGATTTCGCCGAGCAGATCGCGGCGCTGGTCGGCCCGGGCCGGCGTGTCGGCGTCCTCGGCTTCCCCGAGTTCACCGCCACCGCGCTCGCCGGTCCCGGCATCGAGCAGTTCGACCTGGAATACGACGTCCGGGCCTTCAACTCCGAGCTCCCGCGGGTGCGGATCATCGCGCTCGAGGACTTCGACCCGACCTACTTCCTGCGCTGAACGACGGCCGCTGCCAGGCCACGTCGCCCCGCCACCCACAACCAGAGGACCCCATGCGCTACGACTCCCTGCTCGCCTCGGTCGGCAACACGCCGCTCGTGGGGATGCCGCGACTCTCGGCGCAGGTCGCGGGCCCCGGCGCCGACGTGCGGCTGTGGGCCAAGCTCGAGGACCGCAATCCGACCGGCTCGATCAAGGATCGTCCGGCCCTGATGATGGTGGAGGAGGCGGAGAAGAACGGCACCCTCCGCCCGGGTTGCACGATCCTGGAGCCGACGTCGGGCAACACCGGCATCTCGCTGGCCATGGCCGCCAAGCTCAAGGGCTACCGGATCGTCTGCGTGATGCCGGAGAACACCTCGGCCGAGCGTCGGCAGCTGCTGCGGATGTGGGGTGCGGAGATCGTCTCCTCGCCCGCCGCCGGCGGCTCCAACGAGGCCGTGCGGGTGGCGAAGAAGCTCGCGGTCGAGCACCCCGACTGGGTGATGCTCTACCAGTACGGCAACGAGGCGAACGCCCTGGCGCACGAGCGCGGCACGGCGCCGGAGATCCTGGCCGACCTCCCCTCGATCACGCACTTCGTCGGTGGCCTCGGCACCACGGGCACCCTGATGGGCGTCAGCCGGTTCTTCCGTCGGGAGAAGCCCGAGGTGCGCATCGTCGCCGCCGAGCCGCGCTACGGCGAGCTGGTCTACGGCCTGCGCAATCTCGACGAGGGCTTCGTGCCGGAGCTCTATGACGCCGAGCTGATCGACTCCCGTTTCTCGGTCGGTCCGCGCGACGCCGTCCGGCGGGTGCGCGAGCTGCTCGAGCTCGAGGGCATCTTCGCCGGTATCTCGACCGGGGCCATCCTGCATGCAGCGATGGGCCAGGCCGCCAAGGCAGTCAAGGCCGGCGAGCGCGCCGACATCGTCTTCGTCGTCTGCGACGGCGGCTGGAAGTACCTCTCGACCGGTGCCTACGAGGGGACCATCGACGAGGCCGAGGACCGCCTCGAGGGCCAGCTCTGGGCGTGACCGCCCCGGAGAGCAGGAGCAGCGGCGTGAGCGAGTGGCAGCAGTTGGCGCGCCGCAACTCCGGTGACGCCTACGCCCGGCAGTACGCCGATCGGTTCGCGCGGCTGGAGCGCGAAGGCCACGACATCCACGGCGAGGCCCGGTTCGTGCGCGACCTCAGGCGGGCGCCGGCGCGCGTGCTGGATGCCGGGTGCGGCACCGGCCGGATCGCTGCACGCCTGGCCGCCGACGGCTACGACGTCCTCGGGGTCGACGCGGACCCGGCGATGATCGACGTCGCCCGGGAGGATCACCCGGACCTGCCCTGGCAGGTCGCCGACCTCGCCGCGTTGGACCTCGGAGAGACCTTCGACGTCGTCCTGCTGGCAGGCAACGTCGTGCCGTTCCTCCATCGGGCGCTCGACCAGGCCGTCGCCCGGCTGGCGGCGCACGTCGCCCCCGGCGGACTGCTGGCATGGGGTTTCGGCACCGACGCCGCTCACCTGCCGCCGGGTTGTCCCGTGGTCGATCTGGCCGCGCTGAACCTCGCCGTCGCCGCGGCCGGTCTGCACACGGTGGCTCGGCACGCCTCGTGGGACGGCGAGCCCTACGAGGCCGGCTGCGGGTACGTCGTCGCGGTGATGACCGCCGCCGGTGGGTCGGACCGAGTGAGTTTCACCGGCTGACCGGTGAAACCCGCGATCTAGGCGGGCGATACTCACACTGACCGGACGATTCTTCGCCCTTCCAGCGTGAGTTTCACCGGTGAGCCGGTGAAACTGGGGGCGGAGGCCCCGACCGCCGCCTCAGGAGACCGACAGACCGCGGTAGAGGCTGCCGGGGATCGGGGTGAGGCCGAGCAGGTCGAGCGCGAGGTTGGCGACGTCGCCGTTGCGGATGGGCGGTCGGCGGGCTGCGTACCCGGGTTGGGCGGCGCCGGGATCACGACGCGCGGGGTTCAAGGCGTACAGATCGCCGCGCCCGAGGGCGGCGTTGCTGCTCGGCGCCCAGACGGCGAACGGGACGGTGAAGTTCGCACGGTCGCGACGGTCGCTGTGCGAGGTCGCCCCAGCCACGCCGCCGTGGTCGGCTGTCAGCACGACGACCAGGTCGGCCAGTCGTGGGTCGCTGTCGGCGGCGTCGAGCACCGTGCCTATCTGACGGTCGATGGTGCGCACGGCGTCGAGGTAGGCGGACGACCCGAAGCCAGCCCGGTGTCCGGTCGCGTCGGCGTTGCCGAGGTGCACGAAGGTGAAGGCGCGATCGGCCCGCAGCAGGTCGGCCCGGGCCGCTGACATGACGGCTCCGTCTCGCTCCTCTCGGATCGTGACGCGGTCGATCGCGGGCCAGGACCGCTGGAAGAGCGAGAACTTGGTCTTCGCGGCGAACAGCGCGGTGGAGAGCCCTGCGGCCTCCACCCGGCTGAACACCGACCCGACCGGGCGACCGGCTGCGCGCTGCACGGTGGTGCCGGGGCGATCGGTGTTCCAGGTGACGCCGTGCCCGGTCGAGCCGTTGGTCTCGGCCCGCGCGTCGATCCGGCGTCCGGTGACCATGCTGGTGTGGTTCGGCAGCGTGAGGGTGAGCTCCACCTGACTGCGTGCGTTGAGGGTGGCGGCACCCTCGTCGACGATGCGCCACAGGTTCGGTGCGCCGTCGCGACCCAGCCGCCGCAGCGCGACAGGCGTGAGCGCGTCCACCGAGATCGCCAGCACCTGCACGTCGTCATCGGTGCTGACGGCGCCCCCCGAGTCGACGCCGGCGGATGCGCCGGACGATGCCGCCGATGAGTTCTGACCAGTGGCCACGAGCTCGGCCCGGGTGGCGTCGGTCGCGGCGGGGGAGGAGCACCCGGACGCCACCGGGACGAGGGCCGCCATGGCGAGGGCGAGGACGGCGAGACCGCCGTGCCGCGAGCGGGTGGACGGCGCGGTGAGGCGGGCAAGCGTGCTGCGGGTCACGTCCACGACGGTAGCCCGACGCCGTACCCTGCCGTCGTGCCCTCGCCGACCCCGCCGTCGCCTTCCGATGCCGCCGCGGCACTCCGGGGCGCACCCATCGGCATCTTCGACTCCGGGTTCGGCGGACTGACGGTGGCGCGGTCGGTGATCGACCAGCTGCCGCACGAGTCGATCCTCTACGTCGGCGACACGGCCCGGCAGCCCTACGGGCCTAAGCCGATCGGAGAGGTGCGCGAGTACGCCCTGGAGTGCCTCGACCACCTGGTCGCCGACGGAGTGAAGGCGCTCGTCATCGCCTGCAACTCCGCGAGCGCGGCGATGCTGCGTGATGCCCGCGAGCGCTACGACGTCCCGGTCGTCGAGGTGATCTATCCGGCCGCGCGCCGCGCCGTCTCCGCCACCCGCAACGGCCGGGTGGGTGTGATCTGCACCCGGGCGACAGCCGAGTCGATGGCCTACGAGGACGCCTTCGCCGCAGCCCCCCAGCTCACCCTGACCACGCGGGCGTGCCCGCAGTTCGTCGACTTCGTGGAGGCCGGCGTCACCGGCGGCGAGGAGCTGCTCGCCGTCGCCCACGCCTACCTCGACCCGCTGAGCGAGGCCGGCGTCGACACGCTGATCCTCGGGTGCACGCACTACCCGCTGCTCACCGGCGTCATCTCCTACGTGATGGGGGACGACGTCACGTTGGTCAGCAGCGCGGAGGAGTGCGCCAAGGACGTCTACCGGATGCTCGCCGACACCGGCCTGATGCTCGCCGAGGGCGAGCCGAGCTACCGGTTCCTCACGACCGGGTCGCCGGACGACTTCGAGACCATCGGGCGCCGTTTCCTCGGACCGGAGATGGTGGCGGCCAGCCAGTTCGCCGGGGGGCTGGTGTGAGCGTCGCCGACACGGAAGGGTGGTGCGCATGAGCTCGGTCACGCTGGATGGGTCAGCCGACGCGGAGGCCACGGTCCGGGTTCGGATCGTCGGTTGCTCCGGCTCCTACCCCGGGCCGGACTCCCCGGCGTCGTGCTACCTGCTCGAGGCCGAGCACGGCGTGGGCGCCGAGCGACGTACCTGGCGGATCCTGCTCGACCTCGGCAACGGCGCGCTCGGTGAGTTGCACCGCCACCTCGACCCGCGCTCGATCGACGGCGTGCTGATCAGCCACCACCACCCCGACCACTGCCAGGACATGTGCGGCTTCTACGTGCTGCGCAAGTACCACCCCGAGGGAACCGTGCCGATGATCCCGGTGTGGGGTCCCTCCGGCACAGCCGACCGGATGGCGCACGCCTACGGTCTGCCCGACGGGCCCGGCATGCGCGACGTCTTCGACTTCCGCACCTACGACGGCGCCTTCCAGGTCGGGCCCTTCACCGTCGAGCCGATCCCGGTCTACCACCCGGTCGAGGCGTACGGGCTCCGCGTCACGGTCGGCGACGTCGTGATCGGCTACAGCGGGGACACCGCGCCGTGCGAGGGCCTGGATCGCGTCGCGGACCGGGCGACGTTGCTGCTCTGCGAGGCCTCGTTCCGCGACGGCGACGACAACCCGCCGGGCATCCACCTCACCGGCCGCGACGCCGGTGAACTCGCCCGGCGCTCCGCGCTCGGCACGCTGGTGCTCACCCACATCCCGCCGTGGTTCGACCAACAGGCGATGTACGACGAGGCGGCCGCGGTCTTCGACGGCGCCATCGTGCTCGCCGAGCGCGGCGCGGTGTTCTCGCTCTAGTGCCGAGCTAGCCGGTCGGCCGGCGGATCGACCGACGTCGACACGCCCGCGACGGCGCTGCGCGGTCGCGTGGCCCGGGGCGACCCGGCAGAGTGGGGCCCATGATCGTCGTGGAGCACCTCACCCGTCGCTACGGAGGATTCGCCGCCGTCGACGATGTCAGCTTCGTGTGCCAGCCGGGGCGCGTCACCGGCTTCCTCGGCCCCAACGGCGCGGGCAAGACCACCACCATGCGGATCATGGTCGGCCTGACGCCGGCCAGTCACGGCACGGTGACGATCGGCGGACACCGCTACGCCGACATCCCCAACCCGGGCCGGCACGTCGGCGTGCTGCTCGATGCCTCGGCCCAGCACGGTGGCCGCACCGGCAAGGAGATCCTCACCCTCGGGGCGCGGGCGATGGGACTACCCGATGCGCGGGTGGACCAGATGCTCGCGCTGGTCTCCCTGAACTCTGAGGAGGCGAACCGTCGGCTGCGCAACTACTCGCTGGGCATGAAGCAGCGGCTGGGCATCGCCCACGCGCTGCTCGGCGACCCGCAGGTGCTGATCCTCGACGAGCCCGCCAACGGCCTGGACCCGGCCGGCATCCGATGGATGCGCACCCTGCTCAAGGGCTACGCCGACCGCGGCGGCACGGTGCTGCTCTCCAGCCACCTGCTCAACGAGGTCGAGCTGATCGCGGACGAGATGATCCTGATCGGTCGCGGCAAGATCGTCGCCCAGGGCGACAAGGCCTCGCTGCTCGCCGCGCACGGCGGGAACCGGGCGGCCACCACGACGGTCGACTCGCTCGACAACGACGCTCTCGTCGCGGCGCTGACGGCATCGGGCCTGATGATCGCCCCGCCCGCGCACGGGCCGGGACTGACCGTGCAGGCCTCGAGCGCGGACGTCGGACGGGTCGCCGCCGAGCACCAGATCGTGCTGACCCACCTCAGCGGCGTCCAGGGCGGCCTGGAGGACATCTTCCTCGAACTGACGGCCGCCACCCAGCGAGAGGTGCCCGCCGGTGTCGGCGCGCCCGGGTATCCGCCCCCCGGGTATCCGCCGCCGCCCCCGGGGCACGTGCCGCCTCAGGCTCCTCCGCCTGGGGCGTTTCCACCCCCGCCCGCTCCGAACGGAGGCGTCCGCCGATGAGCGCGATCGGTCCTGCTGCCTTCCCGCCACCGCCGCCCGGGTTCCCCGCCGCCCCTGGCGGCCAGCCGGGTGCGGCGATGCCGCCGGGCTATCTCGACGTCTCCCGCACCGCGCAGACGCCGTTCTGGCGGCTGGTCGGGGTGGAGCTGCGCAAGGCCGTGGACACCGTCGCGAGCTTCTGGCTGGTGATGTCGGTGGCGATCCTCGTCGTCATCGTCGACGGCTTCGTCCTGCTCGCCACGCTGATCCAGAGCCTCAGCGTCTCCTTCGACGACTTCAGCGCGGTCGCGGCCGGTGTGACCTCCCTGATCCTCCCGGTGCTCGGCATCATGCTCGTGACGAGCGAGTGGAGTCAGCGCACGGCGATGGTCACCTTCGCGCTCGAGCCGCGTCGCATCCGGGTGGTGTGGGCCAAGCTCGTCGTCGGGCTGCTGCTCACCGTGATCGCCGTGCTGTTCGCGCTCGTCGTGGGGTTGGGCTGCACGCTGATCTGCGAGATCTTCAACGGTGAGAACACCAGCTGGAACCTGCAGCTCGACGCGATGCTCGGGTTCCTGCTCTCCCAGATGCTCGCGATGCTGGGCGGCTTCGCCCTGGCGACCCTGCTGTTGAACACCCCGGCCGCGATCGTGCTCTTCTTCGTCTACCGCTACATGGTGCCGTTGGTGCTGTTCGTCGTCGCCGGCCTGTGGCGCGCCTTCGAGGACATCTCGCCGTACCTGAATTTCGTCGAGGCGCAGGGTCCGCTCGCCGAGTTGAGCATGAACGGAGAGGAGTTCGCCCAGCTGCTGGTCAGCGGTGCGATCTGGCTCGTGTTGCCGCTGGTGCTCGGCATCGCCCGCATCCTGCGCGCGGAGGTGAAGTAGATACGGTCGCCTCATGACGACACCTCGCGAGGACGGCCGATCCGACGACGAACTGCGGCCCGTGCGGATCACCCGCAACTGGCTCGACCACGCCGCCGGCTCGGTGCTCGTGGAGTTCGGCCGCACGCGGGTGCTGTGCGTCGCCTCGGCCTCGGAGGGCGTGCCGCGCTGGCGCAAGGGTTCGGGCCTCGGCTGGGTGACGGCGGAGTACGCGATGCTCCCCGGCTCCACCCACACCCGCTCTGACCGCGAGTCGGTCAAGGGCAGGATCGGCGGCCGCACCCACGAGATCAGCCGCCTGATCGGCCGCTCGCTGCGCGCCGTCATCGACTACAAGGCGATGGGTGAGAACACCATCCAGCTCGACTGCGACGTCCTGCAGGCCGACGGCGGCACGCGGACCGCGGCCATCACCGGCGCCTACGTGGCCCTGGCCGACGCCTGCGCCAGCCTGAACGTCACTCGGGCGCTGACCGGTTCGGTCGCCGCTGTCAGCGTCGGCATCATCGACGGCGTGCCGCGTCTGGACCTGCCCTACGTCGAGGACGTGCGCGCCGAGACCGACATGAACGTCGTGATGACCGGAGCCGGCTCGTTCGTGGAGGTCCAGGGCACCGCCGAGGGCGCTGCGTTCTCGCGCGCCGAACTCGACGCCCTGCTGGGCCTGGCCGAGAAGGGCTGCGCCGACCTCACCCGCCTCCAGCAGGAGGCGCTCGCCGGCTGAGCGTCTCCGGCGGTCGAGGAGGTCGCTCTGCGACCGTCACGAGACCCGTGGGCCGACAGTCTCAGGCCAGTCCGGCGTCGTGCACGCAGATCGCTATCTGGGTGCGGTTGTCGGCCTCGAGCTTCTCCAGCAGGCGCGAGACGTGTGCCTTGATCGTGGGCACGGAGAGGTGCAGCTCGGCTGCGATCTCGGCGTTGCTGAGGCCCTGGCCGACGCGGAGCGCGACGTCGTGCTCGCGCTCGGTGAGCGTGGCGAGCTGGTCGCGCGCCCGGGCCGAACGGTTGTCGCCGCCCTCGGCGCGTAGCCGCTCGATGAGCGTGCGGGTCACCGAGGGGGAGAGCATGGGGTCGCCCTCGGCAACGGCCCGGATGGCGGCCACGATCTCCGGCGGCGGGGTGTCCTTGAGCAGGAAGCCGTCCGCCCCGACGGCGAGCGCCTCGACGATGTGCTCGTCGGCGTCGAAGGTGGTCAGCACGATGATCTTGGGCGACTGCGGGTCGGCCAAGAGCGTCCGGGTGGCCTCGAGGCCGTCCATCCGCGGCATCCGCAGATCCATCAGCACGACGTCGGGACGCAGCTCGCGGGCCCGCGCCACGCCGTCGCGCCCGTCGACGGCATCCCCGACGACGGTCAGATCGACCTGCCCGCCGAGCATCAACCCGAGTGCGGACCGCACCAACGGGTCGTCGTCCACGAGCAGGACGCGGATCGGGTGAGCCGACGCAGACGTCATGCCGGCCACGGTAGTGAGGCGCGGAGCCGGAACGTGCCGCCGACCCGGCCGTGGTCGAGCACACCTCCGCCGAGCTCGGCCCGCTCACGCAGTCCGATGAGTCCGAGGCCGGATCCGGGTGCCGCCGGTGCGCTCGCGGCGAAACCGAGGGGATTGCTGACGGTGACGGTCAACCGGTCGCCGGGGGAGCCCTCCAGGCCGATGGTGACCTCGGCGTCCGGGGCGTGCTTGCGAGCGTTGGTGATGCCCTCCTGGACGATGCGGTAGGCGGTGCGCCCGAGCGGCGCCGGGACCTGCCCCGCGACGTCGTCCTCGAACGTGATCCGCATGCCGGCGGCCAGTGCGTCGTCGACGAGCGCGGAGATCTCGGCGAACGTCGGCTGAGGGCGGTGGTCCACCTCGCCGGAGGTCTCGCGCAGCACTCCGAGGACGTCGCGCAGGTCGGTGAGCGCGGCGTTGGCGGCGTCCCGGATGACGCCCAGCCCGCCCCGCAGGTCGTGCGCGCTCAAGTCGTCGCGATAGCTCAGAGCGCCTGCCTGCATGGAGATGTGGGAGATCCGGTGTGCCAGAACGTCGTGCATCTCGCGCGCGATCCGGCTGCGCTCGGAGAGCCGCGACTGCGCCGCGCGCAACTCCTGCTCGGCCTCGGCGCGCTCGGCGCGGGCCCGCAGGGTCCACATCAGCTCGCGGCGGGAGCCGATGAACATGCCCCACGCGATCGCCGCCGACAGGACCAGGGCATTGGTCGACAACGTCAGCCACCAGGGCTCGGAGTCCACGGTCGGGTAGGTGATGAGGAACGCCTGCGCCCCGGCGACGCTGATCACGCCCAGGGGCAGGACCTCACGCCAGCGACGTCGCGTCGCCAGCGAGACCAGCGCCAGGGTCGCCGGACCCGCCGCCAGGATCGACACGCAGGACACCGCGGCTGTCACGACCGCTACGGGTACCGGCCATCGACGCCGCCAGGCCACGAGGGCGAAGCAGGCCGCGCCGCCGAGGAGGTCGAGCGCGACGTGGTCGGTCCGGTGGTCGGGGTCGACGTTCGCCCAGACGACGGCGCTGATAGCCGCCATCAGGAGGAACCGCCACGTGTAGCCCCACCACATCAGCGTCGGCTGGTAGGCGCCAGGCTCGGGCCGCGGAAGCGTGCCTGCCGCACGGTCGGCGGCCGAACTGATCACCGCCTCACCGTAGTGCGGCGACCTCCCCGCGCACGTCCGACCGCGGTCGACGCGTCCCCCTACCAAAGTCGCGCAACGATCGACCCCTGGCCGATGTGTCGCCTCCGCGCGGGCGGGGAGGGTGGAGCCATGATCGAAGTCCATGGCCTCACCCGTACCTATGGCGGTTTCACCGCCGTCGATGACGTGACCTTCACGGCGCAGGCCGGCCGCGTCACCGGCTTCCTCGGCCCGAACGGTGCCGGCAAGTCGACGACCATGCGCGTGATGGTGGGCCTCACCCCGGCGACCCGGGGCAAGGTCACCATCGGCGGTCACGAGTACCGCGACATCCCCAACCCCGGCCGCCATGTCGGCGTCCTCCTCGACGCTTCGGCCCAGCACGCGGGACGCACCGGTCGCGAGATCCTCACCCTCGGCGCCAAGACCATGGGCCTCCCGAGCTCCCGGGTCGACGAGATGCTCGCGCTGGTCTCGCTCTCCGACGACGAGGCCAAGCGGCGACTGCGCAACTACTCGCTGGGCATGAAGCAGCGGCTGGGCATCGCTCACGCGCTGCTCGGTGACCCCGAGGTGCTGATCCTCGACGAGCCCGCCAACGGCCTGGACCCGGCCGGCATCCGGTGGATGCGCACGCTGCTCAAGGGCTACGCCGACCGCGGCGGCGCCGTGCTGCTCTCCAGCCACCTGCTCAACGAGGTCGAGCTGATCGCGGACGAGATGATCCTGATCGGTCGCGGCAAGATCGTCGCCCAGGGCGACAAGAAGAGCCTGCTGGCTATGGACTCCACGGTCAGCACGCTCGTCGTCGCCGAGGACAACGCCGCGCTCGCCCGCGCCGCGCAGGCGGCCGGCCATCAGGTGACCGAGGCCGGCGAGGGCATCCGGGTGGACGCCGCACCCGCCGACGTCAGCCGACTCTCCATCGAGCACGGTCTCGTGCTCACCGACCTGCGCAGCGGCGCCGCCGGGCTGGAGGATCTCTTCCTCGAGCTCACCGCCGACACCCAGCGCGAAACCGTCCCCGCGCCCGCGACAGGAGCCTCCGCATGAGCACCCCCGCCACGGCGACCGCCGTCAACACCCGCACCATCGACATCAGCGCGACCCCGGCCGTGCCGATGAGCCGACTGATCTCGGTCGAGATCCGCAAGAGCTTCGACACCCGCGCCGGCCGCTGGCTGACCTTCTCCATCCTCGGCATCACGGTGATCGCCACCGCGCTCGGGGCGCTCTTCTTCGAGGAGAGCGCCCAGGACTACGTCTCGATGCTGAGCATGGCGGGGGGCATCATGACCTCGTTCCTGCCGATCCTGATGATCCTGCTGATCACCAGTGAGTGGAGCCAGCGCACCGGACTCGCGACGTTCACTCTGGAGCCGAGGCGCTCGCGCGTCGTCGTCGCGAAGTTCCTCGCGGGCATCGTCCTCTCGATCGCGGTGCTTCTGCTGGGCGCCTCCATCGCGGCGGTCGGCACGCTGGCCAGCCCGGTGAACGGCGGCTCCGCGGACTGGAACCTCACCTGGGACCCGATCCCGAGCTTCTTCCTCGGCACGCTCATCGCCGTCTTCGTCGGCTTCGCCTTCGCGATGCTGCTGCGCAACAGTCCGGCCGCGATCGTCGGATACTTCGTCTACTCGCTGATCGTGCCGACCGTCGCGGGGATCCTGGCCTACATCATCAAGGGCCTCGAGGACGTCATCCCGTGGATCGAGTTCAACACCGCACAAGCTCCGCTCTACACCGGAGACTTCACGCTGTCGGGCCAGGAGTGGGCCCAGCTGCTCGTCTCCGGAACGATCTGGCTGGTGCTGCCGTTCTTCGTCGGCCTGCGCCTCCTCCTCCGTGCCGAGGTGAAGTAGCGCGAGCTGACGTCTGCCGGCCTGAGGTCGGCATCACCGACGAGCCCCGGTCGACCGTCGTGGTCGTCCGGGGCTCGCGGCGTCATGATCGCCGGATCGCCGGATCGCCGGATCGCCGGATCGCCGGATCGCCTAGCCTGCACGCGTGGCCGATCTCCGACTTCACCTCGCCTCCCGCAACGCCAAGAAGCTCGCCGAGCTGGAGCGGATCCTGGCCGACCATCTGCCCGGTATCGAGATCGTCGGCCTCGACGACGTGCCTGCCTACGCCGAACCGGTCGAGGACGCTCCGACCTTCGAGGGCAACGCCCGCCTCAAGGCTCAGGCCGGTGTCGCCGCGACCGGGCTCGCCACCATCGCCGACGACAGCGGGCTCTGCGTCGCGGCGCTGAACGGGATGCCGGGCGTGCTGTCGGCCCGCTGGTCGGGGCAGCCCAAGAGCGACGAGCGCAACAACAGGCTCCTGCTCGACCAGCTCGACGACGTCCCCGACGAGCGACGTGATGCCTACTTCGTGTGCGCCATCGTGTGTCTGACGCCCGACGGCCAGGAGCTGCTGGTCGAGGGGCGCATGGACGGTCGCGTCATCCGCGAGGTGCGGGGCGACGGCGGCTTCGGCTACGACGTCCTCTTCGAGGCCGACGACCTCCCCGGCCGCACGACCGCAGAGCTGACGCGCGAGGAGAAGGACGCGATCCCCCACCGCGGCCGGGCACTGCGTGCCCCCGCACCCCAGCTCGCCGTCGCCCTGCGTTGACCCGTCTTTACTTCAAGACGGGTCAACGCGAGATCGGTGCCGGAGGCGGGACTCGAACCCGCACACCCGAAGGCACAGGAACCTAAATCCTGCGTGTCTGCCAATTCCACCACTCCGGCCCAGGTGCACTGTCGCAGGCTGAGTTTCGCAGGCCGACGTCGTCGGCCGGAGCGGTGGTCGGCGACGACGTTCAGTCCAGGCCGAGGTCGCGACGCAGCTTGGCCACGTGTCCGGTCGCCTTGACGTTGTACTGGGCGACGACGACGGCGCCCTCGGCGTCGACGACGATGGTGGAGCGGATGACGCCGACCACGACCTTGCCGTAGAGCTTCTTCTCCCCGAAGGCTCCGTAGGCCTCCAGGACCTCCTTGTCGGGATCCGACAGCAGGGAGATCGTCAGGGCGTCGCGCTCGCGGAACTTCGCCAGCTTCTCCGGCTTGTCCGGCGAGATGCCGACGACCTCGTAGCCCGCCGCCTGCAACGAGGCGAGCGACTCGGTGAAGTCGCAGGCCTGCTTGGTGCAGCCCGGCGTCATCGCAGCCGGGTAGAAGTACACGATCACTCCGCGACCGGTGCTACTGCGCAGGTCGGCCAGTGAGACCTGCTCGCCGGTGTCGGAGGTCAGGGTGAACTCCGGAGCGATGTCTCCGGGGGAGAGGCGGGGGGCGGTGCTCATGGACGGGTCTCCTTCATGCAAGTAATTCGCAACAGCGTAGGGTGCTCGGCATGCACGTCCCCGACGGATTCCTCGACGCACCGACGTCGATCGCTACCGGTGCCGTGGCCGCCGTCGCCGTGGGCGTCGCCCTGCAGCGTGCCAGGCGCGAACTCGACGACCGGACGGCACCCCTGGCGGGTCTGGTCGCGGCGTTCGTGTTCGCCGCGCAGATGGTGAACTTCCCCGTGGGTGCCGGCACCTCCGGGCACCTGATGGGCGGCGCACTCGCGGCCGTGCTCGTCGGCCCGTGGACGGCGGTGCTGTGCGTCTCGGTCGTGCTCGCCGTCCAGGCGCTGGTGATGGCCGACGGCGGGCTCACGGCCCTGGGCACCAACATCGTGCTCATCGGCGTGGTGACCGCCGGTGTCGGCTGGGCCGTCTTCGTGGTCCTGCGCCGCGTCCTGCCGCAGAGGCTGTCGATGATCCCGATCTCCGCGGCCGTCGCAGCACTGCTGTCGGTGCCCGCGGCCGCCGCGGTGTTCACGGGGCTCTTCGCGATCGGCGGCCAGGCGCCGGTCGATCTGGCCGACGTGCTCACCGCGATGCTCGGCTGGCACGTGCTGATCGGCATCGGTGAGGCGGCCGTCACCGGACTCGTCGTGAGTGCTGTGGTCAGCACGCGGCCCGACCTGGTCTACGGTGCCCGGCGGCTCGTCGCCGCGCGGACCGCCGCACTGCGCGAGGAGGTGGCCGCATGAGCGCCACGACGTCGTCCAACCGGCGCTTCTTCGCCGCCTTCCTCCTGGTCGCGCTGCTGGTCGCCGGTGTCGCCTCCTACTACGCGAGCAGTCATCCCGACGGGCTGGAGTTCGTCGCGGAGAAGACCGGCTTCCTGCACGCTGCGGAGGACTCCGCGGTAGCGGACAGCCCGTTCGCCGACTACGGCACCTCGGGCGTCGACAACGAACGCGCGAGCGTCGCGATTCCAGGAATCCTCGGCACCCTGCTGGTCCTGGTCGTCACGGGCGGCATCGCCTACGCGGTGCGACGACGTGGCACGCACGCCCCCGTCGACGCCGCTGCCTGAACCGCAGGTCCGTCCGACCAGAGAGGGGTGACGTGGGGGCCGCGCACGGGCATCTGTTCCACTTCCACGCCCACTCACCGCTCCACCGCGCCCCGGCACATCTGAAACTGCTGGCGCTGCTCGCCTTCACCCTGACCGTCGTCGCGACGCCACGCGGGCTCTGGTGGGCCTACGCCGGCTACGCGCTCGTCCTCGCGAGCGTGATCGCGCTCTCGCGTGTCCCGGCCCGCTATCTCGCGCCACGGATGCTCGTGGAGACCCCCTTCGTCGTCTTCGCGCTGCTGATGCCGGTGCTCGGGCACGGGCCGTTCGTCGAGATCGCCGGGCTGACGCTGTCCGAGCCCGGCATCGAAGCCGGCGCCGCGCTGATCACCAAGGGCACCCTCGGTGTGCTCGCCTCGCTCACCTTCGCCGCGACCACGACCTCGACCCAGATCATCGATGCGCTGGCCCGGCTCCGGGTGCCGAGCCTGCTGGTGGAGATCATGAGCTTCATGTTGCGCTACCTCGAGGTGGTGCTCACCGAGTACGGGCGGATGCTCATCGCCATGCGCTCACGGGGCTGCGAGCCGCGGAACCCGCGGCACTGGCCGGCGCTGGCCAGGTCTCTCGGTGCGCTCTTCATCCGGTGCTACGAGCGCGGCGAGCGCGTGCACGTCGCCATGCTCTCGCGCGGCTACACCGGCGCCCAGAGCGGGAGGATGCCGTCGTGAACCCCCGACCTCCGACGACCCCGCCGTTCCCCGACGGAGCCAACGCGGAACCGGTGCTCGAGATCGCGGGGCTGGCCTACGCCTATCCCGACGGCCATCGAGCGCTCTCCGGCGTCGACCTGCGGATCGGGCGCGGTGAGCGGGTCGCCCTGCTCGGCCCGAACGGCGCGGGCAAGACCACGTTGGTGCTGCACCTGAACGGGATCATCGAGGCCGTGGCCGGCAGCGTCCGCGTCGGCGGGCTCGCTGTCGAGAAGGCGAACCTCGCCGAGATACGACGTCGCGTCGGCGTGGTCTTCCAAGATCCCGACGACCAGCTCTTCATGGGCACCGTCCGTGCCGACGTCGCGTTCGGGCCGCGCAACCTGGGCGTCCGCGGTGCCGAGCTGGAGACGCGGGTGATGCAGGCGCTGGACCAGGTCGGCATGGCCGACTTCGCCGACCGTCCGCCCCACCACCTCTCCTTCGGCCAGCGACGTCGGGTCGCCGTGGCGACGGTGCTGGCGATGGAACCGGAGATCCTGGTGCTCGACGAGCCGTCGTCGAACCTCGACCCGGCGTCACGGCGTGAGCTCGCGGACGTGCTGCGCGCGCTCGACGTCACGGTGCTGATGGTGACGCACGACCTCCCCTACGCCCTGGAGCTCTGCCCACGCGCAGTCGTCCTGGGTGAGGGGCGGGTGGTCGTCGACGGACCCACGGTGGACGTCCTCACCGACGAGGCGTCGATGCGCGCCCACCGCCTCGAGCTCCCGGTCGGATTCGATCCGCGGGTCGTGCGCCCGAACGGGTAGGGCCTGCGGCGCAGCCCATTGGTAGCCTGCCCGGGTGAGCAACGAGCTGTCCGACCTCGAGCGCGAGATCGAAGAGACCCGCGAGCGCCTCGCCGGCACCATCGACCAGTTGCTGTATCGCTCGCATCCCAAGACGATCGTGGGTCGCGAGGTCGCCGCCATCAAGGCCTACTTCGTCGATGCCTCGACCGGCGAGCCGCGCACGGACAACATCCTCAAGGTCGCCGGCGGTGTACTGGGCACGGTGGCGTTGCTCGTCGTCGTGCGCCGCGTCGCCCGCTGAGCTGCTGTCTCGAGGCGCCCGCATGTCTGAGAAGCAGCCGATCAAGATGCTGCACGACCGCATCCTGTGCGAGATCGACACCGATGCCGGCGAGCGTCGATCCTCCGGCGGCATCGTGATCCCCGCGACGGCGGCCATGGGCGCGCGCCGCCTCGCCTGGGCGCGCGTCGCGGCCGTCGGCCCGCATGCCCGCGCCGTCGAGACCGGCGACCGGGTGCTCTTCGACCCCGAGGACAAGGCCGAGGTCGAGGTGCACGGTGACGTCTACGTCGTCATGCGCGAGCGAGACGTGCACGCCGTCGCCGCCGACCGGCTCAGCGACGAGACGGCCGGCCTCTACCTCTGAACGCCGACGATCCGACCGGCCTCGCCGACAGGACGTAACGCACGTCACTGTCGCCCGTTGAAGGGGCATGCTCCGTCGTTCTCGTGCACTGCTCCCTGCCCTGGCGCTGGCGATGCTCCCCGTCGCCGCCGTGCTGCCGTCGTCGTCCGTGGCCGCCGAGGAGACCGTGACCACGGCCGCCCCGGCCGCGCGGGCATCGCGCTATGACGCCACGATTCGCTGGACCGAGCACGGCATCCCGCACATCACGGCCAAGGACTGGCCCTCGCTGGGGTTCGGCAGCGGCTACGCCGCCGCAGAGGCTGCGATCTGCACCCTCGCCGACACCCTGATAACGGCCCGGGGCCAGCGCTCCCGCTGGTTCGGGCCCAACGGCAACTACGACGACTACGTGTCGATGAACGGCACGAACCTGCAGATCGACACCCTCGTCACCGACATCCACAACCGCCGTGTGGTCGAGAAGCTGTTGACGTCGAAGGCCGGCCCCGGCACGCAGGCGCGACAGATGGTCGCCGGGTACGCGGCGGGTGTGAACAAGTGGCTCCGGGCCAATCGCGTGACCGACCCCGCGTGCGCCGGCGCGGGGTACCTGCGTCCGAACGTGACGGCGTTGGACCTCTGGTACGGCGTCTACACCGCGAACGTGCTCGCCTCCACCGGCACGTTCGTCAAGGAGATCGTCGACGCGGCGCCCCCCACCCCCGACGACCTCGGCCTGCCGGTGTCGCTGCCCCGCGTGGCCTCCGACGTCACTCCCGAACGTGCCGCTCGGATCCGCGCGGCGCTGCGCCCCGACGTCGCCTTCGGCTCGAACGCCACGGCGATCGGTGGTGACAAGACGACGACCGGCAAGGGGATGCTGCTCGGGAACCCGCACTTCCCGTGGCGTGGCCGCTACCACTTCACCCAGCAGCACCTGACCATCCCCGGCGTCTACGACGTCGCCGGCGCGTCGCTGATCGGGTCGCCGGTCGTCAACATCGGCTTCAACAACGACGTCGCGTGGAGCCACACGGTGTCGACGGCGTACCGCTTCACGCCGTATGAGTACAAGCTGCTCGTCGACCCCACGCTCTACCTGACCGCGAGCGGTCCGAAGCGGCTCGAGCGTCGCGTCGTCGAGGTCAAGGTCAAGCGCGAGAACGGCTCGATCGGCACCGTTCGCGAGGATCTCTACCGCACCGACGTGGGCTACGTCGTCGACTCCGCCGCGACCCTGATGGGGTGGACGCCGCTCACCGTGTGGGCCCTGCGCGACGCCAACGGCGAGCAGCTGCGCACCATCGACACGTTCTTGAACATGGGCAAGGCGCGCACCGTGCGCGATCTGCTGCGTCGTCAGGACGCCGGCGGCGGGATGCCGTGGGTCAACACGACCGCTGCCGACCGGCGCGGCGACGTGCTCTACGCGGACCACTCCGTCGTCCCGCACGTCACGAACTCCATGAAGGCGCTGTGCCGCAGCGAGATCGGCATCGTGCTCGACCAGGTGGCCGGTCTGCCCGGCCTCGACGGGACGTTCGCCGACGGCCGGTGCGCCTGGGGTGCTGACAAGGATGCGCAGCGGCCGGGGATCCTCGGACCGCGCAACCTGCCCGACGTCGTCCGTCGCGACTGGGTGCACAACGCCAACGACTCCTACTGGACGCCCAACGACCAGGTGCGCCTGGAGGGCTTCCCGACCATCATCGGCTGTGAGCAGTGCCCGCGCACGATGCGCACCCGCATGGTCGCGCAGTACGTGATGGACCAGCTCGCCGACGGCGGCAAGGAGTCGCCGGCCTCGCTGGCCTCCCACCAGTACGAGAACCGGATGCGGGCCGCGGAGGTGATGCGCGAGGACGGCGCCCTGGACGCCGTCTGCGCGGCGACGGGGGAGAAGCGGGCGTGCGAGGTGCTCAAGCGCTGGGACGGCCGCTCCGACGTCGACTCGGTGGGCACGCACATCTTCGAGGTCTTCCTGACCCGGTTGCCCGACAACGGGGTGTGGAAGGAGGCGTTCTCCTTCACCGATCCGTTCAACACCCCGCGCGGGCTCAACGTGGACAACAGTCTCGTCGTCCGTGCGATGCAGCGGGCGATCGACTCCCTGCGCCGTCGCAAGATCCCCTTCGACGCGCCCTGGGGCACGCTGCAGGTGGCCGGCGACCGGGGAGCGCCCGCGATTCCGCTGGGCGGCGGCATGGGTGACGAGGCGGGCAACGCCAATGCCCTGGCGGCGCGCAAGACCAAGCAGAACAAGCGGTTCTTCCGACCGATCACCTACGGGTCGTCGCACATCCAGTCGATCGCCTTCCTGTCGGGCGGACGGGTCTCGGCCCGCACGATCTTGACCTACGGCCAGTCGGAGAACCCGCGCTCGCCCTTCTCCACCGACCAGACACGCCTGTTCAGCCAGGAGAAGTGGGTCTCCTTCGCCTGGACCGACGCGGAGATCGAGCGTGACCTGCTGCGCACCGAGCGGATCCGCGGCTGACGAGCGCCTCGCGGACGCGTCGTCCGTCCCTGGTGGGGTGAACCTCCCGCAGAAGCGCCGGGAACGGGGCCGTGAGCGGGAGTTTCGTCGGATCGATTGGTGACGTGGAGCCTCAGGAGAGGCCGGAGACCTCGGTGGAGATGCCGATCCGGTACTGCGGGCAGAGCTCGCGGCCGGCGGCGTCGATCATCACGAACGACTGCACCGGGTCGATCTCGCCGTTGGCGGCGATGGACGCGGCGATGTCGACGACGGAGGCGCCGCGACCGTAGTCGCGGCAGATCAGCCATCCGGCTTGCACCAGCACGTCGGCGTCGAAGTCGGAGAAGACGGGGTCGACCTGACGAAGGATGTCGAGGTAGGCGGCTCGCGGCGGGGCCGTGACCATCGGCAGCGGCAACGTGGGGAGCGAGCCGACCGGCGTCGGGTCGGCCTCGGGCCTGGTACTCGGAGTGCTGTCGGTGCCGGAGACGGCCGCGAGCACGAGCAGCACCAGGCCGAGCACCGTGGCCAGGCCCACGACGACGTCGACCACACCGGTGCGCGGCGTCGTCGCGAGCACGGCCTCACCGAGCGGCGGCAGCGCGACCGCAGGCGTCGACGTCGTCGCGTCGACCGTCGCTTCCTCCGCGCTCTCGTCGCCGGGCGCATCGCCCTCACCGGACCCCTCGGCCTCATCGGACGCAGCCGCCTCGCCCTCACCGGTCCCCTCGCCCTCGTCGGACGCAGCCGCCTCGTCGCCGTCGCTCTCGCTTCGGCCGGAGCCGACCGATTCGACGTCGTCCACCGCGGCCGCGTCGTGCGGAAACTCGGCGGGTCGCGGCTCCTCGGGTTCGACCTCGACCTCATCGGGGGGCGAGTCCGCGGTATCGGCGTCGCCGACGGGCTCGGGGGCCTTGCCCGGGTCGGTCGTGTCCGGTGCGTCCTCCGCCGGCGGCGCCGGGCTCGTCGTGGTTGAGCCGGAGGCGGTGTCGGCGGAGGTGCTCGTCGCCGATACGTCGGGCTGCTCGGCCTCGACCTTCCTGACGTGGCGGTTGAAGCTGGCCCGTGCGTTGGCGCGAGCCTGGGACGCGCCCTTGGCGCTGGTCGAGGTTCGCTCGAAGTCGCCGCACGAGCACGTCACGGTGCAGGCGAACGCGTCGTCCGCAGCCCCCACCTCCGCGAAGGTGGGCTCGTGGTGCGGCGTAGGACTCGACACAGCTCCTGAGCCTATCGAGGTGGCCCTGGTCTGGACCGCTCGGTCTCGGCCGGGTCTCGGAGCGGTGACAACCGGGCGAGCGACTCCAGGAGGCATCACCTTCGGTCGCGGTGCGCGTTGAACTGCCGGTGCCCCACCCGGCGCCGCCCACGGTGCTTCGGCACCCGACCCAGGAGAACGATCCATGCTGCCCACCCTGCGGCGTCCTACCGCCCTGCTGATCGCCGTCGCCGCGTCCGTGGCGTTCACCGGCACGCTGAGCACCGTCCAGCCGGCCACCGCCGGTGCGCCGGTCGTCGCGCGTGAACTCGACGACCCCGACCACCTCGGCTCGGTCGAGCTCGGTGACGCGATCGACGTCCCGGAGATCGCCGACATCGCTCAACTGCTCCGGCAGCCCGACGGCTTCGCGTTCCGCGCCGTCGTCGACGATCTCGAGCACGGCGGACTCTTCGAGACCGAGGACGGCTTCAGCGTCGACCGCGGTCGGGACGGCGTGTGGCGCTACGTCCGTTCGGTGACGTCGAGCGGCCGCGCGGTGCTCGGGCGGCCGGTGAGCGCCGCCGGAGCGCCGGCCGGTCTCGCGCGACACGCGGGCCGCCACCAGGTGCGTCTCTCCAACGAGGAGAAGGACCTGCGCAGCATGCTCCAGTTGCGCCTGCAGACGATGGCGCGCCAGCTCGCGCCGCAGGCCGAGGTGGCCGCGCGCACGAGCGTCACGCCGAAGGTGTTCAACGTGCCGGCGCTGATGCTCGCCACCTGGTTCGACAAGGCGGCCGGCGAGACCCAGCCGCAGTTCCACGCGCCCAGCAACACCGAGGAGTACTTCACTCAGCTGCTCGACGGCTTCGGCGGGAACCCGCGGGGCACGATGACGCAGTTCTACTACGAGGCCTCCTTCGGGCAGTTCCTGGTCAACGTCGACGTCTACGGCACCTACACCTCGGCGCTCTCGCTGCCCGATCCCTGCTACTACGGCTACGGCGACGGCAGCTTCAAGATCACCGACCCCGCCGGAAGCGTGCTGGGCCTCGGCGGCCTCGGGGCGCTCGGCATGGCGGCCGAGGCCGTGCCGCAGGCGGTCGACGTCCCGTGGCGCAAGTACGACAACGACGGCGACGGCGTCGTCGACTTCCTGATGATGATCCACTCCGGCGGTGGTCGGGAGGTCACCTCCGACCCGTGCCAGACCCACTCCCACGCCATCGAGTTCACCGCGCTCGCCAGCATCGCGACCGGTCTGATCGGCATCAACGCCGAGACCCTCAAGATCGGTCTGCCGACGACGACGCCCGGGGTGTTCGTCAACCGCGTGGTGACGATCCCCGAGTACGAGTCGCACCACGACCCGCTCACGATCGGCGTCGGCGTGCACGAGATGGCCCATGCGATCGGTGAGCCCGACTACTACGACACCACCTATTTCGCCGAGGGCACCGGTGACTGGGACGTGATGGCCGGCGGCTCCTACCTGGGGAACCCCGCAGGCAGCAACCCGCCGATCTTCAACCCGGCGTCCCGCGTCTTCCAGGGGTGGGTCACGCCGACCATCGTGCGCGGGAACCTGCGCAACTACCGGTTGAAGCCGCGCACGGTCGAGCCGCGCGCGAACTACCGCGTCGGGACGCCTGACCCGAACCTGCTGCTCGTGCCCGCCTACGAGATCAAGCTCGGTCAGAAGGACAAGGTCGGCCACACCTGGACCGCCGAGGACGTCTACGGCCTGGCCTACGACAAGGTGCGCAAGACCTACGTCGTCGAGGGCTACTACGTGGAGAACCTCGGCCGGAACACGCGCTCGGCGAGCCTGCACGCCCGCGACCCGATGGGGTCGATGTTCGACCGGCAGCTCTACAGCTCCGGCCTCGCGGTGTGGCACTTCGACTACTACCGCCGCTCCACCACGTACTTCGGCCGCGCGAACGACGCCCAGGACGACGCGAACCGCTACCAGATGGACCTGGAGGAGTTCGATCGCAACGACAACACCCAGGAGCTCCAGCTCGGCGGCGAGCGTGGCAACCCCGGGGACCTGCTGACGGCGGCCGCCACCGGCATCACCTCGGGCACGCGGATGCTGGCTCCGGGGCTGGGCGGCAACACGGGCAACCCCCAGAAGCCGGTGGAGCTCTCGGGCACGACGACGCCGCTCTCGGCCGGCACGGCGTCGTTCACCGTCGGCAAGAACGCCGCGAACGAGTCGATGACGGTCACCGCGCGCAGCGACATGCTCGGCGACTGCAAGCTCCGACTGGTCGACCCGCGCGGCAACGCAGGCACCGAGGTCGACGGTGGTTCGTTCGGTGAGACCGAGACCCTCACGGTGAAGAACCCCATGGCCGGCACCTGGAAGGTCGTCGTCGCCGACTACCTGCTCTGCACCGGCTGGTCGGGCCGCGTCGTGTTCGCCGGAGGCACCAAGGCCGGCTTCAACACCGCCGGTGCCGCCGACACCTGGTCGAACTGGTCGAAGAAGCCCACCGGGTGGGCGTTCACCAACGTGCGCGGCTACGGCAACGGGCTCGACATGAGCCAGGAGGCCGGAGCCTCGACCAACGACATGCGTCTGGACGTCGTCAATCTGGCGCGGCGCGCCGACGTCTCGCCGGGCTTCGTCACCGGACGACGCGACGGTCAGGGCGGTTCCGGCACGGTCACGGCCGGCGTGGCCAACGAGCTCGAGGTGCCGATCTTCTCCAACGGCGGCCGCAAGCCCGGCGCGGTGACGGTCGTGGTGCGCGAGGCCGGAGAGGGCGCCCGACTCGGTCGGGTCGTGGCGAGCAGGCGGGTCGTCCTGAGCGCCTACGAGCGCAAGAACGTGCGCTTCCGCTACCGCCCGGCTGCCGAGGGCCCGGTGCGGCTCGCGGTCACCGTCGACCCTCGCAACCGCGTCAAGGAGGGAGTGGAGACCAACCAGACCCAGGTGACCGACCTGTGGGCCGGCGCACCGAAGGCGCGCGTGCTGATCGTCGACGACTCCGGCACGTTCTCCGAGGAGCGCGCCATCCAGGGCGCCTTGTCGGCGATCGGCGTGGCGTCGACGACCTACGTCAAGCACCCCTCCTTCGCGCAGATGCGCAGCTACGACGCGGTGATCTGGTCGAGCGCGACCGCCCGCTACGAGGGGATCCTCGACAAGTTCGACCGGGCGCAGGTGCAGCGTTACCTCGACCGCGGCGGCAAGGTGCTGCTCACCGGCAGCGGTGCGCTCTCCGCTCTGACCAACCCCGGCTCGGAGCAGTCGCCGGCGAGCGTCGTCGGGTTCGGCGCCCGGTACTTCGGGGTGCGGCGCCCGTTCGGCGTGCCGACCTACGGGGCGTCCCAGGACGGCGCCGCGACCTTCACCGGTGTCGGTGCGCTGAAGGGGAAGACCGTGCGCGCCCGCCCCGGTCCCCGCGCCGGTGCGGTGAGCATGGCCGGGCTGGCCGCGGGCGGCCGCGCCATCGACGGCACGCGCTACCGGCCGTTCGGAAAGGCCGCGGGTCTGCTCGTAGCGCCCACGCTGCTGCTCGACACGGTGCCCGACGTCGGCACGCCGGCCTATGCCGGCGTCCTGATGACCGGTGACCGCAAGCACCGCGGGTTCCGCACCGCGGCCATCGGGTGGAACCTGGGCGACACCGCCGACCTCGCGGATGCCGTGGTCGTGCTGCGCGCGGTGATGCGGCACTTCGGCGTGCCCACGGGGGCCCCGCTGCGGTCGCCGTCGACGATCGTGCACACGACCTCGGTGCGTGACTCGGTCTCGGGGCGTCCGATCGACGTCAGCGCGGTCGTGCTCGGCGCGCGCGGTGCCGACGGTGTGGTGACGCCGACGCTCTACTACCGCCGGCACGGCCGCGGCTCCTTCTACGCCGTCCCGATGAGTCGGACGTCGGGTGCGGGCACGTGGGCGGCGCGCATCCCGGGCAACGCCGTCACACCCGAGGGCGTCGACTACTACATCCGGTCGGGCTCGACGTTCGCGCCCGACGGCGGGGGCCAGGGCGAGCCGCTCTACTACGGGGTGGCGGTCGCGACGCCGATGGTCGCCAAGCCGGTCGCGATCAGGTAGTCGAGCCACCCGTCGTCGCCCCGGGCCCGCCGCGGATCCCCTCGCTGCGGGCCCGGCCCGACGGGCGACGCGGACGCATACCTGACGGTATGTGACATTAGCAAGGGGGGTGTCACGCTTTTGACACACGTCATTTACATCGAGTGTGACCCGTGTCATGGTCCGTCCTGGGGAGGGGTCTCCGGGTGACCCGTCATCTCGCCATCCGACGGTTCCATACTCACCAGGAGTGCTCCCATGGGCTTTAGCGGACAGTTCCGCCACGCCAGAAAACGATCAAGTGGCCGCCGATCTATGCGATCGGCAGCCTTCGGTACCGCCCTGCTGCTGGCGGTCCCCACCGCCGCGGTCGTGGCGGTCGCCCCCGCCGCGCACGCTGCGCTGACCGCGCCCGCCGATGGCGCCGTGCTCTCGGGCAACATCACCATCACCGAGTCCGGCGCCTCCAATCCGTGCGTCCTGGGTCAGGGCAGCCCGTACTCCCGCATCGAGGTGCGACGGGTCTCCGACAACGCCCTGGTGCTGAACTCGGGCAACATCGGCGGCACCGGCAGCAAGTCGGTCACGTTCGCATCCAACGGGATGCCCCGGGGCCAGTACCGGATCAACAGCTGGATCCGTAACTCGGTGAAGTCCGGTTTCGGTGGTCTCGGTTGCACCAACCAGGGCGAGGTCGCCCAGGCGCCGCGCACCTTCACCGTCGACAACAAGGCCGCCGTCGCGGTCACCCTGCCGGCCAAGGTGATCACGGGCGAGAACCTCGCGATCTCGGTCAAGACCACCGCGCAGGGCAACGGCATCAACGGCTCCACCGTCGCCAACCAGCCGGTCACCGTGTCGGTGCCCGAGGTGGGCGACATCGAGCTCGTCACCGACGCCAGCGGCGTCGCCTCCACCACCGTCGACCTGCCCGACCTCCCGGCGGGCACGTTCGAGGTGACGGCCACCCCCGGAACGACCGACCTCTACTCGACCGGCTCCGCCGGTTCTGCGACCACGACGCTGACAAAGCGCTCGACGCAGCTGCTCTACCGCGGTGACAGCCGCGCTGAGCCCGGCGAGACCGCGACCCTCGAGGCCGTGCTCGTCGACGTCACGCCCAACAGCGACCGCTTCGGTCTCCCGGTCGCCGAGAAGCCGATCGCGCTCGCCTTCGGTGACAACTCGGCCGAGGTCGCGACCGACGAGATGGGTGCTGCCGCCCGTCAGGTCGCGATCGCCGCGCCGTCGCGCGTCGTGCCGGTCACGGCGACCTTCGCCGCCGACCCGGTGTGGCTGGGCAGTGGCGACTCGATCTCGTTCTTCGTCGGCGACGACGCGGTGAAGCGTCCCCCGACGCAGACCGGCCCGACGGGCGGCCTGCTGGGCGGCCTCGGCGGCCTGCTCGGACAGATCGTCTCCAGCGTCACCAACCCGCTGTTCAGCCTCCCGGTGCTCAGCACCGTGACGGACACGCTGGGCGCTCAGACGCTGCTCTCCACGCTCGCCGGCAACACCGGCGTGCTGCTGGGCAACACCGGCACCGCGGTCGACGGCGTGCTCGGCACGCTGCTCGACGGCGTCGCGGCCACCACTCCTCTCGGTCCGGTGCTCGACACCGCCCGGTTCGAGTGGCGTGCGATCTACGTGCAGCCGAACGGCACCCGTCGTGCCCGCACGTTCCACTCCGGCTTCGCCGTTCCGCAGGCCATGGACGTCACGGGCGACGGCAAGACCGACGTCATCGCCGAGCTCACCCTCGGTCGCAGCGACGGTGGCGGCGTCGTGCCGCGGATCCGGGTCACCCGGACCGACAGCGCGAGCGTCGACCTGCCGCTCAGCATCCAGGCCGTGATCGACATCCCGGGCAGCAACGACGTGTACCGCCTGGGCTACGACACCCGCGAGAGCAACGCTCCTCGCTCGTTCATCGGTGACGTCGCGATCGGCACCTCGGGCATCTCCCTGGAGATCTCCACCAAGGGCCGCGAGGCGATCGACGTGACCGGTGCCATCTCCGGCACCACCGCCGCGCCGAAGGAGCAGCGCTTCGCCATCGGCTACAGCGCAGCGCCGAACAGCAGCCGTGTGGGCGTCAGCCTCAACGGCGGCCAGAACATCGCCCTCTCGATGGACTCGCGTCGTCCCACCGTCGTGGACCTCTCCATGGTCGACGACCGGAACGCCGCGGAGGTGTTCACCGCCGACGGCACGATCGACGCCGTCGACGGCAAGCTGCAGCTCGCGGTCAACGGCTCGGAGACCGGTGGCATGACCGCCGAGCTCACCAGTGCCAAGGGCCTGTCGAAGATCGACCTGCGTGCGCGCACGCTGAACAACGGCCGCACGGCGGACGACATCCGCCTGGCGCTCACCGACGTTCCCTCGTCGGTGAAGTTCGGCCTGGACGCCGAGGGTCAGGGTGCGCTCACCGCGAGCGCTCCGATCGGCATCTTCGAGGCGGGCTACGCCTCGGGTCGCGAGATCGCCCAGCTGGACGACCCCGCTTACCTGCGGCTGCTCCAGAACGGTGAGAACCAGTCGGTGGCCGTGCGGCTGCCGGGCTTCGAGGGCATGACCCTCGAGGCGGGTGACAACATCGGCATCGGCCTCACCATGGCCCCGACGCCGCTGCGCGCCCTGGTCGACCAGGACGGTCTCACCTTCGACGCCAAGATCAACGACGCCCCGCGTCAGTTGAACCTGGGCCTGGGTGCCGACGGCTCCCTCAAGGTCGAGGGCTCCGACCCGATCGGCGAGGTCACCGTGGTCGGACACGCCGACGAGGGCATCTTCGACGGCGCCACCGACCTCGACCTGCGCATCGTCGACATCCCGACGAAGCTCGAGGTCGGCGTCACCGACGACGGCATCCGGTTCGACACCGGCGGCCAGTCGCTGGGTCTGCTGGAGATCTTCGCCGACGACGGCAACCGCCTCGCGGTGCCCGGTGGCGGCGACGGCATGCTGGTGCGCCAGTCGCCGAACGGGATCGCCATCGCGGGCCGCGTCACGGGTCTGCGGACCATCGAGGCGGCGCTGAGCAGTTCCCCCGAGGTGCTCCTCGACACCGTGGCCGGCCAGGTGTTCACGATCAACGTGAGCGAGGTCGACGAGAACGGTGCCGTGCTCAGCGACGTCAACGCGACGCTGGACCACCTGGTGCCGAACATGCGACTGGGCCTGACGGACGACGGGTCGGGGGCGACCAAGCTGGTCTACTCCGCCGACGCGCCGACCAACAGCCTGTCGTTCTCCATGGGCGGGCTGAGCGGCTCGATCGCCAACCCGTTGCCGGCCAACCTCGACATCTGCATGGCGCAGGACTCGGCCTGTCTGCCGGACTCGGGTATCGAGAACCCGACCCTGGGCTCGATCCGCTTCGCGGCGAGCGAGCAGACGACGCTGAACATGGTCGACCCGTCCAGCGGCATCAACGTCGAGAACCTGCAGTTGACCGCGCTCGACCTGACGGGTTCGGTGGACGCCGACAACGGTGGCCCGCTCTACCTGAACACGGCGACCGAGGGGTGCACCGTGGCCAACGCCGCCACGTGCGCTCGTGCGATCGGAACCGGCCAGATCGTCGCGAACATCGACGACACGCGCCTGACCTTCCGTCCGGGTGCCGGGTTCTACGCCATCGACGCGCTGACCGTCCTCAAGCCGAGGAAGCTGTTCGGTCAGGTCGTCGGCATGGACGGCGAGAGCGGCACGGGAGTCATGAACTGTGTCGGCAACACCGCGCTCGACGTCCGGATCAGCAACATCCCGATCATCGGAACGCTGACCGTGTCCCTCAAGGACGCGATCTGCAACGTCAACCGCACCAACTGATCGAACCGCTGATCCACTCGGCGCTCCTGCGTTGAGTGAATCGGCACCAGCACCACCGGCCGCCCGGCCGGACTGGAGACCCCAGTCCGGCCCGGGCGGGGCCGCACGTCGCG
>NZ_JAHRHK010000011.1:16587-111205 GCF_021246465.1 Nocardioides sp. R-C-SC26 | reverse complement strand
GTTGTGACAGGGACTCACGAGACCAAGGTCCCGAGAGTCCTGCCCGACGTCACCGGCGCGCGAGGTCGACGCGGGGCAACACTGGGGTCATGTCCCTCCTGATCGAGCCGGTACGTGCCGGCTACGCCGTCGACCCACCCGTCTCGGTCGACGACGTCGTGGAGCTCCTGGCCGAGCTGCGCGTGGTGCGCCAGGTCGGCGCCGAGCTCGGCCTGGATCTGATGCCGCGGCGCTGAGGCCGCTCGACCACCGCTCGTCCCGGTGGTTGAGGAGGCCTGAGGAACGAGGGCCGTCACGAAACCACGCCGCCGTCTCACGGGGCCTCGTGACGGTCGCAGAGCGACCTCCTCGGCCACCGAAGGCGCTACGTCGGGCACTAGGCTCGCCCGGTGAGCGACGTGAGCGAGCCCGCCGCCGAGCCTGCGGCACCCGGCGGTCCCGCGGGCGTCCCGCACTCACGGCTGGAGGACGTGCTCGGCGTCCTCACCGGCACGTTCCTGGTCTCGCTCGGGCTGTACCTGCTCACCGCCGTCGACGCCGTCACCGGCGGCACGGCCGGCCTGGCGCTGCTGCTCTCCTATGCCACGCCCGCGGCCTTCGGCGCCCTGTACGTGGCGATCAACCTGCCGTTCCTGGTGCTGGCGTGGCGCACCAAGGGGCCGGCCTTCACCGTGCGCACGCTGATCGCCGTCGGGTTGGTCTCGGCGTTCTCCGAGCTCCATCCCCGTGTGCTCGACGTCGGGGAGGTCGCAGGTGTCTACGGCGTCGTCGCGGGGAACCTGGTGATCGGTGTCGGGATGCTGATCCTCTTCCGCCACGGCGCGAGCCTGGGCGGCTTCAACGTCCTCGCTCTGCTCGCCCAGGAGCGTGCCGGCTGGCGCGCCGGCTACGTGCAGATGTCACTCGACGTCGCGGTGATCCTCGGGTCGCTGCTCGTCGTCGCACCGGGCCAGGTGCTGCTCTCGGCGTTCGGTGGTGCGGTGCTCAACCTCGTCATCGCGCTCAATCACCGCGCCGGTCGCTACCTCGGCACCTGACGCGATGCTGCGCGTCACGCGGTCGGCAGATGACGACGACCATGTCGGGTCACGGTGAGCAGACCGCCGAGCAGATGACGCCGGAACGTCGGGTTCTCATACATCGTGACCTCGTGGCCGAGCGCGGTGTACCAGGACAGACCGCGTCCGATCGGGCGCTGCCAGCACATCGGGTGGTCGCCCATCGTGCCCGTGACCACCGGTGGAACCGAGGCGCCGGTGGGCAGCATCGAGGTGTTGGGCACCTGGAGGTAGCTCCCCTCGTCGATGGCGAGCAGGATCTTCGCGCGCCCTCGCGGTGAGTCGGTGAAGGAGTAGAACTCCTCGACGGGGGTCTGCCAGCTCGGCGGGAACCGGCGGGTCGAGAGGTGGTCGGCGGATTCGCGCAGCACCGTCGCCGACTGGGGGATCAACGGGTGGCACAGGAAACGTGCGCCGGACAGCAGCTCGGTGTAGAAGGGCCAGTCGTACTCGGTGTCGGCCGCCGAGTGCACGCCTGCCCAGCCGCCCCCCGACGTCACGAATCGCTTGATCGCCCGTCGGCCCCGGTCGGTGAGGATGTTGCCGGTCGTGTTCGCGAAGAGCAGCGCGGTGTAGCCGCGCAGTTCGGCGTCGGTGAACACGGTCGGGTCCTCGGTGGCCATGATCTCGAACCCGTGCTCCTGGCCGAGCTCGGTCGCCGCTCGGATCGCCAGAGGGATCGAGGAGTGACGGAAGCCGCTGGTGCGGGTGAAGATCAGGATCCGATGCGGGCGGCGTCCCGGCCGCGTGGCACGGGCCGCGCGGGCGTCCGGAGCGGTGACGAGGCCCGCGACCGGGGCCAGCAGCGCCGGCGCGATGAGTCGACGTCGGGTCACCGACGGCACGTCGTCGGTTGCGGGCGGTGCTCCCAGCGTTCTCACGTCATTCTCCGGGTCGGTCGATGAGGCCGCGCGCGATGCGTCGCGCGTTGGCCATGATGGTCAGGGTGGGGTTGAAGCCCGGGTAGGTGGGCCAGGTCGAGGCGTCGGCCACGTAGACGTTGCCCACGTCGTGCAATCGACCCGACGGCGCGCAGACCGACGTCCGCGGGTCGCGGCCCATCCGGGCGGTTCCGGCGAGGTGCGCGGTGTAGGTGATGCCGTCGCTGAGGATCGGGAACGGCAGCACCACCGCCCCGGTCGCTCCGGGCGCGAGGAGGTGCATCGCCTCCATCCGTGCGCCGAGCAGCAGGGCCGCGGCCTGCTCGTGCCGGTGGGGGGAGTAGGTGATCCGCGCCGAGGGAACGCCGTGGAAGTCGGTGACCTTCGGGTCGAGGTCGACGCGGTTGTGTGCCTGGGGAAGGTCTTGATGCACCAGTTGGGAGCCGCAGATGCCGGCGTGCAGACCGACCTTCATCAGCTGCTTGAGCGCTGTGCCGTGACCCACGAGGCTGGACAGGGTGGTCGATGCCTCCAGCGGCGGTGCGCCGGAGCCGACCTGGACGACGCCGCCGACCACGTAGGGCACGCCGAGCGCCTGGACCTCGGGGCCGGTGAACGGCCCCATCAGGTCGTCGACCTGCACCGTGGCCGACTGCGCCCGCAGCGGCTTGACGTCGCGCGTGAACAGCGCGGCGCTGAGCGTGAAGTTGTGGAACATCATGTTGCGACCGACCTGGTCGGACCGGTTGCCGAGCCCGCGTGGGTGGGCGCCGGTGGCCGAGAGCAGCAGCAACCGCGCCGTGTTGATCGGGCTGCCGGCCAGGATCACGGTCGAGGCGGCCAGGCGGTGACGCCGTCCCTGGAGATCGCGGTAGTGGACGGCGGTCGCACGACGTCCGTCGCGGGTGGTCTCGATCCGATGCACCCACGCGCGGTCGACGACCCGAACCCGGCCCGTGCGGAGGGCGGGATTGAGGTAGGAGACGAGAGCGTCGCCGCGCGCGTTGATCGGGCATCCGAAGCCCGAGCACATGCCGCAGGAGTTGCACGCCGGCCGGTCCTGGAACTCGCGGGAGTTCACGGCGGCTGGGAAGGGGTAGGGCTCGAACCCCAGGGCGCGGGCACCGTCGGCCACCAGCGAGGCAGCGTAGGACGGCGGGTTGGGGCGCATCACGAAGTCGCGACGACGCGGTGACTGACGCAGCGTGCGCTCGGGCATGGCGGAGCGGTCGCCCTGCACCCCGAGCCGGTACTCCACCTCGTCGTAGTGCGGCTCGAGGTCGCCGTAGTCGATGGGCCAGTCGGCCACCTGGGCGTCGGCCACCGGGCCGAGTGCCGATCGCTGGTGGAAGTCCTGCCGCCAGAAGCGCGGGGTCTTGGCGTTGTAGTGCAGCGTGGTGCCGCCGACCGCGGCACCGAGCTGCCCCAGCGCGCCCTGGGCCGAACGCGCGACGCCCTTGCGCGCCTCGGCCTGCGTGCGGGTCGTATAGGGCTCGAGGAGGCCGTCGGGGAAGCCGTAGCCGCGCCGTCCCTTGAGCTCGTCGCTGCCGTAGGTGGTGCCGAGGTCGCTGCTGTCGCGTCGGCCGAGTCCGGGCCGCAGGTTGCGGCCGCGCTCGAGGATGGTGACGTCCCACCCGGCGCGTGCCAGCTCCCAGGCGACGACCGAGCCGGCGGCGCCCGATCCGACCACGACCGCCTCGCGGCTCATCGCGCTCCCTCGCTCTCGGCGGGATCCGACGGCGGTGCGGCGGACTGCCGCCCTGTCCGGCTGCGCGCCTCGCACACCAGCCGATCGGCCTCGGCGTGCAGGCGCGCCATCGTCTCGCCGCGGGCCCCCGACGAACTCAGTACCGGTGCCACCAGGTCGCGCACCTGTTCGGCCAGTTCGCGGTGACTTCCGGCGGCGCGTGCATGGAGTCCGGCCATCACCTCGGACGACGCGAGGGGGAGGAGGGGGGAGAGCACGGCGGCGGTGGGCGCGGCACCGGTGAGCACCGGCGGGAGCGGGGGGAGGGCGGGAAGTCCGAGCGCGTCCAGGAGGTCCTCGAGGGGCGCGTCCACCAGTGGCAGCAGCTCGGTCTTCGGTGCGGTCACCTCGGCGCGGGTGTACCCCCGCGGCTGCCGGTCGCCCTCGAACCCGACGGCGTGCCACCCGACGCCGTCCTTGTTGCCGCCGTACTCCGGTGCGCCGTACATGAACTCCAGGGTGTGGGCCACCGCCAGGTCGAACATGGCGGTGACCGCAGCGTTCTGGCTGCCCTGCAGGGCCAGGTCGCGCAACGGTCCGGGCAGCAGGGTGAAACCGGGCACGCTCGCGGCGAGCGCGTCGAGGCCCGTGCGGTAGACCTGCTGCATGCCGGTCACCGGGCCGTTGCGCTCGAGGTCGCGGTGACCGCGTGAGCCGAGGATCCGCAGCTTCCAGGCGCGTTCCTCGTAGCGGTCCAGCGGCAGGAACTTCGCGAAGTGGTTGACCCGCGACCCGCCGCGGTCCGAGAACGGACCGCCGGCGTAGATGCGCGGGGGATCGACGGTGAAGGCGCCGAGCAGCGCGTCGATCGCCTCGTGGCAACCGGCCGCGACGGCGCCGGCGACGGTGTCCTCCGGCTGACCGGGTACGACCCGGTCCACCACGGCCCGCAGCACTGCGAGTCGCGACGAGGTCAGGTACCGCGCGCGCTGCGCTCCGGTGGGCACGGCCGCCGCGGCTGCGCCCGCACCCCAGACGACGACCGCGGACGTCGCGGCACCAGCCAGGGCTGCTCGTCGACTGACCGGTGCGGCCACGGTGGGGCGCACGGGTGTGAGAGGCAGGACGGTGCGGAGCCCCGGCGAGGTGGCCTGGGAGCGCGCGGAACCGTCCGGCGATGTGGGGGGCGTCACACTCCGGCAACGATCAGCGAGGCAGCGGGTTACGACGTGGTTCGGGTGCGATTCACCCGTGGCGCCTGCGTCCCGCCCGGGCTGTCAGTCGGCGGGGCGCTGTCGGACGCCCGGGCGGCGAGCCAGGACGCCAGGTCACCCCGGCGCACTCCGGACTTGGCGAGCACGCGCGACATGTGGGTCTCCACGGTCTTGACCGACAGACTCAGGCGAGCGGCGACGGCCTGGTTGCCCGCGCCCGTCGCCGCGAGCTCGGCGACCCGCTGCTCTGCGGGGGTGAGGTGCTCGCCGGGGTCTCGTCGTCGACGCCCGTCGGCGGCGTGCAGCTCGTGCAGGCCGACGGCGACCAGGCGGGTGGCGCCCAACCGCTCGGCGTCGTCGATGACCTGATGGAGCATCGCGCGAGCATCGCCGCGACGTCCGGCGCGACGCAGACGGCCGGCGTGGTGGAGACGGACCTCGGCCAGGCGCAGCGGCGGCAGCAACTCGCAGATCGCGTCGGGGATCGTCGGCGCCGTCGGTTCGATGCCGAGCGCCGCGATCCAGGCGTCCATCACGGGGCGGGCGTGGCTGCACGGCGTCGGCGGTCCGACGGTGGAGCGCGCGAGGTGGCGCCACATCAGCTCCACCGGCTCACGTGGCGCCACCCAGTCGGACAGCTCGTAGCTGCGTGCGGCGCAGTCGAGGCTGGTGCGTGCGGCGTCCGGTCGTCCCAGCGCGAGCTCGACCCGGGCGCGGGTGACCCACCAGGTGGCTCCCGAGATGCCGGGCTGGGTGGTCACCAGGTCGCTCAGCTCACCCAGGTCGAGTGCGGACTCCAGATCGGCCTCCTCGCCGACGTAGAGGGCGACCTCGGCGCGGAGTGCCGCCACGAGTGGAGTGAACACCGGCCACAGCGGCGCGGCCGCCCACGCCCGGTCGGCGCGAGCGCGGGCCGAGGCGAGGTCGCCGAGCCAGAGGTCGGTGAATCCCAGCCAGGCGTTCGCGCTGACGACCTGGTCCTCGCGGCGGATGGCTGCCGCGATGGAGCCGATGCGCTCGAAGACGTCACGCGCCTCGGCGAACCGTCCGAGCTGGGCGTAGACGACGCCGATCACGCCGATCTCGGCGAAGAACTCGGCGTTCGCCGCCGTGATCTCGGGGAGGAGCGCGTCCGCCAGCGTCGCGGCGACGTCGTCCTCGCCGGCCTGGGCGTACGCCGCGGCGGCCATGCCGCGCGCGGGCAGCGCCTCGCGCAGGTCGCTGACGAGGACGTCGTGCGCCGAGGCGAGCAGGTCCATGCGGCCCGGCGGACGGGCGGATGGGTGGAAGTACGTGGCGCCGAGATAGCCGCGCAGGGTCTGAGCCCGCCACGTGAGGCCGAGGTCGGGCTGCTCGGCAGCATCGACGAGGTCGCAGGGGATCCGGTCGGCGTGCATCGCCGCGAGGTCGGGCCGCCGTCCCTGGATCACGGCGTAGACGATGAGAGCGAGACGGATGTCGACGGTCTCCCGGGTGCGGTCCGCCTCGGTGAGCCGCTCGATGATCGCCTCGACCTGGAGCATCGCCGCCGCGGGGTCGACGTCGAGATCGGCGAGGAGCGCCCGCGCCGTCAGCGCGGTGGCCGCCGCCCAGACCTCGACCTCGTCGACTCCCTCGGCCAGCGCGCGCTCGGCGAGGCGTCCACAGGCACCGGTCTCACCCGCGGCCCACGCGCGCTCGGCCGCCTTCGCCAGGAGTCGTGCCGCCCACGCCTCGCCCAGGGGTATCGACCCCTCGAGGGCGGCGACCGTCTCGCTCTCGTAGCCGGGGCGGTCGCGCCAGCGTCGCGCCGCGCGCGCCGCGACGACAGCGCGTGTCATCGGCGACGGCGTCGCCTCGGCCAGAGCTACGGCGCGCGGGTGCAATCTCGGCGCCGGCCCGCCGTCCACCAGTCCCTGACGGGCCAGCCGGACGAGGCCCGCCTCGACCTCACCGAGCGTGACGTCGGCGATGACCGCGAGATCGGCGAGGGTCGCCCTGCCTCCGGTGACGGCGAGGGCATGCACCAGCGGCGCATCAGACGGGTCCAGACCCTCGGCCGCGACCGCGGTTCGCTCGCCGCGCGCGCCGTCGTCCACGAGGCCAGGCTAGTGGCACGTCCGGGAAGTTCTGATGCGCTTCGCGCACCCCCGGCACGCACCCCGCGGCGTTGCCGACGCTTGCAAGACAACCCGGTATAGCCGCGCGCCGGCGCCTTGCGCTGCACGCACCGGCAGCACGCCAACCGTTTCAGAACTTCTCGGACGCACCACGAGGGCCGCACCCGCGAGTCCGGAGCGAGAACTGCTCGACGGGATGGCGAGGGCCGTCACACCCGATGACCGTGCGGATGGCGCCCCGATGCCGTCCGTAACCCCCCTCGACGGGCCAGGTGGCGCCTCCAATTCTCAGGGTGGCGCCCTGATGCCCGGGGGCCCCGGCGGTCGGAGACTCCCACCATGTCTCCTCACTCCATCACCCTGCGCGGCCCCAAGGGCGAGTCGATGCGTCGGATCGCCTTCCGTGCCCTCACCGCTCTCACGGCGGCCTTCCTCCTCCTCACCAACCCCGTCGTCGCCGAGGCCGCCCGGCAGATCACCGGAGCACAGGTCAAGAACGAGAGTCTGACCGGTGCCGATGTGCGCAACGGGACGCTGACCGGGCTCGACGTGGCCGACCGGAGCCTGCGTGCTGCCGACTTCCGGCCCGGTGATCTTCCGCGCGGTCCGGCCGGACCGGCGGGTGCTGCGGGACCCGCGGGACCAGCCGGTGCGCCCGGCGCCGCGGGACCCGCCGGGCCTGCCGGACCCGCAGGCGCCGCCGGAGCGCGCGGCGCCAGCGCGTGGGACACCATCCCCAGCGGCACCACTGTTCGCGGGTACTTCTTCGACGAGGGCGTGCGGGCCGCGGCGAACGATTTCGTGACCGCGAACTTCAACCTGCCCGGTCAGGCGCCGTCCCCGCTGAGCAGCGCGAACGTGAACTTCGCCCCGGACGGCTTCCCCGCCACGATCGACGACGACCCCACGTGCACCGGCACGTTCGACGCGCCGACGGCACCGGCGGGCAAGGTGTGCCTCTACCTGGCCAACCTGACGAACCTGGGTGCGTTCGCCATCGCGGGAGACACGTGGGCTGCGCCATCGGCGCGATCGCGCGCCTTCTACTTCACCGCGCTCGCCAGCGACGACAGTCCGTGGTCGTACTACGGCGTCTGGGCCTACACGGCTCCCTGAGCGAGCCACGGAAAGAGCCACGGAGAAGAGAAGGGCCCCGGTCTCCCCGGGGCCCTTCTCTGTCGGTACGCCATGTAGGACTTGAACCTACAACCCGCTGATTAAGAGTCAGCTGCTCTACCAATTGAGCTAATGGCGCATGCCCCAGACCACTGCCTGGCGCGAGGGGAAAGATTACCAGCGAGGCGCCGCCGGGTGAAATCGAAGGCTTTGGTTCGCTCCTCGTGCGGGCGTGCCGCTCACTGGATCGCGGTGAAGTAGCCCGACCGCGCGAGCAGGTCGGCGCAGCGGCCGCAGAGCGACACCTCGTCGTGGCCGGCCGCTGGATCGGCGCCCCGTGCGCGCCGTCCGCGGGTGACGGCGTCGACGGGCGCCAGGTGGTGGTCGCTGACGCAGCGGCCGAGCGAGCGCTCCGGCTCCAGGCGGGTCTGCGGAGCGCGGTCGGTCGTCGCCGCGGTCGACGTCGGGCTCTGGCGACGTGCGACCGAGCCGGTGCCGCGCACGGTGCGCTCGCCGCGCCCGCGGACCGCGAGACCGGCGGCGACCAGCGCCTCGGCGACCTCGGGACGACGGACCCGGAAGTCGAAGCCACCCTCGGCCGAGCGGTGGCAGTGGTCGAGCACGGCGTCGTCGACGAAGACCGCGCCGATCCGCACACCGCTGACCGCGACGGCCCGCGACGCCGGAGCGGCGGGGGAGTCGAGCAGCGTGGCGGTCATGCCCGGTACAACGAACGCGACGCCTCCAGGTGACGGCGCCGCTCCGGCTGGGCCCCGACTCACCTCGAGGCGAGCACCGCCTGAGCGGCGTTGTGCCCACCCAGGCCCGAGACGGCGCCTCCGCGTCGTGCCCCCGAGCCGCACAGCAGGACGCCGGGGCGGGAGGTCTGCACGCCCCACTGCTCGGCGGGCGTGTCGAGCGCGGTGTGGTTCGGCGCCCAGGGCCACTCGAGGTCGCCGTGGAAGATGTGCCCGCCCGGCATCGCGAGGTCGCGTTCGACGTCCTGAGGGATCTTCGCCTCGATGCACGGTGCCCCGGAGGGGTCGCGCACCACGCAGTCCAGGATCGGCTCGGCCAGGTGGCGGTCCAGCGAGGCGAGCGCGCGCTCCAGGGCCAGGGTGCGCATGTCGTCGGGGTCGGCATCGAACAGCGGGGCCGGCGTGTGGAGACCGAAGTACGTCAGCGTCTGCGTGCCGGGCGGCACGTCGCCGAGGATGGTCGGGTCGGTGAGCGAGTGACAGTAGACCTCGCCCGGCAGTTCGGCAGGAAGCTCGCCGCGAGCGGCCTGAGCGTAGGCCGTCTCGAGCTCGGTGTAGTCCTCGCCGAGATGGAGCGTGCCGGCGAACGCGGTGGCCGGGTCCACGCCGGAGCGCAGCCGCGGGAGCCGGTGGAGCAGGAGGTTCACCTTCAGCTGCGCGCCCATCGGCTTCGCCGCGGGGTCGAGAGGCTCGCCGAGAAGGCCGCCGAGCACCCAGGGCGCCACGTTGGCCAGCGCGTGCGTCGCCGTGACGGTGCGCGAGGAGACGCCGTCGGACCAGGAGACCTCGACGCTCTCGCCCGCGTCGACGCCGCCGGCGATCGCGGTGACCTCCGCACCGGTCACCACCTCGGCACCCGCCGCCACGGCGCTCCGGAGCAGGGCGTCGGTCACCGCACCCATGCCGCCGACCGGCACCCGCCACTCCCCGGTGCCGTTGCCGATCAGGTGGTAGAGGAAGCAGCGGTTCTGGATCAACGACGGCTCGTGCAGCGAGGCGAACGTGCCGATCAGGGCGTCTGTGGCGACCACGCCGCGCACCGTGTCGTCGACGAAGCGGCGCTCGATCGCCTCGCCGAGCGGGCGCTCGACGACGTCACGCCAGATGGTCGGCGAGATCCGGGCGCGGACGTCGTCCTCGCGCTGCAGCGGGTTGGTCAGGGTGGGTGCGAGGTCGCCGGCCATCGCCCCGATCTCGGCGTAGAACTCCTGCCAGGCCTCATAGGCGTCGTCGGAGCCGGTGAGGGTGTGGAACGAGGCGCGGGTGGCCGGCCCCTCCTCGTGCTCCACGAGCAGGCCGCCGGGCGCGCCGTCGCGGAAGGTGGGGGTGAACGAGGCCGTGGCCCGGGAGGCGAGCGCGACGTCGAGGTCGAGGTCGCGCATGACCTGCTCGGGCATCAGGGAGACCAGGTAGGAGTAGCGCGAGAGCCGCGTCGGCAGGCCGGCGAACGCCTGCGCGGAGATCGCGGCCCCACCGGTGCGCGGGAGACGTTCGAGCACCAGCACCGAGACGCCGGCCCGCGCCAAGTAGGCCGCGGCCACCAGTCCGTTGTGCCCGCCGCCGACCACGACGACGTCGTACCGGGATCGGCTCGATGCGCTCACCCCCGCCAACCTAATGGTCTGCGGCTGCGGGTCGACGCCCCTTGGGGTGTGCGTAACCGGAATACCGTGGGCTCGTGGCGGATCGGGGTGGGGGGCGGCACCGGCAGGGCTCGAAGCCGGGCCGGTCTGCGGTGCCCGAGAAGATCTGCGCGACCTGCGGACGTCCCTTCTCGTGGCGTCGCAAGTGGGCCCGCGACTGGGACGAGGTGCGCTACTGCTCGCAGGCCTGTCGTGCGGGCCGGCGCGACTCCGGCTTCGTTCCCCGATGAGCTCCTCCCCGATGGCGGTGACCGACGTCCGGCGGTTGATCGTCGTGCTCGGCGATCAGCTGGACCTCGGCTCGACCGCTTTGCGCGACGTCGATCCTCGACGCGACGTGGTCTGGATGTGCGAGAGCGCAGATGAGGCGACGGCGGTGTGGAGCCACCAGGCGCGGATCGCCGTCTTCCTGGCGGCGATGCGGCACTTCGCCGAGGACCTGCGTGCTCGCGGGCTCTCGGTCCGCTATCACCGCACCGAGGACGAGCGCGGCTCGCTGGCCCAGGCGCTCGCCGCCGACCTGGACGAGCTCCGGCCCGGCTCGGTGGTGGTGACTCAGCCGGGTGAGTATCGAGTGGAGCAGACGCTGCGTGAGGCGGTCGAGGCCGCGGGCGTGGAGTGGGATTGCCGCGAGGACGAGCACTTCCTCTGCAGCGCCGCCGACTTCGCCGAGTGGATCGGAGGTCGCAAGCAGCCTCGGATGGAGCACTTCTACCGGTGGATGCGCCGACGGACGGGCTGGCTGATGGAGGCTGGTGAGCCGGTCGGAGGACGGTGGAACTTCGACGCCGACAATCGTGGCGCGTTCACCGAGGACGGGCCGGGACTTCGGCCCGATCCCCGCTCGTTCCCGCCCGACCCGACGACGCAGGAGGTCCTCGACCTGGTCGCTCGCCGCTACGGCGACCATCCCGGTTCGCTCGCATCGTTCGACTGGCCGCTCACGCGGGAGGACGCACTGCTCGCCCTGGCGGACTTCGTCGACCACCGCCTCGCGCGCTTCGGCGAGGTCCAGGACGCGATGTGGAGTGGGGAGCCATGGCCGGCGGCGCTGCTCTTCCACTCCCGTCTCTCGGTGGCGCTGAATCTCAAACTGCTCGATCCGCGCGAGGTGATCGACGCCGTGGTCGAGGCGCACGTGGCGGGCCGTGCGCCGATCGGGTCCGTCGAGGGGTTCGTGCGGCAGGTGCTGGGGTGGCGTGAGTACGTGCGGGGGCTCTATTGGCAGCGCATGCCGGAGTTCGTCGACGCCAACGCCCTCGACGCGCAGTTGCCCTTGCCGGAGTTGTACTGGACGGGGGAGACGGAGTTCGCGTGCCTGCGGGAGACGGTCGGCGAGACACTGCGGCACGGCTATGCGCACCACATCCAGCGGCTGATGGTGACCGGTCTCTTCGGGCTGCTGCTCGGAGTGAGTCCGCGCGCGATGCACGAGTGGTACCTGGCTGTCTACGTCGATGCGGTGGAGTGGGTCGAACTGCCGAACACGATCGGCATGAGCCAGTACGCGGACGGGGGCGTCCTCGGGTCCAAGCCCTACGTGGCCAGCGGTGCCTACATCGATCGGATGAGCGACTACTGCTCGGGCTGCCCGCGTCGCCCCGATCGGGCGACGGGGGACGACGCCTGTCCGTTCACGACGCTGTACTGGGACTTCCTCGACCGTCACCGGAGCAGGTTCGCCGAGCACCCGCGGATGACGTTGCAGGTGCGCAACCTGGACCGCCGTGAGGATGACCTCCCGGCCATTCGCGCAGCGGCGGCTGAGCTGCGCGAGCGCCTCGTGAGTCGGCCGAGGCCCGGGGGAATGTAGAAAGTTCAACTACGGTTGATTCGATGTCGGCGCACGTCGACATCGAGGAGAGGTGGCTGCCATGCCTGCTGTGACTGTCGACGACCTGACGATCCTCCCGCGCCTCGCCGCGCCCGGGCTGGGAGACCAGCCGCGTCCGGTGTGGCAGGTCAGCACCGCCCCGCAGGGGTTCGAGGGCGAGGGCTTCCCCGTCCGACGGGCGTTCGCGGGCCTCGACCTGGCCCACCTCGACCCGTTCATCATGATGGACCAGATGGGCGAGGTGGAGTACGCGCCCGGTGAGCCGAAGGGCACGCCCTGGCACCCGCACCGCGGCTTCGAGACCGTCACCTACATCATCGACGGCGTCTTCGAGCACCGCGACTCCCACGGGGGAGGCGGCGAGATCACCAATGGCGACACCCAATGGATGACGGCCGGCTCCGGGCTGCTGCACATCGAGACCCCGCCGGAGTGGCTGGTGCAGTCCGGCGGCCTCTTCCACGGCGTCCAACTGTGGGTGAACCTGCCGCGCAGCTCCAAGATGACGGCCCCGCGCTACCAGGACATCCGCTCGGGCGAGGTCGCGCTGCTCACCAGCCCCGACGCAGGCGCGCTGGTGCGCGTCATCGCCGGGAGCGTCGCCGGCCACGCAGGCCCCGGCATCACCCACACCCCGATCTCGATGGTGCACGCCTCGCTCGAGCCCGGCGCGCGCCTCGACCTGCCCTGGGACGTCGACTTCAACGCGCTGGTCTACGTGCTCAACGGCCACGGCACCATCGGGGTCGACGACCGGCCGATCCGGATGGGCCAGACGGCCGTGCTCGGTGCGGGCGACTACCTCACCCTGCAGGCCGGCGCCGCGCAGGAGAGCCGGTCGCCCCAGCTGGACGTCGTCGTGGTCGGCGGGCGGCCGCTGCGCGAGCCGCTGGCCTGGGCGGGCCCGTTCGTGATGAACAGCAAGGACGAGGTGCTCACGGCCTACCAGGACTTCCAGCGCGGCGCGTTCGGTCAGATTCCCGCGCACTGATCGCAGGCGGCTGAGACTTAGGTTGCCCTAAGATCGCGGCGTGGCTCGGCTTTATCGCGACGCGTACGGCGTCCCGCACCTGCGCGCGACCTCGCTCGCCGACCTCGCGTACGGCCAGGGTCGGGTCGTGGCGACCGACCGCACCTGGCAGCTGGAGTACCTGCGGCGTCGCGCCAGCGGCACGACAGCGGAGCTGCTCGGCGCCAGCGGCCTCGGCTGGGACCGGTTCGCTCGACGGACCTGCGTCGTCGAGACGGCGCAGCGCGCGTTCGACGGGCTGAGCCAGGAGGCTCAGGGCTTCGTCGCGGCCTACGTCGACGGCGTCAACGCCGCCGTCGCGGACGGCGTCACCGCGGCGGAGCTGCGGGAGCTCGGCGCGAGTGCGCAACGGTGGCAGCCGTGGATGCCGTTGGCCGTCTTCCAGGCGCTGCATCTGACATTCGCCGGTCTGGGAAGCGCGCTCTGGAGTCGGTGGGCGCGCGACGTCCTCGGTGACGACGCCGCCCTGTTGACCCACGAGGGAGCCGATCGCGAGGAGCCGCTCACCAGCGGCAGCAACGCCTGGGGCGTGGGCGGTGGGCGGACGGCGTCCGGGCGACCGCTGATCGGCGGCGACCCGCACCGCGTCATCGAGCAGCCGGGTGTCTACCTGCAGATCCGGCTGGCCTGCGAGGATCCCGACGACTCCTTCGACGTGCTCGGCTTCACGTTCGCGGGCGTGCCCGGCGTGCAGCACTTCGCGCACGCGGGCGACGTCGCATGGGCCATCACCAACGGCATGGCCGACTACCAGGACGTGCACCGCGATGGCGAGCATCCGGCGGACGAGGTGATCGAACGGCGCCGGGAGACGATCGCCGTCCGCGACGCCGACGACGTCACGATCGAGGTCGTGCGCACGTCGCGCGGCGTCGTCTTCGAGCCGGGCTGGACGTTGCAGGACGCTCCGACTCAGATGGGAGACCTCGGCTTCGAGGCGCTGGTCCCACTGTTGCGCGCCCGCACCGTCGACGACGTCGACCGCGCGCTCGATCACTGGGTGGCGCCGGTGAACAACGCCGTGATCGCCGACGTCGGCGGGGCACTGCGCTACCGACTCGCGGGCCGGGTGCCCATGCGCGATGCCGGCGGCGAGTGGACAGGCTGGCTGCAGTGCCCTCGCCATGACGAGCCGCCGTCGGGGCAGGTCGTCACCGCCAACGATCGGCGCGGCCCCGAGAGCGACGCCGTCGGGAGGGTGTTCGCACCGCCCTATCGTGCCGATCGGATCAGCGCGCTGCTCAGAGACCGCGAGGAACTCACCACGGCCGACTTCGTCGCGGTCCACGACGACGCCTTCCTCGGCAGTGTCGCCGAGCTCGTCGCCCTCGTGCCCGGCGCCTTCGACACCTTCGATGCCCAGATGGTGGCGGGCTCGACCGAGGCCGGCCGCTTCGCGGCGTGGCGCTCGGCTTTCGTCCGTCGGATCGCCGAACAGCCGGTGTTCGCGCCGTTCCGCGATCCCGAGCACGAGCTCAACGGACCGCATCGCCACGAGCTGCTCTTCGCGCCCTGGCTGGACGTCGTGAGCCGGATCGCGCACGCGCTGCCGTCGCTCGTCGCGGCGGGCACCCCCTTCGGGATCGACCTCGTGTCGCTCGCGCGCGACGCCCTCGTCGAGATCGACGCCGACATCGCGGCCACGGGGCCGCGCACGTGGGGCGAGTCCCACGTCGTCACGCCGGTCCACGCGTTCGAGGTGCACGGCCGTACGCCCCCGGAGCTGCCGCGGCTTCCCGTCGACGGCGACAGCGACTGCGTGCGCTGTACGGCGTCGTACCCGGGGCAGACCGACGAGTGCTACCGCGGATCGGTCGCGCGGTACGTGTGGGACCTCGCCGACCGGACGGCGGGAGGCTGGGTCGTCCCCACCGGATCCGCCGGCGACCCGGCCGCCGCGCACCATCACGACCAGCTGGGGGCGTGGGTCGCGGGTGAGCTGGTGCCGATCGTCACCGACTGGAACGCCTTGCAGGAGGTTCCCGGATGGCGCTGACCTTCACGCTCGAGCCGGTGGACCCCGCGCGGGACGCGGCCATGCTGCACGCCTGGGTGACCGCCGAGCGGGGACGTTTCTGGATGATGGCCGACCACACCGTCGAGGAGGTGCGCGAGGTCTACCAGTGGATCGCCGATCAGCCCACCCATGCCGCCTACCTGGTGAGAGCGGACGGGCGCGTCGTCGCGCTCTTCCAGACCTACGATCCGCGTGCTGAGGAGATCGGCGACCACTACGAGTACGAGGCGGGCGACATTGGCGTCCATCTCATGATGGCGCCAGCGGATCCGCCGGTCCACGGCCTCACTGCCCACGTGATGGATTGGCTGGAGGCCTGCGTCTTCGCCGACCCGGCGGTGCGTCGGATCGTTGCCGAGCCGGACGCCGCCAACGACAAGATCCAACGGGTGATCGATGCTCGCGGCGTCGAGCGCGAGCGACTGATCCGGCTCGACCGCAAGACGGCGACGCTGCTGTTCGTCACGCGCGAGGACTTCGAGCGCATCCGCCGTCGATGACGGCGGTCGACGCGGTCAGGCGCGCCCGGCCGTCACCGTCGGGCCGCGCCGTCCGAAGCGATCGACGCCGACCACGACGACCCGAGCACGATCCTTCTGCGCGAGCCCCGAGACCGACACCGACGGCTTGGTGGTGGTGATCAGCCGGGTCTCACCGTCCGTGGTGCGGACGGCGACCAGCCAGTGGTGCGGGCGCGACGGCGCAGCGGACGGCGTCCGCCAGGTAGCCGTCATCCGGCCCTTGCGCACGGCCACCTTGACCTTGGTGGCCTTGCCGGGCAGCACCCATCCGGGCGCGTCGTAGGAGGCGACGCGCTCGGTCGAGATCGGGATTCCCTCGGAGTTGACCACCGTGGCCTGGATGAACCGCCGTCCGGCGGGCCCGGGAGTCGGCGTGAAGCGGAGCGTGCCGCTGTTCTTCGACGTCACCGTGCCCAGGTCCCGGGAGAGGCCGGCGGCGCTGCGCTCGACGAAGTGCACCGTGCGGGCTCCCTCGACGACGTTGGTGGCGGCGAAGCCGAGGGTCCAGGGCGTTCCGGCCTTGGCCTGCTTGCCGGGCGCCTTGACGGCGGCCGTCACGGTGGAGGTGCCGACCTGCTCCGCGACCGTGATCACCGGGTCGCCGGCCCGCAGGCCGGCGACGCGGGCATCGAGGTCGCGCGCGACACTCGCCGGGTAGCGGGCGATCGCCCGGGCGGCGCTGCCGGGCTGGGAGGAGACCCGCAGCACCGTCGGTGTGAGCGAGGCCCGCTGCAGCACCAGCAGGCGGGTGGATCCGCTGGCGTTGTTCGGGGTCAGGATGACCGGCTCGTTCTCCTGCGGCTCGCGCGGTGCGGCGGGGTCGGAGGCGACGATCACGGCGCCTCCCGCGTCGCGCACGGTCACCAGGGGCGGGACGCCTCCGGCGCCGGCGATGTTGACCGCCCACTGCCGCGGGTCGCCCGAGTGCGGCGGCAGCGTGATCGTGCCGTCCGAGGCGAGGGTGGCCTGGTTCGGGCCGGCCTGGCCGGGGGCAGGCGGGTTCTGGAAGACGCCCATGTCGCAGGAGAAGCCCGCGACGAACCCGTCGTCCCAGACGTAGCCGACCATGATCCCGATCGTCGTCAGCCACAGGTCGATCTCGGCGCACGCGCCGACTCCGATGTTGGAGAACGACGCCTTGACGGGGCCGACACACACGATCAGGCAGGCCTCGGCGCTGAGCTCGGCGTACCAGGTGCCCTTCGGCGGGTCGACGTCGACGCGACCGTTGGCGCGCACGCCGAGCCGGTCCCAGCCGATGTCGACGTTGACGTCGAGACGGAACGCCCCCGTGGTGTCGAAGTAGGCGGTGGCGTTGCCGACCTCGAAACCGAAGATCTCCGCGGCCGCGGCGAGCTGCAGGCTGGTCGGGCCTGAGGCGGGCTTCTTGAACAGGAAGCCTCCGCCGGTGCCGGGTGGGTCGCCGAGTCCCTGGATGGCGATCGGCGGGTGCTCCGTCACGGTGGTCGGCACCGGGATCGAGAGGTGGGCACCGCCACCGATCGCGAATCCGTCGGTGCCGTCGTAGGAGAAGCCGGCGCCGTTGAGCCACAGACCGGGGTAGAGCGCGAACGGGAAGGGCGGGCCGTCCTTGTAGACGAAGGAGAGCTTGATGAGCTTGCCCTTGCGGAACGCGACGCCGACCTTCATCCAGGCGCCGCCCGGCGGCAGCTTCAGCTCGGCCTTGCCGGCGAACTGCGAGAGGCCTGCGTCGTAGGTGATCTCCAGGTTGCGGATGCCGAACTCGCCGATGGTCAGGTTCTGGGCGCGGACCGTGATGCCGGTGAGGATGAGGCCCTTCTTCTGGGTGGTCGTGAGCACCGTCTGCCCGGTCACGGGTAGACCGGCGAAGAGGTCGAAGGGCTTGGGAAGCCCCAGGTTGGCGGTGACCTCGGCGCGGTCCTGCTTGAAGACCACCGAGGCCTGACCCATGACGGGGAAGTCGAAGAGCTTGATGTTCGACTTCTCCAGGCCCTCGAAGCGCGTCTCGCCGCCGACGTTCCAGGTGCCGGCGTCCTTGGCGAAGACCAGAGGGCCCGCCTTCTGCACGACTCCGGCGCCGGCCGTCACGGTGTCCTTGGTCAGGTCCACGGTGACCGACGTCGAGCCCTTCGGTGTCACGAAGTCGATGCCGTTGATGTTGACGTCGCCGTTGGTCGTCCAACGCTGGCCGTTGAGCTGCTCCCAGCACTTGCCGCCCCGGACTGCGGCGACCACGCCCGGCTTGATCTGCAGGGAGGTCTTGCAGTCCTTGGTGTTCCCGGGCGGGTTGAAGCCGCCGACGTGGGCCGGGGGCTCCGGGGAGGGATCCTCGTCCGACGGCACACCCCCGGCGGGGATGCCGACTGCCCAGACCGTGTGGTCGTTGTCGTCCCAGACCACCGTGCCGCCGCCGTCGGAGGCGGTGGCGACCTTGATGTTGAACGCGCGGACGTCGTCGACGAGGGTTCCCGGCCGAGTGAAGGCGCCGCCCTGCGGTGCGTAGGCCGACCGGAGGGCGGCCGTCGTGCCCTCGTCGGTCCACACGGCCGTCAGGCCGCCGCCGCTGTCGGCGCTCAGCGCGCCGAAGAGCGACCGGCTGATGTCGCTGGCCAGGAACGGCTTGCCGAGCACCAGGGTGCCGTCGGCGGCCTGGGAGACCCGGCGCACCTGGTAGGCGCCGCGCAGGACGTTGCCCTCGTACTCGTCGTAGGTCATCAGGTAGGTGCCGGCGGCGCCGGTGACGATGCTGGGCTGGGCCTCGCCGGCGATCCGGACTGCGGGGTACCAGTGGTCGGCGTCGTTGTACTCGGTGCCGTGCGTGGCGTCGTAGACGCGGACGAAGGTGTCCTCGAGATCGGTGTAGGCGGTGACCGGGGTCGCGGAGTCGATCAGGCCGACGCCGCCGGTGTAGAACTGCTGGCCGTCGGGATCCCCGATGAGCGCCGCCGCTGTCTCTGGTGAACCCTCGGGACCATCGGTCTCGGCGACCTGGACCGACGCCGCCAGCGGGGCCGACGAGCCGCCGAAGGCCATCGTCACGGCGTGGTCGCCGGGCCCGAAGATCGCGGCCTCGGCCGCCGCGACGCCGATCCACTTGCCCGGCGAGAAGGTGGTGCCGCCGTCACCGGAGGTCCAGCGCATCAGGACGCCGCGTCCGCCCGGCCCGCAGCAGAAGTAGCCCAGGACGTCGACCTGCCCGCCGCCCGGCGCCAGCACCTGGACCGGGCCGAAGCCGAAGGCGCGGGAGCCGTCGAAGCTGGGACCGGTCAGCGTCGTGGTCGAGTCGCACGCCGCCGCTCCCCGAGGGAGGCGGCAGTAGACGATGTCGTCCTCGCCGCCGTCGGGCTCCTCCAGCCAGGCGACGTGCGCGGTGTCGTTCTCGTCGATGGCGACCCCGGGCTTCGAGGCCCCGGTGGTCGAGAGCCGCACCGGCTTCGCAGCCGTCCGCGCGACGGCGCCGTCCGGCACCGTGCGTGCCGACGACGTGTTCGCGGGGCTGGCGCTGACCGGGCCGGCGGTCACGGAGGCGACCACCGCGATGGCCGCGGTGACGACGCCGACGAGCGCCGTCCGACGCCACGATCCGGGGGACCTCCGAGCACCCGACGGACCATCCCCGACGTCTCGTGCCATCGAACCTCGCACCATCACCACGACCTCCCAATCGCCGACGTCGAGCCCGCGCCGTGCTCGGGCCGAGGGCACGGTCCCACGGTCGACGTCGGCGCGGAGGCAGTTCGTCCGCGGATCATCCGATCTACGTAGACGGAGGGGTGTGCGGCTCATCCTCGCCGGTCGCGCTGTTCCGCTCCCCACGACGGGATCAACCTCGGCCCGGTTCCAGCCGCGGGCGTCGGTCGAGTCCGGACGGCGCTCGTGCCGGGTCACCGATCGCAGATCGGTCGTGACCCTTGACGTCACCCGCGACCATCCGATCTACTAGACGGCACAGACGTTCTGTTAAACAGAACATAGAGCGAAAGGTAGCCCGTGCACCGACTTGCGATCGACATCGGCGGAACCTTCACCGACGTCGCCCTCCTCGACGAGGCGACCGGTCGTCTGACGACGACCAAGCACCTGACGACCGCTGACGAGCCGGTGGTCGGCGTCATCGAGGCCGTCGACTCCGTGCTCGCCGAGGTGGGTGTCGGCTACGGCGACCTCGCCGACGTCGTCCATGCGACCACGCTCGCCACCAACACCGTGCTGGAGCGCGACGGCGACAGGGTCGGTCTCCTGACCACGGAGGGCTTCGCCGACGTGCTGACGCTCCAGCGGCAGAAGCGCTACGAGCTCTACGACTTCACCGCCCGTCTGCCGGAGCCGCTCGCGCGACGCGAGGACACCTACGGGATCCGCGAGCGCATGGGCGCCGACGGCGAGGTGGTGAGCCCGCTCGACGAGAGCTCGGTCGTCGCCGCCGCCGATGCGCTCGCCGCGGCAGGCGTCACGGCGGTCGCCGTCTGCTACCTCAACTCCTACCTCGCCCCCGAGCACGAGGTGCGCACCCGTGAGCTCTTGGAGAAGCACGGCGGGTTCAGCGTGTCGTGCTCGCACGAGGTGGCACCGGTCATCCGGGAGTACGAGCGGTTCTCGACCTGCGTGACGAACGCCTACGTCCAGGCGCGGATCGCCGAGTACCTCGCCAGTCTCGAACGGGCGCTGGCCGACCGCGGTTTCGGCGGCACGTTCTTCATCATGCAGTCCAGCGGTGGTCTCGTGGACGCGCAGACGGCCGGACGGCAGCCCGTGCGCCTGATCGAGTCAGGCCCGGCGGCAGGCGTGATCGCGGCGTCACGTGTCGCAGCCGAGCACGGGTGGCCCTCGGTCCTCTCGTTCGACATGGGCGGGACCACCGCCAAGCTGTGTCTGGTCGAGGACGGCGCGCCCACGCTGACCCATCTCCTGGAGGTGGACCGCACAGCGATGAAGCCGCGCAGCGGCCTGCCGTTGATGATGCCCGCGGTCGACCTCGTCGAGATCGGCACGGGAGGCGGGTCGATCGCGACGCCCGAGATGGGCGCCATCCGCGTCGGCCCGACGAGTGCGGGCGCGTCGCCAGGGCCCGCGAGCTACGGCCTGGGTGGCACCCGCCCCACCGTGACCGACAGCAGCGTGGCGTTGGGTTACGTCACCCACCTCAACGCCGACTTCCAGCTCAAGCCGCTCGATGTGCCCGCGGCCGAGACGGCGCTGCGCACGCACCTGGGCGATCCGCTCGGGCTCGACGTCGCGGGCGCAGCCGCGGGTCTTCGCGATGTCGCGGTCTCCGACATGGCGAACGCCGCTCGCTTGGTCACGACCGAGCGTGGCCACGATCCACGCGACGCCGTGCTGTTCGCCCTCGGCGGTGCCGGTCCCATGCACGCGGCGTCGTTGGCTCAGGAACTCGGCGTGGCGACCGTCGTGGTGCCACCTCAAGCCGGCGTCGGGTCGGCCGTCGGTCTCTTCCAGGCCGACGTCGTCTACTCCGCCGCGCTGAGTCGCTCGCTGCTGATCGATGCCGGCAACGCCGATCGGATCGGCGACGTGCTGGACGAGGTGGTCGCCGGCCATGAGCGCGACCTCGCCCAGCGGTTCCCGGATGGTCTGCCGCCGTTCGAGGTCGACTTCGAGGCCGACCTGCGGTTCGTCGGGCAGGGGCACGAACTCTCTGTCGCGTTCGAGCGTGGGGAGGGCGATGGTCTGGTCGACCGACTCCGCGAGGCCTTCCTGGTCCGGTACCGAGCGAGCTATCCGCTCGCCTGGGTCGATCGGCCGCTCGAGGCGATCACCTGGCACGTCCACTATCGGATCCGCGGCCGGGAGGTGCTGCGCACGGCACCTCAGGAGGTCGGGGCACCGGCTCCGCGCTCGACGAGGAGGTGCCTCTTCGGCGGGCACTGGCATGAGGCGACCGTGCTGCCGTTCGACGCACCCGAGCTTCGATCCGGAGCGATCGGCCCGGCGATCGTGGAGCAGAACGGCTCGACCGTCGTCGTGCCACCGGGATGGCGCGCCGCCGTGGGCGACCGCGACCTCCTCGTCCTCACCGCTGTGTCCGCGCCCGGCGCGGAGTCAGGAGCAGTCCGATGATCGACCCCGGCACCCTGTCCGTCCTGTGGGGCGGCTTCCGCGACGTCGCCGCGACCATGGGGTCGGCGCTTCGCACCTCGGCCTACTCGATCGCCGTGCGTGACGGTGACGACTTCTCGACGGCGTTCTTCGACCCCGACGGTCGCCTCGTCGCACAGGGCGAGTTCAGCCCCGGTCACCTCGGTGCCATGCCGTTCGTCGTCCGGCATGTCGTCGCGCTGCACCACGACGATGCCGAGGAGGGCGATGCCTTCGTCATCAACGACCCCTACGCCGGCTCCGGGCATCTGCCCGACGTCTTCCTCGTCTCGCCGGTCTTCGTCGAGGGAACGCTGATCGGGTGGCTCGCCAACGGCACGCACCACTCCGACATGGGCGGCTACGCGGTGGGATCCCAAGCGGTGATGGGCGTCTCGGAGCTCTACCAGGAGGGCCTGGTGCTCCCATGCACGCGGCTCTACGTCCGGGGAGAGGTCAGCCGCGACGTCCTGGGCATCGTGCTCGCCAACGTCCGGACGCCGGATCTGGTGCGCGGAGACCTGGCGGCGCAGCACAACGCGAACGAAGCAGGCGCCGAGCGAGTCCGTGCCCTCGCCGCGCGGCACGGAACGGAGGCGACCATCGCCGCGATGGCCCAGGTCATCAGCGGGACCGAGATCGCCATCCGCGAGCGGATCGCAGCGCTACCCGACGGCGTCTACCGGTTCGAGACGGAGCTGGAGGACTGGGGAAGCGACACTCCGCCCATCGCCGTGGTCGTCACGGCGACCATCGACGGCGAGACGGTGACCGTGGACTTCACTGGTAGCGGCGCCAGCGTGCCCGCCGGGATCAACTGCGCGCTCAACTACACGATGGCCTACACGCTGTGCGCCTTCAAAGCGCTCGTCGCACCGGAGATGCCGCAGAACGAGGGCACGATCGCGCCCTTGAACGTCGTCGCCCCGCTCGGGTCGTACTTCAACCCGGCCCCGCCCGCGGCCGTCGGCGGACGTCAACTCGCTGCGCCGCGCATCTTCGAGGCCGTCACGGGCGCACTGTCCCAGGCGGCCCCGCGTGGTGGGGTCGCGGGCTTCGGCGACATGGCGAACCCGATCATCTCCGGTCGACGCGAGGACGGGAGTCGCTACGTCTTCTACGACCTGGTGATCGGCTCGCTGGGCGGCCACCCCGAGGCCGCGGGGACCGACGGTCTCGTCGGCCCCCACAACCCCTCCAACATCCCCGTCGAGGTCCAGGAGGCATCGGCCCCGATCCGAGTCGAGCGCTTCGAACTCGTCGACGGGACGGGAGGCCGTGGCTCGCACGACGGCGGGCGTGCGGTGCGACGCGAACTCCGACTGCTCCAGGGCGAGAACGTGTCGATCACACTGCTCGCCGAACGCGCGCGCCGCGGTGCCAAGGGCCTCTTCGGTGGCGGTGACGGCTCACCGGGCGAGTACGACATCGTCCGCGCCGACGGGACCGTCGAGCCCCTCCATTCCAAGGGGCGCGCCGTCCTCGCGGCCGGCGACCTGGTCCGCATCCAGACGCCGGGTGCCGGCGGTTGGGGAGAGGTGGCGGGGGATGAGTGAGCGCGTGGCGACGCCAGTGCCGGTCTCCTACTGTCCGGCCTGCTCCCTGAACATCACCGACCCCTTTCCGTATTGCTTCGCGTGCGGCTCGCCGACCGAGGACCGGGTCCTCGAGGTCGATGTCGTCGAGGCCTATGTCGCCACCACGACGACGACCGGGGAGTTCGAGCGGACGCTGGTCTTCGTCGACCTCGCCGACGACGTGCGAGTGCTGGCCGATGCGCCGCGTCCGGTGCGCATCGGCGAGCGAGGTCGGATCTCGGTCACGGGGAGCACCGACGGCACCGACCACTACGCGTTCCACCCGCTCGACGACGAGGAGGACGGTCGATGAGGCGTCAGGACGTCCACATCAGCGGGGTCGGGATGACCCGCTTCGCCAAGCAGCCCGAGCGCTCGGTCGAGGAGCTCGGCACCGAGGCCGTGCTCGCCGCGCTGGACGACGCGGGAATGTCGGTCGCCGACGCGCAGAGCGAGATCGACGCGGTCTACGTCGGGTCCGGGTACGGCGGACCGCTCGTCGGCCAGCGCATGCTGCGCCGCCTCGGCCTGACGACGCGACCTGTCACCAACGTCGAGAACGCCTGCTCGTCGTCGTCCTCGGCTCTCAACCTGGCCGTCCGCGACATCGCGAGCGGCCAGCGCCGCACGGTGCTCGCCGTCGGCGTGGACTCCCTGTCACGACTCGGCTCGGGCACCCTGCCACTCGCCGAGGACGACAGCGAGGTGCGTCGCGGCATGACGATGCCTGCCGTCTATGCGATGCGCGCAGAACGCTTCCTGCACGAACGCGGCGCGACGGTCGAGGACCTCGCGCGTGTCGTGGTCAAGTCTCGGGCGCATGCCGCAGCGCACCCTCTCGCGCACTTCCAGCAGGAGACGACCCTCGAAGCCGTGCTGGAGAGTCGCCCGATCGCGACGCCGTTGACGCTCATGATGTGCAGCCCACGGTCGGACGGAGGCTCCGCGGCCGTCATCACAGCTGAAGCCCGCCCGGGGTCGGTGCGCGTCCTGGCGAGCGAGATCGCCTCGGGCCGGTTGTTGTCGGCGAACCGCGACATGACGCGCTCGGAGCTGTCCCAGAGGATCGCCACGCAGGCGTACGAGGTCGCGGGGGTCAAGCCCTCCGAGATCGACGTGGCCGAGGTGCACGATGCCTTCGCGATCGCCGAGCTCATGTACTACGAGTCGCTCGGCTGGTGCGAGCCGGGAGAGGCCTCGTCGATGCTCGCCGCGGGCGAGACGACGTTCGGCGGCTCGGTCGTGGTGAACGCCGGTGGCGGGCTGATCAGCCGCGGACACCCCGTCGGCGCCACCGGTCTCGGCCAGGTCGCGGAACTGGTCTGGCAACTGCGTGGAAGCGGTCCCGGGCGGACGGTCGAGGGCGCGGAGCTCGCACTCGCGCACTGCACCGGCGGCGGCATCGGGGGCCTCGACCACGGCGCGTGCTCGGTCACGATCCTGGCGGCGACGTGACGGGGCCCCTGGACGGCGTCCGAGTGGCCGACCTGACGACGTTCCTGGCCGGCCCCTTCGCCACGCAGATCTTCGCGGACCTCGGCGCGGAGGTGATCAAGGTCGAACCACCGACGGGCGACTCGTCGCGCCACATCCCACCGCACATGGTCGACGGTGACTCCCTGTACTTCCACGCCGTCAACCGCGGCAAGCAGTCGATCGCCGTCGACATCAAGGAGCCCGCCGGTCGCGAACTGGTGCTGGACCTCCTCGAGACCTGCGACATCCTGATCGAGAACTACCGTCCCGGGCAGCTGGCCCGCTTCGGGCTGGATCGCGAGACCCTGGCGGCTCGCAACCCGGCGTTGGTGGTGTGCTCGATCAGCGGCTTCGGGGTGGAGGGGCCCGACCGGGATCGACCGGCCTACGACATCGTGGTCCAGGCGGCCTCCGGAGTGATGGGCGTGACCGGGGAGGTCGACGGACGCCCGGTCCGGCTGGGTGTCCCCCTGGGGGACATGGGGGCCGGACTGTATGCGGTGATCGGCTGCCTGGCGGCCCTGTCCCGACGCGAGCGGACGGGCCCGACGCAGGTCGACGTGAGCATGCTCGACGCGCAGATCGCCTTCCTGGGCTATCTCGCTGCCTACGAGCTGCACGCCGGGGGAGTCCTGCCCCAGGGTCGCGGTCACCAGAGCATCGCCACCTACCACACGTTCGCGTGCTCCGACGGGCGCGACGTCGCGATCGCCGCGAACACCCAGCCGATGTGGGAGCGGCTGTGTCATGCGCTCGACTGCGCGCACCTGCTCGACGACCCCCGATTCGCCACGAATGCGGCGCGACTGGATCACCGCGACCTGGTGCGCGAGGAGCTGGGGCGTCACTTCGCGAAGGCCCCCGGAGCAGAGACCGCGGCACGTCTCCGAGCCGCCGACGTGCCGTCGTCGCTCGTCCGCACGATCGGCGAGGCGCTCACCCATCCCGACGTCGTGGGGCACGGGGCGCTGACCGAGGTCACCACCGCGGGCGGTGCGACCGTGACGGTGCCGGGCAATCCCGTGGTCGTCGACGGCGTTCGCGGCCCCGGACGTCGAGCGACGTCGCCGTCGCTCGGCGAGGACACGGTGGCGGTGGCGACACGTCTGGGACGCAGCGACGACGACATCCGAGCAATGCTGGAGGCCGGCGCCGTCGTCGGCCGGCCTGGAGGAGGAGAAACCCGATGATGATCGACCTCGGTCACCCCCTGCACACCGACGTCGCGCGGGCGCCCACGGTGGCCGCGCCCACGATCGACATCGTCAAGCACGAACTCGCCTGCCCGCCGGGCCCGCTCGGCCAACCGGTGGTGTCGGTGACGCGCGCGGGCCTGCCGGTGCACTTCGGTACCCACGTCGACGCCCAGAACCATCTCTTCGCCGACGGCAAGCCGATGGAGGCCTACGAGCTGGACCGCTTCATCGGCCCCGCGACGTTCGTGGATCTCAGCCACATCGACGACCGCGAGGTCACCGCGGCGGATCTGGAGGAGAGCACGTTGGCCCACACGGGAGAGGGCATCGTGTTCCTTGTCTTCGGGCGGGCCGGCCTCTTCGCGACCGACCCCGTGGCCTACCTCGAGCAGCCGTGGATCAGCACGGGCGCTGCCCAGTGGCTGATCGACCGAGGGACGACGATGGTCGGAATGGACCTGCTGACGCCCGACCTCCCGGCCGCGATGCGCCCTGAGGGGTTCGACTTCCCGGTACACCGGCTTCTGCTGGAGCACGACGTCCTCATCGTCGAGAACGTCGCGGCCGGCGCCCAGCAGTGCGTGGGCCGCTCCGCTGAGGTCACGTGCGCGCCCATCACCCTGCGCGGGGCGGACGGCGGGCACGTGCGGCCCGTCGCGCGACTGATCTGAGGACGAGCCGGCGTGGTGGCATCTTCGACGTGGACCCGGACCTGGTGCGTCAACCCGGTGCCGTTCGATGCGACGGGCTCGCCGGACATGGACGAGTACCGGCGTCACGTGCGCTTCATGGTCGAGGGCGGCGTGCGTGGGCTCGTTCCGCTCGGTCTCGTCGGCGGCGGACTGCAGCTCACGCCGACCGAGCGCGACCTGGTCGTGACGGCGACGATCGAGGCGGCCGGCCCGGACGTGGTCGTCTACCCCGCGATCCTCGACGCCTTCGGATCGGCGGAACTGGCCGAACGGATCGACAGGTACGCCGATCTCGGTGCGCACGGGATCTACCTGGGGACGTCGCCGTTCGTGCGAGCGGACGAGTCCGGCAGTCACGCACTGGTCGACGGAGCCCTACGACGGACCGCCACCGACCTCCCGATCGTCTGCTACGACAACAGCAACTTCACCGGCTCCCGCTTCGGCGTCGGCACCGCCCTCCGCCTCCACGACGAGCACGGCCGGGTCGCCGGGTACAAGCAGAACGACCCCGCTGTCGTCGCGGACGTCGTCGCCGAGGTCGCGGGTCGATTCCCGGTGGCGCCACCGTGCTACGACCGGTTCACGATGCTCGGCTACCGCAACGGCTGCACGTTCCAGGCCGCCGCCGGCGCCGCTGTCGTGCCGCGCGCGGTAGCCGTGGTCAGCGACCTCGTCGGCGCGGGCCGACTCGACGACGCCGAGCGGGTCAGCGAGGGATTCGCTCCGCTCTACGCGCTTCCGGAGCACGAGTGGATCGCGGACTCGCTCGCGCTGTACGCCGGCATCTACTGCCACCTCCTCCAGCGCCAGGGCTTCCGCTTCGTCCCGCCCGCACCGTTCCGCTGGCCGCTGCCGGAGTGGCTCTCCCGTCGGCTCGACGAGACCTGGGAGCAGGTCGCGTCGTCGTATGCGGCGCTGGAGGCGGTGCAGTCGTGAACTACGTGCAGCTGCGCAGCTACCAGGTGGACCCGGACCGCCTGGAGGACTTCCTCACGACGTGGCGCGACCAGGTCGTGCCGATGCGCGCGCGTCACGGGCTGCACACGCTGGAGGCGTGGCTCGATCGCGGCGACGCACGCTTCGTGTGGATCTCCTACGTCGACGACGGCCGTGACCACGCCGAGGTCGAGGCGCGGTACTTGGCCAGCGACGAGCGACGTGCCCTGACCCCCGACCCCGCGGGCTGGCTCCTCGAGACCGACGTCCGGATGGTGCAGCCGGTGCGCTGGGAGACGCCGCGATGACACTGCGACCCTCGGGCTGGGCCGCGTGGCGCATGGGCTTGGCGGAGCGACTCGCCGAGGATCCGTGCGGCGACGTCCGCATCCGACGGCGGGTGTCGGCCGTGCTCGCCGACGACCTGGCAGCGGCCGTCGGTGCGATCCGCCACAGCGAGGTGCGCCGGTTCGGCGCCTCGGCGACGCGCACGTCCGCATCGGGGGAGGCGAGCGTGCTCGCGGGCCACCGCGCAGGGCGGGAGCAGGCCGCCGCCGCGAACGCCGTCGCGATGTGCTGGGAGGAACTGGACGGCGGATACCGTCCGGCGCCGTGCCACGGCGGTCTCTACACGATCCCCGCGGCTCTCGCCGAGGGCGAGGCGGTCGACGCGTCGCTGGACGACGTGTTGCGCGCCGTCGCCGTGGGGTACGAGGTGGCGGCCGGGCTGGCTCGGGCCTTCCCGACGGAGCCCCCTCTGCTCGTGCACCCCCACGCGATGCTGGCGCCCGTCGGTGCCGCCGCCGCCGTCGCCTGGCTACGCGACGGCTCGCCCTCCACCGTGCTGGCCGCGGCTGATCTCGCTGTCACTCTGGGCGCGGTCGGACCGTTCAGCCACGCGGCACGCGGGATCGCCGGACGCAACGTGTGGGCTGCGGCCGGCGCGCGCAACGGCTTCCTGGCCGCCGATGCCGTGGCCGCCGGCATCGAGGCCGACCCGGCCTCGGCGCTCGACGTCCTGCTCGACACCCTGGGGCACCGCGCCGCGATCGACGGTTCGTCCTGGCGCCGTCCCTGGGCCGTCGCGGAGGCGTACCACAAGGTCTACGCGGCATGTCAGTACACGCACAGTGCGATCGAGGCGGCACACGACCTGGCCACGGGCCCGCTGGACGGGGTGTCGGCGGACGAGCTCGTCGAGGTGGAGATCGCCGCCCATCCGCTGGCGATCGGGTTGGACCTCAGGCACCCGGAGACGGTGCTGGGTGGCAAGTTCTCGCTGCCGCACGTCGTCGCCGTGACGCTGGCGACGGGGCGGACCGATCCACCGGTGTTCGGTGCAGACCTGCTGGGATCCCCGGTCGTCCGGTCCGTCCGGGAGCGGATCCGCGTCGTGCCCTTCCCCGCAGCGGTCCACGGCGAGCGGCCCGCGACGGTGCGGGTGCTCCTCCGCGACGGCACCTCCCACGAGTCGACGTGCCGGAGTGCCGTGGGCAGCCCGGACCGTCCGCTCACCGACGCACAGCTCCTCGACAAGATCGAGCTGCTCACCGCGGAGTCGTGTCCGGCCTTCCCGTCCGTCGCGGCCGCGTTGGTGGAGGGCACGCTCGCCGGCGACACGCCCATCAGGGACGTGATGGCCTCCACCCGATCAGTCGTGCAGGTCTGACCCTCCGCCTGCCGGGCCGTGTCCGAACCACTCCGATGAGGAGCGCACCACCAGCTGGGTCGGCACGAGGTGGTTGCGCACCGGCTCGTTCTCGATCACGGCACAGATCGACTCGAACGCGGTGCGGCCCATCGCGTCGAGATCGGCGCGCACGGAGGTCAGGGGCACCAGCAGACGCTCGCTGATGGCGATGTCGTTGTAGCCGACGACCGCCACGTCCTTGCCGGGCTGCAGGCCCTGAGAGGCCAGAGCCGACATCGCACCCACGGCCGCGAAGTCGTTGACGGCGAAGACGGCGTCGGGCGCGCCTCGGCGGAGCAACTCGGTCATCGCTCCCTGACCGCTCTCGAGGTCGAAGCCGGAGTGCACGATCGCGACGTCGTGCGACCCGTCACCCTCCGCCAGCCCGTCGAGGAAGCCCTGGGTCCGGTCGACGGCCGTGCTCGCGTAGGTCGGTCCCGCGATGATCGCGATGCGCCTGGCCCCACTGCTCGCGATGTGGCGGCCGGCCTGGCGGCCGCCACCCGCATCGTCGCTGACGACGTAGGGGAGGTCGGCGGTCCGACGGCTGGCGAGCACCATCGGGCAGCCCGCCGAGTGGATCTCGAGAAGATCGGAGTCGTGGAGGCGGGCGTCTGCGACGACGATGCCGTCGACGCGCTGGTCGAGGAAGCGACGCACCGCTTCCGATCGTTTCTCTGGCTGGTCGCGGGTGCTGGCGACCAGCGACATGTAGCCGCGTTGGGCTGCAGCCTGCTCGAACGCCTCGTAGACGGTCGCGAGGACGACGTCGGTGATGCGGGGGACGAGCACGCCCAAGACACCCGTACGCCCGCTGCGCAGGCTCGCGGCCCAGCGGTTGGCCGAGTACCCGAGCTCGGAGGCCTTCGCGACCACGCGCTCGACCGTCTCCGGCCGCACCCGGTCGTGCTCGCCGCGCAGGATGCGCGAGACCGTCGAGACGTGGACGCCGGTCGCGGCGGCCACGTCTCGCAGGGTCACAGGTCCTGGCATCGTCTTCTCTCAGCTGAGGTGGCTGCCGCCGTTGACGTCGAACGTCATCCCGGTCACCGACGCGCACGCGTCGGAGAGCAGGAATAGCACGATGTCGGCGATCTCTTCCGGCTCGGACACGCGGGGGAGGGGCATCGATCCCAGGATCCGGTTCCGCTGCTCGTCGGTCAGTCGGTCGTGCACACGGGTCCGCACCGGGCCCGGTGCGATGCCGTTGGCTCGCACGCCGCGGTCGCCCCAGTGAACCGCGACGTGTCTCATGAGCCCGAGTACGCCCGCCTTGGCGGTCGCGTAGGCCACCCCCGACATCGTCGTCCCGCCGTCGCGGGCGTTGAGGCTGCTCATCAGCACCAGCGACCCGCCGCCGGCCTCCGCCATCCGGGGAACCAGGTCGTGACAGACCACGTAGGCCGAGGTGAGGTTCGCGCGGATGACCCGGTCCCACTCGGCCAGGTCGACCTCGTCGATGCCGCCTCGCCCGACCACGCCGGCGATGTGAGCGACCCGATCGGGAACCGGGATCGAGTCCACGAACTCCCGCACGGCGTCCGGATCGGCCGCGTCGACGCCGAGCTCGAGATCGAGCACGTCGACCCGCTCCCCGGTCGCCCTGGCCTTGGCGACGATCGCGGCACCGATGCCGTGGGCACCGCCGGTGACCAGCAGGCTCACGACAGGTCCCCGAGAAGCTCGTCACGCGCCGCGCGGTAGGCGTCGCTCAGGATCATCTCGGGTTGGGAGAACACCACGAAGCGCACCCCGCGCGCGATCCACTCCTTGGCCTCGGGAGTGCTGTAGGCGAGTACCCCCGCGGTCGCGCCGGCCGCGATGGTCTTCTCGACGACCTCCTCGGCCGCGGCGACGACCTCGGGGTGCCACGGTGCGTAGCCGAGCCCCATGTCGAGGGAGAGGTCCGCACGCCCGACCATGACGACGTCGATCCCGGCCGTCAGGATCTCGTCGATGCACTCCACTCCGCGCCGCGTCTCCACGAGCCCGATCGTGAGCACGTTCTGGTCGGCCCAGTCGAGGTACTCGGCGAAGTCCCCTCGCGCCGTGCCGTGGCCGGCGGCCCTGGTGGCCGAGCACACCGTGCGGCGTCCCCGCGGCGGGTAGTGCGCGGCGTCGACGACCGAACGCGCCTGCTCGCCCGATTCCAGGATGGGCACGACGACCCCGCCGGCTCCGGTGTCGAGCGCCCACAGGATCTCCTTCGGATCCCCGTGGCGCAGGCGGATCAGCGGTGTGCACCCGGCTGCCTGCGCGCCGCGCACCATCGCGAGCACGGTCTGCTCGTCGGCAGCGGCGTGCTCGGTGTCGACGACCAGGAAGTCGTAGCCGGATCGGCCGAGGATCTCCCCGACGGCCGGCTCCTGGAGGAGGGTCAGGCTACCCAGGGCGACCCGACCCTCCTCCAGTGCCGACACGACCCTGTTGGTCGAGCCGATCACGGCACCTCGAGGCGCTCGACCTGCGAGCAGTCGCGGTCGGCGTCCACGGTGCCGAGCTCCTCCAGCGCCGCCTGGAGCGGGGTGTCGTCGTACCAGTCGCCGACCTCGGGCAGGTTCTCGACGATCCCGTTCTCGACGAGCCACGCGCCGTCGTCCTCGGTGGCGCGCGTGGTGTCGACCTCACCGTTGGGGTTCATGTAGGGCCACTGGTCGGTGCCGTAGATCGCATCGACCGTCTCGGCCGGAACCTGGGTGTTGTCGGCGATGATCTGCACGACCTCCTCGCGGTTCGCCGGGTCGAGGTAGTACCGCACACCCTTGAGCCATCCGGCGATCCATCGCTCGGCCACCTCGGGCCGGTTGTCGAGGAAGTCCTCGGACATGCTGATGACGCCCTGCTGGTTGTCGGGAACGATCTCGTAGGTGGCGAGCATGCGCTGGGCCGTGCCGTCGGCCATCAGGCCGTAGGCGATCGGCTGGGTGAGGAAGCCCGCGTCGACCGCACCGGTCTTCAGCGCATTGGCGATGTCGGGGTAGCCCAGGGTGGTGAGGCCGCCCAGGTCGTCGATCGTCAGGTTCTCCTCGGCGAGTGCGCGGCTGAGCCAGTACTCGGTGGAGGAGCCGCGCGCCAGGATCGCGACCTTCTTGCCCTTCAGGTCGGCGATGGAGTCGAGGCCGCCGTCGGCCGCCTCGGTACGCACCAGGAAGATGCTGTCGGACGTGCACTTGTACTGGTTGCGATCGGCGACCGCCTTGAACTTCAGGTTCTCGTTGATCGCGTTGTAGAACGCGCCGCCCAGACCCGGGATGTTCACGTCCAGCTTGCCCTGGCTCTGCAGTGCGAGCTGGGCGTAGATGTCGGCGTCGGTGTAGCTGTTCTCGATGTCCTCCTCGGCGAAGAAGCCCTTGTCCTCCGCGACGAACATCGGCGCGAGGGCGACCAGGGGCAGCGTGTTCACGCTGACCTTCGCCTTGCCGTCCGCCGTCTCGTCCCCGCCGTCGTCTCCGCCGCAGGCGCTCGCCGCGAGGAGCAGTGCCCCTGCGATCAGCGCCGATGCCGTCTTCTTCAGCCTCATCGCGTGGTTCCTTCCGTCCAGTTGAAAAAGCGACGCTGCACTCGCAGGGTCACCGTGGTGAGTCCGAATCCCATGGCCGCGATCACTGCGAGCGTCGCGTACATGTTGCTGATCTGATAGACCTGCCAGTACTGCCAGGTCAGCGATCCGATTCCGTCGGAGCCGGCGAGGAACTCGCCGGCGATCACCCCGAGAAGTGCCAGGCCTGCCGACAGCCTGATGCCCGCGAAGATCGAGGGCAGTGCTCCGGGGAGCACGATCTTCCAGAGGATCTGGGTGCGCGAAGCGCCCATGTTCCTGGCCATCTGGACCAGCCTCTGGTCGTTCTGCTGCACACCGGCCATCGCGTTCACCGCGGAGGGGAAGAACGAGATGATGCCGGCGAGCACGATGATGGGCGTCCCGCCCGTGCCGAAGATGACCAGCAGCAGCGGGAGCATGGCGACGGCGGGGATCGGGTAGAGGATCGCGATCACCGGGTCGATGATCACCTTCACCCAGGGCACCAGGCCCATCGCGATCCCGACGACGATCGCCGGTACGACTCCGAGCGCGAAGCCGGTCAGGATGCGCTGGACGGTGATCCAGATGGACGACGCGAGGTCGCCCTCGGACGCGAGATCGCGCAGCGCGGCCAGGCAGTCGAGGGGCGCGGGGAAGAAGGTCGGGTCGATCCATCCCGCCTCGGAACCCAGCTGCCAGAGGACGAGGATGGTGAAGACCGGGACGAGACTCCCGAACGGGCTCGCCATGACGCGGAACGCGCGGCTGGGGCCGGTGTCGCCCCGCTTCCGGGGGCCGTAGACGACGGTCTCGTCGTGCTTCTCGGAGATGGTCGTGCTCATGCCGACACCTCCTTGGCCTCGGCCCACTCCGCCGCCAAGGTGGCGTCGCGCAACCGCTCCCACAGGTGGGTCTTGAGCTCGGCGAACCGCGGATCCTGGACCACGTCTGCGGTGCGCGGTCGGGCGAACGGGACGGTCAGGTCCTCCACGACCCGCGTCGGCCGACCGCTCAGCACGAGCACCCGGTCCGCGAGCAGGAGCGCCTCCTCGATGCCGTGGGTGATGAACAGGACCGTCTTCTGGTGCCGCTCCCACACGCTGAGGAGCTCCTCCTGCAGCAGGGTGCGCGTCTGCGCATCCACCGCGGCGAAGGGCTCGTCCATCAGCAGCACCTCCGGGTCGCTGGCGAGCGCCCGGGCGATGCCGGCACGTTGGCGCATACCGCCGGAGAGCTGCTGGGGCCTGGACTTGGCGAAGGCCTCGATCCCCATCGTCTTCAGGTGCTCCATCGCGATGTCGCGTCGCTCGCGCTTCGGGACGCCGCGCAGCTCCAGCGCGATCGCCACGTTGTCCACGATCGAGCGCCACGGGATCAGCGCGTAGTCCTGCCAGACGATCGAGGTCATCTCGCCGCTCGCGGTGCGTCGCCCGGAGAAACGGACCGCGCCGGAGTCGGGCGGGTGGAGGCCGCCGAGCATCCCCAGCAGGGTGCTCTTGCCGCACCCGCTCGGGCCGATGATGCAGACGAACTCGCCCTCCTCGATCGTCGCGCTCAGGCCCTCGACGACGCGGAGTGGTTCGGCGTCCGGGATGCGATAGGACTTGCTGATCTGGTCGATCTCGACGCGCATCAGCGCTCACCTCCAAGGGTGGGAAGGTCGGAGTAGTGCTCGGTCCACCACGCGGCGATGTCGCGTCGACGGGCGAACCAGACGTCACCGGTGGACTGACACCAGTCGATGAGTTCGGCGAGGGCGGAGGCCCTCCCGGCTTGACCGACCAGTCGGGCGTGCAGACCGATCGAGATCATCTTGGGATGGGTCTCGCCCTCCTCGATGAGGTACGAGATGCCTCGACGGACGTTCTCGACGAAGTGGCCGGGATGCCCGTAGCCGGGGCTGAACGCGAATCGGCCGTCGTTGTAGGTGTGGGTGTAGGGCACGACGAGGTGGCGGCGCTCCGCGACCTGCGTCCAGTAGGGGAGGTCGTCGTTGTAGGCGTCGGAGTCGTAGAGGAACCCGCCCTCCTCCACCAGGATCCGTCGGGTGTGTTCGGACGGCGCGTAGCGGGAGTACCAGCCGACCGGGCGCTCACCGGTCGTCCGTTCGAGGCTGTCGACCGCGCGGCGCACATGGTCGCGCTCCTGCTCCTCGCTCAGCGTGCTGGGCTCGATCCACCGCAGGCCGTGAGAGCAGACCTCGTGCCCTGCGGGCACGATCGCGGCGGCGACCTGCGGGTTCCTCTCGAGGGCCTGGGCGGCTGCGTAGAACGTCACCGGGACCTGCGTCCGATCGAAGAGCCGCATCAGCCGCCAGATGCCGGCGCGGCTGCCGTACTCGTAGACCGACTCCTGGCTGAGGTCGCGCCGAGTCGCGTCTGCCGGCGTGTAGGAGATCTCGCCGACCCACTCGTTGCGGCTGTCCCCGTCGAGGATGCTGTGCTCGGCACCCTCCTCGTAGTTCATGCACAGACTCACCGCGACCTTGGCGCCACCGGGCCACCGGATCGCCGGGATGTCCGCGCCGTAGCCGACGAAGTCGCGCTCGGTGCCGGTCGGCAGGCTCGCCGTGTCCGTCTCGTCCTGCTGGCTCACGGGACCAGCACCACCTTTCCTGTCGCCTGGCGACTCTCGATCCGTCGGTGTGCCTCGGCCGCCCGCTCCAGGGGGAGGACGCTGTCGACATGGGGCCGCAGCCGGCCCTGCTCGACCAGACCCAGGACGCGCTCGACATCGTCGGGACGTTGGCTGCGGACGCCGAGAACCTGCCATTCGTTGCGGAACGTCTCGATCACATCGATCCGGGGGTGCTCGCCGCCGTGTCCGCCGGCGACGACGAGTCGACCGCGCGGCGCCAAGGCCGCCAGGCAGCCCTCGAAGCTCGCTCCACCGACGTGCTCGACGACGGCATCGACACCACGGTGGTCTGTCAGCGTGCGCACCTGGTCGACCCAGTCGGTCTCCCCGGTGACCACGACGTGCTCGGCCCCGCAGGAGCGCGCGAACTCGGCCTTGTTGTCGTCGCGGACCAGCGCGATCGGTCGGGCGCCGGCAAGCGCGGCCACCTGCACCGCGGCGTGCCCGAGGGCGCCGCCGGCGCCTGCCACGAGCACCCATTCGCCCGGGGTGATCCGAGCGACCGACTCCAGCGCCCGCCACGCGGTTCCGAACGAGATCGGGACGGCGGCGATGGTCTCGACCGGGAGATCCGGTGCTCGCAGCAGCCCGCGAGCGGGCGCGATCATGTGCTCTGCGTAGCCGCCCCAGCCGTGGATCCCGGGCATCCATCCGTTCAGGCAGATGTTGGCCGAGCCCGTCAGGCAGTGACGGCAGCCTCCGCACGGGACGTGCGGGAGCAGCACCACGCGGTCGCCCGTCGTCCAGCCGCCGGCACCGGGCCCGGTCTCGACCACCTCGCCGACGACCTCGCGGCCCAGTACGTGGGGGAACGTCAGCGGCATCCGTGACCTGCCGTCGCGCAGCTCGAGGTCGAGGTGGTTCACGGAGACAGCGAGCACCCGGAGCACCACCTCGCCCGGACCGGGGTCGGGCAGGTCGACGTCCTCGGGAACCAGGACGGTCTCGTCGCCGAGTTCACGCATCATCACCACGCGGGTCCTCATCGGGTGCCTCCGCGCCAGATCTGCTCGACCTGTTTGGCGGCCGGGCCCAGCTCGGGGTGTGCGAGCGCCAGGCTCAGGGCCACCCGCGCCCGGGAGGGGGTGAGGTCGCCGGCGAACTGCGCTCCGGCGCGAGCGAGATCGGCCCCCCCGCCGCCGCCGTAGAGGGGCATGACCAGCCCGGCGCCGACTCGGCTGCTCACCAGCACCTCGACGCCCTGGTCGACGGCGTGCGCGACCGACTCGACCATCGGGGGCGCGGCGTTCCCGCGGCCGAAGGCTTCCAGCACCACACCCGCGGCCCCGGCGGCCACGGACGCGTCGAGATGGGTGCTGTCGGTGCCGGCGCCCATGGCGACCACATCCACGCGGGGGAGAGGGCCCGGTGTCACGTCCGCATAGGTACCGCCCCGCAGCGGTCGGGCGAGTGCCACGACCTGCTCGCCGTCGATGAGGGCGATGGCTCCGCCGGCACCGCCGGAGAAGGCGTGCGGTGCTGACGTGTGCACCTTGCGCGCCTCGACGGCGGCGATGGCGATGCCGTCCATCACCACGCAGACCGGGATCCGCGCCCTGACCGCGGCGAGCGCATCGCGCAGATTCGCCGGGGCGTCGGACTGCGGGTCGTCCGCAGGTCGCTGGGAGCCGGTCAGGACGACGGGCGCGTCCAGCGGCAGGAGGTGGGCGGCGATGAACGCCATCTCCTCCATCGAGTCGGTGCCGTGGGTGATGATCACGCCCGCGCACCCGTCCTCGATCAGCGAGCGTGCCCGCAGCGCGACGGCGACCATGTCGTCGAGGTGCGTGGCGAAGCTCGGCACCGGCGGCAGGTCGACGTGCTCGAGCTGGATCTGCGGGTCGACCGGGACCGTCGCGAAGAGCTCGGCGGCGCCGTCGACCGGCACCAGATCGCCTCTCGCGTCGCGGCGGGACGCGATCGTCCCACCTGTCGCCACTACCGCCACCCGCACGTGTGCACCTCCTGCGCAATCGTTCGCTCTGTCCGTGAAGTGAACTGCGCGAACGTTTGTTCAGTCAAGGGTTTCCGCCAGATTTCACCTACTGGAAACAGCTCGGCGTTCCGTTCACGCTCATTTCAGTTCCTTTGAGCGGCACGGCGTTACGCTGCCGTCGTGGTAGCCGAGAGCAGAGATCCGGCGGCGAAGGTGCTCGCCGTGCTGACCTTCATGGCCGAGAGCGACCGAGACTGGGGCGTGCGTGAGCTCGCACGCGAACTCGCGCTGAGCCCGAGCACGTGTCTGCGCGCGCTCACGGCGCTGTGCGAGAGCGGCCTGGTCGAGCAGGACGAGGCCACCAAGCGATTCGACCTGTCCGGCGCCTCGTTGCGGCTCGCGCACCACATCACCCGGCGGCACAACATCGCGGACCTGGTGCGGCCCGTCCTGGAGCGCATCACCGAGCGGTCCGGGGAGGCCGCCGTGCTGTCCATCGTCGACTGGCGCACGAGCGCGATGATGTTCGTGGCGGGTACCGAGGCCGACCACCCGCTGCGCTACGTCGTCCCGCTCTACGAGTGGGGTCCGATGTCGACCGGAGCCAGTGGTCTCGCGGCCCTCGCCTACGGTCCGACCGAGCAGGTCGACGACGTCCTCGCCGCACTGACACGCCCACGACGCCGCGAGGTCGAAGAGCAGTTGGAGCACGTGCGTGAGCACGGCTACGTCTGCACGCACGGACAGCGCATCGCCGGGGCCGTCGGCATCGCGGGCCCCGTCCTCGGACCCGATGGGCACGCCCGGGGGACGATCACCATCACCGTTCCCGAGTTCCGCTACGACGAGGATCGCCTGCCGGCGCTGGTACGTGTGTTGGGCAGCGGCGTCGACGAGGCGTCGAGACTTGCCGGAGCCCGGGTCTAGAGGACCAAGGCCCCGGCTCGCGTGTGCGGACCGGGGCCTTGCTCTCGTGTGGGGTGAGTAACGGGACTCGAACCCGCGACATCCGCGACCACAACGCGGCGCTCTACCAGCTGAGCTATACCCACCATGACCCGTCACACGGGCCGGATGAAGTGTAGACGGATCAGTCGCCGGGCGCTGAATCGGTATCGCCGGCAGCGGCGGCGCCGGCCTCGGACAGTCCGGTGAGGGCTCCGCCGTGCCGGGCGGCGTGCGCCCGTGCGGTGTCGGAGTCCGGGCCGGGAGCGGGCACGAAGACGGCGTCGCGGTAGTAGCGCAGCTCCTCGATGCTCTCCTGGATGTCGGCCAGGGCGCGGTGGTTGCCGCGCTTGGCGGGAGCCGCGAAGTAGGCCTTGGGGTACCAGCGCTTCGCCAACTCCTTGATGGAGGAGACGTCGATGATCCGGTAGTGCAGGAACGCGTCGAGGTCGTGCATGTCGCGCGCGAGGAAGTTGCGGTCGGTGCCGACGGTGTTGCCGGCCAGCGGCGGACGGCTGTCGGGCGGGCAGTGGGCTCTGATGTAGTCCAGTACCTGCCGCTCGGCCTCGGCGAGGCTGACGCCGTGCTCGAGCTCCTCGAGCAGCCCCGAGGAGGCGTGCATCGACCGCACGAAATCGATCATCTGGTCGAGCGCTGCGGCGGGAGGCTTGATGATCACGTCGACGCCGTCGCCGAGCACGTTGAGCTCGGAGTCGGTCACCAGGGCCGCGACCTCGATCAGCGCGTCCGCGCCGAGGTCGAGGCCGGTCATCTCGCAGTCGATCCACACCAGACGGTCGCTCACGCCGAGCCACCCTACGGCGTGCGGCGCCGGCCGACGACGCTCAGGTTCGACTCAGGGGACCGATCTAGGTTCGGATCCGTGAAGCAGTGGCTGGCCCTGGTGGCCCGACTCGTGGTCGGTGGGGTGTGGCTCTACGCGGGTCTGGTGAAGCTGCCCGACCCGGCCGCGAGCATCGAGTCGGTGCGAGCCTACGAGCTGCTGCCGGGGGCGTGGGTCGAGCCGGTCGGCTACCTGTTGCCCCCACTCGAGGTCGTGCTCGGGCTCGCACTCGTGCTGGGTGTGATGACGCGCGGGGCAGCGGTCCTCTCCGCGCTGCTGTTGGGCGCCTTCGTGTTCGGCATCTCCTGGGCCTGGTCGCAGGGCCTGGAGATCGACTGCGGGTGCTTCGGCGACGGCGGCCCCAACCCGGACGCAGCCGCGGAGTACCCGTGGGAGATCGCGCGCGACGTAGGCCTGATCGCCATGAGCGTGTTCGTGGTCGCGGTCGGGAGCTCACGTCTCGCGCTGGACGGCGTCCTCTTCCGACACCGCGCGCTTGAGCCGACCGACATCGACGGCAGCGAGCACCTCCCAGAACTCACCCCAGACCAGGACGACCAGCAGGAGATCGAGCGATGAGCGTGAGCAGGTCCAAGGCACAGGAGCGAGCGGAGAGGCATGCTGCCGCGCAGGCGGCAGCCCGACGGCGTGAGCGGCGTCGCAACCTGCTCACCGGTCTCGCGGTGGTGGCGGTGATCGCCGCCCTCGTCGGAGGCGGGTTCCTGATCAACCGCGCCAACGACAGCGCTGGCGCCATCGAGGACGCCGCGGCGAGCGGCACCGCGTCGAGCGACCACAGCCTGGCCGTCGGCTCCGCCGACGCACCGCACAGCATCGTGATCTACGAGGACTTCCTCTGCCCGCTCTGCGGCATCGTCGAGCAGACGGCGGGCGAGCGCCTCACCGCTCTGGCCGAGGCGGGCAAGGTCCGCCTGGAGTACCGGCCGATGGTGGTGCTCGATCGCCTCGGGCCCTACTCGGCGGACGCGCTCAACGCGTTCTTCGTGGTGCAGGACGCCGCAGGCGACGAGGTCGCCAAGGCCTTCCACGACCTCCTCTTCGCCGACCAGCCGTCGGAGAGCCAGACGACCTTCCCTGACGCGGACTGGCTGGTGCAGAAGGCCGTCGAGGCCGGCGCCGACGAGGACGAGGTGCGCGCAGGCATCGAGGACGACGCGCGGGCCGACGACGTCGCTGCCGCGACGAAGGCGGCGGGCGCCGCCGGCGTCACGGGGACTCCCACGATCCTGCTCGACGGCCAGGTCTTCCGCGACGGACGCACCTACGAGGAGGTCGCCGACAACCTGGTCGCCGCCGTCCAGTGACCTGGGTGAGACTGGCAGGGTGACCGTCGTGACTGCTCCGGACCCGCACCCGCTCGCCGCGTTCATCGCCACGATGCCCAAGGCCGAGCTGCATGTGCACCACGTCGGGTCGGCGTCGATGCGGATGGTCGGCGAGCTGGCCGCCCGTCACCCCGGGACGGTGCCGGCCGACCCGGAGGGTCTGCGGTCCTTCTACGAGTTCCGCGACTTCGCGCACTTCATCGAGGTCTACCTGGCCGTGGTGGCGCTGATCCGTACGCCCGACGACGTCCGCTACCTCACCTACGAGATCGCGCGCGACCTCGGCACCGAGCAGCGGGTCCGGTACGCCGAGCTGACCTGCACGCCGTACACCTCGGTGCTGGCCGGTGTGCCGATCGAGGCCTACACCGAGGCGATCGAGGACGCACGTGTCGCGGCTGAGCGGGACTTCGGCGTGGTGCTGCGCTGGATCTACGACATCCCCGGTGAGTCGGGGATCCCCGCCGCCGACGCCACGCTCGGCTACGCCCTGGATCACCGCACGGACGCGCTGATCGGATTCGGACTCGGCGGTCCTGAGATCGGCGTCCCGCGCCCGCAGTTCGCGCCGCACTTCGAGCGCGCCCGGGCAGCCGGGCTCCGCTCGGTGCCCCACGCCGGCGAGACCACCGGCCCCGAGACCATCTGGGACTCCCTCCGCCTGCTCGGCGCCGAGAGGATCGGGCACGGCATCTCCGCGGCATCCGACCCCGCGCTGATGGCCCACCTCGCCGAGCACGACATCCCGCTCGAGGTGTGCCCCTCGTCCAACGTCGCCACCCGCGCGGTGCCGGGCCTGGCCGAGCACCCGCTCGAGACCCTCGTGGCCGCCGGAGTGCCGGTGACGATCAACTCCGACGACCCGCCGATGTTCGGCACCACGTTGAACCGCGAGTACGAGATCGCCGCCGACCTGCTGCGCCTCGACGCCGACGGCGTCAGCGACCTCGCCCGCTCCGCCGTCCGCTACTCCTTCGCGCCCGACGACGTCCGCGCCCGTCTGTCGGCCGAGATCGACGCGCACGCCGAGGCCCGCGCCGGCGGCCCGAACGACGCTCCCGGGGCGCCGAGCCTCTAATCTCTCCGCGTGACCGAGATTCAGATCGGACAGGCCAAGCGCGCGAGGCGCGCCTACTCCTTCGACGACATCGCGATCGTGCCCTCGCGGCGCACGCGCGACCCCGAGGAGGTCAGCACGGCCTGGCAGATCGACGCCTACCGCTTCGAGCTGCCCATCATGGCGGCGCCGATGGACTCGGTGATGTCGCCCGCGACCGCGATCGCGCTCGGCCGCCACGGCGGACTCGGCGTTCTCAATCTCGAGGGCCTCTGGACCCGGTACGCCGACCCGACCGACCTGCTCGCCGAGGTCGCCGAACTGCAGGGCGTCGACGCCACGGCGCGGATGCAGGAGATCTACGCCGAGCCGATCAAGGCCGAGCTGATCGCCGAGCGGCTGCGCGAGATGCGCGAAGCCGGGGTCACCGTCGCCGGTTCGCTCTCGCCCCAGCGCACCAAGGAGTTCGCCAAGGCCGTGGTCGACGCCGGCGTCGACATGTTCGTCATCCGCGGCACCACCGTCTCGGCCGAGCACGTCTCCAGTCAGGCCGAGCCCCTGAACCTCAAGGAGTTCATCTACGAGCTCGACGTGCCCGTCATCGTCGGCGGTTGCGCGACCCACCAGGCCGCCCTGCACCTGATGCGCACCGGCGCGGCCGGTGTCCTCGTCGGCTTCGGTGGCGGCGCCGCCCACACCACCCGCACGGTCCTCGGCGTCGCCGTGCCGATGGCCTCCGCGGTGGCCGACGTCGCCGCCGCGCGCCGCGACTACCTCGACGAGTCCGGCGGCCGCTACGTCCACGTGATCGCCGACGGTTCGATCGGCAAGTCGGGCGACATCTCCAAGGCCATCGCCTGCGGTGCGGACGCCGTCATGGTCGGTTCGCCGTTCGCGCGGGCGACCGACGCCCCGGGCCGCGGCTTCCACTGGGGTGCCGAGGCGCACCATGCCGAGCTGCCCCGTGGCCAGCGGGTGCGGTTCGAGCAGGTCGGCACCCTCGAGGAGGTGCTCTTCGGCCCCTCGCGCGTCGCCGACGGCACCATGAACCTGGTCGGCGCGCTGCGCCGCTCGATGGCCACGACGGGCTACACCGAGGTCAAGGAGTTCCAGCGCGTGGAGGTCGTGCTCCAGGCCTGACCCACCGGCTCAGCCCTCGCGGAGACCGGGAGCTCGGCCGAGACCGTCGACCGCGTCGCGGATCGCGGCGCGCGCGGCCAGCAGACGCGCCCGCATCGCGGCGTCCGGCCAGCCGGCGCGGAGCGCCCGGTTGATGCGCACGATCCGGATCGGGTTCGCACTTCCGCCGTACAGGTTCCACGTCGTCGGGATGTAGGCGGCCCGGGTCACCGCGAAGCCGCCGCCTCGTGAAGGGTCTCGCTCGGTGAACTCGAAGCGCACGCTGATGCCCTGGTAGGTCGCCGGCCGGGAGGGCTCCTGCTGGGCGACCATGTTGCCCATGCCGTAGACCACCCAGGTGCCGTTGACCCGCGTGACGGGTTGGACGACGTGCGCGTGGTCGCCGAGCACGAGATCGACATCGGGCGACCGGGTGAGCCGGCGCACCAGGGAGACCTGGTCGGCGTTCGGCAGGTGCTGGTACTCGTCGCCTCCGTGCAGGTGGACCACGACGATGTCGGCTCCCGCGGCGCGGGCTGCCCGGGCCTGGGTGAGCAGGTTGTCGGCGTCCCACAACGAGACGGCCCAGGGTCGCCCCTCGGGCATCAGGAAGCCGTTGAGGCTGTAGGTGCCGGCGACCACACCGACGCGGACGTCGTCGTCGGTGGCGAGGATGACCGGACGGCGGCGCTCGGCGGCGCTGCGGAAGGTGCCGATCGGCATCACGCCGTGCCGGCGGAGCAGGGTCGCGGTGTAGCGGAGCCCTTCCCAGCCCTGGTCGACCGCGTGGTTGGACGCGGTCGTGCAGGCGTCGAAGCCGAAGTCGGCGAGCCACGGTGCGACCTGTCGGGGTGCGGCGAACACCGGATAGCTCTGCAGCGCCTGCCCCGGGCGCGCGAAGGGCACCTCCTCATGGCACAGCGCGACGTCGGCCCGCGCGACCAGGGACCGCAGCCCCGCGAACATCGGGTCGAAGTCGAACCCCTCGTACCCACGTCCGGTGCGGGTCGCGTCGACCTGCGCCGACTGCCACACGGTGTTGTGCCACAGCAGGTCGCCGCCCATCACCAGCGACATCCGGCGGGGGGCCCTGTCTGCCCCGCCTATCTCGGCACGGCCCGCGGCGGTGCCGTCGGCAGAGTCCGCGCCTGCGTCCCCCGTGGCGGTCGGGGCCGCGATCTCGTCGACCAGCACGGCGACGTCGTGCACGACCTGGTCGGCGGGTCCGCCGACGGTGGCGGCGGCCACCAACGCCGCAGCGACCAGGCCGAGTCCGAGGGGTCCGCGGTTTCTCACGCAGAGGAGACGCGCGAGGGGGCCATGCGGTTGCGAGCGATCTCGAGCGCCTGCGTACAGCCCGCCCACATCTCCCCGATCACCTCGGCGACGGGGCGCACCGAGTCGATCCGGGCCGAGACCTGGCCGGTGTTGGCGACGCTCGCCTCCATGTCGCCACCGAAGTACAGGTCGTGGATCCGGCCGAGCAACGGCTCGCCGCCGACATCTGCGGCGGGGGTCGCGCCGCGGTCGAGTGCACCGGTCGCGAGACCGTTGCGCAGCACGCGCATCGTGGGATTGCCGGGCACCTGCAGGAGCACGGTGCCGTCGTCGCCGGCTTCCACGATGGCGCCCTTGAAGTGCTCGTGCACGCCGGCCTCGGCGGTCGCGAGCATCCGGGTCCCCATCTGCACCCCCTCGGCGCCGAGCACGAACGCGGCCGCCATCGACGTCGCGTCGCAGATGCCGCCCGCGGCGACGAGCGGGAGGTCGACGCGGCTCGCGACCAGAGGGAGCAGCACCATCGTCGAGGCGCCGAGCGCGCTCTTGAAGCCGCCACCCTCGACGCCCTCCACCACCAGGCCGTCCACACCGGCGTCGGCCGCCTTCAACGCGGCCTTGAGCGAGCCGACGACGTGGACCACGGTGATGCCGGCGTCGTGCAACCGCTCGGTGAAGAGGCCGGGGTCGCCTGCGGAGGAGAAGACCACGCGCACGTCGGCCTCGACGTAGGTGTCGACGATCGAGGGATCGTGCTTCCAGCCCTGGATCATCAGGTTCGCCGCGACCGGCCTGGCCGTCATCTCGCGCACTCGGAGCAGGTCGTCGCGGCCCTCGGGGGAGAGGGTCTCGATGACGCCGAGCCCGCCGGCCTCGGCGACCGCCGCGGCCAGCTCGGCACGGGCGATGAAGGTCATCGGCGCCTGCACGATCGGGATCTCGACACCGAGAAGCTGCTGTACGCGGTTCACGGGTCTCACTGTCGCATGCCTCCGATACGCAACCCGGGTGTCACCTGCCCCTGCTTGGATGGGTCGATGGTCGGCACCCCAGGTCATCGCGGTCACCTGCCCAGTCCCAGCGCGCTGGGTCCGGATGCGCGCGAGACCGCGCTCGCCTCGATGACCGGCGCGAGCGGTGAGGCCGAGCTCGACGTCCTGGTGGTCGGCGGCGGGGTCGTCGGGGCGGGCGTCGCGCTGGATGCCGTCACCCGCGGGCTGAACACCGGTCTGCTGGAGCAGCGCGACCTCGGCAGCGGCACCAGCAGTCGCAGCAGCAAGCTGATCCACGGTGGTCTGCGGTACCTGGAGATGCTCGACTTCGCCCTGGTGCGCGAGGCCTTGCAGGAGCGGGGTCTGCTGCTCACCCGGCTGGCTCCGCACCTCGTGCGACCGGTGCCCTTCCTCTACCCGTTGACGCGGCGCGGGTGGGAGCGGCCCTACGTCGGCGCCGGCCTCGCGCTCTACGACGCGATGGCGATGGCGAGCCGCTACGACATGGGCGTGCCCCGGCACCGGCACCTGAGCCGCCGTTCGGTGGCGCGGATCGCTCCGGACTTCAAGGCCGACAAGCTCGCCGGGGCCATCCGCTACTACGACTGCCAGGTCGACGACGCCCGTCTGGTGCTCACCATCGCCCGGACGGCGGCCGCCCACGGCGCGCAGGTCGCGACCCGGGTTCGCGTCACCGGGTTCCTCCGCGAGGGCGAGCGTGTGGTCGGGGTGACCGCGCGCGACCTCGAGCACGATCGTGAGCTCGAGGTGCGGGCACGCGTGGTGATCAACGCCGCCGGGGTCTGGACCGATGACATCCAGGAGATGGTCGGCGGGCGGGGGGCCCTCCACGTGCAGGCGTCCAAGGGCGTGCACCTGGTCGTTCCGCGCGACCGCATCCGCTCCGAGGCCGGCTTCATCGTGCGCACCGAGACCTCGGTGCTGTTCGTGATCCCGTGGGGACGGCACTGGATCATCGGCACCACCGACACCCCGTGGGACCTCGACAAGGCGCATCCGGCGGCCAGCCGACGCGACATCGACTACGTGCTCGACCACGTCAACGCGATTCTGCGCGAGCCGCTGGACCACGCCGACGTCGAGGGCGTCTACGCGGGCCTGCGGCCGTTGCTCTCGGGCGAGTCCGAGCCGACGTCGCGGATCTCTCGCGAGCACACCGTCGTGACGCCGGTGCCGGGGCTGGTGATGATCGCCGGCGGCAAACTCACCACCTATCGCGTCATGGCGGCGGACGCCGTCGACGCGGCGGCGCACTCGCTCAAGACCTCGACCAACCTGACGATCCGGGACTCGATCACCGACCGGGTGCCGTTGCTCGGTGCCGACGGCTACGAGACCCGCTCCAACCAGCGGGTGCTGCTGGCCCGACGCTCGGGCCTTCACGTGGCCCGGATCGACCACCTGCTGAGCCGGTACGGCGGGGCGATCGACGACGTCCTCGCGCTGATCGGCGAGCGTCGCGTGCTCGGTGCCCCGATCGAGGGCGCCGAGGACTACCTCGCGGCGGAGGTCGTCTACGCGGTCACGCACGAGAGCGCGCGGCACCTGGACGACGTCCTGACGCGACGTACCCGCATCTCCATCGAGAGCTTCGACCGCGGTGTCGCGGCCGCGCCCCAGGTGGCGCGTCTGATGGCTGCGGAACTCGGCTGGGACGCAGCCCGTATCGCCGAGGAGGTCGACCACTACCTGCGTCGCGTCGAGGCCGAACGTCAGAGCCAGCTCAAGCTCACCGACCAGGAGGCCGACGAGGCGCGGGTGCAGGTGCCTGACATCGTCTGACCCGCCAGCCTGATCCACCGGTCAACCCGACGGCCCCGCGGCCCCCGCGAGCCTCGCGCTCGCTACGGTCGCGTCCGTGGACGATCGCACGCAGCCAGAACCCGCAGCAGGCCCCACGACGGTTCACGGGGGCGCGGCGGACGAGATCGTGAGCGGTACCGATCCGGGGCCGTTCTCGTCGCTGCTCGGCTTCGAGGTCGTCGGCATCGACGACGCCGGCGTGCGGATGCGGGCCGTGCCCGGGCCCGAGCACTGCAACGGCGGGGGGATCCTGCACGGCGGGTACCTCAGCTCGCTGCTCGACTCGGCCACCGGCTGGGCCGTGCACGCGCGCACGCCCGACGGAGTGCCGGCGCCGCACGTGCAGCTGACGGTGCAGTACGTCCGGGCTGCCCAGCCCGGACGCCCACTGGTCGTCACGGCCCGCTGCGTCAGTGCGGGCCGTCGGATCGCCTCCGCCGACGCCGAGATCCATCAGGACGGCCGCCTGATCGCGCGTGCCGTCTCGAGCCATGCGGTGCTTCCGACCGGATTGTGATTGACACTAGAACACGTTCTAGTGAGACTTCGGGGGTGACCCAGGACACACCCACCGCCCCGCCGTCCGACCTGAAGATGCAGCGCAGCAGCCGGGACGCGAGCACGGTGCCCGGCCTGCTGGAGGCCTGGCTCGCGGAGGTGCTCCCGGCCGGAGCCGAGCCGCAGGTGGTGCTGCACTCGGGCATCGACGCCAATGGGATGAGCTCGGAGACCCTCGTGCTCGATGCCACGTGGACCGAGGACGGCGAGCGCACCACCCGTCCGTTCGTCGCGCGGGTCGCGCCGTCGGAAGCCGACTTCCCGGTGTTCCCGCGCTACGACCTGCAGGCCCAGTACGACGCGATGCGGCTCGTCGGCGAGCTCAGCGACGTGCCCGTTCCGCGGGTCAGTCTGATGGAGCCGACCGGCGACGTTCTCGGCACGCCCTTCTTCCTGATGGACCGCATCGACGGCGTGATCCCGCCCGACGTCCTGCCCTACAACTTCGGCGACAGCTGGCTCTTCGACGCCGCACCCGAGCAGCAGCGCCGACTCCAGGACTCCACGGTCGCCGCCATCGTCGGCCTCCATGCCATCGATGACGCCGCCGCACGGTTCCCGTTCCTCGACCCCGCCGCGCACGGGCTCACCGGCGGCGACCTGCTCCAGCGCAACATCGCCCGCGTGCGCGAGTGGTACGAGTTCGCCGCGGCCGACATCGGCCGGTCGCCGCTCGTGGAGCGCGCCTTCGCCTGGCTCGAGGCGAACGTGCCGACCGCCCACGACGAGGACGCCGTCCTGTGCTGGGGCGACTCCCGGATCGGCAACGTCATCTACCGCGACTTCGAGCCGGTCGCCGTCCTGGACTGGGAGGTGGCGCTGCTCGGCCCCCGAGAACTCGACCTGTCGTGGATGCTGTTCGCCCACCAGGTGTTCGAGACCATCGCCGGAGTGATGGGCCTCCCGGGCATGCCCGACTTCCTGCGCGAGGAGGACGTCGTCGCGACGTACCGCGAGCTCAGCGGCGTCGAACTCGGCGACCTGACCTGGTACCACGTCTTCAACGGCCTGCAGTGGTGCATCGTCTTCATGCGCACGGGCGCTCGCCAGATCCACTTCGGAGAGATCGAGCGTCCCGACGACGTCGAGTCCCTCTTCCACTGCAAGCCGCTCGTCGAGCGGATCCTCGAGCAGGCGGGAGCCTGAGATGACCCACGGTGCCGGCGGCCTCTCCGCCCTCGACGAGTACCCGATCCATCAGACGGCGCAGCCCGTCGCGTGGCCCGCGAGCAGCGACCGCAACTTCTACGACCGGTGCTATCTCAACGCACACGATCGCAGCGGCGAGATCTTCGTCATCACCGGGATGGGCTACTACCCGAACCTCGGCACCAAGGACGCCTTCTTCTTCGTCGCGCGCCCGGGCAAGGACGGCGCGCCCGGCACGCACACCGCCCTGCACCTCTCCGATCTCGCCGACACCGACCGTCTCAACCAGCACGTCGGCCCGTACCGCATCGAGATCATCGAGCCCCTGCAGAAACTGCGGGTGGTGCTGGAGGAGACCGAGGGCATCTCGGCCGACCTGACGTGGGAGGGCTCGTTCCCGGTGCTGCAGGAGATGCCGCACGTGCTCCGCACCGGCGCGCGGGTCACCCTCGACGCGCAGCGCTTCGCCCAGGTGGGCACCTGGAGCGGCCACGTCGTCGTCGACGGCGAGCGCATCGAGGTGACGCCGGACCGCTGGGTCGGCACGCGCGACCGGTCATGGGGCATCCGACCCGTGGGCGAGGCCGAGCCTGCCGGCGCGCCCGCCAACCCGCCGTTCGACGGCATGTGGTGGCTCTACGTGCCGATGCGGTTCGACGACTTCGCCGTCGTGGTGATCATGCAGGAGGATCCCGACGGCTACCGGTCGCTCAACGACTGCCACCGGATCTGGCCCGACGGCCGCATCGAGCAGCTGGGCTGGCCGCAGGTCGCCATCCACTACGAGTCGGGCACACGGATGCCGTCGGGTGCCACTCTGCGGACCACGACGGCCGACGGGCGGACATTGGAGATGGAGGTCTCCTCGCTCCTGGCCGCGCCGCTGAACGTGGGTGCGGGCTACGGCGGCGACCCTGACTGGAGCCACGGTCTCTGGAAGAGCGAGAAGTTCGCCGAGCGGGTGACCTACGACCTCGCCGATCCCGCTGTCGCCGGTCGGGTGATGTTCGCCTGCGTCGACCACGTCGGTCGCGCGGTGCTCACCGAGGACGGCGCGACGCACGAGGGCTGGGGACTCTTCGAGCACTTCTGCCTGGGCCGCCATGACGCGAGCGGCTTCGGCGACTGGTTCGCCACCGCCCCGTGAGCCCCGCTCGGTGGTGACGAGCCGCGAGGAGCGAGCGGCGTCACGACACCACCCCATGCACACCGACCACAGCGATCCACGAGCAAGGAACAGGTACCCATGACCCTCGACCGCGACAGCTTCTATCTCGACGGCGGGTGGGCCGCGCCCGCGTCCGCCCAGATGCTGGAGGTGATCTCGCCCCACACCGAGGAGGTCATCGCGCGCGTGCCCGAGGGCACGCCGGCCGACATCGACGCCGCCGTCGCGGCGGCGCGGCAGGCCTTCGACCAGGGCCCGTGGCCGCGGATGTCGCCGGCGGAGCGGATCGACGTCGTGGCGGCGTTCTCCGGCCTCTATGCGGCGCGGATGGGTGAGATGGCCGACCTCATCTCGGCGGAGATGGGCTCGCCCACCTCGTTCGCGAACCTCGCCCAGGTGCCGGCGCCGTGGATGCAGATCGAGTCGTTCCTCGCGATCGCCCGCGAGTTCCCGTGGGAGGCCGAGCGTCCGGGTGCGCTGGGAGCGCCGGTGCTGGTGCGACACGAGCCCGTCGGCGTGGTCGCCGCGATCCCGCCGTGGAACGTGCCGCAGTTCACGATCATGTCCAAGGTTGTCCCGGCGCTGCTCGCTGGCTGCACGGTCGTGGTCAAGCCTGCCCCGGAGACGCCACTGGACGCCTACCTGATGGCCGAGCTGCTCGACGAGGCCGGTGTTCCGGCAGGCGTGGTGAACTTCGTCGCGGGTGGCCGCGAGACGGGCGAGCACCTGGTCGCGCACCCCGGCATCGACAAGGTCGCCTTCACCGGCTCGACCGCCGCGGGCCGCAAGATCGGCGCCGTGTGCGGCGAGCAGCTCAAGCGCTGCAGCCTGGAGCTGGGCGGGAAGTCCGCCGCGATCGTGCTGGACGACGCCGATCTCGCCGTCACCGCCGAGGGCGTGAAGTTCCTCGGCGTGATGAACTCCGGTCAGGCCTGTGTCGCCCAGACCCGGATCCTCGCCCCGCGCTCGCGCTACGAGGAGGTCGTGGAGGCCATCGGCTCGGCGATCGGCTCGATGGTCGTGGGCGACCCGATGGACCCGGCGAGCGAGATCGGCCCGATGGTCGCGCGACGTCAGCAGGAGCGTGTGCAGGGCTACATCGAGATCGGCCAGGCGGAGGGCGCCCGCGTCGTCACCGGCGGCACCGGCATGCCCGCGGGGCTCGACCGTGGGTGGTACGTCAAGCCGACGGTCTTCGCCGACGTCGACAACCGCATGCGGATCGCGCAGGAGGAGATCTTCGGTCCCGTGCTCTCGATCATCGGCTACGACGGGGTCGAGGACGCCGTCCGGATCGCCAACGACTCCGAGTACGGGCTCGCCGGCACCGTGTGGACCCAGGACAAGGAGGCCGGCCTTGCCGTGGCCCGCCAGATCCGTACCGGCACCTACGGCATCAACACCTACACGATGGACTTCGCCGCTCCCTTCGGCGGCTTCAAGGCATCGGGGCTGGGACGTGAGTTCGGGCCCGAGGGCCTGGCCCAGTACACGGAGGCCAAGTCGATCTACCTGGAGTCGCCCCCGATGTGACCCGTCACCTCCAGTGATCCCGCCCGATCGCTGGAGGAATAGGTGGTCGGGGGTCGCGACGTTGAGACTGACGTCGCCCCTCGACCTGAAAGCTGCACGTGACCGCCACCGCCGCCACTGACTCGTCCTCGGACTCGACCTCCGACGGCTCCGCCCCGACTCGCTCGCAGGCGGCTCGCCCCGCGGGCCACTACCGGCTGGCCGTCCTCGCGCTCGCGATGGGTGGCTTCACGATCGGCACGACCGAGTTCGTCACGATGGGGCTGATCCGCGAGATCGCCGCCGGCGTGGATGCCTCGATCCCCAGCGCCGGGCACCTGATCTCCGCGTACGCACTCGGCGTCGTCGTCGGCGCGCCGGTGCTCGCGTTCTTCGGCGCCAGGTGGCCCCGGCGGGCGCTCCTGGTGGCGCTGATGCTCGCCTACGGGCTCTTCAACGCCCTCAGCGCGGTCGCAGCCGGCTTCGAGATGCTCTTCGTCGCGCGTTTCCTCGACGGTCTGCCGCACGGTGCCTACTTCGGGGTCGCCTCGCTCGTGGCCACCCAGCTCGCGCCGGCCGGTCGGGCAGGACGTGCCGTGGCGAGCGTGATGCTGGGCCTCTCGGTGGCCAACGTGATCGGCGTACCCGCCGCCACCTGGATGGGTCAGCACCTCGGCTGGCGCTCGGCGTACTGGTCGGTCAGCCTGCTCGCCCTGCTCACCGTCGCCCTCGTGCTCGCCGTCGTCCCCTCGGTGCCGGCGCTCGCCGGGGCCAGTGGACGGCGTGAGCTGGCGGCCTTCGGCAAGGCCCAGGTGTGGTTGACGCTGCTGGCGGGGGCGATCGGGTTCGGTGGGCTCTTCGCCGTGTTCTCCTACATCGCGCCGACCGTGACCCGGGTCGGCGACCTCGGCGACGGCGCCGTACCGGTGTTCCTGCTCGTGCTGGGTCTCGGCATGGTCGCGGGCACCTGGCTCGCGGGACCGCTCGCCGACTGGTCGGTCATGCACTCGCTGTTCGTCGGCAGCGTCGGTCTCGGCCTCGCGCTCGTCGCCTTCTGGCTCCTCGCGCCGACCGGATGGGGCGCGCTGCCCGCGGCGTTCGCGATCACCTCGCTCGGCTCGGTCCTGGTGGTCAACCTGCAGCTGCGGCTGATGGACGTCGCCGGGGAGGCGCAGACGCTGGGAGCCGCGATGAACCACGCCTCGCTCAACGTCGCGAACGCGCTCGGCGCCTGGATCGGCGGCATCGTGATCGCGGCGGGCCACGGCTACCGGGCACCGGCGTTGGCCGGCGTCGCACTCTCGATCGCCGGAGTGCTCGTGCTCGTCTGGTCGGCGCTGCTCCAGCGTCGCCAGGACGCGCTCAGCAGGCTGGTTCAGCCGGGCGGACGGACCGCCGAGAACCGATAGGTGTCGGCGACACCGAGGGGCTCGACCTCGACGGACTCGAATCCGAGGGCGACGAGCTCGCGCGCCAGCTCCTCGGGCGCGACCATCCGCACGCGCGATCGGGTCACCCGGTGTACCAGTCGCGCTCGCGGCGAGTCGGGCAGGTCGTAGCCGACCAGTCGTCCGCCCGGTCGAAGCACGCGTGCCGCGTCGGCCACGACGTCCTCCCAGGTGATGGTGTGGTGCAGCATCAGCCAGCTGCAGACGGTGTCGAAGGAGCCGTCGCCGTAGGGCAGACGCGCTCCGTCCACCTCGGCCGCCTCGGCGCGCCCGGCCTGCGACGCCAGCTCGCGTCGCGCCAGCCGCACCATGGCCGGATCGACGTCGGTGGCTACGTAGCGGTCGATCCCCGGTCGCTGAGCGAGGACCTCGGCGGCCATCGCGCCGCTCCCGCACCCGATCTCGAGGACCTGCGGCCCGACCTCGCCGCCGTCCAGCACGCGCGGCACGACGAAGCGTCGGGCGACCGACCGCCACAGCCGGGTGCGGCAGAAGAGCGACTCGAACTCCGACATCTGGACCATGGGCCGAGTCTCGCAGCGCGGCGCCGTCACCGTGGCGGTCGGGCTGACTCCCACTCAGTCCGCAGGACGTCGTAGATCGCGACGTCGGCGGGGCCGGTGCGCAGCACCGTGCCGAGCCGCTCGCCGCCCGTGCTCGTCATCCCGACGCGCTCGAGCACGGCCCGCGAGGCGCCGTTCTCGACGGCGGCGACGCCGCGGACGCGCTCGACCCCCAGTTCCTCGAACGCCCACCCGACGGCGGCCCGCGCCGCGGCGCTGACGACGCCGCGTCCGCGCGCACGGGGGTGGGCCCAGTAGCCGATCTCGCAGTCCCGATCGGTGATGTCGAACAGGTTGACCGCCGCGAGCAGGTCGTCGCCGGCCGGATCGACGACCGCCCAGGTGACCTTGGTGCCAGCGGCCTGCCCCTCGCTGTTCGCCTCGAACCACGCGTAGGCGTTCTCCGCCGTGTACGGCGTCGGCATCGTGCCCAACCAGTGCTGGGTCCGCTCGTCGGAGCATGCCTCGACCACGCGGACGACGTCTGGCTCGCGCAGTGGCCGCAGGCGGACGCCGTCGGTCTCCAGGACCGGTGCGCGGAGCCATCTCTGGCGGGGCTCACGCGTCTCGTGTGACTGCAACGTGCCGATCCAGCCGTCGACGAGCTCGCCGCGGTGAGGGTGGGTGCCGCGCAGAACGCCGTCGAAGGAGAACCCGACACGCCAGGCGAGGTGGCGCGAGGCCCAGTTGCCCGCCGCCGCCTTCCAGGTCACGACGGTGAGGCCCTGGTCGGCGAACCCCCACTCCAGGAGCAGCCGGAGGGCGCGCTCGGCGGCGCCGGTTCCCCGGATCGCCGGATGGGTGCCGTAGCCGATCTCGGCCCGGCCCTGGCCGCGATCGCGCAGGGCGAGGCTGCCGCCGAACAGGCCGTCCACCTCGATGGCGAAGATCCACTCCTCCCCGCTGACCCACATCTGCGGGGCGACGTCGCGGGTGAAGACGATCGCGTCCTCGGGTGCGTACGGCGAGGGCACCTGCGTCCAGCGCACCGAGTCCGGGTCGACGCACTGCTCGTGCACGCGCGGAGCGTCGGTCTCGCGGATCGCTCGCAGCGTCACGACGCCGTCGGTGAGGGTGGGGACCGTCGGGGATGGACTCACCCCTCCACCGTGCCACGCCTGCCGGGCTGACGTCCTCCCGGTTTCGGGCGGCCTCATCGCTGGTCGTTTCCGGGAGGGCGGTGCGCCAGTGAGGGTTGCGCGGGCCGCAGCCGGAGAGCGGTGACCTACTGAGGTTTGCGGGCGGCCGCGGCCGGCGAGCGGTGACCTACTGAGGATTCGCCGACCGGGAAGCCTCAGTAGGTCACCGCCGCCCGGGCCGCAACTCTCAGTAGGTCACCGCCGCCCGGGCTGGACGTCGGCGGACGCCCGCCGACCTGGTCGATGCCGACCCGAGCGAGCGCGGACGGGCGCGCGATCAGTGCACGGCGGAGTCGTGCCAGAGCGGCCAGATGTCGGAGGTCAGCTCGTCGCTGCGGTGCCACAACGCCAGGTAGAGCTGCGACGCCGTGCCGGTGAGGACGGCGTCCGCGGCGGCCGCCTCGTCGGGCGAGACCCGGGTGGTGACCGGCGCCTGCGCGGTGATGTGCACCGTCCAGCCGTGGTCGACGTCGGTCGCGACCATCCCGAGGGTCACCGGCGATGTGGCCCGCAGGCGCGACTTCTCTCGTGGGACGAACCCGCACAGCAGTTCGTCGACGCCGTCGAGTGCGAGGTCGGAACCGATCCAGGTCTCCTCGGCTCGGGGAGGGCGCCCGAGGGTCGCAGCCAGCGCGTCGACGGCGTGGATGGTGGTCTCGTGGCATTGCCGCCGCGTCCAGAATTGCTTGGCAGGAGGCGCCTCGAGCAGGAACACCGGCGCCTCGACGTCGTCCGCTGCCGCGACGAGCGTCGTCACCAGGTCGATCGCGCCGTCGCGCAGCCACTCGATCGGGTCGGCGCTGCTGCGGCCCTGCTTCTCCAGGGGTGCCCACTCCAGGTCCGTGCCGAGCAGCGCGCCGTGGGCCCACCGGTGCACCGCACCCTGGTGGCCGATCAGGCGCCGCACGGTCCACTCCGGGCAGGTCGGCACCTCGACGTCGAGACCCGCGCGCGCCGCGTCACGCGCGAAGTGGGTCATGGCCTCGTGCAGGCCGGTGAGATGCCGGGCGGGCGGCAGCGGGGTAACCACGTCGAGATCATCCCAGCCGGTGCGGAAGAATGCCGACCATGCCTGCCACCACCGAGCCCGAGGTCGTGGTCCCGCCCGCCTCGACGGGTGCCCGCCCCCGGGTCCTCTCCGGCATCCAGCCGACCGCCGACAGCTTCCACTTCGGCAACTACCTCGGTGCACTGCGGCAGTGGGTGGACCTCCAGCGCGACTACCAGCCGTTCTTCTTCATCGCCGACCAGCACGCGATCACCGTCGAGCACGACCCGAAGGTGCTGCGGGAGCGCACCCTGCGCGCCGCGGCGCAGCTGATCGCGATGGGCATCGATCCGGCGCGCTCGGCGATCTTCGTGCAGAGTCACGTGCCCGAGCACAGCCAGCTCTCCTGGGTCCTGCAGTGCCTGACCGGGTTCGGTGAGGCGCGTCGGATGACCCAGTTCAAGGACAAGTCCGCCAAGCAGGGCGAGGGCGCCGCGTCGGTCGGCCTCTTCACCTATCCGATCCTCCAGGCGGCCGACATCCTGCTCTACCGCCCGCACTACGTGCCGGTCGGCGAGGACCAGCGTCAGCACCTGGAGCTGACGCGCGACCTCGCCCAGCGGTTCAACCACCGGTTCAAGAAGACGTTCCGGCTGCCCGAGCCCTACATCCTCAAGGCCACGGGCCGGATCGCTGACCTGCAGGACCCGACGTCGAAGATGTCGAAGTCGAACTCCTCGCCCGGCGGCATCATCGAGATGCTGGACGATCCGAAGGTCTCGGCGAAGAAGGTCCGCTCGGCCGTCACCGACTCCGAGTCCGACATCCGCTTCGACCCCGACGCCAAGCCGGGCGTCTCCAACCTGCTCACGATCTACTCCGCGCTGACAGGCGTCGCACCGACGACGATCGCCGACGACTATGCGGGCAAGGGTTACGGCGACCTCAAGAAGGATCTCGCCGACGTCGTGGTCGACTTCGTGACGCCGTTCCGCGACCGCACCCTGGAGCTCCTCGACGATCAGGAGCAGCTGCTCTCCGTACTGGCCGACGGCGCCGCCCAGGCCCGCGAGGTCGCCACGGCGACGCTGCGCGACGTCTACCAGCGCGTCGGGTTCGTCGCGCCGCCGGCGCTCTGACCTCGGCCGGCTCCGTCACGGCCCCCGGCCCCTGATGATTTCCCGCCTGCACCACTAGGCTCGGCCGCATGCTCACCATCGGGGTCGCCGTCGCCATCCCCGAACCCTGGGCCACCCAGCTGCAGGACTACCGCACCGCGTTGGGCGACGCGACCGCGACGATGATCCCCACCCACATCACGCTGGTGCCGCCCACCGAGGTGCGTGACGACCTCGCCGAGATCGAGGCGCACCTGGCCGCCGCCGCCGCGATGCACCCGCCGTTCTCGGTGCACCTGCGCGGCACCGGTACGTTCCGCCCAGTCTCGCCGGTGGTGTTCGTCGGCCTGGCTCGAGGTATCAGCGAGTGCGAGCAGCTGGCCGACGTCGTGCGCACCGGCCCGCTCGCCGTCGAGCTGGACTTCCCCTACCACCCGCACGTGACGATCGCCCACCACCTGGACGACGACGCGCTCGACCGGGCCTTCGGCGAGCTGGCCGGGTTCGAGTGCGCCTTCGACGTGAACACCTTCCATCTCTACGTCCACGACGAGCACAAGGGATGGCGTCCCACCCGAGAGTTCGGTTTGGGGCCGACCGCCGGGGGCAACTGAGGCGCCATGGCAGGTCTTCGCTCTCGACTCCAGTCCCTGCGCGAGCGCCACCCCGCGCTCGACCATGTATTCAGCATGAACGAGCGCTTCGGCACGGCGCAGGGCAGTCAGCAGGCCGGTGCGGTCACCTACTTCGCCTTCTTGTCGTTCTTCCCGATCCTGGCGCTGGCGTTCTTCGTCGTCGGCTACATCTCGACGATCTGGCCCGACGCGAACGACTCCCTGGTCTCGGCGATCGACTCCGTGCTGCCGGGTGTGGTGGGGGAGCGGGAGACCCAGCTCTCCCTCGACGACGTCCGCTCGTTCTCCGGATTCGCGGGCCTGATCGGTCTGATCGGCGTCCTCTACTCCGGCCTGGGGTGGGTCTCGGCGCTTCGTGAGGCGCTCACGGTGATGTTCGACCTGCCGCCGACCGAGCAGCCGTCGTGGATCGTCGGCAAGCTCCGCGATCTCGCCGCCCTCGCCCTGATCGGCGTAGTCCTCCTGGTCACGGTGGCCGTGGCCGGGTTCGTCGGAGGATTCTCCGCAGACATCGTCGACTGGCTCGGCTTCGGCTCCGAGCTGGGCTGGGTCGTGAAGGTGCTGGTGCTGCTGGTCGGGCTCGCCGCGAACGTCGTGCTCTTCTTCGCGGTCTTCAAGCTGCTCACCGAGCCGGATCTACCGCGTCGGTCGCTGTGGCAGGGCGCCGTCCTCGGTGCGATCGGGTTCGAGGTCCTCAAGCAGTTCTCGGGTCTGCTGCTCTCCTCGACCAAGGGACAGCCCGCCTTCCAGGCTTTCGGGATCGCGCTGATCCTGCTGGTCTGGATCAACTACTTCTCCCGCCTCGTGCTCTATGCCGCCGCCTGGGCCTACACCACGCCGGAGGCGCGGGCCCATCGCCAGGAGCATCCCCGCGAGCCCGTGCACGGGCCGTCGCTCCCACCGGCGGGGAACGGGGCGGGGCCGACGGCGCCGATCGAGGACGCGCTCGACCAGCCCGGCGCCGGGCCGCGATGGATCCGACCGTTCGCGGCCGGCGCGGGCGCGATGCTCGCGCTGGTCGGCGTCGTGCGCCGGGTCCCTCGGCGTCGGTGACCCCGCGGAGCCATCGAGCCGCGACCCACCGGCGACAATGACCGCGTGAGGTTCGAGAGGAAGCACGCCGTCCTGTTGTTGGCCGTCGCCGTGTGGAACGTGGTGTCGTTCGGCAACTTCGCCGCGAATCTGTTCAGCGCCTACGAGGCCGGCGAGGACCGCGCCACCGGGTACTGGGTCGCGCACGCGGTCCTGATCGTGGTCAACATGGCGATCGCAGCGGCACTGGGCTCCGTGGGTTGGAAGGCGCTTCGCGCCTCCCGCGCTGGGGAGCCCGCACAGGACTGACACGCGCCGCGGCTGTGCCGATCCCGGCGTGGGGAGGGTGCTGGACGTCGGTGCGGCGAGGCAGGATGGTCCGGTGACCAACCACGACTCCTCCGAGTCCCCCGGGGGCGAGCGGCCCGAGCCGAGCCTCCACCCGCGTCCTGGTGACGGCACCGCAGAGGGTCACGTGGAGGTCGACGTCTCCGAGCCCGAGCGTCGACGACGGCTCCTCGACCGGCTCCGCGAGGAACGGCACCGTGAGGAGCGCGAGCGCGAGGAGCGTCTGACGGCGCGTGTCGCGGCGCAGTGGGCCCTGCTGCGCGAGGAGCGCGAGCGGCGCGGAGAGGTCCGACCGGTCGAGGGCGGGCGCTCGAACTTCAGCCGCGCCCAGGTGCCGTGGGGGCTCGACCTCGCCGCGGCCTGGGCATGGCGGTTCATCGTGATCGCCGTCGCCGGCCTCGCGATCTTCTGGGTCGTGGGCTACCTCTCGGTCATCACCTTCCCGATCGCGATCGCGCTGCTGCTCGCCGCCTTGGCCAGCCCGCTGGTGCGGCTCCTCGGTGTGGTCGGCATCCCGCGCGGCCTCGGGGCGATCGTCGTCGTGCTGGGCATGCTGGGCAGCGTCGGGCTCCTGCTCACGTTCGCCGGCCAGCAGGTGGCCAGCGGCGCCGACGACCTGGCCGATTCCACCGTCCAGGGCCTGGGGCAGATCCGCCAATGGCTCAAGGACGGGCCGCTCAACGCCAGCGACTCCCAGATCCAGGGCTACATCGAGGACGCCCAGCAGGCCATCCGCGACCGCACCAGCGACACCGACTGGTTCACCCAGGCCACCGCCCTCGGCGGCACGCTCGGTCACGTCTTCGCCGGCTTCTTCATCGTGCTCTTCTCGCTCTACTTCTTCCTCGCCGACGGCGAGCGCATCTGGGCGTGGCTGGTGCGCCTGGCCCCACGGGCGGCACGCGAACGGGTCGACAGCTCGGGTCGGGTGGCCTGGATCAGCCTGACCCAGTTCGTCCGGGCGACGGTGATCGTCGCCGCGGTCGACGCGATCGGGATCATGATCGGCGCCGCGATCCTCCAGGTCCCGTTCGTCCTGGCGATCGGCGTGCTCGTCTTCCTCGGCGCGTTCGTGCCGATGGTCGGTGCCACCGTGGCCGGCGCCGTCGCCGTGCTGGTGGCGCTCGTGGATCAGGGTCCGGTCACAGCCCTGATCATGTTCGCGGTGGTGATCGGTGTGCAGCAGTTGGAGGGCCACGTGCTCCAGCCCTTCCTGATGGGGCGCTGGGTCTCGGTTCACCCGCTCGGCGTGATCCTGGCGATCGCGGGCGGCATCCTGGTCGGCGGCATCGCTGGCGCTCTCGTCGCCGTGCCGCTCGCCGCCGCCGCCAACGCCGTGGTCCAGCACCTGGCCTCCTTCACCGACGTCGGCGACGATCCGGTCGACGAGTTGGACGAGGACTATCGCGAGACCGGGGCGGTTCCTCCGTCGTCGGACTCGCTCCGCGAGTCGGAGGCGGGCACCCAGCCCGAGCTCTGAGCCCATGGCCGACCCGCAGTTCGACGCACCAGGCTCCGCCTCCACCGAGGAGGTCACGGCGCACGAGATCGCCTCCGCCCGGGAGCTGCTGCGCGGACTCGCCGTCGTGACGCCGATGGAGGAGTCGCGGTGGCTCTCCACGGTCGTCGGCGCCCCGGTCCACCTCAAGTGCGAGAACCTGCAACGCACAGGCTCGTTCAAGGCGCGCGGCGCCTTCGTGCGGATGTCTCGACTCAGTGGTGAGGAGCGCGACTGGGGAGTCGTGGCCGCCTCGGCAGGCAACCACGCCCAGGGGGTCGCGCTGGCAGCCCAGCAACTCGGCGTCCGGGCCACCGTCTTCATGCCGGAAGGTGCTCCGATCCCGAAGGAGAAGGCGACGCGCGGCTACGGCGCCGACGTCGTGTTCGCCGGCACCACCCTGGAGGGAGCGCTGGGGGCCGCACGTGCCTTCGCCGAGGAGACGGGAGCGGTCTTCATCCACCCCTTCGACCACGTCGACATCGTCGCGGGGCAGGGCACGCTCGGGCTCGAGGTGCTCGACGAGGTGCCCGACGTCGCGACGGTCGTCGTGCCGACCGGGGGAGGCGGCCTGCTCGCCGGCGTCGCGATCGCGGTGAAGGCGCTACGCCCCGACGTCCGCGTGGTGGGGGTGCAGGCCGCCGGTGCCGCAGCGTTCCCCGACTCCCTCGCGCAAGGTCGACCGGTGCCGCTGCAGACCATGCGCACGATGGCCGACGGCATCGCCGTCGGTCTGCCCGGGGACCTGACCTTCGCCGCCGTCCGCGACCACGTCGACGACGTCCTCACGGTCTCGGAGGAGTCGCTCTCTCGTGCGCTCCTCGCCCTGCTGGAACGCGCGAAGGTCGTCGTGGAGCCGGCCGGTGCGGCCGCCGTCGCCGCGCTGCTCGACGCCCCCGGCGACTTCACCGGTCCGGTCGTGGCGGTGCTCTCGGGCGGCAACATCGACCCGGTGCTGCTCGGCAAGGTCATCCAGCACGGCATGGCCGCGGCCGGCCGGTTCCTCGACGTCCGGGTGACCATCCCCGACCTGCCGGGTGGGTTGGCGCGCCTGCTCGGGGAGGTCGGCGAGTGCGGTGCGAACGTGCTCGAGGTGACCCACGAACGCATCTCCCCGACGCTCAACCTCGCGGAGGTCGACGTGCATCTGCAGCTGGAGACCCGAGGCGAGGACCACGCCGCCTCGGTGATCGCCCGGCTGCACCGGGCGGGCTATCGGGTCGAGTCGCGGTAGCGAGCCGTGGCCGCCCACCCGGGGTCGGCGGTCGAGGAGGTCGCTCTGCGACCGTCACGAGACCCGGTGGGTCGAGCGCCTTCCTCAGCCGGTGAAGGGCTTGGCGTCGAGGATGACCACGCGGAGGGTCTTGCCGTTGGGCGCCTCGTAGCTCACAGTCTCCCCGCGCGGCTTGCCGTTGATCGCGGAGCCGAGCGGAGACTGGGGGGAGAAGACCTGGAGCCCCTCGGGCTCGATCTCGCGCGCGCCGAGCAGGAAGGTCTCGGCCTCGTCATCGTCGTCGCCCTCGAACTTGTACGTGACGACCATGCCCGGCTCGACGACACCGTCGTCCGGCGGCGTCTCGCCGACCTCGGCACGCTCCAGCATGTCCTCCAGTTGGCGGATCTTGCCCTCGAGCTTGCCTTGCTCCTCGCGCGCCGCGTGGTAGCCGCCGTTCTCCTTCAGGTCACCCTCGTCGCGCGCCGCGCTGATCCGGGCGATGATCTCCTGACGGACCGGACCCTTGAGCTCCTCGAGCTCGCTGCGGAGCTTGTCGTGGGCCTCCTGGGTCAGCCAGACGGTGCCCTGCTCGGTCGACTGCGACATGGCGGTCTCCTGATCTTTCTCGCTGCTGGTTCTCGATGTCACGGTGTCGCGGATGCGACGGGGTGGGGGTGTGCGTACGGCGATCCCGGCGTGGACGGGTGGTCCAGCGTCGTGCTCGACGTCGGCCGCGCGGTTCCGCACCTCATCGGCTGAGGTTCGGCACCCGGCTGGGCCCGGTAGGGGCGCAGACGCGGGTGGAGCCTGAAGATCTGCGGTCGGCCGAATGCACCACCTTAGCAACCGACCGCACGGTGCCGCAGTTCCTCGGCTGGCACGCGGCGGTGACCGGGTCAGCGGGGCCGCTGCTGCCCCTCGGTCGTGCACCCGATCAGGTCGACGGCGGTCGCGCGTTGCACGGTGGTGACCGACTGGGTGACCTGGTTGCGGGCGTCGGGCTGGGGCGCGAACACGAGCCGGCCCACCAGTGACTTGTCGACGGCCTGGGCGCGCAGCTCGCAGGTGGTGTCGGCCGGGTCGACGCCGTCGGCGAGGTCGACGGTGAAGGTCGCGACGATCTCGCGGTCGCTGACGATCTCGAAGCGCAGCTCGCCCGAGGCGATCTGGGGCCGCGCCTGCTCCCAGATGGTCCAGCCCAGCCACCCGCCGAACGCGACGACCACCGTGACTGCGGCGGTCAGGAGCGCGACGCGGCGCCATCGGGATGGGACGCCGTAGCGATCGGCCAGATCCGTGGGCGCGCCGGCGCCCGACGGCTCGTGCGGGGCGGTCGGGTCGGGGGGAGGCACCACGCAATTCTAGGATCGTCGTATGTCCGTTGAGTCTCCGGCTCCGTCGGCCTCCGCCACGACCGCAGCTTCCCGTGTCGGCCTCCGGCTGATGCACGTCCATGCCCACCCCGACGACGAGTCGAGCAAGGGTGCCGCGTCGACGGCGATGTACGTCGCCGAAGGCGTGGACGTCCACGTCGTCACCTGCACCGGCGGTGAGCGTGGATCGGTTCTCAACCCCAAGATGGACCGCCCCGACGTCTGGGAGAACATCACCGAGATCCGGCGCCAGGAGATGGAGCGGGCACGCGACATCCTCGGCGTACGCCAGCACTGGCTCGGCTTCGTCGACTCCGGCTGGCCGGAGGGTGACCCCAAGCCGCCGCTGCCCGAGGGTTGCTTCGCGCTCGCCCCGCTCGAGGAGTCGACGGCCGCGTTGGTGCGCCTGATCCGCGAGCACCGGCCGCACGTACTGACCACCTACGACGAGCGGGGCGGGTATCCCCATCCCGACCACATCCGCTGCCACGAGGTGTCGGTGGCCGCGTTCGAGGCCGCGTCCGATCCGGCGCTGTACCCCGACGCCGGACCGGCGTGGCAGGTCAGCAAGCTCTACTACCACCACTCGTTCAACCGGGAGCGGATGCAGCGGCTGCACGACGCGATGGTCGCGCACGGGCTGGAATCGCCCTGGGAGGAGCGGCTCAAGGACTGGAAGCCCGAGCCGGAGTGGGATGCCCGGGTCACGACCAAGGTGCCCTGCTCGGACTACTTCGGCGTCCGAGACCAGGCTCTGTTGGCCCACGCCACCCAGATCGACCCGGACGGGTTCTGGTTCGCGGTGCCGCGGGAGATCCAGACCGAGGTCTGGCCCACCGAGGACTACGAGCTGGTGCGCAGCGTCGTCGATTCACCCATGCCGGAGAGTGACCTGTTCGCCGGCGTCGTGCCCGAGGCGGCCTCGTGATGGCGCCGTCTGCGACCATGGCAGGCATGTTGTGGCTGCTTGCGACCGATCCGTTGCCCGACGACGAGGACGTCGTCGCAGGATGGACCGCCTTCGGGCTGTTCGGACTCGGCGTGCTCGCGATCGTCATCCTGGGCTTCAGCCTGGTCACGCGGCTGCGCAATGTCGACCGTGCTGCGGAGGCCGGGCTCTACGACCCGAGCACCAAGCGCCCTGCCCGGCGCATGTCGGTGCCTGAGGAGCCAGAGGCACCGGGTGCCTCCGGTCCCGCCGGTAGCGCCTCGGCGGCTGACACGGAGTAGACACCGGGCCGCCGCTCGTTGAAGTAAGGCTAACCTCACTTCAGTGAGCGAACGTCCCGTCACCGTCGCCGGTCTCTATCGTCGCTCGATCCGCGCTCAGCGCGGCCGGCTTCTGCTGAGCCTCGGCCTGATCTCGCTGTGGAACGTCTGCGAGGCGCTGGTGCCGATGGCGATCGGCTGGGTGATCGACGACGCGGTCGCCACCGGAGATCTGACGGCGATGGCGTGGTGGTCGCTGGGCCTCTGCGGGCTCTTCGCGGTGTTGTCCTTCTCCTACCGCTTCGGCTCGCGCGTCGGTTACGCGGCGATGCAGTACGAGGCGCATCGCCTGCGAGGTGACGTCGTCCGGCGCGTGTCCGACCCCGGCGGCCAGGCCACGCCCAGGCTTCCTGGGGAGCTGGTGTCGCTCGCCACCTCCGATGCCGACGAGGCGGCCTCGGCGTTGCGCCTGGTTCCGTTCGTCGTCGCGGGGCTGGCGTCGGCCGCGCTGAGCGTCGTGTACCTGCTCACGCTGGACGTGCTGTTGGCGCTCGTCATCGTGGTGGGAGTGCCTGCCGTCCTGGCGGTCACGCGACTCCTCGCGCCGCGACTGGCGCGGCGTGCCGAGGAGCGTCAGGAGCGGATCGCCCGGGCCTCGGGCGTCGCTGCCGACCTCGTCACCGGTCTGCGCGTGCTCAAGGGCGTCGGCGGCGAGCGCGCCGCTCTGCGGCACTACACGGCGGCGAACCGCGCCGCGGCGGACGCTGGCGTGCAGGCCGCTCGCTCGGCCGCTCAGCTGTCGGGCTGCACCACCTTCGCGAGCGGGCTGCTGCTCGCCCTGGTGGCCGTGCTCGCCGGTCAGCGGGCGCTCGACGGCGAGCTGTCGATCGGTGAGTTCATCGCCGTCGTCGGGCTGACGCAGTTCCTGGCCGAACCGCTGCGGATGATCGGCGCCGTCGCCGTCGAGGTGGCCTCCTCCGTCGGTTCCGCGCGCCGGCTGGTGGCATGCTTCGGCGACGCCCCCGCCGTCCGGGGCGGGCGGATCGAGGAGTTCCCCCCGGGGCCCCTGGTCGTGCGCGACCTGCTGGAGGTGCACCCCGGAGAGCTCGTGGCCCTGGTTGTCGACGACCCCGCCGTCGGTGACGAGCTGGTCGACCGGCTCGCCGTCGCCCGTCCAGTCGAGGGCCGGATCAGCCTGGGAGGCGTCGACCTCGACGAGGCCACCCTCGACGCCGTTCGCGAGGCGGTCGTGGTGAGTCGACACCGGGTCGACGTCGCCGAGGGCACCCTGCGCTCGAACGTGGTGACCCATGCCGAGCCGGGGGAGGACGAGTGGGAGGCGGTGCTGGCCGCCTCGGCTCTGGAGGACGTCGTGGGGCTGGACGCTCGGGGCATCGATCGCCCGGTCGCGGCCGGGGGCACGACGCTCTCCGGTGGCCAGCGGCAGCGGCTGGCCCTCGCCCGCGCCGTGGCCGCCCGGCCCCGCGTGCTCGTGCTCCACGACCCGACCACGGCCGTGGACGCCGTCACCGAGCAGCGCATCGCCGCCGGCCTGCGCGCCGCGCTCCCGACGTCGGGTGCGGTGCTGGTGCTCACCTCGAGCCCGGCGCTGCTCGCGGCCGCGGATCGCGTCGTCCACCTGCGGGCCGACGGCGAGCGGCGTACCGGTTCGCACGTCGACCTCCTCCGCGAGGACGGCTATCAGCAGGCGGTGCTGCGATGAGTGCGATGACACCCGAGCACCGGCTCCCGATCGCTACCGCGCGTGCCTCCGCACGGCACGTCGCCGGGCTCCTGCGCCGGCGCCGCGCTGCCGTGGCGGGTGTGGTCGCGCTGTACCTCGCGGCTTCTGCAGCCGGGCTCGTCGCGCCGTGGATGCTGGGCCGGATGGTCGACGCGATCATCGCCGGCGAGGACGACCTCTGGCGCTCCTTCGCGATCCTCGCGGGAGCCGCAGCGCTGGGCGCGGTGCTGGCCGTCGTCGCCGTCGACCGGCTGGCGCGGTTGACCGAGCCGACCCTGGCCGAACTGCGCGAGCAGGTGGTCGGACGGGCCCTCTCGCTGGAGTACCGGCGGCTCGAGGCCAGCGGTACCGGCGACCTACTCAGCCGCGTCGGGGACGACGCTCGGCTCGTCGCCACGAACACCTCCACGATCGTGCCGGAGGTGCTCACGTCGGTGACCACCGTGCTGCTCACCCTGGTCGGGCTGCTGGCGCTGGACTGGCGCCTCGCGCTCGCCGGCCTGCTCGCCGTCCCCTCCTACCTGCTCGGCCTGCGGTGGTACCTCCCGCGTTCTGGACCGATCTATGCCGCCGAGCGTGCCGCGATGGGGAATCGGGCGCAGGCACTGCTGGGCGTGGTGCAGGGGCTCCCGACGTTGCGGGCCTTCCGCACCGAGGCTCCGGCCGTGGCCGAGGTGGAGCGTCGCTCCCAGCAGACCGTGGACCTCTCCATCAGTGTCTTCCGGCTCTTCGGGCGCTTCGCCTCCCGTGCCAACCGCTCCGAGTTGATCGGGCTCCTCGCGCTGTTGGCGGTCGGCTTCTGGCTGGTGGACGGGGGCGCCGTCACCGTCGGTGCCGTGACCACGGCGGCCCTGTTCTTCCACCGGCTCTTCAACCCGCTCGGTGCCCTCATGTTCCTCTTCGACGAGCTCCAGTCGACGTTCGCCTCCCTCACCAGGATGGTCGGCGTCGCGGGCATGCCCGTCGCCGTGGCTGGCACCGGTCGGCCCCAGGGCGACGCCGTACGTGTACGCGGCCTGCGGCACGCCTACGTCGAGGGTCACGACGCCGTGGACGGCCTCGATCTCGACGTCCACCCAGGACACCGGGTGGCCCTGGTCGGTGCCAGCGGTGCCGGCAAGTCGACCGTCGCCGCCGTGATCGCCGGGACCCTGCCGCCGTCGGGCGGGGACGTGGAACTCGGCGGCGTCGCGCTCTACGACGTCGCCGAGGAGGAGCTGCGTCGCCGGGTGTGCCTGGTCAGCCAGGAGGTACACGTCTTCGCCGGCACCGTGCGGGAGAACCTGCTCCTCGTGTCCGAGTCACCCGAGCACGCCCACCCCGAGACCGCGGTGCGCGTGGACGAGGCACTGACGGCGGTCGGCGCGGGCTGGGTCGCGGACCTGCCGGACGGTCTGGACACCGTGGTCGGCGACGGCGCTCTCCACCTGACGACCGCCCAGGCGCAGCATCTCGCGCTCGCCCGGGTGCTGCTCGCGGATCCGGCACTCGTCGTCCTGGACGAGGCGACGGCGGAGGCCGGATCGGCCGGCGCACGCGACCTCGACCGCGCTGCGGCGGAGGTCGTCGGCGGGCGTGGTGCCGTCATCGTGGCGCACCGGCTCACCCAGGCGCGTGGCGCGGACGAGATCATCGTGCTCGACCAGGGTCGCGCCGTGGAGCGCGGCACCCATGACGAGCTGGTCGCGGCCGGTGGCACCTACGCCACGCTGTGGCGCGCCTGGTCGGGCGAGTAGACCGCCACCGACCGGCTGAGGGGTCGGCTGACGTCGGTGTGGACGTCGTCAGCGCACCGGTGTGGCGAAGAAGTCGGCATAGCGACCGGAGAAGCCGCCGGTGATCGCCGGATCGAGGTGGAGGTCGTCCAGGTAGGCCGGATGACCCTGGAACGTCGCGCTGCATGTGTCGTCGTCGCAGAGGAAGTCGGTGGTGTCGATCAACCCCGAGCGAGGGATCCGCGCGAGTTGGCGGCTCACCCACGCGCGGGTGGCCGCCTCGTCGTGGATCGCCGTCGAGCGCGGGAGGTCGCAGGCGTAGGGCGCGTCGCCGTCGGTGCACGCCGGCGCGTCGTCGGGCACCCACGGCATCTGCGCCAGCGCCGCCGTCGGCACGTTCCACCGTGCCAAGGTGCCGAACGCGTTCGCCGTGCCGGCCTCGTAGAGGCGCGAGCGCTCCAGGAGGAACGACTCGTTCTGGGTCTCCGGCTCCCACCCGTTCGCCGCGCGGTCGAGCAGGTCGCGGTAGAAGCCCCAGAAGGCGCCGATCAGCACCTTCACGCGTTGCTTCCGCTTGCGCTTGTCGGCGATGAACTTCAGCGCGAGCGCGGAGTTGCGGGCACACGGTCCGTCGACGGAGCCGTCGAGGATGCGCGCGGGCGGACACGCGCCCATCACGAACGCGACCAGGTTGGTGCGCGTGCGCTCGGCCTGCGCCTTCATCGCGGGCAGCTGCTGCCAGGCGTGGGAGTCGCCCCACACCACGACCGTCGGGCGACCCTTGCCGAAGCCGGTGACCCGGCACGTCGTCGGCGCGGTGGGCATCCCGCCGTCGGTGGCGCATTCGGGCGGGAGCACCTCCACCCGCGCCACCGGCATCTGGGGGTCGACCTCCTGCCACACCGCTCGGGCAGGGAGGAACTGGAGCATCGTCGCGACGAGTGCGGCCGAGACCGCAGCGACGAGGAGTGATCCGAGACTCGCACGCATACCCACGAAGGTAGGGGGCCCGAGTACCTGACGTCATATCCATCGGGTGAACAACGGGAAGACGGGTGCCACACACCGCTGACCGAGCGATCGGCATGATGGAGCCATGAGCGCTGACCACGGCACCGACCCCGGCACCGACCTCACCGCGGACGCCGCACCGACGTCGGCGACCCCTCAGTCGAACGCGGCCCGGGTGCGGGAGATCAACGAGTCGATCCGGTACACGATGTGGTCGGTCTTCCGTCTCGACCGGCCACTCGGCGGGTCTGTCGAGGGTGTCGGTGCCGCGGACCGAGCTGCGGAGGCTGCCGAGGTCGAGGCGCTCTTCGCCGAGCTCGCGGCGGCGGACGTCGTCGTCCGAGGGTGTTACGACGTCAGCGGTCTGCGCGCTGACGCCGATCTGATGATCTGGGTCCACGCCGAGACCTCCGAAGAGCTCCAGGCCGCCTACCACCGATTCCGTCGGACGGCGTTCGGTCGCCGGTTCGCCCCGGTGTGGTCGCAGATGGCACTGCACCGCCCGGCCGAGTTCAACAAGAGCCACGTGCCGGCGTTCCTCAACGACGAGGAGCCGAAGAAGCACGTCTGCGTCTATCCGTTCGTGCGCTCCTACGAGTGGTACCTCCTCGAGGACGGCGAGCGCCGTCGGATGCTCGCCGAGCACGGCAGGATGGCCCGCGACTACGTCGACGTCCGCGCCAACACGGTGGCGTCCTTCGCGCTGGGCGACTACGAGTGGATGCTGGCCTTCGAGGCCGACGAGCTCTACCGCATCGTCGACCTGATGCGTCATCTGCGCGCCTCCGACGCTCGCCGCCACGTGCGCGAGGAGGTGCCCTTCTACACCGGCGCCCTGGTCTCCGTCGCCGACCTCGTCGACCGTCTGCCGTAGCGCCGGCCCTCCTGCCCCGCCTTCCCGCCCGCCGGGGGAGCGGTGAGTTACTGAGGAAATCCCCGGCCGGGGCCGGGGTGGCGGTGAGTTGCTGAGGAAAAGGTCCGGGTGAAGTCTCTGCAGCTCACCGCCACACCGGCGGCCGTCGAGGAAAGCCTCCGTAGGTCACCGCCCACCGCGGCGGAACCCGACGGCGAGCCGGTGCGTCCTAGGGACATGAACCTGACGCGCCCGCACCGCCGTATCGCGACCGCGCTGCTTCTCGGCTGTCTCGCAATGACCGCGACGGCGTGCAGCGGCGAAGACGTCGACACCGTTGCCCTCGACCCTGCGGGTTCGGCGAACGCGGACCCCCAGCCGCCCGACGGCGTGCCCGCCGCGCCGGGCACCGTGCGCTCGCGCAACCTGGCCACGGTGATGGACACCGGCACGCCGGAGCTCTGCCTGGGCGCGATCGCGGAGTCGTATCCGCCCCAGTGCGGCGGGCCCGAGATCACGAACTGGGACTGGAAGCGTGATGGTCAGCAGATGTTCGACCGTCAGGGCGAGATCCGCTGGGGCACCTACGCCGTCACCGGCACGTGGGACGGCGAGGCGTTCACCGTCACCGAGACGATCCCCGGCCCGTTGTACGACCCGATGATGGTCGACCCGCCGTCTCTGCCGGAGCCCACGGTCGACTACAGCCGCGCCGAGCTCCGGGCCATGGCCGACGACCTCGGATCGACACTCCCGGGTGCGCAGGGCGGTTACGCCGACGAGGAGGGCCACGTGCTGGTCGACGTCGTCTACGACGACGGCAGCATCCAGGCCTATGTCGATGAGAAGTACGGCGACGGCGTCGTCGTGGTGACCGGGGCGCTGGTCGACGCATGAGTCGCCGGGCGCGCCGCGCGCCGCTCGCGATGGCCACCGGGGCGGTGCTGGTCTTGGTCGTCGTCGGGTGCGGTGAGGAGACCGAGGTGCCGCGTGACGGGTCGCGTCCAGACGCCGGCCGTGTCGACGGCGACGCAACGGTCACCACGCGGGGGCCCGTGACCGTGATCGACGGCGGCGATGGGGCTCAGCTCTGCCTGGGAGGCGTCGCGACCTCGTTGCCTCCGCAGTGCGGTGGCCCGCGCCTGATCGGCTGGGACTGGGCCGAGCACGCCGGCGACTTCGAGGAGGCCGCGGCGACGCGGTGGGGCGTGTTCGTGGTGACCGGCCGCTACGACGGGGCCGCCGCCACCTTCACGCCGTCGGAGGTGGTGTCGGCCGCCGACTGGACGGAGCCGAACCCCGTGGACGACGACCCCGTGTGGTCGACGCCTTGTGCCGAGCCCGACGGCGGGTGGGCGCCGCTCGACGTCGCGACGACGACCGATGCCACGCAGGACCGAGCCGGCGCGATCGCACGGAAGCTGCCGGGCTTCGCGGGCCTCTGGGTCGACCAGTCCATCAACCCGGCTGCGGCCGAGATCGAGGCGGGCGGCAGCGGCGAGGACGTCGAGATGGCGATGAACGACCCGCGGCTCCTCGTGCTGAACGTCGCCGTCACCCAGGACGTGGACGGTGCCGAACGGGCGTTGCGCGAGGTATGGGGCGGGGCGCTCTGCGTCAGCCAGGCGCGTCATACCGAGAGCGACCTGCGACGCATCCAGGACGCCGTCATGGAGACCGACGGCTTCCTGTCGTCGAGCAGCGGCCGGGACAGAGTCGAGTTGGGCGTCGTCTTCGACGACGGCACCCTTCAGGCCGCGATGGACGAGCGCTACGGCGACGGCGTGGTCGTCGTCGAGCCGGCCCTTCAGCCTGTCTCCGGTTGAGCAGCTCGCTCGAAGGACGTCGGGCGGTAGCGGCCGTCAGTCCTGCTGGGACGGCTCGAGGGTCAGGCTGATCGAGTTGATGCAGTACCGGTCACCGGTCGGGGTGCCGTAGCCGTCGGGGAAGACGTGCCCCAGATGCGAGCCGCAGTTGGCGCACCGCACCTCCACCCGCTTCATGCCGTGGGTGTTGTCCTCGAGGTACTCGATGGTGTCGGTGATGGGCTGGTAGAAGCTCGGCCACCCGCAGCCCGAGTGGAACTTGGTGTCGGACTCGAACAGCTTCGCCTGGCATGCCTTGCACCGGTAGACGCCCGTCGTCTCGGTGTCGGTGTACTCGCCGGTGAACGCGCGCTCGGTGCCCGCCTGGCGTAGCACCTGGTACTCCGCCGGCGTGAGCTCCTCACGCCACTCGGCGTCGCTCTTCTCCACCTGGTAACCCATGTGTCCAGCCTACGCAGCCGCGCCAGCGCGAGCCGACGGTGCGCATCACCCCCCGTCGGAGCCGTCAGCGACGCACGCGCAGGTTGACCTGGTCGCCGGTGTAGCCGGCCTTGCGCGCGGTGGCGGTGATGACCCGTGGACGCGGTGCCGACAGCCGCATCGAGCAGGTGCCGGCCGCGGACGTCGTGCAGTTCCGGCCGCCGGCGCTCACGCGGGCTCCCGCCAGGGCCGCACCCGCGTCGGTCACGGTGAACGTGACGCGCTGGCGCCCCGACCCGCGCCACGACGTGGGGGTCGCCCGGAGCGAGAGCCCGGCCAGCACCTCCTGGTGCAGCAGCTGGCGGCCGTTCGTCGCAATGACGTCCGCGTTGGGGCGGTTGCCGGTGCCGTCGATGAGGACGCCCCACGTGGAGTCGGCTCCGGCGACCTTGAGGGTGCCGAGCCCGCGCGCGGGGCCGAAGGCGGTCACGCCCGGGTTGCTGCGGGCGGCGCGCACGGTGTGGCGCGAGACCCACGCGACCCACAACCGACCGGCACGGTCGACGGAGAGGTCGGCGTAGCGGGCTTCCTCGCTGGCAGGCACCCGGACGACGCGGCTGCTGCCCACCTTCCAGATCCCCACGTAGCGGCGCGTCGGGTAGCCGACCGGGTAGGCCAGGTAGACGCTGCCGTCGGCCTTCGCGACGAGCGGCGGACTTCCACTGAGCGGGCTGTTGGCCAGGCCGCTGTCGGAGTTCACCGAGGACTGCGGTGCCTTGAGGATCGGCCCGAGGGTCGGGGAGATCTGGCGGACGAAGTTGCCGATGCTGTCGGCCGTGCGGCCGTTCGCCATCCAGGACATCCACACCTGGTCGGTACCGGGCACACGGGCGAGTTCGGTGTCGTAGGCACAGCACGTGGCGGTGTCGAACGACGGCGAGGCCACCGGCGCCTCGGGGTCGTAGGAGCCGTTGCGGTAGAGGACCCTGGCGTTGAGCGCGCCGGAGACGTAGGTCGATCCGTCGGGCATGTCGGTCGCACCCATCCCGTAGCCGGTGCCGATCGACGCCTCGCCGATGGTGCCCGGCAGCAGCGACCAGGTCGCGCCGCCGTCGGTGGAGTCGATCTGGAACGCCTGGCCGCCGCCGTAGGGGTCCGTGCGATCGGTCGTGCGCTGACCGCCGAAGGCGATCCGCAGGCCCGTCGTCGTGGGCACGATCCGCGGATCCTTAGCGATCGTGTCCCAGTCGGACAGCACGACGTTGTTGCGCAGCACGCGTCCGTCGTCACCGACGGCGGAGTGCCACAGCGAGTAGGAGCTGGCCCCGTCCTTGCGGACGTAGACCACGTGCAGCACGTCGTCGGCGGTGCGATATGCCGAGGGCCGCATGATGATGCCGAGGTCGGCCGCGGCGCCGCTGACCGACGTCCAGCGTCCGGCGGGCCCGGCGTCGGCCGGGGTGGCGGTCAGCGTGATCGGCAGGAGGGCAGCCAGGCAGGCCGCAGACACCAGGAGACGTCGCATGGGCTCAGGCTAGGGACGGCCGGACTCCCGCGCGTCAGGGTCGGCACCCTGATGTTTGGCGCGCCGTTCGCCGATCGCCGACGTGTCCCGGTCGGGCGGAGCCTCGCGGCGTTAGCGTGGACGACATGGCGAAGGCGGCGGCAGCGATGGTGACCGTGGGCGACCGCGAGGTGCGGGTCTCGAGTCCCGACCGGGTGATCTACGAGGCCACCGACCGCACTCCGGAGGTCAGCAAGCTGATGGTCTGCGAGTACGTCGCCGCCGTCGGGGAGACCATGATGCGCTCGATCGGCGAACGCCCGACGGCGATGGAGCGCTGGCCCGACGGCTACCGCGAGGGGATGCGGCTCTCAACCGGCTACGGGGACGACGGCGACGGGTTTTATCAGAAGCGGTTGCCCAAGGGGGCGCCCGACTTCATCGAGACCGTGGCCATCACCTTCCCCAGCGGCCGGACGGCGTCCGAGCTCTGCCCGCACGAGCCGGCCGCCCTGGTCTGGGCCGCGCAGATGGGCACCCTGACCTTCCACCCCTGGCCGGTGCGCCGGCCCGACGTCGACCACCCCGACGAGCTGCGCATCGACCTCGACCCGCAGCCGGGCACCGACTTCTCCGACGTCCTGCGGGTCGCCGACGTCGCGCGTCAGACTCTCGCCGATCTGGGGCTGCGCGGCTTCCCGAAGACCAGCGGCAACCGGGGCGTGCACATCTACGTGCGGATCGAGCCCCGGTGGTCGTTCGAAGACGTGCGGCACGCGGCGATCGGCTTCGGCCGCGAACTGGAGCGCCGCGACGACGGCGTCACGACCGCCTGGTGGAAGGAGGAGCGCGGAGCCCGCGTCTTCGTCGACTACAACCAGAACAACCGCGACCGCACGATCGCCTCGGCCTACTCGCTGCGGGCCAAGAAGGGGGCGCCGGTCTCCACTCCGCTGACCTGGGAGCGGCTGAGCCAGGTGGAGGACCCGGCCGAGTTCAATCTCGTCACCGTTCCCGAGTTCCTGGCCGCCGACGGCGACCCGTGGGCAGAGATGGACGACGTCTCCTTCTCGCTCGAGCCGCTGCTGGAACTGTGGGAGACGCTTCCCGGTGGGGAGCTCAACTTCCCGCCGGACTATCCGAAGATGCCGGGCGAGCCGCCGCGGGTGCAGCCGAGCAAGAAGGTCGCCGAGCACTGGGACGAGGACGGCAACCGCGTCGAGTCCTGAGTCCGCGGCGAACCGATCGCGCGAGTCGGTGGGTTCGGTCGGAGCGAGGCACGGACGCCGAGGGGGAGCGGGGTCGGCTAGCCTCACACGCGTGACGAAGGTGCTGATCGTGACCGGCTCCGGACGCAGCGGCACCAGCAGCGTGGGTGGCACGCTGAAGCGGCTCGGCTTCCGCATCCCGCAGCCCGAGGTCGCCACGGACGAGAACAACCCGCGCGGCTACTACGAGCCGCTCTGGATCGCCGAGTTCCACAAGGAGTGGCTCAACTCGCTGCCGGTCCGCACCATCGACGCCCGCCCGCACGCCGGCGAGGTCGCGATGGCATCCCTGACCCCCGAGCGTCGCGCCGTCCTGCGCGAGTGGCTGGCCGAGGACGTCAAGAGTCACCCCGACAGCGACGTCGTCGTCATCAAGGAGACCCGGGCGTACTGGGTCTATCCGATGTGGCGCGACGTCGCCGACGACATCGGCGCCGAACTGATCAGCCTCACCATGCTGCGTCACCCGACCCAGGTGGTGCGATCGCGCGACACCGCCTACCTCTCGGCCGAGGACGACGCCCTGCGCCTCCAGCGCGAGACCGCCAACGTGGGCGCGTGGATGAACTCGGTCTTCGTCACCGAGCGCGCGACCCGCCACAACCCCCGCGCCTTCGTGCCCTACTACGACCTCCTCGGCGACTGGCGCGGCGCGATGACCCGCGCGTGCGGTCAGCTCGGTCTGCCGCTCGGCGATCTCACCGCCCCGCACCCCGTCGACGACTTCCTCACCAGCTCGCTCAACCGCTCCGCCGACGTCTGGGACGGGCTGGAGGTGCCGGCGGCGCTCCGGGACCTCGCCGATCAGACCTGGGCGGCCTCGCAGGCCCTGGTGACCACACCCGACGACCGCGCCGCGATGGCCGAGCTCGATCGACTCAGCGCCGCCTACGGCGACCTCTACCGCTGGTCGGCCGCTCTGGCCGGCGACGAGGCCACCTACCAGGTCTATGAGGAGCGTCGTCGTCTGCGCGCCCGGCTCGCGGTGAAGAACGAGCGGATCGAGAAGCTGCGCACCGATCTGGAGACGCGGATGACGCGCAAGAACGCCCGGCTCGCCCAGCTGCGAGCCGAGCTGCGGGAACTGCGCGCGCGGGACCGCTCGTGACGCGGCGGGTCCTGATCGTCGCCGGCGCAGGACGCAGCGGCACGAGCACGGCAGCCGGCTCTCTCGCGATGCTCGGGCTGCACGTGCCTCAGCCGGAGGTGCCGGCCGACGAAACCAACCCGCGGGGTTTCTACGAGTCGCAGTGGGTCGTGGACTTCCACAAGGAGCTGCTCAACCGCGATCCCGTGGTGCGCACCCTGGACGCCCGGCCGGAGGCGATCGAGCTCGCCGGACGACGTCTGGGCGCGGCTGATTCGACAGCGATCGAGACCTGGCTCGGCGACCAGCTCGCCGAGCATCCCCAGGTCGTGGTGAAGGACCCACGCGTGCTGTGGTTCCACGACCTGTGGCGGCAGGCCGCTCTCGCGGGCGGGGCCGAGGTGGTCTTCCTGACGATGCTGCGGCACCCGGTGGAGGTCGCCAAGTCGCGCGACACCCACTACACCCCGACCGATCGTGGCGAGAGCTTCCGACGTCAGCGGTGGACGACGAACATCGCCGGGTGGTGCAACGCGGCGTTCGTCACCGAGGAGGTGACGCGCCAGGACCGGCGGGCCTTCCTGCGCTACCCCGACCTGCTCGCCGACTGGCGCTCCGCGCTCGCCCCCGTGGTCGGTCATCTCGGGCTGGAGATAGGCGCCGATCTGACAGATGCGAGCGCCCACCATGCCGTGGACGACTTCATCGAGCCCACCTTGCGGCGCTCGGAGACCAGCTGGGACGACGTCGACGTGCCGGACACCCTGCGCGCGGTCGCCGAAGGGGTCTGGGAGCAGGTCAACGCCCTCGCGGACGATCCCGAGGACCGCGCCGCTGTCGCCGCCCTGGCCACGCTGCGCACCGATTACGGGCGCCTCCACGACCACGGCGTGGCGGTGGCACTCGACCACACCCAGACTCGCGAGGTACATGTGAGGCGTCGTACTCGTGAGAGGACCGCGGAGCAGTACCAGCAGCGGATCGCCGAGCTGGAGGCCGAGTTGGCGGCCGCATCGTCGCGCCGTGGGTGGTGGCGCCGCTGAGCTGCCTCGCTCCGACGAGGTGGCGGTCCGCGAGGCGTGTGCTCAGCGCTCCCAGGGGGCGGCGATCGGGAAGTACTCCTCGAGCAGCTCGACCACCAGCGCATCGACCTGAGCCGGGTCGCGCGCGAAGGAGTGCGCGTCGGCCAGGCAGAAGCCCTCGCGGTCGCGTGCCAGCAGCGCCTTGAGGCGCCGTCGCACGATCGCCTCGGAGAGGTCCACGAACGCGAAGTCGGACTCGCGGGCCACGGCCGTCCCGTCGAGCAGCCCGTAGTGCTGACCCAGCGACGACAGCATCGAGACGTCGGACGCCGAGCGGAACGGCGAGTGCATCGTCGCCTCCACCGCGTCGGTGAAGCGCTCGGCGACGGCCCGCAACGTGGAGACGCGATGGGCGTAGGGTGCGTGCGCCAATGTGGTGGTGATGACGTGACCGAACGCCTCCTGCAGCAGGCGGCGGTTGTTGTCGGCTGCCTGGGCCCACGGGAGCGCGAGCTGGCCCGGCAGCCCGATCAGGGTCGAGGAGGGGAACACCGTCGCCCGGCCGGCGGTGTCGAAGAACCGTTCCGGCCAGGTCGGTCGGCCGAGGAAGAAGTCGTCGTTGAGGTAGACGAAGTGCTCCGCCAGCCCCTCGATGCGATGCACGGCCGCTTCGATCGCGTGCGAGTTGAACGTCGGCAGCGCCGCGGCCGGGAGGATCTCGCGATGGTCGACGAGGTGGATGGCCGGATGCGAGGCGTCGAGCCAGGCAGGCACCTGCCCGGCGGTCACGACGTGGATCGTGCGCACCCATGGTGCGAACAGGTGCAGGCCGCGCATCGAGTAGCGCAGCTCGCCGCGGTCGGCGTACCGCGCGCGACCGCTGCTGCGTTCGGAGCGGTGCGCCCGGTCGGACGACGCACCGAGCCGCCGGGCGCGGGCGGTCTCCCAGACCGGGTCGGCGCCGTCGACCCAGGTGAAGACCGCGTCCACCGGGAACCTCACCTCGCCTAGGCGCGGGGCGGCGAGGAGCGGCAGCGTGCGCACTACGACGCCGTCGATCTCGGCCTTGACGGTCTCGAGCTCTCGCGGCAGGGCCGCGGTGAGTACGGACGAGCCGGTCGCGTGGAGCGTGTCGTCGGTGCCCTCCTCCCAGAAGTCCACGGTGACGCCGCTGGAGTGCGCGAGCAGGGTGCGGGCCGGCGCCGTGCCCGGCCAGGGCTCGACGCGCAGCCGACCGGTGCGCCCGCGCGACAGCGGGCCCTCGCCGTCGCCGGCGGTGGTGCGGCGGGCCGGCCAGCCGCGCCGGTCGGGGTCCAGGAGTCCGGCGTAGCGGGGAAGACGTCCCTCGGCGTCGGCGCGGGACAGCTCGGCCAGGAACGCCCGTCGCGTCGCCATCGGGAGCACCAGCGTGGCCGACGTGGACGATCCGGCGGGGGTCGCCTGGGGCGGCACCACGTACCACCATTCGGGGCTGACGCGCTCGGCGATGGCGGCCAGCGCGCGCAGGATCTCCGCGCGTGACCGCGCGGGTGCGACGCCGGTGGCCTCGCGACCCGGGGGCGGCGCGTCCTGGTCGGGCAGAGCCTGCACCGGCCGGTCGAGCAGAGGCTCGACGCGGCTGGTGGCGCCGCGGCGCAGTGCGACGGCGTCGGTGAAGATCTCGACCCACCGGTCGGCGATCGTGCTGCCCCGCCAGCCCTGGGCTGTGGCGTAGGCGGCATCACCGAGTCGACGGCGCTCGGCGGCGTCGTCGGCCAGGCGCAGCAGGGCCGCCGCGAGGCCGACCTGGGAGCCTTGGGCGACGAGCAGACCGTCCACGCCGTCGGTGATCTCGTCGCGAGGGCCCGAGGGCATGTCGTAGGCGACGACGGGCACTCCGGCTGCCATCGCCTCCTGGATCACCAGCGGGAACCCCTCGCCGGGCTGGGAGGAGAGCGCGGCGATGCTGGCGCGTGCCCACTCCGCGGCGAGGTCGCCGGTCGAGCCCGGCAGCTCGACGCGGTCCCACAGGCCGAGCTTGCGGACCTGGCCCATCACGTCGAACCGGGTCTGACCCTCGCCGAAGATACGCAGCCGCCAACCCGGAATGCGGTCGGCGATCTGCCCGAACGCCGCGACCAGATGCGGCCACTGCTTCTCCGACGCGAGCCTCCCCGCACTCAGGATCACCGGTTCGGTGAGCATCGAGCGCGGCCGGATCAGCGGCGGCAGTGCGTTGGGGACGACGGGGACCAGCGGGCACTCCTCGCCGAGCTCGCGGCGCAACCAGGCGGCCATCGGCTCGGTCAGCATCGCGACGACGTCGGCGCGGCGCGCGCGGTCGAGCAGCAGATCACGACCGAGCGGGCGCTGGCTGGAGGAGCGGTGCTCCTGGTGGACGATCGCCGTCCGCGCGGGCGCGAGCTCGGTGGCGAACGCCAGCATCGCCGGTGTGACCGTGACGAGCACGTCCGCGTCGAGGGCGGGGAGACGTGCGGCCAGTGCGACGTCCGCCCGCGCGTCGAGCCCCGGGTCGCTGCCGCGGGGGATGAGTCGCGAGGGCACCGAGGCCAACGGCGTCCGGCCCGTGTCCGGTGCCGTGAGATCGACCAGGTCGAGGACCGTGACGCGCGGGTCGATCGGGAAGTGATGGGCTGCGTCGGGCGGCGTGGAGTAGATCGACCAGATCTCGACGGAGTCGATCTCGGCGCGACCGACCAGAGCGTTGGCCTGGGTGACGACCGCGCCGGCGGTGCCGCCGACGTCGTGCACGGTGGCGATCAGGAAGGCGACCTTCACTGCGGCACCTCGATGCTCGGCTCGACGTCGCGACGGTGCACGGCGAGGCGGCCGTCCTTGAGCCACCGCAGGTCGCACCCCGCGCCCGGCAGGGGCGGGAGCCCGACCGAGGCGTGCGGGCGTTCGAGCACGTTGCGGTGGCGGACCAGCGGGGCGCCCTGGTGCAGGACGGCGCGGGTGGTTCCGGGTTCCGGGGGCGTCAGTTCGGACGCGAGCAGGCGCGCGCCGCCGGCCAGGGTGATGACGACGTCGTCGCCGTCGGTCGCGATGGAGACGATGGTGTGGACCGGCGCCAGCCGCGTCCGCCGGACGACGACGCTGCCGGCGTCGTCCTCGACGGTGAGCTGCCACGCGCCGTCGGAGGTGGTCGGGGTGAGCAGGGCGGGGCCGGTGTCGACGCGCGGCACCGCCCAGGCGACGGGTGTCGCGCGAGGGCCTGCCAGCAGCCGGAGAGTGACGACGTCGACGGTCGCCAGCTCGGCCAGGGCGGGGGCCACCGGCACGACCGCGACGAGCAGTTCGCCGTCGGGTTGGACGTCGGCGGTGGCGTCGACCGCGATCTCGACCCCGTCGCCGCGCAGTACGAGCGGCCCCTCGCCGCGCATCGCGAGCCAGACGTGCTCGCCGTCGATGGCGCGCGCGTAGACCGCCTGCGGTGTCGCTTCTACGGAGCTGCGGGCCGGGCGGGAGAACAGGCCCATCAGGTGCGCTCCCAGGGAGCCGCCACCGGGAAGTAGGTGGTGAAGAAGTCGTGGAGCACCTGGTCGAGCTTCTCGGTGCGCAGCGCGTGATCGTGGTGGTCGCCCAGGCAGATGAAGTCCTGCTCGCGTGCGAGGAGCCGGTTGAGCTGCCACTCGACATCGGCGTTGCTGATGTTGACGTAGCCCAGGCCGCTTGCCGTCAGGTCGCCGACGACGGCTGTGCCGGTGAGCAGCCCGAAGTGCTGGGCGAGCGAGCTCAGCGTGGAGACGTCGGTATCGCTGCGGAACGCCGCGCGTGCAGTGGCCGCGAGTGCGTCGGGGAAGTGTGCGTCGAGCTTCTCGAGTACCGACCGGCGGTGGGCGTAGGGCGCGTGCGCCAAGTTGCTGGTGATGACCGCGCCGAATGCCTCCTGGAGAAGCCGCCGGTTGTTCCATGCGGCCTTGAGGAAGGGGGCCGCCTCGGGGTCGTCGGCGAGGCCGATGTTCTGAGGCGAGAGGAAGACCGAGGTGAGGCCAGCCGGCGTGAAGAACGACTCAGGGCGAACGGGGCGCCCGAACAGGAAGTCGTCGTTGAGGTAGACGAAGTGCTCGGCGAGGCCCTCGATGCGGTGCAGTGCGGTCTCGATCGCGTGCGAGTTGAAGGTCGGCAGCGCGTCGGCGGGCAGGATGTCGCGGTGGTCGACGAGGTTGATCATCGGATGGTCGACGTCGAGCCAGGCGGGCCGCTGGCCCGCGGTGACCAGGTGGATCCGCCGTACCCAGGGGGCGAACAGGTGGAGGCTGCGCATGGAGTACCGCAGCTCGCCGCGATCCAGGAACCTGGCGCGCCCGCTCGACTCACGCCGTTGCGCGGTGCCGGTGATGGCGGCAAGCCGTGCTCGGCGCGCCTCGTCCCAGGTCTCGTCGCTGCCGTCGACCCAGGTGTAGACGACGTCGACCGGGAATCGGCACTCGGTGACGGTCGGGGCGAGGAAGAGCGGCAGCGACGGCACGGTCACGCCGTCCAGCTCGGCCTCGACGACGTCGCGTGCGAGCAGGTCGGGGTCGATCCGGTCGGTGTAGGGGTTGCGTCGCGGCGCGATGAGAGTGCCGTCGGGAGCGGTCTCCCAGAACTGCACCTCGACGCCGCACCGCTCGCCGACCGGGCTCGGTCGACCGCCGATCCGCGGCCACGGCTCGAGGTGGAGCACCGAGGTCATGCCGCGCCGCAGGGCCGCGGCCAGCTCGGCGACCGGGGCACGTCGCTCGTGCCAGCCGTTCTCGGCAGGATCGCGCAGCGAGAGGTAGGGCGAAAGGTCGCCGGCATCTGCCAGCGTGGCCAGGGCGTCGAGGAAGCCCGCCCGGGCCGTCATCGGCAGCACGACCGTCGGGGCGTCGTGCTCGTGGGCCGGCATCACGACCCAGGGTGCCGACGTCGCCTGCGCCGCGCGAGCGGCCGCGCTCAGCGCCCGGTGCCGGGCCTGAGCCGGGGTGACGTCGGAGACGTCGAGAGCGGCGGCCGGGTCGGGCGCGGGGCGACGCGGCGGCGTCTGGGCACGCGCCGTGAGGCGGTCGAGACCGCCGCGACGAGCTCGGGCGTCGGCGAAGATCTGCGTCCAGCGCTCGGCGAGCGCGTGGGCGTCGAAGCCGCGAGCGGTGTGCAGGGCGCCGCGTCCGAGGCGGTGCCGCAGTTCGTCGTCGGTGGTGATCCGCAGCAGGGCCGCGGCCATGCCCGTGACCGACTGCGGACCCACGAGCAGGCCGTTCGCCTCGTGGTCGATGATCTCGCGCGGGCCGGAGGGGCAGTCGAAGCTGACGACGGGCACGCCGGCCGCCATCGCCTCCTGGACGACGAGGGGGAAGCCCTCGGCGCGCGACGTCAGCGCCACCACCGACGCCTGCGGCCACATCGCGGTCATGTCCGGCACGGCCCCGGGGAGCTCGACGCGGTCCCACAGGTCCCACTTGCGGATCTGGCGTACCAGCTCGAGGCGCTGCGGCCCCTCGCCGCAGATCCGCAGCCGCCACTGCGGGATCGAATGCGCGATCTGGCCGAAGGCGTCGACGAGCTTGGGGAACTGCTTCTCCGGCACGAGGCGCCCGGCGCTCATGATGATCGGATCGTCCAGGGTCGCGCGCGGCGCGAAGCCGAGCGGGAGCGGGTTGGGCACCACGACGGTCTGGGGCGCCAGAGCGCCGAGCTGGTCGTGCAGCCAGCTCTCGATCACCGGCGTCAGCAGGGCGACGACGTCGGCCCGCGGAGCGTAGGCGAGCAGGGGTTCCAGGCCCGAGGTCCGATCGTTGCTCGAGCGGTGCTCCTGGTGCACCACGACGACGGGGTCCGGCGTCAGTTGCACCGCGCACGCGAGCAGCCCCGGGGTGACCGTGACGAGCACGTCGAGATCGAGCGTCGGCAGCACGGCTTCGAGCCCGACGTCGCACAGCGCGGTGAACTGCCTGTCCCACCGGGCCGGCACCAGTGCCGACTCGCGGGCGTGCAGCGCCTTGGCCTGAGCGGGCTGGAGGGCAGCGTCCTCGGCGCCGACGAGGAGCGCCGGGTGTGCGTCGTCGCGAACGTCGAGCAGGTATCGCACCGAGATCGCCGGGTCGATGGCGTAGTGCGGGGCATCCGCGCTGCGGGTGACGCTCAGCATCGTGACGTCGTGGTGCTCGGCGAGGGCATTGGCCTGGGTGATGGCCGAGCGGCTGGTGCCGCCCATGCCGTCGAGGTTGAAGACGAGGAACCCGATCCGCATCAGACGGCGCTCCTCGGGGTCGGTTCCGTCCGCGCATCGGCTGGCTCCGCGTCGCCGCGGGCGAAGACGCGCAGCAGCAGCGTCGCCTGGCCCGACCAGCGCAACCGGAGGCGCGGGTCGTCGCCGGCATGATGATCAGGGTCCTGCTCGCCGTAGAGCTCCGGCATCGGGGCACCGCGTCCGGGCTCGGTGAGGTCGTTGGCGCGGCGTCGGATCGGCACCCACTGGCCAGGCGACCCGGTCACCAGGCGCGCCATCTGCGCGGCGATGCCGTCGACGGCATCGGCGGTGATGGCGACCTGGGCGCCGACCTCGTCGTCGCAGGTGACGCCCCAGGTCGCGAGCACGGTGTCCTCGTCGGCGGCCAGGAGCGCCACGACCTCGGAGGCGCCGTGGAGGCGCAGCCGCAGGCCCGCCCGATCGGCGTGCACCGCCTCCAGGACGGCGCCGGGCGGGGGCGTGGTGCTGCGCACGCGCAGGGTGCCGTCGTCGCCACGCGCGAGTGCGTGGACGGCCCCGAGGGAGCCGTCGATGCGGGGGCGAGCGGGCGGGAGAGGGGGAGTCCACAGGGCGCGCTGCTTGCCCCCGGGCTGCACCAGCACGACGTCGTGCTGGCCGGGAGCGATCGCGTCCAGTGCGATCCGCGCCGCCAGGTATCCGGGTTGGTCGGTGAAGGCCTCCGCTGACGCCTCGGCGAGCTCGCCGGACGGCGTCGCCAACGCGATCGCGCCGGGTCGCGACTCGATGGCCACGGTGAGGGAGACCCCGTCCAGGATGCCGGCGAACGCGACCGGGATCCGGCCGGCCGGTGCGGTAGCGGCCGGCGGCGTGGCGACCTCGCCCGGCGAGGAGAGATCCGCGACGACAGGGTCACGACGACGGGCGAACTTCACCCGCCCGACTCTAGTGCGATGCCGACTCAGAACAGGTTGCGGACACGGTCGATCAGCGCCTCGCGCACGGCACCGGTGACGGCGTCCTCGAGCTGGCGGTTCAGCGCGGAGGTGTCGTCGAGATTGCCCAGCAACGCGCGGAGATCGAGGTCGGCGATGGCGCGGCGCAACACGTCGTCGGTCTTCAGCGCGGCATCGATCACGCCGTCGGGGATGGCGCGCAGGGCAGCGAGGAGGAACCGGTTGAGATCGGCCTGGTCGAGGGCCTCCTCGGCCAGCGCGGAGACGGGCGGGAGGTCGCCGTCCTCGGCGAGGGTGTCGACGGCCGCGAGGAGGCCCTCGCGCAGCGCCTGCTCCTGGTCGACGCCGAGTTCGCGGTCGCGTCCGATCTCCAGCACGAACGCCTCGCGCGTGACGCCCAGGATGCAGGCGGCGCCGTCGAGACCGCGGAGCACCAGCAGCTCGGCGAGACCGTCGATGCCCTCGGCCTGCGACGTCACCGGGCGCTCACCGCACGGGTCCGCGCGGAGCGTGGGTGTGAAGTCGCCGCCTCCGGCCGCGGCTTGGACGCCGACGACCCCGCCGGAGAGGGCCAGGGCGAGCGCGGCCGCGAGGAGGGCCCGGCGCCGCAGCGGCACGAGCACCAGCAGCGCGAGGATCGCCAGCCCCGCGCCGACCAGGTAGGAGTCGCGGAAGGCACGCGAGACCGCCCGGTCGAGCTGGGAGTTGAGAGCGACCTCGAGGTCGGGCTGGTCGGGCAGACGGAGCTCGGGCACCTGGCCCCGTACCTCGACGAGCTGCGCGCCGAGCCGGCGTGCGACCTCGACCTTCTCCTCCGGCGGCAGGGGCGCGTCGATCACCAGGCTGGCGATCGCCTCCTGCGCAGGTCGCTCGGCGTCGAGCAGGTCGGCGGTGAAGATCGGGGTGAGGATCGCGAGTCCGACGACCACGCCGAGGTGGCGCGAGCCGATCGCCCACGCGGCGTGCCGCGGGCGCGGCAGTCGGTCGCGGATCGCGCGATCGGTGAGCCGGTCCACGGTCAGACCGAGTCCGAGGCCGATGAGTGCCTGCGGGGCGATCGTCCAGCCGAGGGCGGCCGACGGCGGCAGCGCGAGGCCGACGAGGCCGCCGGCGATCAGGACGCAGCCGGCGGCGACCTCGGCGTCGTCGCTGAGTCGGAGTGCGCGAGCGAGAGGTCGGGCACCGAGGGCGGCCACGGGCACCACCGAGACGGTGAGTGCCGCCGTCGCGGGGGAGTGCCGCCACCCCTCGACGAGCAGGAGCACCAGCAGGAAGAGCGCCGCCGTCAGTGCGGCGGAGAGCAGCGCCAGCGTCAGGTGCGGTCGGACGGCGGGTCGGTGCCGGTCGGTGAGCTGCCCGGACGTCGTCCGCGACGCGCCCGCGTGCGTCGTCGCGGGTTCGGCGCGGATCCACAGGGCGGCGGGGACGGCGAGCGCGGCGAACGGAACCTGGGCGATGAAGATCGCCTCCCAGGAGATCGCCTGGGTGAGCAGACCGCCGACGAAGGGGCCGGCCGCCGTCCCGATCACGCCAGCGGTGATCCACGTGCCGACGCCGCGACGCTCGCCGCCGTCAGCCACCAACAGCTCGAGGCAGCCGACGAGCGCCAGCGCGCCGCCCAGCGCCTGGACGCACCGCGCGACGATCAGCTCGTCGATCGACCCGGCCACGGCGCACCACGCCGACGCACCGGCGAACACCGCGATGCCGAGTGCCCCGATGTGCCGCGGTGAGGTCCACCGCAGGGTGGCCGCTGCCGGCACGGCCGCGATCCCGAGCACCAGGTTGTAGGCGATGAGCACCCACGCGACCTGGGTCACCGAGGCGTCGAGGTGCTCGACGATGTCCGGCAGCGCCAGGGTGACGACCGCCGAGTCGGCGAGCACCAGGGCGACGGTGACCGCCAGCAGCCACCTCACGGGAGCGGCGCTCAGAGGCCCTCGGCCTGCTCGTCGAGGTTCTGGTGCTCGATGAGGTGCAGCACGGGCACGCCGAGCTTGCGGCGCGCCTGGGAGCTCCAGTCGACGTGGAAGAACTCCGCGACCACGTGCGGTCGCGTCAGCACGATCGCCTCGCGGCCGTCGACGTCGTGCACCTTGGCGGCCAGGGCATCGGTGGGGGAGGCGGTCACCACGGCGCTGCTCGCGACGGTCGCCCCGACCCGCTCGAGCGCCGCGACGCTCGCCGTCAGGGCCTGGTGGGAGCGCTCCTCGCACTCCTCCTCGAGGTCCTGCAGCTCGCCGACGTCGATCGGCATGCCGGGCGACCCGAGCAGGTCGGCACCGCCGAGGGTGCCGAGCGAGGCCTCGACACGCGCGGCGGCGTCGTCGAGGGGCAGCAGCACGTGGTAGGTCACCGGATCGTCGATGCCCTCGTGCAACGCGCGCACCTGCTGCGCGTCGAGGTCGTTGAGTTGCTCTTCCACCAGCAGGACGACGTCGTAGTCAGCCATCAGGACCCCTCGGGCTCGTTCGAAGCACTGCTCAACACACTAGCCAGGTCGTAGCTCACCGGCTGCTCCAACTGGTCGTAGCCGCACGAGCCGGGGTCGCGGTCGGGCCGCCACCGCTTGACGTGGGCGGTGTGTCGGAAGCGCCGTCCCTCCATGGCGTCGTACTTCACCTCCAGCACCCGCTCCGGACGCAGCGGGGTGAAGCTGAGGTCCTTGCCCTGGCTCCAGCGGCTCTGCGTGCCGGGCACGCGGTCGGGGTTGGCGATGATTTCCGGCCCTCGGGTCGAGGAGCCGAGGGACGAGGCGTCTCGAGACCAGGCGCCCCACGGATGCTCGTCGATCGGGCAGACCAACGGCTGCAGCTCCTCGATGAGCTCGGCGCGTCGCTTCGCGGTGAAGCTCGCGCTCACGCCGACGTGCTGCAGGGTCTCGCCGTCGTAGAGACCGAGCAGGAGGGAGCCGAGCAGCGGCTGCTCCGGGGTGCTCGTCTTGTGCTCGCGATACCCGCAGACGACGACGTCGGCGGTGCGCTCGTGCTTGACCTTCAGCATCGTGCGGCCGTTGGGCGTGTAGACGGCGCCGAGCGGCTTGGCGATCAGTCCGTCGAGCCCGGCGCCCTCGAAGACGTGGAACCACTCGCGCGCCGTCTCGACGTCGTCGGTGGTGCGCGTGAGGTGACACGGACCGGGCAGGCCGGACAGGTGCTCCTCCATCACGGCGCGTCGCTCGCGAAACGGCCGGTCGACGTAGGAGACGTCGTCGAACGCCAGCAGGTCGAACGCGACGAAGCTCGCCGGCGTCTGCTCGGCCAACAGGTTGATCCGGGAGGCGGCCGGGTGGATGCGCTCCTGCAGCACCTCGAACTGGAGACGGTCCACGCCGTTCTCGCCACGCAGCGCCACGAACACCTCGCCGTCCAGCACGCACCGAGCCGGCAGCTGCTCGCGCATCGCCGTCACCAGCTCGGGGAAGTAGCGCGTCAACGGCTTGGTGTTGCGGCTGGTGAGCTCGACCTCGTCGCCGTCCTTGAACACCAGGCAGCGGAAGCCGTCCCACTTGGGCTCGAAGCTCAGCCCCGTCACGCCGTCGGCGGTGATCGACGTCGGATCGGGCACGCCCGACACCGCCTTGGCGAGCATGGGCTGGACGGGCGGCATCACCGGAAGGTCCACTCCGACACCGTAGTGTCGGCGGCTCGCTCCGCGACGCGACTCGGAGGGTGGGACTGCGGTCGCTGATCACCAGCCCGCCCCGACGCGGCTCAGTCGGGGAACTTCACGCCCGTGTTCGCGTGGCACCGGTAACCGAAGGGATTCTTGGCCAGGTACTGCTGGTGGGCCTCTTCGGCGTAGTAGTAGGGCACCTCGCTGGCCGGGCGCAGCTCGGTGGTGATGGTGCCGAGACGACGCCGCTCAAGCTCCGCGCCGTAGGCGGCGGTGAGCTCGCGGGCGGTCTGCTCCTGCGCCGGCGTCGTCCAGTAGATGGCCGAGCGGTACTGCGTGCCGACGTCGTTGCCCTGCCGGAATCCCTGGGTGGGGTCGTGCACCTCGAAGAACGCCTTGACCAGATCGGCGTAGGAGACGACCGCGGGGTCGAAGACGATCCGGATCGCCTCGGTGTGACCGGTTCGACCGGTGCACACCTCCTCATAGGACGGGTGCGGCGTGTGGCCACCCGCGTAGCCCACGGACGTCGACCACACGCCGTCCTTCTGCCAGTAGATCTCCTCCGCGCCCCAGAAGCAGCCCAGCCCGAAGATCGCGACCTCGAGGCCGTCGGGAACGTCGTCGGTCACGACCGGGGTGCCGAGCACGACGTGCTTGTCGCTCCGCGCGAAGGGGTCGGCGTCGCGGCCCGGCAGCGCCTGGTCGGCCTCGACGAGTGCGGTCTTGAAGCGGGAGAACATGCCTCCATCCTCCCGCGCCGCGCAAGACCCGCAGGTGCGGTCTAACCTCGTGAGAATGAGCGAGCACACCCGCGTCGGCAAGTCCGGATTCGAGACCCGCGCCATCCACGCCGGCTACGACCCCGACCCGACGACGGGGGCCGTGATCCCGCCGATCTTCGCGACCTCGACCTACAAGCAGGACGGCGTGGGCGGGCTGCGCGGCGGCTACGAGTACAGCCGCTCGGCGAACCCCACCCGGACGGCGCTCGAGGGCGCGTTGGCCGCCGTCGAGGAGGGCGAGCGCGGCTTCGTGTTCGCCTCCGGCCTGGCCGCCGAGGACACCCTGGTCCGCTCGACCTGCGCGCCCGGCGACCACGTCGTGCTGCCCGACGACGCCTACGGCGGCACCTTCCGGCTGTTCGACAAGGTCGAGCGGGCCTGGGGTGTGGAGCACACCAGCGCGGCCGTCTCCGACGTCGACGCCGTGCGCGCCGCGATCCGGCCGGGCAGGACCCGTCTGGTGTGGATCGAGACCCCGACCAACCCGCTGCTCAACATCGGGGACATCGAGGCGCTTGCGGCGGTCACCCACGAGGCGGGCGCGCTGCTCGTCGTCGACAACACCTTCGCCTCGCCCTACCTGCAGCAGCCGCTCACCCTCGGCGCCGACGTCGTGGTGCATTCGACGACGAAGTACGTCGGCGGCCACTCCGACGTCGTCGGCGGGGCGCTCGTGGTGCGGGACCTCGATCTCGCCGATCGGATCGCGTTCCACCAGAACGCGATCGGCGCGGTGGCGGGCCCCTTCGACTGCTTCCTGACCCATCGCGGGCTCAAGACGCTCGCGGTGCGGATGGAGCGGCACTGCGACAACGCCGAGCGGGTGGCGGCCTTCCTGCTCGACCATCCGGCCGTCACCCAGGTCATCTACCCCGGCCTTCCCGACCACCCGGGCCATGACGTGGCCGCCTGCCAGATGCGACGTTTCGGCGGCATGGTCTCGTTCCGCGTCGCCGGTGGCGAGGAGCAGGCGCTCGCCGTCTGCGAGCGGGCGCAGGTCTTCACGCTCGGGGAGTCGCTCGGCGGCGTGGAGTCGCTGATCGAGCACCCCGGACGGATGACGCACGCCAGTGTCGCGGGCACCGACCTGGAGGTGCCGGCCGACCTGGTGCGGCTCTCGGTCGGCATCGAGACCGCCGAGGACCTCATCGCCGACCTCGACCAGGCGTTGCGCGCGGTCTGAGGGTTCGCGCTGTCACGCCCGATCGGCCGCCGTGCTCGGGGGAGCGGTGAGTTGCGAAGGTTGTGGCGCCGAGGGCGGTGACCTGATGAGGGTTCGCCGCCGCGGTTTCCTCTGTAAGTCACCGCGCCGCGCCCGGCGATCGCGCCTGTTCCTCTGTAAGTCACCGCCGCCCCGGCGTGCCGGACCACGACGAGGAAGGGCCGCGCCCGCCGATGGCGGACGCGGCCCTCGCCGGCGTCAGGTGCGTCGAGCTCAGATGAGGCCGAGCTCGGTGACGGCCTTGCGCTCGTCGTCCAGCTCCGCGACGGAGGCGTCGATGCGGGCACGGGAGAAGTCGTTGACCTCCAGGCCCTGCACGATCGACCAGTCGCCGTTCGACGTGGTGACCGGGAACGAGGAGACCAGGCCCTCGGGCACGCCGTAGGAGCCGTCGGAGGCCACGGCCATGGAGACCCAGTCGCCGTCGGCGGAGCCGAAGAGCCAGTCGCGGGCGGCGTCGATCGTCGCCGAGGCGGCCGACGCGGCCGAGGACGAGCCGCGGGCGTCGATGATCGCCGCGCCGCGCTTGGCCACGGTCGGGATGAAGTCGTTCTCCAGCCACGCCTGGTCGCCGACGACCTCGGCGGCGTTCTTGCCGCCGACCTGGGCGTTGAACAGGTCGGGGTACTGGGTGGCGGAGTGGTTGCCCCAGATCGTCATCTTGGTGATGTCGGTGACGGGGGCGCCCGTCTTGGCCGCGAGTTGGCTGATCGCGCGGTTGTGGTCCAGGCGGGTCAGCGCGGAGAAGCGGTCGCTCGGGATGTCGGGAGCGTTCTTCATCGCGATGAGCGCGTTGGTGTTGGCCGGGTTCCCGGTGACGCCGATGCGGACGTCGTCCGCGGCGACCTTGTTGAGCGCCTGGCCCTGGGCGGTGAAGATCGCGCCGTTGGCCGAGAGCAGGTCGCCGCGCTCCATGCCCGGGCCGCGCGGGCGCGCGCCGACGAGCAGGGCGAGGTTGACGCCGTCGAAGATCTTCTCCGGGTCGTCACCGATCTGGACGCCGGCCAGGTTCGGGAAGGCGCAGTCGTCGAGCTCCATCACGACACCCTCGAGCGCCTTGAGGGCGGGGGTGATCTCGAGCAGCCGCAGCTCGATCGGTCGGTCGCCCGCGAGCGCGCCGCTCGCGAGACGGAAGAGCAGGCTGTAGCCGATCTGACCGGCGGCGCCGGTGACGGCGACCTTGAGCGGGGTAGCGCTCACGACGAACTCCCTTGGGATCGTGGATGGCCTGATTCGCAGGCCCATGAGTGGACCCGCTGACGCTAGCAGCGGGCGAGGTGGTGCCTTGGGGGAGGATGCAGCCGTGGGATGTGTGCGCAGGATCGGTGGAGTAGTCGGTGTCGCCACGGCGACGTCGCTCGCGGTGGCGTTGCTGAGCGGATGCTCGACGGCCTCGGAGCCGAGCCCGCCGACGGGCATCGACGAGCTGACGATCCCCACGCCCGACCCGGCGCCGTCCGACTTCGTGCCCCAGGTCGACAACCCGTGGCTGGCGTTGGACACCGCCCCGGGGCCCGAGGTCGTCGGCGTGCCGACGACGCTCTTCTCCCACGATGGCGTCGTCGACTTCGTCGCCCAGGACCGCGCCGGCAACGTGTGGTGGTTCGGGCGCGAGGGGGAGTGGCAGGTCGGTCAGGTGGGTCAGGTCGGCGCCGAGCCGATCGAGGCCGGTTTGCTGATCGCGGCGCATCCCCGGCAGGGCGACGGCTATCTGACCGTCGGCAACCTCGGGGTGCTCGAACCGCGGGCCACCGTGGTGGACGTCGACGAGGAGCGCGTGGAGCTGGCGGTCGTCACCCCGGACGGCTCGACCTTGACGCAGGTCTATCTCCGCGACGAGGGCCTGCAGCCGTAGTGACCCCCGACCGACCGACGGCGGCCCGACGACCCGCACCGCGGACCGCCGACCCGGCGCCGAGGTAGATCAGACGCTGCGGCTCAGGTTCCGTCGGTGGGACGGATCTGGGTGCGCTCGGCGTTCGGGTCGACCCACTCGCCCGGGTGTGTCGGCGCGGGGGCGGGCACCCACTGCTGCGCGGCGGCATCCCACATCCAGCCGTCTTGGATGATCGGCTGCGCCGCAGACGGCGTGGGTGCGGGCGCCGGTGCCGGGGCGGGGGTCGGGTGGCTCTGCTGCGGTGCCGGCTGTGCCACCTGGTGCGGCATCTGCTGCGCGGGGTAGCCGGGCTGGGCGGGCTGGCCGAACTGACCGACGTGCGGCTGGTTCCACTGCTGCTGGAACTGGTCCGGCGCCCCGTAGCCGGGGACGGCGCCGGGACGCGCGCCCGATCCGAAGGACAGGCCCGAGCCGGGTACCGGGTCGCTGTGGCGGCCGAAGATCGCGGGGTAGAGGAGACCGGCGATCGCGGCACCGAGCAGCGGGGCCACGATGAAGACCCACAGCTGCACGATGGCGTCGGTGCCGGAGAAGAACGCGACGCCGATCGATCGTGCGGGGTTCACCGAGGTGCCGGTCGCGCCGATGGAGGCGAAGTGGATCGCGGCCAGCGTCAGACCGATCGCGAGCGGCGCGAGTGCGGGGTGCTCGTTGCGCTCGTCGGTGACCGCGAGGATCACGGTCAGGAACACGAATGTGAGCACGACCTCGATCAGCAGGGCGCCGAGAAGTGCGGCGCCGCCGAAGTCGCCGAAGCCGTTGGCACCGATCGGGTCGCCGAGCTCGTAGCCGATGTCGCTGGACACCGCGATCAGGGCGATCACGAGACCGCCGACCAGACCGCCGCCGATCTGTGCGAGGGAGTAGAGGCCCGCCTCGCGCCAGGAGATCCGGCCGCTCAGAGCAGCGCCCACCGAGACGGCCGGGTTGAAGTGGCCGCCGGAGACCCGGCCGAACGCGTAGACCATCGCCACGATCGCGATGCCGAACGCGAGGCCGATCGAGGCGACGTCGCCGCCCCCGATCGTGGCCGCGCCGACGCCGACGACGACGAGGACGAAGGTGCCGATGGCCTCGGCACCGAGCTTCTGGGCTGTGGTGGGTGCCGGAGCCGGGCTCGCGGCGTTCGACGTCGAGTTCATGAGCGCGGTCTACCCCGCGCCCTCCCTCGGCGAAACCCCCCGGGTGGCGGTGGGCTGGACCGGGTGTCAGGCTGAGCGACGGCGGACGACGTCCGTCAGGTATCTTGACGTCAAGACAGTCCCCGAGCTCGCGAGCGCAGGAGTTGAACACGGCCCATGGCTGAGAAGTCGACGATCATCTACACCCACACCGACGAGGCGCCGCTGCTGGCGACGTACTCGTTCTTGCCGATCGTCTCGGCCTTCGCCGCCAAGGCCGGCGTCGACGTCGAGACCCGCGACATCTCGCTGGCCGGGCGCATCCTGAGCCAGTTCCCCGAGCAGCTCACCCCCGAGCAGCGCATCGGCGACCACCTCGCCGAGCTGGGCGAGCTGGCCACCACGCCCGCCGCCAACATCATCAAGCTCCCGAACGTCTCCGCCTCGATCCCGCAGCTGCAGGCCGCGGTCGCCGAGCTGCAGAGCCAGGGCTACGCGATTCCGGACTACCCGGAGAACCCGAGCACCGACGAGGAGCGCGAGACGCGCGCGAAGTACGACAAGGTCAAGGGCTCGGCAGTCAACCCGGTGCTTCGCGAGGGCAACTCCGACCGCCGCGCGCCCCTCTCGGTCAAGAACTACGCCAAGGCCCACCCGCACCGCATGGGCTCCTGGTCCTCTGACTCCAAGACGAACGTCGCGACCATGGGCGAGCACGACTTCCGCTCCAACGAGAAGTCCGTGGTGATCCCCGCCGACGACTCGCTCACCATCAAGCTGACCGCCGCCGACGGCACCGAGACCGTGCTCAAGGACGGCCTGAAGGTGCTCGCCGGCGAGGTCGTCGACGCGACCTACATGGACGTCGCCGCGCTGCGCCGCTTCCTCGGCGAGCAGATCGCCCGGGCCAAGGCCGAGGACGTGCTGTTCTCGGCTCACCTGAAGGCCACGATGATGAAGGTCTCCGACCCGATCATCTTCGGCCACGTCGTCCAGGCGTTCTTCCCGACGTTGTTCGAGCAGTACGGCGAGCAGCTCGCCGCCGCAGGCATCTCGCCGAACGACGGCCTGGGCACCCTGCTCGCCAAGGTCGAGGCGTTGCCCGAGGCCGATGCGATCAAGGCCGCCATCCAGCAGGGCCTGGCCGACGGTCCGGCGCTGGCCATGGTCGACTCCGACAAGGGCATCACGAACCTCCACGTGCCGAGCGACGTCATCATCGATGCGTCCATGCCTGCCATGGTCCGTATCGGCGGCAAGATGTGGGGCCCCGACGGCGAAGAGGCCGACACCCTCGCGGTGATCCCGGACTCCTCCTACGCCGGCGTCTACCAGGCCGTCATCGACGACTGCCGTGCTCATGGCGCCCTCGACCCGGCCACGATGGGCTCGGTCCCCAACGTCGGTCTGATGGCCAAGGCCGCCGAGGAGTACGGCTCGCACGACAAGACCTTCGAGATCCCGGTCGCCGGCACGGTGGAGGTGCTCGACGGCGCAGGCAAGGTTCTGATGAGCCACGACGTCCAGCCGGGTGACATCTGGCGGGCCTGCCAGACCAAGGACGCCTCGATCCGCGACTGGGTGAAGCTGGCCGTGAGCCGCGCCCGCGCCACCGGCTCGCCGGCCGTGTTCTGGCTCGACGAGACGCGCGCTCACGACGCGAACCTGATCGCCAAGGTGAACGAGTACCTCGCCGACCACGACACCGACGGCCTGACCCTCGAGATCATGGCTCCGGCTGCCGCCACCACGTTCTCGCTGGAGCGGATCCGCAAGGGCGAGGACACCATCTCGGTCACCGGCAACGTGCTGCGCGACTACAACACCGACCTCTTCCCGATCCTTGAGCTCGGCACCTCGGCGAAGATGCTCTCGGTGGTGCCGCTGATGAACGGTGGCGGCCTCTTCGAGACCGGTGCCGGCGGCTCGGCGCCCAAGCACGTGCAGCAGCTGGTGAAGGAGAACTACCTGCGGTGGGACAGCCTCGGTGAGTTCTTCGCCCTGGTGCCCTCGCTGGAGCTCTACGCGACCCAGGCCGGCAAGCCGGGCGCCCAGGTGCTCGCCGACACCCTCGACCGCGCGACCGGCACGTTCCTCAACGAGGACAAGTCGCCGACGCGTCGCGTCGGCGGCATCGACAACCGTGGCTCGCACTTCTACCTGGCGCTCTACTGGGCCCAGGAGCTCGCCGGTCAGACCGAGGACGCCGACCTCGCGGCCGCCTTCGCTCCGCTGGCCGAGACCCTGGCCGCACAGGAGGAGAAGATCGTCGCCGAGCTGAACGCCGTCCAGGGCAGCCCGGCCGACATCGGCGGCTACTACCGCCCCGACCCGGCCAAGGCCGATGCGGTGGTGCGCCCCTCCGCGACGTTCAACGAGGCGCTCGCCTCGCTCTGATCCGTCCGCGCGTGGCGGGGCGCCCCCGCCAGGAGGGGCGGC
>NZ_JAHRHK010000011.1:0-16577 GCF_021246465.1 Nocardioides sp. R-C-SC26 | reverse complement strand
CCGCGCTCATGAGGTGAGGCTCGGGGCCGGTGTCCGTTTTCGCGGTGACCCGTCTCGATTTCGAGGCAGCACGCCGGAAAATCGGGCGCGGAGTGTCGGCGGGGCGGCGTAGCGTCGGCGCCGATGAGCACCGTGACCGAGGCCGATGATCCGCAGCGCGACGACCAGGCTCCAGGAAGCGCCCGGTCGCAGGTGCAGCCGGGCCCGGGCAGCGGGCGTGGCGGGCCGGTCCCGGTGCCCACGTCCGATGATCCCGCCCGCCACGTCGACTGGCGGCGCCTGAAGCGACCCCTCGCCGCGGTCGCGCTGGCCATCGCCGCCGTCTCGGCGGTCGGCTACACCCTCGGCACCGTCGTGGCGGGCCGGATCGCCGAGCACGCCACGGTCGGGCTCGTCGGGCTGCTCGCCGTCTTCGTCGTCGGGGGTGCCGTGCTCGACGCCGTCGGACGCACGCTGTGGGCCTCGGTCTCCGACCGCGCCGAAGGGCAGTTGCGGGCGGACCTGCTCGCCTGTGCCCTCCACCAGCCCCTCGAGACGCTCTCGGAGCAGGCGGTCGGGGAGATCCTCGACCGCGTCGACGACGACACCTGGGAGGTGGGCGCCGTGGTGCGCCGCCAGGTGTGGGACGCCTTCGGCACCGTGTTCGCCACGTTCCCGATGTGGATCGTCGCCGGTCTGACGTGGTGGCCCGCCTGGTTCCTCTTCCCCGCCTGCGGCGTGCTGGTCGTCCTGGTGGTGCGACGGCTGCTGCCCGAGGTGGCGCGACTGAAGGTCGAGGAGGAGCTGGCCTGGACCGATCACGCCGCCGCCTTCGAGGAGGGCGTCGCCGGGCGCGACGACGTCCGCACCAGCCTCGGCCAGGCGCACGTGGTCGGGCGGCTGGCGCGCCTGTCGTCGGAGACCCACCGGCGACTCGCGCGGGTGCTGCAGGTCGAGGTCCGCATCACCCGACGTGCCGGCACGCTGCTGAGCTCGCTCCTGGCAGCGATGACACTGGTCGGCATCGCCCTGGCCGCGAACGACGATCTCTCGGTCGCCCAACTGGTCACCCTCTTCCTGGTGACCTCCTCCTTCGTCGGCCAGGTCGACGAGCTCGCCCGTCACCTTCCCGACCTCCAGGAGGGTTGGGGGGCGGTACTCCGCCTGCGACAGCTCGTGGAGGCCGAGCCCGAGCCGGTCGGTGGTCTTCCGCTGCCCGACGGCTCCCTCGACGTCGCCTTCGTCGATCTCGACTTCAGCTACGCCCACGGCTCGTTCGCGCTCCAGGGCATCGATCTGCGCGTCCCGGCGGGGGAGACCTGCGCTCTGGTCGGCCGCACGGGCTCGGGCAAGTCGACCCTGGCCTCGTTGCTCTCCCGCGCGGTCGAGCCGCCCGCAGGTGCGGTGCTGCTCGGTGGCGTCGACGTCCTCGATCTCGACCTGCAGCAGCTGCGCGCCGCCGTCGGCGTGGTGACCCAGCGCACCGAGATCATCGCCGGCACGCTCGCCCAGAACATCGCCTTGTTCGCCGACCGCCCGCGCGCGCAGATCGAGGGCGCGGTCACCGAGCTGGGCCTGGAGGAGTGGGTCGGAGGGCTGGTCGACGGGCTGGACACCGTGCTCGGCCCCGGCGGGACGACTCTCTCAGCCGGCGAAGAGCAGCTCGTCGCCTTCGCGCGTCTGCTGGTGCGCGACGTCCGGGTCGTCGTGCTCGACGAGGCCACCGCGCGGATGGACCCGCTGACCGAGGCCCTGGTCGTGCGGGCCTCCGAACGACTCCTTCGCGGGCGCACCGGGATCTTGGTCGCGCACCGGCTCGGCACGACCGCGCGCGCCGAGCAGATCGCGGTCCTGGAGTCGGGTCGTGTGGTCGACCACGGTCCGCGCGCCGAGCTCGCGTCCCGCCCGGGGCCCTTCCGTACCCTGCTGGAGGCCAGCGCCCGCACAGCCGAGACGGCGACGTCGGATCCGGCACCCGACGGCACGGACGGCGTGGTCGGGGGCATCCGCCGCTCCGGGCCGGCGCCGACGCCCCCCGACCCTGGCACGGGGCCGAGCCTGGCGCGCGGCATCGCGCACGCCCTGCGCATCCGTCCCGAGTGGGGCATCACCGGCGCGGTGCTGTTCCTGCTGGCCTCGGTCACCGGCGCGTTCGGGATGCTGACCGCCTTCGTCTGGGGCCAGATCGTGGAGTCGCTGCGAGACGGCGGCGAGCCCTTCGGGTGGAGCATCGTGCTCACCGTCTCCCTGCTCGCGGCGCCGCTCGTGCTCGCGAGCGCGTTCCTGCGCTACCCGCACTGGTGGATCGAGGTTCGGCTGCGCGCGCGGATGTCGGTGCTCGCCGGCCAGACCGCGCAGCACCGTCTCGCCAAGACCCCGCCCGGCGAGGTCGTTGCGCGGGCGATGGACGCCGATCGCTATGCCAGGTACGCCGACCGATGGGTCGACCTGATCAACGGTCTGATCATCGTGGTGGCCACGACCGTGATCGGCGGCAGCCTGCTCTCGGGCGGCATCCTCCTCGGGGTCATGGTCGCCTCGGCATTGGCCTCGACCGCCGGTCGGCCGATCGCCGGTCGATCGGCGGCAGCCGCGTCGGCGGCGCGGGCCAGGTTCGGCCGCGCGCTCGTCTCGGCCCTGGAGTCGGCGCGCACGATCAAGCTGGCGGCCGCCACGCCGGAGATCCACCGGCACCTGCGGAACGTGGACGGCGGGCGCGTCGATGCCGCGGTCAAGGAGCACCGCGTCCAGGCACTCCTCGACGGCGTGCCCGTCGTGATGGTGCAGCTCGGCGTGGTCGCGGCCTGGGCCGTGTACGTCGCCGACGGCTGGGGGCTCGCGACGGCGCTCCTCGTCTCGGGCGCGGTCAACGGCTTCGACTGGTTCGGCCGAGTCGCCGGCTCCGTGGTCACGGAGGCGCCAGGCACCCGCTCCTGGCAGAAGGCGACCGCGCGGTTCGCGGGCGGTGTGGACCTGATGGCGATGCCGGCCGGGGTCGATCTCGTCACCGGGCAGGCGCCGACGCCCGACCCGGGCTCGCGAGTCCCCCTCCAGCGTCTGCACCTGGAGTCCGTCGAGGCCGTGCACGACGACGGCACGCGTGGCGTCGTCGACGTCGACCTGGTGGTCGAGCGCGGCGAACTGGTCCTCCTGGTCGGTCAGGTGGGATCGGGCAAGTCGAGCCTGCTCGGTGTGCTCGCGGGGCTGATCGACCATCGCGGCTCGATCCGGTGGAACGACGTGCCGATCGACGACGCGCAGACCTTCCTGCGCCCGGGCCAGGTCGCCCACGTGGCTCAGGTGCCTCGGGTGTTGTCGGGCACGTTCTCCGACAACGTGCGGCTGGGGCATCCCCGGCCGTTCGACGGGGCCGTCCATGCGGCTCGCCTCGACCGCGACGTGACCGAGGCCGGGGGGCCCGACTCGCTGGTCGGACACCGCGGTGTGCGGCTCTCGGGTGGGCAGGTGCAGCGGCTCGCATTGGCGCGCGCTCTCGCCGCTGAGACCGAGCTGCTGCTCGCCGACGACGTCTCGAGTGCCCTGGACGCCGCGACCGAGATCGAGCTGTGGGAGTCGTTGCGCGAGCGGGGGGTCACCGTGATCGGCGCGACGTCGAAGGAGGCCGCGCTGGCGCGGGCCGACCGAGTGGCGGTGCTGGTCGACGGCCAGATCGCGGCGGTCGGTCCGTGGCACGAGCTCGCGCCGTCGTGGTCGCACCTCGCCGGCTGAATGGCCGACCGTTGTCGCGCTGCTCGGTCGGTCCGGCTCGTCGCGGACTCCACGTCGCCTGGCAGGCTGAACGCATGAGCAGAAGTTCGACGAGCGGTACGGCAGGTGGCGGCCCGGGCACGGTGGTGCGGATGAGGATCGGCGCCGCGTTGATGCTCCCCGGTCTGCTGGCGCTGACGGCGTGCTCAGAGGTCGGCGACGCCGTGCGCGACTCGGCCAACGACGCCGCATGCTCGGCGGTGGACTCCACGACCTCCGGTGTCCGCGACACCGTGCAGCGCGCCGTCGACGGACTCACCGCCGACCCGTCGGCGTCCGGACGCGCACTCCAGGCCGTCCGAGATGCGCTGGCTGCTGCCGAGCGCGGCATCAGTGGCGACGCGAAGCAGGCGCTTGCCGACGCGCGTGACGCGGTCGCCGACCTCGCCGACCAGGCGCGCCGTTCCGCCCGCGGTCTCGACGTCGATACCAGCGAGGTCGAGGACGCCCAGCGCCGTCTGGGTGAGGCCGTCGACGAGGCGACGTCGGTCTGCTCGTGACCGGCAGCTTCGGCGGTCGAGGGGCGAGCGTCCCGATCCGCCCCCGGTGGTTGAGGAGCGAGCGCAGCGAGCGTCTCGAAACCCGGTGAGGCGAGCCCCGCCCCCCGGTGGTTGAGGAGCGAGCGCAGCGAGCGTCTCGAAACCCGGTGAGGCGAGCCCCGCCCCCCGGTGGTTGAGGAGCGAGCGCAGCGAGCGTCTCGAAACCCGGTGAGTCCAGCCGCGCCCCCCGGTGGTTGAGGAGCGAGCGCAGCGAGCGTCTCGAAACCCGGTGAGGCGTACGCCCACCTCTGCTGACGACGTCGCGAGTCACCGCCCTGACGTTCGATCCACGTCGCCGTCGACCGCATTCCCGCGCTATTGACAAACACTTTCTATGTGTAAAGCGCCACATTCGGTTACGCATCGGTAGCCGGTGAGACAGGCGTCACCTACGCTCGGCATATGACGACCCCGCCGACGTCCGGTTCCGACCCGATCTCCAGTGGTGGTCCGCTGGTCGACGGCCCCGCGGACCCCGAGCACGACCCCACGGCGTCCTACGCGCTCGAGCCGGACGACGTCGCGCGGTTGACCAGTCGTCTGCTCGCGACGAGCGGCCGCACCACCCAGGTGCACAGCCCGCTGGACGGAGCTCCGCTCGCGCACATCCCGCAGTCGACGAGCGAGGACGTCGCCGAGGCGTTCGCCCGTGCTCGCCGGGCGCAGGCGATCTGGGCGCGCACTCCGGTGGAGGAGCGTGCGGCGGCGCTGCTGCGTCTGCACGACCTCGTGCTCGACCGCCAGCAGGAGATCATCGACCTGATCGTGCTGGAGTCGGGCAAGGCGCGGAAGCACGCCTTCGACGAGCCGCTCCACATCGCGCTGACGGCGCGCTACTACGCCCGGACGGCGCGGCAGCACCTGGACACCCAGCGCAAGATCGGCGTCATCCCCGCCCTCACCCGGGTCGAGGTCAACCGCGTGCCCAAGGGCGTCGTCGGCATCATCTCGCCCTGGAACTACCCCTTCACGATGGCGCTGTGCGACGGCCTGCCCGCGCTGCTCGCGGGGAACGCGGTGGTCGCCAAGCCCGACGCCCAGACCATGCTGAGCGCCCTCTACGGCGCGCGGCTGCTGGACGAGGCGGGCTTCCCGAAGGATCTGTGGCAGGTCGTGGCCGGCCCGGGTCGGGAGCTCGGCACGCCGATCATCGAGCAGTCGGACTACATCTGCTTCACCGGATCCACCGCGACCGGCAAGGTGATCGCGCGCCAGTGCGCCGAGCGTCTGATCGGCTGCTCGCTCGAGCTCGGCGGCAAGAACCCGATCCTCATCCTCCGCGACGCCGACATCGAGAAGGCGGCCGAAGGTGCCGTCCGTGCGTCGTTCTCCAATGCCGGCCAGCTCTGCGTCTCGATGGAGCGGATGTTCGTCGCCGACCAGGTCTATGACCGCTTCGTCGACCGCTTCGTGGCCCGCACCCGGGCGATGACACTGGGAGCGACCCTCGACTGGGGCAACGACATGGGCACCCTGATCTCTCAGGACCAGCTCGACACCGTGACCGCCCACGTGGAGGACGCCGTCTCCAAGGGAGCGCGCGTGCTCGCCGGCGGCAAGGCTCGCCCCGACCTCGGCCCGTTCTACTTCGAGCCGACGATCCTCGAAGGCGTCACGCCGGAGATGACCTGCTTCGGCAACGAGACGTTCGGTCCGGTCATCTCGCTCTACCGGTTCCACGACGAGGCCGAGGCGGTCGCGCGGGCCAACGACGGCGAGTACGGGCTCAACGCCTCGATCTACAGCCAGGACGGCGCCCGTGCCCGCGAGCTCGCCCGCCAGATCAAGTGCGGCACCGTCAACATCAACGAGGCGTTCGGTGCCACCTTCGCCAGCATCGACTCTCCGATGGGCGGCATGCGCGAGTCCGGCATGGGTCGTCGTCAGGGCAGCGAAGGCATCCATCGCTACACCGAGAGCCAGGCCGTCGGCACCCAGCGCGGGCTGCGTTTCGCTCCGATGTTCGGCATGTCCGACGAGGCCTACGCGAAGATGATGACCACCTCGCTCCGCCTGATGAACAAGCTCGGCCGGGCCTGACCTCACCCCGTCCGGCACCTCCTCAGCAACGCTTCGGCGCCCCATCGCGGGTCGTCGAAGACCCAGCCGTCGCACAGGAAGCAGCACCAGATCATGACCAGCAACCACTTCGACGTCCTCGTGATCGGATCCGGATTCGGCGGATCGGTGACCGCGCTCCGCCTGACGGAGAAGGGCTACAAGGTCGGCGTCCTCGAGGCCGGCGCGCGATTCGAGGACTCCGACTTCACCTCGGGGACCTTCGACATCACCCGATATCTCTGGGCGCCGGCGCTGGGCTGCTACGGCATCCAGCGCGTCGATGCCGTGCGCGACACGATGATCGTCGCGGGGGCCGGTGTCGGCGGTGGTTCGCTCGTCTACGCCAACACGCTCTACGAGCCGCTCCCGGCCTTCTACAACGACCCGCAGTGGCGCGATATCACCGACTGGCAGTCCGAGCTCGCACCGTTCTACGACCAGGCCAAGCGGATGCTGGGCGTGGTGGAGAACCCCGTGCGGACGCCGGCCGACGACGTGATGGAGAAGGTGGCCACCGACGCCGGTGTCGGCGACTCCTTCCACCCCACACCCGTCGGCGTCTTCTTCGGCGGTCCCGGTCAGGCGCCGGGGGAGAAGGTGGCCGACCCGTTCTTCGGCGGTGAGGGCCCCGATCGCAACACCTGCCTCAACTGCGGCGAGTGCATGTCGGGTTGCCGCCACAATGCGAAGAACACGCTGGTGAAGAACTACCTCTACCTGGCGGAGAAGAACGGCGCCGTGGTGCTGCCGTTGACGACCGTGACCCGGGTGGCACCTCGCCGTCTGGGCGGGTACGACGTCCACGTTCGCTACACGAAGGCGAAGGTTCCCTCGGCGGCGACCCAGCGCGTGATCACCGCCGACCAGGTCGTGTTCGCCGCTGCATCGCTGGGCACCCAGAAGCTGCTGCACCGGATGAAGGACGAGGGGCACCTGCCGCAGCTCTCCGACCGACTGGGCTACCTCTCGCGCACCAACTCCGAGTCGATCCTGGGAGCGATCGCCCCGACGTCGGATCCGACCGACTACACCTACGGCGTCGCGATCACCTCCAGCTGGCACCCCGACGAGCACACCCACATCGAGCCGGTGCGCTACGGCAAGGGCTTCAACGCGATGGCGCTGATGCAGACGGTGCTGACCGACGGGGACGGCGACGGCCCGCGCTGGAAGACGTGGCTGAAGGAGTTGTGGAAGGAGCGTCGCAACGTCAAGGACCTCTACGACCTCAAGCACTGGTCCGAGCGCACGATCATCGCGCTCGTCATGCAGAGCCTGGACAACTCGATCACCACCTACGGCAAGCGCGGGAAGTTCACCGGTCGCTGGCGGATGACGTCGCGCCAGGGGCACGGCGCGCCGAACCCGACGTGGATCCCGGCCGGCAACGACGCGGTCCGCCGGATCGCGGGTGTCCTCGGCGGCACGGCGGGCGGCAACATCGGTGAGCCGTTCAACATGCCTCTGACCGCGCACTTCATCGGTGGCTGCGCGATCGGCACCTCGCCCGAGGACGGCGTGATCGACGGATATCAGCGGGTGTTCGGTCACCCCGGTCTGCACGTCGCCGACGGCTCGGCGATCACGGCGAACCTGGGTGTGAACCCGTCGCTGACGATCACCGCGCAGGCGGAGCGGGCGATGTCGTTCTGGCCGAACAAGGGCGAGTCCGACCCTCGGCCGCCGCTGGGTGCGGCCTATGAGCGGATCGAGCCCGTCTCGCCGGAGTCGCCGGCTGTGCCGCCGACGGCGATGGGCGCACTGCGCCTGCCGATCGTCGGGATCTCGTGATCCGGCTCCATGCCGCCGTGTGACAACGTATCCGCTGTTGTCACAGTGATCTAGAGCACCTGCAGCCTGGGCAAAATTCGGTCGAGACGTACGTAACCCGCTTCTCGGCAGGTCGTTGAGACCATCGAACTCGGCGTTCACAGCTCCCTCCCGAAGGGCCGAGTTCGACGTCCGTGCGCTGTTCGCAGCTGTGCGGCGCCCAGGGCCCCGCCACCCTCCCTCCCCGGCGGGGCCCTGTTGGGTTTTCGGCCGGTGTCGGTGGTGGAGGAGCGACCGCAGCGAGCGTCTCGAAACCCGGTGAGACGGCGTGCGGCCGTCACCACACCGCGGCGCACCTGCTGTCACGTGGTCGGGCGCGGGCGCGCACGTCGTCACCTCTAGAATCCGGCGCATGACAGCGGCTGCGTCCTCCGAGCACGATCTGGTCCTCGTCGTCGACTTCGGGGCGCAGTACGCGCAGCTGATCGCCCGGCGTGTGCGCGAGGCGCGCGTCTACTCCGAGATCGTTCCGCACCACCTGCCGGTCGAGCAGATGCTCGCGATGGGACCGAAGGCGATCGTGCTCTCCGGTGGGCCGTCCTCGGTCTACGAGGACGGTGCGCCGGGGATCGATCAGGCGATCTTCGAGGCCGGCGTCCCGGTCTTCGGCATGTGCTACGGCTTCCAGCTGATGGCGCGGGGACTCGGCGGCGAGGTCGCCGCGACCGGCGCCCGCGAGTACGGCCGCACGCCGGTGAGCGTGTCCGAGCCCGGAACGCTGCTGGCCGACATGGCCGCCGAGCACACCGTCTGGATGTCGCACGGCGACTCGGTGACGGCGGCGCCGGCGGGCTTCGACGTCCTGGCTTCGACGGCGGTGACCCCGGTGGCGGCCTTCGAGAGCCTGGAGCGCCGCATGGCCGGTGTCCAGTGGCACCCCGAGGTGCTGCACTCCGAGCACGGCCAGCAGGTGCTGGAGCACTTCCTGCACGACATCGCCGGATGTCGTCAGACCTGGACGATGGTCAACATCGTCGACGAGCACGTCGACCGTATCCGCGCGCAGGTCGGCGAGGGCCGCGCGATCTGTGCGCTCTCGGGCGGCGTCGACTCCGCTGTCGCTGCGGCGATCGTGCAGCGCGCGATCGGCGATCGCCTCACCTGCGTCTACGTCGACCACGGGATGATGCGGCAGGGCGAGACCGAGCAGGTGCGGCGTGACTTCGAAGAGGTCTTCGACACCCTCGACGTCGTCGATGCGGCCGACCAGTTCCTCACCGAGCTCGCCGGGGTCACCGACCCGGAGGAGAAGCGCAAGATCATCGGGCGCGAGTTCATCCGCACCTTCGAGGCTGCGCAGGTGCGCGTCTTCGGCGACGCGGCCGAGGGCGAGACCGCGTTCCTGGTGCAGGGCACGCTCTACCCCGACGTCGTGGAGTCCGGCGGTGGTGCGGGGACCTCGAACATCAAGAGCCACCACAACGTCGGCGGTCTGCCTGACGACCTGACGTTCGAGCTCATCGAACCGCTGCGCACGCTGTTCAAGGACGAGGTGCGCGCGGTCGGGGAGCAGTTGGGCCTGCCCTCGACGATGGTCTGGCGTCAGCCGTTCCCCGGGCCCGGCCTGGGTATCCGCATCATCGGCGAGGTCACCCGCGAGCGCCTCGACATCCTCCGCGAGGCCGACGCGATCGCCCGCGAGGAGCTGACCAAGGCCGGGCTGGACCGCGACATCTGGCAGATGCCGGTGGTGCTCCTCGCCGACGTCCGCTCGGTCGGCGTCCAGGGCGACGGCCGCACCTACGGCCACCCCGTCGTGCTGCGTCCGGTCACCTCCGAGGACGCGATGACCGCCGACTGGGCCCGCCTGCCCTTCGACCTCCTCGAGCGCATCTCCACCCGGATCACCAACGAGGTCCGCGAGATCAATCGCGTTACCCTCGACGTCACCAGCAAGCCGCCGGGCACGATCGAGTGGGAGTGAGCCTCCGGCGCTGGCTGCCGGCTTTGCCCGCCCGGTGACGGTTGTGCCTGCTGACTACCAGCGCTCGATGCGAAGGCCGTCGACGCGGCCGAACTCGGCGAGGTTGCGCGTCACCAGGATGAGTCCCTGCGACCGCGCGTGCCCGGCGATCTGGACGTCGTAGGGGCCGATCGGAGTTCCGGCCGCGGCGAGCGCGGCGCGGATGTCGCCGGCGTGCTCGGCCGCCGAGGAATCGAACTCGAGGACGTCGACCACGCTCGCCAACTCATCGATCGCCAGGTCGTTGGTGCGGCGGTCGGCTGAGCGAGCGGCGCCGTACCGCAGCTCGTACAGCGTGATCGTGGAGGCGGCGACGACGCCGGCCTGCCGCCACCGCTCCCGCACCGCGGTGTCTCGCTTGCGAAGCAACTCGATGGCGACGTCGGTGTCGATCAGGTGTCGGCGCGTCATCCCCAGGTGCGCTCGGTCAGCTCTGCCGGCTGGTCGCGGGCGAAGTCGTCGCTGATGTGGATCGGGCTCGACCAGAAGACCTCGACCCGGGACCCGGCCGGACGGATGATGCGCGCTTCGCCGACCACCGCGATCTCGACCTCGGTGACCGACGCATCGAAGGCGACCGCCTTCGGGAGCCGCACCGCCTGGGTGCGATTGGACAGGAAGAGGGATGTCGTCACGGACATACATCCAGTATATACGCGGGTCCGGCCGACATCTGCCACCTCGGCCACCGCTACTCTCGCGTGATGCCCGGTCGCGCCTCCGCCCGTCGGCTCCGTGGCGCGCGCCGCTGCGCTGTCGCCACGGGCGAGCGGGTCTAGTCCGCCTCGGTCACGTCGGCGCGGGGTCCCGCTGCTGCTGTCCGGAGTTTGTCCGGACTTGGCGGCGGCGCCTCGAACCGTCGAGCCGGGGTGACGCGAGCCGCCACACTCATGCCGCCCGCCGGGCAGCGCGTCTCGTGCGCACGCCCCATCTGCATCGGAGGAACGCATGCTCCATCGACTCGCCCGCTCGACCCGACGTCGCTCGGCCACCCTGGCCCTGACGACGGTCGCCACCCTCGCCATCTCGACCGCTCTCGGTGCGCCCGCGCACGCGGCCAGTCAGTCGGTCGACGACCCGACCGGCGACGTGATCGTCACCGGCGGCGGCATGTCCGAAGCCGCCTACAACGCCGCCGACGTGGACGACGCGGACATGAAGGTCGAGTACGGCACCGTCTCGTGGACCCTCGACATCTGGGAGAACCAGCCGGAGAACGCGGCCACGGTCACCTACGCGGTCACGATGAAGGTCAAGCAGAAGCCGAAGATCAAGCGCGACAAGAAGGGCAAGATCATCAAGAAGACGACGCCCAAGCCGTATGTGGCGAAGGTCGTGGTCGCCTACCCCTCGCTCGACCCGATCGCCGTCTACAGCAGCAAGTCCGGCGCGATGAAGCGGATCGGCTGCGACGGCGCGACGACGTCGGTGTCGGGCTCCTACCTGGTGCTGTTCAGCGTGCCGTCCTCCTGCCTGGGCGGCCGCACGGTCCAGTCAGTGCAGGCCAAGCTGCTCATCACCTCCACCGACACCGCCAGTGGCGCGGTCGGACGCGACGCGCTCTCGTTCGCGCCGATGTCCCTGTGAACCCCGCTTGCGGATGATGTCGACCCCGCGGGCGCTCTCGGGCGCTCGCGGGGTCCGTGTCGTTCCCCGCCGAGCCCGCTTCCTCTCAGACGGAGGAGGCAGGAGGCCGCCGGCACGCCGTCGCGCGCCCGAGCGGTGCGAGAACCGCTAGACGGCGAGGCTCCGTCGCAGATGCTCCTCGACGTCGTCCGCGACCTGGTCGATCGGACGCGACCGGCCGGTGGCGATCCAGTCGGTCAGCCAGATCTGGAGTGAGGAGATGACGATCGCCGCCGCGACCTCGGAGCGGACCTGTCGCAACTCGCCCGCGTCGATGGCCTCTTGTGCGGTCGCGGCCGTCATCGCCATGCCCGTCCGCCACGCCACTCGCTGAGCGCCCTGGCCCGCGCCGGGGAACGTGGACGCCGTGCCCCAGCTGAGCCCGTCCCTGAGGTGGAGCTGCAGAAAGGCGTCGCGGGCGGCGAAGAACTCGACCTCGGCACGTGCGCCGACCAGGAGGCGTTCCAGCGGTGAGGCGATGGCGGAGGTCCGCTCGGTGACGACGCGGGTGAACTCCTCCATCCGATCGGTGTTCAACGCGTCCCAGAGATCGGCCTTGCTGGCGAAGGTCTTGTAGAGGGTGGCCAGCGAGATGCCGGCACGCGTGGCGATGTCGCCGACCTTGGCGGCGCTGAATCCGCATCGGCCGAACTCCGCCTCGGCCACGTCGAGGATGTGCTCGCGGTAGACCGCGCGCCGGGCGTCGTCCAGGCGTGCGACCAAGGGCGCCTCGTTGCTCGCCGTCCCCATCGGATTCCTGCTCCTCGTCTCCCTGCGGCCACGTACCGCAGCGAAGTCATGCTACGTTCCGCACGAGTAACAGCAATTACTGTGGTGATATCTCACCGTACTAGCGCCAGGAGCAGGCATGGCCGTCACTCTCACGCGCCCGACCGCCATCGGCCAGGTCGAGCCCGCCATCCCACCGTCACGCGCGCTGAGGGGCGCATGGATCCTCGGCTTCGGATCGCTCGCACTGGCGTTCCCCCTGTACGTCTACCTCGTCTTCGGCACCGACGCCGATCGCGGCACGATGGCCGACGCGATGGTGGTCCAAGCCACCATCGGGTACTTCCTCGGCATCTTCGCAGCGTGTCTGCCCATTCCGTCGCTCCGCGGCTGGACCCGCTACCAGCGGCTACAGGCCACCGTGCTCCCGTTCGTCATCGCCTCCTACGTCACTCATCTGACCTGGGAGCTCGGCTGGCTGATCCTGCACGAGCGGATCGCGGAAGCGCAGGACAGTGCCTGGGCCTATGCCTGGTGGAACTACATCGACGGCGGCGATCTGCGCTACCTGAACCCGGACTCGCACTTCCTGATGATGGAGGTCCTCTCCGTCACCAACGGCTGCGTCGGCCTGGTGGGTCTGATCCTCCTGAGGCGATCGCGGTTCACCGACGTCCGCGGCACCCTGCTGGTGATGTCGACGGCGGTCACCCACACGGTGCTGACGTGGTACTACTACGGCTCCGAGCTCATCGGGGGGCTGGAGTCGACCGACACCTCCAGCTTCATGGACTTCGGGCTCAGATTCCTCCTGCTGAACTCGCCGTGGCTGATCGCACCGTGGCTCGTGCTCGCCTGGGGATACCAGACGCTCGCCCGGCAGTTCGCGCTGCGGTAGCGGTGGGACGGGTAGCGGCACCGACAGGTTCGCCCGGTGAGAGGGCGCCTGCCCGATCCGGGCTCCGTCGACGCCGGTCGCCGAGGCCGTCCGCTGTGCTCACTAGGCTTCCGGCGTGAGCCGTTCCCCGATGCCCGTGCGCCGTACTCTCGCCCGCACCCTCCTCAAGGTCGCCCGGTGGCGGACGTCGGGGGAGGTGCCGGAGTCGGCGATCCTGGTGGGTGCCCCGCACACCTCCAACTGGGACTGGGTGCTCACCATGCTGTTGGCGTGGGACAGCGGCGTGACGATCCGACTGCTCGTGAAGGACTCGCTGTTCCGCGGGCCTCTGGCGTGGATCCTGCGGGCGACGGGTGCCGTGTCGCTCGACCGCAGGAACCCCGGAGGGACGATCCGGGACCTGCTGGCGGACGCGTCGTCCTCGGAGTCGTTCCTGCTCGGCATCGCCGCCGAGGGGACCCGCTCCAGAGGCGAGTACTGGAAGTCCGGCTTCTACCGGATCTCCCAGCAGACCGGGCTGCCGATCACTCTGGCGTTCCTCGACGCGCCGTCGCGCACGGTCGGCTGGGGTCCCACCTTCCACCCCAGCGGAGACGTCGTGGCCGACATGGATCGCGTTCGCGAGTTCTACTCGGGCGTCACCGGAATCCGGCCCGAGGGTGCGACCGAGCCACGCCTCAAGGAGGAGTCGGCCGGCGGGTTCGCCTGAGAGCGTTCGTACTGGTGATCGCCTGGGAGGTCAGCGTCGGCCCGGGGTCGGCAGACCGAGGTGAACCGAGGCCGAACCTGGCGGTGTAGCCGGGCCGCGACTCCGCGACGGCGAGCGCCACGAAGCCGCTGACGAGCTTGTCGGCCAAGGAGATCAGCAGATTGCTGGAGAACACCGACAGGGCCCACGCATGCGTGAGCAGCACGACGTGGTCGATCACGTCGGCGCTCGCGTGGTCGATGCGGCCGTGGTAGGCGAGCACGATCGGTGCAGCCAGCATCGAGCAGAGCACTGCGACGGCGACGCAGAGAGCGAAGAACCGGGGCAGCGTGCGCCCCAGACCGAGACGTCGGACTCCGTAGCCCCACGCCAACGCGCCGGCCACGTTGACGAGCGCGAACGGGATCGAGGCAGGACCGCTGATCCATGTGCCGCCGAGGTTGGTGGTCGCCCCGACCAAGGCACCCCACCACGGACCGAGAACCACTGCGCTGATGGCCGTTCCGACCATGTCGAGGTGGAGAGGCAGGCCGAGAGCGAGCACTGTCAGGCGACCCGCGAGATTCAGTGCGACGCACGCGGCGAGCAGGACCAGCACACGTCGCCCCGGCCGCCGTCTCATGACCTCGTGGTCATCGCGGGAGAGCGTCTCGGTCGCCGGCGGGGCGGGGTGCAGGGCGACAGCAGGGGCCGCCACGGCGCGTCGCGCCATCGCCGTCGTCGCTGCGGCGGAGGCCTCGTCGACCTCCAGCGCCGCGAGGACATCAGCCAGCAACGCGAAGTCGAGGCGCCGTCGCCCCGGCCGAAAGACGTCATAGACAGTCGACCGAGCCACCCGAGCTCCCTCGACGGAGAGGCCGCGGCGCAGGCGCACGTCGCTGACCCGGATCGCGATCTCGGCGAACGAGGGAGTTCCGACAGTGCTGCGCAGGCGCCGCAGCTCGGCAGCGACGTCGTCGAAGGTAGGAGCGAACTCGTGCTCCATGCCGCACCTCCACCTCACGCCTGGCGGTCCGACTGACCGGACCGCCACTTGGCGTGAAGGGTAGAGCCTTCGTGCGGTCGCTACTTGAAGATGCTGTAGCCGCCCGGGCCCACTGCGAAGCCGACGATGATCAGCACGATGCCCCACAGGGTCTCGCCCTTGAACAACTGCACGATGCCCGCGACCACCAGGATCACGGCCAGGATCCACAACAAGAACGCCATCAGGCCACTCCTTCTCTCGGGTCAGCCGAACCTAGGGCGGGGGGAGTGCGGTCGCTACACCCCACCTGTGGGATGAGGCCCGTCCGCTGTGGGACGTGTGCGACCCGATGGCGTCGGTGCGCTCAGCGCCGCACCAGGAAGACGGGTCAGCGCGGGGCGGGTCCGAGGCCGTAGTCGGCGGCGAAGCGCTCGAGGCCGTCGAGCTTCTGGTCCAGGGTGGCGTCCAGGCCGTGGTAGTAGGCCCAGGGCATCGTCCAGATCTCGGTGACGCCGGCAGCGGCGGCCTCCTCGAACTGCTCGGGGAGGAAGGCGTCGGAGATCGAGGTGATGATCTCGAACGGCCCGCTCTGTCCCGCCTCCTCACGCAGTTCGTGCAGACGGCGGGAGTGCGCGATCGTCTCGGCGAGCGGGTAGATGTCGCCGACCCAGCCGTCGTGGCGGGCCGCGCGACGGAAGGCGATGTCCGACAGGCCGCCGATGTAGATCGGGATGCGGGCCGAGGGCGTCGGGTTCATCTGCAGACGTGGCGCGGAGTAGAACTCGCCCTCGAACTCGGTCCAGCCCGGCTCCCAGAGCGCGCGCATCAGGGCGATCGCCTCGTCGGTACGCCGTCCGCGGGTGCGGAAGTCGGCCCCGAGCAGCTCGAACTCCTCCCGGCACCAGCCGATGCCGACGCCGAGCGAGACCCGGTCACCGGAGAGCACGGCCGCCGTGCCGACCGTCTTGGCGACCTGGAACGGGTTGCGCATCGCGGCGACGTAGACGGAGGTGAAGAACCGCACCCGCGTCGTCACGGCGGCGAGGGCGCCGATCAGCACCCACGGATCCGGCCAGTCGGCTCCGACCTCCCAACGTCGGCTGCCGTCCTCGGTGTAGGGGTAGGGCGTCTCCAGCGTCTCCAGATCGACGACGTGATCAGGTACCGAGAGGGCGTGGTAGCCGAGCTCGTCGGCCCGACGCGCGATCGGGATCAGGTGGTCGACGGGTTGGAACGCGGTGACGATGGAGAAGCGCACCCGCCGAGAGTAGAACGTGTTCCAGTTCGTTTCACAGGTTCGCGACAGGTCGGGGCCCCGAAATGCACAGCCGTGACGGCCACGGTGAGGTACGTGATCAAGCGACCAGGGCTGGAGAGAGGGCCGCGACGCGGCCGAAGGATCGTGGCCGCCGCGGTGACGCTGCTCGTGCTCGTCGCGGGTGCCGGTTCGTGGTTGCTGGTCCGCAGTGGTGGCGGCGGCGACGCCGCAGCCGCCGTCACCACGGCGA
>NZ_JAHRHK010000102.1 GCF_021246465.1 Nocardioides sp. R-C-SC26 | reverse complement strand
ATCCCGAGCAACCCGGCGCCTTCGAGTACCTGGGTGTCGGCGGAGTCGGGGTGGGCCTCGATGTGGAGGGAGCCGTTCCAGCCGACGAGCACGGCGGCCAGACCCACGAAGCTGTGCAGCAGCGCGATGGGCTCGGGCATCCCGGTCATCTCGACCGTGCGGGCCAACTGCAGGCCGATACCGGCGCCGACCACGACCGCGACCACGAGCAGCACGGCGCCGAGCCCGACGACGTCGGTGTCGAACGCGACCACGGTGGCGACGACGAGGGCGGTGGCCATACCGAGGATGCCGAAGTAGTTGCC
>NZ_JAHRHK010000101.1 GCF_021246465.1 Nocardioides sp. R-C-SC26 | reverse complement strand
GGTGCTGGTCGCCGGCGTCGGCCTCGAAGCGACCGTCGGGGGCCGGCAGACCCTCGAAGGAGTCGGCGACCCAGACCGTCCGGTCGGGGGCGCCGTGTGCGGCGAGGATCGCGCGGGCGTAGATGCAGGTGCCGCCGCGCCAGGCGCCGGCCTCGATGAAGTCGCCGGGCACGCCGTCGGCGATGACGCTCTCGAGCACCTGACGCACGTTGGCCAGGCGCTTGAGACCGACCATCGTCTCGGCGCCGGCGGGCCAGTCGCGTCCGACCTCGCGACGCTCGGCGTCGAAGCCACCGGCTTCGACG
>NZ_JAHRHK010000100.1 GCF_021246465.1 Nocardioides sp. R-C-SC26 | reverse complement strand
GGCAGAATGAAGGACCGACGCTCGCCGAAGGGTGCGCGTCAGCGTGGCGGTCCGCGCCAGGTGGGCAACGGTCGGCGGATCTGGATCCCGAGCCGCCACGACGTCATCGGCCGACTCGACCGCGACAGGCTGCTCCCCGCGATCGTCTTCATCTTCAGCCGTGCCGGCTGCGATGCCGCCGTCCAGCAGTGCCTGGCCGCCGGACTGCGGCTGACCACCCCCGAGGAGCGCGACGAGATCTTCGTCTACGTCGACTCGGCGTGCCGCGACCTGCCGCCCGACGACCTGCACGTGCTCGGCTACCA
>NZ_JAHRHK010000099.1 GCF_021246465.1 Nocardioides sp. R-C-SC26 | reverse complement strand
CTCCGGCTGCCTTCGGGCTGGCGCGGGTGCGTGCGGAACGCCGTGACGCCGCGGGCGCCGTCGAGGCCCTCGACCTGGTGCCGCGCACGAGCCGCGGGTATCCCGAGAGTCGTCAGCTGCGTGCCGGGGTGCTGCTGAGCCAGGGCACGCGCGACCTCGCGGTGCTGGACCAGGCGATGCGGTCCATCGAGCCGGCCTCGATGGACCCGGCCACGCACGGGCGCTACAGCGTGCGCATCCTGGAGCAGGCCCTGGCGATCGTGACGACCGGCGGCAGTTCGCCGGCGGCTGTGCCGGCCGGCGAAC
>NZ_JAHRHK010000098.1 GCF_021246465.1 Nocardioides sp. R-C-SC26 | reverse complement strand
TGTTCGCCGCGATGCGCACGACGTCGAGCGCGACCTCGACGATCTGACCCGGCACGAGCTCGGCCCGCAGCGCCGCGACCGTCTCGTCCGGGATGGCCGTCGGGGTCCAGATCATGGCGTCCACCAGCCCCAGAGCGGCGGTCGTGCCGGCCGGGAGGTCCGACTCGGGCCACTCGTCGAGCGCGGCGAAGGTCGCCTCATCCGCGCCGGCGTCGATCGCCGCGACACTGCGTCGCGACATGCAGAGCCGACAGGCGTGCTGGCGCGCGCCGCGCAGCCGGTCGTCACCGAGGTGGTCCGGCTGCG
>NZ_JAHRHK010000097.1 GCF_021246465.1 Nocardioides sp. R-C-SC26 | reverse complement strand
GCCGGATCGACGTCTACGACCGCCTCGTCGACGAGCTGTTGGCCGCCGGCATCGATCCGTCGGCGACCCTCTACCACTGGGATCTTCCCCAGGCCCTCGGGGACGACGGCGGGTGGTTGAACCGCGAGACGGTCGAGCGGTTCGCCGACTACTCCGCGGCCGTGGGTGCGCGCCTGGGTGACCGCGTGGCGCACTGGGTCCCGGTGAACTCACCGAACCTGGCCGCCCTGCTCGGCTACGGCGACGGGCGCCACGCCCCCGGCCGCGAGCTGGGCTTCCTGGGCGTGCTCGCGGCCCATCACCTGC
>NZ_JAHRHK010000096.1 GCF_021246465.1 Nocardioides sp. R-C-SC26 | reverse complement strand
CGCTCGAGCTCGACGAGATCTACTCCAGCATCGATCGGCTGACGGTCGCGCTCGGCCCTGACGGCGCCAACGCCGATGGCGCCCTGGCCGACCTGCTGCAGCAGACCGCGAAGAACTTCGGCGGCCAGGGCGAGAAGGTCAACGAGACACTGAAGAACTTCAGCCGGCTCAGCGAGACGTTGGACGACAACAAGGAAGAGCTCTTCGGCTCGACGGCGAGATGATCACGGCCTCGGCCGTGCTCGGCACCTTGACGTCGGCGTCGTAGGACATCACGACCTTGACGCGGGTGCCGTCGGGCGTGAC
>NZ_JAHRHK010000095.1 GCF_021246465.1 Nocardioides sp. R-C-SC26 | reverse complement strand
GTGCCGATGCGCGCGCGTCACGGGCTGCACACGCTGGAGGCGTGGCTCGATCGCGGCGACGCACGCTTCGTGTGGATCTCCTACGTCGACGACGGCCGTGGCCACGCCGAGGTCGAGGCGCGGTACTTGGCCAGCGACGAGCGACGTGCCCTGACCCCCGACCCCGCGGGCTGGCTCCTCGAGACCGACGCCCGGATGGTGCAGCCGGTGCGCTGGGAGACGCCGCGATGACACTGCGACCCTCGGGCTGGGCCGCGTGGCGCATGGGCTTGGCGGAGCGACTCGCCGAGGATCCGTGCGGCGACG
>NZ_JAHRHK010000094.1 GCF_021246465.1 Nocardioides sp. R-C-SC26 | reverse complement strand
GCCTCGGCGACCCTGACCGCTCTCTCGCGCGGCGCGTCGGACTACGTGACCAAGCCCTCGGGCTCTGGCGACATCGGCGCGTCGATGGGGCGCGTGCGGGAGGACCTCGTGCCGCGCATCCGGGCTCTCGCCGGTGCGCGTCGGGTCGTGGCGCCGTCCGCGCCCGTGCGGGTACGCGCCGCCGCGCCGCAGGCACGCCGTCCGCAGGTCCTGGTGGTGGCGAGCCCGACGGGCGGGCCCGACGCGCTCTCCCAGGTGGTGGCCGGACTCCCGGCGAGCTTCCCCCTCCCGGTGCTCGTGGCCCAGC
>NZ_JAHRHK010000093.1 GCF_021246465.1 Nocardioides sp. R-C-SC26 | reverse complement strand
AGATCGGTTCGGGTATCGGCGGGGCCACGGCGGCGCTGGCCGCAGGCCGTCCCGATCTCAACATCGTCGCGTTCGAGGTCTGGCGTCCCGGTGTGGCCGGCACCCTCGCGCGTCTGGGGCAGGGCGGGCTCACCAACGTCCGGATGTGCAGCGTGGGCGCCGTCTGGCCGCGCGCGCCGCTGTCCCCCCGGGTCTCGGTGGCGGAGCTGTGGCCCTTCTTCCCCGCCCCGTGGCACAAGGCCCGGCATCGCAAGGGGCGGCGGGTCCCCCACCCGCCCGCGGCGACCCCCGCGACCGGTGGGGCGAC
>NZ_JAHRHK010000010.1 GCF_021246465.1 Nocardioides sp. R-C-SC26 | reverse complement strand
CGCCGTCCACGCCGGCCCACGCACCGCCGCCCCGCGTTGACCCGTCTTCAACGAGAGACGGCTCAACGCGCCATGGGGGGTTGACCCGTCTCCAGTTGAAGACGGGTCAACGCCTGGCGCGCGACGTCAGAGGGTGACGGCGCAGTCGGCGAGCACGGGGGAGCCGTCGCGGTCCCCACCGACGATCGCAGCCGAGGCCACGACCTGCCCGTCCTCGCGCCACGCGCGCACGCCGATGGTCTCGCCGGGGAAGACGACGCCGGCGAAGCGCGCCGTGAAGCCGCGGACGGCGGCGGCGTCGCCGTCGAGCAGACCGTCGGTGAGCTCGCGCAGCACGATGCCGTAGGAGCACAGGCCGTGCAGGATCGGTGCCGGGAAGCCCGCCCCGCGGGCGAATGCCGGGTCGGCGTGGAGCGGGTTGCGGTCGCCGCAGAGTCGATAGAGCATCGCCTGCTGCGGTGTGACGTCGTAGGTGGTCACCAGGTCGGGCTCGCGCTCGGGCAGCGTCACCGACGTCGAGGTGCCGCGGTCGCCGCCCCAGCCTCCCTCGCCCTTGACGAAGATCGAGGAGCGCACCCGCCACAGCTCCTGGCCGGACGGCGACGTCGCGACGCCCTCCTGCCAGATCACGGCAGCCTTGCCCTTGTCCCACACGTCGGTGAGCGTGGTGGTCAGGGTGGCGCTGCCCGACGTCGGCAGCGGGGCCGAGACCGAGATGGACTGTGCGCCATGCACCACCTGGGCGAGGTTGATGTCGCAGCCGGGCAGGTCCAGCGGCGGCGGGTCCGTCTCGTGGAAGGTCGGTACGACGACGCCGAACGACGGCAACACCTGGAGTCGCTCGTCGTCCAGGGTGTAGCGCAGCGCCGACGGCGCGAGGTTGTCCCCGACTCGGGAGCCGGCGCCGATGCCGAGGTGGTAGAGCAGCACGTCGCTGGCGTTCCAGGTGAACTCCCGGGTACCGACGTGGGCCCCGATCGCGACGGACGGGTCGATCGGCATCAGGCGGTCTCCTCGATCGGGCTGGACGGCGTGGGCGTGGCAGGTGTGGCGCGGGCGATGTCCTCCGCGGCCAGGTAGCCGAAGACCAGCGCGGGACCGATGGTGCCGCCGGGGCCCGGGTAGGTGGTGCCCATGACGGCCGACGAGACGTTGCCGGCGGCGTAGAGACCCTCGATCACGGAGCCGTCCTCACGCAGCACGCGGGCGCGCTCGTCGGTGACCAGTCCGCCCTTCGTGCCGAGGTCGCCGGCGACGATCTTCACGGCGTAGAACGGTCCCTTCTGGATCGGGGCGAGGGAGCAGTTCGGCTTCACCGTCGGGTCGGAGTAGTACTTGTCGTAGGCCGATTCGCCGCGATGGAAGTCCTCATCGACACCGCTGCGGGCGAAGCCGTTGAACCGCTCGACCGTGGCGTCCAGCGAGCCCTCGGGCAGACCGAGCTTCTCCGCGAGCGCCGCGAGCGAGTCCGCGCGGGTGACCACTCCCTCCTTGTACCAACGGCCGGGGAAGGGCTGGCGGCCGGCGACTCCGGCGAAGAGGTAGCGGTTGCGGTAGGTCTGGTCGAAGACCAGGTAGGACGGCACGTGGCTGACGCCGGTGGCCTCGCCCTCGTACATGGCGTGGGTCGCCTCGACGTAGGGCAGCGCCTCGTTCATGTACCGCTGTCCGGCGCCGTTGACCATGATCGAGCCGGGCAGGTTGCGCTCGGCCAGGCAGAACCAGGCACGTCCCGGCAGTGGGATGGTCGGGCCCCACCAGGCGTCGTCGAGCAGGTCGGTCGCCGCGCCTGCGGCCGTGCCGGCCACGAGGCCGCCGCCGGTGTTGGACGGCGCGCCCGTCGACCACTCCGTGTTGGTGGGCGCCGGCAGGAACTTCTCACGCAGCTCCTGGTTGTGCTCGAAGCCGCCCGAGCCCAGGATCACGCCGCGACGTGCCCGGATCTCGCGCCGGACGCCGTCGCGCTCGACCACGACGCCGACGACGCGGCCGTCCTCGACGAGCAGGTCGACCAGGTCGGTCTCGTAGGCGACGGGAACACCGGCGTCGACCAGGCCCTTGCGCAGGCCGATCGCGATGGCGTTGCCCATCGCGAACATCTTCTTGCGCAGCATCAGGGTGACCATCCGCTTGAACAGGACCCTGATCATGGTGAGCGGGCCACCGAGCGTGCGCAGGCCGAGGCTGAGCTTGCGGAAGTCACGCTGCATCACGATCAGGTTGGCGGGCGCCTTGGTGTAGGCCGGGTGCAGCCGATCGAGCTCGTCACCGAGGAAGCGCGCATCCATCGGCACCGCCTCCACGCTGCGACCGCGGGCGCGGCCTCCTGCCTGCTCGGGCAGGTAGTCGGCGTACTCGGGCACCCAGACGAAGCGCAGCGGGGTCTTCTGCTTGATGAACTCCAGCACCTCGGGGCCACGGTCGAGGTAGGTGTCGCGCCGCACCTTGGGCACGCGGTCGCCCACGATGGTGTCGAGGTAGAGCCGGGCCTGCTCGCGGTCGTCGGCAGCCACCTCGCCGGCCTCCTCGAGCGCGTAGTTGCCCGGGATCCAGACTCCGCCGCCGGAGCGGGCGGTGTTGCCGCCGAAGTAGGCGCTCTTCTCGATCAGCACGGTGTCGAGGCCCTGGTGGGAGGCGGCGAGAGCGGCAGACATGCCGGCTCCGCCCGCGCCCACGACCACGACATCGACAGCTTCGGGCAGCACGCCCGTGGAACCACCCGTCATGGCGCGAAACTGTAACAGGTTCTAGTATTGGCCAGGTGACCTCCGAGGATGCGATCTCAGCAGCCGTCGAGCGGTTGGCGCAGGCTCAGGAGACCCGGGTCCCGTGTGCCGCCGTGCGCGACCTCATCGGCACCGACGACCTGCCCGCGGCCTACGCCGTCCAGCAGGGTCTGGTGCGAGCCCGCCTCGACGGCGGCGCCGTCGTGGTCGGTCGCAAGATCGGCGCGACGTCGAAAGCGGTGCAGGACCAGCTCGGCGTCGACCAGCCCGACTTCGGCTACCTGCTCGACGACATGGATGTCAGCTACGGCGCGCTCGGCGAGGCGGACGGCGGGCGGCCGATCTCGATGCGCACGCTCGTGCAGCCGCGGGTCGAGGCCGAGGTCGCCTTCGTGCTCGCCCGCGACATCGCACCGGCGACCGAGGAGGAGATCACCCTCGACGCCGTGCGCGCCGCGGTCGACGTGGCGTTGCCCGCGCTGGAGATCGTCGACTCGCGGATCGAGAACTGGGACATCGCGTTCACCGACACCGTGGCCGACAACGCCTCCAGCGGGCTCTTCGTCGTCGGCACCGCGGGCCGCCCGCTCAGCGAGGTCGAGCCGGTGGAGGTGGAGATGTCGTTGAGCATCAACGGCGAGGTCCGCTCGAGCGGCAACGGCGCCGCCTGCCTGGGCGACCCGCTCGAGGCGTTGCGGTGGCTCGCCGTCCAGGCCTGGCGCTTCGGTGATCCGCTGCGTGCCGGTCATCTGATCCTGTCCGGGGCGCTAGGCCCCTTCGTGCCGTTCGCGCCGGGTGACCGGGTCGAGGCATCCATCAGCGGATTCGCTCCGCTCGTTGTCAGTTTCACCGAGTGAAGTTCGAGGAGTAGACGTGACGACTGGTTCTACCGGCGGCAAGCTCACCGCGGCCATCGTCGGGCCGGGCAACATCGGCACCGACCTGATGTACAAGCTGCTGCGCAGCGACGTGATCGAGCCGCGTTGGATGATCGGCGTCGACCCGACGTCCGAGGGCCTCAAGCTCGCTCGGGAGAAGGGTCTGGAGGCCAGCCACGAAGGTGTCGACTGGCTGCTCAAGCAGGACGTCATGCCCGACCTGATCTTCGAGGCGACCTCGGCCTACGTGCACCGCGAGTACGCGCCGCGCTACGCCGAGGCCGGCATCGTCGCCGTCGACCTCACGCCGGCCGCCGTCGGCCCCGCGGTGATCCCGCCGGTCAACGGCGAGGAGCACGTGGCCGCGCCGAACGTCAACATGATCACCTGCGGTGGCCAGGCGACGATCCCGATGGTCGCCGCGGTCTCGCGGGCCGCGGAGGTCTCCTACGCCGAGATCGTGGCTTCGGTCTCCAGCGTCTCGGCCGGACCGGGCACACGCGCCAACATCGACGAGTTCACCCGGACGACGAGTCGCGGCGTGACCGAGATCGGCGGGGCCAAGGAGGGCAAGGCGATCATCATCTTGAATCCGGCCGAGCCGCCGATGATCATGCGCGACACGATTTTCTGCGCCGCCGCACCCGATTCGGACCGCGATGCGATCGTCAACTCGGTCTTCGCGATGGAGAAGGCCGTCCAGGAGTACGTGCCCGGCTACCGGCTGCTGCAGGAGCCCCAGCTCGACGAGCCGTCGGCGGCGACCCGGGGGCAGCTGAAGGTCTCGATCTTCGTCGAGGTCGAGGGCGCCGGCGACTTCCTGCCGCCGTACGCCGGCAACCTCGACATCATGACCGCGGCCGCGACCCAGGTCGCCCAGAACATCGCGCGCGCCAAGCTGGCGTCGGGAGGGAACTGACATGTCCGACCTGAACACGCTCACTCGTACCTGGGCGGGAACGCACGGCACCGACCTGTTCGGCGACATCGACCTTCGCCTGACCGACACCTGCCTGCGCGACGGCTCGCACCACAAGCGGCACCAGTTCACCGCGCAGGAGGTCGAGGACATCGTCCGTGCCCTCGACGAGTCCGGCGTCCCGGTGATCGAGGTGACCCACGGCGACGGCCTGGGCGGCTCGTCCTTCAACTACGGCTTCTCCCACACCCCGGAGCAGGAGCTCATCAAGATCGCGGCGCAGACCGCGAAGCGCGCCAAGATCGCCTTCCTGATGCTGCCGGGGCTCGGCACCAAGGAGGACATCCGCGCGGCGCAGGACAACGGCGGCCAGATCTGCCGGATCGCCACGCACTGCACCGAGGCGGACGTCGCCATCCAGCACTTCGGTCTGGCGCGCGAGCTCGGCCTCGAGACGGTCGGCTTCCTGATGATGAGCCACACGCAGAGCCCCGAGGTGCTCGCCCGGCAGGCGCGCATCATGGTGGACGCCGGGTGCCAGTGCGTCTACGTCGTCGACTCCGCCGGTGCGCTCGTGCTCGAGCAGACCGCCGACCGCGTCGCTGCTGTCGTCGCCGAGATCGGGCACCAGGCCGACGTCGGGTTCCACGGGCACGAGAACCTCGGCCTCGGCGTGGCCAACACCGTCATCGCCGCCCGGGCGGGCGCGACCCAGATCGACGGCTCGGTGCGGCGATTCGGCGCCGGTGCGGGCAACGCGCCGCTCGAGGCGTTCATCGGCGTGTGCGACAAGCTCGGCTGGAAGACCGGCGTGGACTTCCTGCAGATCGTCGACGCCTCCGAGGACGTCATCCGCCCGGCGATGCCGGAGGAGTGCAAGCTCGACCGGATGACGCTCATGATGGGCTACGCCGGCGTCTACTCCTCCTTCCTCAAGCACGCGGGCAACGCCGCCGAGCGCTACGGCGTCTCGGGCGCGAAGATCCTGCTGGAGGCGGGCAACCGCAAGCTGATCGGCGGCCAGGAGGACCAGCTCATCGACATCGCGCTGATGCTCAAGGCCGAGCAGGACAAGGCCGCGGCCAACAGCTGACGAGGCGTTCCCCGACGAATGGGGGCCGATCGGGGGAGGAAATCTCCTCCGATCGGAGGGTGGCGCGGGCCGCTTGCTGGCGCTAGCGTGACACCGTGTCGCAGACAACGTCGTCAGCAGCCCGCTCGCGCGCCTCGCGCCGGGCCCTCCCGGTTCCCGCTCCCACGGTGCACGTCGGATCCGGGGAGCCCCTGCTCCTGCTCCACCCGTTCACGACGTCGCACGACGTCTGGGCCGAGGTGGTGCCGACGCTCGCGCGCGAGTTCGAGGTCGTCGCGGCGACGCTGCCGGGCCACTGGGGCGGCAGCCCCCTCGCGCGCGGCGACGTCTCGCTGACGGCCTACGCGGACGGCGTCGAGGCGCTGCTCGACGAGCTCGGCTGGGAGACCGCGCACATCGCCGGCAACTCGATCGGCGGCTGGCTCGCTTTCGAGATGGCGCGGCGCGGCCGGGCCAGGTCGGTCACCGCCATCGCACCGGCGGGCGCGTGGACTCGCTGGTCGCGCAACCAGGTCGAGATCGGCCTGCGCTTCCTCGCGATCTACCCATTCGCGCTCCTGGGCCACGCACTGGGTGAGCACGTCACCCGGCTGGGGCCGGTGACCTCGGCGGCCCTGAAGATCGTCAGCCACCGACCCGGCCGAGTCTCGCCCGAACGCGCCGACAACTTCCTGCGTGCCTCCACGCACTGCGCCTCGTTCTTCCCGTTCCTGATCTCCGAGCTGCGCCACGGCAAGGTGGTCGACGTCGCGGGCCTCGACCGCGAGGTGCCCATCAGGCTCGTGCTCTGCGAGCACGACCACATCCTCCCGGTCAGCCGATTCGGCCAGCCCTACGTCGACGCCCTGCCCGACGCCGACCATGTGATGCTCGAGGACGTCGGCCACATCCCGATGTTCGAGGCGCCGGATCTGGTCGCCGACGTCATCCTCGAGCATGTCCGCGCTCACGCGACCTCGCGCATCCACGCCGACACCGCCTAGGTGGAGCGGGTCGTCAGGTCGGCTGCAGGGGGTCGATCACTGGCCTAGCCCCCCGGGGCGGGTCGCGTGCCCGAGCGAGACTGGTGGACCGGCCCCAGGGACTCCACGCTCGGCGCTCGACGACGCCGCACCACGCCGGCGGTACTCGCACAAAACGAGAACGTGTTCTAGTCTTGAGACTTCTGATCCGACAGGAGTCTTGCGATGTCCCAGGCTGTGCTCGACGGCGTGCGCGATCTGTTGCCGACGCTGCGTCAGCGCGCCGACGAGGCTGAGCGGCTGCGCGTGGTCCCGGAGGCCTCGATCAAGGAGCTGGCGGAGACCGGCTTCTTCCGGATGCTCCAGCCCCGCCGCTTCGACGGTCTCGAGGCCGACCCCGTCGACTTCTACACCGCCGTCGCCGACATCGCGTCCGCCTGCGGCTCGACCGGGTGGGTCTCCAGCGTCGTCGGCGTGCACCCGTGGCAGGTCGCGCTCTTCAGCGACGAGGCGCAGCAGGCGGTGTGGGGGAGCGACACCGCGACCCTGTTGAGCTCCTCCTACTCCCCGACGGGCAAGGCGACCCAGGTCGAGGGTGGCTACCTCCTGTCGGGCAAGTGGAGCTTCTCCTCTGGTTGCGATCACTGCCAGTGGGCCCTCCTGGGCGGGCTGGTGTTCAACGCCGAGGGTCAGGTGGTCGACTTCAAGACCTTCCTGGTGCCGCGCGAGAGCTACACCATCGTCGATGTGTGGCACATGGTCGGGCTCGCCGGTACCGGCTCCAACGACATCGTGGTGGACGACGTCTTCGTGCCTCACGCGTTCACCCTCAGCATGGGTGAGACCGGCCAGTGCCGTGGCCCGGGTCAGGCGGAGAACACCGCGGACCTCTACAAACTGCCGTTCCACTCGATCTTCACCGGCACGATCACGGTGCCGATCATCGGGATGGCGCGTGGCGCCTACGCCGAGCATCTGGAGATGCAGAGCAAGCGCGTCCGCGCCGCTTACCTGGGGGAGAAGGCCTCGCTCGACCCCTTCGCGGCCGTGCGGATCGCCCGGTCCGGCTCCGACATCGACGCCGCCTGGGCGCTGCTGGTCGCCAACCTCCGTGAGGCCCAGGGCTACGTCGCCCGCGGAGAGACCATTCCGCTGCGTACCCGGCTCAAGGTCCGACGCGACCAGGTGCTCGGCACCCAGCGTGCCATCGACGCCGTCGATGCGCTCTTCGAGGCCTCCGGTGGCCGCGCGCTGGCGGTGGGGACTCCGCTCCAGCGCGCCTGGCGCGATGCCCATGCCGGCCGGGTCCACGCGGCCAACGACCCCGAGCGCGCGCTCCAGCTCTTCGGTGCCCACGAGTTCGGGCACCAGATCGACCCCGGCATGTACTGATGCCGGCAGCCCCGGCACCGTCATCAGCAACGAGACACGACCCCCAGTCGAACACGAGAGAACTGACCACGATGAGCGACTTCTCCAAAGAGGGCACCCGCCGCTCCGGCAAGGCCGGCGACATCACCCTGAACTACTACGAAGCCGGTGAGGCTCGCGCTGAGATCGGCGCCGGTCTCCCGTTGGTGATGCTGCACGGCGGCGGTCCGGGCGCGAGCGCCTGGTCGAACTTCGGGCCCGCTCTGCCTCACTTCGCCTCGAGCTTCCGCACGCTGCTCGTCGACCAGCCCGGCTTCGGGCAGTCCGACAAGCCCGACGTCGTGGGGAACTACTACCGCCACTCCGCCGACTACGTCGTGAAGCTGATGGACGAGCTCGGCGTGGAGAAGGCACACCTCCTCGGCAACAGCCTCGGCGGCGGGACGGCGATGCGTCTCGCGCTGACCTATCCCGACCGTGTCGGTCGCCTGGTCCTGATGGGCCCCGGCGGACTCTCGCTCAACCTGTTCCACGCCGACCCGACCGAGGGCGTCAAGCGGCTGATGGACTTCAGTGGCGCGCCGAGCCGTGAGGCCCTGCGGGCCTTTATCTCCACCATGGTCGTCAACCAGGCACTGGTCACCGACGAACTGGTCGAGGAGCGGTTCGCCGACGCGACGGCGCCCGGCGCCCAGGACGCCATGCGCCAGATGGGCATGTCCTTCTGGAACCCCGCGACCGCCGAGGACGGCATGCTCTGGCGTGAGGCACACACGCTGCGCAAGCACACCCTGCTCACCTGGGGCCGCGAAGACCGGGTCAACCCGCTCGACGGTGCGTTGGTCGGCCTGAAGACCATCCCGAAGGCGCAGCTGCACGTCTTCCCCAACTGCGGTCACTGGGCCCAGATCGAGGCGGCCGCCGAGTTCGCCGAGATCACCACGGCCTTCCTGGCCCGCCACGTCGAGAGGAGCGCATCGTGACGATCGACATCAAGTCGATGGGCTATGTCCGTGTCGCGTCGACCGATCTGTCCCAGTGGGAGACCTTCGCCGGCAAGGTGCTCGGGCTCGCCGCGGCCAAGGGCCCGAACGCCGAGAACCAGTACTGGCGCATCGACCAGGTCTCGGCGCGTCTGGTCGTCGTCCCCTCCGATCGCGACGAGCTGATGGCCACTGGGTGGGAGTTGGCCGACCATCAGGCACTGCAGGAGGCTCGCGAGCACCTGCAGAAGGCCGGCGTCGCGTTCGAGGAGGGCACTGCGGAGGAGCTCGCCGAGCGTCGCGTCCAGGAGCTGGTGCGCTTCAGCGACCCGTGGGACAACGTGTTCGAGCTCTTCCACGGCATCACCTACGAGTCCCGGCCGATCGTCACGCCGTACGCCGCGAAGTTCGTCACCGCCGATCAGGGCATGGGGCACATCGTCGTCCCGGTGCTGGACGACGTCGAGGCCCTGCGGTTCTACACCGAGGTGCTCGGCTTCCGCCTGCGCGACTCGATGAGCATGCCCGGTGAGTTCGTCGGCAAGGAGCCGGGCTCGAAGATCTGGCTCCGATTCCTCGGCGTCAACCCGCGCCACCACTCGCTGGCGTTCCTGCCGATGCCGAACCCGAGCAAGTGCGTGCACATCATGCTCGAGGTCGAGCAGCTCGACGACGTGGGTCGCGCGCTCGAGCGTGTGCGCCGCTACAAGGCACCGTTGTCGGCGACGTTGGGTCGTCACATGAACGACGAGATGGTCTCCTTCTACGTCAAGTCGCCCGGTGGCTTCGACATCGAGTTCGGCACCGAGGGCCTGCGCGTCGAGGACGAGCGGTGGGTCGCGCGCGAGTCGACCGCCGTCTCGTACTGGGGGCACAACTTCGGCGGCGAGAACTAACCGGAAGGATGACCGCCGTGAGCGACTACGCCGATGACGCGGGGCGATCCACGGAGGTCCCGGCGGGCATGCGACCCGATGCCCGCGAGACCTGGCCCAGCCCGGAGCTGATCGAGTCCTGGCTCGGCGACGCCGCCTACGACTTCGAGCTGCGTCCGGGGGAGGACGTCGTCGTGGCCGACGACCCCGAGGCCCAGGCGGCGGCACGACGCTTCCGCGACGTGCTCGGCTGCTTCGCCTCGGGCATCACCGTGATCACCACGATGAGCAACGGCGAACCGGTCGGCATGACCTGCCAGTCGTTCTCCAGCGTCTCGCTCGACCCGCCCCTGGTCACCTTCATCCCCGCGCGCACCTCGCGCGCCTGGCCGCTGATCCAGCGTGCAGGGCGGTTCTGCGTCAACGTCCTCGCCGCGGACCAGGAGCACATCTCGGGCCAGATGGCGACACGCGGCATCGACAAGTTCGCCGGCATCGAGTGGACGCCGGGTGCCGGTACCGGCTCGCCGGTGATCGCCGGCACGCTCGCCCACCTGGACTGCACCATCCACGCGGTGCACGAGGCCGGCGACCACTACGTCGTCATCGGACGGGTCGAGCATCTGGAGATGCACGCCGCCGATGCGGGGTCCCGGGGGGCGACCGAACCGCTGCTCTACTTCAAGGGGCGCTACCGCACCACCGGCTGAGGCTGCCTTGGGCCCACGGTGGTCGAACTTGTCGTGACAGGCTCGATGACCGGGGACACGCAACAGCCCCGTCGGCCCGAGGCCGGCGGGGCTGTGGTGTCTGCGCTCGGCGAGGCAGGTCAGAGCTGGGTGCGTGTGGGGCTCGCGAGCATGCCAGTCGGGTAGTCGTCGTCGGCGGGCGTGTCGAGACTCTCCGTCACGATCTGGGTCTCGTCGATTGAAGTCATGGTCACATCCTAGTGAGGGCGGGCGGGTCGGATTCGTCGTCGCGAACGGTCGGCGATGTCGGATGGGTCACACCCGAGTGGGTCACAGCTCGAGCAGAGCGCGGTGCTCGTGTGCCTGACCGAAGAGCTGGCTCAGCGCGTGTGCGCGCTTGAACACCAGGTGCGCGTCGTGCTCCCAGGTGATCGCGATGCCGCCGTGCAGCTGCACGGTCTCGCCGGCGATGACGTCGAGGGCATCTGAGCAGTAGCTCTTCGCGACGTGTGCCAGGTGCGCCGCCTCCGCCGAGCCCGTCGAGACGGCGTGCGCCGCGCCGAGGTGCGCCGAGCGGCACATCTCCGCGAGCACGAGCATGTCGGCCATCCGGTGCTTGAGCGCCTGGTAGGAGCCGATCGCGCGGCCGAACTGGACGCGTTCCTTGGCGTAGCCCACCGTCATGTCGAGCGCACGCGCGGCAAGCCCGACCTGGAGCGCAGTCGCCCCGACGGCGCCGACGAGCCGGGCGCGCGCCACAGCGGGCTCAGCCGCTCCGGCGGCCCGACGGCCCGCCGCGAGGGCGTCGATGCGGCCCAGCCGCAGTGTCTGGTCCATGGTGCCGAGCCGCTCGCGGGGCGTATCGCCGTCGAACTCGACGAGTCCGCCGTCGCCGACGCCCACCAGGATCGCTGCGTGGTCGACGTCGAGCTGCGGATCCGCGGTCGGCAGGAAGGCGGCAGTCTCACCGGCTGCGATGCGCGGCAGCAGCCGCTGCTTGGCCTCCTCGTCGCCTCCGGCGAGCAGGGCTTCGGCGACGAGGAGGCTGGACAGCAACGGGGCGGGCGCCAGCGACCGGCCGAGCTCCTCGAGCACGATGAGCGACTCCAGCAGCGAGAAGCCCGCGCCGCCGTACTCCTCGGGGATGTTGAGGGCGGCCGCTCCGACCTGCTCCACGAGCGTCTGCCACAGGGCGACGTCGTAGCCGAGATCGCTGTCGATCGCCGTGCGGACGGCGGCGCTGTCGGCGCGCTTGGCGAGCAGCGAGCGCACCATCGCGGCGAGCTCCTGCTGCTCGTCGCTGAGTGCGACCTCCATCAGGCAGCACCCCCGGCGCGCTCGTCGAGCAGTGCGGCCAGCACGACCGCACGGTGGTGGGACGGCGATCCCCACGCGCCGACGAGGGCCCGGATCTTGGTGATCCACAGGCTCAGGTCGAACTCCTGGGTGTAGCCGATGGCGCCGTGGAGCTGCAGGCCCACGCGCGAGGCGCGGTAGGCGGCCTCGGAGGCGGCGATCTTGGCAGCGGAGACGTCGCGGTCGGTCGGGTCGAGCGCCGCGCCGTAGATGAGCGGGCGGGCGAAGTCGAGCACGATCTTGACGTCGGCGAGCTGGTGCTTGAGCGCCTGGTACGACCCGATCTCGCGACCGAACTGCTTGCGCTGCTTGACGTAGGTGACGGTGTCGGCGAGCACCCGCTCGCCCGCGCCGAGCAGCTGGGCGGCCGTGGCGAGGACGGCGAGGCGGTGCGCGGCGTCGAGATCGCCGTCGGCGGGCACAGGTGCCCCTGCGCGTACCGGGCTCAGGCGACGCGCCAGGTCGACCGAACGGCGCGGGTCTCCGGTGACTTCGGCGACGTGCAGCGCGCCGTCCTCCACCAGGTAGACGGCGTCGGCGACATCGGCGTCGAGCGCCAGCGGCACGAGCGGGGGGACGGCGAGCGTCGCGACGCCGTCGACCTCGGCACCGAGGGCGATCGGCAGGTACGCGGCCGACTCCACCCACGGACCGGGGACGGCGTGCCGCCCCAGCGCCTCGAAGGCCAGGCAGACCTCGACCGGCGTCGCCTCGGTGGCGAGCATCGTCAAGCCCTGCTCGGCGAGCCTGGTCCACAGCGTCAGGCCTGCGGCGTGCTCTCCCTCGCCCCAGGATCGCGCGGCGCCGATCGTGTCAGCGGCGGAGAGCAGCGACTCCAGAGAGCCGGCGAAGTCGCGCTGGTCGCCGGTCAGATCGAACTTCACTTCTGGGCTCCCTTGGGTTCGCGGGGGAGGCCGAGGATGCGCTCGGCGATGATGTTGCGCTGGACCTCGTTGGTACCGGCGTAGATCGGACCGGACAGCGAGAAGGTGTAGCCGTCGAGCCAGCGCGACTCCAACTCGCTCTCGGGCCCCAACAGGTCCAGCGCGGTCTCGTGAAGTGCCACGTCCAGCTCGGACCACCAGACCTTGTTCACCGAACCGGCGGCCCCCATCTCGCCGCCGTCGGCGAGCCGGGTGACGGTGCCCCAGGTGTAGAGGCGGTAGGCCTGCGCGCGCAGCCAGGCGTCGACCACGGCGTCGCCGGCGGCCGCGGGGGGCTGCTCGGTCGCGGCGTAGAGGTCGACGAGTCGATCGACAGCGGCGCAGAAGCGTCCGGGGGAGCGCAGCGAGAGACCCCGCTCGTTGCCCGCCGTGCTCATCGCCACCCGCCAGCCGTCACCGGTCGCGCCGAGCACGTCGGAGTCCGGCACGAAGACGTCGTCGAAGAAGACCTCGGCGAAGCCGGCCTCGCCGTCGAGCTGGGCGATCGGGCGCACCGTGATGCCCTCGGCGTCGAGCGGGAACAGGTAGTAGGTCAGCCCGGCGTGCTTCTGGGCCTGCGGGTCCGAGCGGAACAGTCCGAACCCCCAGTGGGCGAGGGCGGCGCGGGAGGACCAGGTCTTCTGGCCGTTGAGCACCCAGCCGCCGCGCTCGTCGTCGCGACGCGCGGTCGACTTCAGCGAGGCGAGGTCGGAGCCCGCCTCGGGCTCGGACCAGCACTGGGCCCAGATCCGCTCACCGGTGGCCATCGTCGGCAGGAAGCGGTCCTGCTGCTCGGGGGTGCCGTGCTCGAAGATGATCGGCGCGAGCAGGAAGATCCCGTTCTGGGAGACCCGGCCCGGTGCTCCGGCGCGGTAGTACTCCTCCTCGAAGATCACCCACTCGATGAGCGAGGCCTCGCGCCCGTGGTACTGCGAGGGCCACGAGACGACCGAGTAGCGCGCTTCGGCGAGCTTGGCCTCCCACTCCTGGTGGAGCACCCAACCCTCCGAGGTGTCCATGGAGGGCAGAGGCTCGGTCGGCACGTTCGCGGCCAGCCAGGCACGTGCCTCGGCTTGGAAGGCGAGCTCGGATGCGGACAGCGTGAGATCCATTTCCTACTTCCCGGTTGCTGCGGAGTGAGCGTCTCGCAGGGCGTTCTTGAGCACCTTGCCGCCGAGGTTGCGTGGCAGGACGTCGACGTGGGCGACGTGGCGGGGCACCTTGAAGTTGGCCAGCCGGTCGCGAGCGAAGGCGATGACGTCGTCCGCGGAGGCCGAGCCGACCACGAACGCCTTGCCGACCTCGCCCATCCGCTCGTCGGGGACGCCGACGACGGCGACGTCGTCCACGCCGTCCAGGCGCATCAGGGCCTGCTCGATCTCGGCCGGATAGACGTTGAATCCGCCGGAGATGTACATGTCCTTGAGGCGGTCGGTGATGCGGAGGTTGCCCGCCTCGTCGACGACCCCGACGTCGCCGGTGTGCAGCCACCCGTCGGCGTCGATCGCCGCGGCGGTGGCCTCCTCGTCGTCGAGGTAGCCGAGCATGACGAAGTCCCCGCGGACGAGGAGCTCGCCCTCGTCGCCCGGCGATGCGGCTCCGTCGATACGGATCTCCATCCCGGGGATCGCCCGCCCGCAGGTGCTCGCGACCGTGTCGGCGGAGTCGCCCTCGCGGCACATCGTGACCACGACGGCCTCGGTCATGCCGAAGGCGGTGACGACCTGGTCGATGCCGAGGCCGGCGGGCGCTGCCTCGCGCATCCGCTCGATCAGGACGACGGGCACGACCGCGGCGCCGGTGACGGCGAGCCGCAATGAGGAGAGGTCGAAGTCGCCGCGGTCGGGTGCGGTCAGCAACGACTGGTAGATCGTCGGCGCACCCGGGAGCACGGTGATGCGCTCGCGCTCGATCAGGCCCATCGTCTCGGCCAGGTCGAAGGTCGCGACCGGATAGAGGGTGGCGCCGGTGAGCAGCCCGACGACGATGCCGATCTTGTAGCCGAAGGAGTGGAAGAACGGGTTGACGACGAGGTAGCGGTCCTCGGCGCGGACGCCGCCCAACTCGGCCCAGGCGCGCGCGACGCCGATCGTCTGCCGGTGCGCTGACATCGCGCCCTTGGAGCGGCCCGTGGTGCCGGAGGTGAAGAGGATGTCGGCGACGTCGCCGTCGGCCACAGCGCCGGCACGGGCGGCGACGGTGTCCGGACCGATCGCCGAGGGGTCGACGTCGGCGAGATCGCCGACGATGCGGACGATGTCGATCACCTCGAGCACGCTTGGGAGGGCCGAAGCCGCGCGGAGTTCTGCGATCTGCGCCTTGCCCAGGAAGCCGTCGGCGACGACGACCAGTGAGGCGCCCGTGCGATCGATGACCTCGGCGACCTCATGGGCGGTGTAGCGCGAGTTCGCCGGCACCACGATGCCGCCGGCGTACGTCACAGCCAGCGCGGCGACCGCCCACTCGATGCTGTTGGGCGCCCAGATCACCGCGCGGAAGCCCGGCTCGGCACCGAGCGCCATGTAGCCACGCGCGACCGAACGCACGCGCTCCGCGAGTCCGGCATAGCTCAGCGTGCGGCCCTCGCCGACGTAGGCGAGGTGATCGCCGAAGCGGACAGCCGCATCGTCGACGAGCCCGGGCAGTGTGACGGGCCGGGTCACGGGCTGGGTCACGACGACGTCCTCCTCCGCGCGCGGCACACTGGCCATCAACCAACCAAGCAATTGCTTGGTAGGGTAGCACCCGTGGACTCCGCCGACATCGCTGCCGAGACGCCCGACTCGCCCACGTCGTTGGGCGAGTCCGGGGCGGACCGGGCGTTCCGTTCCGAGATCCGTCAGTGGCTCGGAGATCACCTGGCCGGGGAATGGGGCGCGCTGAAAGGCCTGGGTGGTCCCGGTCGCGACCATGAGGCGATCGAGGAGCGGCTGGCCTGGAACCGGCACCTGGCCGAGCACGGCTGGACCTGCGTCGGGTGGCCCACCGAGCACGGCGGCCGCGGCCTGAGCCTGTGGCAGCAGGTGATCTTCCACGAGGAGTACGCCCGCGCCGACGCCCCGCACGGCGTCAACCACTTGGGCGAGACGCTGCTCGGCCCGACGCTGATCGCGTTCGGCACACCGGCGCAGCAGGAGCGTTTCCTCCCCAAGATCCTCGCGGTCGAGGAGCTGTGGGCGCAGGGCTACTCCGAGCCCAACGCGGGATCCGACCTCGCCAACGTGCAGACCAAGGCGCGGCTGGTCGACGGCGGCCCGAACGGCGCCGAGTGGATCATCGACGGGCAGAAGGTCTGGACGTCCAACGCCCACTTCTCCCAGTGGGTCTTCGTCATCGCCCGCACCGAGGTCGGTTCTCAACGCCACCAGGGGCTGTCCTTCCTGCTCGTGCCGATCGACCAGGACGGCGTCGACGTGCGGCCCATCGAGCAGCTCACCGGCGGGTCGGAGTTCAACGAGGTGTTCTTCACCGGAGCCCGCACCAGCGCCGACCTGGTGGTCGGCGAACCGGGCCAGGGCTGGGGTGTGGCTATGGGTCTGCTGGGTTTCGAGCGCGGTGTCTCCACGCTCGCCCAGACCGTGACCTACGCCCGCGAGTTGCAGCACGTCGTGGACACGGCACGGCGTACCGGTGCCATCGACGACCCCGTGCTCCGCGATCGCCTCGCGGCCTTGAAGGTCGAGCTCGAGGTCATCCGAGCGCAGGGCCTGCGGGGGCTCTCCCTGCTCACCGGAGGCGAGGACTCCTCGGCCGGCGGCGGCGCGGGATCGATCTTCAAGCTGGTCTGGGCAAACTGGCACCGCCGCCTCGGCGAAGTGGCGATGCAGGTCCTCGCCACCGACGGGCTGACCACGCGCAGCGCTGAGGGCTACGACCTCGACGACCTGCAGCGCCTCTTCCTCTTCTCCCGCGCCGACACCATCTACGGCGGCAGCGACGAGATCCAGAAGAACATCCTGGCCGAGCGGGTGCTCGGCCTGCCTCGCGAACCCAAGGGAGCCTGAATGTCCACGCCCACCACCCCTCGCGCCGAGCAGCCTGCTCCCGACTACGTGCCGGGCCACGACCTGCTCGTCGGCAAGGTCGTCGTCGTCACCGCGGCCGCCGGCGCGGGCATCGGAGCCTCGGTGGTGCGCCGGGTGCTGGAGGAGGGCGCGAAGGCCGTCGTCTTCTCCGACACCCACGAGCGCCGTCTCGCCGAGGCCGAGACCGCCCTCGCGGCCGAGTTCGGGGCCGACCGCGTGCGCCAGCTGGTCTGCGACGTCACCGACGAGGCCCAGGTCACCGCGCTCCTCGACGCCGCCGAGGAGTTCGGTGGGGTCGACATCATGATCAACAACGCCGGGCTCGGTGGCACCGCCAGCGTGCTGGAGATGACCGACGAGGCGTGGAGCAGGGTCCTCGACATCACCCTGACCGGGACGTTCCGATGCGTCCGGGCCGCGGGTCAACGTTTCGTCGCCTCGGGCAAGAAGGGCGTCATCGTCAACAACGCCTCGGTGATCGGCTGGCGTGCCCAGGAGGGCCAGGCGCACTACGCGGCGGCGAAGGCCGGCGTGATGGCGCTGACGCGATGCTCGGCGATCGACCTCGCTCCGCACGGCATCCGGGTGAACGCCGTCAGCCCGAGCCTGGCGATGCACCCGTTCCTGGCGAAGGTGACCAGCGACGAGTTGCTCGCCGAGCTCAAGCAGCGAGAGGCCTTCGGTCGCGCCGCCGAGCCGTGGGAGGTGGCGAACGTGATGGTGTTCCTCGCCAGCGACTACGCCTCGTACATGACCGGCGAGGTCGTCGCCGTCTCCAGCCAGCAGGCCTGAGAGCCACCCGAAGGAATCGTCATGACCGCGGAGCCCTCGGCGAGCATCGGCACCCCGGCAGGTGCCCCGTCCGGCACTGTTGCCGGCGCGGCCGGAGCGTCGCGCCGTCAGGAGCTGCTGGCGATCGCCGCCGGGCTCTTCGCCGAGAAGGGCTTCCGCAACACCACGGTCCGCGACATCGCCGAGGCCGCCGGCATTCTGAGCGGCAGCCTGTATCACCACTTCGACTCCAAGGAGTCGATGGTCGATGAGGTGCTGCGCACCTTCCAGGACGAGCTCTTCGGCAAGTACGACGAGATCCTGCTCAGCGACGACGACGCGCGCACCAAGCTCGAGCGCGCGGTCGAGGTCTCCTTCGAGGCGATCGATCGGCACCCGCACGAGGTGGCGATCTTCCAGGCCGAGGCGGGTTACCTGGGCGGGTTCGAGCGCTTCGGCTACCTCGCCGAGCGCAACCGGCAGTCCCGCGAGGTCTGGATCACCCTGCTCGACGACGGCGTCCGCTCCGGCGCGCTCCGGGCCGACCTCGACATCGAGCTCACCTATCGCTTCATCCGCGACACCGTCTGGGTCGCCGTCGCCTGGTATCGACCGGGCGGCAAACGCAGCCACGACGAGGTCTCTCGTCAGTACCTGCGCATCCTGCTCGACGGGATCGCCCACCCGTGACGTCCCTGCCGATCACCACCACTCCGCACCCCGGCTCCGGCCGGCCCTTCGAGAACGAGGATCACCATGCCTGAGGCCTACATCGTCGACGCCGTCCGCACGCCGGTCGGCAAGCGCGGCGGAGCGCTCGCGAGCACGCACTCCGCCGATCTCGGTGGTCTCGCCCTGAGCGCTCTGATGCGACGCTCGGGGGTCGACCCGGCCGTCGTGGACGACGTCATCATGGGCTGTTGCGACACGATCGGCTCCCAGGCCGGCGACGTCGCGCGCTCGGCATGGCTCGTGGCGGGACTTCCCGACCATGTCCCGGGTGTGACGATCGACCGCCAGTGCGGGTCCTCCCAGCAGGCGGTGCACTTCGCGGCGCAGGGCGTCATGTCGGGCACGCAGGACTTCGTCGTCGCCGGCGGTCTGCAGAACATGAGCGCCATCCCGATCTCCGCGGCGATGCTGGTGGCCCAGCAGTACGGATTCACCACCCCGTTCGCGGAGTCGCCGGGCTGGCAGGCGCGCTACGGCGACGTCGAGGTCAGCCAGTTCAACTCCGCCGAGATGATCGCGGAGAAGTGGGACATCAGCCGCGAGGAGATGGAGGAGTTCGCGCTCGCCTCGCACGACCGCGCCCGGGCTGCCATCGCCGAGGGTCGGTTCAAGGCCGAGATCGAACCGGTCACGCTCGCCGACGGCACCGTGTTCGACACCGACCAGTGCCCGCGCGAGACGTCGCTGGAGAAGATGGCCGGCCTGCAGCCGCTGGCTCCGGGTGGTCGCATCACGGCTGCGGTCGCCTCCCAGATCTGCGACGGCGCGACCGCGATGCTGCTGGCCTCCGAGCGTGCCGTCGCCGAGCACAACCTGACTCCGCGAGCGCGTATCCACCACCTCTCGGTGCGTGGCGACGACCCGATCTGGATGCTCACCGGTCCGATCGAGGCCACCAAGCACGCGCTCGCCAAGGCCGGCATGACCATCGACGACATCGACCTGTTCGAGTGCAACGAGGCGTTCGCCTCCGTCGTCCTGGCGTGGATGAAGGAGACCGGCGCGCCGCACGAGAAGGTGAACGTCAACGGCGGCGGCATCGCACTGGGCCACCCGATCGGCGCGACCGGCACCCGCCTGATGACGACGCTGCTCAACGAGCTCGAGCGCACCGGCGGCCGCTACGGACTGCAGACCATGTGCGAGGGCGGCGGTCAGGCCCACGAGACCCCCATCGAGCGCCTCTGAGGCTGTCCGGCCGGGCGCAGATTCCTCGGTCGGCCGATAGAACCGGACCTTGGCGTGTGACGTTTCCCCCGCCAAGGTCCGGTTCTCTACGCCATCCTCCTCCGCGGTGCCGGCCGGAGCCGTTCACGAGACGCCGGCGAGCCGCGACTGCGAGCCAGGCGACGCCGTCAGGGCGTGAACCACCACGGGCTGGTGTAGGCGATCGCCAGGTTGTTGCACGGATGCCCCTCGGGGCCGGGCGTGGCGTTCGGCTCGGTCGGGTCGGCGATCCGCAACAGCATCCAGTCGCGACCGGGGCGATCGTCACGGGCGTCGACGGGCACGCGCACGTCGAGGACAGGGCCCACGCGGAACGACCTGACGTCGATCACCTCGGGTGCACCCGCGACGGAGCTGTCAGGTCGCAGCACCTGCAGTTCGAGTCGGCGCCCGATCCAGGAGCGGTCGCGCGCCAGGTCCACGCGCAGCCGCACCGGACCACGGCGGTGGGGGAGCACGCTGCCCATCCGCCGGGTGCGGCCGCCCGAGGACGCCGTCGCATCCACCCGCAGTCCCGACGTCCGGGTGGCGAAGAATCGGCGGGCGCTCATCGCCTCCTTGACGCCGCGCCGGGAGTGCTCGCGCACCCACATGCCCGTGCGGCCCTTGCCCTCGGGGAAGCCCCAGTCGGTGCCGTGCTCGTCGGTCACGCCCGCGATGCCGGTACGCCAGCCGGCGCCCAGACAGGCGACCACGGGGGAGGAGCGCCCGTCGGCGTAGCCCTCGAAGAGATAGTCGTCCTCGCGGTTGAACAACTCCAACGACACCAGTTGCGCGCGAACGCGGGGGTCGTAGTGGAACTCCTGGAAGCGACCGGGTTCGCGACCAGGGTGGTTGAAGCCCGCCAGCCCACCTGCGCCGCCGTCGAGCACGAGCCCGGGCTCTCGGCGCAGCCAGGCGAGCAGCGGCTGCATCAGCCCGGCCTGGAGGACGTCCACGTAGTGCTCGGTGAACCACACGTTCACGTGCCCGATCAGCGGCTCGGACCACTCGAATCCACGGATGGCGGTGAAGCGGCCGTCGTGATCAGCAGCGTCGGCGAGCCGGCCGGTACGAGCCCAGTCGCCCTGCGTGAGACCGCCGAGCTGGCGGTACTCGGGCGGCAGAAGACCGGAGAGGACGTCACCCAGCAGGTTGTCCGAAAGCGTGGCGTGATCGGTCAGCGCCGCGACGTCGAGACCGGCGCTGCGCATCGACGCGAACGCCCGGGCCGGGTCTCCGTCGCCGTCGGACATCAGCGTGTGGTTGTGCATGTCGGCGTGCACCAACGTGGTGCCGCGGGTCAGACGAGAGGTGCGCGCGGCACCGACCCGGGGCGCCGTCAGCGACCCGTACGTCGCGTCAGCGGCGATCGCGCCGGCGTGAGGTGCCAGCGCGCCGGCGACGAGCAACCCCGAGCCCGCCGCAGCGAACGAACGGCGGCTGACGCCGTGCGGCTCGGGATGCTTGAGCGGCACGGCCGGAGTCGCGCCATGGGAATGGCCGGAGTGATCACACACAGTGCGCAGGATCCACGATCGTGGTCGCGGGAGTGAACGGCCGCTCAGGACAGGATGACGGCGAGGCCGACGGCCGTCGGCAGGAACCCGACGAGCAGCCACGGAGTCAGCGGGGACCGGCGATGGATCGCGAAGCCCGAGGCCACGGCGCACACGCCGAAAGCGCCGCCGAGCACGCACAGCCCTACCTGGGCGACCCGCTCGTCGTCCGAGACGTAGGCTGCGGCGATCACCAGGCCCACCGACAGGTGCACGATGGTGGTGACGACGAGGGCGGTCAGGACGCGTCGCTGGACCTTCTCCAACCGAGCCAGATCCTCCGGTGTCGCCTGCTTGCGCGGCTGTGTCGGATCGATGAGGTGCTTGGCGCGGCGGGGCGCCGACTCGGTCGGCTGGGTCATGCGATCACGATAGGAGATCGCACGGAGAGGGCAGATGTCGGGCGGCCCCTCTCCGCGCGACCTCTAGCCGGTGACTCACCGCACGTACGAGGAGGCCCGGCGGAGCTCGTCGGCGGCCGAGGTGACGATGCGATCGATCAGCTGCTCACAGGTCGGCAGGTCGTCGATGACGCCCACGACCTGGCCCGAGGCCAGCACGCCCGCGTCCGTGTCGCCCTCGACGAGACCGGCCTTGAGCATCACCGGGGTGTTCGCGGCGAGCGCCATCTGCCCCAGGGTGCGTCCCTGGGTCTTCTTCATCGCCCGGCCGTCCTTGGCGAGCTGCCACCAGCTCATGCCGCTGTCCTTCTTGAACGCGACGGTGCGTCGCATCGTCGGGCCGAGGCGCTTCATCGTGCTCTCGCCCTCGACCGACTCGACCAGGTCCGTGCGCAGCATCCGATGCGGCATGCCGTCGACCTTGGCGGTGACGACGGTGCCGTTGAGGTCCGTACCCAGGTACAGCTCCTTCACGGCCTGCGGCACAGCGCTGTCGGCCGTGAGCAGGAAGCGCGTGCCCATGCCGATGCCTGCTGCTCCGTAGGACAGGGCCGCGGCCAGGCCGCGCCCGTCGAAGTAGCCGCCGGCCGCGACGACCGGGATCTCGCTCCCGGCGCCGGCCAGGGCGTCGAGCACGGTCGGCAGGAGCAGGCTGGTCGGCACAGAGCCGGTGTGACCACCGCCCTCGCCGCCCTGCACCATCACGGCGTCCGCACCCCACGAGGCGACCTTGACGGCGTGCTTGCCGGCGCCGATCGACGGCATCACCACGATTCCGGCGTCCTTGAGCTTGGCGATCAGCGCCTCCTTCGGCGCGAGGGCGAACGAGGCGACCTTGACGCCGTGGTCGATGAGCAGCTGGCACCGGTCACCCGCGTCTCCGGCGTCGGCTCGCATGTTGACCCCGAAGGGCTGGTCGGTGCGGCCCTTGACCTCGACGATCGCCTGCTCCAACTCGGCGAACGTCATCGTGGCGCTCGCCAGGATGCCCAGGCCGCCCGCGTTGGCCGTACCGCTGACCAGGCGAGGCCCCGAGACCCAACCCATGCCGGTCTGGACGACGGGGTGCCGTACGCCGACGAGGTCGGTGAACGGGGTGGCGATGAGCTGCTCGATCACGCGTCCTCCTGGGGAACTTCCTTGAAGCGGATGCCCTTGGGGTCGAGCACCTCGCGGATGATGACGAGCTCCTCGAGAGTGGGCTCGCGGGTGACGCCCGCGCCGGCGACGTCGAGCTCGAACCCCGTGGCCTCCTGGATCTGCTCGACGCTCACGCCGGGGTGCGCGGAGAGCAGCCGCACGGTGTGGTCGGGGCCACCGACGTCGAAGACACCGAGGTTGCTGACGATCCGGTGGATGTCGTTGAAGCGGGTCGCGCCCGGACCGGCCGCGGCCGCGCGCTTGGGACCGACGCCGGAGACGATGTCGACCTGCTCGACGAACACCCGCGGGTTGTGCCGCGGCACCCAGTACGAGGTCCGGTTGTTGACGGTGTTGCCCGGGGCGCCGCGCGAGCCCAACAGCTGCCGCTTCGGCCGGGCGAAGGAGCCGATCGCGGAGATGTTCTGGTTGCCGTCGCGGTCGACCTGGGTCGCGCCCATCATCACGTGGCGCTTGCCGTAGGCCACGACGTCGAAGACGCGACGGAACGGGATCCAGCCCTCGACGACGTCGGCCTTGGCGAAGATCGGCGGGACGCCCCCGAGGAAGAGGGACTCGCCGTCGGAGATCACCAGATCGGGGTTGCTGGTCAGCTTGGCCAGCCGGACGCCGAGCATCGGCATGGTGCCCATCGGGCTGGCGAAGATCTCGCCGTCGTCCTTGAACGCGTCGGCGACGGCTGCCGCGCAGACATCGGCGCGGGTGACCCCGGTTGTCGAGCTGCTCACTGCTGCTCCTCCTGCCATGCCTTCACGGCGTCCTGGTAGGCGGCTTCGTCACCGGTGAGGAAGCGCTGCTCGAAGGCTGCCCAGTCCGCGTCGGTGCCGCCAGCCGCGGTGGCGTAGGCCTTCTGGAACTTCTCGTCGCGTGCGTAGTCGGGGCGACAGTCGGTGAAGTGCGCGCCGTTCGGCGTCTCGACGACACCGGAGACCATCATCCGGCTGAGCAGCAGGCGCTGCACCGGAGTGTCGACGGTGAGGCCGGCGGTGTCGACGATCTCCTCCACGCTCAGGAAGGTGCGCTCGGCCGCCATCGCGAACAGGTCGTCGAAGTAGGGGTCGGGGCCGAGGTACGTGGCGTTGCCGTGCATGTCGGCGCGGTTGAGGTGCACCAGCGCGACGTCGAGGTTGATCGCCGGGACGGCGGTGAGCTCCTCGAAAGAGCCGTCGGGCGCCGGGTAGGGGCTGGTCACCGTTGTGATCTGGGGGTTGTTGACCAATACGTCGGAGCCGAGGCCCGCGCGCATCGGCAGGAAGGGAAGTCGCTCCGCAGCCGCCTTCAGCCCGGTCTGGAACATGCCCTCGTCCAGCTCGACGACCTCCGGGATCGTGCCCTCCTGACGTGCCTTCTGGAAGTTCGGCTCCAGCGGGACCGTGTCGAGGGACACGAACGCGTAGACGAGCTTGCGGATCTTGCCCGCCCGCGCCAGGAGGCCGACGTCGGCGCCGCCCCAGCTGACGATGGTGAGGTCCTTCAGGTCGGAGTTGAGGATCGCCCGGACCAGGGCCATCGGCTTGCGCCTCGGCCCCCAGCCGCCGATGCCGATCGTCATGCCGTCGCTCAACTCGGCGACGACCTCCTCGATGCTCATCCGCTTGTCGCGGGGCTTGCCGTTGCTCACGTGGTGGCCTTGCCTTCCTGGTGGGCGCTCGTCTTGCCGGCCTTCTCGGTGCCCGCGAAGTCGTCGCGAAGCTCGTCGGAGACGCCGGCCAGGTTCAGCTCGAAGGTGAATCCCTGCTCGAAGCGGTAGCTCTTGTTGACGTCGATGGGGTCGATGCCGTTGAGCGCCTCCTTGGCGGCGCGGATGACCCGGGTGTCCTTGCTGGCGATCTCACCGGCGACCTTGAGTGCGGCGTCGAAGAGCTCCTCGCGAGGCACGGTCTCGAGTACCGAGCCGAACTGCACGAGCTCGGTCGCCTTGATCGTGCGCGCGGTGAAGTACAGGGTGCGCATCATGTGCTGCGGCACCAGACGCGCCATGTGGGTCGCTGCGCCGAGAGCGCCCTGGTTGACTTCGGGGACGCCGAAGAAGGCGTCGTCGCTGGCGATCACGCAGTCGGCATTGCCGACGAGCCCGACGCCGCCGCCGACGCAGAAGCCGTTGACGGCTGCGATCACGGGAACCGAGCATTCGTAGACCGCCTTGAAGGCTGCGAAGCAGCCCTTGTTGGCGCCGATGAGAGCGTCGAAGCCGCTGGTGTTCTGCATCTCCTTGATGTCGACGCCGGCGTTGAAGCCCTTGCCCTCGGCGCGCAGGATCACGACCTTCGTGGCCATGTCGGCGCTGGCCTCGTTGAGTGCGGTCGCGACGTCGAACCAACCCTGCACCGTCAGGGCGTTGACCGGCGGGTGCGCCATGGTCACGACGCGGATGCCGTCGTCGCGGAGTTCGGAGGTGATCGTCATGCGCTCTCCAAGGTGTCGGGGCGGGGCTACTCGGCGGGTGCGGTCGAGCTGACGTCGCGGGGTCGCGCCGGATTCGTGGTGGTCGAGCTTGCGGACCGATGGTCGAGCCCGTCGGTCGGTGGTCGAGCTTGTCGATCGGTAGTTGAGCTTGTCGAAACCCAACCAAGCACTTGCTTGGTAGGGTATCAGCCGTGACCCTCGCTCTCGACCTGACCGGCCGCGTCGTCCTCGTCACCGGGGGAGCCAAAGGCATCGGCCGCGGCATCACCGACGCCTTCCTGGCGGCGGGTGCGACCGTGGTGACGTGCGCACGGTCGGCCGAGCCGAGGGTCGACGGTGCCGAGCACCGGGTGTGCGACGTCAACGACGTCGAGGCGGTGCAGGCGATGATCGGCGAGATCGTGGCCGGGCACGGTCGGCTCGACGTCCTGGTGAACAACGCCGGGGGAGCGCCGTCCACCGACGCTGCGACGGCCTCGCCCCGCTTCCACTCCAAGATCGTGGGCCTGAACCTGCTGAGCCCGCTGGCTCTCGCGCAGGCTGCGAACGCCGTCATGCAGACCCAGGAGAGCGGCGGCACGATCATCAACATCTCCTCCGTCGCCGCACACCGGGCCGCGCCGACGGTCGCCGCCTACGGGGCGGCGAAGGCCGGCCTGGACTCGTTGACGACGTCGTTGGCGATGGAGTGGGGTCCGCGGGTGCGGGTCAACTCCGTCGACGTAGGGCTGTGCCGCACCGAGAACACCGACGACCACTACGGCGGCGACGAGCGGGTCGCCGCGATCGAGGCGACCATCCCGCTTGGTCGGATGGCGCAACCGCGCGAGATCGGCAACGTCGCTGTGTTCCTGGCCAGCGACCTCGCCTCCTATGTCTCGGGCGCCCTCGTGGCCTGCCACGGCGGTGGGGAACCGCCGGTGTTCCTGCACATCTGATCCCGGATCGACCCACTCCGTACCTGAACCGATCTGCACTGACGAACTCGAGACTGAGGAGAGACCTGTGGCTGGACTGTTGGATGGACGTGTCGCGATCGTGACGGGCGCCGGACGCGGCATCGGCCGCGCCCACGCGCTGGAGCTCGCGCGGCACGGCGCGAAGGTCGTCGTCAACGACTACGGCGTCTCGCTCGCGGGCGAGGGCACCGGTGAGTCGCCGGCCGACGAGGTCGTCGGTCTCATCCGTGAGGCAGGTGGCGAGGCGGTCGCCAACGGTGCCGACGTCGCTGACTTCGAGCAGGCGGCCGCGATGGTGCAGCAGGCCATCGACACCTTCGGCGGACTCGACATCCTGGTCAACAACGCCGGATTCGTCCGCGACCGGATGCTCGTCAACACCTCCGAGGAGGAGTGGGACGCCGTCATCCGCGTCCATCTCAAGGGCCACTTCGCGCCTCTGCGTCACGCCGGCGCCTACTGGCGCGCCGAGGCCAAGGAGGGTCGCCAGCGGGCTGCCCGGGTGATCAACACCTCCTCCGGCGCGGGCCTCCAGGGCTCGGTCGGTCAGGCCACCTACTCCGCGGCCAAGGCCGGCATCGCCGGGCTGACCCTGGTGGCCGCGCAGGAGATGGGTCGCTACGGCGTGACCGTCAACGCGATTGCCCCGGTGGCCAAGACCCGGATGACCGAGGGTGCCTTCGACACCTCCGCGATGGCGCTGCCCGAGGACAACTCGCCGATCGTCGCCTGGCTCGCGTCCGAGGACGCCGGCGATGTCACCGGTCGCGTCATCGAGATCGACGGCGCCGTGATCACCCTGGAGTCGGGCTGGCGGCACTCCGCCTCCCGCGACAACGGCACCCGGTGGGACGCGACCGCCGTCGGCTCCGCCGTCCGCGACCTGATCGCCGACTCGCCGACCCCGGAGCCTGTGTACGGCGCGTGAGTTGAGGCCGGGTGTCCGGTTTTCTCGGCCGGCCGAGAAAACCGGACTCCGGCGGGCGAAGCTTCGTCCTCCAAGGTCCAGTTTCGTACGCCCAGACCTCGGTCAGGCCGCCGGACGTCGGAGTGCGGCGCGGATGCGCTGGGCCGTCTCGGCGGGGTGGTCGAGGTCGCGCCACGTCAGTCGCAGAACCCGCCAACCGGTCGCCTCGCGGACGGCGTCCTCGCGCCGCTTCTCGCGAAGCACGCAGTCCTCGATCGACTCACCAGCGCGCCGCAGCGCGCGGTACTTGATCTCGCCGTCGAATTCGACGATCAGGCCGTACTCCGGCCAAGCGAAGTCCACACGTGCGATCACGCGTCCGCGCCGGTCGAGGATCTCCAGTTGCGGAACGGGGTCCGGCAGACCCGCATCGGCGATCAGCAGGCGAGTCCTGGTCTCGGCCACCGACTCCGACCGTCCGTCCGCGAGCCCGAGGACGGCGCTCACGTGCAGGCTGTCCGGCCACTGGCGCATCTGCTCGGCCAGACCTAGGAGCGCGTCGAGCGTCGTCAGCCTTTGCTGGAGGAACCAGTCCAGCACCGCGACGGCGGGATCGCGTGGGCTGACCAGGGCGACTTCGAGCGCGGCACGGGTGGGGGTGGTGATCCAACGTCCGTCGCGTCGGGTGACGTCGCCCACCCGGCACACGCCACGGTGGTGGCGCACCAGCGCGACCGTCCGCTCGCCGGCGCCGTCCAGCGACGTGAGGTGCACTTCACGGAGATCCAGGCCCCACGTCGGCGCACCGTGCGCGACCGCGGCGCTGACGTGCGAGAGAGCGACCATGCCGGAGTAGAGCGGCAGAACCGAGCGGCACAATGCCGCATGACGGTCGCTCGCGCTCAGCTCGCTCCATCGCGACGTCAGGCAGTAGACGCCCTGCCGCACCCGGATGATCTCGCCGCGTTTGCGAGACCGGAGCAGGTGGCGATCTGTGCCACCGGCAGCGATCACATCACGTCGCAAGAAGAAGCCGTCCGCATCGGCGAGTCCGGGAATCACTCGTCGATGCTGCTCGGTGCCGATCTCAGACGGCGGGGGCGACGGCGCAGCCTGTGGAGGACACCGGCGCGCGGCAGGTACGACGTCGATGTGGCCGTTCGGCGACGGGGCCTGGACGACGAAACCGGACCTTGGACGAGGAAACTCCCTCGGCCAAGGTCCGGCTTTCTCGGCTGGCCGACAAATCCGGACGTCGGCCGAGACACCCAGCCGAGCTCAGACCCGCTCGAGAACGGTGCCGGTCGCCATGGCGCCACCGGCGCACATGGAGATGAGGGCGGAGGTCTGGTCGCGGCGCTCGAGTTCGTGGAGGGCCGTCGTGATCAGGCGGACGCCGGTGGAGCCGACGGGGTGGCCGATGGCGATCGCGCCGCCGTTGACGTTGACTCGGTCCATGTCGACGGCGTGCTGGCCGGCCCAGGAGAGGACCACGGAGGCGAAGGCCTCGTTGACCTCGAAGAGGTCGAAGTCGGAGATGGAGCGACCGGTGCGCGCGAGGATCTTGTTCGTGGCATCGATCGGGCCGTCCAGGTGGTAGTACGGGTCGGAGCCCACGAGCGTGTGCGAGGCGATCCGGGCGCGTGGGGTCAGGCCGAGGGCGCGGGCCTTGTCCTCGTCCATGATCAGCACCGCGGAGGCGCCGTCGGAGATCTGGGACGACGAGCCGGCGGTGTGGAGGCCGTCGGGCAGCACCGACTTCAGCCCGGCCAGTCCCTCGAGGGTGGTCTCGCGCAGGCCCTGATCGGCCTCGACGACGCGAGTCTCGCCGGTCGGGTTGCCCTCGGCGTCGAGCACGGGCGCGGTGATCGGAGCGATCTCGCGCTTGAAGCGACCCTCGTCGACGGCCACGCGGGCCTTGAGCTGCGAGGAGAGACCGAAGGCGTCGAGGTCCTCGCGGGTGATGCCGCGGTTGCGCGCGATCCGGTCGGCGGCCTCGAACTGATTGGGCATGTCGATCGTCCAGTCGGCCGGACGCGGGTCGCCGAGGCCGGGCGGGACGTTGCCACCGAGGGGGATGCGCGTCATCGCCTCGACGCCGCACGCGATGCCGACGTCGATCGTGCCGGCGGCGATCATGTCGTGCACGAAGTGCGCGGCCTGCTGACCTGAGCCGCACTGCGCGTCGATCGCGGTGCCGGCTGTGTGCTGGGGGAGTCCGGCGTGGAGCCAGGCGCGACGCACCATGTCGTTGGACTGCTCGCCGGCCTGCGTGACACAGCCACCGACGACCTGGTCGACGAGGTCGGCGTCGATGCCGGCGCGCTCGATCACCTGGGTCATCACGTGCCCGAGCAGATGCGCGGGGTGCAGGCCCGCGAGCCAGCCCTTGCGCTTGCCGAGGGGGGTGCGGACGGCGTCGATGATCACTGGGTTGCCCATGGGGCCCAAAGTAGAACGTGTTCTCGTTCTCCACAACCGACAGGTTCCATGCCGGGTGTGAACTGGATCTCAGAATCGCCGACGAAACCCTTTCGTCAAATACCGACGGTATGTAGTCTGGCGCCCAAGTAGAACGTGTTTCACATCAAGAGGGAGCCCCCGTGACCGTCACCGCCGAGCCCATCACCTTCGACCCGACCGACCCGGACGTCATGGTCGAGCGGTTCCCGCATGACGAGATGCTCGCGCTGCGTCGCACGGCCCCGGTGACCTACGTCAAGCAGGCGCCCGAGGCCCTCGGTGGGTTCCCCGACCACACCGGTCTCTGGGTGCTCAGCAAGCACGAGGACGTCGTGGCGGTGAGCAAGAACTCCAACGACTTCTCCACCGCGCAGAACGGCGTGATCATCCGCTTCGCTCCCGACATGACGAAGGAGGAGCGCGAGCAGACCGGCTTCATGATGATCAACCAGGACGGCAAGGACCACACCAAGCTGCGCCAGATCATCTCGCGCGCGTTCACGCCTCGCGCCGTCGTCGGCCTCCACGAGATCCTCAAGACGCGCGCCGAGCAGATCGTCGCCGACGCCATCGCCGCAGGCGAGCACGACTTCGTCGAGCACGTCGCGGCCGAGCTGCCGTTGCAGGCCATCGCGGACCTCATCGGCATCCCGCAGGAGGACCGGAGCAAGGTCTTCGACTGGTCGAACCAGATGATGAGCTACGACGATCCCGACGTCGACGGAGACCAGGCAGTCGCGTTCCTGGAGATCCTCGCCTACTCGATGGCCCTGGCCGACGAGCGTCGCAAGAACCCGCAGGACGACATCATCACCAAGCTCGTCAGCGCCGACGTCGACGGCCGCGGCCTGACCGACGACGAGTTCGGCTTCTTCATGGTGCTGCTCGCCGTTGCCGGCAACGAGACCACCCGCAACGCGATCACGTGGGGCATGCACGCCTTCCTGGAGAACCCCGAGCAGTGGGAGCTCTTCAAGAAGGAGCGTCCCGCGACCGCGGCCGACGAGATCATCCGCTGGGCCACGCCGGTGGCCTCGTTCCAGCGCACCGCCCTGCGCGACGTCGAGATCGGGGGCCAGAAGATCGCCGCCGGCGACCGCGTCGGCCTGTTCTACGCCAGTGCGAACTTCGACGAGGACGTCTTCGAGGACCCGTTCACGTTCAACGTGATGCGTGAGAAGAACCCGCACCAGGCATTCGGGGGCCACGGTGCGCACTACTGCATCGGCGCCAACCTCGCCCGGCTCGAGGTCGAGCTGATGTTCAACGCCATCGCCGACGCCGGGGTGGACATCGAGCTGGTCAGCCAGCCGCGTCGTCTGCGCAGCGGGTGGCTCAACGGCGTCAAGGACATGCACGTCCGCTACAGCCGCGGCTGACCAGCCGCGCCAGACCTGCCGTACGAGTCGAGGAGACACCATGATCGCCAGCGACGTCCTGCCCGAGGGATTCAGCGACTACACCGACCCGTTCCTGCTCGAGCGGGGCATCCCGCACGACGCGTTCCGGGCGGCCCGCCAGCAGGCGCCGGTGCACTGGGTCGAGCAGGAGAGCGGTTCCTTCGACGGGATGGCGGAGGAGTCGGGCAACGGCTACTTCGCCGTGACCCGGCACGCCGACGTGGCCGCGGTGTCGAAGAACAGCAAGGACTGGTCGACCGAGGTCAACGGAGCGATCATCCGGTTCTCCGAGGGCATGACGCGCGATCAGATCGAGCTGCAGCGCACGATCCTGCTCAACCAGGACCCGCCGCACCACACGCAGCACCGCGCCATCATCTCCCGTGGATTCACTCCGCGCTCGATCAACGAGCTCGAGGAGATCATGGAGCAGCGGTCGCGCACGATCGTCTCCGAGGCGCTCGCCGCCGGATCGGGCAACTTCGTCGAGCAGGTGGCCGCGGAGCTGCCGCTGCAGGCGATCGCCGACCTGATCGGCGTCCCCCAGGAGGACCGTCACAAGCTGTTCGACTGGTCGAACCAGATGCTGGCCTCCGACGACCCCGACATCGAGGGCGACCCGGAGACGGCGTCGGTGGAGATCCTGACCTACGCGATGATGCTGGCTGCCGACCGCAAGGCGAACCCGCGCGACGACATCATCACCAAGCTGATCAGTGCCCACAAGGGCGACCGCGGCCTGACCGACGACGAGTTCGGCTTCTTCGTCATCCTGCTGGCCGTCGCCGGCAACGAGACGACGCGCAACGCCATCACCCACGGGATGAACGCCTTCTTCGACAACCCCGACCAGTGGGAGCTGTGGAAGGCCGAGCGACCCGAGACCATGGTCGACGAGGTCGTGCGGTGGGCCAGCCCGATCAGCGTCTTCCAGCGCACCGCCCTCAACGACACCGAGGTCGGCGGCGTCGCCGTCCGTAAGGGTCAGCGGGTCGGCCTGTTCTACGCCGCGGCGAACTTCGACCCCGAGGTGTTCGAGGACCCGTACCGCTTCGACATCACCCGCCAGAACAACCAGCAGGTCGGTTTCGGCGGACATGGTGCTCACTACTGCCTGGGAGCGAACCTGGCTCGCCAGGAGATCCGGCTGATCTTCCACGCCCTCGCAGACCTCGTGCCCGACATCTCCCGCCTCGAGCAGCCCAAGCGGCTTCGCCACTCGTGGGTCAACGGCATCAAGGACCTCCAGGTCCGCTACGCCTGAGCCGAGACGCGAGAGACTCGCCCTGGACCGGATCCGGTCCAGGGCGAGTCTCGTCGTCGACCGAGTCCGCGACAGGGCGGGACGCCGTCGGGGCCGGGTCTCAGTCGCGCGCGGTCAGGATCAGCGGACCGTCGGCGGTGATCGCTACGGTGTGCTCCATGTGGGCGCCGCGTGAGCGGTCGGCGCTGCGCAGCGTCCAGCCGTCGGGGTCGGTGTAGATCTCGTCGGTGGTGTGCAGGAACCACGGCTCGATCGCGATGACCAGGCCAGGCTTGAGCTTCAGGCCGCGGCCCGGGCGCCCATCGTTGGGCACGTGCGGGTCGCCGTGCATCGTGCGTCCGACGCCGTGACCACCGAACTGCAGGTTCACCGACAGGCCCTCGGCGCGGGCGACGTCGCCGATGGCCGCGGAGATGTCGCCGAGCTTGTTGCCGGGCTGCGCGGCCGCGATCCCGGCCTCCAGCGCCTGGCCTGTCACTTCGATGAGGCGCAGGTCCTCCGGCCGCGGCGTACCGACGACCACCGAGAGCGCCGAGTCGGACACCCACCCGTTCAGTTTCGCCGCGAAGTCGACCGAGAGCAGGTCGCCGTCGGCCAGCACGTAGTCGAAGGGCAGGCCGTGCAGGACGGCGTCGTTGACCGAGGTGCACAGCACCTTGCCGAACGGCGAGGCCCCGAAGGAGGGGTGGTAGTCGATGTAGCACGACTCCGCGCCGGCGTCCCGGATCATCTGGTGGGCCAGCGCGTCCAGCTCGAGGAGATTGACGCCGACGTCGGCCTTCTCCGCCAAGGCGGAGATCACCGATGCCACGAAGCGGCCGGCCGGCCGCATCTCCTCGATCTGCGCGGGGGTGCGGAATTCGATCACGTCACGAGCCTAGTGACTGGTCGCGTGACTCAGTTGCCCGGCTTCTCCGAGCCCACGATCCACATGGCGAAGAACTGCGAACCGCCGCCGTAGGCGTGGCCCAGTGCTCGCCGTGCGCCGTCGACCTGGTGCTCGCCGGCCTGGCCGCGCACCTGCAGGGCAGCTTCGCCGAACCGGAGCATGCCGGAGGCGCCGATCGGGTTGGAGGAGAGCACGCCACCGGAGCAGTTGATCGGCATCGCGCCGTCCATCGCCGTCGCGCCGGACTCGGTGAGCTTCCAGCCCTCGTTCTGGGCCGCGAAGCCGAGCGACTCCAGCCACATCGGCTCGAACCAGGAGAACGGCACGTAGATCTCGGCGACGTCGATGTCGTCGATCGGGCTGGTGATACCGGCCTGGCGGTACAGCGCGGCGGCCGCGTCACGCGAGGCCTGGGGGTTCACCTGGTCGCGCTCCGCGGCCGTCGTGGCCTCCGACCGCATCACGGTGCCGTGGATCCACGCCGGGTTCGGCGAGGACGCCGCGACGTCCTCGGACGCGATCACGAGCGCGCACGCGCCGTCGGACGACGGGCACGTCTCGTCGTAGCGGATCGGGTCCCACAGCATGGTGGAGGCCAACACGGACTCCACCGTGGTGCCCTCGTTGTGCAGGTGGGCGTAGGGGTTCTTGAGTGCGTTGTTGCGGTCCTTGGCGGCCACGATCGCACCGACGTGGGTCGGTGCGCCCGAGCGGCGGATGTAGGACCGCACGTGCGGCGCGAAGTAGCCGCCCGCGCCGGCGTGCACCGGCATGTTGAACGGGACGGGCACGGAGAGCGCCCACATCGCGTTGGACTCCGACTGCTTCTCGTAGGCGACGGTGAGCACCTTGCGGTGGACGCCGGACTGCACGAGGGAGGCCGCGACGATCGCCGTCGAGCCGCCCACCGAACCCGCGGTGTGCACGCGCAGCAGCGGCTTGCCCGCCGCGCCCAGGGCCTCGGCGAGGAAGAGCTCGGGCATCATCACGCCCTCGAACAGGTCGGGCGCCTTGCCGACGACGATCGCGTCGATCTCGTCGAGGGTCATCCCGGCGTCCTCGAGCGCGCGGTCGATGGCCTCGCGGCACAGGCCGGCCATCGAGACGTCGTCGCGCTTGGCCCGGTGGTGGGTCTGGCCGACCCCGATCACGGCTGCAGGCTGCTTGCCCATCAGTTGCCCTGCTCCTTCTTGTCAGCGTCGAGCACACACACCAGGTTCTGCTGCAGCGCGGGGCCGGACGTCGCGTGCCCGAGCGCCTTGCTCGACTCGCCGGCCCAGATGCGCTGGGCCGCCTCGCCGATCCGGATGCCGCCGCCGGAGAACATCGGGTTGCTCGTCAGTGCGCCGCCGGAGGGGTTGATCCGCACGTCGTCGGCCAGGCCGAGCTCGCGGCGGAGCAGCAGCTCCTGGTGTGAGAACGGTGCGTGCAGCTCGGCGGTGTCGAGGCCGCTCAGGTCGACGGCCGCACCGGCACGCTGGGCGGACGGCGACCTGGTCAGGTCGCGAGTGCCCATGCTGATGGGGTCGATGAAGTGCGAGAGCCCGGTGATCCAGGCGGGCTTCTCCCGGACCTCGCGGGCCTTGTCGCCGGCGGCGAGCACGATCGCGGCTGCGCCGTCGGTGACCGGCGCGCAGTCGTGCTTGCGCAGCGGGTCGGCGTACATCGGGCGGGCGAGGAGGTCCTCGACGGAGGAGCCCCCCTTGCGGACCGAGTGCTCGTTGCCTTCGGCATCGGTGAGCGAGCGGTGGGCGACCTCGGCCATGGCGCGCTCGTCCCACAGGCCGGCGTCGATGCCGGCACGGGCCTGCAGGCCCGCGAGCGACACGGTGTCGGGCCACAGCGGCGTCATCGTGTACGGGTCGAGTTGGAGCGCGAGGGTCCGTCGGGTCTGGCCGGCGGAGGACTTGCCGAAGGCGTAGACGAGCGCGGTGTCGACCTCGCCGGTCTGGATCTTCAACCAGGCCTCGTACATCGCCCAGGCCAGGTCCATCTCCACGTGCGATTCGTTGACGGGCGGCAGGACGCCGATCGCGTCAACGGCCTGGACGAAGGAGAAGGAGCGTCCGGCCAGGTAGTCCGAGGACCCCGAGCACCAGAAGCCCACGTCCTGACGGGTCCAGCCGGTCTGCTCGTAGCACTCCTTGAACAGCGGAACGAGCAACTCCACACAGGTGGGGGACCCGTCGAAGTCCTGCATCTGTCGCTGGGCGAACCCGACGACGGCAACGTCTCTCATCTTCTCTGCTTCCGTCCCTCTACAGGTGCTGCTTGTAGGTGTCGTAGTCCGCGTCCGGCTCGTCGGTCGGCGCGAAGTGGCTGATGTTCTCGATCGTGGTGCCCCACTCCTCGCGCGGCTTCCACACGGCCTTGACCCGCATGCCCATCCGCACCTCGTCGGCCGGGCAGTCGAGGATCAGGTGGAGGAACGCGATGTCGGCGCCGTCGAGCAGGACGTAGGCCGAGACGTAGGGTGGGGTGATCTTCTGGCCCAGGAACGGCACGTTGACGATGCAGAACGTCGTGACCGTGCCGGTCTGGGAGAGCTCGATCTCCTCGGTGGTCGGCGTGCCGTCGGACGGGCAGGCGCTGCGTGGCGGCACGTAGACCTTGCCGCAGGTGGGGCAGCGCTGACCGACGATGCGGCCCTGCTCGAGTCCGCGGTAGAAAGCCGACTCCTCGGGCGAGGCGGCGTAGATGTAGTCCAGCGAGACCGGGGTGATGACTCCGGTCACCGGGTGGTCCTCGATGATCCCGCCGCCGGACGGCGAGACGCTCGTCTCGTCGGTGAGCGGCTCGAAGCAGGCGATGTCGGTGATGTGGCCGACCCGCTCGGGTGCCCAGCGCACCTGGACCCGCATACCGGTCGAGACGGCGTCGGGCGATCCGGCGTCCAGCGCGTGCAGCAGGGGCGCGTCCGCGCCGTCCAGCAGCACGAGCGCGAACGCGAACGGCCGGTCGAGCGGCTGTCCCTTCACGGGCTCGGGCACCCACGTCCACGAGGTCACCGTGCCGACGGGGGAGACCTCGACGAAGTCGGTCGTCGGCTCGTGGGTGACCGGGTCGTACTCCGACGGCGGGACGACGACGCGTCCCTCGCTGGTGCGACCACCGATCAGGACGCCGTCGCGCAGGCCGGTGAGGAACCTGCCGAGCACCGGTCCGGTTGAGCGGGTGTAGTCGAAGGCGACCGTCACGGGCGCCGACAAGGTGCGAGACATGACGTGAAAACTAGAACACGTTCTAGCCTTGTGACAAGGTCTCTGCCAGAGTGTCGCCCATGAAACTGGGACTTCAGCTGGGCTACTGGCAGGCGCAGCCGCCGGCCAACGCGGGCGAGCTGGTGGCGGCCGCCGAGTCGGCAGGCTTCGACGCGATCTTCTCCGCCGAGGCGTGGGGCTCCGACGCCTTCACGCCGCTCGCGTGGTGGGGCCGCGACACCTCTCGCGTCCGGCTCGGCACCTCGATCGTCCAGATGTCGGGGCGTGCTCCGACCTCGATCGCGATGCACGCGCTGACGCTGGACCACCTGAGCAACGGTCGGATGATCCTGGGGATGGGCGTGAGCGGCCCGCAGGTGGTCGAGGGCTGGTACGGCCAGCCGTTCGCGAAGCCGCTCGCCCGAACCCGCGAGGTGGTCTCGATCATCCGGCAGGTGCTCGCGCGCGAGGCGCCGGTGACGAACGACGGCCCGCACTACCCCCTGCCCTACAACGGACCGGGCTCGCTCGGCCTGGGCAAGCCCCTGAAGCCGATCGTGCACCCGTTGCGCGCCGACGTCCCGATCTGGCTCGGAGCCGAGGGGCCGAAGAACGTCGCCCAGACCGCCGAGATCGCCGACGGCTGGATCCCGATCTTCTATACGCCCAAGTCGGCCGGCATGTATCAGCCGTGGCTCGACGAGGGGTTCGCTCGTCCCGGTGCGCGGCGCACGCGGGCCGACTTCGAGATCGCGGCCACGTGCCACCTCCAGATCGTCGAGAACGCGGCTGAGAAGAAGGCCGTCGTGGACGGGATGAAGCCCTACGTCTCGCTCTACATGGGCGGCATGGGTGCGGAGTCGATGAACTTCCACAACCAGGTCTTCATCCGGATGGGCTACGAGGACCTCTCGCGGGAGGTCCAGGCGCTCTACCTCGCGGGCAAGAAGGACGAGGCCACCCGGCTGATTCCCGACGAGCTCGTCGACGACATGCACATCATCGGCACGGCCGGAGAAGTGGTCGAGCGCGTCGCGCAGTGGGAGGAGACCGGCGTGACCACACTGCTGCTCTCGTTCCGTTCCGCCGATGAGATCCGACGGGTGGCCGAGCTGCTCGCCTGACCGGAGTTCACAGCGGCCCCGGAGACGACGTCTCCGGGGCCGCTGCCGTCCNCGACGCGGGGCCCCCCCGGCCCCCGGGCCCCCCCCCCCCCGGCCCCCCTGCCGTCCAAGCGCTCTCTGGCGACGTCAGGACGTCGCGGGGTCGACGCGACTGCGTGCGGTCAAGCCCCGATAGTCCGGTCCGCGCCGTTCCGCCGCCGGGGAGCCGGGGGTGGGGAACCACCGCCAGATCACGAAGCTCTGCGCCATCGTCCAGAGCGCGCCGCAGAACCAGTAGAAGACCAGTGCCAACGGCACGACGTGCCCGGCGAGGAGGATGCCGGCCGCGGACATCACCGGCATCAGGCGCTGGGCCTGCGCGATGGCCTCCGGCAGGTCGGCGGTCGAGACGTTGGGGAAGACCAGGTAGCGCTGGGTGATGTACCCGGCGACGGCCGTCGTGGCCGCGAGGCCGAGGACGACGACCAGGTGCGTCGCGCCGTCGCCCAGGTAGCCGTGGTCGGTGAGCCCGACGCCGGCGAACCGTGCCTGCGACAACGCGTCGACCTGGCCGGCGTCGAGCAGGCCGACGGTCCTGCCGGCGGCCGCATCGCGCAGGAGGTGGAAGAGCGCGATCCAGATCGGGATCTGGATGAGGAGGGGGAGACACCCGAGCCGAGACATGCCGTGCTCGGCGGAGATCTCCCGTCGTGCCGCCAGCTGGGCTGCGATCGCCTCCTGGTCGGTGCGTCCGCGGTACTTCTCCGCGAGCGCCCGGAGTTGCGGCCGGGCACGCGAAGCGGCGTGCGCGTTGCGGACGGTGTGGATCGTCAACGGCACCAGGGCGGCGCGCACCAGCACGACGACCGCGGCGATCGACAGGCACCATGCGAGCCCGGACGACGGATCGACGCCCAGGCCGGTCAGGCCGGAGTGGGTACCCGCCACGATGGCGGCGAGGGCATGGGACAGCGGATCGAGAACGGACATGGTGGCACTCCTGGGCGTGCATCGAGGGGGACGGACCGTCTGCGCACGCCGAATGGCGTGCGCGGATCAGCGCGTTCCCGGAGCCCGGGGGCGGAGCGGGTGATGGGTGGGATCGGTCGGCCGGGCGGCGAGCACGACGGGCGCTGCCCGACGAGTGTGGATCTGCGTCCACGCGGCCGGCACGGTAAGCCATCCGGCGCCGTGGGCTGTGCGCAGCAGCGCCGCGACGGCGACCGCCACGACGGCGCCGGTGAGAGTCGCCGACCCGTCGACGTCGAGTGCGAGCGTCGGCGTCAGAAGGCCGACGGCGGTCGCGACCGTCGCAGCGAGAAGCGCGGCGATGGCCGCCCTCGCCACGTCCGCACGGGACGCGAGGACGGCGGTGCGCTGATGCCGCGCGCGCGATCCGTCGTCCATGCGCCGATCGTACGGGACGAGCCGTCCTCCCTCCGTGACAGAAACTGGAACACGTTCTAGTCTCGGCGCCATGACGGACGCGATGCGCACCCCGGTCCACAACGGCAACCTGATGGTCGCCGCCCTCAAGAGGCACCACGACAAGCCCGTGATGCACCTGGGCGAGACGACCCTGACCGGTGGGGAGACCGCCGCGCGGATCAGCCAGTACGTCCAGGCCTTCGAGGCGCTGGGCGCGGGGACCGGCACCGGCGGAGCGCTGCTCGCGCTGAACCGCCCCGAGGTGCTGTTCATCCTGGGCGCCGGTCAGACCCAGGGCTTCCGGCGCACCTCGCTGCACCCCCTCGGCAGCGCCGACGACCATGCCTACGTCATCAACGATGCCGGCATCACGACGTTGATCGTCGACCCCTACTTCACAGAGCGTGCTCTGCAGCTTCTCGACAAGTGCCCCGACCTCGGGCAGGTGCTCACGATCGGGCCCGTGCCGCAGGCGCTGGCCGACCGGCTCGGCGATCGGGCGAAGGACCTGGTCGCCGCTGCGGCGGAATTCGCTCCCGAGCCTCTCGAGGCCCGTCTGCTCGATCCCGACCACATCGTGTCGATCACCTACACCGGTGGCACCACGGGCAAGCCCAAGGGTGTCGTCGGCACCGCGCAGGCGATGAACACGATGAGCCAGATCCAGCTTGCGGAGTGGGAGTGGCCGGCCAACCCGCGCTTCTTGATGTGCACCCCGCTCTCGCACGCAGGTGCGGCCTTCTTCGTGCCGACGGTGATCAAGGGCGGCTCCCTGTTCGTGCTGTCGAAGTTCGACCCGGCCGAGGTGCTCGAGACCATCGAGCGCGAGCGGATCACCGCCACGATGCTCGTGCCGACGATGCTGTACGCGTTGATGGACCACCCCGACTCCAAGACGCGCGACCTCAGCAGCCTGGAGACCGTCTACTACGGAGCGTCCGCCATCAACCCCGTCCGTCTGCAGGAGGCGATCGACCGGTTCGGTCCGATCTTCGCCCAGTACTACGGTCAGTCCGAGGCGCCGATGGTGATCACCTACCTGGCCAAGGACGACCACGTCAGCGGCGACTCCTCGCGGCTCGCCTCGTGCGGTCGTCCCTCGGCGTTCATCCGCACGGCGCTGCTCGGCGAGGACGGAGAGCCCGTCGCACCCGGCGAGCCCGGCGAGATCTGCGTCGCGGGACCGCTCCTGGCCGGCGGCTACTGGAATCTGCCCGAGGCGACCGCCGAGACCTTCCGCGACGGCTGGATGCACACCGGTGACGTCGCTCGCGAGGACGCGGACGGCTTCTGGTACATCGTGGACCGCACCAAGGACATGATCGTCACCGGCGGATTCAATGTCTTTCCGCGCGAGGTCGAGGACGTCGTGGCCCAGCATCCCGCCGTCGCCCAGGTCGGTGTCATCGGAGTGCCGCACGAGAAGTTCGGCGAGTCGGTGACCGCCGTCGTCGTCATGCGTGAGGGCCACGACCTGACCGACGCCGTCGTCTCCGAGATCCAGGAGATGGTGAAGGAGAAGAAGGGCTCGGTGCAGTCGCCCAAGCAGGTGATCGCCGTCGACGCACTTCCGTTGACCGGCCTCGGCAAGCCGGACAAGAAGGCCCTGCGCGCCCAGTTCTGGACCGGCGATCGCGCCGTCGGCTGAGCCGAGACGCTCGGATGTCAACAGTGTTGACAACCCGTGACGGGCAGCGCAGGATCTGCCCGTGACCAGTCGCTACGCGTCGCTCACCCGCGACGATCTCGCCGTCCTGGTGCCCGAGCTGCTGTTGATCGGCCAGCTCATCGATCGATCGGGTATGGCCTGGTGCATCTCGGCCTTCGGGCGCGAGGAGATGGCCCAGATCGCCATCGAGGAGTGGGCCGGCGCGTCGCCGATCTACACCCGTCGGATGCAGCGGGCGCTCGGCTACGCGCCGGCGGTTCCGGGCGAGGGTGACATCGTCGACATCTTCAAGGGCCTGCAGCTCGACATCGGCGCGCCGCCGCAGTTCATGGACTTCCGGTACGAGGTGAAGGACCGCTGGCACGGCGAGTTCCGACTCGACCGCTGCGGCGCGCTGCTCGACGTCGAGCCGCTCGGGCCCGACTACGTGCGTGCGATGTGCCACGACATCGAGGATCCGACGTTCGACGCGACGGCGGTGGCCACCAACCCGCGGGCCCAGGTGCGACCGATCCATCGCCCGCCCCGCGTACCGGCCGACCGCAACCCGCACTGCGCCTGGACCGTGATCATCGACCCGGCGCACACGCCGGTCTCCCCGCTGCCGCCGTACTACGCCATCGAGGCCACGCGTGCTGCGACGGTCGAGCTCGACCCGATCGTCGCGGGTGGCGAGGGTGCCGACGACTACAGCGGACCGTTGCTGAGCGACCTGGACTTCACCCGGTTCTCACACTCGGCGCTGGTGCGCATCGCCGACGAGGTGTGCGTGCAGATGCACCTGCTCAATCTCAGCTACGTCCTCGCCGTCCGCAAGCGCGCGCGGGACGCCGAGCAGGCCGAGGAGATCTGTCGCAAGCAGCTCGTCGGCCTGGCCGGCATCGCCGCTCGCAGGATCCGCGACGCCTTGGCGCTCGGTGCCGATGAGGCCGCCGCGATGCGTGCGATCGAGCTCCACCCGCTGCTCAATCCGGTCGCCTACACCGGCGGCGTCGTGGACGGCACCACGCTGCGGGTCACGCCGAGCGACGCGAGCGCCGACGGCGCGTGGATCGCGCTCTGCGGGCCGGGGGATCCCGTGCGCGCGCAGGCGCTCCACGCCATCGTGCGTGAGATCGACCCGCACTTCGACGTCGACATCGACGGCACGGACGACGACTGGACGGCGCACCTGGCGCGCCGTGCCGAGCCTGCCGCCGAGTCGTCCGAGGTCGCGGTGACCGCCTTCAGTGGTGGCACCACCTTCGAGTTCGAGCACCGCGCACCGCTGCCGCTCTTCGTCGTCTGAGCCGCTGAGGAGACCGGCGGTCCCGGTGGTCGAGGAAGGTCGAGGAGGTCGCTCTGCGACCATCTCGAGGCCCCGGTGGGCTGGGGCACGGTGGTCTCCTGCCGCCCGCCGCCTCGTTCCTCGGCGATGGGCTCCTCGGCCACCAGTACCTCCGGTGGGCGAGGAGCCCGAACGCCGGCGCGGGCCTCGGTACCCGCTCTACGTTAGGAGTTGGTGAAGTTCGGCTTCCGCTTCTCGGCGAAGGCGCGGGGGCCTTCCTTGGCGTCGTTGCTGGCGAAGACGGTGCGGCCGACGGCGGCGTCGCCCTTCCACGCGTCGTCCTCGTGCATGCCCTCGGAGTCACGCATCGTCTTGAGGATCGCCTGCACGGCGAGCGGGCCGTTCGCCGCGATCATGTCGGCCAGCTCATGCGCCTTCGCGAGCGCGCCGCCGTCGGGGACGACGTGGCCGATGAGGCCGAGTTCCTTGGCCTCGGTCGCGGTGATCGGGCGACCGGTGAGCAGCAGCTCGGCCGCCACGGTGTAGGGGATCTGGCGGGGGAGTCGGACCGCGGAGCCGCCCATCGGGTAGAGGCTCCAGCGGGCCTCGGCGATGCCGAACTTCGCCGACTCGCCGGCCACTCGGATGTCGGTGCCCTGGAGGATCTCCGTGCCGCCCGCGATCGCAGGGCCCTCGACGGCAGCGATGAGCGGCTTGGTGAGGCGGAAGCCCTTGAGCAGGCCCTTGATCCGGCTAGGGTCGTAGGAGCCGTCCTCGAACGACTCCGAGGGGGGCTTGCTGTTCATGTTCTTCAGGTCCGCGCCGGCGCAGAAGGCGCCGCCCGCACCGGTGAGGATGCAGACCCGGATCTCGGGATCCTCGTTCACGCGGTCCCACGCGCCCGACATGATCTCGAGCATCTCCCCGGTCAGCGCGTTGCGCCGCTCGGGACGGTTCATCGTGACGATCAGCTTGTGGCCGTCCTGTTCGACCAGGGCGTGCGGGGCCTCGGTGCCGGAGGTCTCTGCGGTCTCTGCGCTCATGGCGCGGACGGTAGCGAAAAACGAGAACGTGTTCTAGTCTCGCCGCCGTGGCCCACAATATTGCAGACCTCTTCGAGCACGCGGTCGACACCGCGCCCGACAACCCTGCGGTCAAGGTCGGCGACCAGACACTGACCCTCGGCCAGCTGGAGAGCCGGGCCAACCGGCTCGCGCACCACCTGCAGGCCCAGGGCATCGAGCCCGGCGATCACGTGGCGATCTACTCCAAGAACTCCTTGGAGTACGTCGTGTCGATCCTGGCGATCGCCAAGATCCGTGCCGTCAACATCAACGTGAACTACCGCTACGTCGAGGGTGAGCTGGACTATCTCTTCGACAACGCCGACGTCGTCGCGCTGATCGCCGAGCGCACCTACGCTCCGCTGATCGCGCGCTGCTTCCCCAAGCACGACAAGCTGCGTCACGTGGTGATCGTCCCTGACGCTCTCGAGCCCGACGACCAGTCCGACATCTCCGCCTTCGACGGCGTGCTGTGGGAGGACGCTCTCGCCGCGCAGACCGAGGAGCGGGACTTCGCCGAGCGCAGCCCCGACGACCTGTACATCATCTACACCGGTGGCACGACCGGCTTCCCCAAGGGCGTCATGTGGCGTCAGGAGGACTTCTGGCGCGTTCTGTGCGGGGGCATCGACTTCACCACGGGTGAGCCGCTGGAGGAGTTCACGCAGTCGCAGCAGGCACCCGAGCCGGGCCGGTTGATCACCTTCCCACAGACCCCCCTCATGCACGGTGCTGCCCAGGCCAGCCTGCTGATGCACCTTTTCGCCGGCCACCTCACGGTGCTCGAGCCGCGCTTCGACCCCGTGCGCTTCTGGGAGATCGTCGAGGCCGAGGGCGTCCAGCTCACGTTCTTCACCGGTGACGCCATCGCTCGGCCGCTGATCGAGACCTTCGAGGCCCAGCGCGACGCCGGTACGCCGTACAAGACCGACAGCCTGTTCGTCATCTCCAGCAGCGGCGCTCTGTTCAGCCCTGCTGTCAAGGAGCGCTGGATGGCCGCGTTCCCGAACGCGATCTTCACCGACTCCATCGGCGCCTCCGAGACCGGTTTCCAGGGCACCGGCGTGCAGGACGCCAACGCGATCAGCAGCGACGGTCCTGTGGTCTCGCTCGGCCCGCACGTCGTGGTGCTGGACGACGACAACGTGCCGCTCGACGTCACCACCGACATCGGCAAGATCGGCCGGTTGGGTCGCGGCGGGCACGTCCCGGTCGGCTACTACAAGGACGAGGCCAAGTCTGCGGCCACCTTCCTGAACATCGAGGGCAAGCGCTACTCGGTGCCCGGTGACTTCGCGCGCATCGAGGAGGGTGCGCGCGTCACGATGCTCGGCCGCGGCTCGAACTGCGTGAACACCGGCGGTGAGAAGGTGTTCCCCGAAGAGGTCGAGATGGCGATCAAGCGCCACCCGGCCGTCTACGACTCCCTCGTCGTGGGCCTGCCCGACCCCACCTACGGCCAGGCCGTCGGTGCGGTCGTGGAGCTGCGTGAGGGTCACGAACTCGAGCTCGAGGACCTCCGCACCTACCTGCGCGACCACCTCTCGGGCTACAAGCTGCCGCGGTCGCTGACCGTGGTTCCCACCATTCCTCGCAACGCCACGGGCAAGGCTCAGTACGCCCAGGCCAAGGAAGCCGCCCTCGCTGCCCAAGGAGCAGACGCCTGATGCGCACCTCGCTGTGTGACCAGTTCGGGATCGAGTACCCGATCTTCGCCTTCACCCCGTCAGAGCACGTGGCCGCCGCGGTCTCGCGCGCCGGCGGACTCGGCGTCCTCGGATGCGTCCGGTTCAACGACGCCGACGAGCTCGACAAGACGCTCACCTGGATGGACGAGAACACCGACGGCAAGCCGTACGGCGTCGACGTCGTCATGCCCATGAAGATCCCGACCGAGGGCAGCTCGCTCGACCTCGGCGCGATGATCCCCGACGAGCACAAGAAGTTCGTCGACGAGACGCTGCTCAAGCTCGGTGTCCCGCCGCTGCCCGAGGGCGAGGGTCGCGACGGCGTCCTCGGCTGGTTGCACTCGGTCGCGCGTTCGCACGTCGACGTCGCGTTGCAGCACCGCCCCGTGTTGATCGCCAACGCCCTCGGCTCGCCGCCGGTCGACGTCATCGAGCAGTGCCACGCCGGTGGTCTGAAGGTCGCCGCGCTGGCGGGTGCGCCCAAGCACGCTCAGAGCCACGTCGCCAACGGCGTCGACATCATCATCGCCCAGGGCTACGAGGCCGGTGGCCACACCGGTGAGATCGCCAGCATGGTGCTCACGCCGGACATCGTCGACGCGGTCGGCCCCGACGTGCCGGTCCTCGGCGCCGGCGGCATCGGCTCGGGCCGTCAGATCGCCGCCTCGCTCGCCCTCGGCGCGCAGGGTGTGTGGACCGGTTCGATCTGGCTGGGCACCGAGGAGTACCGCAACCTGGCCTCCAACGAGGGTTGGGAGACGGCCTTCCTGCGTGCCTCGTCCTCCGACACCGTGCGCACCCGGATCTACACGGGCAAGCCGGCACGCCTGCTCAAGACCAAGTGGACCGAGGCCTGGGCCGAGGAGGGTGCTCCCGCTCCGCTGCCGATGCCGCTGCAGAACCTGCTCGTCGCCGACGCCCACAACCGGATCAACGCCGCCCACGACCCCGACGTCATCTCGATGCCGATCGGGCAGATCGTCGGCCGGATGAACGAGGTCCGTCCCGTCGCGGACGTCGTCGCGGACCTGGTGCGCGAGTTCACCGAGACGGTCAGCCGTCTCGACAAGCTCGCCCAGTAGGCCCAGTACAGGGAAGTGGAAGGGCCCGGCCGCCTCGGTGGCCGGGCCCTTCGACGTATCCGCCCCAGCTCGACGGTGGTTGAGGTGCCCGAGCGCCGGCGAGGGCCTCGAAACCCCCCGTGGTTGAGGAGCCCCACGAGGAACGAGCGGGGCGTCACGACACCCCCACCGGCCTCCTCGCCACCAGCACCGCCGGCCGAGGCAGGCGCTCGGCCTCAGAACTCGTAGTCGAACGCGCGGATGTCCTTGTCGAACACCTCGGCGACCTTCGCGCGCGTCGCGGCGTTGTAGTAGTCGCGGTACCCGGTGCGCTTGGACTTGTTGTCGTGGGTGAGGCCCTCGGTGCTGAGCCCGAAGTGCTCGAGGGCGAACCGGGAGTCCTCGGAGAGGCGCTCGGTCCGTCCGATGAAGTCCGCGCGGCGGTTCGCCGTCTGCAGGTACTCCAGTTGCGGCTTGCGGAGCCGGGGGAAGTCCTCGGTGCCGCGCAGGACGAACTGCTCGAAGTCGGGGTACTCCATCGACCCGCGCCAGAAGTGGTTCCACTTCTCCTCGGTGTCGAGCCCCTTGCGGTCGCTCCAGTCGCGCCAGTTCTCGATCATCGACCACCACGAGACCATCCGGTCCCACGGATTGCGGACGAAGCCGAAGATCCAGTAGTCGGCGAGGTCCGGTTCCTTGCGCAGGATCCGGCGCAGGGGAGCGTGTCGCTTCTCGTTCGAGCGCACGTCGGTCAACTGCGACTTGAGGAGGTTGGTGAGGGTGACTCCTCCGGTCTTCTGCACGTGCACGAAGAGGAGCTTGTGCTCGTCGGAGATGATCACCGGCCGAGCCTAGCGGGGTGCGGTGGCGCGGACGGCGTAGGCCGTACCGCGTGGCTCACGCTCCCACGTCACACCCGCGACGTCGTCGATCCCCAGCAGCGTCAGCTCGCGCTTGAGGACCTTGTTGGTGGCCGTGCGCGGCAGGTCGTCGACGATCCGTACGTAGGTCGGCCATGCCTTGGGCGAGAGGTCCGCCTGCCCGGCGAGGAACGGCTCGAGGTCATCGACGTCGAGCGATCCGGCGAGACGCAGAGCAGCGACGACCCGGTCGCCGCCCTGAGGGTCGGGCACGGCGTACACGGCGGCCTCCGAGACCGCGGGATTCCGGAGCAGCACCCGCTCGATCGGCGCCGCGGCGAGGTTCTCGCCGTCCACCCGCAGCCAGTCTGCGGTGCGACCGGCGAAGTACACCCAGCCCTCGGCGTCGCGGTAGGCCAGGTCGCCCGACCAGTACATGCCGCCGCGCATCCGCTCGGCCTCGGCATCGGTGTCGTTGTAGTAGCCCGCGAACGCGCCGGCGCCGAGGGTGTTCACCAGCTCTCCGGTGGCCTCGTCGACGTTGAGCAGCCGGCCGGCGCCGTCGAAGACGGCGTCGGCGGTGGGCTGCATCGTCTCGGGGTCCAGCACGGCGACGCCGTCCACCGGGCGCCCGAGGCTGCCGGGCGGCATGCCGGGCAGCCGTTGCACGATCACGGCGTTCTCGGTGGAGGAGTAGGAGTCGACGACGGTGCATCCGAAGCGGCGGCCGAACGCCTCGATGTCACCTTCGTTGGCCTCGTTGCCGAACACCAGCCGCAGTGGGTTGTCGGCGTCGTCGTCGGACTCCGGCGTCGCCATGACGTAGGCCAGCGGCTTGCCGACGTAGTTGGCGTAGGTAGCACCGAACCGTCGGACGTCGGGCAGGAACCCCGACGCGCTGAAGCGCCGGGCCAGCGCGACAGTGGTGCCGGCGGCGAGGGCGGGACCCCACCCGGCCATCACGGCGTTGGAGTGGAACATCGGCATCGAGAGATAGGCGACGTCGTCCGGGCCCAGGCCGAACCGCTCGGAGAGGAACTGGCCGGGGTAGGCCACCTTCTCGTGCGTCACCCGCACGGCTTTGGGATCGCCGGATGTGCCCGAGGTGAAGATCAGCATGAACAACGACTCCGGCCCGACCACGGCGTCCGGCACCGCGGCGTGATCGTGGGCGGCGACGAGGTCGGCCCACTGTTCGCTCTCGACGTCGATCACCGGCACTGGCAGGTCGAGCCCGGCCAGCAGGTCCGCGTGCGCGGATTCGGTCAGCACGACCTGGACGTCGGCGCGCGCGATGTCGCGGGCGAGCGCCTCTCCGCGGCGAGTGCTGTTGAGCCCCACGACCACCTGGCCGCCGAGGGCCGCGCCGCCGAGCAGGAAGGCGAACTCGGGCACATTGTCGAGGAGGACGCCCACGTGCGGCGGGGCTCCGGGCGGGAGGAGCTCGCTCAGGATCGCCGAGCGGGTCGCCGACGCGACCACGACCTCACGCCACGACCAGCGCTGCTCGGCGAAGAGCAGGCCGTCGTGGTCGTCGTCGGCGCGTGCGAGCAGTTGCTCACGGACGTGGGGGCGAGGAGCCTCGGTACTCACCGATCGGCGGGCGCTGGTCAGCTCGTCAGCCGGCGTCAGACCGGCTCGGCCGCGAGTGCGCGACCGATCGCCAGGGCCTGCTCGGTCGCTCCGCCGTAACTGAACTCGAAGCGCTTCGCGGTGGTGAAGTAGCGGTGCGCCTCGCCGTCCAGGTCGATGCCGACGCCACCGTGCACGTGCACGGTGGTGTGGGCGAGTTTGTGCCCGGCGTCGGCCGCCCACATCTTCGCGGTGGCGACCTCGACTTCGGCCGGCAGGCCCTCGGCCAGGCGCCACGCCGCCTGCCACAGGGTCAGGCGCTGGGCGAGGACGTCGATGAAGCCGTCGGCCAGACGCTGCGAGACTGCCTGGAAGGTGCCGATCGGGCGACCGAACTGCTCGCGGGTCTTGGAGTAGGCGGCGGTGAGGGCGAGCGCACCCTGGGTGACACCGAGCTGCTCTGCCGCCGCGCAGACGACGACCAGGTTCGCCAGGCGGGTGGCTGCCGTGCCGTCCGCCGGGCCGAGCTGCGCAGCCGTGGCGCCGTCCAGATCGAGCCGGACGACGACGTCCTGGTCGCTCGTGCGACCCTCCGTGCGGGTCACGCCCGGCGCGTCCGCGCGGACGACGAACACGCCGACGCCCTGGTCGGTGCTGGCGGTGACGAGGAAGGCCTCGGCTGCGGCGCCGGCGCGCACGAGCGACTTCGCACCGCTCAAGGTCCACCCGCCATCCGCCTGGTGGGCGGTCACGGTCGGGTGGGACGGCAGGTGGCTGCGCTCCTCGGTGATCGCCGCGGTGAGCAGCAGACCGCCGTCGAGGAGCTCGGCACGCTGCTCATCGGAGCCGACCTCGGCCACGAGGAGCGCGGAGGGGCCGTGGACCGCGAGCGGCACGGGCGCGACCGTGCGGCCGACCTCGACCAGGACGCGGCAGAGCTCGATGAGACCGAGCCCGGCGCCGCCGTTCTCCTCGGGCAGCGCGAGGCCGATGAGGCCGGCGTCCTCGAGCGCCTTCCACAGCGTGCGGTCGAAGCGGTCGCCGCCGGCCTCGACCTGCTTCATCCGCTCGTTGGTGGCGTGGTCCTTGAGGATCTGAGCGGCGAGCGCTGCAGCGTCGTCCTGCTCGGAGGTGAAGGTGAAGTCCATCGTGGTCTCTATTCTGGTGCTGGGGGAGGAGTCAGTGGAGACGGCGGGGCGTCAGCGCTTCGCGGCCGGAAGCCCGAGACCGACGTAGCCGATGATGTCGCGCTGGATCTCGTTGGTGCCGCCGCCGAACGTCATCACCAGCGAGGAGCGGTAGAAGCGCTCCAAACGACCGCGCAGCACGGCACCGGGGGAGTCCGCGGTGAGTCCGGCGTGCGGCCCGACGATCTCCATCAGCGTGCGATAGACCTCGGTGTTGAGTTCCGACCCGTAGACCTGGGTGGCCGAGGCCGGGGGGGGGGAGAGGTCGACGCCGAGGTCGGCGTCGGAGGCGAGTTTCCAGTTGAACAGGGCGAGTGCCTCGACGCGGGCGTGCGCACGACCGAGCGCGATCTGCACCCACTCGGTGTCGATGACGCGCTGGCCGTCGGCGTTCTTGGTCTCCTGCGCCCACGCGCGGACCTGCTCCAGCGACTGCTCGGTCGCGGCCGAGGAGGTGAGCGAGACCCGCTCGTGATTGAGCTGGTTGGTCATCAACGACCACCCGCCGTTGAGCTCGCCGACCAGGTTGGACGCCGGCACGCGGACGTCCTCGTAGTAGGTGGCGCTGGTGCCGACGCCGGCGACCGTGTGGACCGGCGTGTAGGAGACGCCGTCGGCCTGGGCGGGCACGAGGATCATGGAGAGACCCTTGTGGCGCGGCAGGTCGGCGTCGGTGCGGCAGGCGAGCCAGATCCAGTCGGCGTACTGGATCAGCGACGTCCACATCTTCTGACCGTTGATCACCCACTCGTCGCCCTCGCGCACGGCCTTGGTCTTGAGGGAGGCGAGGTCGGTGCCGGAGCCGGGCTCGGAGTAGCCGATGGAGAAGTGCAGCTCGCCGGCGAGGATCTTGGGGAGGAAGTACTCCTTCTGCTCGTCGGTGCCGTAGCGCATGATCGTCGGTCCGACGGTGTTGAGCGTCAGGTAGGGGATCGGCACGCCGGCGACGGCGGCGGCGTCGGTGAAGATGAGCTGCTCGATCATCGAGCGGTTCTGACCGCCGTACTCGGTCGGCCAGCCGATGCCCAGCCAACCGTCGGAGCCGATCTGGCGGATGACCTCCTTGTACACACCGGCCTCGCCGAACTCGCCGGTGGCGGAGGCGAGGCCCGCCCGACGCTCGGGGGTGACCAACTGACTGAAGTACTCCTTGAGCTCGGCGCGCAGTGCGAGGTGCTCGGGTTCCAAGGCGATCCGCATGGGCTCAGAGTAGAACGTGTTCTCGTTTTGGGCTAGCCTCGGAGTAGTCTGAGTGCCACCAGCTCGTGCTGGTGATCCGTCGAGAAGGGGGCCCGACCATGGGTGAGACTCGCTTTCTAGACCAGGGCCTGCCGCCGCAGCGCTTCGCGCGCGGCTGGCACTGCCTGGGCCTGGCGTCGACGTTCCGTGACGGTAAGCCGCACGCGATCGAGGCGTTCGGCACCAAGCTCGTCGTCTGGGAGGACTCCCAGGGCGAGCTGCAGGTGCTCAACGGGTACTGCCGTCACATGGGTGGCGACCTGACCCAGGGCTCGATCAAGGGCGACGAGATCGCCTGCCCCTTCCACGACTGGCGCTGGGGTGGCGACGGCAAGTGCAAGCAGATCCCCTATGCCCGTCGGGTCCCGCTGCGCGCACGCACCCAGCGCTTCGAGACGGCGATCGTCAACGACCAGCTGATGGCGTGGCACGACGTCGAGGGTTCCGCCGCCGACTACGACATCCTGCCGCCGCAGCTGCCCGGGCTCGCCGAGGGCGAGTACACCGACTGGGTGTGGGTCGCCGAGCACATCGAGGGCTCCAACTGCCGCGAGCTGATCGACAACGTCGTCGACATGGCGCACTTCTACTACGTGCACTTCGCCTTCCCGACGAGCTTCCGCAACGTGTTCGAGGGCCAGCAGGCGACCCAGTTCATGGAGTCCAAGGGCCGCCCCGACATGGCGGGTGGCTACGGCAGCGCCGAGCTCTTCTTGAAGTCCGAGGCGACCTACTACGGCCCCTCGTACATGATCAACTGGCTCGACACCGACTACAACGGCTTCCAGACCGAGGTCGTGCTGATCAACTGCCACATCCCCACCGGCCCGGACTCGTTCCTGCTGCAGTACGGCATCGTCGTGAAGAAGCCCGAGGGCATGGACGACGCGACCGCCAACTTCATCGGCAAGAAGTACGCCGACATGTTCGGCGACGGATTCCTCCAGGACGTCCACATCTGGAAGAACAAGGTGCCGGTCCAGAACCCGCTCCTGTGCGAGGAGGACGGCCCCGTCTACCAGCTGCGTCGCTGGTACGAGCAGTTCTATGTCGACGTCGCCGACGTCGAGGCCGAGATGACCGATCGCTTCGAGTTCGAGGTCGACACCACCAAGGCCAACGAGTTCTGGCAGGACGAGGTCGCCGAGAACCTGCGCGTCAAGGCGGCCGAGGACGAGGCAGCGGGCGTTCCCGCGCACCACTGATGGCCTCGTTCGTCCCGACCAGCGAGGAGACGCTGGAGGACCAGCGTCTCTACACCCAGGCACGGCTGGTCGACGTCGCGTGCCTCGACTGCCTGGCCGTGGTCGGGGTCAAGAAGAACAGTGAGCATCACACCTCCATCCAGTGGAGCGAGACGGCCCGCCGCGAGTGCCCCGAACTGAACCGGATCGACGGCCGGCCGAACGGCCGCGCCATCCACGAGGGATGTCCACGACTCGTCGCCAGCATCGAGGCGGCGTCACGGGACGGCAGGATTCCCCTCGGCGCCGAGGACGGTTACTGAGCCTTCCCGCCGCACCGAACCCCCGAGAACGAAGAGGATCCGTTGTCCGACTCCCACGTGCTCGAGGTCGTCGACGTCGTCCAGGAGACGCCCGACGCGCACTCGATCACCTTCGCCGTCCCCGCCGAACTCGCCGAGCAGTTCCGGTACAAGCCGGGCCAGTTCCTCACCCTCGCCGTCCCGAGCGACCAGACGGTCGTGGCCGCCCGGTGCTACTCCTTCAGCAGCAGCCCGGTCGGGGACGCCGAGACGGTGACGATCACGGTCAAGCGCACCGCCGAGGGCTACGCGTCGAACTGGATCTGCGACAACCTCGTGCCCGGGTCGTCGATCAGGGTTCTCCCTCCGAGCGGCATCTTCACGCCCGCCTCGCTCGACGCCGACCTGCTGCTCTTCGCCGGCGGCAGCGGCGTCACCCCGATCATGTCCATCACCCGCACGGCGCTCGCGCAGGGGTCGGGCCGGATCACGGTGTTCTATGCCAATCGCGACGAGCAGTCGGTGATCTTCGCGCGCGAGCTGACCGAGCTGGCGGCTGCGCACCCCGAGCGGCTGCACGTCGTCCACTGGCTGGAGAGCGTCCAGGGGTTACCCACGCAGGAGCAGCTGAGGTCCTTCGCCGCCGACCACCCCGGTCGTGACTGCTTCACCTGCGGCCCTGCGCCGTTCATGAAGCTGGTGATGAGCGCTCTGAAGGAGCTGGAAATCCCGCGGGAGCTGCGGCACCAGGAGAAGTTCGTCTCGCTCGGCGGCAACCCCTTCGGCGACGTCGTGGGCCCGCACACCGAGGACGTCGCGGCGGAGGAGATCGCCGACGCCGAGGCGGACGCCGGTTCGGCCGACGGTTCCGACGATGCTGCCGTCGAGCCCACAGGCCCCGCGGCCACCGGCTCGGTCCGGCTCGAGGTCGAGCTCGACGGGGAGACCCACGTCTTCGACGACTGGGGCGACGGCACGTCGATGCTGGAGCACCTGGAGAAGAAGGGTGTGAAGGCGCCCTACTCGTGCCGCGAGGGTGAGTGCTCCGCGTGCGCCGTCCGACTGCTGGAGGGCGAGGTCGAGATGGCCCACAACGACGTCCTCGACGACGACGACCTCGGCGACGGCATCCGTCTGGCCTGTCAGGCGACCCCGACGACCGACGTGGTGCGCGCGACCTACTCCTGAGGTGCACGCGGGTTCGAGGTCCTGTGGTCGGGAGCGACCTGAGCCGTTCGGCACGTGATCTGGCGTACAGCCCGGGTCCGTGACCCGTGCAGCTCGTCGTCGTTGTTCCTTCCGAGTGACCACCACGGGTCACGGGGGAGGAATCATGAGCGCACACGTCACCGGCCTGGTCATCGGTCTGGTCGTCGTCGCGGCGTCCGCGGTCGTGGGCGTCTCGTTGGGCCGCTTGCGTCGCACCGACGTCGTGGAGGGCCCGGGTTTCGACCCCACCCTCGCCACGGCCGACGACATCCGCGGGATGCTGCTCGACCACGGGGTCGATGCCGAGCGATCGCGCGTCCTCGTCGAGCTCGCCGAGCTCCAGCAGGTCACTCCCCTCACGATGTGGCTGTGGGCCACCACCCACGGCCTCGGCTCGCTGGAGCTCGTGCTCGCCGCGGAGGTCCAGGGGAGTCGTCTGCTCCATCACCTGGCCAACGCGACCGCCATCGACCCTGCCGAGCTCGAGCTCTTCGCACGCCTCAACGGGCTCTACGGCGAGTCGACGCCGTCGTCGATCGCGCGCTGATCGACGCACTGACGAAACTCCCGGACGAAGGGCTGGGCTGCCGGCGTGTCGTGACGTTTCGCCCAGGCATCAAGGAGATTCACCGGGTACCCGGTGAATCTCACCCCGGCTAGTGCGAACCCCGGGTCACCAGCCACGCTCGCGCCACTCCGCCACGTGAGGGCGTTCGGTTCCCAGGACGCCGTCCTTGCCGTGGCCGGGGTAGAACCAGGTCTCGTCGGGGAGCGTGCCGAAGACCTTGGTCTCGACCTCGTCGATGAGCTGAGCGAACGCCTCGGCGTCGCCGAAGGTCGCGCCGACGCCGCCGGGGAAGAGCGAGTCGCCGGTGAACAGGTGTGGGTGGCCCCCGTGCGGGCTGTCGTCGTAGAGGAGCGCGATCGAGCCGGGCGTGTGGCCGGCGATGGCGATCACGGTCAGCGGGCACTGCCCGACCATCACGGTGTCGCCGTGCTCGACCCGGCGCCCGACGGCGACACCGGTTTGCTCGGTGATCGCGTCGGCGTCGGGGGCCCCGGCGCCCACCTCGGCATCCGTCGCGGCGACGACGTCGGCGAGTGCGCGGTGGTGGTCCCAGTGCTGGTGCGTGGTGACGACCGTGCCGAGACCGGAGTCGCCGACGAGGGCCAGCACGGTCGCGGCGTCGTCGGCGGCGTCGACGAGCAGTTGCTCGCCGGTCTCGGTGCAGCGGAGCAGGTAGCAGTTGTTGCTCATCTGCGGGTCCACGGCGATCTTGGCGATCGTCAGGTGCTCGAGCGTCCGCACGTCGGCTGCGTCGCCGACGCTCACATCTCCGGTGTAGGTCACGGTGGCAGCCTCGCACAGATCAGGACGCGGGTCCGGTCCGAGATCTGCGGGAACGGGGGCGCGAAGCGCTCTCGGAACGCGCCCGAAACCAGGACTGTCGGCGCTCGCTCCTAGGGTGGGGGGACGGCGTGGCGCGCCCGCTACGCTTGCCCGGGCAACGAACATGTGTTCGAAGTCTGACCGTGACATCTGTACCGATCCGCACCGCAGCCCCAGGGGAGCACGTGGCCGACCAGCTCATCATCCGCGGAGCCCGCGAGCACAACCTCAAGGACGTCTCGCTCGACCTGCCTCGCGATGCGCTCATCGTGTTCACCGGTCTCTCCGGTTCGGGCAAGTCCTCGCTGGCTTTCGACACGATCTTCGCGGAGGGTCAGCGTCGCTACGTCGAGTCGCTCTCCGCGTACGCGCGCCAGTTCCTCGGGCAGATGGACAAGCCCGACGTCGACTTCATCGAGGGGCTCTCGCCCGCCGTCTCGATCGACCAGAAGTCCACCTCGAAGAACCCGCGCTCGACCGTCGGCACGATCACCGAGGTCTACGACTACCTCCGTCTCTTCTTCGCCCGGGCCGGCCGGCCGCACTGCCCGACGTGCGGTGCACCGATCGAACGCCAGACGCCGCAGCAGATCGTCGACCGGATCCTGGGTCTGGAGGAGGGGCGCCGCTTCCAGGTGCTGGCGCCGGTCATCCGTGGCCGCAAGGGCGAGTACCTGGAGCTCTTCAAGCAGCTGCAGACCCAGGGCTTCTCCCGTGCGAGGGTCGACGGCGAGACCCACGCGCTCGACGCCCTCGCCACCGGCGAGCCGAAGCTCGACAAGCAGAAGAAGCACACCATCGAGGTCGTCATCGACCGTCTCGCGGTGAAGGCATCCTCCAAACGACGCCTGACCGACTCGGTCGAGACGGCGCTGGGGCTGGCCGGCGGGCTCGTCCTCATCGACTTCGTCGACCTGCCCGACGCCGACCCCGAGCGCGAACTGCGGTTCAGCGAGAAGATGGCGTGCCCCAACGAGCACGCGATCGACACCGACGAGCTCGAGCCGCGCTCCTTCTCCTTCAACTCGCCCTACGGCGCGTGCCCGGAGTGCACCGGGCTGGGCACCCGGATGGAGGTCGATCCCGAGCTCGTCGTACCCGATCCGACCGCGACCCTCGCCGACGGCGCGATCCAGCCGTGGAGCCATGCCCACGTCGCCGACTACTTCCTCAAGCTCCTCGACGCGCTGGGCCAGGAGATGGGGTTCGATCTCGGCACCCCGTGGGAGGACCTCCCCGCAGCGGCGCAGCGCTCGATCCTCGACGGCCACCGCACCAAGGTCCACGTCGTCACCCGCAACCGCTACGGCCGCGAGCGCGCCTACTCCGCGCAGTTCGAGGGTGTGCGCACCTACGTCGAGCGTCGGCACCGCGAGGCCGAGTCCGACACGAGTCGCGAGCGCTTCGAGGGCTTCATGCGCGAGGTCCCGTGCCCGGCCTGCCGGGGGAGTCGTCTCAAGCCGGTCTCGATGGCCGTGCTCGTGGGTGGCCGCACCATCGCCGACATCTGCGCCATGCCGCTCGGCGAGACCGCGGCGTTCCTCGCCGACCTCGACCTGACCTCGCGTGAGCGTCAGATCGGTGAGCGCGTGCTCAAGGAGATCCAGGAGCGCCTGCAGTTCCTGCTCGACGTCGGCTTGGACTACCTCTCCCTCGATCGTCCGTCGGGCTCGCTGTCCGGTGGCGAGGCGCAACGCATCCGACTCGCCACGCAGATCGGGGCGGGCCTGGTCGGCGTCCTCTACGTGCTCGACGAACCGTCCATCGGTCTGCACCAGCGCGACAACCAGCGGCTCATCGAGACCTTGGTCCGGCTCCGCGACCTCGGGAACACCCTGATCGTCGTCGAGCACGACGAGGACACCATCCGCACCGCGGACTGGGTCGTCGACATCGGCCCCGGTGCGGGGGAGCACGGCGGCCAGGTCGTGCACAGCGGCAGCGTGGCCGACCTGTATGCCCACCCCGACTCCGCGACCGGGCAGTACCTCTCGGGCCGGCGCGAGATCCCCGTGCCCGCCGTACGACGTCCGCGCACCGTGGGCCGCGAGCTCACCGTCGTCGGTGCCCGTGAGAACAACCTGCGCAACGTCGACGTGACGTTCCCGCTGGGCCTCTTCGTCGCCGTCACCGGCGTCTCCGGCTCGGGCAAGTCGACGCTGGTCAACGACATCCTCTACACCTCGCTGGCCAAGCAGATCTACCACTCCCGGGCGGTTCCCGGGCGGCACCAGCGGATCACCGGAATCGAGCACGTCGACAAGGTCATCCACGTCGACCAGTCGCCGATCGGCCGCACTCCCCGCTCGAACCCGGCGACCTACACCGGCGTCTTCGACCACGTGCGCAAGCTCTTCGCCTCCACCCCGGAGGCCAAGATGCGGGGCTACCTGCAGGGCCGGTTCTCGTTCAACGTCAAGGGCGGCCGGTGCGAGGCGTGCACCGGCGACGGCACGATCAAGATCGAGATGAACTTCCTGCCCGACGTCTACGTGCCGTGCGAGGTCTGCCACGGCGCTCGGTACAACCGCGAGACGCTCGAGGTCCACTACAAGGGCAAGACCATCGCCGAGGTGCTCGACATGCCGATCGAGGAGGCGGTGGAGTTCTTCGCCGCGGTCCCGGCGATCGCCCGGCACATGAAGACCCTCGTCGAGGTCGGGCTCGGCTACGTCCGACTCGGGCAGCCGGCCACGACGCTCTCCGGTGGTGAGGCGCAGCGGGTGAAGCTGGCGGCCGAACTGCAGAAGCGATCGACCGGGCGCACGGTCTACGTGCTCGACGAGCCGACGACCGGTCTGCACTTCGAGGACATCCGCAAGCTGCTGCTCGTGCTGGGCAAACTCGTCGACGCCGGCAACTCGGTGCTCGTCATCGAGCACAACCTCGACGTCATCAAGACCGCCGACTGGCTCATCGACATGGGGCCTGACGGCGGGTCGCGCGGTGGCATGGTGGTGGCCGAGGGAACTCCCGAGGAGGTGGCCGCCGTCGAGGCCAGTCACACCGGTCGTTTCCTCGCGCCGATGCTAGAGGGCCGCTCTGCCGAGCAGCCCGGACCGCCGCGGGCGGCGCCGGTCGACACCGTGCCGTTGCGTGGCGCAGCGAAGAAGGCCGCATCCAAGGCACCGGCGGAGAAGACCGCGGCGAAGAAGACCGCGGCGAAGAAGTCCGCCGTGAAGCGCCCGGCGGCAAAGAAGGCTGCGAAGAGGGGCTAGCCCGGCGCCTGTGAGTGACAGGTCCGGACTCAGGGGGGACTCTCACGTTCCTCTCATCCAGGGTGGGCCTGCGCTGGGTAGTGTCACGTTCAACCACCCGGTGCCATCCCCCACCCAGCAGGAGGATCCCCATGTCGCAGTCCGTTCGCCCCGACGAGAGTGCCCCCACCAGTTCCAGCCGACCCATCCAGGCGAATCGCCGGATCGTCTTCCAGGGCCTCGGCTTCCTCGGTGTCGCGGCGGCCCTGGCCGGCTGTGCGGGCGGCGACGCCGGGTCCGGCGGGTCCGGCGGGTCGGACGGCGCCGCGGCTGAGAAGCCGGACGCCGGCGAGGCGCTCGCGACGACCTCGGAGGTTCCCGTCGGCGGGGGGCTGATCCTGGCGGGCGCGGGCATCGTCATCACTCAGCCCAGCGCGGGGGAGTTCAAAGCCTTCAACGCCGTCTGCACCCACGAGGGCGCAGCCCTGACCGCGGTGTCGGCCGACGGCATCACCTGCCCCCTGCACGGCAGCGTCTTCTCCATCGACGACGGCTCGGCCACGCAGGGCCCGGCGTCCACGGCGCTCTCGGAGGTCGCGGTGAAGGTCGAGGGCGAGGAGATCCTCGCGGCCTAGGCGATCCCGCGGATCGGGCAGTTGCCGGCCGGTGCCGCCACCGTCCGCGATTGTCGGAACCGCTCCGTAGGGTGGTTCCGTGCCGATCTCGTCATCCCCATTGAGTTACCGGCCCGAGCCCGGCACCATCCCCACGCGTCCCGGCGTCTACCGGTTCCGCGATGCGAACGGCCGCGTGATCTACGTCGGCAAGGCCAAGAGCCTGCGTTCCCGTCTCTCCTCGTACTTCCAGGACATCGCCGGTCTGCATCCGCGTACCGCCACGATGGTGACGACGGCGCGGTCGGTCGACTGGACCGTCGTCAACACCGAGGTCGAGGCGCTCCAACTCGAGTACTCCTGGATCAAGGAGTTCGATCCCCGGTTCAACGTCAAGTACCGCGACGACAAGTCCTACCCGTGGCTCGCCGTGACGGTGGGGGACGAGTTCCCCCGCGTGATGGTCGGTCGGGGAGCCAAGCGCAAGGGCACCCGTTACTTCGGGCCGTACAGCCATGCGTGGGCGATCCGCGAAACCGTCGACATCCTCCTCCGCGTGTTCCCGATGCGTTCGTGCACGACCGGCGTGTTCAAGCGCTCCGCGCAGGTCGGCCGTCCCTGTCTGCTGGGCTACATCGGTAAGTGCTCGGCGCCGTGCGTCGGTCAGATCAGCGAGGAGGAGCACCGCGCGATCGTCGACGACTTCTGCGACTTCATGGCCGGCCAGACCCGCCCGGTGATGCGCCGGATCGAGCGAGAGATGTACGCGGCCTCCGACGCCCTCGAGTTCGAGCGTGCCGGTCGCCTCCGCGACGATCTGGGCGCGCTGGAGCGGGCCCTGGAGAAGCAGGCGATCGTGCTGGGCGACGGTGCCGACGTCGATGTGATCGCGCTGGCGGAGGACCCGCTCGAGGTCGCCGTCCAGATCTTCCACGTGCGCGGCGGACGGGTGAAGGGCCAGCGTGGCTGGGTCGCCGATCGGGTGACCGAGGCCGACACCGCCCAGCTCGTCGAGGACTTCCTGCTCCAGCTCTATGCCGGTGAGCCCGAGTCGGTGCCGCGGGAGGTGCTCGTCCCTGTCGCACCGCCAGACCTCGTCACCGTGGAGACGCTGCTGGCCGATCTGCGCGGATCCCGGGTGGAGGTCCGCGTGCCGCAACGCGGCGACAAGCGCACCCTGCAGGAGACGGTCGCCGCCAACGCCCAGCAGGCGCTGGCCCTGCACAAGACCAAGCGCGCCAGCGACCTCACTACCCGCAACCGGGCGCTGGAGGAGATCCGCGAGGCTCTGGAGCTCGACGACGCGCCGCTGCGCATCGAGTGCTACGACGTCTCCAACCTACAAGGCACCGAGGTGGTCGCCTCGATGGTCGTCTTCGAAGACGGCCTGGCCCGCAAGAGCGAGTACCGGCGCTTCATCATCAAGGGCGTGGACGGTCAGAACGACGTCGCCTCGATGCACGAGGTGATCACCCGTCGCTTCAAACGGCTCCTCGACGAGGCTCCGCCCTCGGAGGCGGTCGGCAACGGTGCAGCCACCGCGGGCAGTGCCGAGGGTGTCACGAGCGGTCCGATGCTGATCGACCCGGAGACGGGCCGCCCCCGCAAATTTGCTTACGCACCGGGCCTGGTGGTCGTCGACGGCGGGCCACCGCAGGTCGCGGCCGCCCATCAGGCGATGCACGAGCTCGGGATCGTCGACATCCCGGTCTGTGGCCTGGCGAAGCGGCTCGAGGAGGTCTGGTTGCCCGAGCAGGAGGATCCGGTCATCCTCGCGCGCTCCTCCGAGGGCCTCTACCTCCTGCAGCGGGTCCGTGACGAGGCGCACCGGTTCGCGATCAACCACCACCGCTCGCGCCGCTCCAAGTCGATGGTCGAGAGCGCGCTCGACGACGTCCCGGGGCTCGGCGAGGTCCGACGGCGCACGCTGCTCAAGCACTTCGGGTCTCTGAAGAAACTGCGCGCCGCCGAGGAGTCCGAGATCGCCGCAGTGTCGGGCATCGGCCCGAAGACCGCCGCCGCGATCAAGGCCGCGGTCGCCCCGCCGACGCCGACCCGCCAAGATGGTGGCCCGGCGACCGTTCCCGCGGAGGAGAGCACGTGAGCGTCTCGAACACCCCACCGAGAGCCGAGCCCGCCGAGGGCGAGATCGTGGTCGTGACCGGCATGACCGGCGCCGGCCGCAGCACGGCCGCCAAGGAGTTGGAGGACCTCGGCTACTACGTGGTGGACAACCTGCCGCCGAGCCTGTTGCCCGAGGTGGTGCGCCTGGTCGACCGGAGCCACGGAGCGACGCAGCCGATCGCCGTGGTCATCGACGTCCGTTCGGGCTCCTTCTTCGCCGGGCTGCACACACAGCTGGCGCAAGGATTCTCCGGACGTCGCACCACGCTGGTCTTCCTCGACGCCGCCGACGACGTGCTGGTGCGGCGTCAGGAGGCCGCGCGACGTCCGCATCCGTTGCAGGCCTCGGGGCGGTTGCTCGACGGTCTGGTCCGCGAACGCACTGTGCTGGCGGACCTGCGCAGCGACGCCGACCTCGTCATCGACACCTCGTCGCTCAACGTCCACCAGCTGACCGACCGGATCGCCCAGGCCTTCGGCACGCCCGGAACCACAGGTCTGAAGGTCACCGTGATCAGCTTCGGGTTCAAGTACGGCATCCCGGTCGACGCCGACTTCGTCGCGGACATGCGATTCCTCCCGAACCCGCACTGGGTGCCGGAGCTGCGGCCGCACACGGGCCGCGATGCCGACGTCGCAGCGTTCGTCACCGCGCAGGTCGGTGCGGACGCGTTCCTCGAGGGCTACGTGCCGGTGCTCATCGGTGTCGCCGAGGGCTATCTGCGGGAAGGCAAGCGCTTCATGCGGATCGCGATCGGCTGCACCGGCGGCAAGCACCGCAGTGTTGCGATGACGGAGGAGATTGTGTCGCGCCTGACTGCCGGTGGGCTCGACGCGAGAGCGACCCACCGGGACCTCGGACGCGAATGAACGACCGCGCTCAGTCGGCCGTCGCCCTGGGCGGCGGTCACGGACTCCATGCCTCGCTCTCGGCCCTGCGACTCCTCGTGGACGACCTGACGGTCGACGACCTCGCAGCGGTCGTCACCGTCGCCGACAACGGCGGCTCCTCGGGCCGCTTGCGCGGTGAGTTCAACGTGCTTCCCCCGGGCGATCTACGGATGGCACTGGCGGCACTGTGCGGGGACGACACCTGGGGTGACACCTGGGCGCGAGTCCTGCAGCACCGGTTCGCCGGGAGCGGCGACATGCGCGGTCACGTCGTCGGCAACCTGCTGATCGTCGGCCTCTGGGAGCTGCTCGGTGACCACGTCGACGCTCTCGACTGGGTCGGTCGTCTGCTCGGGGCCAAGGGTCGCGTGCTGCCGATGGCCCTGGTCCCGATGGACATCCGCGCCGAGGTGCGGGGCCTCGACCCTGATCCCGACGTCCTGACGACGATCCGCGGCCAGGTCGAGGTGGCGACGACGCCCGGCGTGATCACCGCCGTCGACCTCGAACCCGCCGACCCGCCGGTGAGCCCGGTGGCGGTGGAGAAGATCGAGCAGGCCGACTGGCTCTTCCTCGGGCCGGGTTCCTGGTTCACCTCGGTGATCCCGCACCTGCGGGTGCCTGCGCTGCGCCAGGCGCTCGCCGCGACCCAGGGTCGGATCGTGGTCGTGCTCAACCTCGACGAGCAGGACGGAGAGACGGGCGGCTTCGGCCCTGCCGACCACCTGGCGGTGTTGTTCGAGCACGCTCCCGACCTGCCCGTCTACGCGGTACTCGCCGACCGCTCCCGGCTGACCGGCGACCACCTCGTCGAGCTCCGGGAGGTCGTGCGCGCGACCAGCGCGGTGCTCGTCCTGGACGACGTCGCGGCCGACGACGGCACGCCGCGACACGACCCTCGCAAGCTCGCCGAGGCCTACGCGCGGATCATCGCGGCCGCGCCGCCGATCTCCTGAGTGGGACGGCCGGTCCACGGGTGTCCGCCACCTCGCGAGGGTTGTTGACGCGCGTGGCAGGATCGCCGCCATGGCGATGACAGCGCAGGTCAAGGCGGAGCTCGCCAACACCCAGATCACCAAGACCTGCTGTCGTAAGTCCGAAGTGGCCACGACCCTGCGCTTCGCCGGCGGCCTGCACATCGTGAGCGGCCGTGTCGTCGTCGAGGCCGAACTGGACACCGGCGCCGCCGCACGCCGCCTGCGCAAGGACATCGACGAGGTCTACGGGCACAAGTCCGAGGTCGTGATGGTCCAGGCCAGCGGCCTGCGCAAGGGCAGCCGCTACCTGGTCCGCGTCGTCCGCGACGGCGAGTCGCTCGCACGCCAGACGGGTCTGCTCGATCAGCGTGGGCGTCCGGTGCGCGGTCTGCCACCAGCGGTGGTCTCCGGCGGTAGCTGTGACGCCGTGGCCGCGTGGCGCGGCGCCTTCCTCGCCCACGGCTCGCTCACCGAGCCCGGCCGGTCCTCGGCCATGGAGATCACCTGCCCCGGCCCGGAAGCGGCGTTGGCCCTCGTGGGTGTGGCTCGTCGGCTGGGTATCCAGGCCAAGGCGCGCGAGGTTCGGGGGATCGACCGCGTGGTGATCCGCGACGGCGATGCCATCGGCCAGCTCCTGACCCGGCTCGGCGCGCACGAGACGTTGCTCGCGTGGGAGGAGCGTCGGATGCGGCGCGAGGTCCGCGCGACGGCGAACCGGCTGGCGAACTTCGACGACGCCAACCTGCGTCGTTCGGCGCGAGCTGCCGTCGCGGCAGGGGCACGCGTCGAGCGGGCGATGGAGATCCTCGGTGCCGAGGTTCCCGACCACCTCCGCATGGCCGGAACCCTGCGCCTCGAGCACAAGCAGGCTTCCTTGGAGGAGCTGGGCCAGTTGCACGAGCCGGTGCTCACCAAGGATGCGATCGCGGGCCGGATACGCCGCCTGCTGGCGATGGCGGACAAGCGCGCCGAGGAGCTGGGGATCCCCGACACCGAGGCCTCGCTGACGCCCGACATGCTCGTCGACGACTGATCGGCACCAGCACACACGCCCGCCGCTGTGACAGAGGCGACCGTCCGGAGCGGGGTTACCCGTACGTACCCCGGACGACGTGTCGGAGCGGTCCCTGGCCACCGGTAGGGTCGGGCTGTCCCGTAACGCCTCTCAGCAGGAGCATTCGCAGTGACCGTTCGCGTTGGTATCAACGGATTCGGCCGGATCGGCCGCAACTTCTTCCGGGCGGTCCGCGCCTCCGGGCTGGACATCGAGATCGTGGGGGTCAACGACCTCACCGACAACGCGGTGCTCGCGCACCTGCTGAAGTACGACTCGATCCTGGGTCGTCTCGACGCCGACGTGTCCTCCACCGACGACGCGATCCTCGTGGGCGGTGCCGAGATCAAGGCCTTCGCCGAGCGCGACCCGGCTGCGCTGAAGTGGGGCGACCTCGGCGTCGACGTCGTGGTGGAGTCCACCGGCTTCTTCACCGACGCCACCTTGGCCCGCGCGCACGTCGACCAGGGCGGCGCCAAGAAGGTCATCATCTCCGCGCCGGCCTCCAACGAGGACATCACCGTCGTGATGGGTGTGAACCACACCGACTACGACGCCGCCGCGCACACGGTGATCTCGAACGCGTCGTGCACGACCAACTGCCTCGCGCCGATGGCGAAGGCGCTCAACGACGAGTTCGGCATCGTCAAGGGCCTGATGACCACCATCCACGCCTACACCGCGGACCAGAACCTCCAGGACAACATCCACAAGGATCTGCGCCGCGCCCGCGCCGCCGCCCTCAACATCGTCCCCACCTCGACCGGTGCCGCCAAGGCCATCGGCCTGGTGCTGCCCGAGCTCAAGGGCAAGCTCGACGGGTACGCCCTGCGCGTGCCCACCCCGACCGGCTCGGCCACCGACCTCACCTTCGAGGCCGGTCGCGAGACCAGCGTCGAGGAGGTCAACGCCGTGGTGCAGAAGGCCGCCGACGGCCGGTTCCTGCGCTACTCCACGGCGCCGATCGTCTCCAGCGACATCGTCACCGACCCGGCGTCGTGCATCTTCGACGCCCCGCTCACCAAGGTGATCGGCAACCAGGTCAAGGTCGTCGGCTGGTACGACAACGAGTGGGGCTACTCCAACCGCCTCGCCGACCTGATCGACTACGTCGGCAAGACCCTCTGACGGTGGGGGAGTACGCCGGGCTGGGCGAGGTCAGCGGCAAGCGCGTCCTCGTCCGGTCGGACCTCAACGTGCCGCTCGACGGCGCCGCCATCACCGACGACGGCCGGATCCGGGCGAGCGTCCCGACCATCAAGGCACTGGCCGACGCCGGCGCCCGCGTGGTCGTGACAGCCCACCTGGGCCGACCCAAGGGTGCGCCGGAGGAGCGGTACTCGCTCGCCCCGGTCGCCGTCCGGCTCGGTGAGCTGCTCGGCCAGGACGTCGTCTTCGCCTCCGACACGGTCGGCGACGCGGCTCGGGCCGCGGTGGCCGGGCTGGCCGACGGCCAGGTGGCGTTGCTGGAGAACGTCCGCTTCAACGCCGGCGAGACCAGCAAGGACGACGTCGAGCGCGGCACGTTCGCCGACCAGCTCGCCGCGTTGGCCGACGCCTTCGTGAGCGACGGGTTCGGTGTCGTGCACCGCAAGCAGGCCAGCGTGTACGACGTGGCCCAGCGGCTCCCGCACGCCATGGGCGGTCTCGTCTCCACCGAGATCGACGTACTGCGTCGTCTCACGGTGGAGCCGACTCGGCCCTACGTCGTCGTGCTCGGCGGCTCGAAGGTCTCCGACAAGCTCGGCGTGATCGACAACCTGCTCGACAAGGCCGACAAGCTGCTGATCGGCGGCGGCATGGTGTTCACCTTCCTCAAGGCCCAGGGCCACGAGGTCGGCAAGAGCCTGCTCGAGGAGGATCAGCTCGACACCTGCCGTGCGTACCTGGCGCGCGCGGAGGAGTCGGGTGTCCAGATCCTGCTGCCGGGCGACATCGTGGTCGACACCGAGTTCCCTGCGGGCGAACGCACCCCGGAGCCGCGCGTCGTCGCGGCCTCGGCCATTCCCGCTGACGCACTCGGGCTGGACATCGGCCCGGCATCGGGCGCCGACTTCGCCGCCGCGCTCGCCGACGCGAAGACGGTGTTCTGGAACGGGCCGATGGGCGTGTTCGAGGTGCCGTCCTTCTCCGACGGCACGCGAGCGGTGGCGCAGGCACTGACGCAGATCGACGGACTGTCCGTCGTCGGTGGCGGCGACTCGGCCGCCGCCGTGCGAGCGCTCGGCTTCGACGAGTCGGCCTTCGGCCACATCTCGACCGGCGGCGGCGCCAGCCTGGAGTATCTGGAGGGCAAGGAACTGCCCGGCATCACGGTCTTGGAGGACTGAGTCATGGCTCGCAACGCCGACCTCGCGCGGGTCCCGCTCATGGCGGGCAACTGGAAGATGAACCTGAACCACCAGGAGGCGGTGGTGCTGGTCCAGAAGCTGGCGTGGACCCTCTCGGACAAGCGACACGACTTCGCCAAGGTCGAGGTCGCCGTGATCCCGCCCTTCACCGATCTCCGTTCGGTCCAGACGCTGGTCGACGGCGACCGCCTCTCGGTGAAGTACGGCGCCCAGGACGTCTCGCTGCACGACTCCGGCGCCTACACCGGTGAGATCTCGGCGGGGATGCTGGCGAAGCTCGGCTGTTCCTACGTCGTCGTGGGCCACTCCGAGCGCCGCGAGTACCACGGCGAGACCGACGCCGTCGTTAGCGCGAAGGCACACCAGGCGTTGAAGTCCTCGATGACGCCGATCGTGTGCGTCGGCGAGGGCCTCGAGGTTCGCAAGGCCGGGGAGCAGGTGTCCTACACGCTTGCTCAGGTCGACGGCTCGCTCGAGGGCTTCACGGCCGAGCAGGTCGCCGGGCTCGTCGTCGCCTACGAACCGGTCTGGGCGATCGGCACCGGCGAGGTCGCCACCCCCGAGGACGCCCAGGAGGTGTGCGCCGCCATCCGCGGACGTATCCGGGAGGTGCACGGCGACGCTGCGGCGGACGGGATCCGGATCCTGTACGGCGGTTCGGTCAAGGCGGCGAACATCGCCGGCATCATGATCAAGGACGACGTCGATGGCGCGCTGGTGGGCGGTGCGAGCCTCCAGGCCGACGAGTTCGGCGGCATCTGCCGCTACTACGACCTCCCCGTGATCTGAGCCGGTTCTTCCCCGCGCCACTCCCTGACATAGGATTCCCAACCGTGGAACTGCTCTTCACCATCCTGCTCATCACGACGAGCCTGCTGATGATCCTGCTCGTGCTCTTGCACAAGGGGCGCGGCGGCGGTCTGTCCGACATGTTCGGCGGCGGTGTCTCGAGCTCTCTCGGCGGTTCGTCGGTGGCTGAGCGCAACCTCGACCGGTTCACCATCGGCACCGGTGTCATCTGGTTCGCGACGGTCATCGCTCTCGGCCTTCTCAAGGCGTACTGAGCTCATCCGCTGAGCCCCGCGGCCGCTCCCGCCGCGGGTACCCCCACGCACGATCCCAGGAGATAGACGCACATGGCTGGTGGAGGAAGCGCAATCCGAGGTAGTCGGGTCGGCGCCGGTCCGATGGGTGAGGCGGAGCGCGGCGAGGCGGCTCCGCGTCAGGCGATCACCTACTTCTGCTCTCACGATCACCGTTCGGTGATCACGTTCGCGATCGAGGCGGTCGTCCCGGAGTCGTGGGACTGCCCCAAGTGCGGTCTGCCCGCGTCGGTGGACTCGGAAAACCCGCCGCCGGCTCCGAAGATCGAGCCGTACAAGACCCACCTCGCCTACGTGAAGGAGCGGCGCTCCGACGCCGAGGCCGAGGTCATCCTCGACGAGGCCATCCAGCTTCTGCGCTCGCGCCGCAAGTCCGGCGAGATCATCTTCTGACCTACCTCGCCTGCCTCGCCCGGCAGGGTTTCGAGGCGCCCCGCTCGTTCCTCGCGGGGTTCGTCCTCAATCGCCGTGGGGCCGCGCGGCGTCCTGGTCCAGGTGCCACACGATCTGGGTGCCAGCTGAGCCGAGGATGCCCCGCGCCGGCGTCTCGGCGATCGAACCCGACGAGGCCCGGGCTCGTGCGACCGCCTCGGCCTTCGACTCGCCGCTGGCGAGCAGCCAGATCCGGTCGGCGGCATTGAGCCTGGCGAACGTCATGGTCACCCGGTCCGGGGGCGGCTTGGGCGAATCATGGACGGCGGCCGCCGCGACGTCGTCGACCGCCAGCTCGGGGTGCTCGGGGAACAACGAGGCCACATGTCCGTCGGGCCCGATCCCGAGCATCACGAGGTCGAAGCGGCCGGTGGCCTCGCCGCCGAGCAGGTCGCGGTAGAGCGCAGCGGACTCCTCGGCGGTCGCCACGGACGACGAGGCCGGCATCTCGTGCACCCGGTGCGCTCCGACGGCGTCCAGGAACGCGGCACGGGCCTGACCGGCATTGCGGTCGGGGGAGTCAGCGGCGACGAACCTCTCGTCGCCGAACCAGATGATCACTGCGCCCCAGTCGACGCCGGACGCCGGTGCCTGCCGCGCGATCTCCCGATGCATCGCCTCGGCGATCGTGCCGCCGGTGAGCACGATCTGAGGTATTCCGCCCGCGGCCTGGACGTCGGCGAGCAGATCGAGGACGTCGGCCGCGACGGTCGCGGCGAGCGCCTCGGGCGTGTCGTGGACGACGGTGCGCGGCGAGCTCATCGACGGTGCTCCCGGTAGTAGGCGAGCAACGACCGGGTCGAGGCGTCCTGCGCCGCGATGGCGTCCTCGTCGCCCCCGAGCGCGGGCACGAGTTCCTGGGCGAGTTTCTTGCCGAGCTCGACCCCCCACTGGTCGAAGCTGTCGATTCCCCACACGACGCCCTGCACGAAGGTGATGTGCTCGTAGAGCGCCACCAGCTGGCCCAGCACCGACGGGGTGAGCTCGGGCGCCATGATCGACGTCGAGGGACGATTCCCGGGGAACGTCCGTGCTGCGACCTGGTGGTCCGCGACGCCCTCTGCCCGGACCTCGTCGGCAGTCTTGCCGAACGCGAGCGCCCGGGTCTGGGCGAGGAAGTTGGCCAGGAAGAGCTCGTGGACGTCGACCTCGCGCCCGTCGACCTTGTCGGTCAGTGCGAACGAGGGGTTCGCCATCGCGATGAAGTCGGCCGGGATCAGCCGGGTGCCCTGGTGGATGAGCTGGTAGAAGGCGTGCTGGCCGTTGGTGCCGGGCTCGCCCCAGAAGATCTCGCCGGTCTCGGTCGTCACTGCCGCGCCGTCCCAGCGGACCTGCTTTCCGTTCGACTCCATCGTGAGCTGCTGCAGGTAGGCCGGGAACCGGTGCAGCAGCTGGGCGTAGGGCAACACCGCGTGTGTCTGCGCTCCGAGCAGATCGGCGTACCAGACGTTCAGCAGACCCATCAGCAGCGGGACGTTGCGCTCGGGAGGGGTGTGCACGAAGTGGGTGTCGACGGCATGCATGCCGTCGAGGAACTCCGCGAACCGCTCGGGCCCGATCGCGACGGCGAGCGAGGTGCCGATCGCGGAGTCGATCGAGTAACGTCCGCCGACCCAGTCCCAGAACCCGAAGGCGTTCGCCGGATCGATGCCGAAGTCGGCGACCTTGTCCAGCGCGGTCGAGACGGCGACGAAATGGCGACGCACCGCGTCGTCCGCGTCTGCGTCCGAGAGGGCCTCGAGGAGCCACGAGCGGCACAGGCGGGCGTTGGTGAGGGTCTCCAGCGTGCCGAAGGTCTTGCTGGAGACGATGAACAGCGTCGACGCGGGGTCCAGCCCGGCCAGGGTCTGGGCTGCGTCCGTCGGGTCGATGTTGCTGAGGAACCGGCACTCGATCTCGGGGTGGTGAAACGGTGCGAGTGCCTCGTAGGCCATCACAGGACCGAGATCGGATCCGCCGATGCCGATGTTGACGACCGTGCGGATCCGCTCGCCCGTGGCGCCGGTCCAGGTGCCGGTGCGCACGTCATCGGCGAACGCGTAGACCCGGGCCAGTACCTCGTGGACGTCGTCCACGACGTTGCTGCCCTCGAGCTGGAGCTCGTCGCCGGCAGGACGCCGTAGCGCCGTGTGCAGGACGGCCCGGTCCTCGGTGACGTTGATGTGCTCGCCGCGGAGCATCGCGTCGCGCCGCTCGGCGACACCGACGGCGCCGGCGAGACCGAGCAGCTGCTCGGTGACGTCGTCGGTGATCAGATTCTTCGACAGGTCGACCCGGAGGTCGGCGATGTCGAACGTGAGGCGCTCCACCCGGGACGGGTCCGCGGCGAACCAGCCGCGGAGGTCGGGGGAGAACGTGTCTGCCAGGGCGCGCAGCCGTGACCAGGCCGGCGTCGTGGTGGGATCGACCGGCCGTCGGCTCATGCCCGGGCCTTCTCCATCTGTGCGGTCACCGTGTCCACGAGTTCGTGCCAGGACGCGACGAACTTGTCGACTCCCTCGGTCTCCAGGACGTCGAGCACGTCGGCCCAATCGACACCCGCGGCCACGACGTCGTCGAGGACGGCCTGCGCCTCTGCGGCGGTGCCCGTCACGGCGTCACCGACGAGCTCACCGTGGTCGGCGAAGGCCTCCAGCGTCTTCTCGGGCATGGTGTTGACGGTGCCCGCGACGACGAGGTCGGTGACGTAGAGCGTGTCGGAGTAGTCCGGGTTCTTGACCCCGGTGGAGGCCCAGAGGGGCCGCTGCGGGTTCGCCCCGGCCTGCGCCAGCAGTTGCCAGCGGTCGGAGGCGACGACCTCCTCGTAGGCGGCGTAGGCCAGCCGGGCGTTGGCGAGCGCGGCCTTTCCCCGCAGGCCCAGCGCGTCGCCGCCGATCTTCTCCAGCCGAGCGTCGACCTCGGAGTCGACGCGGGAGACGAAGAACGAGGCGACCGAGCGGATCTCGGCCAGGTCGAGGCCGGCCTCCCGGGCCTGCTCCAGGCCGGTGAGGTAGGCGTCCATGACCTCGCGGTAGCGCTCGAGGCTGAAGATCAACGTGACGTTGACGCTGATGCCCTGAGCGATCACGGCGGTGATCGCCGGGAGACCCTCGGGCGTCGCCGGGATCTTGATCAGGGCGTTCGGCCGGTCGACCGCCTGCCAGAGCTGCTGCGCGGACGCGATCGTGCCGGCCGTCTCCCGAGCGAGGGTGGGCTCGACCTCGATCGAGACGCGGCCGTCGTCGGTGGTCGAGGCGGTGACCGGTGCCAGTACGTCGCAGGCGTTGCGCACGTCCTCGGTGGTGAGCGCGAAGACCACCTCGTCGACCGAGGCGCCGTCGGCGACCAGGTCGGCGACCTGGCTGTCGTAGCGCTCGCCGTCGGCGATCGCCCCGGCGAAGATGGTCGGGTTGGTGGTGACTCCGACGACGGAGTGCGTGCGGACGAGGTCGGCCAGGTTGCCGGTCTCGATGCGCTCGCGGGAGAGGTCGTCGAGCCAGATGGAAACCCCGGCATCTGCCAGAGCCTTCAGTCGGTCACTCATGGTTCCTCCTCGAACTGCGCTGACAGGTCTGGTGGTGCGGCGTTCGTCGACGACCGGTACCCGGGATCGACGTCAGGCGCTGGCGGCGGCCACGGAATCCCGCGCGGCCTGCGTCACAGCCTCGGCGGTGAAGCCGTACTCGCGGAACATCCGGGCGGCGTCCGCGGACGCGCCGAACGTGTCGATCGACACGATCCGACCGTGGTCGCCGACGACCTCGCGCCAGCCCTGCGCGACACCGGCCTCGACCGAGACGCGCGCCTTGACGATCGGCGGGATCACGGTGTCGCGGTAGGCCTGCTCCTGGGCGTCGAACCACTCGCGGCACGGCATCGAGACCACGCGCGCGGCGACGCCGTCCTCGGCGAGCTGACGACGTGCTTCGACCGCGAGCTGGACCTCCGAGCCGGTCGCGACCAGCACGACGTCGGGAACCCCTTCGGTGTCGAGCAGGACGTAGCCGCCGCGCTGGACGCCGTCGGTGCTGCCCCAGTGCTGACCGTCGTCGTCGGTGCCGCGCGGGAACGTCGGGACGTTCTGGCGCGAGAGGATCAGCCCGGCGGGCCGGTCGGTGTGCGACAGCACGGTCATCCAGGCGGCCGCGGTCTCGTTGGCGTCGGCCGGACGCACGACGTCCAGACCCGGGATCGCACGCAGCGAGGCGACGTGCTCGACCGGCTGGTGGGTCGGGCCGTCCTCGCCCAGACCGATCGAGTCGTGGGTCCACACGTAGGTGACGGGCGCTCCCATCAACGCCGCGACGCGGACCGACCCGCGCATGTAGTCGGAGAAGGTCAGGAACGTCCCGCCGAACACGCGGGTCGGGCCGTGGACGGCGATGCCGTTCATGATCGCGCCCATGCCGTGCTCGCGGATGCCGAAGTGCAGCACGCGGCCCGCGTACGGGTCACCGGTCCAGTCGTGGGTGGAGCGCTCGGCGGGGACGAACGAGGGCACGTCCTTGATCGTGGTGTTGTTCGACCCGGCCAGGTCGGCCGAGCCGCCCCAGAGCTCGGGCAGGTGCGGGGCGAGTGCGTTGATCACCTTGCCGGACGCCGCACGGGTGGCGACGCCCTTGGGGTCGGCCTCGAAGGCGGGCAGGTGCTCGGCGATGCCGTCGGGCAACGACCGGGACTTCAGGCGATGGAGCAGGGCGTGTCGCTCCGGATTCCTCTCGGCCCAGGCGTTCACCGCGGTGTCCCACTGCGCGCCCCACGCGGCGCCGCGCGCCACCAGGCCGCGGGTATGGGTGAGCACGTCGGCGGGGACGTCGAAGTGGGTCTCGGGATCCCATCCGAGGATCTTCTTGGTCGCCGCGACCTCCTCGGCGCCGAGCGCACTGCCGTGGGCCGCCTCGGTGCCCTGGGCGTTGGGGGCAGGCCAGGCGATGACCGTGTCGAGCACGATGATCGAGGGCTGGTCGGTGACGGCGGCGGCCTTCTGCAGCGCCTCGTAGAGCGCGGGGACGTCCTCGTGGTACTCGGTGCCGCCGTGGGTCCAGTCGACCTCCTGCACGTGCCAGCCGTAGGCGGCGTAGCGCGCCGGGATGTCCTCGGTGAACGCGATGTCGGTGTCGCCCTCGATCGAGATCTTGTTGCGGTCGTAGATGAGCGTCAGGTTGCCCAGGTTCTGCGTTCCCGCGATCGAGCTCGCCTCGGCGCTGACGCCCTCCTGCAGGTCGCCGTCGGAGCACAGCACGTAGATCTGGTGATCGAACGGTGACTCGCCCAGCGCCGGCTCAGGGTCGTAGAGCCCACGCTCTCGCCGCGCCGCCATCGCCATGCCGACGCCGTTGGCGACACCCTGGCCGAGCGGCCCGGTGGTCACCTCGACCCCGGCGGTGTGTCCGAACTCGGGGTGACCCGGGGTCTTGCTGCCCCACGTGCGCAGCGCCTTGAGGTCGTCGAGCTCGAGACCGAAGCCGCCGAGGAAGAGCTGGGTGTACAGCGTGATGCTCGAGTGGCCGCACGAGAGCACGAACCGGTCCCGCGCGATCCAGTCGGGGTCGGCCGGGTCGTGGCGCATGACCTTCTGGAACAGCAGGTAGGCGACCGGCGCCAGGCTCATCGCCGTGCCAGGGTGGCCGTTGCCGACCTTCTGCACGGCGTCCATCGCGAGCACGCGAGCCGTGTCGACCGCCTTGGCGTCGAGCTCGGTCCAGTCGAGGGGCTGGTCCAGCGGCGTCAGGGGCGGCACGGTGGTGGTCACGAGTCTCCTTCGAGGGCTCCGGAACGGCGTCGGGGCGCACGGTCCGGAGAGGGGGTGCGGGCAATCACGAGCCTACCGAGGTCGCGGGTTAGACTCACACCGCCTCCGGGCGTGTGAGACCGGCACCGCGTCAGCGCGCCGCCGCCCTCCCGCGTGGCCGATCGGTCTCCAGCACCCGACACCCAAGGAACGTAGTGACGTACGTCGGCGAATCCCGTCCTGCCCTGCAGGACGATGCGTCCGACCCCGACGGGGGGCGCGCCGGCTTCAAGGACGTCGTCGGGGCCTATGTCGGCCTGACCAAACCGCGGGTCATCGAGCTCCTCCTGCTGACGACGGTCCCGGTGATGTTCTTCGCCGAGCGTGGGGTGCCGGACCTGCGTCTCGTCCTCGCGACCGTCGTCGGAGGTGCGCTCTCCGCCGGTTCCGCCTCGGCCTTCAACTGCGTCTACGACCGCGACATCGACGAGCAGATGCGTCGTACCCGGCGGCGCGCCCTACCGCGCCACGTCGTCACGCCGGGTGCCGCCCTGGTCTTCGCCACCACGCTCTGCGTGCTCTCCACCGTGGTGCTGGCGTTGTGGGTCAACACCCTCTCCGCCGTGCTCTCGGTCGGCGCCAACGCCTTCTACGTCTTCGTCTACACGATGCTCCTCAAGCGCCGCACGACGCAGAACATCGTGTGGGGCGGCATCGCCGGCTGCTTCCCGGCGCTGATCGGCTGGACGGCGGTCACCGGCGAGCTCTCCTGGGTTCCGATCGTGCTCTTCCTGGTGGTCTTCTTCTGGACGCCGCCGCACACCTGGGCCCTGGCGTTGCGCTACCGCGAGGACTACGCCAACGTCGACGTCCCGATGCTCCCGGTGGTCAAGCCGGCCCGAGAGGTCGGTCGGCAGATCGTGCTCTACAGCTGGGTGATGGTCGCGACCTCGTTGGCGCTGTGGCCCGTCGCGAGCACCGGCCCGGTGTATCCGATCGCAGCGGCGGTGCTCGGCGCGGTCTTCCTGCTCGAGGCGCACCGGATGTGGCAGCGTGCTCGCGGCACGGAGGACCTCTCCGTCATCCAGCCGATGCGGCTCTTCCACCACTCCAACCTGTACCTGTCGCTGCTGTTCGTGGCCGTCGCACTCGACCCGCTGCTCTCCTGACAGGTGGCGATCGCGGCGGGATCAGCCGTGGTCGGTGAGCGCGAGCCGCACGACGACGTGCATCACGGCCGCCGAGATCAGTGCCGCGCCCAGCATGTGCAGGCCGACGAGCACCTCGGGCAGGTCGGTGAAGTACTGCACGAAGCCGATGACGCTCTGGGAGAGCTCGACGGCGAGCAGCACCCAGACGGCGCGCAGCGCCGGACCGCGCACGCCCGCGACCTTCAGGCAGAGCAGGAGTCCGAGGGTGAGACCGATGAAGAGGAAGACCGCGTCCGCGTGCAGCTGGCTCATCTGGAGCGGGTCGAGACCGTTGCGGGGGGAGTCCTCGTCGCCGGCGTGCGGCCCGGAGCCCGTCACGACGGTGCCGAGGTAGAGCACGAGCCACGAGGTTCCGAAGAGCGTCCAGGCGAAGGCGGGCAGACCGCCGCTCCGCCACTGGGCGTCCGGGTGGTCGATGCGATGCAGGAAGAGCACCGCGAGAGCGATCATCCCCATCGAGAGCAGGAGGTGGAGCGCGACGACCCACGGGTTCAGGTCGGTGAGCACCGTGACGCCGCCGATCAGCGCCTGCATCGGGATGCCGAGCGCGAGCACCGTCGCCAGCACCCGAAGCCGACGTCGTCCGGTCTGCCACGCAGCGACGAAGGTCGCGATCGCGATCGCCGTCAGGACGAAGGTGAGCAGCCGGTTGCCGAACTCGATCGCGCTGTGGAACTCCAGCTCGCCATGCGGGCGGAAGCTCTCGTCGGTGCATCGGGGCCACGTCGGGCAGCCCAGCCCGGACCCGGTCAGCCTCACAGCGCCGCCGGTGACGACGATGCCGATGTTCGCCACCAGCGTCGCCCAGCCGAAGGCGCGCACGAATCGGCCGAGATCAGGGAAACCCACGTCGATCACTCCCACTTGAAGGTGCGCGCGGTCACCAGGGCCGCGCCGGTGCCCCACACGAGGAGCACCACGAGGTGTCGCCATGCGATGGCGGCGTCGATCAGGGCGGCGCGCATCGCCTCGCCCAGGGCCCCCGAAGGCAGATAGGTCACGACGTCGCCGAACGAGCCGTAGGCCGACGCCGGGAGCACGACCGCCCCGCCGGCCATCAGGAGCAGGTAGATCAGGTTCGCCGCGGCCAGGGTGGCCTCGGCGCGCAGAGCGCCGGCCACCATCAGACCGAGGGAGGCGAAGGCCACCGTGCCGAGCGCGACGGCCAGGGCGACGCCGAGCACGGCGACGTCGGGTTCCCAGCCGAGAGCCAGCCCGACGCCGGAGATCACCATGGCCTGCAGGAGTTGGACGACGAGCAGCGCCAGCACCTTGCCCGCCAGCAGGCTGGTCCGCGAGAGCGGAGAGGTGCCCAGTCGCTTGATCACCCCGTAGCGGCGCTCGAACCCGGTCGCGATGGCGAGCGCCGTGAACGACGTCGACATCACGGCGAGGGCCAGGACGCCGGGCACGAAAGTGTCGACGCCGTAGGAGAGATCCACGCGCTCGGCGCCTTGCACGCCGCCGACGAGCACGATGACGGGGATGACGACGGCGAGGAGGAGCTGCTCACCGTTGCGCAGCATGAGGCGCGCCTCCATCGAGGCCTGGGCGAGTACCTGCCTGGTGATCGGGGCCGCTCCGGGGGCGGGAGTGAAGGTGCTCATGCGGGAGGTGCCAGCTGCTCGCGGCGAGTGAGGTCCAAGAAGACGTCCTCGAGATTGCGCTGGCCCAGGGTGAGCGACTCGGGGACGACGCCGAACTCCTCGCACCAGCGCGAGACCTTGCCGAGGGTCGAGGGATCGGCCGGGCCGGTGATCTGCAGGCTGAGCGCGTCCAACTGCGCGACCTCGGTGCCCTCGCCCAAGGTCGCTGCCAGCGATGGCGGGGCCCCGGGTGGGAACGGCTCGGTCACGACGAGCCGGATGGTCGCGACGGTGCCGCCGCGGGTGAGCTCGAGCGGTGAGCCGGAGGCGACCAGCTGGCCACGATCCACGATGTGCACGCGGTCGGCCAGGCGCTCGGCCTCGTCCATGTAGTGCGTGGTCAGCACGACGGTGACGCCGTCGGACCGGATCTCCTCCAGCAGCTCCCACACCGCGCGCCGGACGGCCGGATCCAAGCCTGCGGTCGGCTCGTCGACGAAGACGAGCTCGGGGCGTCCCACCAGCGCCATCGCGAGGCCGAGTCGCTGCTGCTGTCCGCCGGAGAGGCGGCGATACGGCGTGCCGCCGCAGTCACCGAGACCGAGTCGCTCGACGAGCATGCTGACGTCGAGAGGATGCGCGTGCAGGCGCGACACGTGCCGCAGCATCTCCACCGCGCGGACGCCGCTCCAGGCGCCGCCGCTCTGCAGCATCACCCCGATCCGGGGGAGCAGCGCACGTCGGTCGCGGACGGGATCGAGGCCCAATACGCGGACGGTCCCGCCCTGCGGGCGCCGATAGCCCTCGCAGGTCTCCAACGTCGTCGTCTTGCCCGCTCCGTTCGGTCCGAGCACTGCGGTGATGGTGTGCGGGGCGACGTCGAGGGAGAGCCCGTCGACGGCGACCTTGTCCCCGTAGCGCATCACCAGACCGTCGACCACGACGGCGGGTTCAGCAGCGGGCACGTGCAGAGTTTAGGGTTCGGGCCGTGAACGACTGGCTACTGGGTGTGGTGGTGGCGCTGAGCCTGCTCGCCGCCGCGGTCGTGGCTGTCCAGGCCGCACGAGACACCGAGCCGCAGGATCGGACCTTCCTCCTCCTCGCCGTGATCGAGGCGGTGCTGGTGGTGCAGGTGATCGCGGGTTCCATCGCGCTGGCTCGGACCGACCGGGACGTCGACGGCGTGACCTTCGTCAGCTATCTGGTGGCCGTGGCGCTGGTGCTCCCGATCGGTGCGTTCCTCTCGCTCGCAGAGCGCTCCCGATGGGGCACGATCCTCCTGGGAGTGGCGGTCGTGACCGTGTTGGCGCTGGAGGTTCGGATGGACCAGATCTGGAGTGGTGTCGGTGCCTGAGCACGCGGACGGCGCACCGGGCTCGCCCGTCGCACTCTCGTCGGGGCCGGGACGGGTGCTCGTCTTCGTCTACGGCGTGTTCGCGGTCGCCGCGACCGGGCGGTCGTTGGTGCAGCTCGGCGTCGACGCCGAGCGTGCGCCCCTGGCGTACTCGCTCTCGCTCTTCGCCGCGATCGTGTACCTGGTCGCGACGACGTGCCTGCTGCTGGGCGGAGAGCGCGCCCGGCGCATCGCCGTTGCCGCCTGCACGGTCGAACTGGTCGGCGTGCTCGGCGTCGGCACCCTCTCCTACCTCGACACGGCTCTGTTCCCCGATCGCACGGTCTGGTCGCACTTCGGGCAGGGGTACGGGTTCCTCCCGCTCCTGCTCCCGTTCCTGGGTCTTGCCTGGCTCCGTTCAGACGCCGCGCGGAACGCACCGGACCGGCGCGAGGGCTGAGGCACGAGCGACGCCGCCGATCTGGGCGGGGCGCGGGACGGGACGACCGTCCCAGGCTGGGGCGATGTCGAACTCCGCGGTGATGCGATGGGCTGCCCGCGCCATCGCCGTGAGCGAGAACGGTTGAGCCGGGCAGGTGTGTCGACCGTGTCCGAACGCGGTGACCAGGCGCGCGTCGTCGAGCCCGGGTGTCGGCGCGAGCCGGTGGCCCTGCCAGCGTTCGGGGTCCCACTGCTCGAGCCCCGGCGCGGCCGTGGTGTTGAGGACGGGGAGCAAGGTCGCGATGGTCCAGCCGGGCGGCACGCGGTAGACCGCGTCGCCGACGTCCAGGTCGACCTCGCTCATCACGGTGCGCGCCATGATCGAACGTTGTGCCAGACGGGTCGACTCCAGGGCACAGCTGCTCGCGTAGGCGGCGTCGCCGCTGCGCACGCGGTCGAGCGCCGCCGGATGCTCGAGGAGATCGACGAGCATCCAGCCGAGCGCTGCGTGCATGTTCGACATCGACGCGACGTGCACGAGCGCGACGTCGAGGCCGACGCCCCGAGCGCGATCCGCCGGCGGCTCATCGCTCCAGGCGTCGACGATGCGCCCGAACAGGACGTCGTCCTCGGTCGGCACGAGCTCGCCGACCACCGCGACGATGTCGTCGAGCGCTGCGCGCTCCGCGGCGTGACCGCTGGCCTCCACGGCCCGCATCGCCTCGGGGCGGACGAACGCGTCGGCTCCGTCGAGCTCGTCGAAGGCAGCCGACAGCCGCTCGAAGACGGCGGGCTCGAGCGCGCCGCGCCCGGCCCAGGAGGCCAGGCCCAAGCGGTGGCCGAGCCGCCGCGTGAGCGCGAAGACGTCGTGCTCGTCGGTGCCGCGGGCACTGAGTTCGGCCAGCTCCTCCACCGTGCGGTCGAGTGCGAGGTCGAGGTTCGCGAGGTAGCGGGCGACGTCGTCGCGACCGAACAGCGCCCCGGGCAGCGTGCGGCGCCCGTCGAAGATCTCGCCGGGCAGCTTGCGGCGGAGCATCAGGTAGTCGGCGACTCCCTTGCTCGCCTCCTCCTCGCGCAGTGCGTAGAACGAGGCCACGCCGACAGGGGAGAAGGTGAAGAGGTAGCGGTCGCTCCCGTGCGCATCGGTGTGCTCGATGCGGAAGGTGTCGCCGTGGCGTTCTCGGGCCGCCGCGATCACCTCGACGGCGTCGTCCACGGGCGCGTGCCACGGCAGCGCGGCGTCGTTCGCCAGGGGTGGGGCAGGTTCGATCGCGCGGGGCACGGCACCATCCTGGAGGGCCCCCTATGGGCCATGTCACAGAGGCGACCCTTAGTTAGTCTCACCTTGCTTGAATGGTGAACTTCAATATCGGCACACTGGCGTTGTGGAATTCTCCCGGTCTGTGACGACAGGCACCGACGAGTCGACGCGCCAGCGCGTCGCTCGGTCGATCCTGGTCAACGGGCCGTCCACCGCCGCCGTGCTCGCCGAGCAGCTCGACCTGACGCCGGCAGCCGTGCGGCGCCACCTCGACCAGCTCGTCGAGGACGGACACGTCGAGTCGCGCGAGCCGCGCCAGACGGCGGGTCGTGGCCGGGGCCGCCCGGCCAAGGAGTTCGCGCTCACCAGCGCCGGCCGTGACGGCTTCGACCAGCAGTACGACGACCTCGCGGTCCAGGCTCTTCGATTCGTCGCAGAGACCGGCGGCGAGGAGGCCGTGCGTGAGTTCGCCCGCCGTCGGATGAGCTTCGTCGAGGAGCGCTTCGAGGGTGCCCAGGCCGAGCATCCCGAGCTCGGTGCGGCCGAGGTGCTGGCGAAGGTCTTCACCGACGAGGGCTATGCGGCCGCCGTTCGGGAGTCGCCCGTCGGCGAGCAGCTGTGCCAGCAGCACTGCCCGGTCTCGCACGTCGCGCACGAGTTCCCCCAGCTCTGCGAAGAGGAGACGGCGGCGATCAGCCGGGTCCTCGATCGACACGTGCAACGTCTCGCCACGATCGCGCACGGCGACGGGGTGTGCACCACGTGCATCCCCGTCCCCACCAGTCCCAGCATCTGAATCCAGCGTCTACCAAGGAAGGGGTCATGTCGTGACCTCGATCGAAGAGCTCAACCCTGAACTGCAGGGGATCGGCCGCTACGACTTCGGCTGGGCCGACGCCGACGTCGCCGGCGCCGACGCCAAGCGCGGTCTGAACGAGGACGTCGTCCGCGACATCTCGGCGAAGAAGAGCGAGCCGCAGTGGATGCTCGACCTGCGCCTGAAGGGCCTGAAGCTCTTCGGCAAGAAGCCCATGCCGACGTGGGGTTCGGACCTCTCGGGCATCGACTTCGACAACATCAAGTACTTCGTGCGCTCCTCGGAGAAGCAGGCCACCTCGTGGGAGGACCTGCCCGAGGACATCAAGAACACCTACGACAAGCTCGGCATCCCCGAGGCGGAGAAGCAGCGCCTGGTCGCCGGCGTCGCCGCCCAGTACGAGTCCGAGGTCGTCTACCACTCCATCCGGGAGGACCTCGAGGCCCAGGGCGTGCTCTTCCTCGACACCGACACGGCCCTGAAGGAGCAGCCTGAGCTGTTCCAGGAGTACTTCGGCACCGTCATCCCGGTCGGCGACAACAAGTTCGCCGCGCTCAACACCGCGGTCTGGTCGGGTGGCTCGTTCATCTACGTGCCCAAGGGGGTCCACGTCGACATCCCGCTCCAGGCCTACTTCCGGATCAACACCGAGAACATGGGTCAGTTCGAGCGGACGCTGATCATCGTCGACGAGGGCGCCTACGTGCACTACGTCGAGGGCTGCACCGCGCCGATCTACTCCTCGGACTCGCTGCACTCCGCCGTCGTGGAGATCATCGTGAAGAAGGGCGGCCGCTGCCGCTACACGACCATCCAGAACTGGTCGAACAACGTCTACAACCTCGTCACCAAGCGCGCGGTGTGCGAGGCCGGGGCGACGATGGAGTGGGTCGACGGCAACATCGGTTCCAAGGTCACCATGAAGTACCCCGCCGTCTACCTGATGGGGGAGCACGCCAAGGGCGAGACGCTCTCCATCGCGTTCGCCGGCGAGGGGCAGCACCAGGACGCCGGCGCCAAGATGGTGCACGCCGCCCCGCACACCTCGTCCTCGATCCTGAGCAAGTCCGTCGCGCGCGGAGGCGGTCGCACGTCCTACCGTGGCCTGATCCAGGTCAACGAGGGTGCGCACGGCTCGAAGTCGAACGTGCTCTGCGACGCCCTCCTGGTCGACCAGATCAGCCGCTCCGACACCTACCCCTACGTCGACATCCGCGAGGACGACGTGTCCATGGGCCACGAGGCGAGCGTCTCGAAGGTCTCCGACGACCAGCTCTTCTACCTGATGTCGCGCGGCATGGAGCAGGACGAGGCGATGGCGATGATCGTGCGCGGCTTCGTCGAGCCGATCGCCAAGGAGCTGCCCATGGAGTACGCGCTCGAGCTCAACCGCCTCATCGAACTGCAGATGGAAGGAGCCGTCGGCTGATGGCCACCCTCGTGACCGAGGCTCTCGAGACGGTCCGCAACGACCACGTCGAGAGCCACCTCCACACCACGCCGACCTTCGACCTCGCGGCGCACCCGACGCCGTCAGGCCGCGAGGAGATCTGGCGCTTCACCCCGCTGCGCCGTCTCGGCAGCCTGCTCGACGACGTCGCGCCCGGCGGCCGCATCGAGCTGCAGGCCGACGTCCCCGCTGGCGTGGCGTGGTCGACGGTGACCGCCGACGAGGCCGCGGCCCTCGGCGGCATCGCACCGCTGGACCGCCTCGGCGCCCTGGCTGCGCTGCATGCGCCTCAGGTGGGCGTGCTCGACATCCCCGCCGACACCGAGCTGACCGAGTTGATCCGCGTCCGGGCGATCGGTGCCGGAACGGCCGACGCGGTCGCCGAGCACACCGTCATCCGGGTCGGGAGGCACGCCTCGGCGCGGCTCCTGCTCGAGAACTCCGGCTCCGCGCACTACAACGAGTTCGTCCAGGTGATCGTCGAGGACGGCGCCCGCGTCGATCTCGTCACCATCAACGACTGGGCCGACGACGCCGTCCACACCGGTCAGACCAACATCTTGGTCGGCCGCGACGCCGAGGTGCGCCACTTCGAGGTCACCATCGGTGGCGACGTCGTGCGGACCTCCACGAACGTGGCCTACTCCGGCACCGGCGGCGCGTTCGAGGGCTTCGGTCTCTACTTCGCCGACGCGGGGCAGCACATCGAGCACCGACTGTTCGTCGACCACAACCAGCCCAAGACCTCCAGCAACGTCGTCTACAAGGGCGCGCTGCAGGGCGAGAGGGCGCACACGGTCTGGATCGGCAACATCCTGATCCGCAAGGTCGCCGAGGGCATCGAGACCTACGAGGAGAACCGCAACCTCATCCTCTCCGACGGGGCGCAGGCCGACTCGGTGCCGAACCTGGAGATCGAGACCGGCGAGATCGCCGGCGCTGGTCACGCCTCGGCCACCGCCCGCTTCGACGACGAGCAGCTGTTCTACCTGCGTTCGCGCGGCATCTCCGAGAAGGAGGCCCAGCGCCTGGTCGTGCACGGCTTCTTCGACGACCTGATCCGCCGGATCGGCATCGCCGAGGTCGAGGACAAGCTGCGCGTCACCGTCGAGGCCGAACTGGCCAAGAACGTGCTGCGCGAGCCCGGCCCGGGTGCCTGACCCGTGGCCTTCGAGTTCGCCTGCGCTGTCGACGACGTGCCCACCGACGAGGCCCTCGGGGTCACGATCGGTCGCTACGCCGTCGCCATCGCCCGCGACGGCGACGAGATGTTCGCCGTCCAGGACCTCTGCAGCCACGCAGCCGTCGCCCTCAGCGAGGGCGAGGTCGAGACCGTCGGCGGCCGCTGCACCGTGGAGTGCTGGCTGCACGGCTCCAAGTTCGACCTGCGTACCGGCGCGCCGACCGGCCTGCCGGCCACCGAGCCCGTCGCGACCTTCCGCACCGAGGTCCGCGACACCCCCGATGGTGCCGCCGTCTTCGTCGACACCACCACCACCCTGAACGGAGTAGTTCCCGCATGAGCAAGCTGGAGATCAAGGACCTGCAGGTGCAGGTCGCCACCGAGGACGGCCCCAAGCAGATCCTCAAGGGGGTCACGCTGACGATCGCCGACGGCGAGACCCACGCGATCATGGGCCCGAACGGCTCGGGTAAGTCGACGCTGGCGTACTCGGTCGCCGGCCACCCCAAGTACGAGGTCACCGGCGGCTCGGTCCTCCTCGACGGCGAGGAGGTGCTGGAGATGTCGGTCGACGAGCGTGCCCGCGCCGGTCTCTTCCTGGCCATGCAGTACCCGGTCGAGGTGCCCGGCGTCTCGGTCGCGAACTTCCTGCGCACCGCCAAGACCGCCATCGACGGCGAGGCTCCCAAGCTCCGCACGTGGGTCAAGGACGTCAACAAGGCACTCGGCGACCTCAACCTGGACGCCACCTTCTCCCATCGTTCGGTCAACGAGGGCTTCTCCGGTGGCGAGAAGAAGCGTCACGAGATCGCCCAGCTCGAACTGCTCGACCCCAAGGTCGCGATCCTCGACGAGACCGACTCGGGGCTGGACATCGACGCGCTCAAGGTCGTCTCCGAGGGCGTGAACCGCTTCCGCGGGCAGCCGGGCAAGGGCGTCCTGCTCATCACGCACTACACCCGGATCCTGCGCTACATCCAGCCAGACCACGTCCACGTGTTCGTCGACGGCCGGGTCGCGGAGTCCGGTGGTGCCGAGCTCGCCGACGAGCTCGAGGCCAACGGCTACGACAAGTACCTCGTCGCGGCGCGATAAGCGGCACGGGGCGGCGTTGTCGTCGCTCGACGGCCGCTGTGCCTCCCGGGCCGCCTTCGCTCCTCCGCCTTGCCCCGCACCACTTCTCGCACCGCTACGCATCTTTCTGAAGGGAGCCCCGGTGATCCAGGGTCTCTTGCCTGACCTCGCGGTGGTCCGCAAGGACTTCCCGATCCTCGAGCGCACCCTCGCGGGCGGTGTCCCGCTGGTCTACCTCGACAGCGCCAACACCTCGCAGAAGCCGCAGGTCGTGATCGACGCGATGGTCGACCACCTCGAGCGGCACAACGCCAACATCGCCCGCGCCATGCACCAGCTGGGCGCGGAGTCGACGGCAGCGTTCGAGGAGGCCCGCGACAAGGTGGCGGCCTTCATCGGGGCACCGAGTCGCGACGAGGTGATCTTCACGAAGAACGCCTCCGAGGCGCTGAACCTGGTCGCCAACGTGCTCACCTGGGCTGAGGGGTCGTTGCGTCCCGGGCCGGGTGATCGCGTGGTGATCACCGAGATGGAGCACCACTCCAACATCGTGCCGTGGCAGCTGCTCACGCAGCGCACGGGCGCGGAGCTCGCCTGGTTCGGCCTCACCGACGAGGGCCACCTCGATCTCTCGCGCGTCGACGAGCTGATCGACGAGCGCACGAAGGTCGTCGCGTTCACGTGGGTCTCGAACATGCTCGGCACGATCAACCCGGTGGCGGAGCTGACCCGCCGGGCGCACGAGATCGGCGCGATCGTGGTCGTCGACGCCTCGCAGGCAGCGCCACAGCTTCCCATCGACCTCGCAGCGATGCCGGAGGCGGAGCGGCCCGACGTGGTGGTCTTCACCGGACACAAGGTCGTGGGCCCGACCGGCATCGGCGTGCTGTGGGGTCGGGGCGACCTGCTCTCCCAGCTGCCGCCGTTCCTCGGTGGCGGGGAGATGATCGAGACGGTGCGGATGGAGCGCTCCACCTACGCTGGCATCCCGCACCGCTTCGAGGCCGGCACGCCGCCGATCGTGGAGGCGGTCGGCCTGGGCGCTGCGGTGGAGTACCTCGCCGCGGTCGGACTCGAGGACATCCGTCGCCACGAGCACGCGATCACCGAGTACGCGTTGGAGGGCCTGGCGAGTGTGCCGGGACTGCACGTGATCGGACCGAAGGTGGCCGAGGAGCGCGGAGGGGCGATCTCCTTCGAGCTCGACGGAGTGCACCCCCACGACATCGCGCAGGTGCTGGACTCGCGCGGGGTCGCCGTCCGGGCCGGACACCACTGCGCCAAGCCGGCCCACGCCAGGTTCGGCGTGCAGAGTTCGACGCGGATGTCGTCCTACCTGTACACGACGCCTGCGGAGATCGACGCACTCATCGACGCGCTGAACTACACCCGCAGCTACTTCAAGGTGGGCTGAGCATGAGCGATCTCGACAGCCTGTACCAGGACGTGATCCTGGATCACGCCAAGCGCAAGTTGAACGCCGGCCTGCGTGAGCCGTTCGAGGCCGAGGTGCACCATGTGAACCCGACCTGCGGCGACGAGGTGACGCTGCGCGTCCACCTCGACGGCGAAGGGCCGGACGCGACCGTCGCCGACATCTCCTACGACGCGCTGGGCTGCTCCATCTCCACGTCGGCGGCCTCGGTGATGACCGACCTGCTCATCGGTCGGACGCTGTCCGAGGCCGACACCGTCGTGCAGGAGTTCCTGGCGATGATGCGCGGCAAGGGCCAGTACGAGCCCGACGAAGACGTGCTGGAGGACGCCGTGGCCTTCCAGGGCACCGCGCGTCTCTCCGCCCGCGTGAAGTGCGCCCTACTGTCCTGGATGGCCTACCAGGACGCCGTGACCCGAGCCCAGGAGGATTCCTGACATGACCGCCGACCCCAGCACCGACAGCGCCGTCGACCACGGCGACCTCCCCGACGTCCCCGAGGCGAGCGGTGCGCCCGCGCCGGCGTCCAGTGGCGCGGTGACCGTCGAGGACGTCACCGAGGCGATGAAGGACGTCGTCGACCCCGAACTCGGCATCAACGTCGTCGATCTCGGTCTGGTCTACGACGTCCACATCGACGAGAGCACCAACGTCGTGCTCGACATGACGTTGACCTCCGCGGCCTGCCCGCTCACCGACGTCATCCAGGATCAGACCAACGCCGCTCTGGAGGGCATGGTCAACGACGTGGCGATCAACTGGGTCTGGATGCCGCCGTGGGGTCCGGACAAGATCACCGAGGACGGCCGCGAGCAGTTGCGCGCTCTCGGCTTCAACGTCTGAGCGTCGGCCCGCGTCGACCGTCTGACTCGCTGAGCGCAGTCCGATGCCTGTCGTCCTCGTGCCGGCTCATCGGTGGGAGCGTTGGCTCGCCAACTTCGCCGAGCGGCACGACGCCACCGTGGTGGCCTCGGTCGACGGCGGGCTGCACGGCGTGAGCGGCGACGGCTCGCGCTTCACCGCGGCCCTGCCGTTCGACCGGACCTACGAGGGCGACGTCGCACGGTTCGCCGATGCCGCGGCTCCGCCGGGGGACTGGGGCGTACTGCTGGTGCGCAAGGGTGGATTCGCGGTCGCCCTGATGCACGGTGGCGAGATGATCGGTTCGAAAGTCGGTCAGCGTCACGTCCAGGGGCGCACCAAGGCAGGCGGGCAGTCGCAGCAACGCTTCGCCCGGCGCCGTGACAACCAGGCCCGTCAGGCATTCGAGGCGGCCGCCGACCACGCCGTCCGTGTGTTGGGCGACCTCCGCGGCCCGCTCGTGACGGGCGGAGATCACGACGCGGTCGAGGAGACACTGAGCGATCCGCGCCTGACGACGGCGAGTGCGGCGCGCGTCGCGCGGTGGCTGCCCGTGCCGGATCCACGACGCGGCGTGCTCGAGCAGGCGATCCGCGACTCCTGCGCGATCAGTGTGGATGTGCACGACACACAGCGCGACATCGGCTAACTTTCGGGCCATGTGGCAGCCCGAGGACGGCTGGCATCCGCTCCCGGGCGGGACCGGGCCGTCGACCATCGGAGTGTGGCGCGCCGCGAGCGGGGACCGTGCGATCGTCGTGAAGCGGCTGGCACGACCCGATCCCGGCGACCCCGCCGAGTTCAGCGATCCGCGTCATGCGGCGTACTGGCGGCGTGAGGCCGACGTCCTCGAGACCGGCATCGTGGCGCGTACTCGGGGCCTGCGCGGGCTGGCCGCGGCGGTGGAGGAGGACGCCGCGGGCATGACGATCACCCGCGAATGGGTCGAGGACGCCGCGCAGAGCGGTCTCTTCGTGGCGCATGCGCTCGGTCGATTCGCGGGCAGCGACCTCGCCCGCACCGCGTTCCTGGCCCACGACGTCCTCCGTCAGCGGCTCGCTCGCACCGACCGCCTCGCAGGTGGGTGGCCGACCTTGGCGCGTACGACGGTCGCCGACGTCGCCGAGCACCTGTGGAGGCTGCGCAGCACGATGCTGGACCTGCTCGACGGTCTTCCGCAGGTGCCGCAGCACGGCGACCCGAGCCTGTCGAACGTGCCCGGCCGCGACGGTGACGACGGCATCGCGATCGACTGGGCGACGGTGGGCATCGGACCGGTCGGTGGCGACCTCGGGTTCCTCTCGCTCACGGCCCGCGAGGAGTTCGAGCCGTTGCTCGACTCCTACCTGATCGGCCTCCCCGAGGGGCTCGCTGCGCGCGACGACGTCCTGCTGGGCGCGCGGATCACCGGTGTCTACACGGCGATGAGCCGTGCCGAGTGGGCACTGGCTCGGGTGGCGGGAGGGGAGGGCGCACTCGCAGGCAAGTACCGCCACCCCGCGGTGGCACCTCACCTGCTCGCGCTCCAGCGTCAGTTCGCCAACATCGAGGCGTTGCTCGGCTGGTAGCGACCCCGGTGGTGGGGGTCTCGACAGGCTGGACCACCGGGCCGGTCGGTTATCGAGCTTGTCGAGATGCGGTGGGGTCTCGACAAGCTCGACCACCGAGCGGTCAGACCTCGCGAGCGCCGAACGTGTCGCAGGCCTGAAGCGTCCCGCGGGTGTAGCCGGTCATGAACCACTCCTGGCGCTGAGCCGAGGAGCCGTGGGTCCAGACCTCCTGGTCCACGTCGCCGCCGGATCGGCGCTGGATGTAGTCGTCGCCGACCGTCTTCGCGGCGTCGATGGCGGTGTCGATGTCGCGCTGGCTCAGCTCGAGGAGGAGCACGTTGCCTTGGGCGTCCTCGGTCTGCGTCGCATGCTGGGCCCACATCCCCGCGAAGCAGTCGGCCTGCAGTTCCAGTCGCACGCCGGTGCTCTGGGGGCCGGTGTCGCCGCGGACCCTGCCCAGGTTGCCGAGCAGGTTCGAGAGGTGGTGTCCGTACTCGTGCGCGAGCACGTACGGCTCGACGAAGGCACCACGGGGCCCGCGCAGCTGCCCCGCCAGCACGTCGTCGAAGAAGGAGTCGTCGAGGTAGATCGACTCGTCGGACGGGCAGTAGAACGGCCCGACGTCGGACGTCGCTCCGCCGCACCCGGTTCGGATGCCGCCGGTGAACGTGACGATCTGCTCGGCCGGTCGGAAGTCGCGCCCCAGCTCGTCGGCCCAGAAGTCCCGCAGCGAGTTCTCCACCGCCACTCGCGCGCAGTCGGCACTCTCGTTGGCGTCCGCTCCCGTCTCGCAGTCGCTGTAGCGGCCCGTGTCGCTGAAGCGGCCGGCGTCCAGACCGGTGCCGAACGATCCGCCGAGGCCCCCGCCGCCGTTCATCTGCACCAGCAGGATCACGACCGCGACGACCACGCCGATCACGCTGCCGCCACCGGCGAGACCACCGGGAATCGGGATCCGGCCCCCGCCCCCTCCACGACCACCGCCGCCACGGCCGGCGTCCTTGACGCGGCTGGAGTCGAGCCGGGCCTTCGGGTTGAACCGCATGCTGCGAGAATAGGCCTCGCCATGATCACCGCCCATCAGCTCGAAGTCCGTGTGGGCGCTCGCCTCCTCATGGAGAACGTGTCTTTCCGTATCGGCCCCGGCGACAAGGTCGGTCTCGTCGGCCGCAACGGCGCCGGCAAGACGACCCTGACCAAGGTCCTGTCCGGCGATTCCCAGCCGGCCGCCGGCCAGGTGACGCGGTCCGGCGAGATCGGCTACCTGCCGCAGGACCCGCGTGTCGGCGATCCGTCGGTGCTCGCGCGCGAGCGCATCCTGTCCGCCCGCCACCTCGACGACGTCGTCCGCCGTCTGCGCGAGGCCGAGGAGCAGATGGGCAGCGACGACGCCAACGTCCGCGAGCGCGCGATGAAGCGCTACGCGCGGGCCGACGACGAGATGCACGCGGCCGGGGGATACGCCGCGGAGTCCGAGGCGGCGACCATCGCCGCCAGTCTCGGCATCGAGGAGCGTCTGCTCGGCCAGCCGCTCTCGACGCTGTCGGGTGGTCAACGCCGCCGCGTCGAGCTGGCGCGGATCCTCTTCTCCGACGCCGAGGTGTTGATCCTCGACGAGCCGACCAACCACCTCGACGCCGACTCGATCGTGTGGCTGCGCGACTTCCTCAAGTCGCACAGCGGCGGCTTCGTCGTGATCAGCCACGACACCGGTCTGCTGGAGCAGACGGTGAACCGCGTGCTGCACCTCGACGCGAACCGCGCCGTCATCGACGCCTACAGCATGGGGTGGAAGCAGTACCTCGTGCAGCGAGAGACTGATGAGAAGCGTCGCAAGCGCGAACGCATGAACGCCGAGAACAAGGCCAAGACCCTCACCGACCAGGCCAACAAGATGCGGGCCAAGGCCACCAAGGCCCAGGCCGCGCAGTCGATGCTCAAGCGTGCCGAGAAGCTGATGGCCGGCGTGGAGGCCGAGCGTCAGTCCGACAAGGTCGCGGCGATCAAGTTCCCCTCGCCCGCACCGTGCGGCAAGACGCCGCTCACGGCGGCGGAGCTCTCGAAGTCGTATGGGTCGTTGGAGATCTTCACCGACGTCAACCTGGCGATCGACCGTGGCTCACGCGTCGTGATCCTGGGCCTCAACGGCGCAGGGAAGACGACCTTGCTGCGCATCCTGGGCGGTGTCGACGACGCCGACACCGGTCGCGTCGTACCCGGGCATGGCCTCAAGCTCGGCTACTACGCCCAGGAGCACGAGACGCTGGACACCTCGCGCAGCGTGCTGGAGAACATGCAGAGCGCTGCGCCCGAGCTCACCGACACCGAGGCACGCTCGGTGCTCGGCTCGTTCCTCTTCTCCGGCGACGACGTCGCCAAGCCCGCCGGCGTGCTCTCGGGTGGGGAGAAGACGCGGTTGGCGCTGGCGTCGCTGGTCGTCTCGAGCGCGAACGTCCTGTTGCTGGACGAGCCGACGAACAACCTCGACCCCGCCTCGCGGGAGGAGGTGCTCGGTGCGATCCGTCAGTACGAGGGCGCGATCGTGCTCGTCACCCACGACGAGGGCGCGGTCCACGCGCTGCAGCCCGACCGGGTGCTGATCCTCCCCGACGGCGTCGAGGACCTCTGGAACGACGAGTACGCCGATCTCGTCTCCCTCGCCTGATCGCTCATCACGGTGGTCGAGGAGGTCGCTCAGCGACCGTCTCGAGACCGGGTGAGGCGGGCGTATGCCTTGGCCGGTCGCGGTTTCGTGACGCGCCGCTCGTTCCTCGCGGGGCTCCCCAACCACCGTGGGGTGGTGCGGCGGGCTCACTAGACTCACCGGCCATGACGACGTCGGAGATTCCTGCCGCTTCACCGCTGACCACCGAGGAGCTCGACGCCGCCGGCCTCCGGCTCGAGGTGGCCGGCCCGGTCGCGACGGTGACACTGGACCGTCCTGACTCCCGCAACTCCCAGACGCCCCTGATGTGGCGCACCCTGGCTCGCATCGGTGCCTCGCTCGCCGACGACGTGCGCGTCGTGGTGGTGACCGGAGAGGGGCCGTCGTTCTCCGCAGGACTCGACCGTCGCGTCCTCGACCCCACGGCCTCGGCGGGGCAGGAGTCCGTGGCGGACCTGATGACGCTCAGCGACGACGAGGCGTCGGCCGCCATCGACGCCTACCAGCAGGGCTTCACCTGGCTGCGCGACCCGCGCTTCGTCTCGATCGCCGCTGTGCGCGGCTACGCCGTCGGTGCGGGCTTCCAACTGGCGCTCTCGTGCGACCTGATCCTCGCCGCAGACGACGCCCGGTTCTGCATGAAGGAGTCGGCTCTCGGCTTGGTGCCGGACCTGACGGGAACAAAGCCGTTGGTCGAGCGGGTTGGCTACAGCAGGGCACTGGAGATCTGCGTCAGCGCGCGGATGGTTCCGGCCGCCGAGGCCGCCGCGCTCGGCATCGCGACTCGTGCAGTGCCCGGCGACCAACTCGACGACGCGCTCGCCGAGCTGGTCGCGACCATGACCGCGCCACTCCCCGGAGCGGTCTCGGAGACCAAGCGCGTACTGCAGGGAGCGATCGCACATGACCTGGACACGCAGCGCCGCATTGAGCGCGAGGCCCAGGTGCGCCGGTTCCGCGAGCTCGTCGCTCTGCTCGCGGGCTCCTGACGGCGTGCGCGCGGCGCCTACGCACTTCTGGTCGCCCCTGGCGGGTCGATGAACTCCCTGGCCCCCAACGGCGCCACGTGGCGCAATCTGCGGACGGACCGATCGACGGTCAAGGGACGGGTGGAGCGCGCGACCATCCGTCGGGTCCTGGCGTTCGCGCGCCCCCATCGGGTGGTGATCGCGTGGTTCCTGGCCGTCACCGTGGTCGACGCCGCCATGGTCGTGGTGACCCCGCTGCTCATCAAGCACCTGGTGGACGACGGCATCGTCGCCGGCAACGGCGGGCTCGTCACGGTGCTGGCGCTGGCGATGGCCGGTGTGGCGCTGGTGAACGCGGCGTTGGGCGTCGTGGCGTCCTGGCTCTCCGCACGGATCGGCGAGGGACTGATCCTCGACCTTCGGACCCAGGTGTTCGCGCACGTGCAGCGTCAGTCGATCGCGTTCTTCACCCGCACTCAGACCGGCGCCCTGGTCTCCCGACTCAACAACGACGTCGTCGGAGCCCAGCGCGCGTTCACCTCGGCGCTCGGCAGCACGGTGTCCAACGCCATCGCAGTGATCGTGGTCGGAATCGCGATGATCGCCCTCAGCTGGCAGGTGACGCTGCTGTGCCTGGCGCTGTTCCCGATCCTGCTGGTCAGCTCGCGATGGGTCGGTGCCCGACTGGCAGCGCTCACGCGGGAGCAGATGGACGGCAACGCCGACCTCGGCAACGTGATGACCGAACGCTTCAACGTCGGCGGCGCTCTGCTGCTGCGTCTCTTCGGGCGCCGTGCCGAGGAGGACGCGATGTTCGCGACCAAGGCCGCGCGGCTGCGCGACCTGGGCGTGCGGATCACACTGATCAGCAGGCTCTTCACTGCCGCGATGGTGGCCGTGCCCGCTCTGGCGACGGCCCTGGTCTATGGGGTCGGCGGTCACCTGGCGATCCAGGAGTCATTGAGCGTCGGCACCCTGCTGGCGCTGGCCACCCTCCTCCTGCGGCTGCTCGGCCCGCTGCAGGGACTCTCGAACGTCCGCGTCGACCTGATGACCGCCCTGGTCAGCTTCGAGCGGGTCTTCGAGGTGTTGGACCTGCCCTCCCTGGTGCGTCAGAAGCACGGAGCGCACGTGCTCCCGCGCACGGCTGCTCGCCTGGAGTTCGACCACGTGTCGTTCACCTACCCGCGCGCGGAGGATGTCTCGCTCGGCTCGCTGGAGACGCTCGCGCGCCGTGAATCGCGGCCCGGCGGACCTGTGCTGCGAGACATCGGTTTCGTCGCCGAGCCAGGATCGATGGTCGCGCTCGTCGGCCCCTCGGGGGCAGGCAAGACCACGGTGACGCAGCTGGTCGCCCGGCTCTACGACGTCGACGGCGGTGCGGTGCGCGTCGGCGGGCACGACGTCCGCGAGGTGACGCTGGAGTCGCTCGAGGCCGTGGTGGGCTATGTCACCCAAGACGCCCACCTCTTCCACGACACCATCGGCGCGAACCTGCGGTACGCGCGTCCCGACGCCACCGACGACGAGATCTGGGCCGCGCTGGAGGCCGCCCAGATCGCCGGTCTCGTGCGCGCGCTGCCCGACGGTCTCGAGACGATCGTGGGCGATCGCGGCTATCGACTCTCCGGTGGGGAGCGCCAGCGCCTGGCGATCGCCCGCGTGCTGCTCAAGCAGCCCGCGATCGTGGTGCTGGACGAGGCGACCGCACATCTGGACTCGGAGTCGGAAGCGGCCGTCCAGCGTGCACTGGACGCCGCACTCGTCGGACGAACGGCACTGGTGATCGCCCATCGACTCTCCACGGTGCGCGACGCCGATCAGATCCTCGTGCTCGACCAGGGCCGGATCGTGCAGTTCGGTCGACACGACGAACTGGTCGACGAACCCGGCCTCTACGCGGACCTCTACCGCACCCAGTTCCGCGACGGCCCGACCGGTGCGTCGGACGCGAGGTTGTCCACAGATTCCTCCACATAACCCGGCGACCTGTGAGTCGTGGGCGTAAGTCGTCCACACTCTGTCAACAGATCGTGCTTCGGGCCTGGGGGTTTCTCTCCCACCGGTGCGCGCGGCGACGCAGCCCCCTAGAGTCGCCCGGCGAGTCGTCCCCAAAGTCGCTGTGTCGACATTGAAGACTGGACGTCAGCGACGGGTCGGCGAGAGAGGCAGTGTCCATGAACGGCATGAGCAACGGATTCGTTCCTTCCGGTGGGAGCAGCGCGCCCGAACAGCCACCACGGGTGGCGATTCCCGAGGTCGGGACCGAGCAGTTCGCGAGCACGTTGCCGTTCGAACGGCCGGCCGTCGACGCAGCATCCGACGCCCCGCTCGGGCCCACCGGACGCCCGATGCCGGTGCTGCCCGAGCCGAAGCCGATCACCGAGCACGGCAACGCGCGGGTGATCTCGATGTGCAACCAGAAGGGCGGCGTCGGCAAGACGACGACCACGATCAACCTCGGGGCGGCGCTGGCCGAGTTCGGTCGCAAGGTGCTGCTCGTCGACTTCGACCCGCAGGGTTCGCTCTCGGTGGGGCTCGGGCTGAACCCGCACGACCTGGAGCTGACGATCTACAACCTGCTCATGGAGCGTGACGTCACGCTCGAGGAGGTCGTGGTCCCCTCCGGTGTCCCGGGGATGGACCTGCTGCCCTCCAACATCGACCTCTCCGCCGCCGAGGTGCAGTTGGTGCACGAGGTCGCCCGCGAGCAGACCCTGCAGCGCGTGCTGGCGCCAGCACTGGCCCACTACGACGTCATCCTGATCGACTGCCAGCCCTCGCTCGGCCTGCTGACCGTCAATGCGTTGACCGCCTCCGACGGGGTCATCGTGCCGCTGGAGTGCGAGTACTTCGCATTGCGAGGCGTCGCTCTGCTCAAGACGACGATCGACAAGGTGCGAGAGCGCCTGAACCCCCGCCTGGAGATCGACGGCGTGCTGGGCACCATGTTCGACGGGCGCACCCTCCACAGCCGCGAGGTGATGGAGCGACTCGTGCAGGCCTGGGGCGACGACGTCTTCCACACGGTCATCCGGCGCACGGTGAAGTTCTCCGACTCGACCGTCGCCGGCGAACCGATCACGACCTACGCCTCCTCCTCGGCAGGAGCCGACGCCTACCGCCAGCTGGCCAAGGAGGTCGTCGCGCGATGCCTCGACGAGTGAACCTGCCGGCGGCGGACGATCTGTTCCGGCCGACGTCGCCACCGGCCGAGACGTCGGGAACGGAGAGTCCGGCCCGGCGTGCCGGTCGCACAGCCGCACGACCGCAGAGCGCACCCACGGAGGGGAAGCCGAAGGCGCGCACCACGAGGTCGACCGCTGCGAACGCGCCCGTCCGCGCGGTGCCCGACGCACCCGACGAGTCCAAGAAGGGTGCCAGCGGGCGGATCCGCCACGACGAGAAGATGACGGTCTACGTCACCGCCCAGGAACTGCTCGACATCGAGCGCACCCGTCTGGAGCTACGTGGCACCCACGGTCTCGGCATCGATCGCGGGCGACTGGTGCGTGAGGCGCTGGACCTGGTGCTCGCTGACTTCGACGAGAACGGCGAGGACAGCCTGCTCGTGCGCCGTCTCCTCGAGGGATGAGCTCACCCGCCGAGGCCGGCGTCGCCCCCGCGCTCGACGGCGGTCCCGGGACGCCTCAGCGGTTCCCGGACGAGATCCCGGGCGAGTCGGCGAGTGAGGGCGCGCCGGGATTCGTGGTGCGCCTGGACAACTTCGAGGGTCCCTTCGACCTGCTGTTGCAGCTGATCTCCAAGCACAAGCTGGACATCACCGAGGTATCGCTCTCCACGGTCACCGACGAGTTCATCGCCCACGTGAAGTCCGGGGGCGAGCATTGGGACCTGGAGCAGACGACGTCGTTCCTGCTGGTCGCCGCGACCCTGCTCGATCTCAAGGCCGCGCGACTGTTGCCGCAGGGTGACGTGGAGGACGAGGAGGACCTCGCCCTCCTCGAGGCGCGTGACCTGCTGTTCGCCCGGTTGCTGCAGTACAAGGCCTTCAAGCAGGTCGCGGCGGTGCTGGAGGGGCGTCTGGCGGACGAGTCCCGTCGTCATGCGCGGGCCGTCGGGCTCGAGGAGCGCTTCGCCACGCTCCTGCCCGAGGTGCTGATCGGGATCGGGCTCGAGCAGTTCGCGTCGCTCGCGGCGAAGGCGCTGGAGCCCAAGAAGGAACTGGAGCTCACCCTCCACCACATCCACGCTCCGCAGGTCTCGGTGCGGGAGCAGGCGGCGCTGGTCGTCGAGCGCCTGCGGCGGCAGGGCACGATGACCTTCCGTGCACTGTGCGGTGACTCGCCGGACACCCTGACGACCGTGGCCCGCTTCCTCTCGCTGCTCGAGCTGTTCCGCGAGGGGGCCGTGGCGTTCGAACAGGTCCAGGCGCTGGGGGAGCTGACCGTGCGTTGGACCGGCGACGATCTCGACGCCGAGTCCATCGTCGACATCGACGAGTTCGATGGTGCGCCACCGATACCGGGCACAGATCCGGACGCGGTCTCCGAGGCGGAGTCCGCCGCGGACACCTCGTCCGATGCCCCGACCCATATCCCGGTCGACACCTCAGCCGGGATCCCAGCCGACGGAGGCCCCCGATGAGCGAGACAGTCCCGGACGAGCAGATCGCCGTCCCCGCCGTGGACGCTGCCGCGCTCGCGCCGTCCCTGGAAGCGGTCCTGATGGTGGCCGACCAGCCGCTCGACGAGGTCGTCCTCGCCACCGCCGTCGGGTATCCGCCTGCCGACGTCGCCGCGGCGCTGCACGCACTGGCGCGCGAGTACGACGAGCAGGGTCGAGGCTTCGAGCTGCGCAACGTGGCAGGCGGCTGGCGCTTCTACTCCCGTGAGGAGTACGCCCCGGTCGTCGAGGCGTTCGTGCTCGAGGGCCAGCAGGCCCGCCTGACGCAGGCCGCCCTCGAGACGCTCGCGGTCGTCGCCTACAAGCAGCCGATCTCGCGGGCCCGTGTCTCCGCGATCCGCGGCGTCAACGTCGACGGCGTGATGCGCACGCTGCTCTCCCGCGGACTCGTCCACGAGGCCGGGCGCGACGGCGAGCACGGCGCGACGCTGTATCGCACGACCGGGTACTTCCTGGAGCGGATCGGCGTCACCGCGCTCGACGACCTGCCCGAGCTCGCGCCGTACCTGCCCGACATGGACGATCTGGAGGATGAGCTCGCCGAGTTCGCCGCGGCCACCAGCGACGCGACCAGCGCCACCCCCGAGCGATCTGTCGCGGAGGCGGCTGACGCCGCGCCGGACCAGGCCGCACCCGACGAGAGCACGTCCTCGTGAGGCAGATCGAGACCGACGAGGACGGCCTGATCCGGCTTCAGAAGCTGCTCGCTCAGTCCGGCGTCGCCTCCCGGCGCAAGTGCGAGGAGCTGATGCTCGACGGCGAGGTCGAGGTGGACGGCGAGGTCGTCACCCGGCTGGGCACCAAGGTCGACCCCCGCCGCGCGGTCATCCGCGTCTCCGGCAACCGCCTTCCGCCGCTGTCGGACTTCGCCTACCTGGTGCTGAACAAGCCGCGTGGAGTCGTCTCGACCATGGCCGACCCGGAAGGACGCCGCACTCTGAGCGACGTCCTGGAGGAGAACGCCCCCGAGGCGGGGCGGCTGTTCCACGTCGGGCGTCTCGACACCGACACGTCCGGGCTGCTGATCCTGACCAATGACGGCGACTTCGCCCACAAGATGGCCCATCCATCCTTCGAGGTGGACAAGACCTACGTGGCCGAGGTGGTCGGCGTCGTCGACCGTCGTACCGTGCAGCGTCTCCTCGACGGCGTCGAGCTCGACGACGGCCCGGTGAAGCCGTCGCAGGTCCGCATCATCAGCACCGGTCGTGGTCGCTCGATCGTCGAGCTCGTGATCCACGAGGGTCGCAACCGCATCGTGCGCCGTCTGCTCGATCACGTCGGGCACCGGGTGACCCGCCTGACCCGCACCCAGTTCGGCCCCGTGCGCATCGGCGAGTTGCGTGACGGCGCGCTCCGCGACCTGACCACCGACGAGCTGGGCGCACTCCTGGACGCCGTCCGCTCCTGACTCGGGCGCGTCCACCGCCGTCGAGGATCGGCGTGCCGCTCGATAGGGTCGGCCTGTGGCCGTACGCGCAGTCAGGGGAGCGACCCAACTCGAGTCCGACACCCGCGAGCAGATGCTCGAGCGGGTCGCGGAGATGGTGACCGACGCCATGGAGTCCAACGGGCTCGACGTCGACGACTTCATCTCCGTCATCTTCACCGCGACCGCCGACCTGGTCAGTGAGTTCCCGGCCTACGCCGCTCGGCAGCTGGGCTTCAGCGACGTGCCGTTGATCTGCGCACGCGAGCTCGAGATCGAGGGCTCGATGCCGCGGGTGGTGCGGATGCTGGCGCATGTCGAGAGCGATCTGGCGCGTGCCGATGTCACCCACGTCTATCTGCACGGCGCAGCCGCGCTGCGTCGCGACCTCACCCGGACGCGCTCGGTTCCCGACGAAGGGTGACTCGCCGGTAGGCTCACCGCCCGTGAGTGCTGTCTCGTCTTCGATCGTCGTCGCCGTCGACGGGACCTCGGGTTCGGGTAAGTCGAGCACGTGCCGCGGAGTCGCCACCGCACTCGGCCTGCGCTACCTCGACACCGGCGCCCAGTTCCGCGCGATGACGTGGTGGTGCCTGGAGAACGGCGTCGACGTCCACGATGCCGACGCGATCACCGCACGGGTCGACGAGGTCGTCATCGTCTCCGGTACCGACCCGGGGGACCCCACGATCACAGTCGACGGCATCGACGTCTCCTCTGCGATCCGCTCCGAGGCTGTGACCTCGGCGGTCTCGCCCGTCAGCACGGTGCCTGCGGTCCGGACCAAGCTGCTCGAACTCCAGCGGTCGATCATCGACGGCGGTGGGATCGTCGTCGAGGGTCGTGACATCGGCTCGGTCGTGTGGCCCCACGCCCAGGTGAAGCTCTATCTGACCGCCGATCCGGCCGCGCGCGCCGCCCGCCGCGCCCAGGAGGAGGGCGGATCGGATCTCTCCGCCACCGAGGCCTCGCTGCGCGAGCGCGACCGCATCGACTCGGGCAGGACGACTGCACCGCTGACCATGGCCGAGGATGCCGTTCACCTCGACACCACGCCCTATGCACTCGCCGAGGTGATCGACCTCGTCGTCGAGCTCGTGGAGCGCGCATCGAGCGCGCCGTGAGCGGCCTGCGGGACGGTGCCGTCGATCTCCCACGAACCGACGGCGTGCGCGCGCCGCGGCTCTGGTTCCTGTGGAGCAACCGGTGGTGGGCCCGCTGGTTGATCCGCCGGCGCTACCGCGTACGGATCCATCACGGTGAACGGGTTCCGTCGACCGGGCCGGTGATCCTGGCGGCCAACCACATCGGCGTCATCGACGGTCCGCTGCTGGCGATCTTCTCCCCGCGGCCGGCGCACGCCTTGACCAAGCGCGAGCTCTTCGCCGGGCCGCTCGGACCGTTGTTGTCGCTGAGCGGTCAGATCCGCCTCGACCGCCTCCAGACCGACCCGCGAGCGGTGAAGTCGGCGTTGAGCGCGCTGCGCGCCGGTCGGGCTGTGGGGATCTTCCCCGAGGGCACGCGCGGCGCGGGGACGCTCGAGGTGTTCCATCGCGGCGCGGCGTACCTGGCAGCCGTCACGGGTGCCCCCATCGTGCCGGTGACCATGCTCGGCACGCGCGCTCCCGGCGCGACGTCGTCGTCGCTGCCACCGCGCGGTGAGACGCTCGACCTCGTCTACGGCGAGCCATTCGCCGTCGAGCGTCGTCCCTGGCCGCGGCGACGAGACGACGTGGGCGCCACGTCGGCACGACTGCGCGACCACATGCTCGACCAGATCGAGGAAGCAACGACCCTGCTCGGGCGTTCCCTCCCTGGCCCCCTTCCGGCGGGCGACAAGGAGAACGTGGTGCGGCAGAAGATCGACGGCGACGAGCCGGACCAGCTCACGGAGGAATCGGCATGAACGACCCCAGCAACGGATCGATCGGCGGTGGATCCGACCTCGGAGACGCTCCCGCGGCCGCTGACGGCTACGACTACATCGACGAGAGCCAGACCGGTCCGGTGCCGGTCCTCGCTGTCGTCGGCAGGCCGAACGTGGGCAAGTCGACCCTGGTGAACCGGATCATCGGCCGACGCGAGGCGGTCGTCGAGGACGTGCCGGGGGTGACCCGCGACCGGGTGCCCTACGACGCCAACTGGAACGGCCGGGCCTTCACCGTCGTCGACACCGGCGGGTGGGACCCCGACGCCCGCGGGCTGGCACAGCGGATCGCCGCCCAGGCCGAGGTCGCCGTGACCCTCGCGGACGCGGTGCTCTTCGTGGTCGACGCCACGGTCGGCATCACCGACGCCGACGAGGAGGTCGTGAAGATCCTGCGCCGCTCGGGCAAGCCGGTCGTCCTGGCGGCGAACAAGGTCGACGACGCGCGCGGCGAGGCGGAGGCCTACGGGTTGTGGAACCTCGGCCTCGGTGAGCCGTGGCCGGTCTCGGCGATGCACGGACGGGGATCGGGCGACCTGCTCGACGCCGTCCTGAAGGCGCTTCCGGAGCCGCCGCCGATGGCGGAGAAGGAGGTCGGTGGTCCGCGCCGCATCGCGATCGTCGGTAAGCCCAATGTCGGGAAGTCATCGCTGCTGAACAAGCTCGCCGGCGAGGAGCGTGTCGTGGTCGACAACGTCGCGGGCACCACCGTCGACCCGGTCGACGAGCTCGTCGAGCTGGGCGGGCGCGTGTGGAGGTTCATCGACACCGCCGGCATCCGCAAGCGGGTCAAGGAGGCCTCGGGGCACGAGTACTACGCCTCGCTGCGCACGACGACCGCGATCGACCGGGCCGAGGTCGCCGTGCTGGTGGTGGACGGCGGCCAGTCGCTGTCCGAGCAGGACCTGCGGATCATCCAGACCGTGCGCGAGGCGGGCCGGGCGCTGGTGATCGCGTTCAACAAGTGGGACTTGGTCGACGAGGAGCGTCGCTACTACCTGGAGCGTGAGATCGAGCGCGATCTCGTGCAGGTGCAGTGGGCCCCGCGGATCAACATCACTGCGCGTACCGGATGGCATATCGACCGCCTGGTACCCGCGCTGGAGCGCGCGATCGAGGGCTGGGAGACCCGTGTCTCGACGGGCCAGCTCAACGCGTTCCTCGGCCGGCTGGTGGCAGAGCACCCGCACCCGGTGCGCAGCGGCAAGCAGCCCAAGATCATGTTCGGCACCCAGGTCGGCTCGGCGCCGCCGTCCTTCGTGCTGTTCACCTCCGGCCGCCTCGACGCGTCCTACGAGCGGTACATCGAACGTCGTCTGCGCGAGAACTTCGGCTTCGTCGGCACGCCGATCGTGCTGCAGCAGCGGGTCCGGGAGAAGCGCAAGCGCTCCTGAGATGGATGAGCCGGCCCCCGGGATACGCGGAATCACGTACAGCACGACGGGGCACGGCGTGGCTACGGTGATGCGCGTGCGTGCGAATCGTGGCCTGATCACCCTCATCCTGCCTCTGGCGCTGCTGCTCTCGGCCTGCGGCGACGACGACACCGAGCCGTCCAGTGCCCCTGGCGGCTCCTCGAGTGAGTCGGCGCCGGTCGACTCCGGCGAGGGCGACTCCGACGGGTCGGGCGCCACGGCGACCTTGAACGTCATGGACTGCTCGGCGATCACCGCAGAGGAGATGGCTCCGCTGCTGGGCGACGGCGTCGGCTCCGCCGAGGTGCCTCCGGGCGGTGGGAACTGCACCTACAGTCTCGACGACCCTTCGCTGCCGACGGCGGCCTTGAGCCAGTTGACCGTGAACGACTACGCCGACGGCTTCGACGGTGCGAAGGCCAACATCGCCAACGTCGTGGGCGCGGGCACCATCGACGGCACGGCGAGCGACGTCCCTGGCATCGGTGACGGCGCGGTCGTGATCGCCGGTTCGACGAACGCCGGAACGATGGGCGTGGGGCTCGTGCTGCTCGGCGAGGACGTCGTCCGCGTCTGGGTCCTGCCGGGCAGCGACCTGTCGACCGACCGGATCACCGAGATCACGACCGGGATCCTCGAACTGGTGGCGTCGAAGGCCTGAGTGGGGGAGGGCCGTCGCGCCGCTCACCTGCCCTGATTCCAGCCTCGGCAGGTGGCTGCGATAGTGTTCACGCGCCCTCTTCGGAGGGCATCGGGCTGTAGCGCAGCTTGGTAGCGCACCTGACTGGGGGTCAGGGGGTCGCAGGTTCAAATCCTGTCAGCCCGACCGATGAATCCGCAGGCCAGAGGCCGGTTCTCCACGATGGAGGACCGGCCTCGGTCTATGCGCCGGGGGCGTAACGACCCGTGAGCTTCGGGCGCGCCTCGATGACGGTGAGATCGACGGCGGGCCCGGTGATGATCGCGGTGCCGACGATCTGGATCCAGGGGCCACCGGCGACCCGGTAGCGCCCGGCGTACTCGGTGTCGACCCGAGCCCGGGCCGGGCCGAGGTCGCGATACTCGTGCGTGACGTCGAGGCCGGGATAGGGGCTCCCGGGCGAGGAGGTCGCTCGGACCGTGCCGTCGCCGAACCGCCAGCGATACGTGGCCGGTTGCGCCTCGATGGTCACGCGCCGCCCGAGCAGCGTCACCTCGCGTCGCGAGGGTGCGGTGTTGGTGGTGAAGACGTTGGTCGGGAAGTTCACGAGCACCCGACCGCCGCGGGGCTGGACCGTCAGCACCGACTCGGGCCACGCCAAGCGCCGGAACTCGCGCTCGACCAGCGCCGGCGTGATCGTGGGCTCGTCGTCGTCGCCGTCGGTGATGCAGGTCTGACCGATCACCTCGCCGGCGCGGACGAGGTCGTAGAGCTGGCCCTCGGCGTCTCCCTCCACGCAGGGCTGCGCTTGATGACAGGATGCGAGGCCGCCGAGTCCGCAAGTCGGCACCAGATCAACAGGATTGGTTGTGGCGTTACCTGAAGCCGGGTTCCCTGGATTTGAGGCAAACTCCGGAGCCCAGCAGGTCGCTTCCGCGTAGATGATTCCGATACCGGCGCTGCAATCTGAATCAGCGCTTGCCGTGCCGGGTGGCGCGAGACTTGCTGCCGTGAAAGCGAAGCTGAGTATAAGGAGCCGCCGCATTACAGCCTCGCATAGGAAGCCATTAGCCAGCGGCCCTGCTCGCGGACAAGAGAGAAGCGCACACGCTGTTCCCCAGCGGGCATCTCCTGTGGCGACTGACCGCGCGACCCGTAGACCAGCGTCTTCGGTACGCGCACGCTTGCCTCTATGGAGGCGGCGCGCTCTGAAGTGCCGAGAATTTTCACGCGCCGAATACTCGATGGCCCGACATCAATTGAACCACCGTCACTGTAGATCTCACGGACCGCCGCCATCGCTTCAGCGCAGGGCCGGCACGTAGGGCTGATCGATAGTAGGTATTCGACATCGCCAGTTGTCTGGGCTTGGTCGGCCGCCGCCTGCCAACGGCGGACGAACTCCTCCGGCGTCTCGTCGGCCGGGGGAGCGGTGGTGGCCGGGGCGGACGTGCTCGGCGTGGCAGACGGGGTCGGGTCGGCGACGCGGGGCTCGGGATCGCCGCTGCAGCCGACGAGAGGGGCGGCGAGGGCCAGTGCACCGACGAGTGCTCCCATGCGACGAGCAGTGCGCCGCGACCGTGAGTCGATGGTCATCGTCAGAACCTCCCGAGAGACGACCGCTCGACCATAGCGAGGCAGCAGCCGACCGGCCAGGGTGCTGCACCAGCAGCTGTGGAGACGCAGAGCACGACGCCCCCGAAGGGGGTCGACGATCGTGGCTCTGTCGTGACCTTTTGCATGTGGACATGGGGATAGCAGCCGTGAATGTCGGTGCCGACGGCTTGACTAGACCACATGACAGCAGCGCCGGTCTCACCCTCGATGCACCCGGTGGCGGAGTGCGTGGAGACGCTGGCGCGAGCGTTGTCGGCGGTAGCCGGTGCGCCGGTCTGGAGCATGGGAGCCGACGAGACGAGGGAGGCGCTGACGTCCCTGACGCGGGTGCTGGCCCCGGCAGCGGCCTTGGAGTGGCGGTTGCTCGCGCACGCGGTCGCAGTCGAGGTGGAGGGCGAGTCGGGGGCGGTCTCGACGGCTGCGTGGTTGGCGCACGCGACTCGTCGGGGACGGCGGGTGGCGAAGGCGATGGTCCGGGATGCGACTGCACTGGCCCCGTGGCCCGCGTTGCGGGACGTTCGCCGCCGGGGCTGTGCTGCCCGATCAGGCTCTCCGGTGTCCCCAGCGTCCCGGCCCGGTGCAGTTCCCCGGCCAGGCTCCGGTGATCGATGGTGACCACCAGGGTGGCTGCCACCCCACCGGTACGCGGCACCGCCGCGCCGTCGAGACGTTCGAGGCCGGCATCGTCCCCGCTGTCCTGGGCGGGAGGTCCCAGGTGCTGGATCTGGGACGCAAGACCCGGTTCCACACTCCCACCCAGCGACTCGCGCTCATGGTCGAACGTCGAACGTGTGAGCACCCGACCTGCCAGGTACCAGCCTCGGGGTGCCACATCCACCACGAGCAACCGTGGAGACACGGCGGGCCCACCAGCCTCGCGAACGCCCAGGTTCTCTGCCCCCGGCACCACACCTTGGCCCATCGTGACCCACCGCGGAGGACCTGAGCAGGGCTCCACGGGGCCGACGCACCTCGACGACGGCCCGGTCGGTAGCGTCGAGACCATGGTCACGAGCACTCAGGTCCTCCTCGCCGCGCGCCCCGTCGGAGAGCCGACCGACGACGACTTCCGCATCGTTGAAACCGACCTTCCAGCCCTCGCCGAAGGCCAGGTGCTCCTCCGCACGCTGTTCCTCTCGCTCGACCCCTACATGCGCGGGCGCATGAGCGAGGCCAAGTCGTACGCCGAGCCCGTCGCACTCGGCGATGTGATGGTGGGCCAGACCGTGTGCGAGGTGATCGAGAGCCGGTCGGATCGGCGCGCCGTCGGCGACGTCGTGCTGGCCTACACCGGCTGGCAGACCCATGCCGTGGCCGATGCGCGGGCCACGCGTCGTCTCGACCCTGCCTCGGCGCCGGTCTCGACCGCGCTGGGTGTCTTGGGGATGCCCGGTTTCACCGCCTACGCCGGCCTCCTCGAGATCGGACGCCCCCAGGCGGGGGAGACGGTCGTCGTGGCGGCGGCGACGGGACCGGTCGGATCCGCCGTGGGTCAGATCGCCCGGCTGAAGGGCGCTCGCGCCGTCGGCATCGCGGGTGGTGCTGAGAAGACGAGGGCGCTCGTCGAGGAGTTCGGGTTCGACGCCGCCGTCGACCACCGCTCTCCGACCTTCCGCGCCGACCTGGCCGCCGCGACGGCAGACGGGATCGACGTCTACTTCGAGAACGTCGGAGGGCACGTGGCCGACGAGGTCACGCGCCGCCTCAACACCTACGCACGGGTCCCGGTCTGCGGGCTCGTCGCCGACTACAACGCCACCGAGGCCCCGACCGGTCCTGACCGGCTGCCGGGTTACATGCGGCGCATCCTGACCCAGAGCCTCACCGTGCGCGGCTTCATCCAGAGCGAGTTCGTCCCCACCCACCACGAGGCGTTCCTGCGCGACATGGGCGCCTGGGTCGCCGACGGCTCGGTGCGCTACCGCGAGGACGTCGTCGACGGGCTCACGAACGCACCCGAGGCCTTCCGCGGCATGCTCGCGGGCCGCAACTTCGGCAAGGTCGTCATCAAGGTCGGCCGCTAGCGCGCGGGCGGGGCCGGCCGTGTGAGACATCCGTCGGTGCCGCCACGGACGGCGGTCGTGATCGGCGGTCCGAGGTCAGTCGGTGACGCGGATCGTCAGGCGGTAGCGCTTCGCGATATCGGGGTTGCGGCCCGGACCGCGGTAGACGGCGACGAAGGTGTCGCGGCCAACGTCGTCACCCTCGATGACGAAGACGGTCCGCCCGCCGGCGCCCGGCATCGGATTCTTGGGTCCGACCTCGCGCCGAGCCTTGATGTCGAAGACCGCGCTGTCGGCACCGGACCGGATCACCCAGCGGTAGCCCGTGCTGGCGTTGCTGGGCAGGAAGATCCGGATCCGCGCATCCTGCCGGACCTTCACGGTGTCGCCCGAGGAGGACGGGCCGTAGGTCGGCGTCGAGGCCGTCCCCGCGGGAGAGCCCGCGACGAGGAGCCCGGACGTCAGCGCGACGACGCACGTCAGCGAAGCCCCGATGCGTGAGAAGGACCTGGAGCGATTCATGGGTGTCTCCTGGGAGCAGGGAGGTCGTGGGGGCGCATCGTGCAATCTAGGCGAGAGCGGTGCCCCCGCGTGCGAAGTGGCCCGTCACCGCTACCGGCGCCGGCCGGTCAGGTGCGTCTAGGCCATGCTGGTCGCGTGGTCTCCCTCGATGCCCCGTTGACTCTGCCCAGTGGTCTCGTGCTGCCGCACCGCGTCGTGAAGGCGCCGATGACCGAGAACCTCGCCGATGCCGACAACCAGCCGACAGCCGCTCACGAACGTCTCTACGGGCGATGGGCCGCTGGCGCGGCCGGCGGCTTGCTGATCACCGGGAATCTGATGGTCGACCGGCGCTACCTCGAGCGGAGCCGCAACATCGTCGCCGACCGGCATCTCGACGTCGCGCGGCTGGCCGCGGTGCGGGAGGCGGGCCGGTCCTCCCCGATGATCGCGCAGCTCAACCACCCGGGACGGCAGACCAATCGATTCCTGGCCTCCCGGCCCGTCGCTCCGAGCGCGGATGCCGGTGCGGTGCGGATGATGGGTCTGTTCGCCCGCCCTCGCGCGCTGGCGCCACTGGAGATCGAGAGCATCGTCGACGGGTTCGGTCAGGCGGCGGCCCGCTGTGAGCAGGCCGGCATGGACGGCGTCCAGGTGCACGCCGCGCACGGCTACCTCCTCGCACAGTTCCTCTCGCCGTACGTGAACCGTCGTGCCGATGAGTGGGGAGGTGATCTCGCAGGGCGATCGCGTGCGTTGGTGTCCGCCGTCCGAGCGGTCCGGGCTTCGACGGGCCCGAACTTCACCGTGGCCGTCAAGCTCAACTCCTCCGACTTCCGCCACGGCGGATTCACCGAGGACGATGCCGAGGCGGTGGTCGGCATGCTGGTCGAGGAGGGCGTGGACCTCATCGAGATCTCCGGCGGCACCTACGAGAACCCCGCGCTGTTCGGGGAGGTCGAGGGGTTGCGCGGCGAGACGAGTGAGAAGGAGGCGTACTTCGCCGGCTTCGCACGTCGCGTACGCAGCCGGGCAGCGAGTGTGCCGCTGATCCTCAGCGGCGGCATCCGGACGCGCAGCGCCATGGAGGAGCTGCTCTCCGGCGACGGCGTGGACCTGATCGGTCTCGGTCGGCCTTTGGCGATCGACCCCGACTACACGCGCCGGATCCTCGACGGGGACGAGGGCGCGGCGCTCCCGCGGTACACCCTGCCCACGGTGGCAGGGCTGGCGGGGGAGTCGGAGTGGTACGAGCGCCAGATCGCGCGGATCGGCGCCGGGCAGGCACCCACGACGGCGCTGCACCCCGCCGTGGCGGCGGCGCGGTTCGTGGGCGGCGAGATGGGTCGTGGGTTGGCGGGACGTCGACGCCGAGCGCGACTCGTCGCGCAGGGTTGACGGCTGGTTCAGACGCCGGGGACGATGCGAAGGTCGCGCTCCGCGCCGTCGTCGAGCGCGGCCAGTGCCTCCTGGTACGGCGCGGAGTCGTGGCAGGCGATCGCCGCGGCGACGTCGTCGAACTCGATCACCACGGATCGCTCCTGCAGACCCGCTTCGTAGGTCTTCTCCGGCAGGCCGCGGGCCAGGAACCGCCCGCCGGCGGCGATCACGGCGGGGCCGGCGAGCGCCGCGTAGGCGGCGACCTTCTCCTCGTCGTGGATCGCTCGGTAGGTGTTGATCCAGTAGGCGGTCATAGGACCATCCTGCCGGTCCGGAGCTTGGCAGCGGAACTCGCCACCGGTCGGTAGGTCGCCCGGATTCGTGCTCGCGATCGGCGACGTCGTCGGCCTATCCTGGGTCGACGTCGACCACGTCGAGGAGGATCACCGTGACCGGACGCTTCGACCGCCTGCCAGAGCCTGTCGATCCCGCCGACCTGATCGCCCACCAGGAGACGGTCGACGCCCACGACCCTGAGAACGGCAAGAACACCGACGTCGAGTTCCTGCTCCGCTACAACTGACGGCGTCGGGTCGGTGCAGTAGCTCAGCCGACGGTCTCGCAGTTCCTCACGGTCTCGGCCTCGCAGGTGTCGGGGCCCTCTCGGCCATCGGCGATGTCGAGTCCGGCCCCGCCCACGAGCTCGTCGTCCCCGCGACCGCCCCGCAGCACGTCGTCGCCGTCTTGGCCGAGCAGAACGGCGGGCCCATGGCCGAAAGACGGAAGTCCCGGACAGAAGGCGCCTTCATCGCGGATGTCGAGGTTGCTCATCGAGCTCAGCCGATCATCGCCGCCACGCCCCTCGATCCTCGTGTCGCAGGACAGCCCGGAGAGCGTGTTGTCCCCGGCATCGCCGAGGATCGCGAGTTCGTCGTACGCCGCGGCCGCCACGTCCTCGAAGCCGGATAACTGCACCTGCTGTTCGTCGAGGACGGCGGTGCCGGAGTCCAGGTCGAATGAGGCGTGTCGCGCCAATCCGACACCGAGGTAGATGCCGGTAGCGAGTACCAAGTCTCGTCCGGCGCCGCCGTCGAGCACGGGCGCGGCCGACTCGGGACCGGCGCCGAACCGGAGCGAGATTCGGACGGTGTCGTCACCTGCGCCCATGTCGGCGCGCCCGGTTGCCTCGACGACCTCGTCCGCAGGCCCTCCCAGGAACGTCGCAACGGTTCCGAAGTCCTCGAAGGCCGATGCGCGGAGCACCTCGATGCCGTTCCGAGTGCCCAGGCCGCGGCCGGTGCGGTTGTCGATCTCGTCAAGTGCGCGGGTGAGACGAACGACGTCGATGCCGCTGCCGCCGTCGAGATGCGCTGCGGGCGCCATCGCTGACGAGGAAAGCAGGGCCCGGTCGTTGCCCGAGCCGAGGGTGATCAGGTCGACGTTGGCTTCGCCACCGGCGTAGACGGTGTCGGCGCCGGCCCCAGCGCGGATCACGTCGCGGCCGTCATCGCGGCCGCCCTCGAACATCGCATGTGCGTACACCGTCTCCGCGCCTGAACCACCCCAGAACATGTCCGAGCCCGGCCCCAGCACCACCTCGGCTCGACGAGGGGCAGCGCCGACGACGTGGACCCGGTCGTCGCCGCGCCCGGCATCGACAGCGATGGTCCGGTCCGGACGGACCTTTGCCGACCGAGTCAGGCAGATCAGATCGTTGCCGCCGAGACCACGCACCGCGATCGCACCGTTGCTGACGAGGACATCGTCTCCGGGTGTTCCGGTGAGCCGACGGCCAGGGTCGCCGACCCTGGTGGCACGGCGTCCCTGGCAGCGAGGCACGGTCGATCGAGGAGCCGCGCGCTCGTTCGTGCCGGCGACGGCGGTCACCGCGCTCGCCGCAGACGCCGAGGAGGCCGACGGGGGGACCGTGGCGACGGCAAGGGGGAGAACGGTGACGATGAGGCCCGAGAGAACACGCATCCTGCGAATGTAGGTCAGGATGGAGCGATGTCGTACCTGATCTACGACGCCGATTGCGGCTTCTGCACGAACGCCGCGCGGTGGGCCGAGCGGCGGGGTGTTGCCGTGCGCGCCTGGCAGGCGATCCCCGACCTGGCGGCTGTCGGTCTCACCGAGGAGATGGTGACGGCCGCGGCGTACTGGGTGGGTCCTGACGGCGAGGCACGCGATGCCGGCGCGATGGCGATCGCCCGCGGGCTCGAGCACAGCGGGGGATGGCGGCGTCCGGTGGGGCGGGTGCTGCGGATGCGCTGGGTGCGGCCGCTGGCGGCGTTGGTGTATCGATGGATCGCCGCGAACCGGTATCGGTTGCCGGGGAGCACGGAGGCCTGTCGGCTACCGCCTGGATAGGGGTGGGCTGTCGGCTCACGGGGTTTCGAGACGCCCCGCTCGTCCCTCGCGGGGCTCCTCAACCACCGGCGGGCGGGCGCGCGGGGCTCCTCAACCACCGGCAGGCGGGCGCGCCGGGCACCTCGACCACCGAATCAGACGGCGATGCGGCGTGCGTCGTCGAGAGGCGAGTGGCGGCGGCTGAGACGATCGCTGAGGATGCCGCGCACGGGATCCACCTGGTCCGAACGCCGCAGGCAGTAGAGCAGGGTCTCCTCGATCACCTCGCGTTGCGCCGCCGATCCGCCGACCTCCTCCAGCCGGGGCATCACCTCCATGAGGACGTCGGCCGCTGCGGCGAAGTCCTCGGTCGCGACCAGGACCAGGCCGTCGCAGATCGCCGCGACCGTCGTCGACAGGACGGCGTCCGGGCTCGATCGGACGTGGTCGGCGAGGCCGCGGAGGCGATCCACCTGTCCGGCCGTCGTCAGCGCGATCGCTGCGTGGACGGCGGTGAAGGGGCTCTCCGGTGCATCGAGCAGGTCGGCGTCGACCGCGGCGAGCACGGGATCGACAGGCGGCACCGGGTCGCCGTCCAACCCCCAGCAGATCGACGTCGTGACGCGCCAACGCCACAGCAGCGAGGCCGCATCGATGAGCGCACGCACCCCAGTGACCGTCGGGGGAGCCAGCTCCGCGTAGTAGCGGTGTCGCACCGACTCGGTGTCGCCCGCCGCCAGCTCGTGGAGGGCGGCGTGCCAGGAGAAGTGCGCGCGGTGGTTGGCCGAGCGACCGTTCTCCGCGATCCAGTGGTCGAGCCAGACCTTGCCGGTCTCGTGCTGCCCGGTCTCGTACAGCACGTGGGCCAGTGCGTGCGCGGCGTGACCCGATGCGGGCTCGCAGGCGAGCGCGCTCTCCGCGAGCAGACCGGCCTCCTCGAAGCGGCCCTGGTCCTGGCGGGTGAATGCCAGCAACGACAGGTACCACCAGTGGTCGCCGTAGGCGGGTGCCAGGCCCTCGACCAGGTCCCATGCCTCGCGGCGCACGTCGGTCACGCCGGAGAACGCGATCGTGGGCACGGCAGCGGACACCGCCAGCACGTCACGTGGGTACGCGGCCACGTGACTGAGCAAGGCCGCGTCACCGGCCGGACGCGCGTCCTCGATCCGGGTGCGGACCACCTCGACGAGGCTCCGCTCTCGATCGTCTCCGCGGGTGGCGATGGCCGACACCGCGGCCGCCAGACACGAGACGACGTCGGTCTGTGCGCCGGCTTCGTGCCCGAGCAGGGCCAGGGCCGCGTAGGCGAGAGCGAACCCCGGGTCGAGTGCCGCTGCCTCGGCGAAGCGCTCGGCGGCCCCGTCCTGCACGCGCATCATCTGCTCGAGACCGGCGTTGAAGGCCAGCGCGGCCTCGGCCGTCGTGGAGATCGGCAGGCCGAGCGGGTCGCGCGGACGTGCGATCGGGTGGTGACCACTGACGACCCGTCCGTCTGCGAGGCGCCGGGGCATCGGCGCGACGGCGTCCAACACGGCGGTCGCGGCGGCGAGAGCCTGGCTGCGGATCTCGGGGACGGCGGTCGACTCCCACAGTTCGCCGCGGCGCAGCGCGCCGATGGCCCAGATCGGCAAACCTGGTCGGCCCGCGGAGTCGCTGACGCGGCCGTCGTGGGTCAGCACGCCCATCCCGGCCGTGGCCGGGACGGCGAGACATCGCCCGTCGGGACGACGACGCAGCAGGTCGTCGATCAGCGGATTGCCGAGCACCCGGACGTCGTGGCGCGGCCCGGTGGCGTTGATCACCCAGCCGACGTCGCGCGTGGTGCCGTCGGTCAGCTCGACCCGCAGCCCGCCCCGCGGGAGCGGGCTCGCGCCGGAGACCGAGGCCGCGGCGAGCTGCACGCGTCCCTCGGCGACCAGGGACTCCATCCGCCGGCGCGAAGCGGGCGCCATCCGGTGGCGGAGGCGGTTCCAGGAGGCCGCGTCGGTGGTCAGGAACTCCTCACGCTCCGGCTCGCTCAGCCGCCCCCAGAGCGTGCCGATCTGGAAGCGGAGGCCGTCGACGGCCGAGCGCCAGTCGCCGCCGTCGTCGGTGACCTGGCGCAGATGGCGGCTCACGTGCTGGCGGAGCTCGACCAGGGGCGTCCCCCAACCGGAGATGTCGGGGGTCGCGGGGGGCAGCATCGCCTCGGCATGCGGATGCGGGAGGCGGCCGGATCTGCTGATCGCATGGACGACGCGGTCCTCGCGCGAGGATCGGACGAGCGTGAGGGCGACGTCGACCGCCGTCAGGCCGGTGCCGACGACGAGCACCTCGCCCGGCCCGACCCGGTCGCGCGCCACGACGTCCAGCGCACCGGTGGCCCACGGGTCGGACACGTAGAACGCACTGCCGGCGAGGTCGGTGGGCGCCCATTCCGACGCCGGGGCGGGCAGGCCGGGGGCGACGACGAGCGCGTCGCCACGCACCGCGGAACCGTCGTCGAGCCGCACCCGGACGCCGCTCCCGTCGGGGTCGACGCCGACGGCGATCCGCGGCACGTGCGTGATGGTCACGTCGCCGGATTCGGCCGTGGCCGTTCGCAGGGTCTCGTCGAGGTAGCGCGCGTAGTCGCGTCGTGGCGCGAACTCGTACGGCCGCGCCGTCGTCGGGCTGGTGCGCCGACGCCAGGCGACGAAGTGGCCCGGATCCTCGGGCAGCGCGCTCATCCCGGCCGCGGGGACGTTGAGCAGGTGGTCCTCGTCCGGAGTGCCGAACGCCGTGCCGCTCCCGATCCGCGTGAGCGGGTCGACGACGACGACGTCGACCCGCGTCGAGCGCCGGCCGGCGGCCACGGTCAGGTGGAGAGCGGTCAGCGCGCCACCGGCGCCGCCGCCGACCACGATCACCGTCGGGTGTGCGGCGGTGCCGCACGGCGTCATGTTCGGGCTTCGTGACATGGACACACTCCTGGACGTCGAGATCGTGGTCGGACGGCGGCGCAGAGCACCGGGTGGTTCAGCCGGTCACTCGATGAGCCCGGGCTCGACGATCGCCGCGACGTCGACCGCGTCGGGCAGCTCGCCGGCCTCGGTGAACTTGTCCGCGAGCAGCTGGATGGATGCGATGTCCCCCTCAGAGACGGGACGCACGTCGTTCTTCTTCTTCTCCGCGACCGCGACCAGCACGTCCTCGGACAGACCGGACTCCTCGGCCCAGCCCGCGCCGAACTCCTGCGGGTTCTCTGCCGCCCAGGCGAAGGCGTCGCGCAGGCGCGTGAGGAAGTCGGTGATCTTCTCGCGCGTCGCGTCGTCCTCGAGCGCTCCGACGGAGGCGATCTCGAACTGGAGGTACGGGTCGGTCTCGGGCTGGTCCTCGGTGAGGTCGACCGCGCCGTTCTCCATCACGGCCTGCGTCACGAAGGGGTCCCAGATCGCCCAGGCGTCGACGGCGCCGGACTGGAAGGCAGCCTGGCCGTCGGCCGGGGCGAGGTACTGGGGCTCGACGTCGTCGAGGCTCAGGCCGTTGGCCTCCAGCGCGAGCAGCAGGTGACCGTGCCCGCTGGTGCCCTTGGCGACGGCGATGCTCTTGCCCTTCAGATCCGCCACGGAGCCGATGTCGGAGTCGGCGGGCACCAGGATGGAGTCCTGCTTCTCGTCGCGTTCGGCGACGGTGGCGACGATCTTGAACTGGGCGCCGGCTGCGGCGCCGAAGATCGGTGGCGCGGCCCCGACCCACGCCACGTCGATCTCGTCCGCGTTGGCGGCCTCGATGATCGGCGGACCGGCCGTGAACTCGGAGTACTCGATCTCGTAGGGCAGGTCGTCGAGCACGCCGGAGGCTTCGAGCACCGAGCGCACGCCGTCCTTCTGGACGCCGACACGCAGGACGTCGGCCTTCTCCTCGTCGCCGGAGCATCCGGTCAGGGCGGCCGCGGCGAGCAACGCGGCCGACGCCATGGCGGCCTGACGTCGGGCGATGCCGGGGCGACGGAGCGAGCGGAAGGTGATGGGCATGGGGAGTCCTTGTCTTCGGTGGGCACGCCCGAGCGCGCGGTGCCCGCCGTCGGGCCGGCGGGACGGGGAGTGGGGGATGGCGGGTTGCGTGGTGTGGCCGCTCCTCAGGCGACCGCGGCGCCTTGGACGCCGAGGAGGCTGAGGAGGTGGGCGCGTCGGCGGACGATCTCCTCGTCGTCGCGACGACGTGGGTGCGGGAGGTCGAGCTGCTCGTCGTGGATGAAGCCGCCGTCGGCCAGCACGAGCACACGGTCGGCGAGGAGCAGTGCCTCCTCGACGTCGTGGGTGACCATCAGCACGGCGGGTCCGTGGGCCTGGAGCAGACGGCGGACGAGATCCTGGGCGGTGAGGCGGGTGAGGGCGTCGAGCGCACTGAACGGTTCGTCGAGCAGCAGCAGGCGCGGCTCACGCACGAGCGCGCGGGCCAGGGCGACCCGCTGTCGTTGACCCCCGGACAGCTCGCGCGGCCAGGCATCCTCGCGGCCGGCGAGGCCGACGTCGGCGAGGATCGCGCGGCCGCGCTCGTCGGCATCGCGACCGCGGAGTCCCAGGGTCACGTTGTCGAGGACGGTGCGCCACGGCAGCAGCCGGGGGTCCTGGAAGGCGACGGCGGTGTCGGGATCGGTCTGCACGGTGCCGTCGGCGCCGGTGACGATCTCGCCGACGATGCGCAGCAGGGTGGACTTGCCGCAGCCGGACTGGCCGAGCAGGGCGATGAACTCGCCCTGATGGATGGTCAGGTCGATGTCTTGGAGGACCTGGTGGTCGCCGAAGCTCCAGGAGACACGACGCAGGTCGCTGACGACGTCGGAGTTCTGGGGGCTGGTCATGACGGGGTCCCTGCGGGCTTGTTCGCGGAGGAGCGGAGCTGGGGAGTCGAGGAAGGACGTGGGGTGGTCATGCCGGCACCCCCCGCCAGCGCAGTGCTCGTCGTTCGATGAGGCGCACGATCGAGTCGGTCAGCAGCCCGAGGGCGGCGTAGCAGATCAGGCCCACCACGATGACGTCGGTGCGCATGAAGTCACGGGCGTTGTTGATCAGGTAGCCCAGGCCGGCGCCTGCGTTGACCTGTTCGGCGACGATGAGCGCGATCCAGGCCATACCGAGCGACTGGCGCAGCCCGACGAGGAGTCCGGGCGTGACGGCGGGGAGGTAGAGATGCCGCAGCCGTTCGCCGCGCGTCAGGTGCAGCGTGTCGGCGACCTCGGTGAGCTCGCGGTCGACTCCGCGCAACGACGCCACCAGGTTGAGGTAGAGCGGCACGATGACGAAGAGCGCGACCAGGTAGATCTTGGGCTGTTCCTTGATCCCGAACCAGATGATGAAGAGGGGGACGAGTCCGAACAGCGGCAGCATGCGGAGCATCTGCACGAGCGGGTCGATCAGCGCGTCGCCGACTCGGCTCAGGCCGACGATCGTGCCGAGCGTCACGGCGATGCCGGCGCCCAGCACGAAGCCGATCGAGGCGCGTTGGAGGGAGACCAGGACGGCCTCCTGCAGTTCACCGGAGGCGATCAGGGTCTGAGCGGTCTCGATCAGGCTCAGGGGTGAGGCGAGCGTCCGCTCGCTCAGGACGCCGGTCCAGGACGCGGTCTGCCACGTCACGAGCACGAACACCGGGCTCAGTGCCCGGAGGACTTGGAGGGCGCGGTGGGAGATCGCGGGCCGCGTGGTGCGACGTCGTCGGGTGGCGGAGCGTCCGGTCTGGCGTGCGTCGTGGGAGCGCGGGGACGCCAGGGCTGGTTCTCGGGTCAGCAGTGTCTGGGTCACGCGTACATGTTAGTCCAGTGAATTAATACAAATAAACAGGGGTCGTCTCTCCGCGTGTCCCGGGTCGTCCACGAGTCGTCTCAACGGAAGTCTCGGGAGCTCTGGCGAGCCTGGAGGACGTCGCCTGCCCCGGGCACGATCGCATCCAGTCCCTCGACCCGATCGGCCACCAGGTTGGTGGCGCCGTCGTGGTGCTCGAGTCGACCGCGGATGACGACGGCGACCCGGTTGCGCGCGGCGTGACGGTGCACCCGCATCACGCCCACCGAGCAGATCACGTTCAGCATCCCGGTCTCGTCCTCGAGGTTGAGGAAGGTGACACCGCGCGCGGTGCCCGGTCGTTGGCGGTGGGTGATCAACCCCGCGACGTGCACCCGTCGTCCGGTCTCGACCTGCGCGAGGTCGCTGATCGAGCGGATCCCCGCCCTGCTGAGCTGCACGCGCAGATGCTCGATCGGATGATGCTCGGGCGAGACGCCGGTGGCCCAGAGGTCGGCCAGGGTGACCTCGGCCTCGCGGAGGGGCGCGAGCGCAGGGGCCGGTGCGACCGGTGTCGTTCCCGGCAGGTGCTCGGCGCTCTCGGCGAAGCCGGCCGACCACAGCGCCCCGCGTCGATCCAGGCCCCAGGGCGCGAAGGCACCCGCCGTGGCGAGGGCCTCCAACTGCGGCGAGGTGAGACCGGTGCGACGCGCGAGGTCGGGGATGTCGGTGAAGGGGCGCTCGCGACGGGCGGCCACGATCCGCTCCGCTGCCTCGGCCCCGAGCCCGCGCACCGCATCCAGCCCCATCCGGACGGCGAGCCGGCCGTCGCGGCGATGCTCCGGCGTCGGATCGGGTGTTCCCGGCACCCACGCCGTGGCGGTGAAGTGTCGTGCCCGGCAAGCCGCCAATCCGGTCGGCGTGGCCTGCGCCACCGTGTCCGGCTCGCGGGCGTCGAGGTCGAGGAGCTCCAGCTCTGCCTGCACCCCCGACCAGACGATGTCGGGGCGACGCACCTCGACACCGTGCCGTCGGGCATCGCCGACCAGCGACTGCGGCGAGTAGAAGCCCATGGGCTGGTTGCGCAGCAACCCGGCGAGGAAGGCGGCCGGGTAGTGCAGCTTGAACCAGGAGCTGGCGTAGACCAGGAGAGCGAAGCTCAGCGCGTGGGACTCGGCGAAGCCGAAGTTCGCGAAGGAGAGGATCTTCAGGTAGATCGCGTCGGCGTGGCCGCCGATGATGCCGCGCTTGGCCATACCGGCGTAGAGCGTCTCCTTGACCCGCTCGATCCGCTCGACCCCGCGCTTGGAGCCCATCGCCCGCCGCAGCAGGTCGGCGTCGTCGCGGGAGCAGTCGCCCAACGCGACCGCCATCGCCATCAGCTGCTCCTGGAACAGCGGCACCCCCTTGGTGCGCTCGAGCACCGGGATCACGTCGGGGTGGTCGTAGGTGACCTCCTCCTGCCCGGTGGCCCGTCGGACGTAGGGATGCACGGCTCCGCCCTGGATCGGGCCGGGGCGGATCAGCGCGATCTCGATCGCTAGGTCGTAGAAGCGGCGGGGCTGCAGTCGTGGCAGCGTGCCGATCTGGGCACGGCTCTCGACCTGGAAGACGCCGATGGAGTCGGCCCGGCAGAGCATGTCGTAGACCGCCGGTTCCTCCTTGGGCAACGACTCCAGCGTGGTCCAGGGCTCGCCCAGATGCTGCTCGGTCATCCGCATCATGTGGTCGAGAGCGCCGAGCATCCCCAGCCCCAGGAGGTCGAACTTCACCAGCCCCATCGACTCGCAGGCGTCCTTGTCCCACTGCAGGATCGTGCGGCGCTCCATCCGCGCCCGCTCGATCGGGCATACCTCACCGATCGGCTGCTCGGTCAGCACCATCCCGCCCGAGTGGATTCCCAGGTGCCGGGGTGCGCCGAGGAACTCCTCGGCCAGGCTCACCACCTGCGGTGGGATGCCGGGCCCGCCCTCGACCTCGGGCACCACCAGCGAGCTCCAGCCGTCGATCTGCTTGGACCAGGCATCCTGCTGGCCGGGGGAGTAGCCCAGTGCCTTGGCGGCGTCACGCACCGCCATCCGTGGCCGATAGCCCACGACGTTGGCGACCTGGGCGGCGTTGCGACGGCCATAGGTGTCATAGACCCACTGGATGATCTCCTCACGCCGATCGGAGTCGAAGTCGACGTCGATGTCGGGCTCCTCCTCGCGGTGGGCGGAGATGAACCGCTCGAAGGGCAACCGGTAGAAGACGGCGTCCACGGCGGTGATGCCGAGGGCGTAGCAGAGCGCCGAGCTGGCGGCCGAGCCCCGCCCCTGGCAGAGGATCCGGCGACGGCGTGCCTCGGCGACGATGTCGTGCACGATCACGAAGTAACCGGAGAAGTCCTTCTCGGCGACGATCTTGAGCTCCTGCTCCAGCCGCTTGCGAGCATCGTCCTCGTGCTTCGCGCCGACGTAGGTGCGCTCGAAGCCCTCCCAGGCCAGATGCTCCAGCCAGGAGTCGGCGGTGTGCCCGGCCGGGATGCGGTGCTTGGGCAGGCGCGGGGACGCCCGGTGCAGGTCGAAAGCCAGCTCGTCGGCCAAGCGCACGCTGTGGGCGACGGCGTCCGGGTGTTCGCGCAGCAGTGCCGCGACCTCGGCGCCGCTGCGCAGGTGGCCTCCGCCGGACAGGTCGAGCCATCCGTTCGCGTCGGCCAGGCTGCGGCGAGCCCGCACCGAGGCCATCGCCGCCGCCAGCCGATGCCGCTCCGGGGTCGCGTGGTGGACGTTGCCGGTGGCGACGGTCGCCAGGCCGTGCACCCCGGCGAGATCGGCCAGCCGACGGTTGGTCTCCTGGGCCAGTGGATGGGGTCGAGCCGACAGCTCGACCACCACGTTGTCGAGACCGAAGAGCGCGGTGAGCCGGTCGAGCTGCTCGGCGGCGGCGCTCTCCCCACCCAGGTCGAGCGCCTGGCGGACCCATCCCTTGCGGCACCCGGTGAGCACCACCCAGTGGTCGCGCCCACGGTCGGAGAGCTCGGCGAGGTCGTAGACCGGGCGGCCCTTCTCATCGCCGCGCAGGTGCGCCTCGGTGATCGCCCCTGCCAGTCGGTGGTAGCCCTCCACGCCACGCGCCAGCACCAGCAGATGCGACCCCTCCGGGTCGGGGACGCCGTTCTGAGGACCGGAGAGCCCCAGCGACAACTCCGCGCCGTAGACGATGGAGAGCTCATGCTCAGCGGCTGCCTCCGCCATCATCGGCGCCCCGTAGAAGCCGTCGTGATCGGTGATCGCCACGGCGTGCAGCCCCAGCCGCACGGCCTCCTCCACCAGCTCGGCGGGGCTGCTGGCGCCGTCGAGGAAGGAGTAGTGGGAGTGGCAGTGGAGCTCCGCGTAGGGCACCTGCGCGCCGGACGGCACCGGCGTCGGGTCCTGCCCGTGCTGCGTGCGCGTACGCGAGCGGGCCCGGGAGTAGACCTTGCGTTGCGAGATCGGCGCATCGTCGGCTCCGGGAGGCGCAGGCACGCCGGAGAGACGGCGCTCCAGCTCCCGCCAGGGCACCGGGGGGTTCTCCCACCCCATCAGGCGCCCCTGTCAGTCATAGCCGGCCTCGATCAGCCAGGTGCCCGCTCGGCACACCGCCAGCCAGGCCCGTCCGTCGACGCCGACCATCTGGAACCGGGCCGCCGGGCCCGCGGAGGAGGACGCCGCGCCCCACCACTGCTCGTCGACCGGCCAGGGCCCGGCCCAGGCAGCGACGGGTTGCCAGGAGCCGGTGTCGATCCGCAGGCGTGCGGGGATGCCGGTGACGGCGCCGCGGGCGGAGACCGCGACAGGACGACCGTCGTCGCCATGGATCTCGGCGGGGATCGGTCGGGCGAAGACCCGGACCGGTGCCGGTCCGGGTATCTGACCCGGCCATGGCTGTTCGCGGGGAGTCGACGTGGTGGCTCGCTCGCCCCAGGGGACGGCGGCCTGTCGTGCGGAGGGGGAGCGACCGCCCTGCAGGACCGGGCGCACGACCGCCTCGAAACCCACCATCGCCTGCACCCGCGCCACCCCCCGTTCGACCTGGTCGTCACCCCCGCCGCCCCACAGCCCCTGGGCGTGGGCGTGCGCGGGCTCGACCGTCTCGGGCACGAAGCGCACCCGTTCGATCGGTGCACGCACCGCGCCGCCGTCGATACCGCGACGCGAGCGGAGCCCGCTGCCGCTGGTGTGGGCCTGGAGCTGCCAGTGCACGCGATCGATGAGGTCGCGTGAGGAGAAGCACCGTGGATGCAGCCAGGTGCGAGAGGAGATGCCCGGCCCGTCGGCGCCGTCGTACTCGGCCTCGACACGCACCTCGGTGGCGACCAGATGCCGACTCGCCAGCTCCGCGAGGAACCGCTCGGCGGTGGTGCGAGTGCTGAAGCAGACCGCCTCGACGGAGTCGAGCGGTGGCTCGAAGGCGACCTCGGCCACCAGGTCCGGGGGCGGGGTGCGTTCGCTGACGCCCGCGGACTGCGTCGCGTCCTCGCCACGCACGCGGCGCCAGACCTCCACGCCCGGGCGCCCCAGCCGCTGGGTGATCGCCTCGAGAGGCAGCGCGGCGAACTCTCCGAGGGTGTCCAGCCCGAGTCGCCGCAGCAGGCTCACCAGCTCGGAGGCCTGGGGCAGGTCGGGAATGGTGGTGAGCACCTCCAGGGGGAGATCGCGCAAGAAGGCGGCCGAGCCACCGGCACGCACCACGCGTGCCTCCTGGGTGGGCGCCATCCGTGCGGCCTGTTCGGCGGTGAACAGATCGTCGGCGACGCCGAAGCGGCAGTCACGGACGCCCGCGTCGACCAAGGTCTCGGCCAGGATCGCCGCCGCGTGCTCCTCGCCGCCGAAGAACCGCCCCGGCGCCCGGACGGCGAGCAGCCCGGGCCGCAGCGCGGCGACGCCGGGGCGAAGCTCCTCGACGGTGGCGAGCACCGGCTCGAACGCGCGGGCGTCGCGATCGGGGTTGGCGCCGAGCAGAGCCAGCTCCGGGCATCGCGCCTGGGCGTCGCGTCGACGCTGCCCGCGTCGCACACCCTCGGCTCGCGCACTCGCGTTGCAGACCTCGACCCGGTTCGCGCTCAGCACTGCCGCGGGTGCGAGTGGGGGGAGGCCGGCCTCCCCGAGCGCGGCGACGACCGACCAGTCCGGACACCAGCCCACCAGGATCCTCATCGGGCCGCGACCCGGGGCAGATCGGCAGCACCGACAGAACCGTGCACGCCACCGGTGGCGACGGCGGACGGCTCGGGACCCACGCGTCGCAGCGCGACGTCGTCGGCGAACTGGAGATCGGCACGCACCGCCTGGCCGGCACTGCGACGCACCACCAGCGTGGCATGCCGCCGCTGCAGGCGACCCAGCCCGTCGTCGGGGCCAGACCACCGCGAATCCTCCAGGCTCGCCCGCAGCCCGCAGCGGGGCCAGTCGCCCCACACCACCAGGGCAGCCCCGCGCGAGCGCAGGCGCGCCTCCACCACGCCGGCGGTGCGGGCATCGATGATCGACGTGCCTCGTGCTCCACGCGGTGGTACCAGCACCAGCATGCGTACCACGTCGACCAGTGCGGCGGTGACCTCGAGCCAGTGCTCGCCGGCGATGTGCGGTACCCAGATCGTGCGATCGAGCGCGATGCCCAGGTCGGCGGCCGCCTGCGCACCGAGATCGGGCCACCCGGCGACGGCGATCCACTCGCCGGCGCGGGAGACCCCGGCCACCAGCGCGAGCGCCAGCGCGGCTGAGTCCACGGCCAGGACTCCTCCGGCTCGCAGGGGGACGAGCCCGGCCAGTGCCGGATGCATCGGCAGCGGGACCGCACGGCCGACGCCCCGGCCGGCACCGGCACTCTCGTCGAGATCCCGATCGAGCTTCTGGCCGGTCTCTCGGCGGGGGCGCTGATCGGCTCGACTCGACTCCTCTGCGACTCCCAGGGTCGCCGGACTGCCCTGCATGGCCGAGACCCGCCGTCGCAGCTGCTCGATCACCGATCGTTGCGGGAGAAGCGCCGGAGGACTGGTCACCGCGTCATGATCGAACACATGTTCGAACGACGCAAGTGCTGTCCTACGCTGTCGGTGCCGGTGTCCGATCCACTCCTGCTGGAGGCAGCATGCCCGAGACCGCCCACCTCGACCGACGCTCGTTGGAGCACCTGCAGGTCATCGTGACCGGGGGCGCCTCCGGTATCGGTCTGGCCAGTGCCGAACTGATCATGGAGCGTGGCGGATCCGTCGCTCTCTGGGATGTCTCCCCGGACGTCGTGGAGGTCGCCGCCCGGATCGGCTGCCACGGCCAGGTCGTCGACGTCACCGCAGACCTCGTCGTCCCCGTCGCGGAGGCCGCCGAGACGCTGGGCGGGCTGACCGGGCTCGTCCATGCCGCGGGACGGGTCGACCCCACGCCGGTCGGCGGCCTCAGCGCCGAGAGCTGGGACGCGGTCGTCGACGTGAACCTGCGCGCTCACGCCCTCCTGGCTCAGGAGATGCTGCCCCACCTCGAGCGGGCCGGACACGGTTCGATCGTCGGCATCTCCTCGATCGAGGGCCTGGCCGCGAACCCCTGGATCCCGTCCTACTGCGCCTCGAAGGCGGGGCTGCTCGGGCTGACGCGCTCGATGGCGGCTCAGCTGGGAGAGAAGCGCATCAGGGTCAACGCCGTCTGCCCCGGCTTCATCGTGACGCCGATGATCCAGCCTGCCCTCGACATCGACGAGATCCGCACCGGTTTCGAACAGGCAGCGCCCCTGCGTCGGATGGGACAGCCCGCGGAGGTGGCCGAGGTCGTGGCCTTCCTGCTCTCCGACGCTGCCTCGTTCGTGACCGGCACCGAGATCGTCGTCGACGGCGGCTTGATCTGCCAGCACTGAGCCGTCCCCGGCCGCCCTTCGGGTGGCCCTCTCCCTTCGGGTGGATTCGCCGGGATCACGTGGGGGGATCCCGATGTCATGCCACTCCACGCCACCCTTCGCCTGCTGCTCGCCCGCCTGATCACGGGGGCACCGGCATGAGCGGTTCGGAGTGGCTCGTGCTGGCGATCCTCGTGATCGGTCTGCCGCTGGCGACGTGGGCGGGCGTGCGCATGCTGCGTCGTCCCACTCACGAGCACAACCGCTGGTAACCCGCCCGCCACGATCGCGCGAGTCGGGGCGATGATGGCTCGGTGACGTCGACCGGGGCATCGAGCTTCCGCTTCCGCGACATCGCCGTCGCGGCCTACGGCCCCTCGGTGCTCGCCTCGATCGGCGGCGGCGCGGCACTGCCGGTCTTCGCTCTCCACGCTCGGGAGCTGGGCGCCTCGGTCTCCACGGCCGCCTTCGTGGTGGCGCTGCTCGGCCTGGGATCGCTGCTCACCTCGCTGCCCGGCGGCGCACTGATCGCCCGGATCGGCGAGCGTCGAGCCCTGGTGGTCGCGGGCCTGGTCGACGCCGCCGCCCTGCTCGGTGCGGCACTCACCACCTCCGTGGTCGCCCTGGGGTTCGCCGTGACCACCACCGGCGCCGCCTGGACGGTCTTCATGATCGCTCGCCAGGGCTTCATCATCGACGCGGTGCCGATCACGCACCGAGCCCGTGCGCTCTCAGGCCTAGGGGCCACCCTGCGCATCGGCATGCTGCTCGGCCCTCTCGCGGGTGCGGCGCTGATCCACTGGCGCGGCCTGAGCGCCGTCTTCGTGTTCGCCGCCGCGCTCTCCCTCGGCGCCGCCCTGCTCGCCTGGACCGTGCCCGACCTCGGGGCGGAGCACCGCGCCGACGCTCGTGCTCACGGCCATCTGTCGGTCGGCTCGGTGCTGCGTTCGGAGCGCCGGGCCTTCGCGACCGTCGGGGTGGCCGTCCTGATCATCGGGATCTCCCGGTCGATCCGTCCGATCGTCGTGCCGTTGTGGGCCGAGCAGCTGGGCATCCAGGCGAGCGCGATCTCGCTGATGCTCGCCGTCGCCGCCGCCGTCGACCTGGTGTTCTTCCTGCCCGGCGGCTGGTTGATGGACCGACGCGGACGCGCGGTCGTGGCCGTCCCCGTCGTCGCGACGGTCGCTGCCGCGTGCCTGCTGCTCCCTCTCACCGGCGGCGTGGTGACGGTGACGCTCGCCGCGCTGCTGATCGCCGTCGGCAACGGTCTGGGCTCGGGTGTCGTGATGACCCTCGGTGCCGACTCCGCGCCGGCGCTGGGCCGTGCCCAGTTCCTCGGCGGGTGGCGCCTCCTGGCCGATCTCGGCAACGCCATCGGTCCGCTCCTGGTCAGCGCCGTCGCCGCCGTCGCCCCCTTGGCCGCCGCCCTGGTGGTGGTAGGTGCGATCCTGACCGTGGGCACCGGCTGGGTCGGACACTGGACGCTCAGGCTGGACCGCTCGCGCCTCGCGCCTCCCGGCCCGCAGCGTTGACCCGTCTCTTCTTGAAGACGGGTCAACGGTCAACGACGGCGGACGCCGCGGTAGATGCCGCGTCGCACGATCAGCCGCTGCAGGACGGCGTCGATCGTCCAGGCCGGGAAGCGGAACCCGCGACCGTTCGGTGCGAACACCACCAAGCCGTCGTCGAGGACGCCGAGCACCGAGCCCCAGCGGCGGCGTGGAGGGCTGTAGGTGGCCAGCGGCGAGCCCGCCAGGTGCGCGCGGATGTTGGCAGCGGCGAGGGCGTGACCCTGGTTCCTGGCCGAGGTGCGCAGTGGATCCGTGGCGGCGACGTCGCCGACGGCGAAGACGCCCTCGGGCGCACCCGGCACCCGGAGGTCGGGATCCACGCGGACGAAGCCGTCGTCGTCGAGGAGGTCGTCGGGGAGCCAGTCGGTGTTCGGAGCCACTCGTCCGATCGCCCACAGCACGACATCGGCCGAGGTCTGCGGCTGACCGGTGCTCCAGGTGATCGGCCCGGTCCCGAGTTCGTGGAGCGCGTCCGGCGCATCGGGCAGCACGGCGCGATGGCCCGGATGCAGGCCGACGCCGGAGCGACGCAGCCGGGCCCGGACGGCGTCCCAGACGCGGACGTGGTGGTGGGGGAGCGCCCGCTCGCCGGGGAAGTAGAGGTCGACCGCGACGTGCGGCAGCGCCTCTGAGAGCTGTGCGGCGCTGCTGACCGCAGCCGCACCGCCGCCCACGACGGCGATCGACCCGGCCTCTGCCAGGCGAGCGTGCGTCGCGTCGATCTCGGCGTCGATCTCCTCCGTGCTCTGCAGGTCGGGGCGTCGCCAGAATCCGTTGCGGACGCCGGTGGCGATCAGCAGCATGTCGAAGGGCTCGGTCGACGACGTTCCGTCGGCGAGGGTCAGCTGCAGACGTCGTGCCGCGAGATCGACGCCGTCGATCGAGGCGTGCACGGTGCGGACCCGATCGAGACCGCGGAACCGGTCGAAGCCGAGTCGGTAGTCGCGCGCCCACCGCTGCGGTCGGGCCAGCCGCATGCCGAGCTCCTGGCCACTCACCAGGCCGGGCTTGGCCGAGATGCCGACCACCTCGATCCCCGGGTCTCGGGCGAGGTGGATCGCGGTCAGCAGGCCTGCGTCCCCGAGGCCGGCGATGACCACGCGCGTCGTCACGTGCGGGCCCGTGGCGGCCGCGGGAGGAAGCGCGCGACCCGGTCGATGACCTGCTGGTACTCCGGACGGCGCGCCAGGCTGCGCTCCTCCATGAGCGGGATGCTCGCGCCCTGGAACATCGCATACATCGCGAGGACGCCCACCCACTGCCACCAGGCTCCGGCGTCGGCGGCGGTGCCGAAGATCGCGAGGGACACCCACAGCCCGAATTCGCCGACGTAGTTGGGGTGCCGCGACCACGACCAGACGCCGCGATCCATCACGGCTCCCTGGGCGCCGGTGCGCTTGATCTCGGCCACGAACCGGTGCATCTGCACGTCGGCGACGGTCTCCAGGAGAACGGCACCGAGACCGACCGTGACGGCGACGACGTCGAGCCAGCCGACCTCGCCCGGACGTGTGGCCACGATGTAGACCGGGATCATCCCGAGGAAGACCTGCAGGGTGGGGATCACGTGGATCGCCACGAGATCGACGGGCAGTTCGAAGCGTCCTGCGTTGTCGCGCAGGCGGGCGTAACGCCAGTCCTCGTGGTGGAGTCCGGGGAAGCCGTAGACCCAGTTGCCGGTCAGACGGATGGCCCAGAGCCACACCACCAGCATCAGCAGCGCGAACCGGAGAGGATCTCCCTGGTCGCCACCGTCGCGACCCGCCTCGAACCACCAGGCGAGTGCGAGCAGCGGCGGCAGCACGCTCCAGTAGGCGTCGTAGAAGCTGGAGTTGCGGTGCATCCGGCTCGCACCGAAGATCACGAGCGTCGCCAGCAGGTCGGCGATGAGGCCGTCCAGCCAGAGATGGTCGGTATCGGGGCCGGCGTAGAACCAGGCGGCGCCCACGCCGATGGCGATGACGTAGGCCACGGTGACCCGGACGAGTGACTGCTGCTTGCTCACGGGCGCACACAGTAGGTGACCGACGTCGCATCCGTGGCGAGGTAGTCCGGATCCGTGGGAACAAGTCCGCGGAGGTCGGGCTCCGAGAACGGCGATCTCCACGTGACCAGTGGGGATCTGGCGCGACTCCTCGGCCGTCCGGCGACGACGCTGGCTGCGGCGGGCGTCGCCGCCGTCGCCGGTCTCGCGTGACGACGTCCGTGGCGTCGCGGTGCCCCGTCCGCAGGTGCGGCCGGTCGCCGTCGCACGGGCCTGGACGGGTGTCCAGACTTCTGTCCGGATCTCCTTGGCAGGTAGAACGTGTTCTAGTACGGTGCCCGCTATGGCGATCCGCGTGGCTCATGTCGGCACCGGCAACGTCGGGCGACTGGCGCTGAAGCACCTGATCCTCGACGACCGCTTCGAGCTGACCGGGCTCTGCGTCTCCACCGAGGAGAAGCTCGGGCGCGACGCCGGCGAGCTCGCCGGTCTCGACATCGTCACCGGCATCAGCGCGGTCGGCGACCTCGACGCGCTGCTCGCCACCGAACCCGACTGCGTCATGTACTGCGCCCTGGGCGAGGTCCGTTTCTTCGAGGCCATCGAGGACGTCAAGAAGCTGCTGGCTGCGGGCGTCGACGTCTGCGGCACCTCGCCGGGCAGCTACGCCTGGCCGTGGAAGGTGCTGCCGGCCTCGTTCATCGAGCAGATGGAGGACGCCTGCCGCGAGGGCCGGAGCAGTCTGTTCATCAACGGGGTCGACCCCGGGTGGGCCAACGACCTGATGGCGTTCTCGGTGCTCAGCACCTGTCGCACGGTCCAGCAGATCCGGGTGCTCGAGCTCGCCGACTACGCGACCTACGACGGCGCGCCCGTGATGATCGACGTCATGGGCTTCGGCATGGGCCCCGACCAGATCCCGATGCTGCTGACGCCGGGCGTGCTCAAGTCCGCCTGGGGGACGACGATCCACCAGATCGCGGCCGGACTCGGCATCGAGGTCGATGACATCGAGGAGTCCTACGAGCGCGAATGGGCCACCGAGGACCTCGAGGTCGCGGTCGGCACCATCCACGCGGGCACCCAGTCGGCGTTGAGGTTCGAGGTGCGCGGCATGGTCGCGGGCCACCCCGCGATCGTGGTGGAGCACGTCACGAGGACAGCCGACGACCAGCGCCCCGACTGGGCCCGACCCGCTCAGGAGGGTGGCTCCTACCGGATCGAGATCACCGGCGAGCCCTCCTACGTCGTCGACATCTGCCCGACCAGCGCCGAGGGCGACCACAACCACGCCGCGATCCTGGTCGGCGCCGGCCGCGTGGTGAACGCGATCCCCGACGTCGTCGCCGCGGCTCCTGGTATCCGCACCACCCTGGACCTTCCGGTCGCCACCGGCCGCGGCGTCTACGCGCCGCCCGCCTGACGCGGCTTCCTGCGACACCCACTGACCCGAGAGAACGGAACCCCTCATGGCACGCGTCGACGGCAAGGTCGCCCTCATCACCGGAGCCGCCAGCGGTATCGGCGCCGCGAGCGCGCGACTGCTGGTCAGTGAGGGGGCGCGCGTCGTCATCGGCGACGTCTCCGACGAGCAGGGCCAGGCCCTCGCCACCGAGCTCGGCGACGCCGCCCGCTTCGTGCACCTCGACGTCGCGAGTCACGATGACTGGAAGGCGGCGCTCGCCACCACGATCGCCGAGTTCGGCCGCCTCGACGTCCTGGTGAACAACGCCGGGGTCGCGAACGGCGCGATGATCCAGCACTTCGACCTCGATCAGTGGCAGCGGGTGCTCGACGTCAACCTGACCGGCACGTTCCTGGGCATCCGCACCGCGACCGACGAGCTGATCAAGGCCGCCGCCTCCGGCACGGGCGCGTCGATCGTCAACATCTCCTCGATCGAGGGAGTTCGCGGCACCCCGTGGGCCCACGGCTACGTGGCCACGAAGTGGGCGGTGCGCGGCCTGACCAAGTCCGTGGCGATGGAGCTGGCGGCGCAGGGGGTGCGGTGCAACTCCGTGCACCCCGGCCTGATCCGTACGCCGATGACCGAGATCATCCCCGACGACATGATCCCGATCCCGCTGGGCCGCCCCGGTCAGCCGGAGGAGGTCGCTGCCTTCGTGCTGTTCCTCGCCAGCGACGAGTCCTCGTTCGCGACCGGCGCCGAGTTCGTCGTCGACGGCGGAACGGTTCAGGGCGTTCCCCACAAGTAGCGCGCGCTGCGCCGGGTCGCGGCTCGGGCGGAGGTCAGCGACCGGCCAGTGCGGGTTGCCCGCCTCCGAGCCGGACGACGTCGTCGACGAGGTCGAGGCCGGCCTCCGCGTGGGTGATCCACACGACCGTGCGTCCCCGCTCGCCGGTGAGCAGCTCCTCCGCGAGCGCGACGGCGGTGCCATGATCGAGGTGGGCCGTGGGCTCGTCGAGAACCAGCACGGGGTGGGCTGCCAGCAACGACCGCGCGATCGCGAGCCGGGCCCGTTCACCTCCTGACACCTCGGCGTGGCCCGCGCCGATCCAGGTGTGGAGGCCGGCGGGCAGCGAGTCGAGCCAGTCGCCGAGGCGTGCGTGGCGCACCGCCTCCTCCACGTCGGCGTCGCTCGCGTCGGGCCGGGCCAACCGCACGTTCTCCACGACGGTGGTGGCGAACAGGTGGGGGTCGTCGTCCACGAGGCCCGTCATCGCCCGCACGTCGTCGAGACCGAGGTCGCGGAGGTCGACGTCGCCGTGGGTCGCCCGCCCATCGACCGGGTCGAGGAATCTCATCAGCAACGCCGCGGCGGTGCTCTTGCCGCATCCGCTCGGCCCGACCAGCGCGATCCTGGACCCGGCTGACGCACGCAGCGTGATGGCGGCCGTCAGAGCACCGCCGCGTTCCCAGCGCACGGTCGCTGCGTCCAGGGAGAGCGCGTGATCGTGTGGTCGAACCGCTCGACTGACCGTGTCGCGCACTGCGGGAGCAGTCGTCTCCAGTCGACGCAGCCGGCCCGCCGCCGCCTCGGTGCGGGCCGACAGGACGGCGGCGTCGGCGACGGGCAGGATCACCTCGCTGAGGGCCAGCGGCACGAGCACGACGAGCGCCGACACGGCAGCGGAGATCTCACCGGCTGCGACCGCAGGGCCGAGGATCAAGGCGACACCGGCCATGGCAGCCCCGGTGATGCCGAACACGAGCGCCTTGGCCGCACCGGCGCCGCGCGCACTCAGCGAGCCTGCTCGCCCGATCTCCGCCGAGAGCTCGACGACACGGCCGACCGCACGGTCCGCACCCTGCCAGAGCCACAGCTCGTCGCGGGCCTCGAGGGAGTCCACGACACGAGTGCCGAGGGCGGCACGCAGTGCGACCAGGCGTCGCTCTGAACGTCGTGCGACGTACCGCGCCGTCGCCCACGCGGTCGTGCAGGCGAGGATGGCGGACGCGCCGGCAACGAGCCCGGCGCGCGGCTCGAACAGCGTGGTCGTCACCGTCGCCGTCGCGATGACCAGCAGTGCTGTGCGTCGTGGCAGACGCACGCGCAGTTCCTCGTCCACCACGGCGTCGACGTCGTCGACCACCGACGCCAGGACGTCGCCGCGTCGCCGACCGAGTCGTGCGGGCGTGAGTGGCACGAGGGCGTCGTAGACCTCGACGCGGCGACGTGCCAGGAGGCGCAGGGCGCGGTCGTGGGACGTCAGACGCTCGGCGTAGCGCAGCAGGGGCCGAGCGAGACCGAACGTACGGACGCCGACGATGGCGACCAGCATCGTGAGGACGGGCGGGTGTCCGGATGCCTGCACGATCAACCATCCGGCCGTCGCCGTGAGGGCGACGCCGGAGGTGGAGGCCGCGGTGGCGAGCAGGGTCGCGAACCAGCCCGACCGGCCCGCTGGAGAGGGGCCGCGCCGACCCTCGGGCCCTGCGGTGGACGACGGGGCGCTCGGACGCTCCACCGTGGAACCCGACCTGTCCGCGCCCGCACCTGCGGAGGTGCAGGTCGAGCCCGCGGTCGCGACCCCCCTCGGGCGGGTCGCGCTCTGCGGGCGGATCCGGATCTCGTGGTCGGCGAGCCCGACGAGGGCTGGCCGGTGCGCCACCACGACGACGGCTGCGTCCCGAGCGAGTTCGACCAGGGTGTCGGCCACGACACGCTCGGTCAGGTCGTCCACATGGGCTGTCGGCTCGTCGAGCAGTACCCAGGTGCGTCCCGCGCGGACGCCGAGCACGGCACGCGCCAGCGCGAGACGCGCCCGTTCGCCGGCGGAGAGGGTGGCTCCGTCCTCGCCGAGTCGCGTGTCGATCCCGTCGTGCAGAGCGCGCACGCGCTCTTCCAAGGCGACCCGCCGCAATGCGGTCCAGAGCTCCGCCTCCTCGACCTCGGTCGATCCGAGTAGGAGGTTGTCGGCGACCGTTCCCACCACGAAACGGGGGCGCTGCGGGAGCCAGGCGATCTGGCACTCCCAGGCGGGACCGGCGGCGGGGACTCCGTCGCGCGTCAGTGTTCCGCGGGCAGGGGCGAGGCCGGCGATCGCGCGCAGCAGCGTCGTCTTCCCACAACCACTGGGGCCGGTGATCACCGTGATTCCCCGAGCCGGCAGCACGGCGTTGATGCCCGACAGCGTCGCCTCGGAGCGATCGGGATAGGTGACGGAGATGTCGTGGAGCACGAGCGGCGCGTCGAGGGGGACGGGCGCCGTGCCGACGCCGCGTGCCGTCGGCGTGGCCGCACGACCCTCGCCGAGTCGCGCGACCGCCTGCTCGAACGTGGCCACGCCCTCGGCAGCGGCGTGGAACTCCGCTCCGACCCGGCGGAGCGGCCAGTACGCCTCTGGGGCGAGCAGCAGCACCACCAGCGCGGTGGAGAGATCCAGGCCGCCGGAGGCGAGCCGCACCCCGGCGATGACGGCCACCAGCGCCACCGACAGCGTCGCGACGAGCTCGAGCACCGCTGCCGAGGCGAAGGCCAGGCGCAGTGTCGCACTCGACGCCGTCCGGTAGCGGTCGGTCATGGCTGCGATCTGTGCGGACTGCGCCCGCGCGCGGCGGTGCGCGACCAGTGTCGGGAGGCCGCGCACTACGTCGAGGAAATGACCGGCGAGGACGTCGAGAGCACGCCATTGATCCTGCGCTCGGTCACGAGTGGCGAGCCCGACGAGCGCCCCGAACAGTGGGACCAGCGGGAGCGTGGCCAGCACCACGAGGGCACTGAGGAGATCCTGGGTCAGGATGACAGCGACCGTCAGCAGTGGCAGTACTCCGGCCAGGACCACGGCGGGCAGGTACCGGGTCAGGTACGGCTCGGCGGCGGAGACGCCGCGCGTGACCAGCACGGCGTCCGCCGGGCCACCGCGCTCCAACGCCGACGCCAGCAGCCTGCGGCGCAGGTCGGTACCGACGCGTGCTGCGGCGCGAGCAGCCGCGACCTCACCGGCCCACGTCGCCATCCCACGCGCGGCCAGGACGACGGTCACAGCGACCGCGGGCACGCGGAGGTCGGTGCCTCGGACCATCGCCACCACCAGATCCGTGAGGAGGAACGCCTGGGCGATCACGAGCAGCGCTCCCACGGTGCCGGACACGATGACCCCCGCGAGAGCAGTGCGTGCGGGTGCGAGGAACGTCCGCAGCCGTGGATCTGTGGGTCTCACACCGACACCGACTCGGCGGCCACGGGGATGTGGTGCACGCTGATCCGCTTGCGGAAGACCCAGTAGGACCAGGCCTGGTAGCCCACGACGACCGGGGTGAAGAGCGCGGCGACGACGGTCATGATCTTCAGCGTGTAGGCCGTGGCCGCCGCGTTCGTCGTGGTCAGCGCCGTGCCGTCGGCGAGCGTGGTCGGCATGACGTCGGGGAACAGGGCCACGAACAGACCGGCGACCGCGAGGGCGATCGCGAGGAACGTTCCGGTGAAGGCCCACCCCTCGTTCCCGCGCAGCAGCGCCAGCAGCGCGGCGACCAGCCCGGCGGCCGCTGCGAGGAAGACGACGGCGGAGGCGGTGGTGCCGGTCGAGACCTGGGTCCAGGCCAGGAAGGCGACGGCCGCGACTGCGGCGAGGGCACCGAGTCCGATGCCGAGCTCGCGGGCGGCGTGTCGGATGCGGCCGTCGGTCTTGAGGCTGATGAAGACCGCCCCGTGGGTCAGGAAGAGCAGGAGGGTGGTGATGCCACCGAGCAGGGCGTAGGGATTGAGCAGGGTGAGGAACCCTCCGGCGTACTCCAGGTCGGCGTCGATGGGCACGCCGCGCACGATGTTGGCGAAGGCGACGCCCCACAGGAGTGCCGGCACGACCGAACCGACGACGATCGCGACGTCCCACCGCGCGCGCCAGCGGTCGTCGTCACGTTTGGCGCGGTACTCGAACGCGAGTCCGCGCACGATGAGCGCGACCAGGATGAGGAGCAGGGGCAGGTAGAACCCGCTGAAGAGCGTCGCGTACCACTCGGGGAACGCCGCGAACGTCGCGCCACCGGCGACGAGCAGCCACACCTCGTTGCCGTCCCAGACCGGCCCGATGGTGTTGATCAGTACCCGACGCTCGGCATCGTCCTCGGCGAGCACCGGGAGGAGCATGCCGACTCCGAAGTCGAAGCCCTCGAGGGTGAAGTAGCCGATCCACAGCGCAGCGATCAGCACGAACCAGATGGTGGTGAGTTCCATGTCCAGACTCCTCAGCGCGACGAGGGGGCGGTCAGTACGCGACGGCGAGCGGCGCGTCGACGGGCCGCACGACGTCGGCGTCCACGGGCGCGGGCTCGGCTCCGCGTCGGATGTAGGTGAGGAGCAGACGTCCCTCGATCACGGCGAGCACGCCGTACACGGCGGTGAGCACGACCAGCGAGGTGAGCATCTCTCCGGCCGAGACGCCGGGCGAGACGGCGCTCTCGGTGGTCATCAGTCCGAAGACGGCCCAGGGCTGACGTCCGACCTCGGTGAAGATCCATCCGAAGGAGTTGGCCAGCAGCGGCAGGAAGGGAAGCGCGACGGCGAGCCCGATGGTCAGTCGGTTGATCGGGGCTGCCGCTGATCTCCGGGTCGCCCACAGGATCCAGCCGGCGATCGCCAGGGCGGCCATGCCGGTGCCGATCATCAGACGGAACGTCCAGTAGGTCAGCGGGATGGTCGGTGTGTAGTCGCCGGGGGAGTAGTACGCCGCCCCGGGGTCCTGACCGTAGGTCGCGCGGTAGGTCTCCCGCAGGTCGGTGATCCCCTCGACCCGACCACCGAAGCTGCCCGTGGCCAGGAACGACAGCAGGTTCGGCACGGTGATCGCGAACCGCTCCTCGGAGCCGTCCAGGGTGCCGACCGTCAGCAGCGAGAAGTCCGCGCCCTCCTCGGAGCGGTAGAGCCCCTCGGCCGCAGCCATTTTCATCGGCTGCACCTCGGTCATCACCTTGCCCTGGACGTCACCGGAGAGAACGACCCCGAGGCCTGCCACGAGGGCGAGCACCGCTCCCGTTCGCACGGCCTTGCGGTACAGGGAGACCTCGTCCGCTCGCTGCTCGGCACTGCGCGGCACGACGACCGCGTCACCGCCGTCGCTCGCGGGCCGATCGAGCCGGCGCAGGTGCCAGACGCCGATCCCGACGACCACCGCTGCCGCCGTCAGGTAGGCGGAGAACATCACATGCGGGAAGGTCGCCAGTTGGACCTTGTTGAACATGACCGCCGCGAAGTCGTTCATCTCCGCTCGACCGGTCTCGGGGTTGTAGCCGTACCCGACGGGGTGCTGCATCCAGGAGTTCGCGGCGAGGATGAAGTAGGCGGAGAACACCGTGCCGGCATGCACCAGCCAGATGCACGCGTTGTGCAGCGGAGCGGGGAGCCGACCCCACCCGAAGATCCACAGGCCGAGGAAGGTCGACTCCAGGAAGAACGCGAGCAGGCCCTCGATCGCCAACGGGGCGCCGAAGACGTCACCGACGAACCGCGAGTAGTCGCTCCAGTTCATCCCGAACTGGAACTCCTGGACGATGCCAGTGACGACACCGATCGCGAAGTTGATCAGGAAGAGCTTCCCGAAGAACCTGGTCAGGCGCAGCCACTGCTCGTTGCCCGTGCGGCGCCAGGCGGTCTGGTACCCGGCGACCATGGCCGACAGGCCGATGCTGACCGGCACGAACAGGAAGTGGTACACGGTGGTGATGGCGAACTGCCACCGGGCGATGTCGGTCGGATCCACGTTGTTGCTCCTTCGTCGAGGTCCCCACCGGGCACTGCTGGGGCCCTGCTCCGACGCTAAGCGCGGGACCGCGCCGCCCGACACGGTCGGTGGTCATCGACCCATGCGTCGCTGGTCCGGGGAGGCCGGGCCCATGGACCCCTCGATTTGCGTGGCGAACCAGGACCGGTCACCAGACCAGGTCCTCGAGATCGCGCCGCGCGATCGGTGGTAGCCCGCCTCGTGCGTAGCGACTGCCACCCGACCCGGACGACGGGATGCGGTCAGCGGCCGAACCCGGGCGTCTGGGGACGCTCGAGGTGGAGCTCATCGCTCAACGATCCGCCGACCGACCATGCCGATGGAGGGTCGAAGGTCCTGCCTCCGCAGGGGCCAAGTCCCGGGGGCCAGGGGCCCCGACTGTCCGGCCTGCGCGCCCTCGGTTGGCTACGTTGGTCTCGTGAGCATCCGGGTCTTCCTTCTCGACGATCACGAGGTCGTGCGTCGTGGCATCCGCGACCTCCTCGAGTTCGAGTCCGACATCGAGATCGTCGGGGAGGCCGGCACCATCGCGGAGGCCGCCGTGCGAATCCCGGCCCTGCGCCCCGATGTCGCCATCCTCGACGGGAGGCTGCCCGACGGTTCGGGAATCGACCTCTGCCGTGACATCCGCTCCTCCCATCCGGAGGTGCGCAGTCTGATCCTGACGTCGTACGACGATGACGACGCGGTGTTCGCGGCGATCATGGCGGGTGCGTCGGGTTACGTCTTGAAGCAGGTGCGCGGCAACGACCTGATCGACACCGTACGCCGTGTGGCGGAGGGTCAGTCGACACTGGATCCACACGTGACGGCGACCGTGCTGGAGCGGATGCGCAGTGGTCCGCCGGTCGACGAGGAGCTGGACCAGCTCACCTCCCAGGAGCAGCGGATCCTCGCGCTGATCGGCGAGGGCATGACGAACCGTCAGATCGCAGCCGAGATGTTCCTCGCCGAGAAGACGGTGAAGAACTACGTCTCGGCGTTGCTCGCCAAACTGGGGCTCTCGAGTCGCACCCAGGCTGCGCTGTTCTCGGTCAAGCATCCGCCGGCACGCTGAGAGGGGTCGTCGATGCCCAATCGCATCGAGCGGGGGGTGCTGGATGCGGCCATCGCGATCTCCAGCGATCTCTCGCTGGACAGTGTGCTGAGCCGGATCGTCCGCACCGCGTGCGAGTTGGTCGATGCTCGCTTCGCCGCGCTCGGCGTCCTCACCTCCACGCGGGACGACTCACGCCGGTTGCGTACGTTCATCCACCACGGAATGGACGACGAGCAGGTGGTGCGCATCGGCGAGCTGCCCCGAGGGCACGGCCTGCTGGGACACATCATCGACGAGCCGAGGCCGCTGCGCCTGCACGACATCGCCGAGCACGCCGAGTCCTACGGCTTCCCGGCCCACCATCCTCCGATGACGTCGTTCCTGGGCGTCCCCATCCGCGTGCGGGACAAGGTCTTCGGCAACCTCTACCTCACCGAGAAGGCCGGCGGAACCGACTTCACCGAGCAGGACGAGACGGTGGTGGTGGCGCTCGCCTCGGCGGCGGGCGCGGCCATCGAGAACGCCCGGCTCTACGAGGAGGCGCACCGGCGCGAGCAGTGGCTCGCGGCCTCCGCCGACATCACCACCCGTCTGGTCGGGGACCCCGTGGAGGGAGACCCGCTCCAACTGGTCGCCGACCGGGCACGCGGCGTCGCCGACGCCGATGTCGCCTGGATCGCGACACGATCGGGTGCGGATGGAGCTGATCAGTCACCCGTGAGGCTGCGGGTGGTCTCCGGGGAGAGGATCGACATCGGGCACGTCGCACATGTGGACCTGAACGGGTCGCTGACGAACGAGGTCTTCGTCACCGGCGAGCCGGTCACGTGGACCGACGTCGAACAACGCGTCGACTCCGAGAACCCGGTGCCGGGCGCGGTGATGCCGCCGCTCGGAGCGGTGATCGCCGTTCCCCTACGGTCGCCACGCCGCGTCGAGGGGGTGCTCGCCCTCGCCTGGGCACCTGAACGCGACGAACGGTGCTGGGGCATCGACATCGCCCTGCCCGTGAGCTTCGCCGAGCAGGCGAGCCTCGCACTGGAGATCGCCCGGGCTCGCGAGGACCACGAACGTCTCGCCGTCCTGGAGGATCGAGATCGGATCGGCCGGGACCTCCACGACCTGGTGATCCAGCGGCTCTTCGCGGTCTGCCTGAGCTTGGAGAGCACCACCCGGCGAACGGCCGAGACTCACGTTGCCGAGCGGCTCACGAGCGCCGTCGATGAGCTCGACGGCACCATCCGCGACATCCGACGGTCGATCTTCGCACTGGCGACGCCGGAGGACGCCGAAGACATCCAGTCCGAGATCACGCGCCTGGTCGACCGCGCACGCGCTTCCCTCAAGGTGCGCACCACAGTGACCTTCCACGGGCCCGTTCGCACGCTGATCTCGGCCTCCGTGGCTCCCGACCTGCTGGCCGTGCTCGGTGAGGCGTTGTCGAACGCCGCACGGCACGCCTCCGCTGACCAGGTCGACGTCGTCGTCTCCGCCGGCGCCGCGATCCTCCTGCAGGTCCACGACGACGGCGTCGGGATCCCCGACCAGGTGGTCGAGAGCGGACTGCGCAACATCGCCGAGCGTGCTGCTCGCCACGGTGGCACGACGCACGTCGCACGTCGCGACTCCGGCGGCACCACGTTGTCGTGGTCGGTGCCAGCGGCGGCGACGCCATGACGGCGCCTGGTTGGGCGCATCACCGGCTCCCGGTGATGGACAGGCGTCTCATCGTGGTGGAGCTCGTCGTGGTGCTCTCACTCTCGCTCGGGCGTTCCGCCGTCTACTCCGTGGTCAGCCTGATCGCGGCTGCGACGGCACCGGGCGGCCTCGCGGCTCAGACCACCACGATGAACCGCAGCCTCGCGCCCGACCGGCCCTGGCTGGACCTGACCCTGCAGTTGCTCGGCATCGGCTTCGGCGTGATGCCGGTGCTCCTGGCCGGATATCTCCTGGTGCACTCGGGCGTGCGGCTGCACGAGGTGTGGTTCGGCGGCGGACGGTTCGGCTCGTGGCGGGACGTCGGCTACGGCGGGGCGCTGGCGGCAGCCGTCGGCTCCGTGGGCCTGGCGTTCTACCTGCTCATGCACGCGCTCGGCCTCAACCTGACCGTCGCGGCCAACGGTCTTGCCGACGACGTCTGGTGGCGTACGCCGGTCCTGATCCTCTCGGCTCTCGAACAGGCCGTCCTGGAAGAGTTCGTGGTGCTCGGCTACGTGCTGGTGCGGCTGCGCCAGCTCGGGTTCGGCGATGCCGCGGCGATCGGCGGGGCCGCCGTGCTGCGGGGGAGCTACCACCTCTATCAGGGCATCGGTGGATTCGTCGGCAATCTGGTGATGGGCCTGCTGTTCGGATGGCTCTACCGTCGTTGGGGTCGCGTGATGCCGTTCGTGATCACGCATTGGCTCCTCGACATCGGTGCCTTCGTCGGCTACGCCGCGTTGGCGGGCAAGGTCGACTGGCTGCCGACGTGAGGCGGCTCGGGGAGTCGTCGTGCCTGGATTCAGGCGGTGGACGGCGGCACCCCGACCTCCACCCGCGGCTCGACCTCGACCTCGCCGGCGGGTGTGAACCGGTAGAGCTGGTAGCCCGTGACGAGCCGGGTCTCCTCGTCGAGGAAGATCACCGGGAACGAGGCAGCCTGTGCCGGGCTGGTCCACGGCGTCGAGAAGTCGGTCAGCGTCGGTGTGGCGACCGCGCCACCGGAGGTGTCGAGCTCCATCACCAGCGTCCAGGTGCCGTCGCTGTTCCACACCACGGCGGGCGGCACGTCGCGGTGCCAGTGGCCGTAGAAGATCGCGCCCGCGGGGAGGTCGCGGACGTCGTCCTCGACGGGGGTGGTGAGATCACGCGGCGTCCCGTCGAGGAACTCGCGCATGTCGCCGACGTCGAGGAAGGCGGCCGCCGAGTAGGCCTCGTGCATGAGGACGAGATCAGGACGGTCGTCGCCTGCCTCGGACGCGACGTCGAAGAGCCGGGTGCCGACATCGGCCTGGGTCTCGGTACCGCGCAACGCCGTCGGGCCGAACAGCTCCGTGCGCGCGGGGTCGCCGTCGCCGAGGATGCGCACGCCGCCGACGTCCTCGGTCTCGCCCTCGAGCACCGTCATGTCGGCGTCCTTCATCTGCGCCAGGCTGGTGTCGCTCTCGTGGTTCCCGATGATCGCCGCGACCGGACGATCGCCCGCGATCGCCGCCTCGTCGCGGATGCACGTGCCTTCGGCGGCGGTGCCGTTCGTGGTCAGGTCACCCGCGATCGCGAGGGCCGCCGGCACCTCGGCGCCGAACTCCTCGGTCAGCATCGAACGCACCTGGCGCTGGAGCTTGATCATCGTGGTGTTGCAGTGCATGTCCGACTGCATCAACACCGCGAGCTCGCCCTCCCGAGGCCCGCTCATCGCCGAGGCCTGGCCGCGCAGTGCGGCTTCGGCGCGGGTGCGGTAGTCGCTGTCGGCGGCCTCCTGGCGATCCACGAGCACCTGCGACTTGGCGAGCGCGCCGCCCAGAAGCGCGCGCAGCAGCGGGCTGTTGGTCGTGCTCCCCGCAGCGAGGGTGCCGTCGAGGACGGTGAGGGCGTAGGCGCCGTCCGACGGTCTGCCGTTCCCCTCTGCCGAGGTGACCTGGACCCATGCGAGTCCGGTCGTGGCGACGAGCACGACGACGACCGAGCCGGCGATGCGCACACGCCAGTGGTCGTGGGCCCGCTGGTGGCGTAGCGGAAGGAGGTAGGACAGGCCGAAGAGCACCACCCCACCGAGGCAGCCCAGCACCAGGCAGGAGACGACCATCTGGCGCCGGAACTCCTGCTCGACCCTCTCGATGTACTGGTCGACGGCGGCCTGAGGGTCGTGGAAGAGACCCGTGTAGAGCTGGAGCATCTCGGGTCGCACGTAGTTCGCGAGGTCGCCGTCACCGGCACCCGGGTCGCCGGGGCCCTCGACCTGCGCGATCAGTCCGACAGGACCCCACGACTGGGGGACGTACACCGTGCCCGCGATACCGAGCCGGAGCTCGCTGTGGCCGCCGGTGGTGAGGGAGAACGTCGTGGGGGAGGTCCCGATCTGCTCGCGCACCTCGGTGTGGGTGACGGCCCAGGTGAACGCCAACGGCAGTGACAGCAGGACGGCGATGCCGAGACAGACCGCAGCGCGGACCAGAACCGGGCCGGCTGGCCGGAGTCGCGTTCGCATGGTCCGCGTGGCGGAGCCGAGGCGCGCGGCTGTCGGCATCGTCGGCACTCTCAGCTACTCAGCGACCGGCGAAGACGGGCGCACGCTTCTCGCTGCGCGCCGCCGCCGCTTCGCGGACGTCGTCGCTGGCCCAGCAGGCGGCGAACGTCGCGTCGACAGCGTCGTCCTCGCCCCCGTTGAGCACGAGCTTGTTGTGCGCCAGCGTCAACGGCGCCAGTGCGGCCAGTTCCTGGGCCCAGGCCAGGGCGTCGTCGAGGGTTCCGGGGCGATCGGCGAGTCCGCACGCAAGGGCCTCGTCGCGTTCGATCGTCGCCGCCGCGAGCATCACCCGGCGTGCCCGGCCGTGCCCGGCGACTGCGGCCAACGTCCGGATCGTCCAGGCGTCGACGGCCATGCCGTTGCGGGCGGTGGGGACGGCGAACTTGGCCGACTCGTCGGCGACTCGCAGATCGCACGCGAGGGCCAGCTGGGTCCCTGCACCGATCGCCGGCCCGTTGACCGCGGCGATGATCGGTACCGGCAGGCGGGTCAGGCCGTGCAACATGCCGTAGAGCGCTTGCAGGAACTCATCGCCGTACACCCCGGTGAGGTCCGCGCCGGAGCAGAAGGAGGAACCCTGCCCAGTGACGACCAGGACCCGTGCCCCGTCCTGTACCGCTGCCCGCGCCGCCGCGTCGATCTCGCGGCACAACGTCAGGTCGAGGGCGTTGCGGCGCTCGGGGCGCTGCAGTTCGAGGACGGCGACAGCGCCGTGCCGAGTGGTAGCCAGCATGGGCCGAGGCTAGCGGGGCGTGCGGCAGCGTCGTGCCGAGACCACCCGCTCCGCGGTGGACCACGCGGTCGCGTCCCGGGTCGAGCGCCGTCAGCTCCAGGTCATGTCCGCGTCGCTCCACCACGCGCGCATCGCCTGGATCCGGCCCTCGTCGTCGAACACCATGTGCTCCATCGGCTCGAGCGTGAGGTTCGCATCGCCGGCCTTGGTGATCATCCGGAAGTGGAAGGTGGCCTCGCCGCCGCACGCGCGCACGGTCAGGAGCTCCGTGGTCGCCTCCAACGGAGCGACCGTCTCGTAGAAGGCAGAGATCGCCTCGATGCCCGAACGCACCTCGGAGCCGACCGGGTCCTCGAGCGTGGCGTCCGGGGCGAAGAGCGCGGTGATCTCCGCGGCGGTACCGGTCGCGACCAGGTCGAGGTACTGGCGGACGGTGGCGATAGCGCGGTCGTTGTCGATCGTCATAGAACGTGTTCTACCTCACCGCGTGCCGCGGCGCGCGTGCCGTCCCGCGGAGTGTCTCCGGGGCCGGTGCCGACGCGCGAGGGAGGACTTGCTCAGCGACTACGACGGATCAGGTCGCGGAAGACCGGCGCGAAGTACGAGGTCATCGTCGACGTCAGTCCCGCACCGAGATGGATCGCGTCGAAGAACGTCGCGTGGCGGCCGACGCTCGGCAGGCATGTCGTCGTCGTGCAGTAGACCGACGTCGGGTCGATGTAGCGCGGGCTTCCGGCCAGCGGGCGGATCAACGACTTGAGCCACTGCCGGTTGCGGACCTCGGCGTTGAGCGCGGCCGATCGCGGGAGCGGGCAGGCGTACGGCGACTCCCCGGCGGGGCAGGCGGGGGCGTTGAGCGGCACGTAGGCCGACGGAGCGACGACGTTGACCCTGATCTTGCGGTTGCGCAACGCGGTGAACAGCGGCGAGGTCCCGTTGTGCGCCAACATGATCTGGTGGGTCTCGTAGGCGGTGAAGGACGAGCCGGGGCGCCCCAGGCGTCGGTAGGCCTGGCGGTATCCGGCCCACCACGAGGCGAGGATGACGGTGTAGTCGCGGCCCAGCTGCTGATACTCGGTGACCATCGCGAGGGCGCGCTCGTTGTGGGCCTCGCAGTAACGCGTGCGGTCGGCCCGCTCACCGCGCGCAGGCGGGCAGCCTCCGGCGAACATGATGGTGAGGTTGAGCTGGTTGCGCTGGGCGAGCTTGCGCACTGCCGGCAGGTACATCCAGGCGTGGGAGTCGCCCCAGAGGAACACCGTGGGGCGCCGCGGGTAGATCTCGAGCCGGCAGGGGGTCACCGGGCGCGAGTTCGCCGAGTCGTAGCAGCGGCTCGGTAGCAGCGGGAAGTCGGCTGCGGGATCCTGGCCGCCGCGTTCGGCCTGCGCTGTGGCGGACCCACCGGAGACGGGCGACTCGGACGCCGCTGCGCTGCTCGCTGCGGGCATCAGCGTCGCGAGCAGGCCGAGCACGAGCATGGCACCGAGGGCACCCAGGCGGATCCTGCGGCTCACGGGCCGCCGTCGTGGAGCACGCATCTCAACCGCGCTTGCGCAGCAGGTCGTTGATCGACCAGTTGAAGTACTGAGCGAGGTTGCGGGTGCGCGTGGCACTCAGGTGCAGGTTGTCGTAGAAGGTCTGGATGCCGTTCACGAGGCCGAAGCAGGTCGTCTCGTCGCAGTAGGACGGCGACGCGTCGATGTAGCGAGGGTTGTTCGCCAGCTTCCGCATCTGACCCTTGAGCCAGCTCCTGGTCTCCGACTCCTCGGGGATCGCGCGCCAGCGCGGGATCTCGCAGAGATAGGGGTCCTGGCCGGGGGTGCAGGCGGGGACGCGGTCGGGGACGGTGGCCGCCTGCGCGATCACGTCGACGTCGACCCGGAGCTTGCCCAACGTGGTGAACAGGCGCGGCGTGCCGTCGTGGGAGAGGCGCACCATCTGCTTGACGAAGTCGGTGTAGCCGGACGTCGACACGACCTCGTCCAGCAGGACCTTGCGGTAGCCCTGGCGGAAACCGCCCCAGTTCGAGGCGAGGATGACCTTGAAACGCGCCTTGGACTGGCGCTGCTTCTTGATGAACTGAAGCGCGAGCGCGTCGTTCTCCTCGCACTTGCCGGCGTACTTCGGCGCGATCAGCACCTGAGCCGGCGGGCAGCTGCCGGAGGCGAAGGAGATCAGGTTGATCGGCTTGCCCTTCACAGCGCGGCGCAGTGCCGGAATGAACTGCCACGCGTGGGAGTCGCCCCACAGGATCAGGGTGCGACGCGACTTCTGGTACTTGGTGAGGTAGCACGGACCCGGGGTGCGGATCTCCTGGCCCGGGGCGAAGCACTTCTTCGGCACCCGCGCGTAGTCGCGCTCGCCGTCGGCCCGTTGACGCGGCGCGGCGAACTCACTGCCGCGGGCTCCGCCGTCCGAGATCACCGGCGAGGTCTGGTCGGCCCGCGCCGCGCCGGGTGCGGTGACGGCGACCAGCGTCGCGAACAGCGCCAGCGTCGCCACGAGAGCGGCGACGACAGCCCCCGCGCGACCGGGTTCGCGTCGGAGGAGGCTGACGAGGCGGACCGAGAGGGAAGGCAGGAGCGTGCGCATGATGCGGCGATTCTCGCATAGGGAGCCACGCAGATCCGCCGAACACGACCCAGTACGCGGCGACGACGCGTAGCCCCGGTGGGCCTCGGGGGGCCTCGCCCCGATGCCGTGGTGCGTCGCGCGGTCCCGTACTCTGACCGCTCCGACTGCCCCCGACCGGAAGCGATCGATGCTGTTCTCCCGTCCTCTGCCGAGGCCGTCGCAACGCATTCTCGCCACCGTCGCCGTGATCGTGATGTGCGTCGTCGCGCTCGTCCTGTCCACGGTGGGTGGATACGGCTCGAACATCGGTGGCCTGCTCGCCTCGGCGACGCCGTCGGCGAGTGAGTCCGGCGACTCATCCGGCGAGGCGACGGACGAGGAGACCGCCCCGGCCGAGGTCGTGGATCGCCCCAACATCGTCTTGATCACCACCGACGACATGACGGTCACCGACCTGCGGTGGATGCCGGTCGCCCGCGACCTCCTGACCCGTGCGGGTGTCTCCTTCGATCGTGCGCTCTCGCCGCACCCGCTCTGCTGTCCCGCACGCGGGGCGATCCTGACCGGTCAGTACGCCCAGAACAACGGCGTGAAGTCGAACCAACCGCCCTACAACTTCCAGGCCCTGCAGAGCGCCACGGCGCTGCCCGTGTGGCTGGAGAACGCCGGCTACAAGACGGGCTTCACCGGCAAGTACCTCAACGGGTTCGGCACCGACGGGCCTCGGCAGGAGGGCTGGACGTACTGGGACCCCACGATGATCGGCCACTACGCCTACACCCCGTTCCAGATGTACAACGACGGCGATCGGCGTTGGTACCCCAACATCAACAACATCGACTACATCAACCAGCGCACGTCCTCGCTGGTCGAGGAGTGGGCGGGGCAGGACGCGCCGTTCTTCATCTGGGCGTCGCACGTGGCGCCGCACGGGCGCTTCGACGCCGCGAACGGGTTCCCCTCCTCGGCGATCGCGCTCCCGCCGAAGCGCTATGAGAACGACTTCGCGAACGTGGAGTCGCCGTCGCTGAGCGACCCGGGCTACACCGACGACGATGTCTCCGACAACAACTCGCTGGTCCAGTCGAAGAGCAAGACGCCGCGCGAGAAGATCAATGAGATCTTCCGCTCGCGGATCCGCACACTGCAGGCGGTCGACGACGGGATCGCCGACCTGATCGAGACGCTGCGGTCCACCGGCGAGCTCGACAACACCTACATTTTCTTCACCTCCGACAACGGCTACCTCGTCGGAGAGCATCACCTGGTCACCAAGAACGTGCCGTACCGCCAGTCCATCCGCGTGCCCATGATCGTGCGCGGTCCGGACGTGCCGGCCGGGGTAGTGCGCCAGCAACGCGCCCTGATGATCGACCTCGCGCCGACGTTCGCCGACATCGCAGGGGCCACACCTCTGGTGGAGGTCGACGGCGAGTCGATGCTGCCCGCGATCGAGGGCGACGCCCCGCTGCGCACCACGGTGCTGATCCAGGCCGGGCCGTCCAAGCAGACCGACGACGGCGGCGCGGGCTGGTGGTGGCGCGGCGTGACCACCCCTCGTTACACCTACGCCTACTTCTACGGCGATCGGTTGGAGGAGCTCTACGACCGTCAGTCGGACCCGGCGGAGAACGTGAACCTGGCCGAGGATCCGCGCTACGCCGCGGTGGTCGCCGAGATGCGCGAACGCACGCTCGCTCTCGTCGACTGCATCGGGCCCGCGGAGTGCAGTCGGGACTTCGGGCCCGATCCGGTTCCGTCGACCTCCTGAGCCTCGATCCACTCCGGCGAGCAGCGTGATCAGCGGTGGGGTCAGGCCATCACGCCGACCGCCTCGGGCTGGAAGCCGGGGAAGACAGCGGCACGCGAGACGGCGAAGCGTCGGGTGACGACTTCGCTGAGCACGCTGCGATAGTCCGTCGTGACCGTCACGTCGGCGTCCTCGCCACGCGCGAGCGGCAGCATGCGGCCGTAGTAGCGCCCACCTCGCACCCCTGCGCCCGCCAGCAGCATCACGTTGCCGTAGCCGTGGTCGAGTCCGTAGTTGCCGTTCTCGGCCACACGTCGGCCGAACTCGCTGAGCGCGACGAGTGTGACGCGGTCGCGCCGGGACCCGAGGTCGGTGAAGAACGATGCCACGGCGCCTGCGAGCTCACGGGCGTTGGTGCGCATGTCCCCCCACTCGAGGGTGCCGAGACCGGCGTGCATGTCCCACGAGCCGTGGTCGACCGTGAGGACTCCGACGCCGACGTCGCCGCGGATGATGCGTGCAGCACCGGCGAGTGCTCGGCCGAGATCGGAGTCCGGGTACTGCCCGCGTCGGTCGACGGCGTCCTTCGCGGGCTGGAACGCGGCCACCGAGTCGAAGGTCGAACGCATCGCCGCCCCGAGTGCGCCGCCCTGTCCGCTCCACAGCCGACGGAGCGAGGCGACCCGGCTCCCGTCGTCCCACTCGTCCTGACCGGCGAAACCGACGGCGTCGACGTCGCGGCCGGCCATCACCGGCTCGGGACCGACGAGTGAGGTGGGCAGGACCCCACCGCCGAGGTTGAAGCCCTCGAGGCCGGACGTTCCCGGCAGGCCGCCGAGGAGCCGGTTGAGCCAGCCGACCCGCGCCGCCCCGCCGGGATCGGCATCCTCGACCTCCTCCATCGCGGAGAAGTGCGAGCGGTTGGGTGCCGGCAGGCCCGTGGCGTGGACGGCGGCGAGCTCACCGGCACGCCACAGCGGCAGCAAGGGAGCCAGCTCGGGATGAAGTCCGAACGTCCCGTCGGTCGCGAGGAGTCGCTCGCGGGGGATCGCAATGGCCGGTCGCGCGGCGTAGTAGACGGGATCGGTGTAGGGGACGACGAGCGAGAGCCCGTCGGCTGCCCCGCGCAGCGAGAGGACCACGAGCACCGATCCGCCCCCGGACCTGCTGACCGGACTCGCGGCGAGTGCCGGCGACGCTGTGAGGACGGCCGACCCGAAGGTTGCCGTGACGCCACCTGCCAGAGCGCCGCCGAGCACCGCTCGACGGCCCAGGTGCCGGGCTCGCGCCCGGGTGGCGAACTCGGCGCAACAGGTCTGCCGGGACTCGGTGGACGACGTCATCGTGGGCCTCATCGGGTCAGGTGGGCGGGGGAGTCGAGGATCGTCGCGATCACGCGATGGAAGGACCACTGCATCAGCGGGTGATCCGCGCCGATCAGCGTGGACGGCGTGATGCCGAGGTCGTCGGGACAGGCGATGACGCAGGCGCTGAGCAGAGCCGGCGAGGCATGGGTGCCCAGGAGTTGCTGGGCCATGTGGTCGATCAGGACGTCGAAACGCACTCTCGCCCGCGGCAGCCACGCGCGGGGGGTGCGGTAGGTGATGCCCTCGGACGGCCACCACCGTCCACTCATCGACCAGTGCATCTCGAAGGAGGCCAGCATCCTGGACGGAGACGCCCACGAGGCGTTGTCGACCGGTTGGCCGTCCGGGCGCGGCCAGGCGTGCGGCACGGCCCCGAGTCCGTCGCACTGCCACAGCAGCGCGGTCGCCGCAGCGCCGTTCTCGCCCGACGGGGGTGGGGCCACGGTCACCCCGAGCGCGCGATACGTCGCCACGATGTCCTCGCCGGGATCGCGCACCTTGGTGCCGACCGAGGCCGCGAACTCCGGCGAGGCGACCAGTGCGCTGAGCACCGGCCCGATCGCGGTGTCGTGTGCCAGGTAGACCTGCGCGAGCTGAGCGACCAGGCGGGCCGACGGCGTGTCGCTGACGAACCGGAGGCAGAGCTTGCGAGCCAGTCTCTCCGCCGTGCGCGGGTGGCGAGCCAGATAGGCGAGGTAGGCCGCCAGCACGGGTCGCCCGTCGGGATCGCTGTTCGCGTGGCTGAAGCCCATGACCCGAACAGGGCCGGTCCAGTGGTCTGCGGGGGAGTAGCGCGCCTGCCAGGTGCGCCACATGTCGACGACATGCCCGGTGAGGATGCGTGCTGACGCCTTGACGTCGTCCTCGGTGTAGGCCCCACGGCCGACGGTGTGGAGCTCGAGCAGCTCGCGTCCGAGGTTCTCGTTGATCCGCGTCTTCGTGGACACCGCATTGTCGAGGTACATCCCCATGGCCGGGTGGACGATCGCCGCTTGGAGGAGATCCACGTAGCGCCCGAGCGCGTGGCTCCGCACGACGCGGTCGTAGTCGAAGCGGTAGGTGAACACCGCGTCGTGGTGCACCGAGACGTGGAGGTGGTTCATCCAGAACTCGGTCATCACCTCGTGCACCTGGCGCCGCGACGTGATCCGACGCATCAAGAGCCATCGCTGGTAGTTGCCCATGACCTCCCAGCCGCCCTCGATCTCCTCGATCTGGCGCTGCCAGAGCTCGCCCGGTGGGAGCGTGAGACTGGGCCACCACGTGCTCAGGGCCTCGGCCGCGGGATCGGCGATGGCCGCGGGCCGGAGCTGCCGGGCGAACCAGGCAGGCGCACCCGACGCCGCACGGACCTCGCGCGACAAGGCGGGAGTGACGCCGTAGGAGAAGCGGCGGGTCAGGTGCAGCGCCGAGGTTCCGAGCAGCGGTGCGCCTGCGTACCGGCGCTGGCGCGAGGTGGGCCGTGCGGTCAATCGAGGCTCCGGGCAAGTCGAAGGGGGACGGCGGATGCCGGATCTGGAGTCATCGGCATCCTCCGGCGAGATCTGAGCCTCGACTGAGGCGAACCTGGCCATGGGGCAGCGGCGCCTCGGCGCCGAGCGCGACGAGCGGCGCGCCGCGTGCCGGACTGTCCGGCCGCCCACGGCCGGGTCCCCGCAGGGGAGGGCCGCTATGCTGTGGCTTCGCATCCCCCTCGAGTGAAGGACACCAGAACCGCCCGATGGACGGCTCTCAACATCCCGCGTCACCCTGTCTGCTCCCGCCTTCGGGCGCATCGAAGGTCGGCATCCGCCTCCTGATCGGCGGTGAGACGCGATGACCGAATGGATCCTGCTCGCGGTCTCGCTGCTGCTCGTGGCCGCCTGCGGCGTCTTCGTCGCCGCCGAGTTCGCTTTCGTCACGGTCGACCGCAACGCGGTCGAGCGGGCCGCGGCCTCCGGCGACGTCCGTGCTCAGGGGGTCCAGTCGGCGCTGCGCACGCTCTCCACGCAGCTCTCCGGCGCTCAGGTCGGCATCACCGTGACCAATCTCGGCATCGGTTTCCTCGCCGAACCGGCGATCTCCACGCTGCTGCGCGGGCCACTCGGCGACGTCGGCGTGCCGGCATCGGCGGTGTCGCCGACGGCGCTGATCATCGCGCTGGTGCTCAGCACCGTCGCGACGATGATCATCGGCGAGCTCGTGCCCAAGAACATCGCCATCGCCGTCCCGCTCGTGACGGCGCGGCTGACTCAGGGCCCGATGCGGTTGTTCACCGCGGTGATGAGCCGCCCGATCCGGCTCCTCAACGGATCGGCGAACGCGATCGTCCGCCGGCTCGGGGTCGAGCCGCAGGAGGAGCTCCGGTCGGCCCGCACCTCGGCTGAGCTGGCGTCCTTGATCCAGCGTTCGGCCACCGAAGGCACGCTCGACGCCGACACCGCCGAGCTGATGGAGCGCTCGGTGGAGTTCGGGACCCGCACCGCGGGGGAGATCATGACTCCTCGGGTGCGCACCCACGCCCTCGACGCGACCGACCGTGCACTCGCTGTCATCGAGCTGGCTCGCTCGACGGGACATTCGCGGTTCCCCGTGCTCGGCGACGACGACGCCGTCGTGGGCACCGTGCACGTCAAGCACGCCGTCGCGTTGCCGCTGCAGGAGCGGACCACGACGCGCGTCAAGCACCTGATGGTCAAGCCGATCGTCGTGCCGGACTCACTCCGTCTCGATCCGTTGATGTCGCTGCTCCGCGGCGACGGCTTCCAGCTCGCCGTCGTCCTGGACGAGTACGGCGGCTACGCGGGCATCGTCACGCTCGAGGACGTGATCGAGGAGATCGTCGGCGACATCTCCGACGAGCACGATCGGCTCGGAGCCCGTGGCCGTCAGCGCCGCGACGGCAGCTGGACGCTCTCCGGGTTGCTGCGCCCCGACGAGGTCGAGGACCTCAGTGGCATCGAGCTTCCCGAGAGCGAGGACTACGACACGGTCGCGGGCTTGGTGTTGAAGGTCCTCGGCCGGATTCCCGAGGTCGGCGACGTCGCCGAGATCGCGGTACCTGATCGCACCGATCCCGAGGTGACCACGGAGCGACTCGCCCTCCTGACGGTCGAGCACATGGACGGTCTTCGGATCGACCGACTCCACCTGAGCCTGCCCGTCCTCGAGGACGTCGACGCTCCTGCCGAATCGGCCCCGGTCGCTCACCCGGAGCAGGGCTCGGCCCGAGGAGGGCACCGATGAGCGACACCTCGGCCCTGATCCTGGCGGTCTTCCTGCTGGCGTTCAACGCCTTCTTCGTGGGCGCCGAGTTCGCCCTGATCTCCGCGCGCCGCAGCCAGATCGAACCGCGGGCCCAAGCCGGGTCGCGGATGGCGCGCACCACATTGCGCGCGATGGAGAACGTCTCCTTGATGATGGCCGGCGCCCAGCTCGGCATCACGATCTGCAGCCTCGGTCTGGGCGCGGTCGGGGAACCTGCCCTGGCCCACCTGATCGAGCCGATCTTCGAGGATCTCGGGGTGCCCGACGACTTCGTGCACCCCGTCGCCTTCGCGCTCGCCCTCGTCGTCGTGGTGTTCCTCCACGTCGTGCTGGGCGAGATGGTGCCGAAGAACATCGCGATCGCCGGGCCCGAACGCTCGGCGTTGATCTTGGGCCCGCCCATGCTCGGCGTCGTCACGATCCTGCGTCCCCTGATCGTCGCTCTCAACGCGATCGCGAACGCGATCCTGCGGATGCTCCGCATCGAGCCGAAGGACGAGATCAACTCCACCTTCACGCGCGAGGAGGTCGCGGCGTTGGTCGAGGAGTCCCGCGGTGAGGGCCTGATCGCCGACGACGAGTACGACCGGCTCGCGGGAGCGCTCGACTTCACCGAGAAGAGCGTCGCCGCGGTGATCCTGCCCGAGTCCGAGCTCAGCACGGTGACGCGTGGAGCGACCGGAGCCGAGATCGAGGGGCTCTGCGCGTCCACCGGGTTCTCGCGCTTCCCGGTCGCCGCCGACGGTCAGTTGATCGGCTACCTCCACATCAAGGACGTGCTGGAGACCGACGAGGAGCGTCGGGAGCGTCCGATCGAGGACAAGTGGATCCGCCCGTTCGCGACGGTGCGCGACGACGCGCCGCTGCACGAGGCGCTCGAGATGCTCCAGCGCCGGGGCGCGCACTTGGCGCGCGTGGTCGACGGCGAGGGCAACACCATCGGACTCGCGACCCTGGAGGACGTGATCGAGGAGCTCGTCGGTGAGATCCGCGACGCGGCGCACCATGAGGTGACGGCCGAGGCCGTGGCGGGGCCACTACCCTGACGACCGTGGTGAGCGACGCGGCAGACCCCGGGCCCGAGGAGGCGCCTGAGTCCGTCGACATCTCCCCGGAGTCGGCGACCGACGCAGGGCAGTCGCTGGTCTGGACGATTCCGAACGGGCTGAGTGCCCTGCGCCTGCTCGGTGTCCCCCTCTTCCTGTGGCTTGTCCTCGGGCCCGAGGCCGACCTCTGGGCTCTCGCCGTGCTCGTGGTGTCCGGTTTCACCGACTTCCTCGACGGCTGGCTGGCGCGACGACTCGGTCAGACCTCGGTGATCGGGGAGATCCTCGACCCGGTCGCGGACCGGCTCTACATCTTGGCCGTCGTCGTCGGCCTGGCGATGCGCGACGTCATCCCGTGGTGGATCGCGATCTCGCTGCCGCTGCGCGACCTGCTCATGTGGGGGCTCGTACCGCTCCTCCGTACCCGTGGCTACAGCTCGTTGCCGGTGCACTTCCTCGGCAAGGCGGCCACGTTCAACCTGCTCTACGCCTTCCCGCTGCTGCTCCTCGGCGACGGGGAGGGCACGGTCGCGACCCTGGCTCAGGTCTTCGGTTGGGCGTTCGCTCTCTGGGGCATCGGGCTCTATTGGTGGGCGGGCCTGCTCTACGCCTGGCAGGTGCGGCGCCTGCTCGCGAGCACCGAACGCCGCCCCCGTCCGGACCGTCGAGCCGCCGGCGAGGTGTGATGTCCTCCGAGGCCGACCGCGACGAACTCCGTACCGACACCGAGCTCGTCACCGACGGGCCCGAGGAGGTCGACCTGTCCGACCGCCACCTCCCGGCCGGTCGCCCGGATGAGCACGGTGCCGACGACAAGGTCCCGGCCCGTGTGCGGATGCCGTTGCTGACTCTGATCACGCAGCAGTCGCTGGACCAGGACTACCTCGACGCCGCGGAGCGTCGCGCGGCCGGGGCTCCGCGCGCACCCATCGGCCGGCCTCCCCGCGTGGCGGCCGTCGTGATCGCGATCTTCGGGCTGATGGTGTCGATCGCGTTCGTGCAGACCTCACGCAACGCCGACGTCGCCACGGCGAGCCGCGACACGCTGATCCGACGGATCGAGGCACAGCGCGACCGCGTCGCTCGCCAGCAGGAGCGGGTGGCGGCGCTGCGCGACCGCAACATCTCGTTGCAGCGCTCGGTGACGAGGCTGACCGGTGAGGAGCAGGCGGCGCAGGTGCGGAACCGACGCCTGCAGACTCGTACAGGCTTCGTCGCGGTGACCGGTCCGGGCGTGCGCGTCCTGATCGAGCAGGTCGAGGACGCCGACCTCAACCAGCAGATCCGAGACTCCGACCTCACCCTCGTCGTGAACGGACTGTGGCAGGCCGGGGCCGAGGCGATCTCCGTCAACGGCCTGCGGATGACCGCACAGAGCGGGATCAGCGCGACCGGCACGGCGATCCTGGTCAACAAGGTGGGCGTCGCACCGCCGTTCACGATCGAGGCGATCGGCGATACGCGCACGTTGGCCGCACGCTTCTTCGACACCACGACCGGTCTCGCCTTCGCCGACGTCGCGCGCGACTACGGCATGACCTACTCCGTCGACAATGTCGAGCGTCTCAGCCTGCCTGCGGCCCCCGCGACCTATCTACGACTAGGGTCGGCGCAGGTGTACGTCCCGGGCGAGAAGCGCCCCGGCCCCGACCGCGAGGAGCCTTTCATCTCATGATCGCCGCACTCGGTTTGCTCATGGGTGTGGCGCTCGGGCTCGTGCTGCAACCCGATGTCCCCCTGGGTCTGGAGCCGTATCTGCCGATCGCGGTGGTGGCCGCACTCGACGCCGTCTTCGGCGGCCTGCGTGCCTATCTCGACGGGATCTTCGACGACAAGGTCTTCGTCGTGTCGTTCGTCAGCAACGTGTTCATCGCCGCCGGAATCGTCTATCTCGGCGACCGGCTCGGCGTCGGCGGTCAGCTCTCGACCGGGGTCATCGTCGTCCTGGGAATCCGTATCTTCTCCAACGTCGCCGCGATCCGACGCCACCTCTTCCATGCCTGACGCGACGCCGGACCAGACTCCCGACCCGGTTCCGGACCAGGGGTCGGAGTCCGAGCGCGCCTCGGCGGTCACGTCGGGACGGTCGCGACTCGGCCAGGCTCTGCTCCGGCCGTCGCGCACCCAGACCGTGGTCGGCGTCCTGCTGGCCGTGCTCGGCTTCGCCTTCGTCGTCCAGGTCCAGGCCACGCGCGACGACTCCACCTACTCCTCCCTGCGCGAGCAGGACCTCATCGACGTGCTCAACGGGTTGGCGGGGACGACCCAACGCACTCAGACCGAGATCGACCAACTCACCGAGACCCGCTCCGACCTGCGTTCGGAGAGCAGTCGTCGCGAGGCGGCCCTGAACCAGGCCCAGCAGGAGGTCGACAGTCTCAACGTGCTCGCCGGGCTCGTGCCGGTCACGGGGCCGGGGGTGCGGGTCACCATCACTGAGGTGACCGGCACGGTCCGGATCGGGTCGATGCTCGACCTGATCCAGGAACTGCGCACGGTCGGCGCCGAGGCGATCCAGATCAACGGCACGGTGCGGGTGGTCGCACAGACCTCGTTCGAGCTCGGTGTCGGCGGGCTCGTCGTCGACGGGACCCTGGTCGAACCTCCCTACGTGGTCGACGCCATCGGCGTCGCGAACACGTTGAGGGGTGCCGTGCTCTTCCCGTTGGGCCCGCGCCAGCAGATCCGCCGCGACGGCGGCGACATCGCCGTCGACGTCCTGACCTCGCTCGACATCGATGCCGTCCGCCAACCGGTGGTGCCCGAGTTCGCACAGCCGACGTCCTAGCGCCATCTCGGCGCCGACCGTCCGTCAACCTCGCCGATCGCGGCACCGAGCGACTGCAGCCGGGGCGAGGCGACGGCCGCAGCGAGGTCGAGCTCCCTGTAACCTGCACGCGTCCGCGAATCCGCGTACCGACGCCATCACCAGGAGCGACCCTTGTACCCAGAGGACCTGCAGTACACCGCTGAGCACGAGTGGGTGCGAACCCCCGGCGAGCACGACGGCTCGGTCCGCGTCGGCATCACGCACTATGCGCAGGACGCGCTCGGAGACATCGTCTACGTCTCGCTGCCCGAGCTGGGTACTCGTCTCGAGGCGGGTTCGACCTGTGGTGAGTTGGAGTCGACCAAGTCGGTCAGTGACGTCTACGCCCCGCTCACGGGCGAGGTGGTGGCCCGCAACGAGTCGCTGGACGCCACTCCGGAGCTGGTCAACAACGACCCCTACGGCGGCGGGTGGCTCTTCGAGATCGTCCCGGGCAACCCCGAGGAGCTGGCGACGTTGCTCGCGGCGGCCGACTACACGGCCACCATCGACGCTTCCTGACGGCGTGCGGGCGGCGCTGATCGGCCGGACGCACGCCTTGGTCTGCTGATAGGTTCGCCTCAACCGTCAACCTCAGCCGGAGGATCACCTCATGCCGTTCTGCACCTCGTGTGGCAGGCAGAATCCCGACGACGCGCGTTTCTGCGCGCAGTGCGGCACGCGGTTGGTCGACCTGAGCACGCCTCCCCAGGGCACCGACCCGGTGGGGGAGTCGACGGCGACGATCCAGATCGGCGCTTCGGTCGACAAGATCGAGACCTCCGACCGTGCGCTGAGCGTCGTCGACGCCGCCGCCGTCGACGCCCTGCCCGTGGGCAGCGCGCTGCTCGTGGTGCAGAAGGGGCCCGGCGCCGGCAGCAGGTTCCTGCTCGACGTCGACGTGACCCAGGCCGGGCGTCACCCGGACAGCGAGATCTTCCTCGACGACGTGACGGTCTCGCGCCGGCACGCGGTCTTCCAGCGCGAGGGCGATGCCTTCACTGTCAGTGATGCCGGCTCGCTGAACGGCACCTACGTCAACCGCGATCGCATCGAGTCGGTCCGGCTCAACGACAGCGACGAGGTTCAGATCGGCAAGTACCGGCTCGTCTTCTTCTCTGGTCACGAGCTGCGCTGAGCGGGCCGAGCACCACGATGTCCGCGAACACTCCCTCGGGCAGCGGACCCGCCACCGGGTCCGTGGCGGCTCTGCGCGCCGACATCGGCCAGGGGCCGGAGCTCGGCCTCATGAACATCGGCCAGGTGCTGGACCTGCTGCGCCGCGACTTCCCCGCGGTCACGATCCCCAAGATCCGCTTCCTCGAGGACAAGGGGCTGATCAAGCCCGAGCGCACCCCCGCGGGCTACCGCAAGTTCTCGGAGAACGACGTCGCCCGGCTGCGCTACGTGCTGACGATGCAGCGCGATCACTATCTGCCGCTGAAGGTGATCGGCGAGCACCTGGACGCGATCGACCGGGGACTGGAACCGCCGCCGATCGAGCCGGTCGTGCCGACGGTCCCCGCCGTCGCGCTCGCCGCCGACGGCACACCGAGCGCCGACTCCTTCTCCCGCACGGACTCCGTGCGCCTCTCGCGCCGGGAACTGCTCAAGATCGCCGAGATCGAGGAGAGTGTGCTCGCCCAGCTGGAGGAGTTCGGGCTGGTGGCGGCGCGGCCCGGCACGGGGCATTTCGACACCGACGCCCTCGTCGTGGCACAGACGGCGCGCGAACTCGCCGCCTTCGGTCTGGAACCGCGACACCTGCGCGCGTTCCGGGCGGCCGCCGACCGCGAGGTCGGCCTGGTCGACCAGGTGGTGGCGCCGCTGCGTCGGGGTCGCGACGCGGCGGCCTCGGCGCGCGCCGACGATACCGCTGCAGAGCTCGCCGCGCTCGCCGTCCGTCTGCACGCCACGCTGGTCAAGATCGGCCTCCGCCGCCGCTGACGCATCGCGGGCGGGGAGGGTCGACGCGGATCCATCGGTTGACGCGCCCCGAGTAGGGTGGCGGTGTGCGCGAAGTCGAGGTCCTCGGAGTCCGGGTCGAGATGCCCTCGAACCAGCCGATCGTGTTGCTGCGTGAGGTGACCGGCGAGCGGTATCTGCCGATCTGGATCGGCGCGGTGGAGGCCACGGCGATCGCCTTCGCCCAGCAGGGCGTCATCCCCCCGCGGCCGCTGACCCACGACCTGTTGAAGAACGTGCTCGACGCGACAGGCAATCCGTTGTCCGAGGTGCACATCACCGACGTCCAGGACGGTGTCTTCTTCGCGACGCTGTTCCTTGCCGACGGTGTCGAGGTATCCGCGCGGCCCTCCGATTCGATCGCGCTGGCGCTACGCACGGGCTCACGCATCCTCTGCGCCGACGGAGTCCTGGACGAGGCCGGGTTGGCCGTGCCCGCCGAACAGGAGGACGAGGTGGAGAAGTTCCGCGAGTTCCTCGATCACGTCAGTCCCGAGGACTTCGGCGCCGAGGAGAGCTAGCTGCTCAGCCTCAACCCCAACCCTCAAGTTGAGGTTGAGGCTGCGACACGCCGCGGAGACCTTTGACCGCCCCTATGCCGCGCCGTACCTTGAACCCGTCTTCGCAGTAGCACCACGGATGCGGTTTCCACCGCCTTCGTCCTTCCCCAGGAGCTACGATCATGCGAAGTAGCCGCAGCAGGAGATGTCTTCCGTGAACGATCAGCAGACCCAGACCGGCCTCGACGCCGAGGGCATCGCCGCGCACGAGCAGGCCGAGGTCGCAGCCGATGAGCAGGGCCTCCTCTTCACCGACGACGTCTCGCCGCTGCCGAACGATCGCGGCTACCGCGGTCCGACGGCGTGCAACGCCGCCGGCATCACCTATCGCCAGCTCGACTACTGGGCCCGGACGGGCCTGATCGAGCCCGAGGTCCGCGGCGCCAAGGGGTCGGGCTCGCAGCGTCTCTACTCCTTCCGCGACATCCTGATCCTCAAGGTGATCAAACGGCTGCTCGACGCGGGAATCTCCCTCCAGCAGATCCGCACCGCCGTCTCCCACCTGCGCGAGCGCGGCACCGACGACCTGACCCGTGTGACGCTGATGAGCGACGGCGCCTCGGTCTATGAGTGCACCTCCAACGACGAGGTCATCGACCTCCTCCAGGGCGGTCAGGGTGTCTTCGGCATCGCCATCGGCGGTGTGTGGCGCGAGATCGAGGGCACGCTCGCCGAGCTGCCGAGCGAGCGTGCCGATGACGTCGCCGCTGCCGGGCAGCTCTCACCTGGCGACGAGCTCGCCGCCAGGCGAGCGGCCCGCCACGCCGCCCGGTGGTACGCGCCTGCGGGT
>NZ_JAHRHK010000001.1:162059-370362 GCF_021246465.1 Nocardioides sp. R-C-SC26 | reverse complement strand
GACAAAAAAGCATTTGCCAGAATCATTGCCGAAAAAAACAAACCCAATCAAAAAGACAGGGCATACAAACTAATTCCGTCGACTATGACACACTGTTGAGTTCTCAAACATCAGACGCACTCAGCGCGGTACCGGAGCCTTTGGTCCGACCGCCGCTGGGGCAACCTGCGAAACCTTACCGGGCGATCTCAGGCCGGTCAACTCTGGATGTTCGAGCCGATGTCGCCTGGTGTTCCCGCCCGGTGTGGGCCGCGAGATAGAACGTTAGGGCACTACCCGTCCGGACGCCAAATCGGGGGTCCCCTCACCCGCTCGGGGGTGGCGACGGTAGGCAGAGACCGATGGCTCATCCGGCAGCCAGAACCGCCACGGCCGGTCCGCGGCCAGGCGCACTCCGACCCGCGGACCGCTGCAGTACCTCACGCGCGTCGTCGCAAGAGCGAGGGCGAAGGGGGGTCGATCCAGCGCGGAGCCGGCGTCGTCGAGCTCGATGCCGAGCGCACGTCCGAGGTTGCCCGGCCCACGCGCGAGCAGATGCGCAGGGATGTCCGGCCGCCGTCGCGAGCGAGCGACGTCGATGCCCTCGACCACCTCACCCGCGCGCAGCAGCACGCCGCCTCCCTCACCCTCGGGACCGGTCACGATGTTCGCGCAATGGTGCATCCCGTAGCTCAGATAGACGTAGAGCCGCCCGGGCGGACCGAACATCGGCGCGTTGCGCGGCGTCGGGCCCAACGCCGCGTGCGAGGCGGGGTCGCTCGTCCCCTGATAGGCCTCGACCTCGGTGATCCGGACCGAGACGTCACCCTTGCGGAGCACCGCGCCGAGCAGCTGCGGCGCTGCCGACGCGGCGGCGCCGCGGAGTTCAGGCCAGCCGCCCACGAAGCAGCGCCATCTCCGAACGGACGTCGTCGAGCTGCTCGGCGACGCGCTCGGGAGCAGTGCCACCTCGACCGTTCCGCGCGGCGACCGACCCCGCGACCGTGAGCACGTCGCGAACTGCGGGTGTCAGATGCGGTGAGATCGCCGCGAAGTCGTCGTCACCGAGCTCGTGCAGCTCGATGCCCCGCTGCTCGCACTGCTGTACGCAGGCCCCAGCCACTTCGTGCGCAATGCGGAACGGCACGCCCTCCCGCACCAGCCACTCGGCGATGTCGGTCGCGAGCGAGAAGCCCTGCGGCGCGAGCGCAGCCATGCGATCCCGGTCGAAGGTGAGTGTCGCGACCATGCCGGTGAAGGCAGGGAGCAGCACCTCCAGGGTATCGACGGAGTCGAAGACCGGCTCCTTGTCCTCCTGGAGGTCACGGTTGTAGGCCAGCGGCAGCGCCTTCAATGTGGCCATCAGGCCGGAGAGATTGCCGATCAGGCGACCCGCCTTTCCGCGCGCCAGCTCGGCGATGTCGGGGTTCTTCTTCTGCGGCATGATGCTCGACCCCGTCGACCAGGAGTCGTGCAGGCGCGCGAACCCGAACTCGTAGGTCGTCCAGAGGATCACCTCCTCTGCCAGGCGTGAGACGTCCACCCCGATCTGCGCGCAGACGAACGCGAACTCGGCGACGAAGTCGCGAGCCGAGGTGCCATCGATCGAGTTCGCACTCGAGCCCGAGAAGCCCAGCTCGACCGCGACCGACGTCGGGTCGAGGCCCAGGGTCTGACCGGCGAGGGCACCCGAGCCGTAGGGCGAGTCGCTCGCGACCCGCGCATCCCAGTCGAGGAGGCGACTGACGTCGCGCAGCAGAGGCTGCACATGGGCGAGCAGGTGATGTGCGAGCAGCACCGGTTGTGCGTGCTGCAGGTGGGTGCGTCCGGGCATGACCGCGTCGCCCTGGGCCGCGGCCTGCTCGGCCAACGCCTCGACGAGATCCAGCACCGCGGCGCCGACGAGTCGGGCGTGATCACGCAGGTACATCCGAAAGAGGGTCGCGATCTGGTCATTGCGCGAACGTCCGGCGCGCAGTCGCCCACCGACATCCGCACCCACCTCGAGCAGCAGCAGTCGCTCGAGCGCACCGTGCACGTCCTCGTCGCCGGCGTCGGGCCGCAGGTCGCCGGCGGCGAAGCGCTCCCCGAGAGTGTCGAGCCCGCGCAGCAGCTCCGCATGCTCGGCGTCGGTCAGCAGTCCCGCTCGGTGCAGCGCGTTGGCGTGCGCCCGCGATCCCGCGAGGTCATAGGGCGTGAGTCGCCAGTCGAAGTGCGTCGAGCGGGACAGCGCCTCGAGCTCGGGCGAGGGGCCGCCCGCGAAACGGCCACCCCACAGTTTGCCGGTGTTGGTCGTGGACTCCCCCGCCATCAGTCGCTCCCGAACTCCATCGCCGCCGCGTCGAGCGCGTCGTCGGTGAGGTCCTCGTCGACGGCCGGGTTGTTGGCGATCACCTCGCCACCACCCTGTTCGATCTCGCCGAAGAGCGTGCCGTTCTCGACGAGCACCTGACCCTGCTCGATCGGCTGTGCGGCGTAGAGCTCGAGCTTGGCACGTGAGTCCGCGATGTCCAGGTTGCGCATCGTCAGCTGGCCGATGCGGTCGGTGGGCCCGAACGCCGCCGACTCGGTGCGCTCCATCGAGAGCTTGTCCGGGTGGTAGCTGAAGTCCGGGCCGTCGGTACGCAGCACCGTGTAGTCCTCGCCTCGACGCAGGCGGATCGTCACCTCGCCGGTGACGACCGAGGCGATCCACCGCTGGATCGACTCCCGCAGCATCAACGCCTGCGGGTCCAGCCACCGACCCTCGTAGAGCAGCCGACCCAGACGCCGGCCCTCCGCGTGGTAGCTGGCCACGGTGTCCTCGTTGTGGATCGCATTCAGCAGCCGCTCGTAGGCGATCCACAGCAACGCCATACCGGGCGCCTCGTAGATGCCGCGGGACTTGGCCTCGATGATCCGGTTCTCGATCTGGTCGGACATGCCGAGACCGTGACGCCCACCGATCGTGTTGGCCTCGTGGACCAGGGCGACGGCGTCGCCGAAGCGACGTCCATCGATCGCGACCGGACGTCCACGCTCGAAGGCGATGGTGACGTCCTCCGCGGCGATGTCGACGGAGGGATCCCAGAACTTCACGCCCATGATGGGCTCGACGGTCTCCAGGGAGACGTCGAGGTGCTCCAGCGTCTTGGCCTCGTGCGTCGCACCCCAGATGTTGGCGTCGGTGGAGTAGGCCTTCTCCTGGCTGTCGCGATAGGGCAGGTCGCGCTCGGTGAGCCACTGGCTCATCTCGGCGCGGCCGCCCAGCTCGGTGACGAAGTCGGCGTCGAGCCACGGCTTGTAGATACGCAGGTTCGGGTTCGCCAGCAGCCCGTAGCGGTAGAACCGCTCGATGTCGTTGCCCTTGAAGGTCGAGCCGTCGCCCCAGATCTCGACGCCGTCCTCGTGCATGGCCCGCACGAGGAGCGTGCCGGTGACCGCTCGCCCCAGAGGCGTGGTGTTGAAGTAGGACCGCCCGGCGGAGCGGATGTGGAACGCGCCGCATGCGAGGGCGGCCAGCCCCTCCTCCACCAACTGGGGCTTGCAGTCGACGTGGCGTGCGAGCTCCGCGCCGTACTGCATCGCGCGCCCGGGCACGCCGGCGATGTCCGGCTCGTCGTACTGACCGATGTCGGCGGTGTAGGTGCACGGCACCGCACCCTTCTCGCGCATCCAGGCGACGGCCACGGAGGTGTCGAGGCCGCCGGAGAAGGCGATGCCGACGCGCTCGCCGACGGGCAGGGAGGTGAGGACCTTGCTCAACGGATGTTCCTTCTTCTGATCAGGGAGGGGTGGGTCGGTGGTGGAGAGTTCAGTGGTCGACCGGCGGTGCGGGCGGGCTGTCGGCCAGCGCGAGCAGTCGTCGCGCCAGGGCGTCACCGCCCAGCGGATCACGGCCGATCAACAGCACGGTGTCGTCGCCGGCGATCGTGCCGAGGACGTCGGGCAGCTCCGCCTTGTCGACGGCCGACGCGAGGTACTGGGCGGCACCGGGAGGGGTACGCAGCACCACGAGGTTCGCGCTGGCGTCGGCACTGACGAGCAGCTCTCCGCAGAGTCTGGTCAGACGCGCCAACGCCGCGGCGGTCTCACTCGGCGCGGCCAGTCGACGGTCGCCGCCCTCTCCTGGCACGGCGTAGACCAGCGAGCCCGATGACGATCGCACCTTGAGCGCGTCCAACTCCACCAGATCACGCGAGAGCGTGGCCTGGGTGACTCGCAGGCCCTCGCCGGCCAGGAGGTCGGCCAGCTCGGTCTGGGAGTGGACCTCGTGCGTGGTCACGAGGTCGACGATGCGCTGATGGCGCGCGCTCTTCGTCGTCGGGACCATGCTCGCCATCCGCGTGCTCACTCCCCCGCCTCGGGGGAACCACTCTGCGCGAGCAGGAACGCGATCACGGCCTTCTGCGCGTGTCGGCGGTTCTCCGCCTCGTCCCACACGACCGACTGAGGCCCGTCGATGACGTCTGCGGCTATCTCCTTGCCGCGGTAGGCGGGCAGGCAGTGCATCGCGATGGCACCCGGGGCGGCGTGCGCCATCAGCTCCGACGTGAGCGCGTACCCGCCGAACACCGCGATGCGTTCGGCCTCCTCGGCCTCCTTGCCCATCGAGATCCAGGTGTCGGTGACGACGACGTCAGCGCCGGTGACGGCTTCGACAGGGTCGGCGAACGCCTGCGCCGACCCACCCGTGCCGGCCGCGATCTCGCCGGCCCGTTCGAACATCGCATCGCTCGGCACGTAGCCCTGCGGACCGCTCACGCGCACGTGCATGCCTGCCGTCGTGCCGGCCAGCAGCCAGGAGTTGCCCATGTTGCAGGCGCCGTCGCCGAGGAAGGCGACCGTCACTCCGGCGAGGCGGCCCAGGTGCTCGCGCACGGTGAGCAGATCGGCGATCAGCTGACAGGGGTGGAAGTCGTCGGTCAGCGCGTTCACGACCGGGACACCGACGTGGGCGGCCATCGTGTCGAGGTCGGACTGGAAGAAGGTGCGCCACACGACCACCGCGACCTGGCGGCCGAGCACGCGCGCGACGTCCTCGACCGACTCGCGCACGCCGATGCCGGCCAGGCGGCCCTCGACGAGCATCGGGCTGCCGCCCAACTCGGCGATGCCGGCACCGAAGGAGACCTGGGTACGCAGCGTCGGCTTGTCGAAGATCATCGCGACCGACCGCGGCCCGGCGAGCGGACGGCGAGCGAACGGCTCGGCCTTGATCGCCTGGGCCAGGTCGAGGACGTGCGCCTGCTCGGCCGGCGTCAGGTCGTCGTCGCGCAGGAAGTGCCGGATCACGAGGCACTCTCCGCGGCCATGGCCACCGCAGCGTCGAGGATGCCGGGCCACGCCTGCACCAGCTCGTCGATGTCGGTGTCGCTCACGATGAGGGGCGGCGCGAACCGGATCCGGTCCGGTCCGGTCGCGTTGATGATCCATCCGGCGTCCTGCGCGGCCGCGACCACGCGCGGCGCCTCGACGCCCTCGAGAGTCAGCCCGACCAGGACGCCTTCCCCACGGACCTCGACGACTCGATCATCCTGCGCGATGCCGGCCCGGAGCCGCCCACCCGCGAGCACGGCGCGCTCGATCAGGCCGTCGGTCTCGATGGTGTCGATGACGGCGAGCGCCGCGGCGCAGGCCACCGGGTTCCCACCGAAGGTCGTGCCGTGCTGACCGGGTTGCAGCAGGGCCGCCGCTGCTCCGAGACCGAGGCACGCGCCGATCGGCACACCGCCGGCGAGTCCCTTGGCGAGGGTCACGATGTCGGGGACGACGCCCGAGGGGTGGCTCGCCAACCAGTGGCCGGTACGACCCATCCCGCTCTGCACCTCGTCGAACCAGAGCAGTGCGCCCCGCTCGGTGGTGACCGTGCGTACCGCCGTCAGGAACTCCGCAGAAGCCACGTTCACACCGGCCTCGCCCTGGAGCGGCTCGATCACGACCGCGGCGGTCGCCTCGGTGACCGCCGCTGCGACAGCGTCGACGTCTCCGTAGGGAACCCAAGTGACCTCGCCGGGCAGAGGCTCGAAGGGCTCGCGGTAAGCGGCCTTCGAGGTCAGGGAGAGGCTGCCGAACGTCCGCCCGTGGAACGCGTCCTCCATGGCGACGATGTGCGTGCGACCGGTACGCCGGGTGATCTTGAGCGCCGCCTCGTTGGCTTCGGCCCCGGAGTTGCAGAAGAACACCCGCGCGTCGACCTCGGGGGGCGTCATCACGGTCAGCAGCCGCTCGGCCAGCTCGACCTGCGGTCGGGTGGTGAAGAAGTTGGAGACGTGGCCGAGCGTCGCGAGCTGATCGGTCACCGCAGCCACCAGTGCGGGGTGCGCGTGGCCCAGCGTGTTGACGGCGATGCCGCCGAGGAAGTCGACGTACTCGCGGCCGTCGACGTCCCAGACGCGGATCCCCTCGCCGCGCTCCAGGACGAGCTTGGGCCGGCCGAAGGTGTTCATCACGGCCGCCTCGTACCGGTCGAGATACGACGTGGTGGCAGGGCCCGCGCTCACGAGTCCCGAGCCTTCCGGGTCTTGGTCTCGACGCCCGGCAGCACCTGCGTGCCGACACCCTCCTTGGTGAAGAGCTCCAGCAGGACGGCGTGCGGTTCGCGGCCGTCGACCACGGTGGCCCGCGGAACCCCGGCGCGGACCGCCTGCAGGCAGGCGCCCATCTTCGGCACCATGCCGCTGGCCAGGGTGGGCAGCATCTCCTCCAACGACTCGGGGCTGATCTCTCCGACGACGTCCTGGCTGGCCGGCCAGTCGAGGAAGAGCCCCTCGACGTCGGTGAGCACGAGCAGCTTCTCGGCCCCCAGCGCGACGGCGAGCGAGGCCGCGGCGGAGTCGGCGTTGACGTTGTGCACCAGGCCGTCGACATCGGGGGCGACGCTGGAGACCACGGGGATGCGCCCGGCCTCGATCAGGTCGAGAACCGACTCCGGGCGCACGCTGGTGACCTCGCCGACCAGCCCGAGGTCGACCTCCTCGCCGTCGACGACGGTGTTGGTGGGCGTCGCGGTGAACAGTCCGGCGTCCTCGCCCGACAGTCCGACGGCGAGCGGTCCGTGCTCGTTGATCAGCCCGACGAGTTCACGCTGGACCTTGCCGACCAGCACCATCCGGACGACCTCCATCGCCTCCGGGGTGGTCACGCGGAGTCCGCCCCGGAACTCCGACTCGATGCCGAGCTGGTCGAGCATCGCGGAGATCTGCGGGCCGCCCCCGTGCACGACGACCGGTTTGAAACCGGCGAAGCGCAGGAACGCGATGTCCTCGGCGAAGGCGCGCTTGAGAGCGTCGTCGGTCATGGCGTTGCCGCCGTACTTCACCACCACGATCTTGCCGTGGTACTGCTTCAGCCACGGGAGTGCGGCGGCCAGCGTGCGGGCCTTGGCCTGGTCGGGCTTGGCGGTGTCGAACTCGCCGCCGACGCTGGAGTCGTTGACAGACTTCATGGAATCGCTCATGAGGAATAGGCGCTGTTCTCGTGGACGTAGGCGTGGGTGAGGTCGTTGGTCCAGACCGTGGCTCGCTCCGAGCCGGCCTTGAGGTCGATGGTGACAGTGACCTCGCGCGGCGCGAGGTCGACGGTCGACGGATCGGCGGACGGCGTGGAGTTGCGGCAGACCCAGACACCGTTCATCGCGACGTCGAGGTCGGCGGGGTCGAACGCTGCCGCGGTGGTGCCCACCGACGCGAGCACCCGACCCCAGTTCGGGTCCTTGCCGAAGACGGCGGCCTTGAAGAGGTTGCTGCGCGCCACGCTGCGGCCGACCTCGACGGCGTCGTCCTCGCTGGCGGCGTTCACCACCGAGATCGCGATCTCGTGGTCGGCACCCTCCGCATCGCGCAGCAGCTGCATCGCGAGGTCGGTGCACAGCTGACTCAGTGCGTCGGTGAAGTCGGCGAGCGACGGCGTGATGCCGCTGGCCCCGCTGGCCATCACCGTGACCGTGTCGTTGGTCGACATGCATCCGTCGGAGTCGAGCCGGTCGAAGCTGACCCGCGTGGCCGCACGGAGCGCGCCGTCGAGATCAGCGGCCGGCACGACGGCGTCGGTGGTGATCACCACCAGCATGGTGGCCAGTTGCGGGGCGAGCATGCCCGCGCCCTTGGCCATCCCGCCGATGCTCCACCCCGCGCCTTCGACGACCGCCTGCTTGCTGACGGTGTCGGTCGTCATGATCGCGCTCGCGGCGGCCGGTCCGCCGTCGGCACTGAGTCCGGCGTGGGCGGTCACCACGCCGTCGAGCAGGTTCTGGCGCGGGTTCGTCAGGCCGATCAGCCCCGTCGAGCACACCACGACGTCGAGTGCGCCGATGCCGAGGACGTCAGCGACCTTCTCGGCGACCGCGTGCGTGGTCTGGAAGCCCTCGGGACCGGTGTAGCAGTTGGCCCCGCCCGAGTTCAGGACGACGGCGCGCACGACGCCGTCCTTGACGACCTCCTGGCTCCACAGCACCGGGTTGGCCTTGCAGCGGTTGCTGGTGAAGACGCTGGCGGAGTCGAAGGTGGGGCCTTGGTTGACGACCAGCGCGAGGTCGGCGGCGCCAGTGGACTTGAGTCCGCAGGCGACTCCTGCGGCGACGAAGCCGGCAGGGGCGGTGATGCTCATGGGGGTTCCTCTCGGGCGTGGCTCTGAGGCCGTGACTAGGCGATGGGCGCAGGCTCGACGGCCTGCCCCGCTCGTCGCCAGGCCTGCGCCGCGCGCTCCGCATGCTGTTGGGGCACCAGGATCCAGTCGGTGTCGAACGTCGAGAGGGTGAAGGCACTGATGCCCTCCTCCGCCAGCGGCGCCAGGATTCCCGCCAGTACTCCGGCCTGCTCCCACGGGATCGTGCCGGCGATCTGGAAGGCCGTCAGGCCCCGGATGGCCCGGGCCTTGGTGGGCACCGAGCGCCCCGCGCAGACCAGCGAGGTCTCGGTCGCTGTCGCGGTGATGGAGAAGATCGACGAAGACTCGGCCCAGGTCGGGATCTCCGCTCCTGCGGGGAGGCGGACGACGGCGAGCTTCTCCGGAAACTGGTGCAGGGTCCACGAGGGTGCCGAGCCCTCAGCGGGGCTCTCGGCAGGCGTACCGGTGGGCTCGCTCATGGCGCGACTCCGATCGTCGAGAGGCCGAGGGCCTCGTCCAACCCCAGTGCGAGGTTCATACATTGCACCGCGGCACCGCCGGTGCCCTTCGCCAGGTTGTCGATGGCGCCGACCGCGACCAGCCGTCGAGCGGCGGCGTCGACGGTGACCTGCAGGTGGATGGCGTTCGACCCGAGCACCGACTGTGTCTGGGGCCATTGCCCGGTCGGCAGGACGTGGACGAACTGCTCGTCGGCGTAGAACCGCACGAACGCGTCGTGGGCCTCCTCGGCGGAGAGGTCGCGGGCCAACGGGGCCGAGCAGGTCGCGAGGATGCCCCGCGCCATCGGCACGAGCATCGGGGTGAAGCTGACGCTGACCGGAGTGCCGGCCAGCGGGCCGAGGTTCTGCATGATCTCGGGCGTGTGTCGGTGCACTCCCCCGACGCCGTAGGCGCTGGCGTTGCCCATCACCTCGCTGCCGAGAAGGTTCGCCTTGAGCGCCTTGCCCGCACCGCTGGTGCCCGAGGCCGCGACCACGACGACGTCCGGTTCGACCAGACCGCCCGCGATGGCCGGCGCCAGCGTGACCGAGGAGATCGTCGGGTAGCAGCCCGGGACGGCGACTCGACGCGCGCCGCGGAGCAGGTCGCGATGCCCGGGCAGCTCGGGCAGCCCGTAGGGCCAGGTGCCGGCGTGCGTGCCGCCGTAGAACTGCTCCCACGCCGCCGCGTCGCGCAGCCGGAAGTCGGCGCCGCAGTCGATGACGACCGCGTCGTCCCCGAGCTGCTCGGCGATCTGGGCGGACTGGCCGTGCGGGAGTCCCAGGAAGACGACGTCGTGTCCTGCAAGCACCTCCATCGTGGTGGGCTCAAGGACGCGGTCGGCGAGCGGCACCAGGTGGGGCTGGAGGGCCCCGAGCGTCTGACCGGCATTCGAGCCGCCGGTCAGGGCGCCGATGCGCACCTCCGGATGGGCCAGCAGCAGGCGCAGCACCTCACCACCGGCGTACCCGCTCGCTCCGGCCACCGCCACTGACGTCGTCGTCATGCGCATGAACATACAGGTTCTTGCATGATGATGCAGAATCGGGGTATCGCAGTCAGGAGCGTCGGACCGCCCCGGTGCGTTCGCCTGCCGCCGCGACTGCCGCATCGCGTGCGGCGGCGATCTCGTCCTCGGTCAGCGTCCGGTCCGGCGCACGGAACCGGAGCGCGAAGGCGAGAGAGACCCTGCCGTCCCCGACCTGCTCTCCGGTGTAGACGTCGAAGAGCCGGATCGACTCCAGCAGGTCGCCCGCTCCCTCGCGCAGCGCGTGCTCGACGTCGGAGGCAGGAACCGAGGCAGCGACGACGAGCGCCACGTCCTCCTTCGCGACCGGCTGGGTGGAGAACGAGGGCGCGACGCGCAGGTCGACGGCATGGTCGATCAGCACGTCGAGGTCGACCTCGGCAGCCACGGCCCGCGACGGCAGGCCGAGCTCGGCGCAGACCTTCGGGTGCAGCTCACCGGCATGGCCCACCACGACATCGCCCAGCACCAGCTCGGCACAGCGCCCGGGGTGCCACGGAGCGCGGGTCACCGCGCGACGATCGAGCCTCAGGCCGAGCGCCTCCGCGACGCCGTCGACGGCTGCGACCGCGTCGGTCCAGTCGACCGCCCGCCCCTGGCCCCACCAACCCGAGTGCTCCGCCTCGCCGACCGCGACGATCCCCAGGTGCAGCGGTTGTGCAGGCAACGCCTTCATCAGCGAGTCGAGCTCCGCGTCGGTAGGACGTCGGTCGACCGGCAGGATCGGCGCGCCGTCGCCACCCCGCGGCAGCGTCACGGTGGCGGCTTCGAAGATCGCGCACGAGGCCTGGCCGTGTCCCACGTTCCGCGACGCGGTGCGGAGGAGTGCCGGGAGCAGCGTGGTGGTCATCGCGGGCGCCTCGGCGCTGAGGGGGTTGCTCAGCACCAGGACATCGCGGCGCGGGTCGTCGGCTGGAATGCCGAGCGCATCGAGGGAGTCGACCCCGACGAACGGGAAGGTCACGACCTCCACGTAGCCGGCGCCGGCCATCGTGCGGCCGATGCGACGACGCAATCGCTGCGCGCGCGTCAGGCCGCGACCCGACGGCGGCGTCGGCAGCACCGAGGGCACCCGGTCGTAGCCGACGAGCCGGACGACCTCCTCGGTGAGGTCCTGCGGGTCGGTGATGTCGGCGCGCCACGGCGGCGGCACGACGTCGAGGCCGGCGGCATCGCCGTCGGGGACCTCGGTGACCTCGCAGCCGACGGCGCGCAGCGTCTCCACCACGCTCGCAGCGTCGATCGGGAGACCGGCGACACGGGCCGCCAGGTCGGTGGCGAGCCGGATCGTGGGCATGGGTGGCGGCGTGCCGACCACGGTGACGCCGGGGTCGGCCACGCCGCCGCCGTGCTCGATCAGCAGCTCGACGACCCGATCGGCCGCGGCCTCGCAGATGGTCGGGTCGACCCCCCGCTCGTTGCGCTTGCCGGCCTCCGAGGTCAGTCGGTGACGGCGCCCGGTGCGGAACATCGAGACGGGATCCCAGTGCGCCGCCTCGACGACGACGTTCGTGGTGGTCTCGCTGATCTCGGTCGAGGCCCCGCCCATGACGCCGCCCAGGCCGATGACACCGGAGCCGTCGGTGACGACGAGATCGCCGGCGTCCAGCTCGCGGTCCACGTCGTCGAGGGTCGTCAGGCGCTCACCGGTCCGGGCCCGCCGGACCACCAGCGGACCGGCTAGCCTGTCTCCGTCGTAGGCGTGGATCGGGCGGCCCGTCTCGAGCATGACGTAGTTGGTCACATCCACCGCGAGAGAGATCGAGCGCATCCCGGCCGCGGTGAGCCGCCGCACCATGAACGCCGGCGACGCAGCCGTGGCGTCGAAGCCACGTACCGTGCGCGCCACGAAGACGGGACAGCCCGTCGCGTCCTCCACCCGCACGGGGTGTCCCTCGGCGTTCGCCTGCGGCACCTCGCGGACCGCCGGATCACGGAACGACGTCGCGCCGTCGACGGAGACGAGAACCTCCCGAGCGATGCCGCGCAAGGAGAGGGCGTACGCACGGTCGGGGTTGACCTCGAACTCGATGATCTCCTCGTCCAGGCCGAGGAGAGGGCGCGCGTCGGCGCCGGGCGCCGCGGCTCCCGGCGCCAGCACGATGATGCCGTCGTGATCGCCGGAGAGGCCGAGCTCGGCCGCCGAGCAGATCATCCCCGCGGAGAGATGCCCGTAGGTCTTGCGTTCGGAGATCGCGAAGCCGCCAGGCAGGACACCTCCGGGGAGGACCACGACGACGAGGTCGCCGGGGCCGAAGTTGTGAGCGCCACAGACGATGCCCTGCGGTTCCCCCGTGCCGTTGGCGTCACCGACGTCGACGGTGCACCAGTTGATCGTCTTGCCGTTCTTCTGCGGTTCGGGCTCCTGGGTCAGCACCCGGCCGACGACAAGCGGGCCGGTGATCTGGTCTCCGGGACGCTCGATGGCCTCGAGCTTGAGCCCGGTGAGGGTGAGCCGCCGCGTGAGCTCGTCGGTCGTCACCTCGGCAGGGACCTCGACGTACTCGCGGATCCAGGACAGCGGCGCCTTCATCAGATCTCCGTTCCGAACGCGGCGCTGAACCGCACGTCACCTTCGAACAGCGGGCGCAGGTCGCCCAGCTGGTGCCGGAACATGAAGGACCGGTCGATGCCCATGCCGAAGGCGAACCCGCTGAACTCCTCGGGATCGACGCCGCACGCGACCAGCACGCGCGGGTTGACCACCCCGCAACCGCCCCACTCGATCCAGCCCTCGCCGCGGCACGTCCTGCACTGGTCGGCGTCCACCCCGCGACACACGAAGCAACGCACGTCGACCTCGGCCGACGGCTCGGTGAAGGGGAAGTAGGAGGGCCGGAACCGGGTGTCGATCCCCTCACCGAAGAGCTGACCGGCGAAGTGGTCGAGCGTGCCCTTCAGATGCGCCATCGAGATGCCGCGGTCGACAACGAGACCCTCGACCTGGTGGAACATCGGGCTGTGGGTGGCGTCGTACTCGTCGGTGCGGAAAACCCGCCCCGGGCAGACGACGTAGATCGGCGGAGTGCGGGTCAGCATGGTGCGCGCCTGGACCGGTGAGGTCTGGGTGCGGAGCACGACGTGGTGCTCGGCCGGCTCGACCCAGAACGTGTCCTGCATGGTGCGGGCCGGGTGGTCCGGACCCAGATTGAGCGCGTCGAAGTTGAGCCACTCGGCCTCGACGACCGGGCCTTCGGCGATCTCCCACCCCATCGCGACGAAGAGGTCGGCGATCAGCTCGGACTGCAGGGTCAGCGGGTGCCGCGACCCACGCGGGGTGCGGTCGACCGGACGCGTGACGTCGACGGTCTCCTCGACGAGCATCCGGTCCTCGTGCTCGACCTCCAGGACGGCGAGTCGGGCCGCCAGCGCCTGGTTGACCGCACCACGCGCCTGCCCGATGCGCTGCCCGGCCTCCTTGCGCGCCTGAGGCGGCAGGGCGCCGATCTCGCGGTTGGCCAGAGCCAGCGGCGAACGGTCGCCGGCGTGCTCGATCCGGACCTGCTTGAGCTGCTCGAGGTCGGCCGCCGCGCTGATAGCGCCGATCGCGGCGTCGCGAGCCGCCTCCACCTCCTCGGCCTTGAGTGGAGTGACCTCCACGGGGTCGTAGTCGGTGTTGGGTCCGGACATGGGGTGGAGTCTAGAGATCCATCGATCCACCGGAGTCGCGGCCCTTGACCGGCGAACCGGTGCCGTCGTCGGCCCGTCGTCAGCGCAGCTCGGTCGGCACCCCGGGCCAGTCGAACGCCAGACTCGCCCCGCCGCCGGGCGCGTCGGCGATCTCGACCGCTCCGCCGTGGGCGCGGACCAGACCGTTGACGATGTAGAGCCCCAGCCCCGACCCACCACGCCCTCCCCCGGTCCAGAACTTGGTGAAGACACGGCGGCGCAGCTCGGGCGGAATGCCCTCGCCCTCATCGGTGACACGGACCCGGATGCCCTCGGCCTCCGCCGTTGCCTCCGCCGAGGCACCCAGGCCCTCGGTGACGGTCCCGTGCTGGTGCGACTGCCCCGCGACGACCTCCACGCGCACCTCGCCGTCGCCATGCCGCACGGCGTTCTCGACCAGGTTCGTCACCACCTGGGTGAACTTGTCGGGATCGGCCATGATCTGGGGCACCGTCGCCGGGTCCGCCTCGAGCGTGATGGTGCGATGGGTACCGGCACCGACGGAAGCGACCACGCGCTCCAGCAGCACGAGCGGGTCGACCGGTCGCGGGTAGAGCTGGAGCCGACCGGTGTCGATGCGGGCGACGTCGAGCAGCTCGGCGATCAGCCGGCTGAGCCGGTCGGAGTCGGCCGCGACGGTGGTGAGCATCAGCTTCTTCTGCTCGTCGTTGAGCTTGTCCCAACGGTTGAGCATCGCCTGGACGAAGCCCTTCACCCCGGTCAGCGGCGAGCGGAGCTCGTGCGCCACGGTCGCCACGAGATCGGATCGCTCGCGGTCGAGCCGGGCCCGCCCCCGCCCCGAGCGCAGTACGACGGCCACGCCAGCGACCGGGCCGGCGCGGCGAGGTCGGGTCAGGCGCGCGGCGACCAGCACCTCGGTGCCGTCGGGCAGCAGCCAGGACTGCTCGGTGATACCCGTACGGGTGCTCAGGCCGCCATAGGGGGCGTTGCACTGCATCCACGCGCGGCCGTCCTGGTCCTGGAGGCGCAGCACGTCGGACAGCGGACGGCCGACCGCATGGGCGGTGTCGGTGCCGAGCATCCGAGCGGCGACGGCGGAGCAGTGCGTGACGCGTTGGTCGGCGTCGGCCAGCACCACGCCGTCGGGCAGGGCATCGAGCACGTCCTGGGGTTCGCAGCCGGCCACGTCGGCAGCGTACGCCGCGCGACCGCGGGGGCCGCTCGCCCGATGGTGTCCGCGGCGGCCGACCGTGTAGCCGGGTGACGACGGGGCATCATCGAGGGATGTCTCGGGCCATCACAGGATTCGCCACCTCCTTCGCGTTGCTCGCAGGGGTGGCCATCGTCGCCCCACCCGCCGCACGTGCGTGGAGCCCACCGTCTTCCGTGAGCTCCGTGAGCGACGACCCCGTCCGCACCGATGGAGCCGTCCGATTCACCGCGATCCCCCGGCAGGTCTTCCCCACCCCCGACGGCGGGCGGATCGCCGTCGGGGCCAACACCCCGCGTCGAGTGTTGATCCAGCGCCAACCGCCCGGCTCCGCCTGGAGCGCGCCGACCGTGCTCTACCAGCGCCGCGGCGTCACGTGCGGCGAGATCGACGGGCGAGCGTCCGCTGGCGGTGTCGCCCTCCTGCTCGAGTGCGACACCCCGTACTACGAGGACCAGGCCCCCGTCCACAGTGTGGCAATGGTGAGCCGCGACGGACGCTCCTGGGCGCGCACGGTGCTCCCCGGGGAGGCCTACCAGGCTCCGGCCATCTCAGCCGATGGTTCGCGAGCGGCCTGGCTGACCGGGGGTCACGGGCAGTACGTGCGCTGGAGCACGGGCGAGGGATTCGCGCCGGTCGCCGACACCGGCTACCGCTTCGACAGCGGAGGCGAGACGCTCGTGGTCGCCGACGACGGCAGTGTCACGGTGATCGGACCGGAGTCGAGGAGAGACCGCTGCCTCGTCGTCGCCTACACCCGTGGCGCGACGGGCCTCCGGAACCGCCAGGTCGTGTCCGGCGTCGACCCTGGTTGTACCGAGGGCGCTCTGTCCAACCGCGACCAGGACACCGTCACGGGTGGAACCTACGGGGGACGCGAGGCCCAGTACGTGATCAGTCGCACGGCGCCCGGAGCTCGATGGGTCCTCACCGCACGGCCGCCCTCATCCGCTCCGGGGCTCGCGGGGTTCGCCCGCCCCGGCGTGACGTTCCTGGACGTGCCCGGCCGCCCGCTGGCGGCGGTCGGGGGGATCGCGGGCACCTTGGCTCTCCAGACGTACGACACCGACCGCCAGGCCTGGAGCGGGTCCCGTGCGATCACCAGGCTCCCCGGCGACGGGTGCCGTGCGCGCGCGACGTTCACCGAGCGCGCGCTGCGGGTCGGGCTGCTCCCGCTGCGGTGCGGCCCCCGGGCGTATGCCGCCGTCTCGCCCGACCTCGCGTCCTGGCAGCTCGTGGTTACCGGTCGTCGTCCGGTCGCGATCTCGGCCGACGCCCGTACCGTGACGGCGCCCGCGGCGGGGCGCACCGTGATCGCCTCCCCCGACGGACTGCGGACGTTGAACGTCGTCGAGTCGTCGCGGTGCGGTTTCATCGCCGCCGACGGCGCCGACGTCGTGCGCCTGCACGCCCGCCGCTCGGATGGCTGGCCGAGGCTGGTGCAGACGTGGCGCGAGGGTCGTTGGCAGACGGTGCGTCGGCTGGCGCTGCCGAGGGGCACCTGCGCCGAGGTGCGCTCCGACGGCTACAGCGTGCCGACCGTGTTCGTGCTGAGGGGCGATGACCGGCGCTCGATCGCGCTCGAGGTGCGGCGCCGCGACGGCCGGCTGGACATCGTGCGCACCCGCTGGTGACTCCGCGACGAGGATCGCCACACCTGCGTGCCGGGTGTCGTCAGGATCGCGAACGGGCGCTCTCGTAGAGGCAGAGCGCGGCGGCCGTCGCGAGGTTGAGGCTCTCGGCGCGGCCGTGGATCGGGATCCGCACGCGGTGATCGGCCAACGCCGCGGTCTCGGCCGGGAGGCCCCACGCCTCGTTGCCGAAGAGCCAGGCCACCGGGCCGGGGGCGATCTCACCGACGCGATAGAGGTCGATCTCGCCGGTGCCGTCAGCGGCGAGCACGGTGAGTCCCCCAGCACGTGCGGCGGCGACGGCAGCGACGACGTCGCGCTCCTGCGCGATCGGGAGGTGGAAGGCGCTTCCTACGCTCGCGCGGATGGTCTTGGGGTTGTGCAGGTCAACGGCGTCGCCGGCCAGAACGACGGCATCTGCCCCGGCCGCATCCGCAGTGCGGATGATCGTGCCTGCGTTGCCCGGGTCACGCACCTCGGCGCAGATCGCCACCATGCTGGCGCCGTCGAGAACGGCGTCGACGGGACGGTCGAGGTGGCGGCAGACGGCGACCACCCCGGCCGGTGAGACGGCGTCGCTGAGCGCGGCCATGGCGCGGTCGTCCACGAGGTGGACCGGCGGCCCGCCGTCGCCGTCATCGGACTGCGGCAGCAACGCCAGGCCCGTTGGAGTCGTGAAGAGCTCCACGACGCAGCCCGGCCGGGAGAGCGCCGCCTCGACGGCCTTCGGGCCGTCGGCAAGGAACAGCCGCCGCTCGGAGCGAACCGAGCGGCGGCTGAGCCGACGCGCTTCCTTCACGCGGGCGTTGCCCGCGGTCAGAGGCGTCATGGTGAGACCTGTGCGCCTCAGGCGTCGGCGGACTCGCGCGGCGCGTTGACGTCGTCCGGCAGGGCCGCCTTGGCGACCTCGACGAGGTGGTTGAACGCAGCGACGTCGTTGACGGCGAGGTCGGCGAGGATCTTGCGGTCGACCTCGACACCCGCCAGGTTCAGGCCCTGGATGAAGCGGTTGTAGGTGATCCCCTGCGCACGCGCGGCGGCGTTGATGCGCTGGATCCACAGGCGACGGAAGTTGCCCTTGTTCTTGCGGCGGTCGTTGTAGCTGTAGACCAGGGAGTGGGTGACCTGCTCCTTGGCCTTGCGGTACAGGCGCGAGCGCTGGCCGCGGTAGCCGCTGGCGCGCTCGAGAGTGGTCCGGCGCTTCTTCTGGGCGTTCACTGCCCGCTTGACGCGTGCCATGGTGGTGCTCCTTCGTGTCGTGCGTCAGATAGGTGGGTGCGGGCAGGGCCTCAGCGGCCGAGCATCTTCTTCGCGCGCGGGACGTCGGCCTTCGCGACCTCGGTCGTGCCGCTCATCCGGCGGGTCACCTTGGAGGGCTTCTTCTCCAGGTTGTGCCGCTTGCCGGCCTTCTCGCGCAGGATCTTGCCCGAACCGGTCACCCGGAACCGCTTGCCGGCACCGCTGTGGCTCTTGTTCTTCGGCATGTCTTCTCTCCTCGGTTGGTCGCAGCCTGCCGCGCACGGCGGGCTGGTCGTCGTCCGCGGGTCACCCCGCGAAGTTGTGTGGGCTCAGAGCCCGATGCTCAGGCCTCGATCTCGGGGTCGAGGTTCTCCGAACGACGGCGCTCCTTCTTGGCAGCCACCGGACCAGCGGCGTGCGCGGCCTCGCGCTCGGCCTGCTCGTCGGCGGCCTGCGCCGCACGCGCGGCTTCCTTCTCGGCCTTCTCGACGAGATGGTCGGCCTTGGCCTCGGCCTTCTTCTTGTGCGGCCCGAGGACCATCACCATGTTGCGGCCGTCCTGCTTCGGCGAGGACTCGACGAAGCCGAGCTCGGTGACGTCCTCGGCGAGGCGCTGCAGGAGCCGGAATCCCAACTCGGGACGGTGCTGTTCGCGACCGCGGAACATGATGGTGATCTTCACCTTGTCGCCCGCGCGCAGGAACCGGACCACGTGACCCTTCTTGGTCTCGTAGTCGTGCGCGTCGATCTTGGGACGAAGCTTCATCTCCTTGATGATCACGTTCGTCTGATTGCGACGCGCCTCACGGGCCTTCTGGGCGTTCTCGTACTTGAACTTCCCGTAGTCCATGAGCTTGCAGACGGGCGGGCGCGCCGGGGGGGCCACCACGAGGAGGTCGAGGTCGGCCTCCTGCGCCAGCTTGAGCGCCTGGTCGGTCGACACGATGCCGACCGTCTCTCCGTTGGGACCGACGAGTCGGACCTCGGGAACCCGGATCCGCTCGTTGATGCGCAGCTCGGTGCTGATGTGTCCTCCAGTGATTCAGGGGTAAGGGCGGCGGAGTCTGCCCGTCGTCGTCCTCGAACACCGGCGCGGCCGGCGTCCGGGCCGCAAATGACGAACGGCTCCCGCTGGTCACAAGCGGAAGCCGATGCAGCCCACCCACCACGTACCTCCGCGTGCACGCCGTCGGCGCGCCCGTACAGGCACGAGGCCAGAGCCTCATGGACCGGACCCGACGATCTGTGATGGAGCTGGCGATCGATGCGGGTGGGAGAGGACGAACCTTCTCCGCTTGTGAGATCGGTGGGCATCAGCAGCACTGCCGAGGCGGCGCGGACGTCAACCCACTGATCGGTCAACACCGAAGGCTACGTCAGGATTCCCCGTCCTGCCCAATCGCCGTGCCCACCCAGGCGAGGCCACCGGCGACCCTCGCCACCTGCCACCCCGCGGCCAGTCCCCGCAGGTGCTCTCCCTCCACAACGAACGGCACCGGCCCTCCGACGTCGAGCACCAGCGCGGCAGCCTTCTCCTGGACCGCAGCGAGGGCGGCCGTGACCGCCGTGACGGGCACCGGGCGCGCGTCGGGCCGCCACGCCGACAGCGCTTCGGTGCTGGTGAAGCCGAGCAGCGCGAGCCGTCCGTCGGCGCCTTCCAGCAGCACTGCCGCCATGTCGCTCGACTTGTCGTGGGCCAGACCCTGCTCGTCGTACTCGACCTCTCCGAGCACGGCCATGACCGGGACCAGCACGCGACTGCGCCCGAGCGCGTCCAGGACGGCCCCGAAACCATCGATGTCGGTCGGCGCGGCGGCGTACGCCGCGAGGGCGGACTCCAGAGCCGGGTCGATCTCGCCGGTGTCGTCGGGGAACGCCGGAGCGAGGAGGTCACGGCGAGTCATGGGGTCCATCATCCCAAGTGCTCGGGGCGGGCGCACGTCCGGCATCGTTCGACGATCGGGTGGTTCTGGGAGGGTGGCCAGATGAGCCCTGGCCCCGACGTCGCCGAGGCGGCGCGCTCCGTGCGTGCCCAGATGGACGCGCGCGCCTCCCACGGTGTCGTCTGCCTCGACGGCCCCGCCGCGTCGGGGAAGACGACGCTGGCCCACGCTCTCCGCGACCACGCCGACGTGACCGTCGTCCACACCGACGACGTGCTCCCCGGGTGGTCCGGCCTGGCCTCGCTGCCTGCCGCGCTCGACGACCTGATCCTCACCTTCACCGCCGAACCGCGCCGGCCGTCAGGGTTCTACACCCGCTACGACTGGCACAGGGAGCAGCTGGCGGAGGTGGTCGAGGTGCCGCGGACGCCCTGGCTGGTGCTCGAAGGGGTCGGGAGCGGCAGCCTGCGCCATGCGCACGCCGTCACGCTGCTCGTGTGGGTGGAGCTCACCGACGCATCCGAGCGGGAGCGGCGCGGCCTGGCCCGCGACGGGGAGTCCGTGCGGCGGTACTGGCAGCAGTGGATGCTCGACGAACAGCGGTACTTCGACGAGCACCGGGTGCGCGAGCGCGCCGACCTGCTCGTCGTCGACGGCGTCCTGTCCCCCACCTGAGGCTCGAGTCAGCTCAGCGAGGCCCTTCCAGACCGGTCAGCGGTCGACCAGCGCGCGCAGCTCGCTGATCGCCGTCCGGGCGCGCGCACCGTCGGAGCTCTGGATGCCCATCGCGCTGAGGGTGGTGCCGTCCGCGAGGTCGAGGGTGGCCCACGGCGCTCCCCGGCCTAGGTGAGCGGCGACGACCTGCGGCCACTCCAGCTCGCGACGCCTGAAGCCGTTGACGACGGTGATCCCGTCCTCGCGCGCCTCCACCCGGGATCGCGCCATGGCATAGAGGCAGGAGAAGCCGAGCGCGAACATCGCGATCACCGTGCCGCGCTGAAACGGCGTGACGGCGGCTCGCGTCTCGTCGTCGAAGCCGAACCAGAGCAGCGCCATGATCACCGTCAGTGCCGCAGCCGAGGCGATGCCGGCGATGCGGGGGCCGATCGGGCGCCATGTGCGGGGAAGCGGCACGGTGTCTCCTGACTGTCCGGGCTGGGGCGTCATCGGTGGTCCGATCGCAGTCGCGTCAGAGGCGGCAGGCGTGGATGTCGGTGAGCAGGATGCCGCGCGCACCGAGGTCGTAGAGCTCGTCCATCAGTCGCTGGGCCCCTGCCCGCGGCACCATCGCCCGGACCGCGACCCAGCCCTCACGCCGCAGCGGCGACACGGTGGGACCCTCGATGCCGGGGGTCAACTCGACCGCCGCGGCGACGTCGGTCTCGGCGATGTCGTAGTCCATCATCACGTAGCTGCGCGCGACCAGGACGCCCTCGAGGCGGCGCTTGAACACCTCGAACGCGTCCGGGAGCTCGACGGCGGGGCGGGCGATGAGCACCGCCTCGCTCTGGAGAACCGGCTCTCCGAAGGTCGCCAAGCCCGCCCGCCGCAGCGTCGCGCCGGTCTCGACGACATCGGCGATCGCGTCCGCGACGCCGAGCTGGATGCTGGTCTCGACGGCGCCGTCGAGACGGATGACGCTCGCCTCGACACCGCGAGAGCGCAAGTAGGCCTCGACCACGCCGACGTAGGAGGTCGCGATGCGCTGACCCTCGAGGTCGGTGACATCGGAGAAGCGGCCCGTCGGACCGGCGAACCAGAAGGTGCTGCGCCCGAAGCCGAGCGTGCGCACCTCGGCTGCGGTCGCACCGGAGTCGTGGAGGAGGTCACGGCCGGTGATCCCGACGTCGAGGGTGCCCTCCCCCACGTACAGGGCGATGTCGCGCGGGCGCAGGTAGAAGAACTCGACGCCGTTCTCGGGGTCGGACAGCACGAGCTGCTTGGAGTCCTCTCGCTGCCGGTAGCCGGACTCGCGGAGGATCTCGGAGGCCGCCTGTGCCAGGGATCCCTTGTTGGGCAGAGCGATCCGCAGCATCGGGGCGGTCGGAAGGGTGGTCATCGGAAGGTCCGATCAGAAGAGCGATCCGGCGGGATCAGAGGTGGGCGTAGACGTCGTCGAGGTCGAGTCCGGAGGCGAGCATGAGCACCTGCGCGTGGTACAGCAGCTGGCTGATCTCCTCCGCCGTGCGCTCCTTGCCCTCGTGCTCGGCGGCCATCCACGACTCGGCGGCCTCCTCCAGGAGCTTCTTGCCGATCGCATGGACCCCGGCGTCCAGCGCCGCGACCGTGCCGGAGCCCTCGGGCCGTAGACGCGCCTTCTCGGACAGCTCTGCCCACAGCGCCTCGAACGTCTTCACGGGCACCCAGGGTAGTGCTGGGAGTCCCGGGTCATCGACGCAGGTCGTGCAGCGTGCGGGCGGTGAGCAGCGCGGCCGACGTCGCCTCGTGGCCCTTGTCCTCCGCCGACCCGGCCAGCCCGGCGCGGTCCAGAGCTTGGTCCTCGGTGTCACAGGTCAGCACGCCGAAGCCGATCGGCACGCTGTGGTCGAGTGAGACGCGAGTCAGACCGTCGGTGGCCGCGCTGCAGACGTAGTCGAAGTGCGGGGTACCGCCACGGATCACCACACCGAGCGCGATCACCGCGTCGTAGCCCTGAGCGGCGAGCACACCGGCGACGACGGGCAGCTCGAAGGCGCCGGGCACGCGGACGACCCGGGCACCCTCGACCGCGAAGTCGGCCAAGGCCCGCTCAGCACCGGCGAGCAGGCCGTCCATCACCTGGGTGTGCCAACTCGCGGCGACGACCGCGACGCGCAGGTCGCTGCAGTCGATCGCCTCGACGGCGGGGGCTCCGTGTCCGCTCATGCGTCTTCTCCTGTCGTTCCCGTCGCGGCGTCGACATCGTCGGACGTCGCCGTCCGGCCGGCGGTGCTGGCGTGCGCGTCGAGCCCGGGGAGCTCGTGTCCCATCCGGTCGCGCTTGGTCAGAAGGTAGGCGATGTTGTGCCCGTTCGGATGGGGCGTGAGCGGAACCCGCTCGGCGACCGGCACGCCGTACTCCTCGAGGTTGCTGACCTTGTCCGGGTTGTTGGTGAGCAGACGGACCTGCTCGACCTTGAGGTCCTTGAGCACCTGCGTGGCCGTGCCGTAGTGGCGGGCGTCGGCGGGAAGACCGAGGTCGAGGTTCGCGTCCACCGTGTCCCGACCGCCGTCCTGCAGCTGGTAGGCCTGCAGCTTCGCGACCAGGCCGATGCCACGGCCCTCGTGACCGCGCAGGTAGACCACGACACCGCGGCCCTCGGCGACGATCCGCTCGAGTGCCTCGTCGAGCTGAGGTCCGCAGTCGCAGCGCTGGCTGCCGAAGACGTCGCCGGTGAGGCACTCCGAGTGCACCCGGGTGAGCACCGGCTCGGGACCCGTCACATCGCCGTAGACGAGCGCGATGTGCTCGGAGCCGTCGGTGCTGATCCGGTAGCCGTGGGCGGTGAAGTCGCCGAACTTCGTCGGCAGTTGGGTCGTGGCCACCCGCTCGACGAGGTTCTCATGGGTTCTCCTCCAGCGGACCAGGTCCTCGATCGAGATCATCGCCAGACCGTGCTCGTCGGCGAACTCGCGGAGCTCCTGCGCGCGCTTCATCGTGCCGTCGTCGTTGACCACCTCCACCAGGACGCCCGCCGGCGTCAGTCCGGCGATCCGAGCGAGGTCGACGGCCGCCTCGGTGTGGCCCCGGCGAACCAGTACGCCACCCTCGCGGTAGCGCAGCGGGAAGACGTGGCCGGGCCGGGTGAGCTCCCACGGCTCGGTCGCGGAGTCGGCCAGGACCCGAGCGGTGTGGGCGCGATCGGCGGCCGAGATGCCGGTCGAGACGCCGTCGCGGGCGTCGACGGAGATCGTGTAGGCCGTCCGGTAGGCGTCCTTGTTGTGCGGCGTCATCAGGGGGATCTCGAGACGGTCGAGCATCGCGCCGGGCATCGGCAGACAGATGACGCCGCTGGAGTGACGGATCGTGAACGCCATCAACTCCGGTGTCGCCTTGCTCGCGGCGAAGATCAGGTCGCCCTCGTTCTCGCGGCCCTCGTCGTCGACGACCACGACGGCCTTGCCCGCCGCGATGTCGGCGATGGCACGCTCGACCGAGTCGAGCCGGACACCCCCGTGCTGGGGCGGTCGCGCGACGTCGTTGCTCGGGCCGTCGAGTGAGTCGTGGCCGGAGCCGGTGGTTCGGGATGCCATCAGCGGCTTCCTTCCTGCTGGGACGTGGACTGAGGGGGCACGACGTCGAGTCGTGCGGCGAGAAGCTTCTCGACGTGTTTGGCGAGGACGTCGACCTCGAGGTTGACCGCATCGCCGGGCTGACGGGAGCCCAGCGTGGTGCGGGAGAGGGTCTCGGGGATCAGGCTGACCGTGAAGGAGCCGGCCCGCGCCTCGACGACGGTGAGACTGACGCCGTCGACGGTGATCGAACCCTTGTCGACGAGATAGCGCCCGAGGTCAGGCGCCGCCGGCAGTCCGATCTCGACGACCTCCCAGTGCTCGCTCGGGTGGCGTGCCACGACCCGGCCCACGCCATCGACGTGGCCTTGGACGATGTGGCCGCCGAGACGCTTCTCCGCGGTGACGGCGCGCTCCAGGTTGACCCGGTCGCCGGGCGCGACGCCGGCCAGGCTCGTCTTGTCGAGCGTCTCCTGCATGACGTCGGCGGTCCAGCGGGCGCCGTCGCTGCTCACGACGGTGAGGCAGCAGCCGTTGACGGCGATCGAGTCACCGAGGCCGGTGCCTTCGAGCACCGTGCAGGCTGCGACGGTGAGACGGACGGCGTCGCCCTGCTCCTCGACGTCCTCGATGGTGCCGAGCTCCTCGACGATTCCGGTGAACATCAGCGCTCCTCTCGATGGGTGGATGGCGGGGCCGGACGGCCCGACGCGGATGTGACAGGGCGCAGGGTGAAGCGGACGTTGTGCTCGGGATCAGCGGTCAGGACGTGCACGTCGACGACCTCCGGCCGGAACGCGTCGCCGATCGTGGCGACACCGAAGTCGCCGACAGCCGACGCCCCCGCCCCGAGCAGGGTCGGCGCCAGGTAGGCCACGATCTCGTCGACCAGCCCGGCGCGGAGGAATGCCGCTGCCAGGGCAGGGCCACCCTCGAGGAAGACGTGGTGCCGATCGCGCTCGCGCAGGAGACGAAGCGCCTCGCGCGGATCGCGGGTGCGCAGGCGCACCGTGTCGGCCGCCGCGTCGAGGATGCGACGTCCGGGATCGAGGTCGCGTAGACCCATCACCGCGCGCAGCGGCTGGATCGGCAGGTCCACGTCGTGCTCGTCGCGGACGGTGAGCCGGGGATCGTCGGTCTCGACCGTGCCGGTGCCGACCAGCATGGTGTCGCAGAGCGCCCGAAGCCGGTGGGTGTCACGTCGCGCGGCGGCGCTGGTGATCCAGCGGCTGCTGCCGTCGGCCGCGGCGGAGCGGCCGTCGAGCGTGGCGGCGAACTTCCACGTGACGAACGGGCGGCCCTGCTCGATCGCGAAGGTCCAGGTCCGGTTGAGCTCACCGGCGTCCTCGGCGTCGATGCCACCGAGCACCTCGAGACCGGCGGCCCGCAAGGTCGCTCCCCCGCCGGACGCCACCGGGTTCGGGTCGGACTGGGCGAAGACGACGCGCCGGACGCCGGCCTGGATCAGCGCCTGTGCGCACGGCCCTGTGCGTCCGGTGTGATTGCACGGTTCGAGGGTGACGACGGCGGTGGTGCCGCGGGCAGCCGCGCCCGCACGCTGGAGCGCGTCGGCCTCGGCGTGCGCGGTTCCGGCACCGCGGTGATGCCCCTCGGCGACGGTGCGCCCCTCGTCGTCGAGCAGCACGCAGCCCACCCGCGGGTTCGGACCGACCGGGACGCCGGGCGTCGCCGCCAACGCGAGGGCACGGCGCATCGCCGTCCGCTCTACTGCGCTGACCGACATGGTCTCAGTCCTCGGTGGTCTCGGGCTCGCGAGACTCCGGGGCTGACGGCGGATCGCCGGCACGTCGATCGCGTACCGGAGCGTTCCACCAGCGTGCGCTTCCCATCCGGACTTTCACCGTCGGTTCAGGAATCACACCTGATCAACCGGTGACTGGCTGTCACCGGGTCGCGGACTTTCACCGCCGGCTCGGAATTACACCGACCCCAGAGCACGCGAGCGAATTGCTCGTCGAGGACAAGCCTGCCACACCGGAGCGGTCGATCCGACGCTGCCCGCACCGTGGACGGATGACGGCATCGCCTATCGGGCTCTGAGGCGTCGCCGATCGCGGCCCGAATTCGGCTCGCCGCGTTTCGAGACGCTTCCTGGCGCTCGCTCCTCGACCCAGGCGGTGACCGAGCCTCAGGCGCGGGCGGCCTCCGCGCGGGCGCGCAGGTCGGCGACCATCGCGTCGGGGTCATCGGCGGAGTACACCGCACTGCCGGCTACGAAGACGTCGGCGCCCGCAGCGGCGCACCTCTCGATCGTCTCCAGGGAGACACCGCCGTCGACCTGGAGCCAGGTCTGCACGCCGTGCTTGTCCATCAACGCTCGGGTGCGGCGGATCTTCGGCAGCACCATGTCGAGGAACTTCTGGCCCCCGAAACCGGGCTCGACGGTCATCAGCAGCAGCATGTCCAGTTCAGGCAGCAGGTCCTCGTAAGGCTCGACCGGTGTCGCCGGCTTGAGCGCCATGCTGGCGCGAGCACCCGCCGCGCGGATCTCACGGGCGAGCCGGACCGGGGCCGCGGCCGCCTCCACGTGGAAGGTCACCGAGCCGCATCCGGCCTCGGCATAGGTGACGGCGTGCCGGTCGACGTCGGCGATCATCAGGTGCGCATCGAGCGGAATGTCGGTGGAGCGCGCCAGCGCCTCGACCATCGTCGGCCCGAAGGTCAGGTTCGGGACGAAGTGGTTGTCCATCACGTCGACATGCACCCAGTCCGCACTGGCGATCCTGGCGACTTCAGCACTCAGGTTCGCGAAATCGGCGTTGAGGATGCTCGGGGTGATCTGCACGTGGCCCACGGAGGTGCAGGCTACGGGGCGTCCGCCGCCGCCGCGTCTTCGGTGTCGCCGGACTGTGCCGCGTCCTCGGGTGGGGTCTCGGCGCCGTCGCGCTCATCGCGATCGGCCCAGCCCCTTAGCACGTCGAGCGAGAACACGTGGTCGTCGATGTCGTGGTGGAGGTCGCCGAGCTCGGCGAACCGGCCCGGCATGGTGAAGATCGTGAAGTCGCCGGGCTCGGCGTCATCGATCTCGTCCCACCCCAGTGGTGCGGACACCCGTGCTTCCGGGACGCCACGGACGGAGTAGGCGCACGCGATCGTGTGGTCGCGGGCGTTCTGGTTGTAGTCGACGAAGAGGTGCCCGGGGTCGCGGTCCTTGCGCCACCACGCCGTCGTCACGTCGTCCGGGGCGCGGCGCTCGACCTCGCGCGCGAAGGCGAGTGCCGCCCGACGCACCTCCCGGTGGCCGTGGTCGGGTGGGATGCGTACGTAGACGTGCAACCCGCTGCCGCCACTCGTCTTGGGGTAGCCCACCGCTCCCAAGTCGTCGAGCAGCTCGTGGACCACCCCCGCGACCCGGCGCACCTGCGCCCAGTCCGACTCCGGACCGGGATCCAGGTCGATGCGCCACTCGTCGGGTTTCTCGGTGTCGGCACGACGGCTGTTCCACGGGTGGAACTCGACCGTCGACATCTGTACGGCCCAGATGACGCTGGCGCGTTCGGTGACGCAGAGTTCGTCGGCGGTGCGGTTCCAGCGCGGGAAGTGCAGACGCACGGTCTCCACCCACGGCGGCGCGCCGGCAGGCAACCGCTTCTGATGCACCTTCGGACCGTCGAGGCCACGCGGGAACCGATGGAGCATGCATGGTCGTTCGTCGAGCGCGTTGACGATCCCCTCGCCGACGGCGAGGTAGTACTCCACCAGGTCCAGCTTGGTCGCGCCGCTCTGCGGGAAGTAGACCCGGTCGGGGTTGCTGACGCGCACCACCTTGTCGTCGACGTCGATCTCGATCGCAGGGCTGCTGCTGGCCACGCCGTCACGCTAACGCCTGGGGGCAGATCGTCTCGGCGACGCGACCGGCCACCCGGGCACTAGAACACGTTCTAGACTCCGGTCATGGCGACGATGTATCCCTGTGAGCGCGTCGAGCTGGACTGGCTCGACCGCGCCCCGGCCCGTTTCAGCAACACCGTGAGCCTGGCGATCACACCGGCCCAGGCCTGGGAGGTGCTCGAACGAGCGGACACCTGGCCGCGCTGGGCTTCGGTGATCACCGACGTGGAGTACACCAGCCCCCAGCCGTTCGGCGTCGGGACGACGCGCGTGGTCACGATGCGCGGCGGCATCATCGGCGACGAGGAGTTCCTCGCCTGGGATCCCGGCGCCCACATGGCGTTCCGCTTCAACTCCTCCTCCGTCAAGCAGCTCGGCGCATTCCTGGAGGACTACCGGATCGTCGCGACACCGTCGGGATGCGACCTGACGTGGTCGCTCGGGCAGAGCCTGAGCGGCGCCTCGAAGGTGATGCTGCCGGTGTCGCGGCCGATCACCGACCTGATGTTCCGCCGCTTCCTGCGCAACCTGCGGCGACTCACCGCCGACGGCGTGCCGCCGGCTCTCTGAGCTCCGCCGAGACGGTCCGGTCAGGAACGCCGCAGCAGCGCGAGGAACATCGCATCGGTGCCGTGCCGGTGCGGCCACAGCTGCACGGTGCCCGGTAGCGGACCCTCGCAGTCGGGAACCTGCGGCAGCAACGCCGCGACGTCCTCGATCGCGACGTCGGCGCGAGCCTCGACGACCGAGGACACCACTCCGCCGGCCCCCGCGAGGCCCGGCGAGCACGTGGAGTAGAGCCCCACCCCGCCGGGTCGGACGGCGTCCAGTGCGGCACCCAGCAGTGCGCGTTGCAACAGCACGAGCTCCACGAGGTCGTCGGGGCGGCGGCGCCACCGCGACTCGGGACGACGTCGCAGGGCACCGAGACCGGTGCAGGGCGCGTCGACCAGGACGCGATCGGCCGAAGCCGGTGCGATCGGCACGTGCCGGCCGTCGGCGACCACGACACCGCTCACGCCGTCGCTGCCGGCGAGTGCCCGCTCGACGAGACGTGCACGATGCGGCTGCGGTTCGACGGCGAGCACCGCCGCGCCGCGCCGCGCGGCGAGCGCCGCCAACAGCGCAGCCTTGCCGCCTGGTCCGGCGCAGAGGTCGACCCAGCGCTCGTCGCGGCCGTCGACCTCGGCCTCGGCGAGGGCGATCGCGATCAGCTGGGAGCCCTCGTCCTGGACTCCCGCGCGCCCCTCGGCCACCGCCGGGATGGCACCGGGCGCACCCCCGGCCGCGGTCACCCCGAACGGCGAGTACGGCGTGGGCTCTCCGGGCAGCTCGGCACGTTCGGCGCGGCCGGGTCGGGCGACCAGCGTGACGGCGGGCGGCACATTGTCAGCTGCCAGCAGGGCGTGCAGTTCCTCGGCACCGACGGCCCGCCGCAGCTCCTCCACGATCCAGCCCGGGTGGCTGAAGCGGATCTCCTCGTGGCGCGTGGAGGTCGGTACGGGATCCGGCGCCAGGCGGGCGATCCAGCCGTCCAGGTCGTCGCCGGCGGCGGCGCGGAGCACGGCGTTCACGAAACCCGCCGCGCCGGGGTTCGCGACCGAGCGGGCCAGATCGACCGAGGTGCTGATCGCGGCGTGGGTCGGTACCCGCATCGCCAGCAACTGGTGCACGCCGAGTCGCAGCACGTCGAGCACCGGCGCCGCGACCTTGCTGAGCGGACGGTCCACGCACTGCCCCAGCACGGCGTCGTAGGTGCCGCGCCAGCGCAGCGTGCCGGACGCCAGTTCGGTGACGAAGCCCGCGTCGCGCGGGTCGAGTGCGTGGTGGGCGATGACGGTCGGCAGCACCAGGTTGGCGTAGGCGTCGTCGGCCCGGACCGTGCGCAGCACCTGGTAGGCCGCCAGCCGGGGCACGTCCACGGTGGCCGGACGCCCGCGCCCTCCCCCGGTGGGCGGGCGGCGGCGTTGGCCGCGACGCTCAGCCATCGCCGAGATGGGCCCGCACCAGGCGCTTCGGGGCGTACTTCGCCCACGCGTCGGTGATGATCTCGGCCAGCTCGTCCCGGCCGACCTCACCGATACGCGAGAGGGACACCAGCACCGCGGCGTAGTTGCGGAAGTGATCGATCGTGAAGAACGGGGTACCCGGATCCTCGACGAGAGCCCGCTTCTCCGCCTCCGTCGGCGTGATGATGACCAGCAGATCGTCGAAGGGTTGCCCGGTCGTCGGATCGACGGCGTCTCCGCGCGCGGGGCGGTAGAGCACGAATCCCTTGCCCTTGGGCCCGGCCGGCACCTTCCACGTCGGCACGTTCCCCCACGAGGTGCCCAACTCGGTCTCAGGCAGGTCGGCGCAGATCGCGTCGACGTCCTCCGGAGTGGCCGGCCGATCGGCCGTGGACGTCATGCTGCCCTCACTGCGACGCGTCGAGCGGTCCGCCGAACACCACGCCGGACTCGACGCGCGTCCCGCGGGCCCAGTCGGCCGCGCCCATCTGCTTCTTTCCGAACGCCTTGACCTCGCCCAACCGGACGGCGGAGGTGCCGGTGCCCACCAGGACGTCCCGCTTGCCCACCCGCAACTCGCCGCGCGGCAGGACGTCGTCGGTGACCTCGACCGGGCCGAGCTTGATGCGCTCCCCCGCGAACGTCGACCACGCGCCGGGCGCGGGGGTGCAGGCGCGAATCCGACGGTCGACGGCGACAGCCGGCTCGCTCCAGTCGACCTCGCCGTCCTCGGGGTTGATCTTGGGGGCGAAGCTGACGCCGTCCTCGGGCTGCTCGCGGGCCTCCAACGAGCCGTCCTCGATGCCGTCGAGAGTCGCGACCAGCAGCCCGGCGCCGCCTTCGGCGAGACGCGCGAGCAGGTCGCCGGAGGTGTCGGTCGGGCGGATCCGCTCGGTCATCACCCCGAACGTCGGTCCGGCGTCCAGCTCCTTGACGATCCGGAACGTCGTCGCGCCGGTGACCTCGTCGCCTGCCCACAGCGAACGCTGCACCGGTGCGGCACCGCGCCAGGCGGGCAGGCAGGAGAAGTGCAGGTTGATCCAGCCGTGGGGCACGAGGTCCAGCGCGGACTGCGGCAGCAGCGCACCGTAGGCCACGACCGGGCAGCAGTCGGGGCGGAGCGCCGCCAACTCCGCCTGGAACTCGGGGTCGCGCGGGTGCGCGGGCTTGAGCACCGGGACACCGAGCTCGGCCGCGCGCTGGCCGACCGGCGATGCGAGCAGCTTGCGGCCACGCCCGGCGGGGGCGTCCGGGCGGGTGACCACGCCGACCAGTTCGTGGCGGGAGGCGAGGATCGCCTCCAGCGCGGGGACGGCGACCTCCGGTGTACCGGCGAAGACGACGCGCATCAGAGTCCGAAACCTCTCGTGGCATGGGGGCTGATCTTGACGGTGGGCTGCTCGAGTCCGAACCACTCCGACTCGCGGATCTCACGCATCGCGGCCTTGCGTGCGACGTCGTCGAGGCGATCGATGAAGAGGATCCCGTCGAGATGGTCGGTCTCGTGCTGGATGGCGCGGGCAAGGAGGTCGGAGCCCTCGATCACGACGGGTTCGCCATGCAGATCGAACCCGCGTGCCACCACCGCGCGCGCACGACGGCAGTCGTAGGTGAGTCCGGGCAGCGACAGACACCCCTCACCTCCGTCCTGGACATCGTCGGAGAGCGAGAGATCGGGGTTGATCAGGTGCCCGACCTCCCCGTCGACGTGCCAGGTGAAGACCCGCAGGCCCACGCCGATCTGCGGTGCCGCGAGACCGGCGCCGGGGGCGGCGAGCATCGTGTCGACCAGATCCGCAACCAGCGTGCGCAGTTCCTTGTCGAAGTCGACCACCTCGAGCGCGGGCTTGCGGAGCACCGGGTCGCCGAAGAGCCGGATCGGCTGGATGGCCACGGTGGGATCGCACTCCTTCGCGCCGCGAGAGATCAGACGGGACGTCGCGCCTGCGACCCCGTGATCCTAGAGGTTCCGCGGAGAGGGGCTGTCGTGGTGGGCGTCGTCCCGGTGCGTGCAGGGATGCCGGGGATCACCAGTCGGCACACGGCCGGGTCTCTCCGGGCAGGACTGCGGCCGCGGTCACCGCGAAGAGCCGATCGCCCTGGCGGACGTAGGTTCCCAACCGGGCCTCACCGAGCAGGTCGGTGAGACCGGCCGCATCGACGACGCGGCAGCCCTGCTCGCCCGCCAGAGCGGGGCCACCGGTCGGCCACTCGACGACCTCAGCACCCTGCGCACCGTCGTCGCCGGAGACCGGCGTGACGAACAGCCGAAGCTGCTCGGGCTCGTAGGTCCCGTCGGCCGCCTCACCGAGCGCGTCGGTCGTGGCACCGACGAAGTCGCGTAGCCGCTGCCGGGCCGGGGTGTCGCCCTGGGTAGAGGAGAGCGCATAGATCTCGTGCACCCAGGGCCCGCCGTCAGCGGCGATCTCGACGGTCGTGGTCGGGTTGTCGGTGACCATGAAGCCGCCGTCGAAGTCGTAGCTCGGCGCGGCGGCCAGCAGCCCGCTCTCCGCGGCCGAGGAGAGGATCTCCTGGACCTGCGCCTCGTCGACACGCCCCTCACGGACGGTCCACAGCCGCGCGTCACCGTCGTCGGGATCGGTGGCCAGCACCCTGCCGTCTCCGTAGAGGACGATCGTGGGCCGGATGGCGAACTGGTAGTCCATCGAGGTGTAGCCACCTGCGGTCAGGATCCTGAGCACGACGTCGTCGGCGCCCGTCGGGTGCTCGTGCGCCCCCACAGCCGCACCGGCGGGCCGGTCGGCGGCCGGCGAGGTCTCCTCACCGCAGGCGGACAGGCCCAGCAGCGCGAGGCCGAGCAGCGCGACGAGACCGAGGCGGATCCGGGATGCGTGCATGGTCATATCTCTACAGACGTTGGGGCTCGACGACGCGTTCCCACGCCCGGGCCGAGGCGCGCGGTCGGACGCGCCGCTCAGAGATCCGCCGGATCGACCTGCACCCGCACGGGCTCGAGCTTGCGGGCCGAGCGGATCCGCTGCAGCTCTCCCAACGCCGCACCGAGCGCGGCTCCCTGGGCTCGCGGAACGCGCAGCACCACCCGCTCGACGACGTCGTCACCCGCCACCGCGGGTCCCGGTGCGAACGTCGCTGTCACGGCCGGCGAACCTCCCGGTACGGGCATCGGGCCGAGCACGTCGCACGGCTCGGGAGGGGTGAGGAGCCTCAACGCATCGTCCAGGGCCCCGGGGCTTCCGGTGAGAGTGGCGATCCGAGCGGCCGGCGGCAGGTGGGCTGCACGCCGCTCCTCGATCTCGCGGTCGGCGAAGCCCGCGTGGTCCCATCGCACGAGGGCCTGGACGGCGGCGTGGGCAGGGTCCCCGACGATCAAGGCTCGACCGCCCGGGCGCACCAGACCGACGGCATTGCTCCACCGTCGGAGCGCCTCCTCGTCCGAGCGCAGTCCGTCGCGACCGAGCGCGAGCCATGCGTCGAGCAGGACGACCGCGGCGTACCCGCCGTCCGCCACCGGTTCGGCACCGGGAGTGGCGACCACGATCGCGGGAGTCGCCGGGACCGCGGCACGAACCCGGTCGCCCGAGGAGGTGATCACCGATGTGCTCGGGTGGGTACGCCCGAGCTCCTCACCGGTGCGGGCGTCTCCGACCACACCCGAGCGCATTCCACGGCCCCCGCAGGCGGCACAGGCCCACGCCGGATGCTCGGTGCCGCACCAACCGCAGGCGGGCGGGCGCTGGGGGTCGCTGAGTCTCAGCGGGCCGCGGCAGGCCCTGCAATCGGCCGGAGTCCGGCAGCTCTCACATGCCAGCCGCAGGGCGTAGCCCGAACGCGGCGTCTGGACGAGCACGGGTCCGCTCATGAGCGCGTCACGGATCAGCTCGTGTACCTCGCGCGGCATCCGCGACGTCCGAGCCAGGGGGTCGCGTCGCAGTTCGTGCTCGCTGGCGCCGGCAGCACGCACGGTGACGCGTTGTCGCAGTACGTCGCGTTCGGCAGCTACTTGGTGCGCCCACCCCGCACGCACCAGCTGGTGTGCCTCGACGCTCCGTGCGTGACCGAGCACGAGTGCACCGGCGTCCTCGCGGGCGGCACGGGTCAACAGCACCTCGCGCGTATGCGGGTAGGGCGCTCGCGGTTCGGCGAAGAGATCGTCGCCGTCGTCCCAGATGATCACCAGACCGAGGTCGTGCACCGGAGCGAAGGCGGCTGCCCGTGTACCGATCGCGATCCGCACGCTCCCTCGGAGGACCGCGAGGAACTCCCGGTACCGGCGCGCCGGGCCGAGGTCGGCGGTCAGAGTCGCGAAGGCACCCTCGCCGGCCAGCTGCGTCAGCGCGGCGACGAGCCGGTCGAGATCGCGCCGATCGGGCACGCAGGCGACGACACCGCGACCAGCAGCGGCCGTGCGGACGGCCGCCTCGGCGACGAGGCGTGCCGCATCGTCACCCGGCAGCACCGAGACCACGGCGCGGGGTGCACCGCCGGAGGCGAGGTGACCCCAGAACGACTCGGCAGACCGGTACGGAGCCCAGGCTCCGGCTCCCGGGGCCACGATCGTGGGCGTGACGAGCGGACGGGCATCCTCACGCTCGGTCGTCGCATGTCGCGGAGGGATCGCCAGCCGGAGGACGTCTCCCGAGATGCCGGCGTAGCGCTGCGCCAGGTCGACGGCCAGCCCTGCTATCTGCGCTGTCAGCACGGGTTCGGCACTCACCACCCGTCGCACGGGAGCCAGCACGCCGTCGTGGTCGCTGACGGCGCGACGCTCGAGGACGAACCCGTCGACGTCCTGCCCGGCGAACCGCACCTTGACCCGCACGCCGGGGTGCGCGGTGTCGTCCAGGGCCGCGGGCACGAGGTAGTCGAAGGGGCGGTCCAGGTGAGCCAGCCCGGTGTCGACGAGGACCCGCGCGACCGGCAGCTCTGCGGCGGGCTCGACCGCGGCGCGCTGTCGCCGCTCCCGGGCAGCCGCGCGGTCGCGGGCCTGCCGCACGCTCGCGCGCGCCAGTTCGGGGAGTCCGGCGATCGTCGGCTGGCCGTCGTCGGACGCGGCGCTGGCACCGACCGCGCCCTCCGCGCCCTCCGCGCCCTGCCGACCTCCGCCTCGACTCACGCCGTGTGTCTATCAGGGGTTGCCGACAGCGTCGGCGTCGGCGTGGGTGGGGGTTCGCCCGTCGTGGAGGGAGAGATTCACCGGGTAGCCGGTGAATCTCTCCCAGGGCAGGGCGGAACTCCCGGGACGAAGTGCTGTCTGGCCCTCGTGGCGGGAGTTTCGCCACATCACGCGGGTCAGGCCGTCCACCGGCTGGCGGCCCGTCGCCCGAGACGCCGAACGCCGGACCCGACGAGCGGGACCGGCGTTGCGGCACGAATCCGAGGCGCCGGACGAGGCACCTCGGTCAGCTTCTCGATCAGATACCGGCGGCAGCCTTCAGCGCGTCGGCACGGTCGGTGCGCTCCCAGGTGAACTCGGGCAGCTCACGGCCGAAGTGACCGTAGGCGGAGGTCCTGGCATAGATCGGACGCAGCAGGTCCAGATCGCGCAGGATCGCGGCCGGGCGCAGGTCGAACACCTCGAGCACGGCCTCCTGGATCTTCTCGTCGGAGACCACGCCGGTGCCGAACGTCTGCACGAAGACGCCGACGGGCTGGGCCTTGCCGATGGCGTAGGCGACCTGAGCCTCGCAACGACGGGCGAGGCCGGCAGCCACGACGTTCTTGGCGACCCAGCGCATGGCGTAGGCAGCCGAGCGGTCGACCTTCGAGGGATCCTTGCCCGAGAAGGCGCCACCGCCGTGGCGGGCCATGCCGCCGTAGGTGTCGACGATGATCTTGCGACCGGTCAGGCCGGCGTCGCCCATCGGACCGCCGACGACGAAGCGTCCGGTCGGGTTGACCAGCAGTCGGTAACCGTCGGAGGGCAGTGCGATCGTCTCCAGCACCGGGTCGATCACGTTCTGCTTGATCTCGGCCTCGAGCTTGGCGAGGTCGGTCTCCTCCGAGTGCTGGGTGGAGAGCACCACGGTGTCGATGCGGACCGGACGGTCCTGCTCGTCGTACTCGACGGTGACCTGGGTCTTGCCGTCGGGGCGCAGGTTCGCCATCGTGCCGTTCTTGCGCACCTCGGTGAGCCGCTCGGCCAGTCGCTGGGCGATCACGATCGGCAACGGCATGAGCACGTCGGTGTCGTCGCAGGCGTAGCCGAACATCAGACCCTGGTCGCCGGCGCCACGCTGGTCGAGTTCGTCCTCCGACGAACCGACGCGGGCCTCGTGACCCTGGTCGACGCCCTGGGCGATGTCGGCCGACTGCGCGCCGATCGCAACCTGGACGCCGCACGTGGTGCCGTCGAAGCCCTTCTCGGAGCTGTCGTAACCGATGTCGAGGATCGCGTCGCGCACGAGCTGGGCGATCGGGGCGTAGGCCTCCGTGCGCACCTCACCCGCGACGACGACCAGACCGGTGGTCAGGAGCGTCTCGACGGCGACCCGCAGGTCGGCCTTGTTCGGGTCGTGCTCCATCAGGTAGTCGAGCACCGTGTCGCTGATGCGGTCGGCGATCTTGTCGGGGTGACCCTCGGTCACCGACTCCGATGTGAACAGACGTCCAGACACGATCTCTCGCTCTCAGTTCTGCGGGCGCGGCAGTCGGTCCGCCGCGCGACCCACGCCCCAGCGTAGGCGTCGTTCAGCATGCAAGATGCAGGTCTCAGGGTGTGAATCGGCGGGCGATCTGGTCCCAGATCACGTGCGCCAGAGCGGCCTTGCTCCCACGCGGCACCTCGACGGCCGAGCCGTCTGCGGCGAGGATGACGGCCTCGTTGTCCGGGCTGCCGAAGACCGCACCACCGCTGACGTCGTTGACCACGAGCAGGTCGCAACCCTTGCGGGCGAGCTTCGCGCGGGCCAGGTCCAGAACAGAACCCGTGGAGTCGCCGGTCTCGGCGGCGAACCCGACGATCACCTGGCCGGCGCGCAGGCGATCGCCCGAGAGCTCACGCAGGATGTCGGGGTTCTGAGTCAGCGTGATGGCGGGCGAGGATCCGTCGTCGCTCTTCTTGATCTTGGCGTCGCTGACGTCCGTCGGCCGGAAGTCTGCCGGTGCGGCGGCCATGACGACGGCATCGGCCTGGGCGCTGGCTGCGAGCACCTCGGTGCGCAGCTGTGCCGTCGTCTCGACGCGCACGACCGTCACGCCCGCCGGGTCGGCCAGCGCGGTGTTGGCTGCGATCAGGGTCACCTCGGCGCCGCGAGCGGCAGCCGCGCGGGCGAGTGCGTAGCCCTGCAGGCCCGAGGACCTGTTGCCCAGGAATCGCACCGGGTCGAGGTACTCGCGCGTGCCGCCTGCCGAGACGACGACGCGGTGGCCGACCAGGTCGACCAGGTCGCGCCCGGCGTGCTCCCGGCTGCGCGCCATCACCTGGGTACACACCTCGAAGATCTCGGACGGTTCGGGCAGTCGGCCCTTGCCGGTGTCCTTTCCGGTGAGCCGGCCCTCTGCGGGCTCGATCACCAGTGCTCCGCGGCCACGCAACGTCGCGACGTTGGCCTGGGTGGCGGCGTGCTCCCACATCTCGGTGTGCATGGCCGGGGCGAAGACCACCGGGCAGCGCGCCGTCAGCAGAGTGTTGGTGAGCAGGTCGTCAGCGAGTCCGTGAGCGGCCTTGGCAAGCAGGTCGGCGGTGGCAGGTGCGACGACGACGAGGTCGGCCTCCTGGCCGATCCGCACGTGCGGCACCTCGTGCACGGCGCTCCACACGTCGGCGGCGACGGCCTTGCCCGACAGTGCGGCCCAGGTCGATGCGCCGACGAACTGCAGCGCGGCCGACGTCGGCACCACGGTCACGTCGTGACCGGACTCGGAGAACCGTCGCACCAGCTCGCAGGCCTTGTAGGCCGCGATTCCGCCCGCCACTCCGACGACCACCCGGGGGCGGACAGCAGAGGACCGGGCCCCCTGGGGGGACCCGGCCTCGGAGTGGTGCTGCTCGTTCAGGAGGTCAGCCCTGCTCGGCGTAGGACGCCTCGAGCGCCGCCTGGCGGGCCGCCTCTTCGGCAGCGAGCTCGGCGGGGTCGACGTCCTCGCAGGTCAGCTTGTCGGCGGCGATCTCTCGCAGCGCGATCGACAGCGGCTTCTCCTGGACGCCGGTCTCGACCAGCGGGCCGACGTACTCGAGCAGGCCTTCGCCGAGCTGGGAGTAGTAGGCGTTGATCTGGCGGGCCCGCTTGGCGCTGTAGAGCACGAGCTGGTACTTGCTGTCGGTCTTGGTCAGCAGGTCGTCGATCGGCGGGTTGGTGACGCCTTCGGGCAGGGTGTGGGGCGCAGACACGCGGAACCTCATCATCGGCTGGATCGGTGGGCCGACGGTCACGTCACGAGGACGGCGATCCGACGGCAGAACGCGGAGCCGGATGCCGACTCACGCAGGTCGCATCAAGGCTACCAAGTCGTCAGCAGCAGCGTGAACTTCATGGTTGACGATGGTCACGTCGAACTCCGCCTCGGCGGCCAGTTCGTCACGTGCCGTCGCGAGCCGTCGGTCGCGCTCCTCCGCCGTCTCGGTGCCCCGACCCACCAGTCGGCGCACCAGCTCGTCCCACGACGGCGGCTTGAGGAAGACGAAGACGGCCTCGGGCATGGTCTTCCGGACCTGACGTGCACCCTGGAGGTCGATCTCGAGCATCGAGGGGCGCCCCGCGGCCAGCGACTCCTCGACAGGACCACGCGGCGTGCCGTATCGGGCGACCTGGTGGACGGTGGCCCACTCCAGCAACTGCTCCTCGGCGACGAGTCGGTCGAACTCGTCGTCGGAGACGAAGTGGTAGTGGACGCCGTCGACCTCACCGGGACGGGGACGACGGGTCGTGGCCGACACCGAGATCCACACGTCGGGATGGCGTTCGCGCACGGCAGCGGCGACCGTGCCCTTGCCGACCGCGGTCGGGCCCGCCAGCACGATCAGACGGGTCGGACCCTGCGGACCGACGTGGGCGGGCTGCTGGCTCACTCGGTCGAGAACTCGCGCGCGAGCGCGGCGATCTGCTTGGTACCCAGACCGCGAACCCGACGGGACTCCGCGATCGCGAGCCGCTCCATCATCTGGCGCGCGCGCACCTTGCCGAGCCCGGGCATGGACTGGAGCAGGTCGACGACCTTCATCTTGCCGATGACCTCGTTGGTCTGCCCCTCGGTGATGACATCGATGATCGAGGCACCGGAGTTCTTCAGGCGGTTCTTGACCTCGGCCCGCTCACGCCGCGAGGCGGCTGCCTTCTCGAGCGCCGCTTGGCGCTGTTCGGGTGTCAGCGGGGGCAAGGCCACGAGTTCAGGTTCCTTCGATCCAGGACGATCCCAGGAGATCCCGGGGATCGGGTGCGATCAGGGCGGTGCGGTGTGACATACCAGGGGTCGTCACACCGACGGGCACACCAGACCGCACCCTAGCCAGAGCCGAATGCCCCGGCAATGCAGGGGTGCGCCGTCCCCGACCACCTCACCGCTGGTCACCGCACGAGCGGTGTCTTGCAGACGTCGCGCGCTTGCTGCTGCACCGCGTTGAACGCTGTGCGCATCTCTGGGGTGTCGAGGGCCGAGGCAGCGGCGCGGATCCGCTCGACCTGGGCAGCGCTGACTCCCTCCGGCGGATCCGTCGGGTCGTAGCCCGCCGGATCGTCGATCCCCGCTGCGGAGAGGGCCTTCTGCAGTCCACCCAGTCGCTCGGTCACCACGGCCCATTCGTCCACGAGATCGTCGGGCGCCGCTGCCGCGAGCTCCTCGAGCTCGGGCAGCGCGGAGAGCAGACCGGTCGCCGCGCCGTCGGCGACCGCCGCACTCAGAGCCGACTGTCGCGCCTCGACCTCGGCGCAGTAGTCCGCCGTGGGATCTCCCCCGCACGCACTCAGCGACGTGGTCGCCACGAGCGCCGCGACCGTCAGCACCGGTCGCAGACGTCGCGCAGCGGCCACGCCGCTCATGCGGGCCGCAACTGCGCTGTCGCGTCGGCGACGGCCGCGCGCATCGCGTCGACGTCCGGCCCCTGGGAGAGCACCTCGCGCGAGGACGACGGGGCCACGTTCCCGGCCGCCGCGCCGAAGATCCGCTGGATGTCAGCGGGCGTGCCGCCCTGCGCACCGAACCCGGGGGCGAGGATCGGGCCGTTGAAGTCGAACGCGTCACGGAACCGATCGACGTCGCCGAGCGTGGCGCCGATGACGGCGCCGAACGACCCCAACGGTGCGGCGTCGCGGTTGAGGTCGGCCAGATGGGCCAGCACCCGCTCGGCGACGGTCTCGCCGGTGTCGACCGCGGCGTGCTGCACCTCCGGCCCCTCGGGGTTGGAGGTCAGCGCTAGCACGAACAGGCCCCCGCCGTGTGCCCGGGCCGACGTCACGAACGGATCCAGCGACCCGAAGCCGAGGTACGGGCTCACCGTGACGGCGTCCGCCGCGATCGGGCTCGTCGGGTCGAGGTAGGCATCGGCATAGGCCTGGGACGTCGATCCGATGTCACCGCGCTTGACGTCGAGCAGCACCAGCGCGCCCGCCTCGCGGCAGGTCGCGATCGTCCGTTCCAGCACCGCGACGCCGCGGGAGCCGAAACGCTCGAAGAACGCCGACTGCGGCTTCACCATCGAGCACACCGGACCGAGCGCCTCGGCCGCGGTCAGTGCGAAGCGCTCGAGCCCCGCGACGTCGTCGGTCAGCCCCCACTGCCGCAGCAGGGCTCCGTGCGGGTCGATGCCCGCGCAGAACGGCCCGCGGACGGCGACGGCGGCGTGCAGGCGCGCGCCGAACGGCACGGCGGAACTCGTCACGAGGTGAGCCTCCGGAGGATGTCGGGGGTCAGGTCCGCGCGGGCCGGGTAGCCGTCGACCGCCATGATCAGGTCGGCCTCGGCCAGCAGCGAGCGCAGCACGTGCACGGCACCGGGCACGCCGCCGTGGGCGAGGCCGTAGACGTAGGGCCGGCCGATCGCCACGGCACTGGCGCCCAGCGCCAGCGCCTTGACGACGTCGGAGCCCGAGCGCACCCCTGAGTCGAAGATCACCGGGGCATCCGCGTTCGCCTGCGCCGATGCCTCGACCACGTCGGGCAGCCAGTCCAACGCCGCCCCGCCGCCGTCGGCCTGGCGACCGCCGTGGTTGGAGCAGTAGATGCCGTCGGCGCCCTCGCCCAGAGCACGGCGCGCGTCGTCGGGGTGGCAGATCCCCTTGAGGACGATCGGCAGATCGGTCACCGAGCGCAGCCAGGGCAGGTCGTCCCAGGTGAAGGGGTGGCCGAACGTGCCGACCCACGTGAACACCACAGTGCCGGGATCCGGGTTCGGACCGCACATCTCCTGGAACACCGGGTCGGAGGTGTAGTTGGCCAGTGCCTTGCCGCGCAACTGCGGGAAGTTGCCGCTGGCCAGGTCGCGAGGACGCCAACCCGGCACCCAGGTGTCGAGGGTGACGACCAGGGCGTCGTAGCCGGCCGCCTCGGCACGGCGGATCAGACTCTCGGCGAGCTCGCGGTTCTTCGGGGTGTAGAGCTGGAACCAGCTCGGCGTCTCGCCGGTGTGGCCGACGACGTCCTCGAGCGGGTCCGACATCAAGGTCGAGCCGATCATCGGGACGCCCGTCGCCGCCGACACCTCGGCCGTGTGGATGTCGCCGTGCTGGTCGGGCGTACAGAGCCCGACGACGCCGACCGGCGCCATCATCAACGGGGTGGACAACCGCTTGCCGAACAGCTCGACCGAGAGGTCGCGCTCGGTGCTGGCACGCAGCATCCGCGGGATGATCGCCCACTTCTCGAAGGCGGTGACGTTCGCGCGCTGGGTGCTCTCGCGCCCTGCTCCCCCGGCGACGTAGGTGCGCAGCTCGGGCGGCAGCACCGCGAGCGCGCTCGCCTCGAGCTCGGTGTAGTCGAACGGGTGCGCGGGCAGAACGCCGCCGAGCGCGCCGAGGTAGAGCTCGATCTGATAGTCGCCGAACGTCATCGCGCCGCTCCCGCACTTGCGAGGGTGCGGTTCACGCGGGGAGATGACGGAGTCGGGCGTGCGACGGAGGTGCACGCGACCGGCGTCTCGAAGTCCATGCCGCTCAACCTCTCACATCCCCGCCACGACGCGGCGTGGCCAGAGCGGACCCTCGTAGATGAACGCGGTGTAGGCCTGTAGGAGGTCCGCGCCGGCCGCGAGGCGCCGGCGTGCGTCGTCCGCGGTGCTGATGCCGCCGACGCCGACGAGCGTCAGGTCGGGCCCGACCCGATCGCGGAGCAGCCGCATCACCGTCTCGGCACGCTCGGTCAACGGCGCGCCGCTGAGGCCACCGGCCCCGATCTCCTCGATCTGCTGCGGATGGCTGCGGAGGCCGGCGCGCGAGATCGTCGTGTTCGTCGCGATCACCCCGTCGAGGCCGATCGCCAGGGCCAGGTCGGCGACCGCCAGTACATCGTCGTCGGCGAGATCGGGGGCGATCTTGACCAGCAGCGGCACCGGAGCACCGCGATCGTCGAGCGTGGCCTCGTCGGCGATCCGACGCACGTGCTCCAACAGCGGCTGAAGCCGCTCGACGGCCTGCAGATTGCGCAACCCCGGCGTGTTCGGCGAGGAGACGTTGACGACCAGGTAGTCGGCGTGAGGCGCCAGCAACCGCGCGCTCGTGGCGTAGTCGGCGAGGACGGCGAACTCGTCGTCGTCCGGCACGACCTTGGACTTGCCGATGTTGACGCCCAGAACCGGGGCGCCAGCCACGCGACGACGGCGTCCGCGTGCGGCGAGCCGCTGGGCGACCGCTTCGGCGCCGTCGTTGTTGAAGCCCATCCGGTTGACCACGGCGCGGTCGGCCACCAGACGGAACAGCCGTGGCTGGGGGTTGCCCGGCTGGGCCAGCGCCGTCACGGTGCCGACCTCGACGTGCCCGAAACCGAGCGCACCGAGCGCGTCGATGCCCACCGCGTTCTTGTCGAAACCGGCGGCGAGCCCGAAGCGGTGCGGGAACCGCAACCCCATCGCCGTCACCGGCTCTGCGCCGGTGACGGGCAGCCTGGCCAGCACCGGTCGGCCGGCCCGCACCGCACGGAACCCGAGGTGGTGGGCGCGTTCGGGATCGACGCGGGCGAAACCGTGCTCGAACAGGCGTCGGTAGGGGCTCATGCCGGGGCGTGGTCCGCGCGCGCCCCGACCACGACCGCGCGCCAGTCCTGCAGGCTGCGGACGCCGATGTCGCCGCGGCGCATCGACTCGATGCCCTGCACGGCGGCACCGAGACCCTGCACGGTGGTGATGCACGGGACGTTGGCCATCACCGCCGCCGTCCGGATCTCGTAGCCGTCAAGACGTTCGTGGCCGGCACCGCCCGCACCGTAGGGCGTGTTGACGATGAGGTGGATCTCGCCGTCCTGGATCAACTGGACGGTGGTCTTCTCGCCGTTCGGTCCGGGGCCTTCGTGCTGCTTGCGGACGACCGAACACGCGACGCCGTTGCGGCGCAGCACCTCCGCGGTGCCCTGGGTGGCGAGAATCTCGAAGCCGAGGTCGGCGAGCACCTTGACCGGGAAGACCATCGAGCGCTTGTCGCGATTCGCCATCGAGACGAACACCCGACCACTGGTCGGCAGGGGCCCGAACGCGGCGGCCTGCGACTTGCTGAACGCCGTGCCGAAGTCGCGGTCGAAGCCCATCACCTCACCGGTCGACTTCATCTCCGGTCCGAGCACCGTGTCGACCTGCTGGCCGTCGGGTGTACGGAACCGGTTGAAGGGCATGACCGCCTCCTTGACCGCGATCGGCTGGTTCGGCGGGAGGACGCCTCCGTCGCCGGTGGTCGGGAGCACCCCTGCGGCACGGAGGTCTGCGATGGACTCACCGAGCATCACTCGTGCAGCAGCCTTCGCGAGCGGCGTCGAGGTGGCCTTCGAGACGAACGGCACCGTGCGCGAGGCGCGGGGGTTGGCCTCCAATACGTAGAGGATGTCCGAACCGAGGGCGAACTGGATGTTGAGCAGCCCGCGCACCCCGACACCGCGCGCGATCGCCGTGGTCGCCTCGCGGATGCGGGCCACCTCCCGCGCGCCGAGGGTGATCGGCGGCAGAGCGCACGAGGAGTCGCCGGAGTGGATCCCGGCCTCCTCGATGTGCTCCATCACGCCACCGAGGAAGAGCTCCTCACCGTCGAAGAGCGCGTCGACGTCGACCTCGACGGCGTCGTCGACGAACCGGTCGACCAGCACCGGCGCCTCGCGACTGATCAGGCCGGCCGCGACGTACTTCTCCAGATAGGCACGCAGCGCGTCGTCGCCGTAGACGATCTCCATACCGCGACCGCCGAGCACGTAGGACGGACGCACGAGCACCGGGTAGCCGACCTCGGTCGCGATCCGCTGTGCCTCGGGGTAGGACGTCGCGGTGCCGTGCTTCGGCGCGACCAGACCGGCCTCGGCCAGCACCCGGCCGAAGGCGCCGCGGTCCTCGGCGAGGTCGATCGCGTCAGGTGAGGTGCCGACGATCGTCACGCCGTTCGCGGCGAGACCCTGCGCGAGGCCGAGCGGCGTCTGACCACCGAGCTGACAGATGACGCCGGCGATCGGGCCGGCCTGCTGCTCGGCGTGCACGATCTCCAGGACGTCCTCGAGCGTGAGCGGCTCGAAGTAGAGCCGGTCGGAGGTGTCGTAGTCGGTGGAGACGGTCTCGGGGTTGCAGTTGACCATCACGGTCTCGTAGCCGGCATCGGCCAGCGCGAGCGAGGCGTGCACGCACGAGTAGTCGAACTCGATGCCTTGACCGATGCGGTTGGGCCCCGACCCCAGGATGATCACTGCCGGGCGCTCACGCGGCGCGACCTCGGTCTCCTCGTCGTAGGAGCTGTAGTGGTATGGCGTCCGGGCGGCGAACTCGGCCGCGCAGGTGTCGACGGTCTTGAAGACCGGGCGGATGCCGAGCGCGTGCCGTACCCCTCGGACGACGTCGGCGGTGGTGCCGCGGATCTTGCCGAGCTGGGCGTCGGAGAAGCCGTGCCGCTTGGCGATGCGCAGGAGCTCCGGAGTCAGCTCGGGAGCAGAGATGAGCTGCTGTGCGATCTCGTTGATCAGACTCAGCTGGTCGACGAACCAGGGGTCGATCTTGGTGCTGTCGAAGACCTCCTCGGCGGTGGCGCCGGCGCGCAGCGCATCCATCACCTTCTTGAGGCGACCGTCGTGCGGCGTGCGGATCTGTTCCAGCAGATCGGCCTTGTCGAGCTCGACGACCTCCTGGGACCAGTCGAAGGGAGCGTCCTTGCTCTCCAGCGACCGCAGCGCCTTCTGCAGCGCCTCGGTGAAGTTGCGGCCGATGGCCATCGCCTCGCCGACCGACTTCATGTGCGTGGTCAGCGTCGGGTCGGCTCCGGGGAACTTCTCGAACGCGAACCGCGGCACCTTGACCACGACGTAGTCCAGGGTCGGCTCGAACGCCGCCGGCGTCGAACCGTGCGGGCCTGCGGTGATGTCGTTGGGAATCTCGTCCAGGGTGTAGCCGATGGCGACCTTGGCGGCGATCTTGGCGATCGGGAAGCCGGTGGCCTTGGAGGCCAGGGCGCTGGAGCGGGAGACCCGCGGGTTCATCTCGATCACGATCACGCGGCCGTCGACCGGGTTGACGGCGTACTGGATGTTGCAGCCGCCGGTGTCGACGCCGACCTCGCGGATGATGCCGATCGCCAGGTCACGCAGGTGCTGGTACTCGCGGTCGGTGAGCGTCATCGCCGGTGCGACGGTGATGGAGTCGCCGGTGTGCACGCCCATCGGGTCGAGGTTCTCGATCGAGCAGACGATGACGACGTTGTCGAGCTTGTCGCGCATCACCTCGAGCTCGTACTCCTTCCACCCGATGATCGATTCCTCGATCAGCACCTCGGTGGTCGGGCTCGCCGCCAGGCCGGCGCCGGCGATGCGCTGCAGGTCGGCCGGGGTGTAGGCGATGCCCGAGCCCGTACCTCCCATGGTGAAGGACGGACGGACTACGACGGGGAAGCCGAGGTCGGCCGCGGCGGACTCGCAGTCGGCCATGGAGTGGCACACGAAACTGCGCGCCACCTCGCCGCCGACCTTGGCGACGATGGCGTTGAACAGCTCGCGGTTCTCACCGCGGTGGATCGCCTCGAAGTTGGCCCCGATCATCTCCACGCCGTACTTCTCCAGCACACCGTTCTCGTGCAGGGCGATGGCGGCGTTGAGCGCGGTCTGCCCGCCGAGGGTCGGCAGGATCGCGTCGGGGCGCTCCTTGGCGATGACCATCTCGCAGAACTCCGGCGTGATCGGCTCGACGTAGGTCGCGTCGGCGAACTCCGGGTCGGTCATGATCGTGGCCGGGTTGGAGTTGATCAGGATCACCCGCAGGCCCTCGGCCTTCAGGACGCGGCACGCCTGGGTGCCGGAGTAGTCGAACTCGCAGGCCTGGCCGATGATGATCGGGCCGGAGCCGATCACCAGGACCGACTTGATGTCATCACGCTTCGGCATCAGAGGTCTCCTGCCATCAGGGCGGTGAAGCGGTCGAAGAGGTACGCCGCGTCGTGCGGGCCGGCCGCGGCCTCGGGGTGGTACTGGACCGAGAAGGCCTTCAGACCCCCTCCCTCGGCGGCCGGAGCACGCAGTTCCAGTCCCTCGACGACGTCGTCGTTGAGGCAGACGTGGCTCACGCTGGCCAGGCCGTAGGGCGTCTCGGTGTCGTGGTCCAGCGGGGCGTCGACGGCGAAGCCGTGGTTGTGGGCGGTCACCTCGACCTTGCGCGTGGTGCGGTCCATGACCGGCTGGTTGATCCCGCGGTGCCCGTACTTGAGCTTGTAGGTACCAAAGCCCAGCGCGCGCCCGAACAACTGGTTGCCGAAGCAGATGCCGAAGTAGGGCAGACCTTGGGCGAGGGCACCACGCAGCAGCTCGACCTGGTCGGTCGTCGCGGCCGGATCACCAGGACCGTTGGAGAAGAACAGGCCGTCCGGCGAGACCGCGAGCACGTCGTCGAGCGAGGCCGTGGCGGGCAGGACGTGCACCTCGATGCCGCGCTCGGCCATCCGGTACGGCGTCATGGTCTTGATCCCCAGGTCGAGAGCGGCCACGGTGAACCGCTTCTCACCCCACGGGCCCGCGTGGGCAGGCACCACGTAGGTGGCGTCGGTGGAGACCTCGCCACTGAGCTCGCTGCCCGTCATCTCGCCGGAGGCCAGCACACGAGCGAGCAACGCCTCGGGGTCGCGCTCGACCGAGGAGATGGCGCACCGCATCGCGCCGCGCTCGCGCAGGTGGCGGGTCAGCGCGCGGGTGTCGATGCCGCTGATGCCGACGACGTCCTGGGCACGCAGCTCCTCGTCCAGGCTGCGAACCGAGCGCCAGTTGCTCGGACGGCGGGCGGGGTCGCGCACGACGTACCCGGCGACCCAGATGCGCGAGGACTCCAGGTCCTCGTCGTTCACCCCGGTGTTGCCGATGTGCGGTGAGGTCATCACCACGACCTGTCGGTGATACGACGGGTCGGTCAGGGTCTCCTGGTAGCCGGTCATGCCGGTGTTGAAGACCGCCTCGCCGAAGGTCTCGCCCTCGGCGCCGTAGGACTCGCCGCGGAACACGCGGCCGTCCTCCAGCACGAGGAGGGCCGGGATCGGCATGCGACCGGTCGGGGCACTCACTGCAGGTCTCCTTCCAGCACGGTCGGGACGCCGCGCAGCAGGGTGGTGTGTATGGAAGCCGCGAGCGTGCGGCCGTGCCAGGGGTTGTTGCGCGAGAGCGACACCGAGGCGTCGCGGTCCACGGTGTGGGTGCCGCGGGGGTCGATCAGGGTCAGGTTCGCCGGGCTGCCGACCTCCAGGGTCCGCCCGTGGCCGGAGAGTCCGGCGATCCGCGCCGGCTCGCTCGACATCACGCGCGCGAGGTCGGCCCAGGTCATCCGGCCGGACTCGACCATCACCGTCGCCACGACCGGCAACGCGGTCTCCAGGCCGAGCATGCCGAACGCGGCATCGACGAAGGCGTGCTCCTTGTCGTGGCGCGCGTGCGGCGCATGATCGGTCGCGACGGCGTCGACCGTGCCGTCGGCGAGCGCCTCGCGCAGGGCCTCGACGTCCTCGGCGGGACGCAGCGGCGGGTTGACCTTGTAGGTCGGGTCGTAGCCGCCGTTCTCGGTACCGAGCAGGTCGGTGGTGAGCAGCAGGTGGTGAGGCGTCACCTCGGCCGTGACCGACCAGGTGCCGTCCTTGGCTGCCATCGCCTTGGCCCAGCGGAGCACCTCCACGGTGCCGGCGGTGGAGGCGTGCGCGATGTGCACCCGGGAGCCGGTGTGGCGGGCCAGCATGACGTCGCGCGCCACGATGACCTCCTCGGCGATTCCGGGCCAGCCCGGCAGGCCCAGGCGTCCGGAGAGCTCGCCCTCGTGGCAGCACGCGGTCGGTCCCGCCAGCGTCGGCTCCTGGGCGTGCTGGCTGACCACGCCGCCGAACGCCTTGACGTACTCCAGCGCGCGACGCATCACGCGCGCGTCGGCCACGCAGCGCCCGTCGTCGGAGAAGACCGAGACGCTCGCCCGCGAGCGGTGCATCAGGCCGAGTTCGGCCAGCTCCTCGCCGCCGAGGCCCCGGGTGACGGCGCCGACCGGCTGCACGTCGACGATGCCGGCGGCACGACCCAGGTCGTAGACCCGCTCGGCAGCCTCCGCGGTGTCGGTGACCGGCGAGGTGTTCGCCATCGCCAGCACCGCGGTGTAGCCGCCGACGGCTGCTGCCTGCGAGCCGGTGCGCACGGTCTCGGCGTCCTCGCGGCCGGGCTCGCGCAGATGGGTGTGCAGGTCGACGAGACCGGGGAGCGCCACGAGTCCGTCGGCGTCGACGACGACGGCGCCGTCGGGCGCGGTGAGCGAGCCGATCTCGGCGATCACGCCGTCGACGAGGAGCAGGTCGGCGGCGTCGGCGCCGAGCAGCCGCGCACCCTGGATGAGGGTCTGGTTCGACCGCTGGGTCACGAGACGGCTCCTTCACCGGCCAGGAGGTGGTACAGGATCGACATCCGGACCGCGACGCCGGCCGAGACCTGGTCGAGGATCGCCGACTGCGCGGCGTCCGCGGCGTCGGCGGCGATCTCGAGGCCGCGATTCATCGGTCCCGGATGACAGATCGGGACGTCGGGTCCGAGCACCGCGAGACGGTCGCGAGTGAGTCCGTAACCCACGGTGTACTCGCGCGCGCTGGGGAAGTACCCGCCGCTCATCCGCTCTCGCTGGACGCGGAGCATCATCACCGCGTCGGCGGTCGGCAGCACCTCGTCGAGGTCCCAGCTGGTCGCGAAGCCCTGCGCGGCCGACCAGCTCGCCACGCCGCTGGGCATCAGCGTCGGCGGCGCCACGACCGTCACGCGGGCACCGAGGGTCGCCAGGCACTTGACGTTGCTGCGGAACACCCGACTGTGCGTCAGGTCGCCGACGATGACGACGTGGCGCCCTTCGAGGCTGCCGAGACGGCGTTGCAGCGTGTAGGCGTCGAGCAACGCCTGCGAGGGGTGCTCGTGGGTGCCGTCGCCCGCGTTGATCACGGCGGCATCGACCCACTGCGATACCTGGTGGGCCGCGCCGGAGGCGCTGTGACGCATGACGAGGGCGTCGACGCCCATGGCGGCGATGGTGAGCACCGTGTCGCGCAGACTCTCGCCCTTGGACGCCGAGCTGCCCTTGCCGGTGATGTTGATGGTGTCGGCCGAGAGCCACTTGCCGGCGATCTCGAAGCTCGACCGGGTGCGCGTGGAGTCCTCGAAGAAGAGGTTGATCACGGTGCGACCGCGCAGAGCGGGGAGCTTCTTGACCTCGCGGCGCTGGACGTCGTGCATCTCGGCCGCGGTGGCGAAGAGCGTCTCGATGTCGTCGGCGCTCAGGTCGTCGACGGAGAGCAGGTGACGCCTCACGACAGGTCACCTCCCGAGGCGATTCGCACTTCCTCGATGCCGTCGAGGTCGTCGAGGCGCACCATCACTCGCTCGGTGCGGGCGCTCGGCAGGTTCTTGCCGACATGGTCCGCGCGGATCGGAAGCTGGCGGTGGCCGCGGTCGACGAGCACGGCGAGGCGCACGACGTCGGGACGGCCGATGTCGTTCATCGCGTCGAGGGCCGCACGCACCGTGCGACCGGAGTAGAGGACGTCGTCGACGAGCACGACGGTGCGACCGTCGACACCGCCGGGAGGCAGCTCGGTGGGCTGCGGCGTCCGAGCGGGGTGCTTGCGCAGATCGTCGCGGTACATCGTGACGTCGAGGGCACCGACGGGCACGTCGACTCCCTCGGTGGCGCTGATCCGAGCGGCGATGCGCCGGGCCAGGTGTACCCCGCGCGTGGGGATGCCCAGCAGGACGAGGTCCGCTGCCCCCTTGTTGCGCTCGAGGATCTCGTGGGAGATCCGAGTCAGGGCCCGGTTGATGTCGCGGGCGTCGAGGACGACGGTGCCGGTCTCACCGGAGGAGACGGCGTCAGGGCTCGGCTGGGCGCACACGGGTGTCGCCAGACCTCCTTCTCCGCCTCACAGGACGGCTCGTTAAAGGATGTCGAACGACCCGAATCCTAGCACCACGGAAACGCCTCGAGAGGTCAACGTCCAGCCGTCAGGTGCGGCGCCGCGCGCCCGGCGATCAAGGGCAGATCGAGATAGGTCTTGATGCCCGGGCCGGCGGCGTGCACGTACGGGATCGCGCTGACGCAGTGATTCGCGGTGGAGACGATGCCAGGGTTGCGGACCAGACCCGCCTCGACACTCTCGGGCTGGAGACCCTTGATGGTGAGGCTGACCGAGGGGTCGCCGGTGACTTCGATCTCGAACCGCTCTCCCTCGGGTCCGAAGTCCCACGCCGGATCGAGGTGCTCCTCCCCCATCAGCCAGTTCACGGTCGCGATGACGACGGGCACGCCGTCCACGCTGGCCCGCCAGTGGAAACGACGAGCAGCGACGAGGCCGGGTTCGATCGGACCGATCGGGCTGTCGATCGGAGCCGTGGCGACGGCGACCTCCTGGATCGTCTCGATCTTCGGGTCGGCGTCGAAGCCCATCTCTGCCACGATCATGCGCACCGAGCTGCGGAACCCTCCGCCGAGCAGGCTCGCCATCGGACTGGCCAACGCCTCCTCCGGGGTCGCCCCGAAACCCATGACGTGGCGCACGACGTCGGGGGCACCGTAGGTGCGGATGTCGGAGAACTCCTCGGCACGCACGTGGGTGACGCGGGCCGAGACCGCCGAGACCATCAACGGGAAGCGCTCGGTGATGCCGCCGGGGTGGATGCCGGTGCCGTGCAGCGTCGAGCCGCCGGCCTCGCACGCCGCGCGGATCGCCTCGGTACGGGCGGGATCGGGGTAGATCCACCCGACGGGGGTCACGACGTCCTTGCCCGAGCGCAGGAGCGCCACGACCTCCGACTCGTCAGGTACCAGTGGCGAGTAGACGACGACGTCGGCGTCGGTGGCGTAGATCGCCTCCTTGTCCGTGGTCGCGCGCACGCCGACCGGTCCGGACGAACGTCCCTCGAGCAGGTCCCCGACGTCGAGCCCGTCCTTGGCGCTGCTGTGCACCCAGCAGCCGACGAGGGTCAGTTCGGGATGGCTCAACACCGCCTCGATCGCCGCGCGACCCACACCTCCGGTCGCCCATTGGATGACGCGGACCTGGTCTCGGCTGGGAGCGCTCACGGGCGCCCAGTCAGCCAGGCGGGGCCACCGAGGTCAAGCACCTTCGGCGCCGGGATTCGCCCGGCACGTGGATCAGAGCGCGTCGGCCATCCCCGCGCAGGCCGCCAACCACGACATCCTCGTCGCTTTGGACAGCTGCGCGTACGGCACCACCGAACCCGAGACCAGGCAGGGGTCGTAGGGGACGCGGTAGACGCCGCGGGTGCGCTGCTCGTAGACCGACACCAGGTCGTCGGCCAGGCGTCCGTCGACCTGAACGGAAGGGTCGGAGAGCACCGTGACGCACTTGCGCTTGAGATCGTGCATGCCGGCGTCCTGGAGAGCATCGAGCATCCACAGCCCGCTGTAGCCGGTGTCCTCTCGCACGGTGCTGGTCACCACGAGCAGGTCGGCCGCCTCCGCGGCCGCGAGCCAGTTCTCCGCGCGCATGTTGTTGCCGGTGTCGACCAGGATGACCCGGTAGAACCGCTCGAGCAGGCCGTGCACCTCGACGAAGTCGTCGGCGCGGATCGTGCCGGTCACATCCGGTCGCTCGTCGGAGGCCAGCACATCGAAATGGGCATCGCCCTGCGAGCGCACGAATGCGCCCAGGTCGCCGATCCGGGACTGGTAGACGTCCTTGAAGCGTCCCAGGTCCTCCAGCAGCTCCCGGGTGGTGTTGCGGTGCGAACTCCGTGCCCCGCGGATACCGAGCGTCCCGCGGGTCTCGTTGTTGTCCCACGCCACGACGCCGCCACCACGCACGGTGCCGAAGGTGTAGCCGGCCGCCAGCACGCCGGTGGTCTTGGCCGCCCCACCCTTGGGATTGATGAACGCGATGGTGCGCGGACCGTCGAAGTCACGCTGGATCGACCGGCGCGCGAGCTCGTAGGCCTCCTCCTTGGCGTTCATGGTGGGCTTGATCAACCCACCGGACCAACGGCGAACGACACCGCGCCAACCCCATGTCGCGGGGCCCAGCTGCTTGTCGTTCTCGCGGCGGTCCAGGAAGTCGGTCGCCGTCATCGGGCGGCGCGCAGCCGGCTCTCCCAGGGCTGTCGGATCGACGGGACCGGCGGGGTCGCCGGTCGCGTGAGCGGCCTGCTCCGCGGCGGGCTCGGGCACAGCGGTCCGCAGCGGCGGGGCCGAAGTGGGGGCCGAGGCAGGGGAAGGCGTGGCACCGATCCTCGCTCCGGCGCCGTCCGTCGACGGCGTCCAGGTCGGAGCCGGTCCGCGCGGGGCGGACGCGGGCACGGCCGGGGGCTCGGTGGCCGCCTGCGGCCAACCGTTGCGAGTCGCGGACTCACCGCCCAGCGGGTCACTGAGCGGATCCGCGAGTGGGTCGCGCAGGCGATCACCCAGGTCTCCCGTCGGCGCCTGATGCACGGATGGCTCGCCCCCCGCCGACGACGTACCCCGCGCTGCCGCGTAGCTCGCGAGCTCCTCGCGACGGTAGAGCCGGTCGCTGGTGCCGTCCGGGGCCGGCGACGGGTCGGCGTTCTGGCGGTGGCGAGTCATGGATCCCTCCGAGATAGACGTCACGACGTCCTCCTGCAACGTAAGCGGTCGGGGTCGCGCGTCGTCACCTGTCCCCGTGGACACGGCCCGAGCGCCGGGTGCGACGTGCGTGCTCCCTCTCGTTGTGTCCGCTCGCTCCCGCCGTGAAACCTCTCCGGCGGGACGGCGCGCGATGCGGGAGCAGCTCAGATCTTCTTGAGGGCGGTCTCGATGGCGCGGTGGAAGGTCAGGTACGCGAAGTGCATGCCGCGGAGCGTGGTGATCGGGATGCGCGCGTGCACCGCCGTCGCGAGCAGACCGATCACCTCGCCGCCGGCGGGCGCGACCGCCGTCGCACCGACCAGGATGCCGCGCTCGGCGTCCGCGACGACCTTGATCACGCCGCGGGTGTCGGGTCCGTGGATCCAGCCTCGGCTCGAGCTCTCGATCTCGGCCGTACCGACCCGGACATCGATCCCACGGGCGCGTGCCTGCGTCTCGGTCAGGCCGACGGCACCCAGCTCGGGGTCGGTGAAGGTGACGCGGCTGACGGAGTGGTACTCCGCCTCCGGCGGCGACTGCCCGAGGAGGTCGCGCACCACGATGTCGGCCTGGTAGCGCGAGACGTGCGTGTAGGCACCGTGCCCGGTGATGTCCCCGACGGCGTAGATCCCCTCGCCGACGCGGAGCAGCCCGTCGGTGGGCACCGCGGTGTCGCCGGCGTCGAGGCCGACGGTGTCGAGCCCGACGTCGAGATTGAGATGCCGCCCGGTCGCGACCAGCAACCGGTCGCTCTGCACCACGGACCCGTCGGCGAGCGTGACGGCGAACGCTCCGTCGTGGCGCACGCTGACGGCCTCGGCTGCGGTGCGGACGTCCACGCCGTCCGCGCGCAGCGCCGCCTCGACGACCGCACTGGCTTCGGGTTCCTCGTCGACCATCAGCCGCGCTGCCGACTGCAGCACCATCGTCTCGACGCCGAAGCGCGCGAAGGTCTGCGCCAGCTCGCAGCCGATCGGGCCGCCGCCGAGCACCACCAGGCTCTCCGGCAGCTCCTCGACCTTCACGACCTCGCGATTGGTCCAGTAGGGCGTGAAGTCCAGGCCCTCGATCGACGGCACCGCGGGCCGGGTACCGGTGTTGAGGACGATGCCGCGGCGCGCGCGCAGCACGACCTCGCCGTCCGCCGTCGTCACCCGAACCCGGCCGGGCCCCTCCAGGCGGCCGCGACCCCGGACCAGCCGGACGCCGGACTTCTCCAGCCTCTCGGCGTGCACGTGGTCGTGCCAGTCGCTGGTCGCCGAACTGACGCGACCGGCCACGGTGTCCCAGTCCGGACGGACCCGGGCGTCGCCGCCCAGCCCTTCGACCCGGCGCGCCTCGGCGAGAACGTCGGCGCCGCGGATCATCAGCTTCGACGGGGTACAGCCGAAGAAGGGACACTCGCCTCCGTAGAGCAGCTCGTCGACGGCGACGACGGCGAGGCCGGCGCGACCGAGCCGGTTGGCGGCGTACTCGCCTCCGGGCCCGACTCCGAGCACGACGACGTCGACAACCTGCTCCGGGGCACCCGTCATGCGTGTCAGCATGCCGGAGGCGTGGTCATCGGTACGACGGGCCGAGACCCGTCGCTCCCCTCGGGGAGTCGTCAGGCGGTGGCTCCGGAACGGTCGATCGCTCCGAGCACGCCGTTGACGAACGTCGGCGACTCGTCACCAGAGAGCTCACGTACCAGTGCGACCGCCTCGGCCATCGCCACATGGGCCGGGACGTCGTCGGCCCAGAGGAGCTCCCAGACCGCGAGCCGCAAGACATTGCGGTCGACCGCGGGCATGCGTTCGATCGTCCAGTCGGTCGCGTGCTCCGAGATCAGCTCGTCGATCCTCACCGCGTGCTCGGCTACTCCCTGGACGAGAACCGAGGTGTAGTCGTTGGACGGCGCGCCGTCCGCCGTGATCACGCGCTCGAGCGCCTCGCTCGGCGTCTCGTCGCGCAGATCGGCGGCGTAGAGGATGTCCAGTGCCCGTTTGCGGGCCTTGGAACGTGCAGCCACGAAGGTCAGCCCTTGACGCGGCCGAGGTAGGAGGAGTCGCGGGTGTCGACCTTGACCTTCTCGCCCTGGTTGATGAACAGCGGCACCTGGATCTCGTGGCCGGTCTCCACCGTCGCGGGCTTGGTGCGACCCGTGGCGGAGTCGCCGACGACGCCGGGCTCGGTGTAGGTGATCACCAGCTCCACCGACGCGGGCAGCTCGATGAAGAGCACGCGACCCTCGTTGGTGGCGACGATCGCCTCCTGGTTCTCGAGCATGAAGTTCTTCGCGTCCCCGACGATGGTCGGGTCGACCTCGATCTGGTCGTAGCTCTGCACGTCCATGAAGACGTAGTTGTTGCCGTCGTTGTACAGGTACTGCATCGTACGGCGGTCGACCGTGGCGGTCTCGACCTTGGTGCCGGCGTTGAACGTCTTGTCGACGATCTTGCCCGACTCGACGTTCTTCAGCTTCGTACGGACGAACGCCGGGCCCTTGCCAGGCTTGACGTGCTGGAACTCCAGGACGGCCCACAGGCCGTTGTCCATGTTGAGCACCATGCCGTTCTTGAGGTCGTTCGTGGATGCCATGCGCGCGTGTCAGCCTTCGGTCGTCGTGGTGAGGTCGATGCAGATGTCAAAGCTCGGGCGCCCGCGGCCGGCGGGCACAGCCGCCCACTCTACTGAGGCCGCTCGGCCGGATTCGAATCGGTGGCGGGCCGGCACCGACTCCGGGCCGACGCCGGTCGGGGCCGCCTCACACCCGCGGACGGGCCGCCAGATGCTCCAGCGCGAGCCGGTAGCCGTCGACGCCGTGCCCGGCGATGACGCGCTCGGCGTGCGGAGTGACCACCGAGGTGTGTCGGAACTCCTCGGGACGCTGCAGAGGATCGGAGATGTGCACCTCCACGAGCGGGGCCTCCAGCTGGGCGCAGGCGTCGTAGACGGCGTAGGAGTAGTGCGTCCACGCCGCCGCGTTGAGGACGACGGGCACCATCCGGTCGGCGGCGTCCCCCAGCCAGTCGAGCAGCTCGCCCTCGTGGTTGGTCTGACGGACATCGACGTCGAAGCCAAGGTCGCGCCCCCACCCGCGGCACAGGTGGGCGAGCTCGGCGAAGGTGGTGTGGCCGTAGATCTCCGGCTGGCGACGGCCGAGCCGGCCCAGGTTCGGCCCGTTGAGCACCCACACAGGTCGCGCACCGAGCACCCCCGCGCCGAGGTCTCCGCCGATGACGACGTCGTCCGGGCTCACAGGTCGACGTCCGCGTCGGAGCCGGTCACTGCCTCGAACGCAGCACGGAGATGCTCCTCGGAGGGCCCGGCCAACACGATCGGGCGGCCGACGTCGGCCAGCACGATGAAGCGCAGCTGGTTGCCGCGCGACTTCTTGTCGACCCGCATGGTGGCGAGCAGGTCCTCGAAGTCGGCACCCTCGTAGCTGATCGGCAGCCCGACCCGCCCGAACGCAGTCCGGTGGCGCTCGACGAGCTCGGCGGGCAGGCCGGCGGCGCGGTGGGCGAGCTCGGCGACGAACACGCAGCCGATCGACACGGCCTCGCCGTGCCGGATCTCGTAGCCTTCGGCACGCTCGATGGCGTGCGCCAGGGTGTGCCCGTAGTTCAAGGCCTCGCGGCCCGGGTGGGCGCCGGTCAGCTCCGAGCCGCCGGCCTCCTTGAGATCGGCCACGACGACGTCGATCTTGACCTGCACCGCCCGCTCGACGAGCTCGCGGAGCACCGGAGAGGCGGGCACCAGGTCGGCTGGATCGTTCTCCTCGACCAGGCGCAGGATCTCGGGATCGGCGATGAAGCCGCACTTCACGACCTCACCGAGGCCCGCGATCAGCTCCTCGGTGGGCAGCGTCTCCAGCAGGGCCAGATCGCAGAGGACGCCCGCGGGCTCGTGGAAGGCGCCGACGAGGTTCTTGCCGGCGGCGGTGTTGATGCCGGTCTTGCCGCCGACGGCGGCATCCACCATCGCGAGCAGCGTGGTCGGCACGTGCACGACCTTGACGCCGCGCAGCCAGGAGGCGGCCACGAACCCGCCGAGGTCGGTCGTCGCGCCACCACCGAGAGTGACCACGACGTCGGATCGGGTGAAGCCCTCCTCGCCGAGGGCCTCCCAGCACGCGTTGGCGACCTCGGCGCTCTTGGCCTCCTCGCCGTCGGGGCCGGCGAGGACCGTGATGTCGCGTTCGGGCACAGCCGGCGTCGGCTCGGCGAGAGGCCCGACGATCTCCTCGACGAGATGTTCGAGGGAGTCGGGGCAGATGATGGCGACCCGGACGGCGTCGCCGACCATGCCCGGAAGGTGCCCCGCCAGGTGGTGACCGATGACGACGTCGTAGGGCGAGGCGCCGCCGACGTGGAGCACCGACTCCGGCGCGTGGCTCATGTGGTCGCTCCTTGCAGTGCGGTGAGGATCTGGTCGGCGACGGCGTCGGGAGTCAGCTCGTCGGTGTCGACGACGACGGTCGCCACCGACTCATAGATCGGGGTGCGCTCGTCCAGCAGCGCCTTGACCCGGGAACGCACGTTGCCGAGCAGCAGCGGACGGCCGGTACCGAGCCCGACGCGCTTGACGGCCTCGCTGAGGCCGACGCGCAGGAACGCCACCTGATGGTCGGCGAGCAACCGGCGAGTGTCGACGTCGAGCACCGCTCCCCCGCCGAGCGAGAGAACGCCGGTGTGATCGGCCAGTGCCGCCGCGACCGCGGCCCGTTCGAGAGCGCGGAAGTGCTCCTCGCCGGACTCGACGAAGATGTCGGAGATCCCACGCCCGTCGGTGGCCTCGACGTCGGCGTCGGTGTCGCGGGCCGGGACGCCGAGTCGCCGGGCGAGCACGGCCGCCACCGTCGACTTGCCGGCACCCATCGGGCCGACGAGCACGACGACCGGCCCGGAGCGGGGCGCGTCGGTCATCGGTGGCTCACCGGTACCGCAGCGTGTCGAGGTAGCTCTCGGCGTTGCGACGGGTCTCGCTCAACGCATCGCCGCCGAACTTCTCCACGACCGCGTCGGCGAGGACGAGTGCCACCATCGCCTCGGCGACGATGCCCGCCGCGGGGACCGCACACACGTCGGAGCGCTGGTGGTGGGCCACCGCCTCCTCGCCGGTGGTGACGTCCACGGTGCGCAGCGCGCGGGGGACGGTCGCGATCGGCTTCATCGCGGCCCGGACCCGGAGCACCTCGCCCGTCGTCATCCCACCCTCGGTGCCGCCGGAACGTCCCGAGACCCGACGGATGCCGTCGGCGGTGGGAACGATCTCGTCGTGGGCCAGAGAACCGGGTGTGGCAGCGAGCTCGAAGCCGTCGCCCACCTCGACGCCCTTGATGGCCTGGATGCCCATCAGTGCGCCCGCCAGACGCGAGTCCAGACGACGGTCCCAGTGCACGTGGGAGCCCAGGCCTGGCGGCAGGCCGTGCACGACCACCTCGACGACCCCGCCGAGCGTGTCGCCGTCCTTGTGGGCCTGGTCGATCCGCTCGACCATCGCGGCTGCAGCCTCGGGATCCAGGCACCGCACGGGATCGGCGTCGAGGCGCTCGACGTCCTCGGGCGTCGGCCAGAGACCCGCCGGGGCGCGGACGCCACCGAGCTCGATGACGTGGGAGACGATGCGGGCGCCGACGGCCTGTTCGAGGAAGTTCGAGGCGACCCGGCCCAGCGCGACGCGGGCCGCGGTCTCACGGGCGGAGGCCCGCTCCAGGATCGGGCGCGCCTCGGCGAAGTCGTACTTCTGCATGCCGGCGAGGTCGGCGTGGCCGGGGCGGGGGCGGGTCAACGGAGCATTGCGCGCCGATCCCTCGAGGATCTCCGGTGCGACCGGGTCGGCCGACATGACCGTCTCCCACTTGGGCCACTCGGTGTTGCCGACCTCGATCGCGATCGGACCACCTTGGGAGCGTCCGTGGCGGACACCTCCGACGATGGTGACCTCGTCCTGCTCGAACTTCATCCGGGCACCGCGGCCGTAGCCCAGCCGGCGGCGCGCCAAGGAGTCGGAGATGTCGGCGGTCGTGACCTCGACGTGGGCCGGCAGGCCCTCGAGGATCGCGACCAGGGAGGGGCCATGGGACTCACCCGCGGTCAACCAACGCAGCATGGCTCCAGTCTCCCATCAGCTCGTCGACGGCCGCGCACCCTCACCCGGCGACGAGACCGGAGACCACGATGCCAACCCAGGCGCCCAGCAGCATCCACGGCCCGAACGGGTTGTTGCGGCGGTCGATCACGCCGAGCACGGTGAGCAGCAGGCCGCCGATCGCGCCGAGGAAGAGACCGGCCAGCAAGCCGTACATCGCCGCCTGATAGCCGAGGTAGCCGAGCACGATGCCCAGCACTCCCGCCAACCGAACGTCTCCGTAGCCCATGCCGGGCGGGTAGATGAACCACAGCACGAAGTAGAAGCCCCCGACGGCGAGCCAGCCGATCAGCGCACCGACGATGTTGCTCGGGACGTCGTCGAGCAGTGCAGCCGCGACGCAGGCCGCGAGCGCCAGCGGGTAGAGCGGAAGCACGAGCCGCTTGGGGAGCAGGCAGGTGCGCCAGTCGATCACCGCCAGCGCGACTCCGGGAACGACCAGGGGCAGCACGACCAGGAGCGACCACGACGCCCCCAGCGACCAGGCGAGCGTGCCCGCCACGAGCGCGCCGACCGCTGCGGCCAGCGCCGCCAACCCCGGCGTCGCCGCGATGTCGCGGTAGAGCTCCTTGGGCTCGGTCGGCTCGGGCGTCGTCGTCGCCTGCTCCCCCGGCACGACGTCGATCGGCGCGCCGTCCCGCCCCGGCGTCGGCTCGGGAGCTGCGTCCGGCGCCGGCTCGGGGATCGCGGCGACGAGCCGCGGCACGAGGAGGCCGAGGGTGCCGCAGGCGAACGCCGCCAGGAACACCGCCCCGAGAGTCTCGGTCATCGGGTTCTCACCGTGCCGTCCCCGCACGCGCCGCGAGCGCGGCCTCGCCGGCCGCCCGCATCAAGGCCAGCGGACCGGCCTGCCCGGTGAACAGCTTGCACTGGAGCACCGCCTGGTGAACCAGGAGGTCGAGTCCCCCGACGACCACCTGGCCGCGGCTCGCTGCCGCGGCGGCCAACGGGGTCGGCCACGGGTCGTAGAGCGCTTCGAAGACGACGACGGCCGCACCGGCACGCGCCACCAGCTGATCGTCCTGCGCGGCAGCAGGCACGGTCGACACCACGACCTGACCGATAACGTCGGCGTCCAGGGGCGCCACCCGCACGGTCGGCTGGGCCGGGTGCCGGGCGATCACCTCGAGCGTCTCGACGGCGCGCTCGGCACTGCGCGCCAGCACGACGATCTCGCGGGCGCCGAGTTCCACGAGCGCGAGCCCGGTCGAGGCCGCCGTCGCACCGGCGCCGATGATCGTGGCCGCGTCGATCGGGCCGTCGTACCGCTCGCGGACCGCCGCGACGGCCCCGGGCAGGTCGGTGTTGTCCAGCCGAAGCCGACCACGGTCGAAGACGACTGTGTTGGCCGCGCCCGTCCAGCGCACGCGGTCGGAGACGTCGTGGCCGAGCGGCACGACCTCGCGCTTGAGCGGCATCGTGAGGGACAACCCGCGCCATCGGCTCACACCGTCGGCGTCCACCCGCTCGAGGAACTCCGCCATCGCGCCGGCCGGCACGGAGATCGCATCGTAGGTCCAGTCGAGGCCGAGGCTGGCGAACGCGGCTCGGTGGAGCACGGGTGAGAGCGAGTGGGCGATCGGGTCACCCAGCACGGCACAGCGCATCGGCAGCGTCGTCTCTGACCGGGCTCAGCAGCGATCCGACTGCGTCGCGCAGTACTCGTCGAACTCGGCCTCGAGCTGGGAGAACTCGGCCGGCGTCTTGGCGAACTTCGTCTCCGCGGTGCGCAGGTTGACCGTGACGTAGAAGAACCAGTCGCCATCGGCCGGTGCCAGCGCCGCATCGATCGATGTCGAGTCGGGGGCGGCGATCGGACCGGGCGGCAGCCCCTTGGTGCGGTAGGTGTTGTACGGCGAGTCGGCGACCGAGTCGATCTGGGCGATGGTCAGTCGGGCGACCTTCTCCCCGAGGGCGTAGTTCACGGTGGCGTCGATCTGGAGGAAACCTGCACTCGGATTCGGACTCACCTGCTCGAGCCGGTTGTAGATCACGCGGGCGATCTTGCGACGATCGCCCTTGCTGAGCAGGCTGCCCTCGGCCTGCACCATGCTGGCGATGGTCATGACCTGCCGGGTGGTGTAGCCGAGCTTCGCCGCTCTCGCGTCGAGATCCATGTCGTCGGCGGCGCTACGCCAGCGCGCGACCATGTCTCGCAGGATGGAGGTCGCCGTGCTGTCGCCGAAGAACACGTAGCTGCCGGGGAAGAGGTAGCCCTCGGCGCTCCCCTCAGCCTCCGGCGGGAGGCCGAGCGCGTCGGGATCCTTCAGTGCCGCTTCGAAGTCGCGACGCGAGAGCTTGGTGTCGCGGGCGAGCAGCTCGACGATCTCGTCGACGGTCTTTCCCGGAAGGAACGTGTACTGGGTCCCACGGGTGTCCCCGGACACCAGCAGGTCGACGACGTCGGCCGCGGCCATCTCGCTCCGCAAGCGGTAGAACCCCTGCTGGATCCCCGACGAGCGAGGCTCCTCCTTGGCGGCCTCCACGAAGGCCTCGGAGGAGGCGACGACGCCCAGCGCCTCGAGATTCTGGCCCATCGTGGAGAGTGAATTGCCCCCGAAGACCTCGAAGGACACAGAGCCGGAGCCGGGGCCCGGGTAGTCCTCGGCTCCGCCGAAACGGTCACGCAGCTCATCGATCCCACGGGTCACGCCGAGGTAACCGAGCCCAGCCACGATCGCCAGCACCACGAGGATCGGCAGGCACCCGGAGCCGCGGCGCCGGCGGCGCCCGCCGGGGACGACGGGCGAGGGAGCGGCGTGCTCGTCAGACATCCTGCTCCTCCACGAGCTCGCCCGGCGCAACGCCGGTCGCTCGTTCGGTGTCGAGGGCGTGCTGAAGGATCAGCACGGCTGCGGCCTGGTCGACCACGGCCCGCCGCTTGCGGCCCTTGGTCCCCCGGTCGCGCAATATAGCCTCCGCCGAGACCGTCGTCAGCCGCTCGTCGACCAGACGCACGCGCACCGGGGCCAGCGCCCGGGAGAGCTTCCCGGCCCAGTCCCGCACCTTGACCGCCGCCGGACCCTCACCGCCCGAGAGCGAGCGGGGAAGGCCGACGACGACCTCGATGGCCTCGTGCTCGGCCACGAGGGCCTTCAGCCGCGCGACGTCGCCCTTGCCGCGCGACACCGTCTCGACCGGCGTTGCCAAGAAGCCCGAAGGATCGCAGCGGGCCACGCCGATACGGGCATCACCGGGATCGATGCCGAGCCGAACTCCCCTCCGCGTCGTCACCTGGCCTCCGGTCGGCTCAACCGGCCGCGACCGTGGCGAGCACTGCCGCGAGCGCCTCGTCCACACGACCGGTGTCGATGCCCCCGCCCTGAGCCACGTCGGCCTTGCCGCCGCCCTTGCCGTCGATGAACGGGGCGACGGCGCGCACCAGCGCGCCGGCCTCCAGGCCGCGCTGCTGGGCCGCGTCGTTGAGGGCCGCGACGACGGCCACCTTGCCGTCGGCCACACCGAGGACGACGACCACCGCCGGCACACCGCCCGGCATCCGACCGCGGACGTCGAGCGCGAGCGTCCGGACGTCGCCGCCACCGGCGCCGTCGACGCGGTGCGCCACGACCTGCACGCCGCCCACGTCCTGAGCGGCGGCGGCGAGCGCCGCACCGCCGGAGAGCAGCGTGGCCAGGCGCGCCTTCTCGATCTCCTTCTCCGCGGCCTTCAACCGTTCGACGAGGTCGCCGACGCGCGTGACGAGGTCGTCGGGCTGGGTCTTCAGCAAGGTGGTGAGTTGCCCGACGACGTCGCGCTCGCGGGCCAGATAGCCGAAGCCCTCGACGCCGGTGAATGCCTCGATACGCCGGTTGCCCGATCCGACCGACGCCTCGCCCGTGACGACGATCGTGCCGATCTGGCTGGCGTGGTCGACGTGCGTGCCGCCGCACAGTTCGCGCGACCACGGGCCGCCGATCTCGACGACGCGCACCTTGGACGAGTCGTAGGTCTCACCGAACAGGGCGACGGCGCCCCACTCCTTGGCCTCCTCCAGGCTCATGTACTGCCAGCCGACCGGCAGGTCGGCGCGCAGGGCCCGGTTCGAGACCTCCTCGATGTCGCGCACCTGCTCGGGGCTCAGGCCCGTCGTCCACCCGAAGTCGAGCCGCAGGTAGCCCGGGCGGTTGTAGGAGCCGGACTGCAGGGCGCTCGGCCCCAGCACCTCGCGCAGCGCGGCGTGCACGACGTGGGTGCCCGAGTGCGCCTGGCGGGCGCCGATGCGCCACTCGGGGTCGACCTGGGCGTGCAGCGATGCACTCGCAGCGTCGAGGGAGAGCTCGCCCTCCACGACCCGGACCTGGTGCACGACCAGGCCGCGCACCGGACGCTGGACGTCGAGCACCTCCAGGCGCCCCCCGTCGAACTCGATGATGCCGGCGTCGGCGACCTGACCACCGGACTCGGCATAGAACGGGGTCCGGTCGAGCACGATCTCGCCGACGTCGCCCTGCTCCAGTCGCGTCGACGGAGCACCACCGGCGAGGACGGCGAGTGCCCGCGACTCGGTCTCCAGCGTCTCGTAGGCCAACCACTCGGTCGGCCCGTGCTCGTCGAGGATCGCGCGGTAGACGCTGGTGTCGGCGTGCTGGCCCTTCTTCGCCCTCGCATCCGCCTTCGCTCGATCCCGCTGCTCGGCCATCAGGGCCCGGAAGCCCGCTTCGTCGACGCTCAGGTCGGCCTCGGCCGCCATCTCCAGCGTGAGGTCGATCGGGAAGCCGTAGGTGTCGTGCAACGCGAACGCCTGGTCACCGGCGAGCTGTGCTCCCCCGGCCGCCTTCACCTTCGCAGCGGCGACGTCGAAGATCGTCGTACCGGCCTGGAGCGTCTTGCGGAACGCCTCCTCCTCGGCGAAGGCGACCCGGCTGATCCGCTCCCAGTCCGAGTGGAGGTCGGTGTAGGTCTCGCCCATCTTGTCGCGGCTGATCGGCATCAGCTCGGGCAGCGCCGGGTCCTCGTAGCCGAGGAGGCGCATCGAGCGGACGGCGCGGCGCAGCAAGCGGCGCAGCACGTAGCCGCGGGCCTCGTTGCCCGGCGTGACGCCGTCGCCGATCAGCATCATCGAGGAACGCACGTGGTCGGCGACGACGCGGAACCGGACGTCGTCGACCGGGTCGGCGCCGTACTTCCTGCCGGTGAGGGCCATCGCGTGCTCGATCACCGGGAACATGACGTCGATCTCGTACATGTTCTCGACGCCCTGGGTCATGAACGCGACGCGCTCGAGGCCCATCCCCGTGTCGATGTTGCGCTTGGGCAGAGAGCCCGCGATGTCGAAGTCCTCCTTGCTCCGCACCGCACTGAGCTCGTCCTGCATGAAGACCAGGTTCCAGAACTCGAGGTAGCGGTCCTCGGCGGAGAAGTCGCCGTCGGCGCCATAGGCGGGACCGCGGTCGATGAGGATCTCCGAGCACGGGCCGCCCGGGCCGGGGACGCCCATCGACCAGTAGTTCTCCGACTTGCCCAGGCGGGCGATCCGGTCGTCGGGGAGCCCGGTGATCTTGCGCCACAACGCGACCGCCTCGGCGTCGTCGACGTAGACGCTCGGGTACAGCTTGTCCTCGGCGAAGCCCCAGCCGCCGTCGGCGACCGGCTTGGTCACCAGCTCCCAGGCGAGCTCGATCGCCCGCTCCTTGAAGTAGTCGCCGAAGGAGAAGTTGCCGCACATCTCGAAGAAGGTGCCGTGGCGCGTGGTCTTGCCGACGTCCTCGATGTCGGGGGTGCGTACGCACTTCTGGACGCTCGTGGCCCGCACGTACGGCGGCGTCTCCTGACCCAGGAAGTATGGCTTGAAGGGCACCATCCCGGCGTTGACGAACAGCAGGTTGGGGTCGTCGAGAAGCAACGAGGCCGACGGCACGGCCGTATGGCCGGCCTGCTCGAAGTGCGTCACGAACCGGCGGCGGATCTCCGCGGTGTCCATCAGTGGGTGCTGCCTTCCTGGATCTGCGTCACGTCCTGCATCGATTCCGATGTCAGTTCGGCCGGACGGCGAGCGCCGTCGAGCTGGGTGGCCCGCTCTGCGAGCCGATCGCGCAGGTGGAACTCGGCCTCGGCCTTGCCCTGCGCGACCTCGTCGCGGAACATCCGCGCTCCGACGGCGGCCGCGCCGACGCGGTCACGGAGACCGTCGACGGTCAGGGCCTCGGCGACCCGCCGCGCCCGCAGCATGCCGTAGACGCCGGCACCGGCGCCGGCCACGAACCACACCGCGCGGCTCACGAAGGCTCTCCGAGCCCGATGCCGCCGCGCTGGCGAGCCGCGACCTCACGTTGCGCCTGACGGCGAACGGTGCGGCGGTCCTTGCGAGCGCGCTTGACCTCTCGGCGCATCTCGAAGCGGATCCGGTGCCTGTTCTCGGCAGAGAGTGCGCGACGGAGCCCGGCGGCCAGTGAGACCGCGTGCACCACGCTCTCGCGGGCCACGATGTCAGCGAAGAGGGGCGCAGCCACCGTCGGCGCGTCGTCACGCTCGGCCCGATCCGCCGACGCGTCGGAGTCGCCGACGCTGGTGATCGTGTACTCGGTGCGCTCTGCTCCGTGCCTGATCTCGGTGCGCGCGGAGCGCGCCTGAGCGTCCGCAGCATCCAACCGCGCCTGCAACTCGCCGAGGTCACGCCGCAGGATGCTCGTCAGCGCCTGGGTCTCGGCGCGCAGCTGCGCGAGGGCGGTCGCCGTCAGGATCACGATGGCGAAGACGATGGCCAGCGCGGCGAGGGCGCACACGCCCAGCCACACCGGCACGGTCCAGTCTCCACCCACGGTCACTCAGCCTAGAGGTTGGACCCATCGACGGCCTCGATACCCGTCCCAGAGGCGACGAGGCAGCGTTCGGATGCCGCGGATCTCAGTCGGCCTCGCCACGGACGATCCGACGGACCCGCTCCCACCTCTCCTTGATCGCCGCCTCCGCCCCGATCTCCTTCGGCCGGTAGTAGGAGGCATCGACGACCGGGTCGGGCGCGTACTGCTGGGGCGCAATGCCGAACGGATGGTCGTGGGCGTACTCGTAGGTGGTGCCGTGCCCGAGTTTCTTCGAGCCGCCGTAGTGGGCGTCGCGCAGATGGGGCGGGACGGTGCCGAGTCTGCCGGCGCGCACGTCGGCGCTCGCCTCCCCCAGCGCGATGGTCACCGCATTCGACTTGGGGGCGACCGCGAGCGCGATGGTGGCGTGCGCCAGGGTCAGGCCGGCCTCGGGCATGCCGATCAACTGCACCGTCTGCGCGGCGGCCACCGCCGTGGTCAACGCGGTCGGGTCGGCCAGGCCGATGTCCTCGCTCGCCAGGATCATCAAGCGGCGTGCGATGAATCGCGGGTCCTCTCCCGCTTCGATCATCCGGGCCAGGTAGTGCATCGCGGCGTCCGCATCCGAGCCGCGCACGGACTTGATGAAGGCGCTGACGACGTCGTAGTGCTGGTCGCCGTCCTTGTCGTAGCGGACCGCGGCCTGGTCGACGGCGGTCTCGGCCGAGGCCAGGTCGATCCGTTCGACCCCGCGCGCCTGGGCAGCACCCGCAGCGGCCTCGAGGTAGGTCAGCGCCCGACGTGCATCGCCGCCGGCGAGCCGGACGACGTGCTCCAGCGCGTCGTCGTCGGCCTCGACCCCACCAGCGAGCCCCCGCTCGTCGACCAGCGCGTGGGCGATCACCTCGCGCACGTCATCGTCGGTCAGCGACTCCAGTCGCAGCAGGAGACTGCGCGAGAGCAGCGGTGAGATCACGGAGAAGTAGGGGTTCTCCGTCGTCGCGGCCACCAGCGTGACCCATCGGTTCTCCACACCGGGGAGCAGTGCGTCCTGCTGCGCCTTGCTGAATCGATGCACCTCGTCGACGAAGAGCACCGTCTCCGCACCGGTGCGCACCAGCGAGGCTCGGGCCGAGTCGATCGCGCTGCGCACCTCCTTGACGCCCGCCGAGACCGCCGAGACCTCGACGAAGCGACGTCCTGTCTGCTGACTCACGATCGAGGCGATCGTGGTCTTGCCCGTGCCCGGCGGCCCCCAGAGGAGGAGGGACATGGACTGGTCACCCTCGATGAGTCGCCGCAGCGGAGATCCCGCGGCGCGCAGCTGCTGCTGGCCGACGAGCTCGTCCAAGGTGCGCGGGCGCATCCGCACGGCGAGCGGCGCCGCAGCGTGGGAGGCCGACGACAGCGACCCTGACCCGCCCGCCGGGGCGGAGCCGGTCACGGGTGTGTCGAAGAGACCGTCGGACTCAGGCTCGGGCAAAGGTCTTGTTGTCCAGGTCGAACCAGGTGTCTGCGTACCCGGGCCGTTGCTCGAGGATCTCCGCACTCGGGCTGGCGCCAGCATCCGGATTGCCGTGAGCGTCGACGCCGAGCAGACGCGCCGTCAGCGGCTCGGTCGGCGCCTGACCCAGACGCCCGGGGAAGTGACACGCGACCTTGTGGCGTCGCCCGATCTGCAGCAACGGGGGTTCGTGCTTCGCGCAGATCTCCTGAGCGATCGGGCATCGTGTCCGGAACCGGCAGCCCGACGGCGGGTCGATGGGGCTGGGCACGTCGCCCTCGAGACGGATCCGCTCGCGGCGTCCACCGGTCGAGGCCTGCCGGACGTCGGGAACCGCGGAGAGCAACGCCTGGGTGTAGGGGTGCCGCGGAGCGGAGTAGATGCTCTCTCGGTCGCCGATCTCCACGATCTTGCCCAGATACATCACCGCGATCTCCGGGCAGAAGTGCCGTACGACCGCGAGGTCGTGGGCAATGAAGAGGAACGCCACGTCGAACTCGCGCTGGATGTCTTGGAGCAGGTTGATCACCTGAGCCTGGATGGATACGTCCAGGGCCGAGACCGGCTCGTCCGCGACCAGCAGCTTGGGCTGGAGCGCGAGGGCACGCGCGATGCCGATGCGCTGACGCTGACCGCCGGAGAACTCGTTGGGGTAGCGGTTGTAGTGCTCCGGGTTCAACCCGACGACCTCGAGGAGCTCCTGAACGCGGCTGAGCACCTGCTTCTTCGGCACGACGTCGTGAACCTGCAGCGGTGTGCCCACGATCGTCCCCACCGTGTGCCGGGGATTCAGCGAGCTGTAGGGGTCCTGGAAGATCATCTGCACCTCGCGGCGCACCGGCTTCATCTCTCGCTTCGAGAGCTTGGCGAGATCCTCTCCCTCGAAGCGGATCGCGCCGGAGGTCGGCTTCTCCAGCCGCGTGATCAGGCGTCCCGTCGTCGACTTTCCACATCCGGATTCACCCACCAGGCCCAGCGAGCCGCCCGCGGGCACCTGGAAGGACACACCGTCGACGGCCTGGACGTGCGCCACCGTGCGCCGCAGGATCCCGGACGACTTCACCGGGAAGTACATCCGCAGCCCGTCGGCCTCCAAGATGGCAGGCCGGGAAGGATCCAGCTCGGTCGGCGCATGCGGCTTGAGCACCGAGGAATCGGCGTCGAGCAACTCGGCCTCGTCGGCCAGCTCGTCGATGAGGCCGTCGCCGAGCTCGATCTCGGCGGCGCCGTCGGGCAGGCCGTGTGTGACCTCGCTCATCGCGTCTCCCCTGCCTCCGGAGCTACCTCCGGGATGACGAACTGCTCGTAGATGGCATCCGGGTCAGGCAGGTGACATCGCTTCAGGTGATGGGCCGATCGACCAGGTGCGAGCAGGGGAAGCGTCGTCGCACACAGGTCTCCGGGGACGGCGGTGGCGTGGATGCACCGCGGCTCGAAAGCACAGCCGGGAGGCGGTGACAGCAGACTCGGCGGCGTTCCAGGGATCGGCAGGAGACGCGTGGTCGTATCCGCCGTGACGTCGGGGACGCTCGACAGCAGTCCCCAGGTGTACGGCATCTCCGGATGGGTGAGGACCTCGGAGGTGGAACCCTTCTCCACCGCCCGTCCGCCGTACATCACCAGGACCTCGTCGGCGATCTCCGCGATCACACCGAGATCGTGGGTGATCATCACGATCGCGGAGTTGTACTCACGCTGCAGGTCCTGGAGGAGATCGAGGATCTGCGCCTGCACCGTGACGTCCAGAGCGGTGGTCGGCTCATCGGCGATGAGCAGCTTCGGGTCATTGACCAGCGCCATCGCGATCATGGCGCGCTGTCGCATCCCGCCGGAGAACTGATGCGGGTAGTCATCGACGCGACGAGACGGCTGCGGGATTCCGACGCGCGCCAGCATCTCGATCGCCCGTTCGCGCGCCTGCTTCTTGGAAACGTCGTGGTGGACGCGGTATGCCTCCGCGATCTGCGAGCCGATCGAGTAGAAGGGATGGAGCGCCGTCAGCGGGTCTTGGAAGATCATCGCGACGTCGTTGCCGCGGATCGAGCGCAACGTGTGCTGCGAGGCACCGACGACTTCGACACCGCCGACGGTGATCGAGCCGTTGAGGCGCGTCTGTCGCGGGTTGTGAAGTCCCAGCACGGCCATCGACGACACGGACTTTCCCGACCCGGACTCCCCCACGATTCCGAGGGTCTCGCCACGGCGGACGCTGTAGGACAGGTCGGTCACCGCTTGCACGAGGCCGTCGTGGGTGGGGAAACGCACCGTGAGCCCGTCGACGACGAGGAAGGGCTCCTGCTGATCGCCGTCGTTCGACGACGAGACGCCGGTCGAGGTGGTCGGGATGCTCATGACAGTCGGACTCTCGGGTCGATCACGGAATAGAGGATGTCGACGATCAGATTGGCGACGACGACGATGATCGCTGCGAACAGCACGGTGGCGGCTACGACTGGGAAGTCCACCGGTGACCGGAGGGACTGGATGGCCCAGCGTCCGATCCCGTCGATCTGGAAGATCTGCTCGGTGAACACCGTTCCCGAGAGCAGGAAGGCGAAGTCGAGACCGAAGATCGTGATGATCGGCACGATGGCCGCCCGCAGCGCGTGCCGGATGACGACCGCACGTTCCGAGACACCCTTCGCCGTCGCCGTGCGGACGAAGTCCTCGCCCAGCGCCTCGATCATCTGACCCCGCGAGTAACGGGCGTATGCCGTCGACGACGTCAGCCCGATCGCGAACCAGGGAAGGACCAGCGCCCATGCCCACGCCAGCGGATCCTCGGTCAGCGGGTGGTAGGAGGTGTCTTCGAACCACTTCCACTGCAGGGAGAAGAAGATCCACAGGAGCAGCGCGACGACGTAGTACGGGATCGCGGAGATGAACACGCTGACCGCGACGAGACCGCGGTCCATGTTCGTACCGCGCTTGCGAGCCGCGATGGTGCCGAGCAGGACCCCGGTCACCAGGTAGATCGTCGCGCCCCCGACGGCGATCGACAACGTGGCGGGGAGCTTCTCGACGAGTTCCTTGCGCACTTCGCCGCGCGTTCGGTAGGAGATGCCCAGACACGGGGCCTCGCAGGTGAACGTCGCACCGAACTTGATCTCACGGTCGCTGACGAGGCCCTTGGCCCAGATGCCGTACTGATGCACGACCGAGTCGTTCAGGCCCAGGTCCTCGGTGAGGATGGCCAGCTTCTCCGGGGTGCACTTCCCGTTGAGATCGCACAGCGGGCGCGCCGGATCGCTCGGCCCCTTGAAGAACAGCAGGAAGAGGAACATCGAGGTCAAGACGACGACCAAGGCGGCCGATACCAACCGACGCACGATGTAGCCGAGCACGACAAGCACTCTCCTTCAGGCACGTCTCCGCACCAAATCATCACAGCAGGAGGAGACGCATCGACCGGGTGGACGCGAGGTCAGCACCCGGCCGATGCGGTGGGACCGGTGGTCGGTCCGCTGACAAGCGGACCGACCACCGGCTTTCGATCACTGGTTGATCCACATGTCCCGGAACGTGGGGGTTCCGAGGGTGTTGTCGATCGCCATGCCCTCGACCTGCGAGCCGTGGACCTGCGCCACACCGCCGTAGAAGCGCGGCACGACCGGCATGTAGTCCGTCATGATCTTCTGCTCGAGCGCGTTCCACGCTGCGGGCTGCTCGTCGACCGACATGAGCGTCGTCGCGTCGATCTCCTCGTCGATCTCGGGCACGTTGAACGCGGCCTCGTTGGTTCCGAAGCCGACCTCATCGATGTCGGTGGACTGGAAGATCGGCGGGATCCACGTGGCACCGGACGGCCAGTCGGAGCACCAACCGTAGGAGCGGACGTTGATGTCGCCCTTCGGGTCGTCGCGGTCTGCCACGAAGTTGGCGATCGTCGTCGGCACGTAGGTCACCTTGAACCCGGCCTCCGTCAGAGCCTTCTCGGTGACGTCCTTGGCCTTGACGTCGGTGTCGAGGTCGGTGCGGAAGAGGAGCTTCAGCTCGAAGCCGAGGTTCCCGGACTCCTCGAGGATCTCCTTCGCCTTCGCGGCGTCGGTCTCGAACGGACCGTGGCCCTCGACCGGGTTGTACTCCTCACGACCGGGCACACCCGGCGGCATCAGGTTCGTCGCCGGAATGGCGTTCACGTCCGGGATCAGGCCGGCAGCCAGGATCTGGTCGTTGTACGGAACCGCCCACGTCAGCGCCTCGGCGATGGCCTTGTCCGGAACCACGCGCTGGTCAAGTGCGTAGAAGTAGGTGCAGGGCTGCCCACCGAGGACGAGACGCCCGGTGTCCTCGAACTTGCGGAAGTTCTGTGCCTGGACGTCGTCGTAGGTGATCGAGGTCTTGGCGTCACCGGAGTCGTTCAGCATGATCTGGTCGATCTGGTCCGGCTGCAGGCCCGAGGTGAACTCGTAGCCGTCGGGGTAGGCGGTGCGGCCGGGGTCGGTCGCCGGGTCCCAGGCGTCGTTGCGCTCCAGGACCAGCGTCTTGCTGATCGTGTACTCCTTGATCTTGTACGGCCCCGACGCCATCGGACGCTGCGCGTACGCGGCCGGGTCGTTGACCTTCGGGTCGAGCGGGATCGGGCCGATCGCCGGGAACGAGGCGTAGTAGGCGAAGTCCGGGAAGGGCTTGGCCATCTTGACCGTCACCGTGCGGGCGTCCTCGTCGAAGGTCACCGCCTGCTGCGAGGCATCCGGGGTGGTGTACGGACCCTTGTAGTCCTCGCCACCGAGGAAGTACGGGTTGCTGTAGTAGAGGCCCGGACCGTTCGGGAAGGTCTTGCCGTCCATCGACCGGATGATGCCGAAGGCGACCTCCTCTGCCGTGATGTCGTCGCCGTTCTCCCACTTCACACCGTCGCGGATCGTGAAGGTCCACTCGGTGAAGTCGTCGTTGGCGGTACCGAGGTCGGTGGCCAGGTCGGGGATCAGGACCATCTGGCCCGTCTCCTCGTCGTAGTCGTACTGCGTCAGCTGCCGCGTCACGAGGCTGGTCATGATCGCGTTGGTGTCGGTGTAGTACAGGTCGCTCGGGTCGATCGGCGTGGTGAAGCCGACCGAGGTCAGGACCTTCACAATGCCGCCGGTCTTGGCGCCCTCGATCGTGACGGGGCCCTCGCGGTCCGGGTCTTGGCTGTCGCCGGTGTTGCCCAGGCTCTCTCGATCGACGGAGCTGCCGCTCCCGCCGTCGTTCCCGTCGTCGCCGCCACAGGCGGCGAGCGTGAGGAGCCCGGTGGTGGCCACGAAGGCCACAACCGTCTTCTTCAGGCGCATTGTTCGTTCACCTTTCTCGATGTGCAACAGCTCACAGGGACCCGGGTGGTCACCGGCGAGTTCGGGGGTCGAAGGCGTCTCGCACGGAGTCGCCGAGGAGATTGAGCGACAGCGTCAGCAAGGTGATCGCCGCGACGGGGAGCCACAGGTACTGCGGGTAGTCGCTGTAGTACGGGGTCGCGTCGGAGACCATCTTCCCCAGCGACGGCGTACCGGTGAGGCCGAGACCCAGGAAGGAGAGACCCGCTTCGGCAGCGACGAACGCCGGGAGTCCGAGCGAGATCGAGACGACGATCGGCGCGACCAGGTTCGGCAGCAGCTCCTTGAAGAGGATGCGGTGCGTCGGCACCCCGATGACCTCGGCCGCCTGGATGAACTCACGCTCGCGCAGCGAGAGCACCTGGCCGCGGATCAGGCGAGCCAGTCCCATCCAGCCGAACACGACGAGGATCCCGATCAGGGTGAAGAGCTGCGCCCGCGCGAGGTCGTCGAGGTTGCCCTGGAAACGCGACACCACGATGGGCGCGAGCGCGAGCATGCCGAGCAGGTACGGGAACGACAGGAACAGGTCCGTGACGAACGAGATGATCTTGTCGAGCACGCCGCGCGAGAACCCTGCGATCAGGCCGAGCGTGACCCCGACGATCGTGGAGAGCACGGTCGCCGCGAGCGCGACCAGCAGGGAGGTGCGCAACCCGTACAGCAGGTAGGCCAGATTGTCGTAGCCCACGGTGGGAGCGAGACCCAACGGGTGATCCCACGTGAACCCGTGGAACGGCGGGCCGATGGCCGGGAAGCCGTCGTACTCCAGGACCTGGCTGGGCGTCGGCGCCGCCGGGTCGCTGATGTCCCAATAGATGTCGAAAGCGCGCGTGATCACCGGCGCGAAGAGCGCGAGCAGCACCAGGAGCAGCAGGACGACGCTGCACACGATCGCGATCTTGTCCTTCGCCAGCCGCGCCAGGGCGATCTGGGTCGGCGACTTGCCGGCGAGCGCCTTGCGACGCCGTGCCCGGGTCGGCATGCCGCCGTCACCGGCGGGCTCGTGCCCTTGGATGACGTCGCTGGGACCGACGACCGACATGCCCACCTCGTTCGGGCCGAAGCCCCGTCCTGAGTTCTGACCGGTGGCCCGAGACAGGCACCGGAGCGCTACAGCGCCCTCGTGACTTTAGGCGAGCGGACGGGGACGGGCGATCACTCGGCGGTAACGATCCGGTCTCATCGTCAAGCGGTTTGATCTACGGCCGGTCACGCCTTCGACGGGACATCCTCCGCAGGCTTGGCGTCGACACCAGCTTCCTTGCGCTGCTGGAGCGTGATCGGCGCCGGGGCCGCGGTGAGCGGATCGAAGCCACCGCCGGACTTGGGGAACGCGATGACGTCGCGGATCGACTCCGTGCCGGCGAGCAGCGCCACGATGCGGTCCCAGCCGAATGCCAGGCCGCCGTGCGGCGGGGCGCCGTACTTGAACGCCTCCAGCAGGAACCCGAACTTCTCCTGCGCCTCGTCCTCGTCCAGCCCCATGATCGCGAAGACGCGCTTCTGGACGTCCTCACGATGGATACGGATCGACCCGCCACCGATCTCGTTGCCGTTGCACACGATGTCGTAGGCCCACGCGAGCGCGTTGCCGGGGTCGGCGTCGAAGCCGTCGACGTCCTGCGGCGATGTGAAGGCGTGGTGGACGGCGGTCCACGCGCCGCTGCCGACGGCGACGTCACCCGCGGCCGTTGCGTCGTCGGCCGGCTCGAAGAGCGGGGCGTCGACAACCCAGAGGAAGCTCCAGGCCGCCTCGTCGATCAGGCCGCAGCGGCGGCCGATCTCCAGGCGCGCCGCGCCGAGAAGCGCACGGCTGCTCTTGACCGCGCCGGCCGCGAAGAAGATGCAGTCGCCGGGCTGGGCGCCCACGTGGGCGGCGAGGCCGGCCTTCTCCGCGTCGGTGAGGTTCTTGGCGACCGGACCTCCGAGCTCACCGTCGTCCTGGACCAGCACGTAGGCCAGTCCCTTGGCACCACGCTGCTTGGCCCACTCCTGCCAGGCGTCGAGCTGCTTGCGCGGCTGGCTCGCGCCACCGGGCATGACGACGGCACCCACGTACGGCGCCTGGAAGACGCGGAAGGTGGTCTCGGCGAAGTACTCGGTGCACTCGACGAGCTCCTGCGCCATCCGCAGGTCCGGCTTGTCGGAGCCGTAGCGCGCCATCGACTCGGCGTAGGTCATCCGCGGTAGCGGGACCGGCACCTCGTAGCCAACCAGGGACCACAGTGCGACCAGGATCTCCTCGGCGATCGCGATGACGTCGTCCTGCTCGACGAAGCTCATCTCGAGGTCGAGCTGGGTGAACTCGGGCTGCCGGTCGGCGCGGAAGTCCTCGTCGCGGTAGCACCGGGCGATCTGGAAGTAGCGCTCCATGCCGGAGACCATCAACAGCTGCTTGAACAGCTGCGGGCTCTGCGGCAGGGCGTACCAGCTCCCCGGCTGGAGCCGAGCAGGCACCAGGAAGTCCCGGGCGCCCTCGGGCGTGGATCGCGTCAGCGTAGGCGTCTCGATCTCGACGAAGTCGTGTCGGTCCAGGACGTCGCGCGCGGCCTTGTTGACCTGACTGCGCAGTCGGATCGCCTGATTGGGGCCGCTGCGCCGCAGGTCGAGGTAGCGGTGCCGCAGGCGCGCCTCCTCCCCCACCTCGACGTGGTCGTCGATCGGGAACGGCAGCGGCGCGGACGCGCTGAGCACCTCCAGCTCGGTGGTGATCACCTCGATCTCACCGGTCGGCAGGTTCGGGTTCGCGTTCCCCTCGGGTCGCAGGCCGACCTCGCCGGTGACCTTGATGCAGTACTCGCTGCGCAGGGCGCTGGCGACATCCTCGTCGCGGACGACGACCTGGACGACGCCGCTGGCCTCGCGAAGGTCGAGGAAGGCCACGCCGCCGTGATCGCGCCGCTTGGCCACCCACCCGGCAAGGGTCACGGTCTGGCCGACGTGCTCGGCGCGCAGGGCGCCGGCGTCATGGGTGCGGATCACTTCTACTCCTCGGTGTGCGAATCTCGGTGGTGCTGATCGGTGGACGAACGGCGCGTCGGGTGTGGGCTCGGAGGGACCGACTGCTCAGGGGGCCGCGCTGACGACGCGCGGCCGCAGATCGGCAGAAGGTGGATCCCAAGTGTGCGGATCCGCCTCGATCTGCTCACCACTTCGGATGTCCTTGACCTGGTGGCCGGTGCCGGCATCGGCGGGGAACCAGACGAACGGGATACCGCGACGGTCGGCGTGCCGGATCTGCTTGCCGAACTTGGCAGCGGTCGGCGCGACCTCGCACGGGATGCCACGGGTGCGCAGCGCCGACGCGACGGCGTCGCTGGCGGCCCGGTCGCTCTCCTCCGACACTGCCACCAGCACGGCGCTCGGCACCGATCGATCGGCGGTCAGACCGGTGCGGGCGAGCAGCGGCAGGATCACCCGGCTGAGACCGAGCGAGATCCCGACACCGGGGTAGGTGGTGCGGCCGTCGCTGGCGAGCGCGTCATAGCGGCCACCCGAGCAGATCGAACCGAGCGACTCGTACCCGTGCAGCCGGGTCTCGAACACCGTGCCCGTGTAGTAGTCGAGCCCGCGCGCGATCGAGAGGTCCGCGACGACCTGCACGCGCTCGGAGACGAGGTCGGCGCACGCCGTCACCAGCTGGGCCAACTCTGCGAGCCCCTCGTCGAGCAGCGGGTCGCTCACACCGAGCGCGCGGACGGCGTCCACGAAGGAGTCGTCCTCGGCCCGGATCGTCGCCAGGGCCAGCACCCGATCGGCGACCTCCTCGTCGACTGCGGCGTCGGTGACCAACAGCTCACGCACCCGGGAGGGTTCGAGCTTGTCGAGCTTGTCGACCAGGCGCATGACCTCGTCGATGCCGGCCGCGTCGATGCCCAGACCGGCGTAGAAGCCCTGGATGAGCTTGCGGTTGTTCACCTGCAGCCGGAAGCCGGGCAAGCCGATCGACGTCGGGTCGGCGAGCCGGGTCAGCGCATCGACCATCACCCGTGCGACTTCGACGTCGTGGTGGAACGGCAGGACGTCGCGCCCCACGATGTCGATGTCGGCCTGGGTGAACTCTCGGTAGCGACCCTCCTGAGGACGTTCGCCGCGCCAGACCTTCTGGATCTGGAACCGGCGGAACGGGAAGTCGAGCTTGCCGGCGTTCTCCAGCACGTACCGCGCGAACGGCACCGTCAGGTCGAAGTGCAGGCCGATGCCCGCGTGGCCCGACTCCGACTCCTCGTGGAGCCGGCGCAGCAGATAGACCTCCTTGGAGGTGTCGCCCTTGCGGAGCAGCTGGTCGATCGGCTCGACGGCGCGCGTCTCGATCCCGCCGAACCCGTGGAGCTCGAACGTCGCGCGCAGGGTGTCGATCGCCAGCTGCTCGACGGCGCGCTGGGCAGGCAGCAGCTCGGGGAACCCGCTCAGGGGCTTGGGGGCCGCCACGTCACAGTCCCCGGGTCACGCGACCGGCGTCGCCGTGGTCGAGGAGGTCGAGCAGGTAGGGGTTGGTCGCGCGCTCGCGGCCGATCGAGGTCTGCTCGCCGTGGCCGGGCAGCACCACGATGTCGTCGGCCAGCGGCAGCACCTTGTCGGTCAGCGAGCGCAGCATCGTCGCGTGGTCGCCGCCGGGGAGGTCGGTGCGCCCGATCGAGCCGGCGAACAGGAGGTCGCCGGAGAACATGACCTCGCTGATCTCGTCCTGCAGCCGCGTCCCGGCGGCGTCGGTGTAGGGCGAGCGGAACGTCACAGAACCCTCGGTGTGGCCAGGCGTGTGGTCGACGACGAAGCGGAGGCCGGCGAGCTCGAGCATCTGCGCGTCGCCCAGTTCGCGTACGTCGTCGGGCTCGGCCCAGGCGTAGTTGCCGCCGAGCAGCATCGAGGTCGTCTCGCGCGACATGCCCTGCATCGGGTCGGCGAGCAGGTGCCGGTCGGCCGGGTGGATCCACGCCGTCGCGTCGTAGGTGCCGGCGACCGGCGCCACGCACCACATGTGGTCGACGTGGCCGTGGGTCACCAGGACGGCCACCGGCTTGAGCCGGTGCTCACGAACGACCTCCGCGACGCCGTCGGCGGCGTCCTTGCCGGGGTCGATGACGACGCACTCGGCGCCCGGCCCCGTGGCCGCGACGTAGCAATTGGTACCCCACGGACCCGCGGGGAAGCCGGCGATGAACACCGTGGAAGCCTAGTTGGTGACGGCGGGTCGACTCGACCGGGTTGATGGGCCGATACGGCGAGCCGTGCTCACTGTTGAGAACCGGACCGGGTGACACCACTAGAGTGAGTGAGCACATCGAGCGCCCTGGTCGTCGGATGGCCGGTGCACACGACTGAGTAAGGAACCGCAGTGACGAGCAGCGAATGGGGCCGCGTCGCCGACGACGGCACCGTCTATGTCCGGACGACCGACGGCGAGCGGGCCGTGGGTTCCTACCCCGCAGGAACGCCTGAGGAGGCACTGCACTTCTTCACCGAGCGGTTCGCGGCCCTGCAGTTCGAGGTGACCCTGCTCGAGCAGCGGGTCAACGGCTCGAAGCTCTCCCCCGAGGAGGCCGCCGAGTCGGTGAAGTCGGTCCGCGCTCAGGTGGCGGAGGCGAACGCCGTCGGCGACCTCGCCTCGCTCGCAGGGCGTCTGGACGCCCTCGGCCCGGTGATCGCCGTCCAGCGTGAGGCGCGCAAGGCGGAGAAGGCCCAGCGCTCGGCGGAGGCCAAGCAGGCCAAGGAGAAGCTCGTGGCCGACGCCGAGGCGATCGCCTCGGGCTCCGACTGGCGTCACGGCGCTCAGCGCCTCCGCGATCTGCTCGACGCGTGGAAGGCGATCCCCCGGATCGAGCGGGCCGCCGACGACGCGCTCTGGAAGCGCTTCTCGGGTGCTCGCACGACCTACACCCGCCGCCGCAAGACGCACTTCGCCGAGCAGGACGAGAAGCGCGCCGGCGCCCAGGTGGTCAAGGAGCGCCTGGTCAAGGAGGCCGAGGCTCTCGCCAGCTCCACCGACTGGGGCCCGACCGCGGGCCGCTACCGCGATCTGATGCGTGACTGGAAGGCCGCCGGGCCCGCACCGAAGGACGTCGACGACGCACTCTGGAAGAGGTTCCGGGGCGCGCAGGACGCCTTCTTCGGTGCGCGTGACGCCGAGAACGCTGCCCTGGACGCCGAGTTCGCCGCGAATGCCGAGGTCAAGGACGCCCTGCTCGTCGAGGCCGAGGCGTTGCTGCCGATCACCGACCTCGATGCCACCAAGCGCGCCTTCCGCGACCTGGCCGACCGTTGGGAGGCGGCCGGCAAGGTGCCGCGCGACCGGATGCGTGACCTGGAGGGCCGCATGCGCGCCGTCGAGCAGGCGATCCGCGCCGCCGAGGACGACGCGTGGAAGCGCAGCGACCCGGAGAAGTCGGCTCGTGCCGACGACATGGTCTCCAAGCTGGAGGCGGCGATCGCGAAGGTGGAGGCCGATCTCGTCAAGGCGCGTGCGGCGGGCGATGCGAAGAAGACCGCCGAGCTCGAGGAGAACCTGGCCTCACGCCACTCCTTCCTCGAGATGGCGAAGCTGGCCTCGCAGGACTTCAACGGCTGAGTCCGAGCGCAGCCCGGGTGAGGCACGAACCCGGGCTGGGCGCGAGGAGGTTGAGGAGCGGGACGCGACTGCCCTTCGAGACGCCTCGTCCCTCGGCTCCTCAGGAACCGGAACGAAGTCGCGAACCGCGTCTCGAAACCCGGTGAGGGTCGCGACAGGCTCGACCATCGGCGGTGAGGGTCTCGACAGGCTCGACCACCGGCGGTGAAGGTCGAACAGGCTCGACCACCGGCGGTGAGGGTCTCGACAAGATCGACCACCGGGGGCGATCACCGCAACCGTTCGTCTCACCGGTTTCGAGACGCTCGCTGCGCTCGCTCCTCAACCACCGGAGGGCCGCTCGCTCCACGGCCAGCGGGCGAGCGCCTACTGCGTGACGCGGTAGGCGTCGAAGACGCCCGGCACCGACCGCACCGCACGCAGCACGTTGTCGAGGTGCTTGGCCTCGGCCATCTCGAAGGTGAACCTGGTCTTGGCCACCCGATCACGGGTCGTGGAGAGATTCGCACTGAGGATGTTCACGTGGGCGTCGGAGAGCACCATCGTGATGTCGGAGAGCAGCCGAGCACGATCGAGCGCCTCGACCTGGATGTTGACCAGGAACATCGACGAGCCGGTCGGTGCCCACTCGACGTCGAGCACCTTCTCGGGCTGCTCCTGGAGGTTCTCGGCGTTCGTGCAGTCCTTGCGGTGCACCGAGACGCCGCCGCCCTTGGTCACGAACCCGAGGATGTCGTCGGGGGGTACGGGGGTGCAGCACTTGGCGAGCTTGATCCACACGTCCGGTGAACCCTTCACCACCACGCCGGAGTCACCGCCCGTCGTCGCACGCGAGCGGTTGCGTCGTCCGGTGATGGTGACGGCCTCGGCCAGATCCTCCTGGGCGCCCTCGTTGCCGCCGTGCACGTCGACGACCCGGCGGACGACCGCCTGAGCGCTGAGATTGCCCTCACCGACCGCGGCGTAGAGCGCGGTGACGTCAGCCAGGTTGAAGTGCGCCGCAGCCAGACTCAACGAATCGTGGGAGAGCAGGCGTTTCAGCGGCAGGCCCTCCTTGCGCATCATCTTCGCGATCTGGTCCTTGCCCGCGTCGATGGCCTCCTCGCGGCGCTCCTTGGTGAACCACTGGCGGATCTTGGAGCGCGCCCGGGGAGACTTGACGAAGGAGAGCCAGTCGCGTGACGGCCCCGCGTTGGCGGACTTGGAGGTGAACACGTCGATGACGTCGCCGTTCTCCAGCGTCGACTCCAACGGCACCAGGCGCCCGTTGACCCGTGCCCCGATCGTGTGGTGTCCGACCTCGGTATGCACGGCATAGGCGAAGTCGACCGGGGTGGAGCCGGCCGGGAGGGCGATGACGTCGCCGCGCGGGGTGAAGACGTAGGTCTCCGCGCGGTTGATCTCGAACCGCAGCGACTCGAGGAACTCGCCGGGGTCGTCGACCTCGCTCTGCCAGTCCAGCAACTGGCGTACCCACGACATGTCATCCATGTCGCTGCGTCGCTCGGTGTCACGGCCCTCGCGGCCGTCCTCCTTGTACTTCCAGTGCGCGGCGACGCCGTACTCGGCGCGGCGGTGCATGGCGAACGTGCGGATCTGCATCTCCACGGCCTTGCCCTGAGGCCCGATCACCGTGGTGTGCAGCGACTGGTACATGTTGAACTTCGGCAGCGCGACGTAGTCCTTGAAGCGCCCCAGCACCGGGTTCCATCGCGAGTGGAGCACGCCGAGCACCGAGTAGCAGTCGCGGTCCTCGTCCACTAGGATCCGGATACCGACGAGATCGTAGATGTCGGAGAACTCCCGACCGCCCACGATCATCTTCTGGTAGATCGAGTAGTAGTGCTTGGGGCGGCCCGTGACGGTCGCCTTGACCTTCGCCTCGCGCAGGTCCTGCTCGACCTGGCTGATCACCTCGGCGAGGAACTGATCGCGAGACGGCGCTCGCTCGGCCACCATACGCACGATCTCGTCGTAGATCTTGGGGTGGAGCGTCGCGAACGCGAGATCCTCCAGCTCCCACTTGATGGTGTTCATACCGAGGCGGTGCGCCAGCGGCGCGTAGATGTCGAGCGTCTCTCGCGCGGTCCGCTCCTGGCTGGCGCGCGGGACGTAGCGCAAGGTACGCATGTTGTGCAGTCGGTCGGCGAGCTTGATCACCAGCACCCGGATGTCGCGCGACATCGCGACGATCATCTTGCGGATCGTCTCGGCCTGTGCCGAGTCGCCGTACTGCACCTTGTCGAGCTTGGTCACGCCGTCGACGAGCTGGGCCACCTCGTCACCGAAGTCGGCACGGCACTGCTCGAGCGTGTATGGGGTGTCCTCGACCGTGTCGTGGAGAAGCGCGGCGACCAGCGTCGGCTCGGTCATCCCGATGCCGGCGAGGATCGTGGTGACCGCGAGCGGGTGGGTGATGTAGGGGTCGCCGCTCTTGCGGGTCTGCGTGCCGTGGAGTCGTTCTGCCGTGGTGTACGCGCGTTCGAGAAGGGCCAGGTCGGCCTTGGGGTGATTGGTCCGCACGGCACGGAAGAGCGGCTCGAGCACCGGGTTCGCGCTCTGACTGCGCGTGCCCATGCGCGCGAGGCGCGCTCGCATGCCACGCCCCGACATCCCCGCACCCTCGGCGCCGCGCACGACCTCTGACCGGCCCTCCGAGTCAGAGGGCCTCAGCTGGCCTGGCTGCGAGGCTTCTGCACGAGGTGGCGACGTACCGGTGACGGGGTCCGTGGCAGTGCGTTCCTCCGTCATGGGCTCACTCTAGTGGCACGTCCGGGAAGTTCTGATGCGCTCCGCGCACCCCCGGCACGCACCCCGCGGCGTTGCCGACGCGTGCAAGACAACCCGGTATAGCCGCGCGCCGGCGCCTTGCGCTGCACCCACCGGGAGCACGCCCACCGCTTCACAACTTCTCGGACGCACCACGAGTAGCCGACCGCGCGGATCAGACGACGTCGAGTGCGACGACCGGTAGGTCGGCGACCTGGGCGCGACCGGGCAGGAAGCTCAGCTCGAGCAGCACCGCGACGCCGGCGACGACACCTCCGCACCGCTCGACCAGCTCGCGTGTCGCAGCGACCGTGCCACCGGTGGCGAGCACGTCGTCGACGAGCAGGACCCGTTGCCCCGGGGCGATGGCGTCGCGGTGGACCTCCAACGTCGCCGCGCCGTACTCCAGGTCGTAGGAGACAGCATGGGTCTCACGCGGAAGCTTGCCCGCCTTGCGCACCGGCACGAACCCGACACCGAGGTGCAGGGCGATCGGGGCGGCGAGGATGAACCCGCGTGCCTCCATCCCCACCACGACGTCGACCTCCCCCGCGGACTCCACGCCCGCGACGGCGAGCGACTCGACGACCTCGGCGAACCCTGCGGGATCGCCGAGGAGCGGTGTGATGTCCTTGAAGATGATCCCCGGCTCGGGATAGTCCACGACATCGACCAGCAGCCGTCGCAGGGTGGCCCGAACGTCGGGTTCGACCGTCGGGGTGCCACCACCCGCCGTGCTCACCTGCTGCTCGCGCTCAGCAGCATCCCGACTACTTCTTGCCGCGCTTGGACCGCGTCTGGCGGCTCGGCTGCTGACGGCCGGCGCTGTTGCTCATGCCGATCGGGCCACGCGCCTCCGGCACCGTCCGGCCACGACCCGTCGCCTCGTCGCGTCGGCCCGGTGCCACGAAGGATCCGCCGCCTCTGCGCGGGGAGTCCTCGTCCTCACCGTCGGCGAATCCGTCCGGGTCGTCGACGTCGGCCTCCACGGCCATGTCGTCGGTGAAGACGGGGACCGCCGCGTAGCGATCGGCCTGGGCACGCTCGCGCGCCTTGGCCCGGCGCTCCGCGAGCTTGACCTCGTCCTCGCCCGCCTTCATGTGCACGAGCACACGCGGCGCGAGGAACACCGAGGAGTAGACGCCCACGGCCATACCGACGAACTGGGAGAGCGCAAGGTCCTGCAACGAGCTCGCACCGAGCTGTACGGCGCTGACCCACAGGATCGCGCCGATCGGGATCAGCGCGACGATGCCGGTGTTGATCGAGCGGACCAGCGTCTGGTTGACGGCCAGGTTCGAGGCCTGCGCGTACGTCTGGCGGTTCGTACGCATCGCCGCGGTGTTCTCACGCACCTTGTCGAACACCACGACGGTGTCGTAGAGGGAGAAGCCGAGGATCGCGAGCAGGCCGGTGACCGCCGAGGGCGTGACCTGGAACCCGGAGAGCGCATAGACGCCCATCGTGATGACGACGTCGTGGAAGAGCGCGACGAAGGCCGCGATCGACATCTTCCATTCGCGGAAGTAGAAGCCGATGAAGATCAGCACCAGGACGAGGAAGACGGCGACACCGATCACCGCGCGCTTGGCCACCTCCTCACCCCAGCTAGCGCCGATCTCGCTCTGTGCGATGTCGTCACGAGGGACATCGACCACGGTCAGGATCGCGTCGGTGATCTGGTCGGCCTCTTCGCTCGTCATCTCCTCGACCTGCAGGAGCAGCGAACCGCCGGCGGTGGTCACGGTCGGAGACTCCGCCTCTGCGACCCCCGCGTTGGCCACGGCCTCACGCAACTGGTCGGCGGTCTCCTGGTTGTTCTGAGCCGCGGACACCGGGACGCGGTACTGCGTACCGCCGGTGAACTCGATACCGAAGTTCAGCCCCTTGATGAAGATCGCACCGAAGGAGAGCACCACGAGCACCGTGCTGATCGCGTACCAGAGGCCGCGCTTGCTGACGAAGTCGAACGAGCGACGGCCGTTGTAGAGCTCGTTGCCGATCCGGGAGAACTTGCCCATCAGGCCTTACCTCCGACGGTGCTCGCGACCGGGCCGTCGATGCCGAGCGTGCTCGGACTCAGACCCGACAGTCGATGACCGCTGTTGAAGAACTTGAACCGTGCCAGCCACGAGACCATCGGCTTGGTGAACCAGAAGAGGATCGCGAGGTCGACGATCGTGGTCAGGCCGAGTGCGAAACCGAAGCCCTTCACGGCCCCGGTGGCGAAGATGTAGAGCACCGCCGCCGAGAGCAACGAGACGACCTGCGCCGCGAGTCGGGTGACCTTGGCGCGCTTCCAGCCCGTCTCCACCGCGACGCGCATCGACTTGCCCTCGCGCATCTCGTCGCGGATACGTTCGAAGAAGATGATGAAGGAGTCGGCGGTGACACCGATGGCGATGATGAGGCCCGCGATACCCGGCAGCGTCAGGGTGAACCCGGCGGTCTCGCTGAGCAGCAGGACCAACGCATAGTTCACCGCTCCTGCTGCCAGGAGGGAGGCGACGACGACGGTGCCGAGGCCCCGGTAGTAGAGCAGGCAGTAGATCAGCACGAGCACGAGGCCGAAACCACCCGCCGTCAGACCGGCCGTGAGCTGGTCACCGGCGAGCGAGGGGCCGATCGTCTCGGTGGAGGGCTCGTCGAACGAGATCGGCAGTGCGCCGAACTTCAGGCTGGTCGCCAGGCTCTTGGCCGAGGACTCGCTGAAGTTGCCCGTGATCTGGGCGTTGCCGTCGGGGATGCGACTGGTGAACGTCGGCGCGGAGATGACCGAGCCGTCGAGCACGATCGCGAACTGCTCTTCGTTGGCGACCAGATCGGTCGACGCCTGGGCGAACACCTTGCGACCCTCGCCGCCGATGTTCAGCGTGACGACGTAGGAGACCTCGTTCTGCGGGATGCCGTAGTCGGCACTGTCGAGGTCGGTTCCGGCGATGATCGACTTGGAGAGCAGGTACTTCAGCGAGGGAACCGCCGGGTTACGGCCCTGTGCCGCTTCGGGGGGCGAGCACGCGACGAGAGCCTTGAGCGGATTGTCGGCGAGTGTGGCCGGGGTGCCGTCGGCCGCGTTCAGCAGCGTGCCGTCCTCACCGCAGGTGTAGGAGTTGTAGAGCTCGACGTCGGCCTGGGTGAAGCCGCCACGAACCCAGGCGAGTTCCTTCGCCAGCGGCGCGACAGCGCTCTCGTCGACGGTGTCGCCCTGGGGCGCGTCGGTCGCGGAGTCGGTGGGAGTGGCGTCCGGGGTGCCGGTACCGCCACTCGGGGTGGGCGACGGTGTTCCGGACGGCCCGTCGCTCGGCGCGGCGTAGGACGGTGCCACGCGGTTGTTGGTGCCGTTGTCGGCTCCATCGCTCGCGCCGTTGCCCTGTCCACTGCCCTGCCCATCGCCCTGCCCGGCGGGCGACGTGGCGTCCGGCTGGGGCGTGATGACGGCGTCGTCGGTGCCCGGGATCTCCAGCTGACCGTCCGGGCTTGGCGCCGCTCCGCTGCCAGGGGTACACGGCTGGCCGCTGCCCTCAGAGCAGGCGACGAGGCGGAACCGGAGCTGAGCCTGCCGCTCGACGGTCTCGACCAGGTCGCGGCGGGTACGACCAGGGATCTCCACGACGATGATGTCGCCGCCCTGGGTCATCACCTCGGCCTCGGTCACGCCCGAGCCGTTGACGCGCTGATCGATGATCGACCGCGCCTCGGCGAGGCTGTCCCCGCTCGGGTTGCCCTTCGCGACGAGCGTGATCCGCGTGCCGCCCTGGAGATCGAGCCCGAGCTCGGGCTTCCAGGAGCCGGCCAGGGCCACGAGGCCGTAGAGGATTCCGGTGCCGACCAAGAAGGCGATCAGGATGCGCCCGGGTCGGTACTGCTTGCGGGCCATCTCAGGCGTCTCCCCGCTCGTCGGTGGATGTGGGCTCGCCGATGGGCCGCTCGACATCGTCGGCGGTCTCGAACTCGGAGTCGTTTTCGGAATCGTTGCTGGGCACGACGCTGCCGATCGCAGCGCGAGCCACGGTCACGGTGGTTCCCGGACCGAGCTCGATGTCGACGCGGTCGTCGGCCAGGACCCTGACGATGCCGAAGAAACCACTGGTCAGGACGACCTGGTCACCCACGGCGATCGCCGACTGCATCTGCAGCTGCGCCTTCTGGCGCTTCGAGGCCGGGCGGATGATGAGGAACCAGAACAGGAGTGCGATCGCCACCAGGGGCAGGAACTCCACGACAAGACCTTTCGGGCGACGACATGCGAGCAGGACGGAACGAACCCGCGCTCGGGTCGACCGACGGGCCAGTGTAGCCACGGGGGTGTGCCGCACCACGAATCCCGCTGCCCGTGGGCGCGGGAGCCACGTCAGTCGAACAGAGGAGGCTCAGCGGCGCCGGACGGCGGAGCGGCGAGGCCGAGGTGCCGCCACGCGGCAGGGGTCGCGACCCGGCCACGAGGAGTACGGGACAGGAAGCCGATGCGCACGAGGAAGGGCTCGGCGACCTCCTCGACCGTCTCACGTTCCTCCCCCACCGCGACAGCGAGTGTCGACAGACCGACCGGACCGCCGCCGAACCGGTGGCAGAGCACCTCGACGACCGCACGGTCGAGCCTGTCCAGCCCGAGCTCGTCGACCTCGTAGAGCTCCAAGGTGCGGATCGCGACGTCGTGGTCCACCACGCCGTCGGCGCGGACCTGGGCGAAGTCCCGCACCCGACGCAGCAGCCGGTTGGCGATGCGCGGGGTCCCGCGGGAGCGGGAGGCGATCTCGGCTGCGCCGTCGTCGGTGATGCTCACTCCGAGCAACTGAGCCGAGCGCTTGATGATGGAGTCGAGCTCAGCGGGCTCGTAGAAGTCCAGGTGCCCGGTGAAGCCGAACCGGTCGCGGAGCGGGCTGGGCAGCAACCCGGCGCGGGTCGTGGCTCCGACGAGCGTGAACGGCGGCAGCTCGAGCGGGATCGCGGTCGCCCCAGGGCCCTTGCCGATGACGACGTCGACCCGGAAGTCCTCCATCGCGAGGTAGAGCATCTCCTCGGCCGGCCGCGACATGCGGTGGATCTCGTCGACGAACAGGACGTCGCCCTCGTTGAGCCCACTCAGGATCGCCGCGAGATCGCCCGCGTGGGTGATCGCAGGCCCACTCGTGAGCCGTAGGGGGGTGGCCATCTCTGCGGCGATGATCATCGCGAGCGTGGTCTTGCCCAACCCCGGGGGGCCGGAGAGCAGCACGTGATCGGGAGCGCGGCCGCGACCGCGGGCCGCCTCCAGCACAAGGCCGAGCTGCTCGCGGACGCGGACCTGGCCAACCACCTCGTCGAGGGTGCGCGGTCGCAAAGCCGCCTCGACGGCGCGTTCGTCGCCGTCCGCCTCGGCGACGGTGAGCGATCGCAGATGCTGCGACTCGGCGAGTTCCAGATCGTCCTCGTGCATGGTGAGGGCCTCTTATCCCTTGCTCAACGACTGCAGGGCCGCACGCAGCAGCAGGGCCACATTCGCCTCGTCACCGGCCTGCGGGGCCACGGTCTCGATGGCACGCTCGGCATCCTTGACCGACCAGCCCAGGCCGACCAGCCCTTGATGGACCTGATCGCGCCACGACGCCGCGGCCGGGACTGCCGGGCCGCCGACGGAGGCCGTGCCCAGTGCGGGGCCGATCCGGTCCTTCAGTTCCAAGATGATCCGCTGGGCGCCCTTCTGCCCGATGCCGGGCACTCGGGTGAGCGTCTTCACGTCGTCGGTACTGATGGCGCGGCGCACCTCATCGGGCGAGAGGACCGCGGTGATCGCCTGCGCGACCTTCGGCCCGACGCCCGAGGCGGTCTGCACCAGTTCGAACACGGCCCTCTCGTCGTCGTCGACGAAGCCGTAGAGCGTCAGGGAGTCCTCGCGCACGACCATGCTCGTCGGCAGCACGGCGTCCTGCCCGCGACGCAGCGAGGCGAGCGTCCCGGGCGAGCAGAGCACTTCCAGCCCGACGCCGCCGACGTCGACCACCGCGCTGGTGATGCCCAGCGACGCGACCTGACCCCGGACGTAGGCGATCATCGCTTCCTCCCGGCCGCGAGCACCGCGGCGTCGATCCTGGCCTGCGCGCCGCCGCGCCAGATGTGGGTGATGGCCAAGGCGAGCGCGTCAGCGGCATCCGCCGGTTTCGGGGGCGCGCTGAGTCGCAGGATGCGCGTGATCATCGCGCCGACCTGTGCCTTGTCAGCCCGGCCGTTGCCCGAGACGGCGGCCTTGACCTCGCTCGGAGTGTGGAGAGCGACCGGCAGACCACGCCGCGCGGCACACACCAACGCGATGCCGCTGGCCTGCGCCGTGCCCATGATCGTGCTGGAGTCGGATCGCGCGAAGACCCGCTCGACGGCGACCGCGTCAGGCGCGTGCTCCTCGATCCAGGCATCGACACCGCGCTCGATGCTGACCAGTCGCTCGGCCACCGGGAGGTGCGCCGAGGTGCGGATCACGTTGACGTCGATCAGGCTCAGCGGGCGCCCGACGTCGCCCTCGACGACCCCCAGACCGCACCGGGTCAGACCTGGATCGATCCCCAGCACACGCACACGGGCCCCCTCGTCATCCGAACATGTGTTCGGAGATCACCGTAGCGAGCCTCGCCGACGGCGGCCGAACGACACGCGGGCGCCGCTCCCGACGCGGCCGTGGAGATCGCGCGATCTCCTACTCGTCGAGAGCCGCCATGACCTCGTCGGAGACCTCGTGGTTGGCGAAGATGTTCTGGACGTCGTCGAGATCCTCGAGAACGTCGACGAGCTTGAAGAGCTTCGCCGCGCCGTCCTCCTCGAGCTCGACCTTGTTGTCCGGCACGAACGACGCCTCGGCGGAGTCATAGTCGATGCCCGCGGCCTGCAACGCCGAGCGCACGGCCACCAGGTCGCCCGGCTCGGAGACCACCTCGAGCGCCCCGCCGAGGTCGTTGACCTCGTCGGCGCCGGCCTCCAACGTGGCCTCCAGCACGTCGTCCTCACTGACGGAGCGAGCCTCCTGCTCCACCGGGACGACGACGACGCCCTTGCGGTGGAAGAGGAACGAGACCGAACCGGGGTCGGCCAGCGAGCCACCGTTGCGAGACATCGCCGTGCGCACCTCCATGGCCGCCCGGTTCTTGTTGTCGGTCAGGCACTCGATCAGCATCGCGACACCACCGGGGCCATAACCCTCGTACATGATCGTCTGGTAGTCGGCACCGCCGACCTCGGCACCGGAGCCGCGCTTGACCGCGCGGTCGATGTTGTCGTTGGGGACCGAGGACTTCTTCGCCTTCTGGATCGCGTCGTAGAGCGTCGGGTTGCCCGTCGGATCACCGCCACCCATCCGTGCCGCGACCTCGATGTTCTTGATCAGCTTCGCGAACATCTTGCCGCGCTTGGCGTCGATCGCGGCCTTCTTGTGCTTGGTGGTCGCCCACTTGGAGTGCCCGGACATGCGTTCCTTCCCTACGTGCGATCCGCGGAGGTTCGGCCGAGGTCTCGGCGCACCAGATCGACGAACAGATCGTGGACCCGGTGGTCGTCGCCCACCTCGGGGTGGAACGACGTCGCGATGACACGGCCCTGACGGACGGCCACGATTCTACTGGCCTCGGCACCGGCCTCGCCCGGGACCGCGGCCGCTCCGGCACCACCGGACGACGACACCCGCGCGAGGACCTCCACGTCAGGGCCGATCTCCTCCACCCAGGGGGCCCGGATGAAGACTCCGTGGACCGGCTCGGCGATGCCCCGGACGTGCACCGGACCCTCGAAGGAGTCGACCTGCCGGCCGAACGCGTTGCGCCGCACGGTGATGTCCAGGCCCCCGAAGGTCTCCTGGCCCACCACGCCGTCCTCGATGCGATCGGCGAGCAGGATCATCCCGGCGCACGTGCCGAAGACCGGCATGCCGGCGGCGATCCGCGCCCGGATCGGCTCGACGAGCTCGAAGATGCGAGCCAGCTTCGCGATCGTCGTCGACTCTCCACCGGGCAGCACGAGAGCGTCGCACCGGTCGAGCTCCTCGGGCCGGCGGACGGCGACGGCGTCGACGCCGCTGGCGCGCAGGGCGGCGAGGTGCTCGCGCACATCGCCCTGCAACGCCAGGACCCCGACCAGCGGAGGGCTCTGCGAGGAGTGAGGTGTCACGGCCCCGGATCGTACGGAACCTGCTACTGATCGATGAGCGGGGCGTCCAGCGGGATGATCCGCGCGAGCCGGTCCACGCGAGCCGCCCAGTCGTCGGCCTGCACTCCGCGGACCCCGCGCGGCCCGAAGAGCATCACCTCGGTGCCGTTGGCCTGCGGCCATCCGGGAAGCCCGTCCACCTCGGGCGACCCCGTCTTGACGAAGGCGGCCCAGTAGGCCGAGACCTGGCGCGAGAGCCGCTTGCGCTGAGGGTCGTTGACGGTGTCGAAGACGTAGACGACCTCCGAACCGTGGCTGGTCTCTGCGCCCTTGACGGCGAATCGGTAGCGGTAGGTCGGGGCTCGATCGTCGTGCAGAGCGGCCAGGGCGACCGCGGGCGCGGTGAACATCAGGTCGTCGAGCACGTGATCCTCGAACGCCGTCGGCCCGAATCGACGGTAGGCGCGCACCAGCCGATCGTGGTCGTCTCCACCCAGGCGCGCCCGCACCGCATCCGCGTCGCCGCCGGCCAGACCGAACTCCTCGTCGGAGAACTCCCCCGCCGTGGTGCCGACCAGGTAGGGCACCGGGGCCTCTGTCCCGTTGGCGAACGCGTCGACGGCTCGCACCGGGAGGACGGCGTCCACGATCGGCGCGTCGCCCGTCAGAGCGTTGAACGTGGAGGAGAGGAACTCCTCGGCCGGCATGGCCCGCAGTTGGGCCGCGTCCAGGTCGGGGAAGGCCCGACCACCCCGCTTGCGTGCCTGCTCGAGCGTCTGCGCCCGCCAGTCCCCCGGCGCCGACTGGGATATCGCCTTGTCGAAGAGCCCACGAGACAGCTCGGTCGACATGAGCGCATTCACCGACATCGCCCCGGCGGAGGCGCCGGCGATGGTGACGGCGTCCGGATCCCCGCCGAAGGACCCGATGTTCTCGTGCACCCATTCCAGGGCCGCGATCTGGTCGAGGATCCCGAAGTTGGCCACGTCGGTGTCCAGGGCCGGGTGGGCGAAGAATCCGAGGAGACCGAGTCGATAGTTGACCGTGACCACGATCAGACCGCGCGAGGCGAGAGAGCCGGCATTGCCCGCCGTGGTGGCGGCGTTGCCGAAGATGAAGCCTCCGCCGTGGAACCAGACCAGGACAGGCAGGTCGGTGCTGTCGTCGTCGGGCCGCACGACGTTGAGGAACAGGCAGTCCTCGGAGCTGTCCTGCTTGGCTGTCAGGCGCCGTTGCCCGTAGGTGTAGAGATCAGGCTGCACACAGTCGGGGCCGAAGGAGTCGGCGTTGCGCACGCCGTCCCAGCTTCCCGGGGCGGCCGGTGGCTGCCATCGTCGTGCCCCCACCGGAGGCGCCGCGAACCGGACGCCGCGCCAGGAGCGCATGCCGTCCTCCGCCACCGCGCGCAGACCGCCCTGATCGGTGCGTGCGACCCGAGGATCGCTGGTGCGTTCAGGCGAGACGACGAGAAGGACGGTCCCCACCACGAGCACGGTGAGCGCCAACGCCGCTGCTGCCGATGCGACCGCGGCCGAGCCGCGCACGCCTTTCCCTCCGAACGAGAGACCCCGCACCGTCCGCCCGAGCCGACGCCGCGGAGATTGCTGGGAACTCCCGCCGTGGCTACCAGCCACGCTCGGCGAGACGGTGCGGCTGCGGGATGTCCTCGACGTTGATGCCGACCATCGCCTCGCCGAGTCCGCGCGAGACCTTCGCGACCATCGCGGGGTCGTCGTGGAACGTCGTGGCCTTGACGATCGCTTCGGCACGCTGCGCCGGGTTGCCCGACTTGAAGATGCCCGAGCCGACGAACACGCCCTCGGCACCCAGCTGCATCATCATCGCGGCGTCCGCGGGGGTCGCGATGCCGCCCGCGGTGAACAGCACCACCGGCAGCTTGCCGGCCCGCGCGACCTCGCAGACCAGGTCGTAGGGCGCCTGCAGTTCCTTGGCGGCGACGTAGAGCTCGTCGGCCTCGAGCGCACCGAGTCGGGCGATCTCACGGCGGATGGTGCGCATGTGGGTGACGGCGTTGGAGACGTCGCCGGTGCCGGCCTCGCCCTTGGATCGGATCATCGCCGCGCCCTCGGTGATGCGACGCAGAGCCTCGCCGAGGTTCGTCGCGCCGCACACGAACGGGACGTCGAATGCCCACTTGTCGATGTGGTTGGCGTAGTCGGCCGGGGTGAGCACCTCGGACTCGTCGACGTAGTCGACTCCGAGGCTCTGCAGGATCTGCGCCTCGGCGAAGTGACCGATGCGAGCCTTGGCCATCACCGGGATCGAGACGGCAGCGATGATCCCGTCGATCATGTCGGGGTCACTCATCCGCGAGACGCCACCCTGCGCACGGATGTCGGCCGGGACCCGCTCCAGAGCCATGACGGCCACGGCGCCGGCATCCTCGGCGATCTTGGCCTGCTCGGGCGTGACGACGTCCATGATGACGCCGCCCTTGAGCATCTCTGCCATGCCGCGCTTCACGCGGGAGGTGCCGGTGGCGGTGGTGTCGCCCGGGTTCGAAGGGGTGGTGTCGACCATGGTCAGATCGTACGGTCGTCGTCGCCGCTGCCGGCATCGACCTCGGCGCGGACCTGTCGGTGCACCATCAGGACCCGCTGACCCACGGTGATGGTGTTCGCCGCTGCCAGCACCCAGAGCGTGAGATACATCAGGATCGGCAGGTCGAACAGGTCGCCCAATCCAGTCATCACCAGGATCGCGACAAGTCGGTCGGCACGTTCGGCGATACCGCCCTTGGCATTGAGGCCGAGGGACTCGGCCTTCGCGCGGGCGTAGGAGGTGACCGAGCCCATCACGATGCAGTAGAGCGAGACGCACAGATAGAGGTAGGAGTCGCCGCCCTCGGAGCCCGTGTTGGCGAAGTAGAGCGCCAGACCGCCGAAGATCGCGCCGTCGCCGATCCGATCCAGCGTCGAGTCCCAGAAGGAGCCGAACTTGCCGGTGTTGCCGGTCAGCCGCGCCATGTAGCCGTCGATGATGTCGCTGAACACGAACGCCGTGATGAACAGGACGCCGATCAGCAGCTCCCCTTGGGGGAAGAACACCAGCGCACCGGTGCACACGCCGAGCGTTCCGACGAAGGTGACCATGTTCGGCGTGACCCCGAGCTTGATGAGCAGGTGGGCCACCGGTTTCCACACGTTGGTCCAGAAACCTCGGAATCGTTCGAGCACGGCTCGGGAACCTATCCGATCGGAGCGTCGCCGACCCAACCCTCGGCCAGCAGGGCGCGGGTGTCGGTCAGGAGGGCGGGCAGGGTCTTGGTCCGGCCGATGATCGGCATGAAGTTCTGATCTCCGAGCCACCGCGGGACGACGTGCTGGTGCAGGTGGGCGGCGATACCGGCGCCGGCGACGGCGCCCTGGTTCATGCCGATGTTGACCCCGTCGACGCGTGAGACCGCGCGAAGCGTGCGCACCGCCTGCTTGGTCAGCACGGCGATCTCCGCGGCCTCCTCCTCAGTGGTCTCGGTGTAGTCCGCGATGTGGCGTAGCGGGCACACCATCAGGTGCCCCGGCGCGTAGGGGTAGAGGTTCAGCACGACGTAGGAGAGCAGTCCTCGCCGCACGACGAGGCCGCTGGCGTCGTCCTGGGCAGGGATGCGGCAGAAGGGGCACGCGGCGCTGCTGGCGTCGACCGGCTTGTTCTCGCCTCGGATGTAGGCGAGCCGATGCGGCGTCCACAGCCGCTCGAGCGCATCGCTCTCGCCGACGCCGTACTGCTCGACGACCTCACCGTGCGAGGCGGGCGCGTCGGTGTCGCTCACGCGGTGGCCCCGTCGACGAATTCAGCGGGGATGCCGAGCACGTCGACCAGCGGGCGGCTCGGGTCGACCTCGACGCCCAGACGGCGCAAGTGGCCGTCGAGGAGATTCCAGATCGAGAGGGCGAGCAACTCGGAGAGTCGTCCGGCCGGGGGCACGTGCTCGGCGCGCGCGACCCAGCGGCCGACCGTCCCGAAGACGGCGCCGACCAAGCCGTGCGCGAGGGGATCGACCAGTGCCTGCTCGTCCTCGTCCAGATCCAGCCCGAGCATGGCGATCGCCAGGTCGAGGAGGTCGACCAGGGAGCCGGCGATGCGGTGCAGCCCCATCTCCAACGCATTGCCACCGTCGACGACGGCGAAGGCATGCAGCTTCGGATGCTCGACCGTCCAGTCGACGTAGGTCGCGACGATGCGCAGGACGATCTCGTTGATCGTGCCCTCGAGGGAGACCGCAGGGGTCAACAGCTCGGTGAAGTTCTCCACGACCTGGGCGCGGATCGCCGCGTCCAGGTCGGAGCGGTCGGCGAAGTGGCGGTAGACGACGGTGCGGTTGAGACCCGCTCGCTCGGCGATCTGCTGGACGTGGAACTCCTCGCCCGGCTCGCCGGACTCGATCACCTCGATGGCGGCGCTGAGGATCTGCTGCCGCCGCTGCTGGTTGTGGTGGTCCCACCGCAGCTGACGCCCGTCCTGCGTCCTGCCCATCTCACCTCCGCCTCTCGAGCCTCCTGGCCAACGTCGTGACCGAAGCGTAACCGCGCCTGGTCTGGGCCGGTGCGCCCGCTCGAGCGACGCGTACTGCCTCGTCGACATCGACGATCTTGGCGCGCGGGCGGCCACGGGCGGCGCCACGGCGGCGCTCCTCGGCGTCGATCGCGCGCCAACCGGCGAGGTCGACCATGCCCGGCGCCCGGCCCGCGACGACCGCCGCGATCGAATCGGCGGTGCCGACCGGCTCGGCGATGCCCGAATCGAGGTCGTCGAGCAGGCTCGCGACGGTCTCCTCCGAGCACGACTTGTTGGTGCCGATGAAGCCCGACGGGCCACGCTTGATCCAGCCTGCGACGTAGACGCCCGGCTCCACTCGACCGCGATCGTTGGGCACGACACCTCGGGCCGGGTCGTAGGGCAGGTCGGCCACCGGAAGGCCGTGGTAGCCGATGGCGCGCAGCACCAGGCCGGCGTCCAGGCGCTCGACGGCACCGTCGCGCTCGATCTCGACGGCCTCGACCTGGTCGGTACCGAGGATGCCCACGACGCGGGTGTCGAAGCGGAGCACGAGACGGCGCGCACCGGGCCGCGGCGTCCGCCGGGCGGCGGCCAGATCGGCGAGCAGCTCGACCTTGCGGCCCTCCCCCTCGATCGGCTGTCCACCGGTGTCGACGACGACCTCGAGCACGCCGGCGTCCGCCAGACCGATCAGGCCGACGAGCTCGGGCAGGGTGAAGGCCGCGGCCTCGGGGCCACGCCGTCCGAGGACAACGACCTCGCGCACGGCGCTCCGGGCCAGCGCCGCCCAGGGCAGCGCGGCGATGTCGGTCCTCTCCAGGTCCGCGGGATCGCGGGCGAGGATGCGGGCGACGTCGAGGGCGACGTTGCCGTTGCCGATCACGACGGCACGTTCGTGATCGAGGGGAACGAGCAGGTCCTGCTTGTCGGGATGGCCGTTGTACCAGCCCACGACGTCGGTGGCCGACAGGGAGCCGGGCATCGACTCCCCCTCGATCCCGAGCCGACGGTCCGAGCTCGCGCCGACGGCGTAGACCACCGCGTGGTACTGGGCACGCAGGTCGGCCAGGGTGATCTCCGACCCGACGTCCACCCCGAGGAAGTAGCGGAAGCCGGGCTGCTCCTCGACGTCGCGGAAGAGCTTCTCCACGCGCTTGGTGTGCGGGTGGTCGGGAGCGACGCCGGCGCGGACGAGGCCGTACGGCGTGGGCAGCCGGTCGTAGACGTCGACGCTGATCTCGGGGTGCTTGAGCAGTTCGTCGGCGGCGTAGAGACCGGCCGGGCCCGCCCCGACGACAGCGACGCGGAACGGTCCGCTGTGCCGCACCCGGCGCTGCTTGGCCACGATCGCGAGCGGATGGCGATCACGGTGGGGGAAGCAGTCGTAGTAGTCGGCGTTGATCTGCAGGAAGGGTTGCTCGGACGGCGTGAGCAGCGTGTGCGGCTTGATCGCGTCCACCGGGCACGCGGTCGCGCAGGCTCCGCAGTCGACGCAGGAGTCCGCGTCGACGTAGAGCATCTCCGCGGTGGCGAAGCCCGGCTCCCCGGGCGCGGGGTGGATGCAGTTGACCGGGCAGGCGATGACGCAGGATGCATCGGCGCAGCACGACTGCGTGACGACGTAGGGCACGGCGCGACCTCAGTGCGCGGCGGTCGCAGGCTCGCTGCGGAACCGCGACGAACGGCCGTCGATCTTGAGCAGCCGCCACATACGCCGCGAGGCGGGGTTCATCAGACCGGTGTCGTCGGCGAGGCGGCGAACGTCTGCGAACAGGTCGCGCAACATCTTCCGCGACGCGGGCGAGTCCCAGTAGAGCTCCTTCATCACCGAGTCCGGGATACCCATGTCGCGCTGCGCCTTCTTGCTCGGCACCAGGATCTCGTCGCAGAGCCAACGCATGATCACCGGCACGAGCATCGAGAGGACGGCGCGCTCGGCGACGTTCAGCTTCGGTGCGTGGTGCTCGAGGTACTGATGGGCGAAGCCGATGTGGCGCGCCTCCTCGGCGATGTGGATCTGCATGATCCGCTGCAGCAGAGGATGCATCTCCTCGCCACTGCGCACGATCGCCTTCTGCACGTGGTCGATCGGCTCTTCCCCGGCCAGGACGCCGTAGAAGAAGCCGAACGGAACGATCCGCGCTGCGAGCGGCAGGATCGGCGCGAGACCCCGGAAGAGGCGCGAACCCCCAGCGACGTCCTGGCCGGAGCGGTTGACGAACTCCTGGAACATCTGGGTGTGGTGGCACTCCTCGGTCGCCTCGTGCGTGGAGTAGCGGAACTCCGGCGACCCGTTGGGCAGGGCGAAGCAGTAGTTCATGATGCCAGCGACGAGTACCTGCTCGAACTGGAGCCCGACCTTGGTGACGTTGGCCTGCCGGTAGAGCCCGATCCGGATCTGCTCCTCCTTCGGCAGACTCTGGTACCAGGGGTGCCGGCCGAGCACGTCGGCCTCGGGGAGAACCCACCGCTCGTCGGTGGGGTCGATCGCGAAGTCCGGGTTGTCCCAGTCGATGTCGAGGAAGGCGTCGAAGTGCTGGTTGACCGATGCCTCACTGAGGGTCCGCAGCCGTTCGTTGTAGGTCGGGTGCGTGTCGCTCGTCGCCGCGTCGTAGCGATCGGTCGGCTCGAGTGTGCTGGTCATGACGTCACCTCTCGTCGTCGGGTGGTGGATGACGTCAGATTAATGAGACACCGTGTTGCATGTAAAGGGTATCTGCGACGTTACGTCTCGGTAACTTAGCGAGCGTCGCCTTACTCAGTCGGCGAGCCGAGGCGGGAATCCGCCCGTGGCGATCGGGCCCGACCGGGTCGGCGTCACTCGGATCAAGGATTTCCCCTGATCACGCATCGCCTGGCGGTACTCGTCCCAGTCGGAGTGTTCGCCGGCGATGCAGCGGTAGTAGTCGACCAAGGGCTCGACCGCCTCGGGCATGTCGATCACCTCGGCGGTGCCGTCGACCTGCACCCAGGCGTCGTCGAACTCGTCGCTGAGCACGAGCACGCTCACCTCGGGGTCGCGACGCGCGTTCACTGCCTTCGCCCGCTCGGGGTAGGTGGAGATCACGAACCGTCCGTGCTGGTCGACTCCTCCGGTGACCGGACTCATCTGGACACCGCCGCTCGCCCGGCGGGTCAACAGCACCAGATGATGCCGGGTGGAGGCGAACGCGAGGACGGTCGCGAGGTCGGCGTGTTCCGTGGTGGCGAGCTTGCGAGGCATGGCCCCAGCCCATCACCTGACCGGTGCAGCACGCCTCCTCCTCGTGGGCGACCACGAGGAGGAGGCGCCGGCTCAGACCTGTTCGCGGGCGGCGACGGCCGCGGCGACCCGTGCGATGGCCTCGTCGACGGGGATGCCGTTCTCCTGACGCCCGTCGCGGTAGCGGAAGGAGACCGCACCGGCCTCGACGTCGTCCGCGCCCGCGATGAGCATGAACGGCACCTTCTGCAGTTGAGCGTTGCGGATCTTCTTCTGCATCCGGTCGTCGGAGTCGTCGACCTCCACTCGCAGGCCCTGGGTCTTCATCCGGCGCGCGACGTCGTGCAGGTACTCGCTGAATGCGTCGGCGACCGGGATCGCCTGCACCTGCACCGGAGCGAGCCAGGGCGGGAATGCGCCGGCGTAGTGCTCGACCAGGACGCCGATGAACCGCTCGATCGAGCCGAATTTGGCCGAATGGATCATCACCGGCTGCTGCCGGGTGCCGTCGGAGGCCTGGTAAGTCAGGTCGAAGCCCTTGGGCTGGTTGAAGTCGTACTGGATGGTCGACATCTGCCAGGTGCGACCGATCGCGTCCTTGGCCTGGATCGACACCTTCGGGCCGTAGAACGCAGCGCCACCGGGGTCGGGCACGAGGTCGAGGCCGGTCTCCCGGCACGCCTGCTCCAGCACCGTGGTCGCTGTCGCCCAGTCCTCGTCCGAGCCGACGAACTTGTCCGGCTTGGAGTCGTCGCGCGTAGAGAGCTCGAGGTAGAAGTCGTCGAGCCCGAAGTCGCGCAGCAGGCCCAGGATGAAGGCCAGCAGGTGCTTGATCTCCGACGGCGCCTGCTCAGGGGTGACGTAGGAGTGCGAGTCGTCCTGGGCGAACCCGCGCACCCGGGTCAGCCCGTGGATCACACCGGACTTCTCGTAGCGGTAGACGTGCCCGAACTCGAAGAGCCGCAGCGGCAGCTCACGGTAGGACCGTCCGCGCGAGCGGAAGATCAGGTTGTGCATCGGGCAGTTCATCGCCTTGAGGTAGTAGTTCGCGCCCTCGAACTCCATGGGCGGGAACATCCCGTCGGCGTAGTACGGCAGGTGGCCCGAGAGGTGGAACGTCTGCTCCTTCGAGATGTGCGGCGTCCCGACGTACTCGAAGCCCTCCTCGATGTGGCGCTGGCGGACATAGTCCTCCATCACGCGCTTGATCACTCCGCCCCTGGGATGGAAGACGGGCAGGCCGGAGCCGATCTCGTCGGGGAAGCTGAACAGGTCGAGGTCGCGGCCCAACTTGCGGTGGTCGCGCTTCTCCGCCTCCGCGATCCGGTCGAGGTAGGCGTCGAGCGCCTCCTTGGACTCCCACGCGGTGCCGTAGATGCGCTGGAGCTGCTTGTTCTTCTCGTCGCCGCGCCAGTACGCCGCGGCCGAGCGCATCAGTTTGAACGCCGGGATCCGCTTGGTCGTCGGCAGGTGCGGACCGCGACAGAGGTCCTTCCATGCGACCTCGCCGGAGCGGCCGACGTTGTCGTAGATGGTCAGCTCACCCGCGCCGACCTCGGCGCTCGCGCCCTCAGCAGCATCGGCCGCGGAGCCCTTGAGACCGATCAACTCGATCTTGTACGGCTCGTCGGCGAGCTCGACGAGGGCGTCCTCGTCGGTGGTGACCCGACGGGAGAACCGCTGGTTCTCCTTGATGATCTTGCGCATCCGGGTCTCGATCTTGTCGAGATCCTCGGGAACGAAGGGCGTGGGGACGTCGAAGTCGTAGTAGAAGCCGTTCTCGATCGGCGGGCCGATGCCGAGCTTGGCCTCCGGGAAGAGATCCTGCACGGCCTGAGCCAGCACGTGCGCACAGGAATGGCGCAGGATGTCGTGGCCGTCCGCGCTGTCGATCACGACGGCCTCGACGACGTCGCCGTCGACGAGCTCGTAGGAGAGGTCCTTCAGCACGGCACCTGAGGCGTCGACGAGTCGCGCGGCCACGACGTCGGCGTCCTCGGCGAACAGCTCCCACGCCTTGGTGCCCGTCGTGACCGTCCGCTCCTCACGCTCACCTGCGTGACTGCGGACGATCTGGATCTCGGACACGGTGGCTCCTTAGCTGGACGGCGGGTGGCGGTGGCGACCCGGAGTCAGGCTATCGAGGCACCAGAGGCGGGCGCGCACGGATATCGCTCGCGTGCGCGACCGCGCCGTGGAGCCACTCAGCAGGAGATGTCGCGTCCCGCCGTCGGGGCAGGCGCCTTCTTGATCTGCTTCTCGGCAGTGCCCTTCTTGTCCAGGGTCCAGAACCGCGCCCAGTCGACGCCGATCCGGGTGTGCCGCATCTGGGTCGTCTCGTCGGGCGCGATGAGTGAGAGGCGCATCGTCAAGGGCTGGCCGCTCACGGCAGCAGTGTTCTTGATGGAGGCCGAGACCTTGGCGTCGACGAACCACGTGACCCGGTTCTTGGTGACCTCGACGGCGTAGGTGTGCCAGTTGTCGCGGTTCTTCACCACGCCGCCGACGGTGTGGGCCCACGAACCCGTGCCGTTGGTGACACCGAGGTCGACGGTGTTCTCATAGCCCTCGAAGTCGGCCATCGTGATCGTCTGGTTCGAGCACGCGCCGTTGGCCGTGCTCGCCGGGATGAGCTCGGCCTTGACGCGGTAGTTCGGTCCGGAGGGCCAGTTGGGCACCCTCATCCGGATCTCCCAGCGCCCGTACTTCTCGCCGGAACCGCCGAGCGTCGCTCGCGTGGTGCCCACGTTGTCCCAGCCGCGCCCCGTCGGACCGCTGTCGACGGTGAGCATTGCCCACCCGACCGCCGCGCGGCCGGTGCCGCTGCTGTACTCGCGCCACGGTGCGAGCGCCTCGCCGTACTCCCAGTCCCAGACCCACTTCAACGGCCACCACCCGAAGGTGTTGCCGGCGTGGATCGGACCGGGCTGGGTGTAGGGAGCGCGGGCCGCGCGCGGGGCGGGGGCGACGTCGGACGTGTTCGCCGCGCCACGTGCGGGCGCGGACGCCGTGCGAGCGCTCCCGGCCACGGTGACGTACTCGGGGAACGAGGGGAAGGCTGAGATGCCCGCGGACTTCATCGCGCCTGCCACCGCGCGATAGGCGATCTCTCCGGCCGCGTCGGGCGTGATGGCGAAGCGCGCGACGCCCTGGGCGTCGGTCACCCCCGACCCCGCCGTCGTCCATGACGTCGGGGTGAGGCGGCGTAGCAGGGTCACCGCCCGGCCGGCACGGGCCGGGGAGACGGCGACCCGCACGGTCGTCTGCTGGCCGAGGGCCGGCGCCGGCGAGAAGGAGATGTCGAACGACTGCTCGACGGGAACGACGGGCGCCTGCGGCGTCCGCTTCTTCAGGCTCGGGGCGAACACGCTGAACGGCGTCGCCATGCCCGGACCGCGCACGCGGAAGCGGAAGTTGCCGCGGGCGTCGGTCTTGCCGGTGCCGGCGTCGAGGTACCTGTCGCGCATGAATCGCTGAAGCACGATCTTGCGTTGACCCGTCGTACCGATGTTGCCGGTGATCGTGAGGTACTCCCCCGCGATGTACTTCGTCGGCGTCAGGGAGATACGCGCCTGACCTCGCTCTGCCGACGAGGCCGGCGAGAGGGATCCGGGCAGCACGAGCGCCACCGCGAACAGCAGCGCGGCGAACGGGAGGAGCGGGCGTCGGGCACCGCGGCGTCCAAGCGAAACAGGCATGGACGGAGCGTAGGTCGAGGCACCGACACCGGGAGGCGAATCCGACAACTCCGCCGGCATCGACAGCCGAGGTCAGGGGGCCGTGCGTGGACCCTCGTCCGCGCACGAGTCGAGCATCTCCTCGAGAGCCACGATCTCGCTGTGATCGGCCGCCAGACGCCACGCGTCCTTGACCGCGATCCATCGAGAGGCGAACGAGCACTGGTAGACCTTGCGCGGACGCCACGCGGCCGGGTCGTCGTCGCTCTTGGCCGCGTTGGTAGGCCCGTCGACGGCAAGCAAGTTGGCGAGGTCGTTGGCGAACCGTCGGCGCCGGTCGTCCTGCCATGACGCCGCACCCGAGCGCCACGCCTCCGACAACGGCACGACGTGATCGATCTGGATCGCCTGCGCCTGGGCGGGATTCTTCAGATCGTCGAAGGTCAGCGTGGCGCCGGTGTACGGGTCGATCCAGGTGCCGGCGAGGACGTCGTTCGGGCATCGGCCCTGCTGCTGGACCTGGGTCGACCCCGGCACCGCGTCGCGGAGCAGCACGTCGTCGCGCTGGTTGCAGCCGTTGCCGTCGACGTCGGCCCAGGACGAGCCGAACGAGCCCCGGTCGTAGGGCGGGAGTCCGCCGGGACGGCGATCGACCACGTCGAGATCGGCCAGCCGGCTCCTCGCCTCGGCCGGCGAGATCGATGCCGGAGCCCGCGGGATTCCGCGGTCATTCTCGACGTCGGGGACGCTGCACCCGACGAGGACCAGCGCGGCAACCACGCCGACGAGGAGCGGCGCCTTCCGTCGCGGCCGGGGCCGCGTCGTGCATATGAGGGTGGGCGATACTGGGTTCGAACCAGTGACCTCTTCGGTGTGAACGAAGCGCGCTACCACTGCGCCAATCGCCCTCATGGTCGTCGCCGTGGCGACGGTCGCCGACTGTAACGCATCGACGCTGTCGGGTTCACATCGCCCGACGCGACGCCGGCACGGGCGGCTCGCGCCGCGCTCACCGACCGAGCAGCTCGGGCTCGCGCCGGCGCCAGGTGTCGGCCGCGCTGCGCGTGATCGGACCCACCGACAGCTCCCGGTCGCCCCATCGGGTGACCGCCTGGACGTCGCGGGTGGTGGACACCACGAACACCTCGTCGGCGCCTTCGGCGACGAAGATCGGCTCGTCGACCTCGACCCCGCCGACCCACTCGAGCACCAGGGCGCGAGTCACGCCCGCCAGACATCCGCTGGCCAGGGTCGGCGTGCGGAGCTCGCCGTCGACGACGTAGAAGATGTTGGACCCGGTGCCTTCGCAGAGGTGACCGGCGAGGTTCGCGAACACCGCCTCCGTGGCCCCACGAAGCCGGGCGTCCGCCAGCGCGACGACGTTCTCGCCGTAGCTCGTCGTCTTGAGGCCCGCTAGCGGGCTGCGCTCGTTGCGGGGCCACGGCGCCGTCACGATCGACGTCGTGGGCTCACTGGCGTCCATCGCCGCCGCGACGACCGCGATCGTGGGCGCGTGGTCGCCACGACCCGAGCCGAGCGGCGCCGGCCCGGCAGTGACCGTGATCCGCAGGCGCCCCAACTCGAGCCGCTCGGCGCCCAGGACGGCGCGAACGCCTCGCTCGACCGCCAGGCGATCGAAGGACAGGCCCAGGCCCTCACCGGATCGCTCGAGGCGGTCGAGATGACGACCGAGCGCGAACGGCTCGCCGTCCACGACCTTGATGGCCTCGAAGACGCCATCACCGACGGTGAAGCCGTGGTCGGTCAGCCGGACAGCAGGCGCCGTGGGGTCGTCGAGGAGCTCTCCATCCAGCCATGCGTGCACGAGCGCCACTGTAGGCGGCGGCTCCGACGCTCCTGCGAGGGTCGGATCGGAGGTGCGACACCCCCGGTTTGGCGACCCTCAGGGCATCGGCTACTGTTCTCACGCACTCCGAAACACCAGGTCGCAAGGCCTGAAACTCGGAAGCGCAAGCGGACGTAGCTCAGTTGGTAGAGCGCAACCTTGCCAAGGTTGAGGTCGCGAGTTCGAGCCTCGTCGTCCGCTCGGAGAGGTCAGTGTCACGGCCAGGCCTCTATGGTGGGTTGGCCGAGAGGCGAGGCAACGGACTGCAAATCCGTGTACACGGGTTCAAATCCCGTACCCACCTCTGGTACACAACTTCACAACTCCCACGGAGCTCCAACTCGGTGGATTCGGGCGATTGGCGCAGCGGTAGCGCGCTTCCTTGACACGGAAGAGGTCACTGGTTCAAACCCAGTATCGCCCACAGCACAGAAACAGCCTCTGACCTGCGGAAACGCAAGTTAGGGGCCGTTCTGCTTTTCAGCGGTTGACGGATGCTGAGCGTTCTTGTGGGGCCGGAGTGCATTCCGTCAGGGCTCGACCTGAGCGTCGTGCTCGTCCGCATACTCCGGGCACACCGCGGCGACGACGACGCCGAGCCCCTCGATCACGCGTCCTTGATTCGCCACGACGTCGGGGAAGTCGGAGGCGAAGGCGTCGACGCGCTCGTCGAGAGGTGCGTCGTGCGCGAGCAGCGCACACGACCGGACGACGCGCTCGATGGTCAGCTCGACCTCGCGGTGGGAGACGTCGAGCGCCTGCGCGACCTGCGCGATGAGCGATCCGCCTGCGGTCTCGACGCGAGCCTGCCAGTTCTGCCGCGGCGTGGTCGGACGGCGCACCTCGGCGCTCGACGTCGAGCCGGTGTCGGACGGCGCGGTGCGCGGCCCTCCCGGCGCGTGGTCGCTGGCGCCCGCCCCCGCGATTCCCGAGGGCAGGCTGCGATCGACCATCAACGGCAGGGCCACGATCGCGACTGCGAAGCCGACGAGGATCAGACTGGTGCGGCGGTGGGTGCGGATCCATCCGAGCGCCTGGTGCCGCCACGGAACCTCCTCCGGGGCGACGAGGACGACATCCGGCCCGTCCTCACCCGGCCCCCACCCGCCCGTGGGTCGCACCTCGCCGGTCCAGCGCGCGCCGTCCCAGAAGCGCTCACGCCCCGGCGTCGCTGCGGCGTACCAGCCCGGCGGACGGCCATCCATGACCTGCTCATCGGCCCGATCGCGCCCGTCTGAAGTGTTCGCCGAGACACCGCGAGCAGGTATGGGAATGCCGGTATGGCCGACTACTAGACCGGTCGTCTGGCCGCCTTGACCGCCCCGATTCCGCGTCGCGATGCTCTCCACCGACCTCGGCCGCCACCGTGCCGGTCGACCCCCGTCCAAGGAGACCTCGCATGAGCGCCCAGCAGCCCTACGCCCCACCGCCCCCGCCGCCCGCCACCGGCAAGTCCTTCACCACCGCGGTGTTGCTGTCCTTCTTCCTCGGCGGACTCGGCGTCGACCGCTTCTACCTGGGCTACACCGGCCTGGGGATCCTCAAGCTCGTCACCTGTGGCGGCCTCGGCATCTGGGCGATCATCGACTTCGTCCTGATCGTGCTGCGCAAGATCCCCGACTCCAACGGACAGCCGCTCGTCTGAGCGAACACCGCGGGGTCACCCGCGCACCGCGACCGCCGGCGCTCCTGGACACAGGGGTTCCGGCGGTTCGTGGTTCATGCCAGGATCCACCGACGCACCGGCGGCCGGACCTGCGCCGTCGGATCCGAGAAGGAGAAGAATGGACTCGAACCTGCTCGCCATCGGCCTCCCAGCCGCCCTCGCGATCATCATGTTCGGGCTCGGACTCTCCCTCACCGTCGCCGACTTCGCACGCATCGGCCGGGAGCCCCGACCGGTCGCGATCGCGTTGGCCGCCCAGCTGCTGATCCTGCCGGCGCTCTGCTTCGCCCTGGTGAGCATGGCCGACGTCGACCCGTTGCTGGCCGTCGGCATGATGCTGCTCGCCGCCTCCCCCGGTGGTACGACGGCCAACCTGTTCAGCCACCTGTTCCGCGGCGACGTCGCGCTCAACATCACCCTGACGGCGGTCAACTCGGTCATCGCGGTCATCACGCTTCCGGTCGTGGTCAATCTGGCCGTGCACTACTTCGACCCCGAGGGCGCCGACGAGATCGGGCTCCAGTTCGCCAAGACGGTGCAAGTCTTCGCGATCGTCTTGATCCCGGTGGCGATCGGCATGTTCGTGCGACGTGCCCGGCCTGGATTCGCGCACGCGGCCGACAAGCCGGTGCGGATCGCCTCGGCGCTGGTACTGGCCCTGGTGATCGTCGGCGCCATGCTCGCCGAGCGGGAGAACCTCGGCGACTACCTGGCCGATATCGGCCTCATCGCCTGCCTCTTCTGCGCGATCAGCCTCGCGATCGGGTACGTGCTCCCCCGTGCGTTCGGCGTCAACGGCCCGCAGTCGCTCTCCAGCGCGTTCGAGGTCGGCATCCACAACAGCACGCTCGCCATCGCCGTGGCGGTGAGCGTGCTCGACAACGAGACCTTGGCAGTGCCGGCCGCGGTCTACGGTGTCGTGATGTTCCCGATCGCCCTCGCTGCCGGGTTCCTGCTCACCCGAGGAAACGCGCAGACGTCGACCGCCGCCCACTGACCCGCCAGCCATCCAGGGCATCGCGAGATAGCCCAAACCCTCCCGTGGACGGCGTCTGAAACTTCTCGCTCCAGAGTGGTCTAGATCTCATTCCGTGGGGCAGACTCGGCGAATGGAGCAGTTCTCGGGCTGTGTGCTCCTCCTCGTCGCGACGACGTTCGGGCTGCCGCACATCATGATCAGAGTCACCGAACGGTGGGAGCGTGGCCGCCGCGCCGCCGTGCTCGCCTCCGTGCGGATCCCTGACGGCGTCCACGACGCCCGGTGCGTGGATCAGGCGTGCACCTATGCCGACCCGCAAGCCGAGTTCGTCGCGCCGACGGTGTCCCCGCGCGGCGGCTGATCGCGCAGCACTCGCACGCCGCTACTCGTCGTCGGAGGCGAGGTCCTCGTGATGCGTACCGGGCCGCGGAGCCCACGGCCGCTCCTTGGCCGGACGGACGACGATGAGCCGGTCGCCGCGCGCCAGCAGCGCCACGACCGGATCGAAGTAGCGGTACACCTTCTCGTCGCGCACCACCGCGATCACCTGGTCGGGTAGCGACTGGGGCTGCCGTCCGACCTCGCTGACGAGCAGGTCGCGCTCGGCGACCTCCAAGCCCTCCCCGTACGTGAGGAGGTCCTCCATCACGGTGCCGAGCGTCGGCGAGAGCGTGGAGAGTCCGAGCAGTCGGCCCACCGCATCGGACGAGGTGATCACCGAGTCGGCACCCGACTGCCGCATGAGAGGGGCGTTCTCGTGCTCGCTCACCGAGGCCACGATCCAGGTGTCGGGGTTCACCTGACGCACGGTGAGCGCGGCGAGCACGTTGGAGTCGTCACGACCGGTCGTGATGATGACCTGGTCCGCTGTCGCCACGCCGGCGCGGCGCAGCACGTCGCGTCGCGTGGCGTCGCCGGTCACGACCGCCAGACCGTCGGCGTGCGCGTCGGCCAGGGCGGTCGGCGACGGGTCGACGACGACGACGTCGTCACGCGAGACCCCGTTGTTGACCAAGGTGTCCACGGCGCTGCGGCCCTTCGTCCCGTATCCGACCACGACCACGTGGTGCCCCATCCGCTTCCTCCATCGTGCGACACGGAACAGCTCGCGCCCCTGCGAGGCGAGCACCTCCAAGGTGGTACCGATCAAGAGCACCAGGAACCCGATACGCGCGGGTGTGATCACGAACGCGTTGATCAGGCGGGCGTGTGGCTCCACCGGCGCGATGTCGCCGTATCCGGTGGTGCTCAAGGTGACGGTCGTGTAGTAGATCGCGTCGATCAGGCTGATGCTGTTCGTCGGATCGTTGCCGTCGCGGTAGCCGTCACGGTCCAGATAGACCAGCAGCACCGTGCCGACCAGGATGGCGACAGCGAGAAGCAACCGGCGTCCGAGGATGAACCAGGGCGAGCGCGCTCGGTCGGGCAACGCCACGCCGCCCGCGCCGGGACTCGGCTCGGTCTTCTCCTGAGGCTGTGGCACCCCTAGAGCGTAGGACCGTCGGTCACCGAGGAGTCGTCGCCACCCCGGGCGAGGCGCGTGCGCAGTCGCTGCATCAGTTCACGGCGGGCGCGCATCGTGGTGACCTGCGGGAACACCTCGTCGAAGGCGGCGTTCACCGCCGCGCCGATGAGCACCGCGATCGCGACGATGTAGAGCCACAGCAGGACGGCGATCGGTGCGGCGAGCGGTCCGTAAATCGACTTGGAGTCGGCCGCGGTGATCGTGAGCACCCAGCGCAGCACGTAGGAGCCGAGGATCCATGCCAGCAGCGAGAACGTCGCTCCCGGGAGGTTGAAACTCCAGTTCGTCCGCACCGGCACCGACACGTGGTACAGCGTCGCGAGGAAGCAGATGCACACCACGACGACCACCGGCCAGTAGAAGCGCATCAGGAAGTCCAGGCGCTCCGGGAGAGCGTCGGACACCACGCTCGGCCCCGCGACCACGAGCGGGATCGAGACGGCGCCGGTGAGCATGGCCAGGATGTACAGCACGAACGAGAGCGCCCGGGTCTTGATGATCCCGCGGTGCCCGCCCAGGCCGTGCATGATCGTGATGGTGTCGACGAAGACGTTGAGCGCACGCGACCCCGACCACAACGCGAGCACGAATCCGAGCGAGATGACGTCGAAGCGCCCGCCGTCGAGCACCTCCTCGATCGTCGGGTCGATCACGCGGGTGACCGCGGAGTCGGTCAGGAACGCGGAGAAGAGATCGGTGACGGCGACGCGGATGTCGTCGAGCTGGGCCTGGGTGAACTGTTCGGAGACGTATCCGATCGCACCCGCCAGCGCGAAGATCAGCGGCGGCACCGACAGGATCGCGAAGAACGCCGCCTCGGCCGCCAGCCCGGTGACCCGGTAGCGCAGGCAGGAGGACACCGTCGTCACGACCAACCGCCACCAGGTGTGCAGACGACGGACCGCCCACGCGGGAAGCCTGGAGCGGATGCGCTCGGGCCACCGGACGGCGCCCCTGCGCTCGACCGCACGTTCGGAGGCACCCGGCGGCATGTCTCTACGGTAGCGATACGGGGACGGCGGATCCGTCACCCACGCGCCCCGGACTTCGTCGGTCGAACCGATCAGGCACCGTCGCTCTCGGTCGCCCAGGCCCGCTCCCGCACGGCTCGACGACGAGCTCACGACCTCTCCCACGAGAACGGCCGGCCCCTCCGCGTGAAGCAGAGGGACCGGCCGTCGTTGCGGCGGTCTGGTGTGACGGGCTCAGACCCGCTGCAACGGACGCTCGGGCCCACCCACCGAAGCGGCCACCACGGCCTCCTCCGGCTCGGTGGCCGGGCCGTGGTCGTCGACCATGGTCTCCTCGTCGAACGGGTCCTCGCCGCTGACGGCGCGGTCGAACTGCGCGCGGTCCAGGCCGCCGGTCCAGTGCCCGACCAGGACGGTGGCGACGGCGTTACCGGCGAAGTTGGTGACCGCGCGCGCCTCCGACATGAACCGGTCGATGCCGACGATGAGGCCTACGCCGTCGAGCAGCTCGGGGCGGTGGGAGCTGAGCCCGCCGGCCAGCGTCGCCATCCCGGCGCCGGTGACGCCCGCGGCGCCCTTGGACGCCACCATCATGAACACGAGCAGCGAGAGCTGCTCCCCGATGGCGAGCGGCTGGCCCAGTGCCTCGGCGATGAAGAGCGAGGCCATGGTCAGGTAGATCGCGGTGCCGTCGAGGTTGAAGGAGTAGCCGGTCGGGACGACGACGCCCACGGTGGGCTTGTCGACGCCGGCGTGCTCCATCTTGGCGATCAGTCGCGGCAGCGCCGACTCCGAGGACGAGGTGGAGACGATCAGCAGGAACTCGCGACCCAGGTAGCGCAGCAGTGAGAAGACGTTGATGCCGGTCGCGACCTTGAGCAGCGTGCCCAGGACGACGAAGACGAAGAGCGCGCAGGTGACGTAGAAGCCGATCATCAGCACGGCGAGGCTGACCAGCGCGTCGGCACCGGTCTCACCGACGACGGCGGCGATCGCGCCGAAGGCACCGACCGGGGCGGCCCACATGATCATCGAGAGGATGCGGAACACCAGGCGCTGCACGTGCCCGATACCGCGCAGGACGGGCTCGCCCGTGCGTCCCATGCCCTGGAGGGCGAACCCGACCAGGAGCGCCACGAAGAGCGTCTGCAGCACCTCGCCGGAGGTCAGCGAGGAGAGCAGCGATTCCGGGATGATGCCGAGCAGGAACTCCGTGGTCGATCCGTGCGCACCCTCGGCGAGCTTCTCACCGGCCCCGAGCGCGGCGTCGTCGAGCTTCAGGCCGTTGCCCGGGTGGAGCAGGTTGCCCACCAGGAGCCCGATGCCGAGCGCGAACGTCGACATCGTGATGAAGTATCCGAGCGCCAGCCCACCGACCTTGCCGACCTTGGCGGCGTTGGCGACCGAGCCGACACCGAGCACGATCGTGCAGAAGATGACCGGCTGGATGAGCATCTTGATCAAGCCGACGAAGGCCTGGCCGAGTGGCTTGAGCTCGATGGCGAAGGCCGGTGCGACGAGGCCGACCACGATGCCGAGAGCCACCGCCGCGATGACGGCGATGTAGAGGTAGTGGGTGCGGGCGCCTGAGGGGCGCCGCGTGACGTGCTTGGTGCTGCTCATGATTCCTCCTGCGGGACGGCCCCGGCCCGGCGATCGACCTGGTGACGGACTGGCGATGGGCGGCGGCACCCGGCATTCACCGGTGTGCGTTCATCGTGTGCGTCGTCGTGATCTGCGTCACCGTTGTGGTCGTTGTGGTCGCGATCACAACGACCACGTGCCGCCGGGCGCGACCTGAGGCAGAATCCGCGGCATGGTCCGACGGCGGCGCTCGAGCTCCGTCGCCCGCCAGATCTGGGTTCTGCAGGCCGCCGTACTCGGGGTGCTGATCGCGGTGTCGCTCGCCCTCGCCGTCCTCGACGCGCGACACGACGAACGCGACAACGCCTCGCGGCTGACCCTCGCCGTCGCTCGCGCGATCTCCGATGCCCCCACCATCGCGGCCGCGATGCGACTCGACGATCCGTCCGCGGTCCTGCAGCCGCTGGCCGAGCAGATCCGCGCGGACACCGACGTCGACTTCGTGACGATCATGGATCTCGACCGGGTGCGGCTGACCCATCCCGATCCTGCCCGGATCGGGGAGCTCTTCCTCGGCGACGTCGGCACCGCACCGCAGGGCCGACCGTTCACCCAGGAGTTCACCGGCACCCTCGGCCCCTCGATGCGCACCGTCGCGCCCGTGATGGACGACGGGCGGGTCGTCGCGCTCGTCGCCGTCGGAATCACGGTGCAGTCGATCGAGCAGGCGCTCCGCGGCGACCTGATCACCATCGGCGCCGCAGCCGCCGCGGTGTTCCTGGTCGGCGCGCTCGGCACCTGGCTGGTCACGCGTCGTCTGCGACGTCAGACCCACGGCCTGGGTGAGCAGGAGATCACCCGGATGTATGAGTACTACACCGCCGTGCTGCGCGCCGTGAGGGAGGGACTGATCCTGGTTGATCGACGCGGTCGGGTGGCGATGCTCAACCAGGAGGCCCAGCGGTTGCTCGATCTCTCCGACGACGCCGCCGGCCGCTCGCTCGCCGGCCTGGGCCTCGCACCCGCCTTGGTCGGCGCGGCACTCGGCGGGGAGTCGGTCGCCGATGAGCTGTTCCTCGCCGGGGATCGCGCACTGCTCGTCAGTGCCGCTCCGGCGGCGTGGGGTGGGCGCGAGGTCGGCGCCGTCATCACCTTGCGCGACCACACCGAGCTGCGCGACGTCACGGGCGAGCTGGACGTCGTCCGAGGGCTGACCGAATCGCTGCGATCCCAGACCCACGAGGCCGCGAACCGCCTGCACACCGTGGTGTCGCTGGTCGAGCTGGGCCGCACCGAGGAGGCGATCGCGTTCGCCACCGAGGAGCTCGCCGTGGCCCAGCGCCTGACCGACGACGTCGTCAGCGCCACCACCGACCCCGTCGTCGCCGCCCTGCTGCTGGGCAAGACCGCCGAGGCGGCCGAGCGCGGTGTCGAGCTGGTGATCAGCGGATCCTTCGAGGGCGACAGTGGCGGCGGCACGCCGATCCCGGCACGCGACCTGGTCACCGTCCTCGGCAACCTGATCGACAACGCCCTCGATGCCGTCGGCAACGGCTCGGGGCGACGGATCGAGGTCCACCTCGACGACCACGACGGGACGCCTCTGGTCTCGGTCGGCGACGACGGCCCGGGACTCACTCCCGAGGAGGCACGGCGGGCGCTGTCACGGGGATGGAGCACGAAGGCGGCCGGACGCGGTGTGGGTCTGGCGCTCGTCCGCCAGACGGCACTGCGTCACGGCGGCGACGTCACCATCGGCCGCTCCACCGCAGGTGGCGCGCTGTTCCACGTGCGCCTGGGACCACTGGCCACGGCGCCAGCCCCTGCGGACCTCGGAGCAGCGCCCGGGCAGGATGGTCTCCCGTGACGGTCAGGGTTCTCATCGTGGAGGACGAGGAGCTGGCGGCGCAGGCCCATGCGGCCTACGTCGACCGCGTGCCGGGTTTCGAGACCGGGGCGGTCGCCAGGTCGGCGACCGACGCGGCACGCATCCTGGACGGGGACGATGCCATCGACCTGGTGCTGCTCGACATGAACCTCCCCGACGGCCACGGTCTGGGCCTGCTGCAACGTCAGCGTGCTGCCGGACGCCTCGTCGATGTCATCGCGGTCACCGCGGCGCGCGACGCCGACGTCGTCCGGCACGCCGTGGCACACGGCGTCGTGCTCTACCTGCTCAAGCCGTTCACCTTCGCGACCTTCCGCGCCAAGCTCGAGCAGTACGCCGAGTACCGCGCACGCCTCGCCTCGACGTCCGGCGGCTTCGTGCAGGACGAGGTCGACAGCCTGCTCGGCACGTTGCGTCCCGTGCCCGCCGAGCCACCGAAGGGCGTCAACGCCGAGACTCTGCGCGAGGTCGTCGCCGCCGTCCGCGACGCCGAGCAGGCCCTGTCGGCGACCGAGGTCGCCGAGCTCGTGGGCTCGTCCCGCGTCACGGCACGTCGCTACCTGGAGCACTTGGCCGACGTCGGCCAGCTCGATCGCGCGCCTCGCTACGGCGGTTCGGGCCGACCCGAGGTCGAGTACCGCTGGCGTTGAGGCGACGTTCGGCGCGGAGTGGGCCCGGGAAGCCGACAGACCCCGACCCGGCGCCGCGTGGCGCTGGGTCAGGGCCTGGTTCGAGACGGTGGTCGCTCAGGCCAGGTCGAGACCCGGGTAGAGCGGGTGCTTGTCGAGCATCTCCGCCGAGGCGTCCTTGACCTTGTCGGCGACGCCGTCGGCGAGGCGGTAGGAGGCCTGGGACGGCGTCCCCGCCTTGGTGGTGCCGGGCTCGGTGTTGCGCAGCACCTCGACGATGAGGTCGGCGGTGCGGTCGAACTCGTCGTGGCCGAAGCCACGCGTGGTCAGTGCGGGCGTGCCGATCCGGATGCCGGAGGTGTACCAGGCTCCGTTGGGGTCGGCCGGCACGGAGTTGCGGTTGGTGACGATGCCGGCGTCGAGCAGCGCCGACTCGGCCTGGCGGCCGGTGAGTCCGAATGAGGAGACGTCGATGAGCACCAGGTGGTTGTCGGTCCCCCCGGTGACGAGTTTGGCGCCGCGGGAGAGCAGGCCACCCGCGAGGGACTGGGCGTTGTCGGCCACAGCCTGGGCGTAGGTGCCGAACTCTGGACGACGCGCCTCGGCGAAGGCGACCGCCTTCGCCGCCATCACGTGCGAGAGCGGGCCGCCGAGCACCATCGGGCAGCCGCGGTCGACGCTCGGGGCGTACTCCTCGGTCGCGAGCACCATGCCGCCGCGAGGTCCCCGCAGCGACTTGTGCGTCGTCGTGGTGACGATGTGGGCGTGCGGCACCGGGTCCTCGTCGCCGGTGAACACCTTGCCGGCCACCAGTCCGGCGAAGTGCGCCATGTCGACCATCAAGGTGGCGCCGACCTCGTCGGCGATCTCGCGCATCTTGGCGAAGTTCACCCGGCGCGGGTAGGCGGAGTAGCCCGCCACGAGCACCAGCGGCTTGAACTCGCGCGCCTTGGCGGCCACGGCGTCGTAGTCGAGGAGGCCCGTCTCCGGATCGGTGCCGTACTGCTGCTGGTGGAACATCTTGCCGCTGATGTTGGGCCGGAAGCCGTGCGTGAGGTGACCGCCGGCGTCCAGGCTCATGCCCAGGAGACGCTGGTTGCCGAGCTCCCGACGCAGCGACTCCCAGTCGGCCTCGGTGAGGTCGTTGACGTTCTTCTTCTCGGCGTTCGCCAACCACGGCCCCTCGACGCGATGGGCCAGGATCGACCAGAAGGCGACCAGGTTCGCATCGATACCCGAGTGCGGCTGAGCGTAGGCGTACTCGGCGCCGAAGAGCTCGCGTGCGTGCTCGGCGGCGAGCGCCTCCACCGTGTCGACGTTCTGGCATCCCGCGTAGAAGCGGTGCCCGACGGTTCCCTCGGCGTACTTGTCGCTGAACCAGGTACCCATCGTCAGCAGGACGGCGGGTGACGCGTAGTTCTCACTGGCGATCAGCTTGAGCGACCCACGCTGATCGGCGAGCTCCTGGCGGGTCGCCTCGGCGATCCGCGGCTCCACGGAGGCGATGACCTCGAGCGCCTGCTGGTAGGCGCTGCTGGTCAGGCTGGCAAGGTCCGGGGCGGTCATGGCCGCACTGTAGCGAGGCTCCGGCGCGGCTTCCGCATTCGCACCGGGCCCCTCCGGCCGACGTCGCGCCGGCCACATCCGCCGTCACCACCCGGCGTCTAGACCAGCGTCGGCGACGATCTCGATTTCCTCAGTTTGGTAACAAACACACCGAATGACCCCCCAGCGCCAGCAGTGCGTCGCCTGGAGGGACGGCGGGGCGCCAGGAGGTCCGCCACGGAGGGTGGGGGCCACTCATGGGGGGGCCAGCTCGCTGGCTCCAGGATGGAGAGACCATGCAGTACACGCGCACGCCCGCTCGGACCGCCACCCGCGGTTGGGCGGCCAAGCTCACCGGAATCGGCGCCACCACCGCGCTGATGACCGGCATGCTCGTCGCCGGCGCACCGGGCACCGCCCACGCCGCCGCCCCGACGTCGCCGATCCGCTACGAGTGCACGGGCCCGATGGGCCTGGTGAAGCTCGGCGTCGAGGTCGACATCACCAACCTGCCCGACGCGGCGCCGACCGAGCTGTGGATGCCGCAGGGCATCTCCTTCGATCTCACGATCGACTTCCCCACCAGCCTCTTCGGCGGACTCTTCGGCGGCATGTTCGGCGGACTCACCGGGCTGGGGGGCCTCGGTGGCCTGCTCGGCGGGTTCGGCGGGTTCAGCGCCGGCGACGACGTCCCGGGCCAGCTCGATGACTTCTCATTGATGTTCGGCGCGAAGAGGCTCAGGGTCGACGGCGTCAGCGACGACGTCACCAATCCGACCAAGAACCCGACACTCGACACCGACGGCAGCACCGACGAGTTCGCCCTCCCCACGCCGGGCGACTACCCGATCTCGCTGCCCGAGGAGTTCTCCTTCTCACCGCTGTCCTTCTTCGGCATCTCGCTGTTCAGCATCGACTGCGAGCTCGTGAGCAAGACCGCCGTCGTCGACGAGGTCGAGGTCGAGGAACAGGAGTCGGAGACCGAGACCGAGGTCGTCACTCCCACGCCGACCGAGGAGCCGATCGTCGTCACCACCGTCACCCGTCAACTCGGCAAGGGCGCCAGCGGCAAGGTCGTGGCGAAGGTCGGGAAGAAGACCGTGGGCTCGGGGACACTGCGCAAGGGCGTGACGAGGATGAAGCTGAAGGGCCTCTCCTCGGGCACGAACGCGGTGAAGGTGACCTACCTCGGCAACAAGACGACGAAGTCGAGCAGCGCGCTCGTGCGGGTGCGCAAGCGCTGATCGTCCGGCACCAGATGGTGACGATGCCCCGGAGCGGACCGCTCCGGGGCATCGTTCTGTCTAGACCACCGCGTGTGACGTACCCCTCACCGCGCGGTTCGAGCCTCCGGATTTCGTCCAAATTACGGACAGATGTCTCACATCACGAGATTTGGGTTTGGTCTACCTACGTCCGCTGACTGAGACTCGCTGATCATGGTCACTGGTGCGACGCACGCCTTCCTCGTGGTACGACGCCACGTGGACTTCGGCCGTACGCGCAGCAGTATGTGTCGGCCCCGCTGATCCCCCGCCGTCCAGCCTCCGCGCGCCGCTCCGGCGCGCTTCAGCGAAAGAGTGCGATCCGCCGCCATGTCCGACCTCCGCTTCCAGGCCACCAAGGCCCAGCACACCGAGATCCCCCGCCCCAAGCGTGCCGAGGGTCAGTGGGCGCTCGGGTACACCGAGCCGCTCAACAAGAACGAGCAGTCCAAGAAGGACGACGACCCGCTCAACGTGCGGGCGCGGATCATCAACATCTACTCCAAGCGCGGCTTCGCCTCGATCGACCCCGCCGACCTGCGCGGACGGTTCCGATGGATGGGTCTCTACACCCAGCGCGCGCCGGGCTTCGACGGCGGCAAGACCGCCACCCTCGGCGAGGAGGAGTTGGACGACGAGTACTTCATGCTCCGCGTCCGCTCCGACGGCCGGCTTCTCAGCGCCGACACCGTGCGCGCCCTGGGTGAGATCGGCGTGGAGTACGCCCGCGACACCGCCGACGTCACCGACCGCGAGAACATCCAGTACCACTGGATCCGGGTCGAGGACGTTCCCGCGATCTGGGAGAAGCTGGATGCCTCCGGCCTGAGCAGCCTCGAAGCCTGCGGCGACTCGCCCCGTCCGTTCCTGGGTTCACCGGTCGCCGGCGTCGCCAAGGACGAGATCATCGACGGCACCGCGGCGCTCGACGAGATCTACCGCCGCTTCATCGGCGACCCGGCCTTCTCGAACTTCCCCCGCAAGTTCAAGACGGCCCTGACGGGCCACCCGAGCCAGGATGTCTCGCCCGAGACCAACGACATCTCGTTCGTGGGTACCGAGCACCCCGAGCACGGCCCCGGCTTCGACCTCTGGGTCGGCGGCGGCCTCTCCACCAACCCCATGCTCGCAGCGAAGATGGGCGTCTGGATCCCGCTGGACGACGTCGCCGACGTCTGGGCCGGTGTGGCCTCGATCTTCCGCGACTACGGCTACCGCCGACTCCGCTCGCGCGCCCGGCTGAAGTTCCTCGTCGCCGACTGGGGTATCGAGAAGTTCCGAGAGGTGCTGGAGAAGGAGTACCTCGGCCGCCCCCTGGTCAGCCTGGACTCTCCCCCCGCTCCGGTGGGGCACCGCGACCACATCGGCGTCCACGAGCAGAAGGACGGCCGGTTCTACGTCGGGGTCGCGCCCTCCGCCGGTCGGGTCTCGGGCACGCTGCTGGTGCAGCTGGCCGACGTGATGGCCGAGTTCGGCGTCGCCGGCGCTCGCCTGACGCCCTACCAGAAGATCGTGCTGATCGGCGTCGAGCCCGACGCGGTCGAGGCACTGGTCGCGCGGCTGGACGAGATCGGTCTGCCGGCGCGCCCCTCGAACTGGCGACGCAACACGATGGCATGCACTGGCATCGAGTTCTGCAAGCTCGCGATCGTCGACACCAAGGAGCGCGCGCGCTCGCTGGTCACCGAGCTGGAGAAGCGCTTCCCCGACCTCGATGTGCCGATCACCGTCAACGTCAACGGTTGCCCCAACGCGTGCGCGCGGACTCAGGTCGCCGACATCGGTCTCAAGGGTCAGCTCGTCATGGACGGCGGAGAGCAGGTCGAGGGCTTCCAGGTGCACCTGGGCGGCGCGACCGGTCTACAGGCCAACTTCGGCCGCAAGCTCCGGGCGCACAAGGTGACGAGCGCCGGACTGGACGACTACATCACCGCCGTCGTCGGGAACTACCTGGTCGACCGCGAGGAGGGCGAGAACTTCGCCACGTGGGTCGCGCGCGCCGATGAGGAAATGTTGCGCGGCGAGAAGGCGTTGTCAGCAACATGAGCAACCGCGGCATCCCCTTCCACTGCCCCTACTGCGGCGACGAGAACCTGTGGCCCCACGAGGCCACTGCTTCCGATGGCGAGCCCGTCGTCGCTCACGGGGCCTGGGAGTGCCGCTCCTGCCTACGCGCCTTCTCGCTGAAGATGCTCGGCCTGGTGCGCCCGAAGGCGCTGCGATGACCACCGTCACCCAGCGCGCCCGTGACTCCCGCGGTATCGCCACAGCGGGTCGCTCCCCCGAGGAGCTACGCGACCTGGTCTCGCACTGGGGAGCCGAGCTCGAGCTCGCTCCGGCCGAGACGATCATCGAATGGGCCGCCGCCACCTTCGGAGACCGGTTCTGCGTGACGTCGTCGATGGGCGACGCCGTGTTGGCGCACGTGGCCTCGAAGGTCGTACCGGACATCGACGTGGTCTTCCTCGACACCGGGTACCACTTCGTGGAGACCATCGGCACCCGCGACGCCGTCGAGGCGACCATGCCGGTCAACCTGATCACGATCACACCTGTCCAGTCGGTCGCCGAGCAGGACGCGACCTACGGCAAGGACCTCTTCCGCACCGACCCCGACCTGTGCTGCAAGCTCCGCAAGGTGCAGCCGCTGGCCGACTCGCTCGCCGGCTACGACGCGTGGGCTACGGGCTTGCGTCGCGCCGAGACCCACAACCGGGTGATCGCTCCGGTGATCGGGTGGGACGCCAAGAAGGGCAAGGTCAAGGTCTCCCCCCTCGCTCGCTGGAGCGACGAGCAGGTCGAGCGCTACATCCAGGACAACGGCGTCCTGGTGAACCCGCTGGTCTACGACGGCTATCCCTCGATCGGCTGCGCACCCTGCACCCGGCGGGTGGCGCCGGGCGAGGACCCGCGATCGGGCCGATGGGCCGGCACCAACAAGACCGAGTGCGGCATCCACACCTGATCGCTGCACGCATCCAGCACCACCCCAGCATCACCAGCCCCGGGATACCGGGTCGTCAGCAGAGAGGAGGCAGCGCACCATGGCTGCTCCCGCATTGATCGCCCTGGCTCACGCGAGCCGCGACCCCCGCACCACCAAGACGATCGCCGCCTTGGTCTCGGAGGTGAAGGCGCAACGCCCTGACCTGCGGATCGAGCGCGCGTTCGTCGAGCACGGCGCGCATCGCGGCAAGCCGGAGTTCCAGACGGTCGTGGACCGCCTGGTGAAGGCCGGTCACCACGAGATCGTGGTCGTGCCGCTGGTGATGTCGGAGGCGTTCGGCGCCACGGTCGACATCCAGGCCGCCGTGGCGTTGGCCGGTGAGCGGCACCCCGGCGTCGCCGTCCGCACCAGCGCCATCCTCGGCATGGAGGCCGCCTTCCTGGAGGTGCTCGACGTCCGGATGCGCGAGGCTCTCCAGGCGTGCCGGGTCCGCGAGCTCGACGCACTCGTGCTTGCCGCCGCCGGGTCGACCGACCCGCTCGCCAACCAGGGCGTGGCCCGCCTCGCCCGGCTGTGGGGCACCCATCACAAGCTGCCGGTGACGGCCGCCTACGCCGCCAACACCCCCCCTGCCACGGGAGAGGCGGTGCGTGCCTTCCGCGCGGAGGGACGCCGCCACATCGCCGTCGCCTCGCTCTTCCTCACCCCCGGCGAACTGACCGACCGGGCCGAGGAGCTCGCGCTCGAGGCCGGGGCGGTCGCCGTCTCCAAGCCGCTGGGTGCCCACCCCGAGGTCGCTCGGATGGTGCTCGCCCGGTACGCCGTCGGCGCAGTCGAGCTCGTCCCCGTCTGAGGCGTTGACCCGTCTCTACTTGAAGACGGGTCAACCTCGCGACGGCCGTTGACCCGTCTTTACCTGGAGACGGGTCAACGCGCGATGGCGGCCAAGAGGTCCGCAGCGAGCGTCGCCGGCGCGGTGGTGAGACCGCCGTGCACCGGCCCGGGTTGCAGCACGGTGCTGCGGGGCGCCTTGAGGTAGCCGAACCGCTGCGACGTCGCAGCGGCGGCAGCCGCGCCTGCCCTGTCGACGTCGCCCCGGCAGACCGCGTCGACGTGTGCCAGCGCGTCCGCGAGATCGTCGAGATCCAGGTCGTCTGCGAGCGCGTGCACCCGAGCACCGTCGACGTGCCACACGACGTCGAGCAGATCGGCGTCCTGGCAGTAGACGACGACGCCGACGTTGAGGAACTCCTCGCGCTCGGGGCGCGGAACGCACCGCAGGACGACGTACTGGTACGCGTCGGCTTCGTCCGTCATCGCGGATCGCCACCCGGCAGCCACTGTCGCGTCGCAGCCCGCGCCGTCAGGAACTCGCGGTAGGCGCTGCGGACATCCTCCGGGCCGACGGTGCCGGGCACCGGCTCGAGCCAGTCGGCCGGCACCGTGGCGACGATGTCGCCGAGCAGGTCCTCGGTGAGGATCGACGTCACCTCGGCGTCGACCGCCGCGAGCTCGGTGGCCCGATCACGGAACAGGTGATCGCCGACGCTCCACGGTTGCGCTGCGAAGCGCGCAGGGTCTCCGACACCGTTCGACCATCCGTGGTGGAAGTAGAGCGATGCGCCGTGGTCGATCACCCACAGCCGCTTCCCCCACCAGAGCAGGTTCGGGTTGCGCCACGAGCGATCGACGTTGGCGATGAAGGCATCGAGCCAGACGATCCGAGACGCGAGCTCGGCAGAAATCTCCCCCGCCGCCTCGGGCCCGAACGAACCAGGGAGGAAGTCGATGCCGAGGTTCGTGCCGACACTGGCACGCAGCAGATCCTGCACCTCCTCGTCGGCCTCGAACCGGGTCAGCGCCTGGTCCAGATCCAGGACGACCTGTCGCGGGGTGTCCAGGCCGACTGCCGAGGCGACTCCTGCTGCGATCACCTCCGCCACGAGTACCCGCAGTCCCTGGCCTGCGCCTCGGAACTTGCACACGTAGGTGCCCCAGTCGTCGCCCTCGACGACTCCCGGCATGCTGCCGCCCTCGCGCAGCGGCGTGAGGTAGCGGGTGACGGCGACCTGCGCCAACGGCTCCCTCATGCGATCGGCGCCTCGTCGTCGAGACGCCGCCGCTGTTCGGCGACGTCGAAGTCGGCGACGGGCCAGGACAGGCCCATACCCCGCAGCGCGCTGCCCAGCAGCGAGGCGACCGCAAGGTCCCGGTACCACTTGCGATCGGCCGGGACGACGTGCCAGGGCGCGGCGGCGGTGTGGGTCCTCTCGATGGCCGTCTCGTAAGCCCTGCGGTAATCCGTCCAACGACCTCGCTCGTCGATGTCGCCCGGGTTGAACTTCCAGTGCTTGCGCGGGTCGTCCAGTCGGGCCAGCAGTCGTTCCCTCTGCTCCTGGGGCGAGATGTGCAGCATGCACTTGACCAGGACCGTTCCCTGGTCGACCAGACGCTGCTCGAAGTCGACGATGGCGTCGTAACGACGCTCGATCTCAGCGGGCGGGGCGAGCTCCCGCACCCGGGCGATCAGCACGTCCTCGTAGTGCGAGCGATCGAAGACGCCGACGGCACCCGGCGGCGGCAGCTCCCGTTCGATGCGCCAGAGGAAGTCGTGTGCCCGCTCTTCCTCGGTCGGCGCCTTGAACGCGGCGATGCGGACACCCTGCGGGTCGAGCATGCCGACGGTGTTGCGCAGCGTGCCCCCCTTGCCCGAGGTGTCCATCCCCTGCAGCACCACGAGAACGCTGCGGTGCCCGCCGGCTCTCCCGTGGGCGAAGAGCCGCTCCTGGACGTCCGCGAGCTCCTCGCCGAGCTCGGCCAGGGCTGCGCGCCCGGCGTCGCGGTCACCGTCGAAGCCAGGCGTGGCGTCCGTCGGGATCGACGTCAGGTCGAGGCCGGCGAGGTCGTCGGGAAGTCTCAGGTCCTGCATGCGCCGATCATGGCACCGGCCCGCCGTGAGCGCGGGTCAGCGCGCCCGGGAGACCAGCGGCTCGCGGCTCGACCACGGGAAGTCGATCCAGGCGTCGGTCTGCTTCCAGCAGTAGTCGGGCTTGACCACCGAACGTGCTTTCTCATAGACCGTGGCGATCCGCGCCTCGGCGACGTGATCGGCGCAGAACTCCTGCACGTGCTGGAGGGTCAGCCCCGTGTCGGCGATGTCGTCGGCGATCAGGATCCGCAGGCCGTCGAGGGCGACGACGTCCGGCGTGGGCGGCAACATGATCGGCACCGGCAGGCGGGTGTCGACGCCGGTGTAGAACTCGACGTTCACTGCAGACAGGTTCTTGACGTCCAGGGCGTAGCCCAGCCCCATGCCGAGGGCCAGACCCCCTCGTGCCACGGACAGGATGAGATCGGGTTCGAACCCGCTGGCGACCACCTGACGTGCCAGACCGTCGATCGCGTCCCCGAAACCGGACCAGGTCAGCTTCTCGTGCTCGTCGCTCACGCGCACGAGTGTGGCACTGCTGCATGACGGCCGGGTTTCATCCCGCGTCGGGGGCCACACGATCAGCAGCCGCCAGCTCCTCGCGCACGACGGCGAACGCCAGGCCTGAGCCGTACCCCTTGCGGGCGAGCATGCCCACCAGACGGCGGGTGGCCGTGACGTCGTCGACCCGCGCCAACGTGCGCAGCTTCTTGCGCACCAGCGCGCGGGCCGCCTCCGTCTCAGCGTCGGGGTCGAGTTCGTCCAGCGCGGTACGCGCCGTCTCGTCGCCGACGCCCTTGCGTCGCAGTTCCTGGGCGATCGCCCGCCGCGCCAGGCCCTTGGCCGACTGGCGACCGCTCGCCCAGGCACGCGCGAAGGCCGCGTCGTCGACCAACCCGACCTCCTCGAACCGATCGAGGAGTCGTCCGGCGACCTCCTCGGGCACCCCCCGCGAGCGCAGCTTCTCGGCGAGCTCGTGACGGCTGCGCGCACGCCCGGTCAACTGATCGAGCAGGATCGTGCGGGCGACCGACTCCGGGTCGGCGTCCGGGCCCGCGTGCACCGGGGCCGGCGGGGGGGGGCCCGCCGCCCGGCCCCCGGGGGGGGCCGCCCGCCCGCCGGACCACGGGTGCGTCCATGCGTCCAGGCGTCGACGCCGAGCCCGACGTCGCCTGCCCAGACCGGGGTCGGATCAGAAGTCATCGACACCGATCGGGGTGTCCGGCAGGTCCGCGAGGTCGTCGGGGACATCGACGGACGGGCCGACCCCGAGCTTCTCCAGGATCTTCTTCTCGATCTCGTTCGCCAGGTCGGGGTTGTCGCGGAGGAACGTGCGTGCGTTCTCCTTGCCCTGACCGAGCTGGTCGCCTTCGTAGGTGTACCAGGCGCCGGCCTTGCGGATCAGGCCCGCCTCGACTCCGACGTCGATCAGGCCACCCTCACGGCTGATGCCCTTGCCGTACATGATGTCGAACTCGGCCTGCTTGAACGGCGGCGCGACCTTGTTCTTGACGACCTTGACGCGGGTGCGGTTGCCGACCATGTCGGTGCCGTCCTTGAGGGTCTCGATGCGACGCACGTCCAGCCGCACCGAGGAGTAGAACTTCAGCGCCCGACCACCGGTGGTGGTCTCGGGGGATCCGAACATCACGCCGATCTTCTCGCGCAGCTGGTTGATGAAGATCGCGGTCGTGCCCGAGTTGTTCAGCGCGCCCGTCATCTTGCGCAGCGCCTGACTCATCAGACGGGCCTGCAGACCGACGTGGCTGTCCCCCATCTCGCCCTCGATCTCGGCGCGCGGCACCAGCGCCGCCACGGAGTCGATGACGATGAGAGAGAGCGCACCGGAGCGCACCAGCATGTCGGCGATCTCGAGGGCCTGCTCACCGGAGTCGGGCTGGGAGACCAGCAGCGCGTCGGTGTCCACCCCGAGGGCCTTGGCGTACTCGGGATCGAGGGCGTGCTCGGCGTCGATGAAGGCCACGATGCCGCCCTGGGCCTGCGCGCTGGCGACGGCGTGCAGCGCCACGGTCGTCTTACCCGAGGACTCCGGGCCGTAGATCTCCACCACGCGACCGCGCGGCAGGCCACCGAGGCCCAGCGCGACGTCGAGGGCGATCGAGCCGGTCGGGATGATCTCCAGCGGCGCTCGGCTCTCCTCGCCCAAGCGCATCACCGAGCCCTTGCCGAACTGCTTCTCGATGTTGAGCAGTGCGGCGTCGAGGGCCTTGTCGCGGTCTCCAGCAGCCATGTCTCGTCCTTAGGTCAGGGGGTGCGGTTCGTTGTCTCGAGGGACGCTAGAACCAGGCACCGACAGTCCCGGGTCGACGACCGGGAACCCCTGTGGAGAGTCCGCCGCGTCGTCGGCGTCAGCACCGACCGTAGTACGAACACCTGTTCGAAGAACAGCGACACGCCCGGTTCCGAGTCACCGGATCGGCAGCTCGGGCCACGCTGTCAGTGCAGGTCGTCGAACGACCGCTCGCCGAGCTCGGCCTGACGCCGCTCCACCCGCAACACGGCGGTCTCGTGCTCGGGATCGCCCGACATCGCGGCTGCCAGACGCAGGTGCGGGAGCGCATCGGCGTAGCGCGACTGGCGCTCCAGGCTGCGGCCCAGGGCGTGCCGTGCCCACACGTCGTCCGGCACCTGCTCCACGATCTCCCGCAGCTCCTCCTCGGCGCGTCGGAGCTGGGCTCGGATCAGGAACGCCCAGGCACGCAGCGAGCGCAGCCCGACGTTCTCAGGCTCCGACTCCAGCGCCGGCTCGAGCACGGCCAACGCCTCCGCAGGCGCCCGGCGGCTCAGCAGGTCGTGCGCGACCCGATAGGCACTCTCGTGCGACGCCGCCTGGCCGGGGAAGACCACCGGAGGCGCACTCAGTACCTCGTCGGCGCCGAGCCCGCCGTCCTCACCGGCGGGCACGTCGGGCACGCTCGCGTCATCGGCCACGCCTCCACCCTGCCACACCCCCGACCGCGCTCGGAGGCTCGTCGTCGGCAAGCTCCCCGGCGTCGGCCGAGCGCCGAGAAGCGGTCCAGACCAGTTCGCGGGCCGGAGGCCGTTCCGCGACGATCTCCCCGTGAGGCGCACCGCATGGATCACGTCCCTGGTCGTCATCGCCGCTCTGACGCCGCTGGTCCTGGCCTCGCCGGGCCAGGCGGCGACGGCGTACACGTGGAGCGGCGCGTCGTCGTCGACGTGGAGTGACGCCCGCAACTGGACGCCGTCGGGCATCCCCGCGGACGGCGACTCGGTGACGGTGGGACCGGTCCCCTCCGGCGCCCATCAGACCGTCGACGGCGTCCCCACCGTCCGTCTCGCATCGCTGACGATGATCGGCAACCCTGCGCGCGCGTCGTCGCTGAGCGGCACGGGGCAGGTCACGACCGGTGAGTTGCGCTGGACCGGTGGCGACATCAACCTCGACCTCGTCGTGGCGCCGACGACCTCGAGCACCCCGTCGCTGATCAGCCCCACCCAGACGACACTCGGCTTCGGCCGCGGCGGCGACCAGACTCTGACCCTCGCCGGCCCGGTCGAGCTGACGTCGGGTGCGGCCGCGGGCGACCGGCCCTGGCTCACCTTCTGGTTCGACAGCGGCATGCGGATCGCCGAAGGCGGCACGCTCGAGGTCGATCCCACTGCCCGGCTGCTCGGCAGCCGCTGCTGCTCCGGGACGGCCTCGACCGTCGTGGTCGACGGCGCACTGCGCGTCCGCTCGGCCGGCACCACCGTGCCGTGCGCCTCCCCGGCGAAGCTGGAACAGCTGGGCCTCGACCTGGCCGGCGCGATCGACGTCGCACGTGGGGGCGAGCTCCAGGTCGTCGGCGGACCTATCCGTGTCGGTGGCAACGCCGTCAACAGCACCTCGGGCCCGGCGACGCTGACCGGCGGAGGTCGGTTGACCATCGCCGAGACCGACGGCGACAACTTCCGGCCCGAGAGCCCGCTCGCACCCGACCACACCATGAAGTTCCTCGGCCTCGGCGAGCGGCTCACCCTGGCCGATCGATCCACCCTGGCCCTCGGCGACGACGCGGTCGTCTCGGGTGTCGGCACGATCGCCGGCTCGGGCCAGGTGCGTTTCGCCGGACCGGACATCCGCGGCGAGCTCACGCTCGCCAGCGGGGTCTCGGCGATGACCGAGCGGCAGACCATCACCCGCATCACCGTGCGCGATCCGGCCGTCCGCGGGCAGTCGGGTGCGCTGATCCCGGGCGGCGGGCTGGCGATGACGGGTAACCAGCCGGGCTCGCAACTGTGGGTGATGAGTGGCGCGCGCCTGACCATCCCCGCGGGCGCCCGCCTCACCGTGCCCGACGGCGCGACCGTGGCCGCGGGCGGCTGCTGCACCTCGCTCGGCGTCCTGACGCTGCAGGAGGGCTCCCAGATGCTCGTCGGCGATAGGTCCTCGGCCGACGCCGTGGTGAAGTGGGTCGAGGTCGACGGCCAAGGCCGACTCCAGTTCCGCGGACGCACCGTCTGGGACGTGCCGACGACCCGCTTCACCTCCGCGGCCCGCATCATCGGGACCGGGAGGCTCACCGGTGACCTGAACGCGGGCAACGCCCGGGTGCAGCCCAACGGCGTGTTCACCATCGACGGCGACTACACCGCCGCGGCGGGCGGTCTCTACATCCCGGCGGTCTCCACGGCTGCCGACGCCCCGGGGCGCCTGGTCGTCACCGGGACGGCGCGACTCGCCGGCCGGATGCAGACCACGCGGAGCGGCGAGCAGGCACCCTCGGGCGCCGTCCGCGTTCTTCGGGCGGCCCAGGTCGTCGGCTCCTTCCGCTGCTCGATCGACCCCGGACGGGTGATGAGCACGACGAGCACCGGCGTGACGACGAAGCCGCTCCCGGTCTCCACCGACGGATGCGTCGCCCCCACATCGCGGCGCGTACTGAGCGCGAGCATCGACGGCACGAGATCCGTCAAGATCGCCGCGCCGGCCGGTGCCACCAGCGTGCTGGCGGCGGTGACGGTGTCGCGGGCGATCCGCGCGACCACGGTGACGCTGGACGGCGGCACCTCGTCACGGGGGTCGATCTCGGCTCCGCGTGGGCGGACGGTGAAGCGCACCGTGCTCGTGGGGTTGGGCAGCCGCCGCATGCTCGCGGTCCGGTCGCCGCACCGAGCGACCGTGAGCATCACTCTGCTCGGCTTCGTGGTGACGGATTGATCGACCCGGACTCGGGCACGGCGACGGCCGGTCGCCGCAGGCGCGTGCGATCAGGCGGGAACGGCCTCGCGCGCGACGTCGACGAGGCGGAACAGGTGGGTCTTGTGCAGCATCCGCCGCACGGCGCCGTTGCAGCCGATTAGCCGCAGGTGACGGCCGTCCTGGCCGGCGTAGCGCGACGCCACGGCAAGCACCTTGAGCGCGGTGACATCGGCTGACGCGACCTCGGAGAGGTCGACCACGACCTCGTCGTGGACGGCGATCAGGTCGTAGAGCGCCGCGCGGACCTCCCACGTGCTCCGCACGTCGAAGTCGCCCGCCAGTACGAGCGTGGGACCGCTGGTCACGATGTCCATCGTCACTCCCGAGTGTTGTGTGCCGTGGTGCTCTGGTCGCGTCCTCGTGGTGCCTTCGTTGTCTCGGATGCTGCGACGGGCACGCCCCAGATGTGCCCGTCGCAGTGTTCCTACCCACTACGACGCGCTGGCACGCCCCGAGGTTGCATCTGATGCGCAGATTCTTTCGGCGCCTCACCAGGGCCGCACTCCGCGGCCGCCACCACGGCTCTCGTCCCTGCTCGCTACCGTGGCCCCGTGGTGAATCTGACGCGCATCTACACCCGGACCGGCGACGGCGGGGAGACCCGGCTCGGCGACATGAGCGTCACCACGAAGAACGATCCGCGGCTGCACGCCTACGCCGACGTCGACGAGGCGAACGCGACGCTCGGCCTCGCCGTCACCCTCGGCGGGCTCGAGGACGACGTCGTCGCGGTGCTCATGCACGTGCAGAACGACCTCTTCGATGTCGGCGCCGACTTCTGCACGCCGGTCGTCGCGGACCCGGAGTTCCCGCCGCTGCGCGTGGAACAGGACTACATCGACCGCCTCGAGGGCTGGTGCGACCGGTACAACGCCGACCTTCCGGCGTTGCGCTCGTTCATCCTCAACGGCGGCACGCCCGGCGGTGCCCACCTCCACGTCAGTCGCACCGTCATCCGCCGCGCCGAGCGCTCCGCCTGGGCCGCCTTCGAGGTCCACGGGGAGTCGATGAACAGGCTCGCCATCACCTACCTCAACCGGCTCTCCGACCTGGTGTTCATCCTGGCCCGCCACGCCAACCGCGAGCAGGGCGACGTCCTGTGGGTGCCGGGCGGCGAGCGCGGAGCCTGAGCCTCCGTCCGACCCGTCCCGCAGCGGACGATCACGTCCAGGCGGCGACCTGCGCCCGCGTGGGGTGCCACGGCTCGATGCGCAATCGCATGCCCGCCTCGGACGGCGTCCGGTTGCCCTTGCGCTCGTTGCACGGGCCGCAGGCGGCGACGGTGTTCTCCCAGGTCCAGGTGCCGCCGCGGGATCGGGGCACGAGATGGTCGACGGTCCGGGCCACCGCGCCGCAGTAGGCGCAGCAGTAGCGATCGCGGACCAGGACGCCCTGCCGGGTGAAGCCGGCGGGTCGGTAGAGCCATTTCGTCGCGACGTAGCGCACCAGCCGCAACGCACGCGGCCATTGGTAGGGCCCGATCATCCGCTCGCCGTGGGCCTCGTGGACGACGGCGACCTCGCGCACGAGCATCTTCACCGCGTGCTGGAAGCTGACCCGACCCATCGGCTCGAACGAGGCGTTGTAGAGCAGCACCGAGCCCGTCAGTGTGCTCACGGCCGACCACCTCCTCGCAGGCGTCAGGTCCAGAGTAGATGCGAGGAAGTCAACGCACCCGCGATTTCCTCGCGGTTGAGAGCGCGTTGTCGGGATGTGAACGGCCGACGACGCTCAGCCACCAGGGCGTCGCGTCGTCCTCCCGGTACGCGCGTGCCATCGCCACCGCGACCTCCTCCAGACGGGGCCAGGCCATCCCCTCCGGTTCCGCCGCCCCAGCGCGCAGCAGGTCGGCGGCCTCCTGCCAGGCACCGGCATCCACCGGGAGCGGGAGGTCGAGCAGCTGGCGTGCGCTGAAGCGGTGCGACGTCGCCGATCGGCCGGCACCGAGATACCGACCGACGGTCGCGGCGGCGATCGGCGGCGCGGTCAGCACAGCCAGGACCCGCCACAGCCCGTCCACGTCGTCAGGGACGACGCTGACCACCGGCACCGAGGGCAGCCAGACACCGTCGGGGTCGGCGACGCCCTCGATCACGCGACCCTGAGCCGCGACGAGGACCTTCGGCACGCGTCGTGCGGCAGCCCACGTCGCCAGCCGCTCGTCGGCGGCCAGCGAGGACAGGTCGACCACGGGGCGCTGCAAGCGTCGTCCGGCGAACGTCGCCGCGCGCCGACCCCACAGCGACAGGCCGGGCTCGATCAGACCGGACGTGATCAGCGGGGCCCAGCGATCGACGTCGTGGAGGTCGGGAGCCTCGGTCACGTGCGGCACGAGGCCGTAGAACTGATCACGGAAGTCGGAGGTCGCGGTGGCCAGCGCGGCGAGCGTGGCCCGGCTCCCCCGCGCCGCCACCGGACGGACCACCGGCAGAGGCACCGACGGCGCTGCCAGGGGTCCCCACTCGAGCTCGGGCGGCGCGATGTCGGGTCCGCGCTGGAAGCCGGGCCCGTGCCAGGTCGGCACCGCCTCACGGCCCGCATCGGTGGCCCCGCAGCGGACGACGACGACGCACGCCAGCACCGAGACGCCGGGGAACACCGAGGTACGCGAGGCCCAGAAGGCCGTGATCCCTCCGCGGTCGGTCGCCAGGCGCCGCACGCTGGCGGTGTCTCGTGCGGCGAGCACCGACCACGGTTGGACGAGCGCGACGACGCCGTCGCCGGCGACATGGTCACGCAGCGCCTGCTCCAGGAAGCGAGCGCTCACGTCGGCGTAGGGCCCCAGGCTCGATCCCGAGTCGGACGCGTCGACGCGCGTGCCAGGAGCCGACCTCGGCACGGGGCGTCGGGTGGCGCGACGCATCTGCCCCAGGAACGGCGGGTTGCCGAGGACGACGTCGAACGGTCCTCCGGGAACGGTCGCGAGGCCATCGGCTCGACGCAGCCCCGCCTCGAGGCCGACGTCGATGACGTCCGCGCCGTCCGGACCGGCTAGCGCACGCAGCCGGGCCCGGGCGATCCGGACCGCGACGTCGTCCACGTCGGTGCCGTGCATCGACTGCACCACCTGCCGCGCCGGGTGGCCCAGATCGACGAGCCGCCGCGCGAGCGCGAGGAGCAGGTTGCCCGTGCCGCACGCCGGATCGAGCACGCGCGGAATCCGGCGGTCGATCGGCCACGCCTCGGCGACCCGGTCGACCATCCAGTCCGCCAGGGCAGGCGGCGTGTAGTAGACACCCTCGGCGGCGCGGCGCTCCACCAGCGACTCATAGACCGCGCCGAGGTGCTCGATCGCGCCGTCCTCGGTCCACGGCTCGAGATCGCGCGGCGCGGGCGCGCCGTCCAGGACGGCGAGCACCTCCTGCCAGACGTCGATCGGCGCGTCGAGACGCGCGGCCGCCGCCTCGACACTCGCCCGCCACCGCTCCACGGACGCATCTTGACCGAACGCGGACGTCCGAGGCATCTCGGCGGGTCGCCTCCGTCCCGGAGTGTGGGGCGGAGTGGCGGCGCCGTCGGCCACACTGGACTCGTGGCCACGGTGGATGCTCCGCCGGCGGGCGGGGGCGACCCGCTCGCCGGGTTCAGCGAGCCCACGCGCACCTGGTTCTCCGCCGCTTTCGCAGCCCCGACACCGGCCCAGGTCGGCGCCTGGTCGGCGATCTCCGCCGGCCGGAACGCGCTCGTGGTCGCACCCACCGGATCCGGCAAGACGCTCAGTGCCTTCCTCTGGTCCCTCGACCGGTTGATGCGGACGCCGCCGCCCACCCCGACCGCCGGATCGCTCCCGGCCTCTGGGGACGGCGCGGCCGGTGCCCGCACCCGTGTGCTGTACATCAGCCCGCTCAAGGCCCTCGGCGTCGACGTCGAGCGCAACCTCCGGGCACCGCTGACCGGCATCCGGGTGACCGCCGAGCGGCTCGGCATCCCGGTGCCGGACGTGCGGGTCGGTGTCCGGTCCGGCGACACCAGCGCCGCGGACCGTCGACGGCTGACCACCGCGCCTCCCGACGTCCTGATCACCACCCCCGAGTCGCTCTTCCTCATGCTGACCAGTCGCGCGCGCGAATCGCTGCGGGGCGTGGAGACGGTCGTGCTCGATGAGGTGCACGCCGTCGCCGGCAGCAAGCGCGGCGCCCACCTCGCCGTCAGCCTGGAGCGACTCGACGCCCTGCTCCCGCGGCCGGCCCAGCGGATCGGGCTCTCGGCCACGGTGCGCCCGCTGGAGGAGGTGGCCCGGTTCCTCGGCGGCACGGCGCCGGTCGACATCGTCGCACCTGCGTCGGAGAAGCAGTGGGATCTCCAGGTCGTGGTGCCGGTCGCCGACATGACCGCTCCCGGCCCGGTCTCTCGTCCTGGACCCGCGGAGGAGACGGACACCGCAGACGACGAGGACGACGGCGGAAGCGGCGCGAGCCTGTGGCCACACGTGGAGGAGTCGGTGGCCGACCTGATCGAGAAGCACACCTCGACGATCGTCTTCGCCAACTCCCGACGGCTCGCCGAGCGACTGACCGCGCGGCTGAACACCATCGCGACCGAGCGGGCCACCGGCGTCGCGCCGGTCGAGATCCCGGCGGCGATGCTCGGCGGCAGCGGCATCAGTGCGCCCCCCGAGGACACGGACAGGCGCGACGACGCAGATCCGGCCGACGCCGTGGTGATCGCCAAGGCCCACCACGGCTCGGTGAGCAAGGAGCAGCGGGGCCTGATCGAGGACGACCTCAAGCGCGGCCGGCTGCCGGCAGTGGTCGCGACCAGCAGCCTCGAGCTCGGCATCGACATGGGCTCGGTCGATCTCGTGGTGCAGATCGAGTCGCCCCCGAGCGTGGCGAGTGCGCTGCAACGCGTGGGTCGTGCCGGCCACCAGGTCGGCGAGGTCTCGCGCGGAGTCCTCTTCCCCAAACACCGCGGCGATCTGGCACAGACCGCGGTATCGGTGGAGCGGATGCGCGCGGGCGAGATCGAGTCGCTGCGGGTGCCGACCAACCCGCTGGACGTCCTCGCCCAGCAGATCGTGGCGGCCTGCGCGCTGGACGAGCTCGACATCGACCAGCTGTTCGCGCTCGTGCGGCGATCCGCACCGTTCACCCAGCTGCCGCGTTCGGCGTACGAGGCCGTGCTGGACCTGCTGAGCGGCCGCTACCCCAGCGAGGAGTTCGCCGAGTTACGTCCTCGCGTCGTGTGGGACCGGGTGGCGGGCACCATCACCGGTCGGCCGGGTGCGCAACGCCTCGCCGTCACCAGCGGCGGCACCATCCCCGACCGTGGTCTCTTCGGGGTCTTCCTCGTCGGGGCCGAGCAGGGGGCCGGACGTCGGGTGGGCGAGCTCGACGAGGAGATGGTCTACGAATCACGCGTCGGCGACGTGTTCGCGCTCGGCGCGACCAGCTGGCGTATCGAGGACATCACCCACGATCGCGTTCTGGTCACACCGGCCCCGGGGATCCCTGGGCGCCTCCCCTTCTGGAAGGGCGACTCGCTGGGTCGACCGGCCGAGCTCGGTGCGGCGATCGGCCGATTCACCCGCGAGCTGGGGGCTCTCCCTCAGGACGCGGCTGAGCGACGAGCCGCCAGCGCGGGCCTCGATGCGTGGGCAGCGGCCAACCTGGTCGCCTACGTGCGTGAGCAGGCCGAGGCGACGCAGGTGCTGCCGACCGACTCGCTCATCCTGGTCGAACGCTTCCGCGACGAGCTCGGCGACTGGCGCCTGGTCGTCCACTCCCCCTACGGCACTCCCGTCCACGCGCCGTGGGCCCTGGCGATCAACGCCCGTCTCCGCGAGCGGCACGGTGTCGACGGCCAGGCGCTGGCCTCCGACGACGGCATCGTCATCCGCGTCCCCGACACCGACGCGGAGCCGCCCGGCGCGGATCTCGTCGTCTTCGAGGCCGACGAGCTCGACGACCTCGTCACCCGGGAGGTCGGTGGCTCGGCGCTCTTCGCCGCGCGGTTCCGTGAGTGCGCCGCGCGCGCCCTGCTCCTCCCTCGACGTGACCCCGGCCGGCGCTCCCCGCTGTGGCAGCAGCGCCAACGTGCCGCGGCCCTGTTGGAGGTCGCGGTCAAGTACCCGTCGTTCCCGATCGTTCTCGAGGCCGTCCGGGAGTGTCTGCAGGACGTCTACGACCTGCCCGCACTGGTCGACCTCCACCGCGCCATCGAGCGTCGCGAGGTCGTCGTCACCGACGTCACCACCCACTCACCGTCGCCGTTCGCGCGGTCGCTGCTCTTCGGATACGTCGCCCAGTTCATGTACGAGGGCGACTCTCCGATCGCCGAGCGTCGCGCCGCGGCACTCTCCCTCGACCAGGGCCTGCTCGCCGAGCTGCTCGGCCGGGCCGAGCTGCGTGAGCTTCTCGACGCCGACGTGCTCGCCGAGGTCGAGGAGCAGCTCCAACGTCTCTCCTCCGACCGCCGGGTCCGCGACGCCGAGGGACTGGTCGACCTGCTGCGCCTGCTCGGCCCGTTGACCGACGACGAGATCGCCGCACGATCGACCTCGCCCGAGGCGATCACCAGCTGGATCGACCACCTCCAGACGGCGCGCCGCGTGGTGCGGATCCGGCTCTCCGGTCGCGACTGCTGGGCGATCGTCGAGGACGTCGCCCGCCTGCGCGACGGTCTCGGCGTCCCGGTTCCGCCCGGCACCCCGGACGTCTTCGCCGAGCCGGTCGAGGACCCGCTCGGCGACCTGGTCGCTCGGTACGCCCGCACCCACGGCCCGTTCACCGTCGCCGACGTCGGGGAGCGGCTGGGTCTGGGTTCTGCCGTCGTGGCCCATACCCTCCAGCGGCTCGCGGCGCAGGGGCGCGTCGTGGAGGGCGAGTTCAGGCCGGCGGGAACAGGGGCGGAGTGGTGTGACGCCGAAGTGCTGCGTCGGTTGCGACGACGGTCTCTCGCACATCTGCGTCAGCAGGTCGAGCCCGTCGAGCGCTCGGCGTTGGCGCGCTTCCTTCCCGTCTGGCAGCACTGCCAGGGTCGCGGGCTGCGCGGCGTGGACGGTGTGCTGACCGCCGTCGAGCAGCTCGCTGGATGCCCGCTGCCCGCCAGCGCGCTGGAGTCGCTGGTGCTGCCGGCGAGGGTGCGCGACTACGCGCCAGGAATGCTCGACGAACTCACCGCCACCGGCGAGGTCACGTGGTGCGGCCACGGACCGATCTCCGGCTCCGACGGCTGGGTGAGCCTGCACCTGGCCGACCAGGCGCCGCTGACCCTGCCCGACGCCGACGTCGACGACGTCCCCGAACTGGCCGAGCGCGTACTCGAGGTCCTCGCCGGGGGTGGCGGATGGTTCTTCCGGCCACTCGCCGAGGCCGCCGGCTGCACCGACGACGCGGCTCTCTCGGCCGCGCTGTGGGATCTGGTCTGGCGGGGCCACCTGACCAACGACACCGTGACGCCGTTGCGCGCACTGACCCGCGCCGGGGCCCCTGCCCACCGCAGCCGACGTCCACCGCCCCGCACCGGCCGACCGGGCCGCACCGTCCGCTCGGGTCCCCCGGAGACGGCGGGGCGCTGGGCCCTGCTCCCGGCACGCGAGGCCGACCCGACCCGGCGGGCGCACGCCCACGCGGAACGTCTGCTCGACCGGCACGGTCTCGTGGTCCGCGGAGCTGTGATGAACGAGCGCACGACCGGCGGCTTCGCCGCGGTGTACCGGGTGCTCGCCCGCTTCGAGGAGAGCGGACGCTGCCGACGTGGCTACTTCGTGGACGGACTCGGAGCCGCGCAGTTCGGCACGGCCGGCGCCGTCGATCGCCTCCGCACCTTCGGCGAGGTCGACCCGGCGGCGCCCCCGACGACGGTGACCTTGGCCGCGACCGATCCGGCCAATCCGTACGGCGCGGCACTGCCGTGGCCCGGCGGCGACGGCGGCCATCGGCCAGGTCGCAAGGCGGGGGCGCTCGTCGTCCTGGTCGACGGCGATCTCGCGCTCTACGTCGAGCGCGGTGGGCGCACACTGCTCACCTGGACTGAGGACGCCGTCGCGCTGACGGCCGCGACGTCGGCGCTCGCCGATCGCGTGCGCGCGGGTGCCCTCGGACGTCTGACCGTCGAGCGAGCGGACGGAGTACCGGTGCTGGGAGCTGGGGCCACGCCGTTGCGGCAGGCCCTGGACGCTGCCGGGTTCGTCGCGACGCCGCAGGGATTGAGGATCCGCGGTGCCGGAGGGTGACACCGTCTTCCGCTCAGCGCGTCTCCTGGATCGCGCACTGTCGGGCCACGAGCTGGTCGGATCCGACTTCCGCGTTCCCGAGCTGGCCACCGTCGACCTCCGCGGTGCCACCGTCGAACGCACCCGTTCGCGCGGCAAGCATCTCCTGACTCGACTCGTCGACGTCGACGGCGGCCGGTGGACGCTGCACACCCACCTGAAGATGGAGGGGGCCTGGCGCATCATCGAGGACGGCGAGCGGTGGCGGCGGCCGGCGCACCAGGCCCGCGTCGTGCTGACCGTGCCGCGACGTCAGGCAGTGGGATTCTCGCTCGGCATCGTCGAGCTGCTCCCGACCGCCGAGGAGGAGGCCCTGCTGGGCTATCTCGGCCCCGACCTGCTCGGGCCGGACTGGAGCGAGGAGATCGCCCTCGCCCGTCTGACCGCCGACCCCGCGATACCGCTCCACCAGGCCCTGCTCGACCAGCGCAACCTGGCGGGCATCGGGAACATGTACGCGGCCGAGCTGTGCTTCATCTCCGGCTACCACCCCCGGCAACCTGTGGGCGAGGTCGATCGGCTCGCACGGCTGGTGCGGCGGGCGCGCCAGATGCTCGACCTCAACAAAGAGCGAGCGATTCAGGCGACCACGGGCGACCTGCGCGAGCCGCACTGGGTCTACCGTCGCGACGGTCGAGCGTGCCGCCGCTGCGGTGCGACCATCGAGGTCGACATGGCGGGCCCGAGCGGCCGCGAGCGAGCGATCTACTGGTGTCCCGCCTGCCAACCGGTGCCGACCGACGCGACCTGAGCCTGCTCCGGCTCTGTCAGGCGGCCGAGGCGACGACGTCGGGGTGCGAACGGGCCGCGAGCGGCGCCGAGATCGGGATCGTCTGGAGCGCGGCCTCCTCGAGCGCCACGGCATCGGACACCTCGCGGAGTACCGCGGAGAGGGGCATCTCCAGAGCGCCGCACAGCGAGGCGAGCAACTCGGAGGACGCCTCCTTCTGACCGCGCTCGATCTCGGAGATGTAGCCGAGTGAGACCCGGGCCTCGGCGGAGACCTCACGCAGCGTCATCCCGCGCTCGATACGACGATCGCGCAGCACGTCCCCCAGCATCCGCCGGAACAGCACCATCGCGGTCTCCTTCCGCTCGCCCACGTCTGCCGCAACGCTACCGGATCGGTCCTTCTTCCCTGCTGAGGATCGACGATGTGGCCCCGGTCCTGAGAAGTCGCTGGTCTCAGTGGCACCGACACGCGCTGGCCCGGTCGGCCGGATCGAGGCCACCGCCGCGCGTTGACCCGTCTTGAGACAGAGACGGGTCAACGTGGGCGCGTCAACGTGGGCGGCCTACCGAGCAGGATCAGAGGAGCACCCGGAACCTCAGCGAGTGCTCACCGGCGGCCACCTCGTCGTCGCCCGAGTACCGGATCCGCACCTGCTTGGCACCAGGCACCAGGTAGCCGGGCAACGTCACCTGGGCGACGCCGTCGACGAGACGTGCCCGCAGTGCGAGGAGGCGATCGTGGACGACGACCGTCCCGGACGCCGGTCGCCCACCCTCGGTCGTCACGGCGATGCGGAGGCGCACGGGGCGCAGCCACCGCACCGGATCGGGCTGGACCGTCGTCTCGAACCGCGGCGGACTCGGCTCCTGCGGCTCCTCGGACCCCGCGCCCGGGAGGTCGATGCCGACGATCTCCGGGTTGTGGTCGGAGGCCCGGAAGGGTGACGCGTCGTAGAGCCTGGTGATGTTGGCGTCGAATCGGCTGTACTCGTAGAAGACCGGCTCGTAGGCGTTGGTCGTCCAGATGTCGACGTCGCTGACCAGCGCCGCGGCGGCCTCGTTGGCGAAGACGTGATCAAGCGACCCCACGGCACCGTCGAAGCTGTAGCTGCGCTCGTGCGGATCGGTGGTCGGCTCGAGATTGGTGTAGCCGGCCGCCTCGATGGCCTGGACCGGGTCCTCGGCGGAGTAGGCGTTGAAGTCGCCGGTGAGGAAGACGGGCCCGACACCACGATCACGCGCCACTTCATCGGCGAACCGTACGAGCGCCTCGGCCTGGGCGACCCGGTCTGCGTTCGCATTGCCTTGGCCGTCGGGGTCCGGTGTGCCCGAGCCCTTGGACTTGAAGTGGTTCACGATCACCAGGAACGCATCGTCGAGACCGGTGGCTCCCTGCGGCGCGAACACCTGAGCCAGCGGCTGACGCGCGTTGTCGAACGCCGCCTCTCCCCCCAGGATCTGGGACTCACCCACCAGACGGACTGCTGACGGATCGTAGATGAAGGCCGTGCGGATGACGTCCTCGTTCGCGGGCACCTCGGCCGGTGACGGCGCGAACCGCCATCGCTCGCGCCCGGCGTTCTCGTTGAGTGCCGCGACCAGCGCAGCGACCGCCTCGTCGCGGTCGTCTCGGTCGACGACCGCGGAGTTCTCGATCTCCTCCAACGAGACGATGTCGGCACCGAGCGCGTTGATCGAGGCCACGATCTTGGCCTGCTGCCGGGCGAGATTCGCCGCATCCCAGGCTCCGCGCGGACCGCCGTCGGGGCACGATCGGACGGTGATCGGAGCACCGGTGCGGTCGTTGTAGGCGGTGCACGCACCGTCCTGGTCCACGCCGAGCGTGGTGAAGTAGTTCAGCACGTTGAACGTGCCGAGCGCGACGTCGCCGCCGACGTCGGCCGGGGCGGCTGCGCGGTCCTGCGCGAAGGAGATGCCGCGAGGAACGCCCACGACCTGGCCCTGCGGTTGGAGCTTCCAGCCGAAGCGGAAGTCCAGGACCACCGGATCGCTGAATGTGACGGCGGCCCCGACGCGCACGGTGTGGTCTGGGGTGAGCCAGGGGTAGGGCAACGCACTGCCGGCGGCGGTGGCGTAGTTCGTGCTCGACCCGTCGTCGAGCACGATGCGGTGGGCATCGTTGTACGCGGTGCGAGCCGCGATCCCCGGGCGGTCCTGGGCGTCGATCACCTCGGTCGGAGTGATCAGCGGGATCTCGCTCTGTGCGGCCAGGCCGATCTCGCCGTACATCGCGCTGGACGGCGACGCACCGGCCTGGAAGGCCGAGCCGTCGTAGCTGTCGGTCACGGTCACCGGCCCGCGCGGTAGGAACAGCTCACCCTCGTGCGCCTCACGGGCGGCCTCGAGGGCCGCGTCGGTGAGGCAGCGGTCGCCGGGAAGTTCGCAGTCGGTTCCTGGGATCACCGCACGCGGGGTGATCGGCTCGAGATCGGGGATCGGGGTGATCGAGCCTCCGCTCGCGGTGATCTCGGTCAGCCCTTGATACTCGCTGACGGCTCCGGTCACCCGGCGCGAGGCGCCGACCTCGGGGTAGTCGCCGACCGCAAGCGCCGGGGTGTAGACGAAGACGGCGTCCGAGGCACCGGGGGTCGCGTCCTGCTCACCGCCGCTGCCGGCGGTCTGGAGGTAGAAGCCACGGAAGCCCCCCGTGGGGAACGATGCCGTGACCACGCCTTCGACCGTGACGGTCGCGCCTGCGAGCGGCGAGGCGGAGCCGGTGCCCTGGACGGCGGCGATCTCCACGACGTCAGCGGCCTGGGACGGGGCGGAGGCATCCACGCGAGCGGGACCGAGCAGGGTCGCGCTCGAGAGGAGTGCCGTGACGACGACCACCGCGATGGATCCGGTCCGGGGGCGGCGACGTGGGGCTGTGCTGGGGTGGGACATGGGGTGGTGCCTTCCGAGAGTTTGAGGTCGCGCAGTAGGGGCTGTCGTGGTGGGCGTCGCTCCGGTGCGTGCATGAGTGCCGCCGAGGAGGGAGGCGTGCCGGAGGCACGGCGACCTCTGGAGTTGGTGCTCAGGTGCGTGCGGGGGCGGCGGCCAGCCGACATCTGCCCTACTGGCGGGACTTCTCAATCCCACGGCGCTCGACGAGCGAGCGACGTGGCCCGAGAGAGATCGGCACCCCGCTGACGAGGTGCGGCGGGTGGGGCGGCGCGATGGCGCCGCCCCACCCAGCGCTAGGTCAGCGCTTGCGAGGCTGGACGACGAACACGATCCGCTTGCCGGCGGCGTTGGTCGTCTGGTTGCCCGCGTAGGCGACCGTGACGACCTTGCGACCCGGCTTGGCGACCTTGCCCAGCGAGAGCGTGGCACGGCCGTTCTTCAGGGTGACCGTGCGGACCTTCCCGTTGAACTTCACCAGCACCTTGCCGGCCGCGGGGCCACCCGCACGGCGGACGCTGATCGTCACCTTCACCGGCGCCTTGCCCGCCACCACGCGTCGCGGGGTCACCGTTCCGGTGATCTTCGCGTCGGCCTTCGGAGCTGCGGCGATCGTGATGGGGACCGTGATCGAGGTACCCGTCGTGGCACCCGTGACGGTCAGCGCACGACGGCCCGGAGCGGCCGATGCCGGCACGACCACCGAGACCGAGGCCTTGCCTGCCTCGTCGTCGGTGGCTCCCGGGGCGACGGTGTTGTCCACCGGTGCCGACCCGAGGGTCACCCCGCCGAGCTTCACCTCGACCTCGGTGTCGGTCGCGTCTCCGGCACCGCTCATCGCGAGCGAGGAGACGTCGAACGCCACGGTCTGCCCCGGCCGGTACGTCGCCGGCGCACCCGCGGGGAAGGTCACCCCGACCGCGCGCTGACCGTAGTCGACCGGAAGGTTGTCGTCGGCGAACTCGGCGAGGTAGTCCACCATCGCCGCGAGATCGACCTTGCCGGAGTCGCGCATCTGGGTGGCGTCGCGGAACACCGTGAAGTTGTCGCCACCCGCCGCGAGGAACGAGTTCGCGGTCACCGAATACGACGTCGCGTCCTGCACCGCGGTGCCGTTCAACCACATCCCGGTGATCCGGGAGCCGGCCGCAGCCGCCGGGTCGTAGGTGTAGGTGAAGCCCTCGGAGACGCCGAGCCGGAGGAACGGTCGCGAGGAGCCCGTCGGCTGCCACTGCTGCTCGAGCAGCGCCGCGATCTGGGCTCCGGTCATCCGCATATTGACCAACGTGTTGGCGAACGGCTGCACCACGGCCGCCTGCTTGTAGGTCAACGTCCGCGGGAAGGCGTCGGTACCGGATCCGGTCATGTCGGCGCGCAGGCCACCGGGATTCATGAAGGCGATCTGGGCCGACCCGGACTCGGTGGCCGACGTCGCCCAGCGCTGCACCTCGGCGACCAGGTTGCCCAGCGAGGATTCGCCGCCGCGGTTCTCGGCGAACGTCTGCGGGTTGTCCGGGGCAGGACGGCGCGCGCGGCTGAAGGCCCCGCCGATCTTGCCGAGCGGCGCCGCGCCGAGTACGTCGGCCTGGGTCACCGCCTTGTCGACGATGGTCTTGGTCGCCGCATCGGCGGGGAACTTCGCGGTCCAGGTCGGCGTAGCCGCCTGGCAGGTGTCGTTGCAGGAGGCGAGCGCGAGCAGCTCGTGCTCGACGCCGGTCAGTTGGTTGGCCGCCGCGTCGTAGGAGAAGCCCAGACGGTTCAGGTTCATGCCGTACTGACCGGCCGAGACCACCGAGCGCTCCTTGACCGGGCGGTCCGCCCAGGCGGCCACGGGGAACGAGCAGTCGTAGGCAAGGTGGGTGTGCCCCGACACGATGGCGTCGACGTTGGCGTTGACGCCGGTGACGATGCTGCCGAAGTCGGAGGTCGGGTCGTCGTCCATGGTGGCGCAGTTCGTCGAGGGAGCACCCTCGTGGACGAGCATGACGACGATGTCGACGCCGGACGCCTTGAGAGCGTCGGCCTCGGTGTTGACCGCGGCCACGACGTCGGTGATCTGCAGCTGGGAGATGCCGGCCGGCGAGACGAGCTCGGGCAGGTGCTCGGTCACGGCTCCGACGAAGCCCACCTTGACCTCCGAGGCGCTGCCGGGGTTGAAGGTCTTGACCCAGGTCGGATCCAGAGCCGGGTTCCCGTTCGACTTCAGCTTCACGTTGGCAGCGAGGTACTTCCAGGAGGCGCCGCCGTCGGGGTTGCTGGCCGAGGCCGGCTTGAGGACGCGGTTGACGAGGTCGTCATAGCCCTGGTCGAACTCGTGATTTCCGGCCGCCGAGACTTCCAGACCCGCCTCGTTGAGCGCGTCGATCGTCGGCTTGTCGTTCGCCACGAACGACTCGAACGTCGAGGCTCCGATGAGGTCGCCTGCGGCGGCGAAGACCGTATTGGCGTACTGCGTGCGCATCTGGTCGACGGCACCTGCCAGCACCGCGGCACCGGCCTCGGCGCCGTTGGAACGAATACGACCATGGAAGTCGTTGGTCGCCACGATGTTGACGTACACGGGGTCGGCGGCCTGCGCCGGAGCAGCGCCGAAGGCGACCGGCACGAGCGCCGTCGCGGTCAGGACGGCCGCCCCGACGAGGGCGACGCTGCGGCGCCGTCCGTGGGGAGGAGTTGCACGACTGGACACGGAACGGACCTGCCTTCGAGTAGGTGACCTGGGCCACAGACCCTAGTCCGTTCTAGCTACTTCTGCGCTAGTGCTCGGTTGCCGTTCGGCGACGATCGTGTTGCGTGTCTCGCTGCGGTTCAGGGCGTGGGCGTGCGCCGGCGCTGCTGCCAGAAGTCCCGGAAGAACTCGTACCCGGAGTACAACGTCATCGCGACCGCGGCGACCAGGAGGACCTGCGCGGTGAGGTAGAAGATGTCGCCCGGGACGTCGGCCCAGCCCGCGAGCTGACGGCCCGGCAGGGTGATCCCGCCGAGCGCGAGCGCCTGCAGCGTCGTCTTGAGCTTTCCGCTCTGGTTGGCAGCCATCACCACGTGCTTGGCTACCGAGAGGCGCAGCAACGTCACCGACCACTCGCGGGTGAGCACCAGGATCGTCACCCACCACCAGATGTCTCCGGTGATCGAGAGCGCGACGAAGGCCATGCCGGTCAGCGCCTTGTCAGCGATCGGGTCGGCGATCTTGCCGAAGTCGGTGATCAGGCCGCGCGACCGCGCGATGTCGCCGTCGATCTTGTCGGTGATCATCGCGATCGCGAAGATCACCCACGCCAGGCTGCGCCACAGCACACTGTCGTGGTCATGGCCCAGGAGGAACCAGCCGTAGACGGGTACGAGCGCGATCCGCATCGTCGTCAGGGCATTCGGCAGGTTCAGGTTGCTCGGCGCCGAGCCGCTGGGCGCGGAGTTGCCGGCGGCACCCGGATTCGTCGGATCGGTCATCGGGCGGCTCCTGTCGGCTCGGCGACCAGGTCGATGCCCTCGGTGCTCACCACGACGGCGGGCACCAGGTCTCCGACGCGCCACGGGACCGGACCGACCGTGGCGGTGAGCCGGGTGATGCCGTCGACCTCGGGGCCCTGCTGTTCCGCACGACCCTCGGCGACGCCGTCCTCGACCGACTCCACGAGCACCTCGACGTGCTCGCCGATGCGCTCCTCCGCACGCTGCGCGGTGAGCTCCTCGACCAGCGAGGAGACGTGCTGCACGCGGGCCAGCACCTCGTCCTCGTCCACCTTGTCGTTGAAGGACGCCGCCTCGGTGCCGTCCTCGTCGGAGTACCCGAACACCCCGGTGACGTCCATCCGAGCCTCGACGAGGAAGTCGCACAGGACCTGCAGGTCCGCCTCGGTCTCGCCGGGGAAGCCGACGATGATGTTGGACCGCACCCCGGCATGCGGCGACAGGTCGCGCACGCGCTCGAGCAGGGCCAGGAAGCTCTCGGCATCGCCGAAACGGCGCATCCGACGCAGAACCGGGCCGCTGGCGTGCTGGAACGACAGATCGAAGTACGGGACGACACCAGGCGTGGTGGCGATCGCCTCGATCAGCCCGGGCCGCGTTTCAGCCGGCTGGAGGTAGGACACACGCACGCGCTCGACGCCGTCGATCGCGGTCAGCTCCGGCAGCATCGTCTCCAGCAGGCGCAGGTCGCCGAGGTCCTTGCCGTAGGACGTGGAGTTCTCCGAGACCAGGAACAGCTCGCGGACGCCCTCGGACGAGGCGAGCCAGCGCGACTCGGCGATCACGTCGGAGGGTCGGCGGCTCACGAACGAGCCCCGGAACATCGGGATCGCGCAGAAGGTGCAGCGACGGTCGCAACCGCTCGCGAGCTTGACCGGTGCGAGCGGGCCGCTCTCCAGCCTGGCTCGGGGAGCCACCACGGGCGCACCCTCGGCCTGGCGATCGGCCGGGCTGATCGGCAGCAGCAGACGACGGTCCTGGGGCGTGTGCGGGTGCAGCTGCTCCCCCGCGAGCACCGACCGCAGCCGCCCGGCGATGTCCTCGTAGTCGTCGAAGCCGAGCACGGCATCGGCCTCGGGCAGGGACGAGGCGAGCTCGGCGCCGTAGCGCTCGGCCAGACATCCCACGGCGACGACGGCGCGAGGCCGACCGCTCTCCTTCAGATCACTCGCCTCGAGCAGCGCGTCGACCGAGTCCTTCTTGGCCTGCTCGACGAAACCGCACGTGTTGACCACCACGGTGTCGGCATCGGCCGGGTCCTGCACGAGCTCGAAGCCGTCCGCGGCGAGCCGGCCGGCCAGCTCCTCGGAGTCGACCTCGTTGCGTGCGCAGCCGAGTGTCAGCATCGCGACCGCAACCGGCTTCGGTGCCTGGTCGGGCGCTGTCGGGGCTGAGGATGCGGTGGTCATAGCGAGCCGAGTATGCCGCGCGCGGGGGCGAGGCGACGAAAGCACGCCTGCCCCCGCGAGACGTGCATCAGGGAACGAAGAGCTGCTGCGCCTGCTCGCCGGTCGCTCCCAGCGCTCCCTGGCGCTCGCCATCGAGGACGACCGTCAATCCGCCGTCGCTCGACCTGATGCGGACCGGAGGGACCACGTTCAGCGTTGCGGTCTGCATGAAGGCGAGGTCGTCGTTGAACACCACGCGCTGGCGGCCATCGCGCACGATCACCCGCGCACCCCCGGTCTCGGCAGTGAACGAGACCGGGACCTTCGCCGTCGCTCCGGCCAACGTGGCCTTGCTTCCGCTCGGCGAGCCGTTGAGCACGGGCTGGTCGGTGACCGGGGCCGGGGAGTCCATCACCAGGCGGGCGATCGACCAGACCAGCACCACCGCCATCACCGAGGCGACCAGCACCGACCAGTTCACGCCTCCACGAGTGCCACGGATGGCTCCGTGCTGGCCGGTGGCCAGTTCCGCCTCGAAGACGCAGCGAGGGTCGATGGGAGCGTCGGCGTATCGCTCGTCGTAGGTGGCGATGAGCGGCTCGGCGTCCAGTCCGAGGACCCGGGCCAGCGTGCGAAGATGCCCGCGGGCGTAGAAGTCGCCGCCGCACAGGGCGAAGTCGTCCTCCTCGATCGCCTCGATGACATGCACGCGGATACGGGTGCGCTCGGCGAGCTGCTCGGTGCGCAGCCCCAGCCTCAGACGCGCCGCGGCCAGTTCGGGACCGATCACCGCGGAGGGTGCGACGAACTGCTCGGTCGGCTGCTCGTCGGCAGCGGACCGGACAGCGGTGGCGTCGAGTTCCTCGCTCGCGTCGCTGCGGCCGATCCGTTCGGTGACCGCTCCGGCCCGGCGCTGCAGGGCGGCCATCACACCGCGCGGGCCCCCGCTACCCGGCAACGGCGGCCGCACCGCGGTCGCGTCGCTGTCGCCGTGGCCGTTCCACCGGTCCTCGTCGTCGGAGCCGTCGTCGGCCGCATCGTCGTCGGTCTGGCCCTCCGGCGCCGCGAACCCCGCCGCGGACCAGCTCAGGGGCTGGGTCGGCTCGGCTACGGGGGCTGCGGGCTGGGCGGCCGGGATCGCCGCGTCGTCCTCGGCGGCCGCCGCGTGTCCGTCCCACGGCGCGGTACCGTCCTCCTCGACAGCGCCTTGTTCGATCTCGGCCTGCTCGGCCTCGGCCTGCTCGATCTCGACGTCCAGCGGCTGGGCGACACCGACCGGCGTCGTCGGGATGCCCGGCTTCTCGACGACCTCGACGGCGTCGGCAGTGAACTCCCGAAGCGCCTCGGTGAGCTCGTGCCAGTTCGCGCCGATCAGTCGGGTCGACATCGACAACCGCACGGTGCTGCGCTCGCCGGCGACGTCGACGACGCTGATGCGACCATCGCGCAGCAGCGCCTCGCGCGGCTGGTGCTCCACCCGGGCGACGTCGGACCAGGCCAGTCCGGTCCAGGCGCGGCCACGCCGCAGACGCAGCCCGTGCCCGTCGACGACGAGCAGCGGGAGCCGGGAGTCCAGGACGACGAGCAGGAAGAGCACCGCGATCGCTCCGGCGCCCAGGGTGATCACCCAGTCGAGTGGTGCCGCACTGCCGACGGCGCGCTGGAGGTAGGCGACGGCGACGATGGCCGCGACGCCGGCGACGAGCGCGGCGAGCGGTCCGTCGCGGCGGATCTCGACCGCGTCGTCCTCGAACGCGCTATGGCCGTGAGTCAGGTCGGCGGTGGCACCGGTCTCGGCTCCTGCCGAGCCCTGCGAGGTCTCGAGGTCGTTCACAGCTCCCCCTGAATCGTCATGATCACAGCATCGATCTCGTCGGGCTTGACCAGCACGTCACGGGCCTTGGAGCCCTCGCTGGGCCCCACGACGCCGCGGCTCTCCATGATGTCCATCAGGCGCCCCGCCTTGGCGAACCCGACGCGCAGCTTGCGCTGCAGCATCGACGTCGACCCGAACTGGGTCGAGACGACGAGCTCGATGGCCTGGACGACCAGGTCCAGGTCGTCGCCGATGTCGTCGTCGAGTTCGCGCTTGCTCTGCGCCGGCGCCGTGACGTCGTCGCGGTAGCTGGGCTCGAGCTGGCCCTTGCAGTGCCGCACGACCTCGGCGATCTCCGCCTCGGTGACCCAGGAGCCCTGGACGCGGATCGGCTTGGAGGCACCCATCGGCAGGAACAGTCCGTCACCCTGGCCGACGAGCTTCTCGGCACCGGGCTGGTCGAGGATGACGCGGCTGTCGGCGAGCGAGGACGTCGCGAACGCCAGGCGCGAGGGCACGTTCGCCTTGATCAGACCGGTGACGACGTCGACCGAGGGGCGCTGGGTGGCGAGCACGAGGTGGATACCGGCCGCGCGCGCCAACTGCGTGATCCGGACGACGGCGTCCTCGACGTCGCGCGGCGCGACCATCATCAGGTCGGCCAGCTCGTCGACGATCACCAACAGATACGGGTAGGGCACCAGGACACGCTCGGAACCCGGCGGCACCTCGACCTTGCCTGCCCGCACGGCGCGGTTGAAGTCGTCGATGTGACGGAAGCCGAAGTTGGCCAGGTCGTCGTAGCGCAGGTCCATCTCGCGCACGACCCAGGCCAGCGCCTCGGCGGCCTTCTTCGGGTTGGTGATGATCGGGGTGATCAGGTGCGGCACGCCCTCGTAGGCGTTCAGCTCGACCCGCTTGGGGTCGACCATGATCATCCGCACCTCGTCGGGCGTCGCCCGCATGAGCACCGAGGTGATCATCGAGTTGATGAAGCTCGACTTGCCTGAACCGGTGGCGCCGGCGACGAGCAGATGCGGCATCTTGGCCAGGTTCGCGACCACGAAGCCGCCCTCGACGTCCTTGCCGAGGCCCGCGACCATCGGGTGGTGGTCCGAGCGCGCGGTGTTGGACCGCAGCACGTCGCCGAGGGAGACGATCTCCTTGTCGAGGTTGGGGATCTCCACGCCGACCGCCGACTTGCCGGGGATCGGACTCAGGATCCGCACGTCGGCCGAGGCGACCGCGTAGGAGATGTTCTTCTGGATGCCGGTGATCTTCTCGACCTTGACGGCGGGCCCGAGCTCGATCTCGTAGCGGGTGACCGTCGGGCCGCGCGTGTAGCCGGTGACGCGGGCGTCGATGTTGAAGTCCGCGAGCACCTGGGTGAGCGAAGCGACGACGTCGTCGCTGGCCTGGGAGCGCGTGCGGTGCGGTGTGCCTTCCTTCAGCGAGGTCATCGCCGGCACGGAGTAGACGATGTCGCCGGACAGTGAGAGCTGCTCCATCCGTGGTTCGACGGGGTTGTGCGACGGGGGCGCGATCGGCGCACGGTCGGCGTCCTCGTCGGTCGTGCTGCCAGCGCCGGCGACGGCGGGCGGTGCCGCGATCGGCGCCACGGAGCCAGCGTCGGTGCCCGTCGTCGGCTCGAACGGGTCGTCGAGGCCGAAGGCGACATCGAGAGCGTCGCCGCTCTCGTGCGCGTCGAGGTCGACGGACGCGGCCTCCTCGAACAGCGGCTCCGGGTCGCCACCGCGGCGGCGACGACGGCGAGACTCGCGCTCCTCCACCACGGGGGTGTCGTAGGCCGGGAGTCCCAGCTCAGGGTCGATCGTGTCGTCGAGACGCGCCATGGCCTGGGTCGCGTCGGGGTCGCTCTCGTCGCCCGACGGGTGACCCAGGACGGCGTCGCGCAGCCCGCGCAGCCGGTCGGGCACCGCGTAGAGCGGGGTCGAGGTGACGACGAGAAGGCCGAAGAACGCGATCAGCACGAGCACGGGGACCACGACGTAGGAGGAGCGCATCAGGTCGAGCAGCAACGAGGCGATGACGTAGCCGATCGCGCCACCGCCCTCGCGCAGCGGCGTGGTGTCACCGGCGATGGGCTGGGGATCGCCGGCACTGATGTGCACGACGCCCAGGACTCCCGCTCCGAGGGCCGACCATCCGATCACCTGGCGTCCGGCCGGGCCACTGCCGACCGGGTCGCGCATGACGCGCAGACCCGACCAGATCAAGGCCGGCGGCACCAACCAACCGACCTTGCCGACGGTGCCGACGACGGCCGCGCGCGCGAAGTCCATCAGCCCGCCGGGCACCTCGAACCACACCGCGGCGGCGACGACCACGGCCACGCCGAGCAGCGCGAGGCCGGCGCCGTCGCGACGATGAGCGGGGTCGAGGTCGCGTGCCGAGCGGCCGACCGCTCGCGCCGAGGCACCGATGGCGTGGGCGAGGCCCAGCCACGCCGCCGTCAGGCCACGCAGCAGTACCAGGAAGAACCGAGCGACCGGTCCGGTACCGCTGCGGACCGCACGCGGTGCGGGTCGCTGCGCGGGCCGCCGCGAAGCCGGCCGCTTGGTCGGCTTCGTGGAGGTGTTCTTCGCTGTACTCCGGGTGCGCGTGCTCGAAGACTGTCCGCTCCGGGAACGGGCCGTGCTGCTCCTGGACGTGGACGTGCTCTTGCTCCGCGACCCCGGCGGGGAAGACGTACGGGTCGCCATGCCATCAAACCTAGGTGATCGTCACATCCGTCACACGGACCACAGTGGTGCGTGTCGCTGCGTTGACCCGTCTTCAACTCAAGACGGGTCAACGCAGGCGGGGTCACCTCGTGGGCGCGGCGGCCGGGGCCTCCAGCACCTGACTGGTCGAGCCGGGCGCGTTGTGGAGCCGCAGCACCAGCGCCTTCGCTCCTGCTCGCGAGCCTGCTGCCCGCCACGGGACGACGTCGCCCGGCGCCGCGTCGAAGAGCGGCGCGTCGACGCCGATCGACGGGGTGCCCGCGTCATAGGCGACCGGGCCCACCGTGTCGACGTCGTCATCGGTCAGCAGGCTGTAGGTGCCGACGGTGTAGCTGATCGGCGCCGACGCCGTGCCGCTCGGCAGACCGAGCGCCGCCTTGGAGGCACCGAAGACGAGCACGTCGGTGTCGAACACGTTGGTGTCGGTGCCGCCGTCGGCGAAGTTCACCGGCTGCACGTCGACGAGCGGGTCCTCCCCCTCGGGCACGTCGAGGTCGATCGTCCAGGCGTAGAGGAGATCGGTGCCCTCGATGCGCTCGACGTAGATCTCGTAATCGGCCTTCTCGTCGCCGTCGACATCGATGTCGACGTACGGCGTGATCAGGTTGCCGACGTTCTCCCACGCGCGGTGGGCCGCGATACCGAACCAGAGCAGGCCGTCCTCGCCGTTCGTGCTGCCCGCACCGACCTGGGCGAGGTCGGCGGACTCCGCCGTCGGGCCGTCGGTGCACGGCTCGGGGACGTCCCCGGTGCCGGTGTCGTCATCAGGATCGTCGGCGTCTCCCGCATCTCCGGTCGTCTGCGGATCGTCCTCGTCGAGCGGAACGCAGAGAGGAAGCAGCGGGCTCTCGGCGCCCCACTCCAGCACGGCGACCTTGGCGGCCGTCGCCCCCTCCCCCGACGGCAGTCCCTGGCCCCCCAGGGCGACTCCGGCCTGCGTCGCCGTCGCGGTCATCGCCGCGACCGGCTTGGGCGCCGCGGTCACCGGGATGCGCAGAGTCGCGCCCCCCGGCTGAGTGACCAGCACCCGGCCCGAGGCGTCCGTGACGAACTGGCGCAGCTCGGACTCGCCGAAGAGCGGGTTGACCTGCTCTGCGGCCATCGTCGGGTCGAGGTGACGACGCAACGCCGTCGGATCGACGCGCAGGGTCAGCGTCGCGGTGGCGGGCGAGCGACCGACCATCAGCCGGTTCGGCCTCACCGAGAACGAGACCCCGGGAACCGCGGTGAGCGATTCGTAGGAGAGCCGCACCGGGACCTTCCCCTTCCCCGTCACACGGCGTACCGCGATCGGCATCGACCGGGTGATGACGCCGTCGGACGTGCGTGCGCGCACGACACCGAAGGAGGCCGTCACCGCGTTGAACCCGGCCCCGCGCGCGTAGGCGACCATCGACGTCCGGCTGGCGGCCAGCGCGTCGACCCGACCGGCACCGACCCGCAGCGGACCGTAGCGCTTGCCCGTGCGCGAGGGACCGGTCCACACGTCGTGGCCGGCGCTGTTCATGATCGCTGCCTTCAGGTTCAACGGCCCCCACCCCGGGTGGGCGGACTTGACCATCGCCGCGATGCCGGCGACGTTCGGCGCGGCCATCGAGGTGCCTGAGAAGCTGACGCCCTCCGAGCCGGTGCCCATGTAGGCCGAGAAGACCGAGTCGCCGACTGCGGCGACGTCGGGCTTGGACACGCCGAGGCTGCCGTGGGAGCCGCGCGAGGTGAAGTCGGAGGCCTGGTCGACGATGCCCGGCGTGACGTCCTCGAACGCCGCCAGCAGGGCGCCGTCGAAGGTGACCGCGAGGTCACCCGCTTCGGCCGCCGAGCGGAGCGCCCCGGTGCTCGCGCGGGTGAGTTGGAAGACCGGGATCTCCTCGATGCCGAGGATCCCCGCGCCGAAGATGTCGCGGTCGGAGGTGAAGAGCGCGCCGATCGCCCCTGCCGCGGCGACGTTCCCCGCACGGCCGGCCGAGCCGCAACGGCGGGTGGCGTCGTCGTCATCCCACTCGAGCCAGGCGATCCTGCCCTGGACGGCGGCGGCGTCGGCGTCGCCGAGCGGGTCGCAGCCGTCGGCGTTCCCCTCCGACAGCACCGCGACCTCGCCACCGACGGGCTCGGACTCCAGCCAGGGATAGGCCGAGGACACCTGACCTCCGACGACACCCTTCAGCGCCGATGGAGCGTCGACGCGCAGTCCGTCACGCACCTGCGATGCGTCCACGGTGCTGGCCACGACGAGCGAGCTCGCCGCGTTGGAACCGGCGATGTCGGTGATGTCGCCGTCGTTGCCGGCAGAGAAGACGGCGAGGACGCCGTGCCGCGCCAGCTCGTCGGCGACGGCGACCTCGGGGTCGTCGATCGGCGAGAACGCGTACCCGAGGGAGAGGTTGACGATGTCGAGCCGATCGTCGAAGAGGCCGTCGCCGTTGGGGTCCAGCGACCAGTCCAGAGCGGGGATGACCGCGTCGGTCGAGCCCTCGCACCCGAAGACCTTCAAGCCGTAGAGCCCGACCTTCGGCGCCGTGCCCGGTCCGACGCGGAGCTCGTCGAGCCAGCCCGGGTTCAGCGTCTGGTGCCGCGCGGTGAAGGTCGTGCCTCGTGCCGTGACCCCGTAGCCGCCGAGCGTGCCGGCCACATGGGTGCCGTGCTCGCCGCAGTCGATCGGGTCGGGATCGGGCCGCGGCACGGGCTGATAGCTCTCCGCCGCGGGGTCGGCGTTGTAGTCGTCGCCGACGAAGTCGTAGCCGCCGAGCACCTTCGCACGTCCCAGTGCGCCGAGCCGCGCGCGCCAGTTGTAGGCGGTCGGCTGCGACCGTGCCTTCTCATAGGCCGCGACCGTGCCCGGCCCACCGAAGGTCGCATGGGTGTAGTCGATGCCGGTGTCGATGACGCCGACCCGCACTCCCTGGCCCATGTTGCCCTGACGGCGCCAGGACGCCACGGCCTTCTCGAGCTGGATGATGCTCGAGTTCTCCACCGTGTGGCGCGGAAGCCGCGCGACCGAGAGCACCCGTTCGTCGGCCGACAGCCGAGCCACACCCTCGGCATCGAGACGCAACGCCACGCCGGGCACCGTGTTGGTCGTGGTGAACAGCGCGCTGGCCCGAGGGTCGGCGCGCCGTGCGGTCTGCGCGACCTGCCGGGCCGTCGTCTCGATGCTGGCGCGGCGCTGGACGGCGGCGCGCCGCGCGGCGCCGTCGCTCGCGGTGCGCGCGGCGACCGCCGCGGCGCCATCCCCCACCAGTCGGACGAAGTAGGAGGCGCGGGCACCTCGAGCCAGTGCGGGAGCCCCGAGGCCACCGGTCCTCCCGGCATCGCTGCCGCGCACGCCGTCGGCGGCGAGATCGCGGACCACCGACTCGACGGCCGTAGCCGACCCGGGCGCCGCCTGGGCGGAGGAACCGGATCCCACGACGGGGCCGAGCGCTGCTGTCACGGCGAGCACACCCACCCCGGCCACACGCATCGCGGGACGGCCTCGTCGGTGGCGTGCGACTGGCCGAGGGCGGGCGACGAGCGACGAGCGCCGCAGTGACGAGAAGAGGGCAGGCAGGGACATGGGCGTCCTCACTTCCGACGGGATCCGAGACGTCGGGAGAACCACATCGGCGAAGCCCTCCCGCATCGGGAGGCTATGCCCGGACGTCGTCCGGCGCCAGAGTCCTGCAGCGGAAGTTCTGCGGCGTCGGCCGTCCGTGCCGTGCCGCGACCCGACGTCAGGCCTCGACGACCACCGGGATGATCATCGGGCGTCGACGGTGGGTGTTGCTCACCCACCGGCCGACCGTGCGCCGCACGGTCTGCTGAAGCTGGTAGGAGTCGGTGTTGCCCTCGGCGATCGCCCGGTCGAGCGCCTGGGTGATCGAGCGCTTCACGTCGTCGAAGTTCTCGCCCTCGAGCGCGTTGCCGCGTGCCTGGATCTCGGGGCCCGCCGACACCTTGCCGCTGACCGAGTCGACCACGACGATGATCGAGATGAAGCCCTCCTCACCGAGGATCCGGCGGTCCTTGAGGTCGGCCTCGGTGATGTCGCCGACCGAGGTGCCGTCGACGAAGACGTAGCCGCACTCCACCTTGCCGGTGATCGAGGCGACGCCGTCGACCAGATCGACCACGACGCCGTCCTCGGCGACGACGACGTTCTCGACGCCGGTCGCGCGGGCGAGGTCGGCGTTGGCGAGCATGTGGCGGATCTCGCCGTGCACCGGCAGCACGTTGCGCGGCTTGACGATGTTGTAGCAGTAGAGCAGCTCGCCGGCGCTGGCGTGACCGGAGACGTGCACGAGCGCGTTGCCCTTGTGCACGACTCGGGCGCCCCACCGTGCGAGGCCGTTGATCACGCGGTAGACGGCGTTCTCGTTGCCCGGGATCAGGCTCGAGGCCATCAGGACCGTGTCGCCCTCCTCGATGTGCACGAAGTTGTGGCTGCGCTGGGCGATGCGGCTCAACGCGCTCATCGGCTCGCCCTGGCTGCCGGTGGAGATGAGCACCTGGCGCTCCGGTGGCAGCGAGGCGAGCTCCTTGGCCTCGACCATCACCCCGGGCGGCACGGTCAGGTATCCCAGGTCGCGGGCGATGGCCATGTTGCGCACCATCGAGCGGCCCACGTAGGCGACCCGACGGTCATGGGCGACGGCGGCATCGAGTACCTGCTGGACGCGATGCACGTGCGAGGCGAAACAGGCCACCACGATGCGCTGCTTGGACTCGCGGAACACCTGGTCGATGACGGGGGTGATCGACTTCTCGGCCGGAGTGAAGCCCGGCGTCTCGGCGTTGGTGGAGTCGGTCAGGAAGAGGTCGACGCCCTCCTCCCCCAGCCGGGCGAAGGCACGCAGATCGGTGATCCGGCCGTCCAGCGGGAGCTGGTCCATCTTGAAGTCGCCGGTGTGCAACACCAGGCCGGCGCCGGTGCGGATGGCGACAGCGAGGGCATCGGGGATGGAGTGGTTGACCGCGACGAACTCGAGCTCGAACGGCCCGAGCTGCAGACGATCCCCCTCGGCGACCTTGTGGTGCACGGTCTGCTTGAGGCGGTGCTCGCGCAGTTTGCTGTCGAGCAGGGCCAGCGTGAGCTCGGAGCCGACCAGCGGGATGTCCTGGCGCTCGCGCAGCAGGTACGGCGTCGCGCCGATGTGGTCCTCGTGTCCGTGGGTCAGCACCAGCGCCTCGACGTCGTCGAGACGGTCCCGGATGGCGGCGAAGTCGGGGAGGATGAGATCGACGCCGGGGTGGTGGTCCTCGGGGAAGAGCACGCCGCAGTCGACGATCAGCAGACGGCCGGCGTACTCGAAGACGGTCATGTTGCGCCCGACCTCGCCCAGACCGCCGAGAGGGATCACCCGGAGCCCGTGGGCGGGCAGTTCCGGCGGGGCACTGAGTTCAGGGTGCGGGTGGCTCACGGATTTCCTTCGTCGTTCCTCGTCGTACGTCGGCGTCGCTGGCGCCGTGGGTTCGAGCGATCAGAGCAGGTCGGCGGCAGCGAGGCCCGCGCGCAGCGCGGCGTACTCGTCGTCGTCGAGGGGGACGAGCGGCGAGCGCACGTGACGGTTGTCCAGCACTCCGAGAAGCTCGAGGGACGCCTTGGCGGTCGTCGCACCGTAGTTCGGCACGCCCATGACGGCCTCGAAGGCGGGCAGCAGCCGCTGGTAGGTCGCCAGCGCCGCGGCGTGGTCGCCGGACTGGAAGGCAGCGATCATCGCCGCGAGCTCGTTCCCGGCGACGTGGCCGGCGACCGAGACCAGGCCGACCGCGCCGTGGGCGAGGAAACCGAGCGTGTTCGCGTCGTCGCCGGAGTAGACGGCGTACCCCATCTCGACCAGACGGGCCGAGCGCGGCATGTCGCCCACGGCGTCCTTGACCGCGACCACCGCGTCGTCGCCGGCGAGTGCCTCGTAGGTCTCCATCGCGATCTGGCTGCCGGTGCGGCCGGGGACGTCGTAGAGCATCACAGGCAACTCGGCTGCGTCGATGACCTGGCGGAAGTGGTGCAGGACGCCGCGCGGGCCGGGCTTGTTGTAGTACGGCGTGACCAGCAGAGCGCCGTCGGCGCCCTGCTTGCGCGCCTGCTGGGCCAGCCAGATCGAGGTGCTGGTGTCGTTCGTGCCGACGCCGGCCACGATCGCGACGTCGGGGCCGACGGCGTCGCGCACGGCGGCGAGGATCTCGCCGTCCTCCTCCTTGGTGGTGGTGGCCGACTCGCCGGTGGTGCCCGAGACCACGAGCCCGTCGTGACCGTGCTCGACGAGATGACGAGCGATCCGCTGGGTGCCCTCCAGGTCGAGCGAGCCGTCGGGTCGGAACGCGGTGGCCATCGCGGTCAGCAGGGTGCCGAACGGCGCGCGCGTACGGGTCTCGGACATAGGCTCAGGCTATCGGCCCGTCGCACACCCGGCCCCTACGGCTCGCAGACCCGGACGGCGCAGGGGCTGATTTGGGCGCCACCGGCTGCCGCTGGTAGTTTTGCTCTCCGCGTGTCCGGCCTGCCCAGGCTGCAGAAGGCAGCGCGACGGACCCACCCAGACTGATTCATTCCCATTCGGCACCAGCGAGACGAAGGCACATTCGTGGCGAACATCAAGAGCCAGATCAAGCGCAACAAGCAGAACGAGAAGCGCTACGAGCGCAACAAGGCGGTCAAGACCGGTCTGAAGACCGCGATCCGCAAGTTCCGCGAGGCCGCCGAGGCCGGCGAGAAGGACCAGGCCGTCGAGCTGGGTCGCACCGCCAACAAGATGCTGGACAAGGCGGCCTCCAAGGGCGTCATCCACAAGAACCAGGCCGCGAACCGCAAGTCCGCGATCGCCAAGAAGGCCGCCTCGCTCTGACGCGACAGCACCTCCGGGCTCCTCGTCGAGCCCACCCGTCACCAACGGCGTCGTCCCCTGAGGAGGAGGCCCTTCGCGCGGGCCGGCCTCCGCCACCGGCCCCAGCCGGCGTCGCCCAGGTCGGTGATCGTCAGGACGAGTCGCTCGAGGGAGTAGGACGCGTCGCTGGCGGCGCCCTTGACCTCGGCGTCGGCTCGGGCGACGGCGCGCACGGCCCGCGCCAGCCCGCCCTCGGACCATCCGTGTGCCTGCCCCCGGATGGTGCGGATCTTCCACGGCGGGACGCCGAGTTCGCGCGCCAGGTCGGCTTCCCGCAGTCCGCGTGCGGCCCCCTTGAACCGGGCCAGTCCGCGCGCGCTGCCGGCGAAGGCGGAGGTGACGAGCACCGGCGCGGTGCCGTTGTCGAGTGCCCAGCGCAGTTCCTCCAGCGCCTGGTCGCGCCGGCCTGAGAAGGCCAGGTCGGCCACCGCGAACGACTTGGCCTCGGCACGGCCACCGAAGTAGCGCCCGACGAGCTCGCCGGTGAGGCGCTGCCCCGGAAAGTCGCCGACGAGCTGATGCGCGGCAGCGCAGAGCGAGCGCAGGTCGAGCCCGACGGCGTCGACCAGGGCCTTGGCCGCCTCCGGATCGATCTGCCCGCCGCGACCGCGGACCTCGGCCGCGACGAAGCCCGGGTACTCCGAGGCCTTCAACTCCGCGGACTTGACCTCGGTGACGCCGGAGAGCTTCCTCAGTTTCGTCAGGGTGCCGCTGCCCTTCTGCCCGCCACCGTGCATGAGCACGATGGCGACGTCCTCCACGGGCGCCGCGGCGTAGTCGACCAGGCCCTGGACACTCTCCTCGGGCAGGTTCTCCAGCCCGCGCACGACGACGAACCGCACGGACGAGAACAGCGAGGGCGCCGAGAGCTCCCCCAGCGCACCCGCGGTGAGGTCGACCGCGCTGACGTCGGAGAAGTCGGCCTCGGCGTCGTAGGCGCGCACGATCTCGCGTGCTTCCAGGACGGTGCGGTGGTTCAGGTACTCCTCCTTGCCGGTGACGAGGAGCACCCGGCCGAGCACCTGATCCGCAGAGAGAGCCACGAGGCCAGCGTGGCACAGCGCGCCGACACCGGTCGCTGCGCCTCGCCTCGGTGATGGCGAGCGTGCGGCTCGGGGTTCTCTCCACGCACTGCGAGCTGGGGCGGTCGGGGTTGAGGTCCTCAGGGCATGTGAGCCCTAGCGATGGGTCAGTCGCGGGCCGTCGCTCGTCGCGAGCACGAGGAGATCGCCGTCGACGTCGGTGCGACCGACCTGTGCGCCGGCCGCGGTCAGTGCAGCGAGGACGGACGGCACGGGATGGCCGTAGTCGTTGTCAGCCCCGACCGAGACGACCGCGAGGTCGGCTCGCAGGCTGGCGAGCCAGTCGAGGTCCTGAGCGCGGGAACCGTGGTGCGGGACCTTGAGGACGTCGACCTGCAAGCCCGGATGATCGGCCGCGAGCGCCGCCTGCCCCGTCGGCTCGAGGTCGCCGGTGAGGAGGATCCGCACGCCACGCACGGTCGCCAGCAACGCCAGGCTGGCGTCGTTGGCCAGTCCGCCGTCAGCGCCCGGGCGGGGCGTGAGGTCGCGGGGAGCGAGCACCTCCAGGCCCACCTCGCCGACCGTCGTCGCCACCGGGGCGGGCACCTCGACGAGAACACCTGCCTCCTCGGCCGCGGCCAGGATGGCGTCCGCTGACGCGGGCGGGTCCAGCGCCGGTGAGGCCCAGATCCGCCCGACGTCGCGATCGTCTAACACCGCGCTGAGCCCTCCCACGTGATCGGCGTGGAAGTGGGTGAGCACCACCAACGGGACATGCCTGATGCCAAGGCGATCCAGGCACGCATCGACGAGGTCCGGCGTCGGGCCCGTGTCGACGACGATGCCCGTGTTCGCACCGGCCCGTAGGACCAGCCCGTCGCCCTGGCCGACGTCGCACACCGCGAACACCCAGTCGTCGTCGGGCCACCCCCAGGTCGGGAGCCGGACGGCGACGACGACGATCGCCACCAGCGCGACCCCCGCAGCGAGCCACGGGCGTGCGAGCACGCGGACGGCGAGCAGCGCGACGACCACGCACACCGCGGCCAACGTGCCGACCGCGAGCCACCCGCTCCCCCACGCCCACGAGGCGCCGGGGAGCGCTGCACTCCGCGCGGCGACCTGCACGATCCAGGCGACGCACCACACGGCGCCGGTGCCGACCACGGCACCGAGGGGCGGAACCACCAGGCCGACGAGTCCCGCGGCCAGGCCGAGCACGGTCGCCGGTCCGACGACGGGCGCCACGAGCAGATTGGCCGCCACCGCGACCAGGCTGACCTCGCCGGACAACGCGGCGATCACCGGCGTGCAGGCGAGCTGCGCCGCAGCGGGCACCGCGATCGCCTCAGCCAGCCACCGCGGCAACCAGCGCGCCATCGCGTCGCGCCAGACGGGCGAGAGGACGACGATCCCCGCGGTGGCGAGCGCGCTGAGGGCGAACCCGGCGCTGGTCGCGAGCGAAGGCTGGACGAGCAACAGGCCGACCACGGCCACGCCCAGACTGCGCAGAGCGCGCCGTCGGCTGTCGACGCCGAGAGCCACGAGCCCGACGACCCCCATCACGGCGGCGCGCAGCACACTCGGCTCGGTGCGGGCCAGGAGGACGAATCCGACGACCGCGAGCGCGCCCACGATCACCAGACCCCGGCCGCGCACCCGGCACCACCTGGCCACGACGAGCACGAAGCCGACGACGAGGGTGACGTTGGTGCCGGACACCGCGGTGAGATGCGTCAGCCCGGCGGTCGCGAAGTCGTCGGCCACGTCGGGGTCGAGGCCCGCATCGTCGCCCACCACCAGAGCGGGCACGAGGATGCGCTCGGCGGGCGGTGCATGGTCGACGGACTCGCGCAGCGAGGCACGGATCGCAGCCGCCCCGCGCCACCACCAGTCCGGCTCCTCGATGACCTGGGGTGTCGACCGCACCAGGAGCGCGCTGAGGTGCGGATCGTCCGCGGACGCCAGCACCCCGGTCGCGCGGACCTTCGCCCCCAACGGCACCCGCTCCCATGCCTCGTGCCCGATCACCAGTACCGGGCTGCGCAGCGAGAACGTCTGCCCGCGCCCCTGGACGAGGGTGACGGTCAGTCGCACGACGATGAGAGGCCCGAATCGACCCTCCACGGGCCGCGGGTCTGAGGTCACCGTGCCGACGAGTGACACAGCGGCGCCCTCGTCGGCGAGACGAGCGACCGGGTCGCTGTGAACCGCGTCCGATCGCAACGTGGCCGAGACCCACACGGCTCCGGTCACCACTCCGGCCGCGACGACGGCGCGCACCAGCGGTGCGACGGACAGCCGACGCCGCAAACGGTGCGCGATCCACCAGCCGATGCCGAGCGAGCCGGCGGCGGCCGCGCATGCCGTCACCGCGACCGACGCGAGGGCGAGCAGCGCACCACCCCAGGCGCCGACAGCGACGAGCGCCATCCGGAGATCGGGGGCGGTCACGCGGCGCACCGGCTCCGACGGGGCCGATGTATCGGCGTTCACGCCGTCACCCATCAGGTCACACCGTGACGTGCGGAGCGATCATCGCCAGGGTCTTCTCACCGATGCCGCTGACCTCGAGCAGCTCCTGCACCGCGCTGAACCCGCCGTGCTCCTCGCGCCACGCGATGATCGCGGCCGCCGTGACCGGTCCGACCTCGGGCAACGCCTCCAGCTCCACCGAGGTCGCCAGGTTCAGGTCCACCAACGGTCCCGCTCCTGGCACCGCTGGCTGAGGGCCTCCCGTCGCCGAGCCCCCTCCTGACGCCGGGCCGCCGACGACGATCTGCTCACCGTCGACCAGCACGCGGGCGAGATTGATCGACGTGGTCTCCACACCGCGGCGCGCCCCGCCGGCGGCGTCGACGGCGTCGATCACCCGCGCGCCGGCGTCGAGAACCACGATGCCGGGCTTCTGCACCTCCCCGGCCACATCGACGGTGACGGTGGCCTCGACCCCGGTGCCTGCCGGTGCGCTCTCCTGCGGCGCCGTCGGGGCGGCGTCGGAGTCGAGAACCGTGCCCGCCGGGGCCCGGGTGAGCGCCACCGTTCCGGGACCCTCGATCGGCGCCGCGTCGGAGCGGACCACGATCCACGTCGTGACGGCAAGGCCGAGGGAGACCACGAGCGCGACGACCGCGACCTGGGCGGGGCCGAAGGCGAGACGCCCGCGGAGCGTGTCGGGAAGCAGCCCCCAGGCGGCCGCACCGGCACTCTCACCCGGACGCCGGGCCGCGTGCCGCCCGGGCATGACGAAGCGTGTGGGTGCAGGCACCGTCCGCTGCGTCGTGCGCACGCCCTCGTCGGCACCGCTCCCCGCCGCACGTCGCGCATCGTCGCCGTCGTCGTCGCGGTCGCTCCCGACGCCGGCGGCCTGCTCCACCAGCCGCAGGATCGGCCGCTCCGCCAGACGGGTGTGCTCGTCCCACCACGGTGCCGGTTCGGTGACCGCGCCCACCTGCACCGAATCCGCGTCGTCCGACACGGAAGCCGAGTCGGCGGTGCGCATCTGCTCGGCCAGCATCGCCAGCCGGCGGGCGACGACGTCATGATGCGTGGGATCTCGGCGACTCCGCATGGAGCGACGCTAGGAACCTCGTCAGGCTCGGCGCCCCGCGCCCCGCGCGGGCTGTGGAGGACGCGCGCTCCGACCCGGTGTGGGTCAGGCGTGGCGCGTACGCGGTGCCACGCAGACGGCGAGCATGCCCGGGCCCACGTGCGCGCCGAGCACCGCGCCGACTTCGGAGCAGGTCACCTCGCGGCCCTCGAGCGGGGTCGCCAACCGCTCACCCAGCTGCGCTGCGAGCTGCTCGGCACGCTCGGGACTCGCCAGATGGGCGACGGTGACGTCGACGCCCGTCTCGGCAGCCTCGTCGGCCGCTGAGACGGCGAGCTCCGCCAGCCGGGCCAGAGCGCGTCCTGCGGTGCGCACGCGCTCGAGGGAGACGACGGAACCGTGGTCGATCGCGAGGAGCGGCTTGACCGCGAGAGCGCCGCCGAGCAGGGCCGCCGCGGCACCGACGCGCCCGCCCCGACGCAGGTACTCCAAGGTGTCGACATAGAAGTAGGAGGCACACGCCCCCGCCCGCGCACGCGCGGCGGCGGCGACCTCCGAGGCGCTCCCGCCGCTCGCGGCGCAGAGGGCAGCATCGATCGCCGCGTACCCCGTGCCTGCCCCGACCTGGCGGCTGTCGACGCAGGTCACCGGGACACCGGCGTCCCGCGACCCGATCTGCGCCGACTCGAAGGTGCCGCTCATGTCGCCGGAGAGGTGCACCGAGACGATCTCGCGCGCACCCTCGTCCGCCAGGCGCCGATAGAGCTCACGCATCACCGTCGGAGCCGGGCGCGAGGTGCTCACCGGCCGGAACTCGCGCAGCGCTGCCGCGAGCATCTCCGGAGCGACCTCGGGCGACCCCTCGTCGTAGGAGTTCGGGCCGACGATCACCTGCAGCGGGACCACGACGATGCCGTGCTCGGCAGCGATATCAGCCGGGAGGCTCGCCGTGGAGTCGGTGACCACCACGACGTCGGACATGGGCGTGAGGATAGTCGGGCTCAGGTTTCGGGACGCGGCGCGCTCCTCGCCTGCCGCGCCCTCCTCCGTCGGGCGCGGGGCTCAGACCACGACGTTGACGAGCTTGGGCTCGCGCACGACCACCTTGCGTACCGGGCGGTCGGCGATCGCGGCGACGACGTTGGGGTCGGCCAGAGCCAGGTGCTCGAGATCGGCGGCGGAGATGTCGGGTGCCACCTCGAGCCGTGCCTTGACCTTGCCCTGGATCTGGACGACGGCGATCACCGACTCCTCGACCAGCAGCGCCTCGTCTGCCAGGGGCCAGGCCGCCTGGGCGACCGATGGAGCGTGCCCGAGCAGCTCCCACATCTCCTCAGCGACGTAGGGCGCCACCATCGACAGCAGGATCGCGACGGTCTCGACCGCTTCGCGTACCGCGGGGTCGGCACCGCCCGCACCGGAGTCGATTGCCTTCCGCGTGGCGTTGACGAGCTCCATGACGCGCGCGACGACGACGTTGAAGCGGTAGCCCTCGACGAGCTGCTCGGCGTCGCGGATGGTGCGGTGGGTCACGCGACGCAGGGCGACGTCGCCCGTCGCCGGATCCGCGTCCGGGGCGGACGTGACGTCGTTGGCCAGGCGCCACGCACGCTGCAGGAAGCGCACCGACCCGACCGGCGAGACGTCGGCCCAGTCGATGTTGTCCTCCGGCGGGCTGGCGAAGACCAGGGTGAGCCGGACGGCGTCCACGCCGAACTCGGCCAGCTGGTCACCGAGGTTGATGCCGTTGCCCAGGGACTTGCTCATCTTGCGCCCGTTGTTGATCACCTTGCCCTGGGAGAGGTAGGCCGAGAACGGCTCGTCCCAGCTGATCAGGCCCGCATCACGCAGCACCTTGGTGAAGAAGCGCGCGTACAGCAGGTGGAGGACGGCGTGCTCGTCACCGCCGATGTAGAGGTCGATCGGCCCCCATGCCTGGGCCAGAGCGGGGTCGAACGCCTGGGTGGCATCACGAGGCGAGAGGTAGCGGAAGAAGTACCAGGACGAGTCCACGAAGGTGTCCATGGTGTCGGTGTCGCGCTCGGCAGGGCCTCCGCATGCGGGGCAGTCGACCTCGACCCACTCGCGGGCACCGCCGAGCGGCGAGGTGCCCTTCGGCTTCAGGTCCGCCCCACGCAGCTCGGGCAGCTCCACCGGCAGCTGATCCTCCGGCACCGGCACCTCGCCGCAGGAGGGGCAGTGCACGATCGGGATGGGCGCACCCCAGTAGCGCTGACGGCTCAGCAGCCAGTCGCGCAGGCGGAAGTTGACCGTGCCCGTGCCGCGGCCGCGCTCCTCCAGCAGGTCGATGGCCGCACGGATGCCGGCCTCCTTGTCGCTGAGGCCGTCGAGCGGGCCGGAGGACACGTAGGTGCCGGCGCCGGCGGTGGCCACGCCCGTCTCGGCCGGGTCGTCCTCGCCGGTGTCGACCACCCGGCGCACCGGCAGGTCCATCGCACGCGCGAAGTCGAGGTCGCGCTGGTCATGAGCAGGAACGGCCATGACCGCTCCGGTGCCGTAGTCGGCCAGCACGTAGTCCGAGGCCCACACGGGGATCTGCTCGCCGTTGACCGGGTTGATCGCGTGCACGCCCAGGAACACGCCGGTCTTGGGCCGGTCGGTGGACAACCGGTCGATATCGGAGGCCTTGCGCACGTCGTCGCGGTAGGCCTCGAGACTTGCGCGCTGCTCGTCGTCGACCAGCTCGGCCGCCAGGGCGGCGTCGGCGGCCACGACCATGAACGTCGCACCCCACAGGGTGTCGGGGCGGGTGGTGAAGACGGTGATGTCGTGACCCGGGCGCTCGGCGACCTCGAAGGTGACGTGCGCCCCCTCGGAACGGCCGATCCAGTTGCGCTGGGCGTTGACGACCTTGCCGATCCAGGAGTCCTGCAGGTCGTCGAGGCAGTCGTAGAGCTCCTGGGCGTAGGCCGTGGTCTTGAAGTACCACTGGGTGAGCTCGCGCTTCGTGACCTCCGCGCCGCACCGCTCGCAGGTGCCGTCGGCGAGCACCTGCTCGTTCGCGAGCACCGTCTGGTCGTTGGGGCACCAGTTGACCGGGCTGTTCTTGCGGTAGGCCAGGCCCTGCTCACGGAACTTCAGGAACAGCCACTGGGTCCAGCGGTAGTACTCGGGATCGGAGGTGTGCAGCCGCCTCGACCAGTCGAAGCTGACGCCGTAGCGCTTCATCGACTCGAACTGGGTCTCGATGTTGGCGTAGGTGTAGGTGGCTGGATGCTCGCCGCCTCGGATGGCGGCGTTCTCGGCGGGCAGCCCGAAGGAGTCCCAGCCCATCGGGTTGAGCACCTCGTAGCCGCGGAAGCGCCAGTACCGCGAGATGACGTCGTGCAGCGCGAACACCTCGGCGTGACCCATGTGCAGGTCGCCGCTGGGGTAGGGGAACATCGTGAGGGCGTAGCGCTTCTCCCTCTCACCGCTGAGCACCGCGGCGTCGTCCGCGCGGAACGGGTCGAGGTCGTCCCACGCCTGCAGCCACTTCTGCTCGATGGCGTGGGCGTCGTACCCGGTCTGCTCGTCTCGCTCGCTCATGGTTCTCTCTCGGTGGCCTCGAAGGTGTGGCGTGCCCGGACATGAAAAAGCCCCTCGCAGGGAGGGGCTGCCGCATCGGTGGTGAGGCCGAGGCGGCTAGGGAAGAAGCAGGGCCGGGTGCACGACGTCGATGATACCGACTTCGGTCGCGGAGCCGTGGACCGGAGACGGTGGCTGTGGGCCGAGCACGTGATGGCGATGCCCCGACGTCCGCAGCCTGCAGCGCGGGCCGCACGTCGGGACCGGACCTGGGACGGGGAATCCTCCCCTCCCCGGGTCCGGCCCCCTCGCCCGACCGAGAGAACTCCCCTCAGCGGTCCTGGTAGGCCACCACGACCGAGGGCCGCGGGAAGTCGTCGGAGTGCGGCCAGGTGCTGGCGGGATTCTCGAAGGTCGCGCCGTCCAGCTCGCCGGGATGCTGGACGGCGAAGAAGAGCGAGCGGTCGTCGTCGGCGAGCAGCGGGCCGCAGGCCTCGGCGCCGCGCGGCATGGTGACGAACTGCAGCACCTGTCCGCGCGCCGGCCCGGTCACCGGCACCCGGAAGATGCCGTCGTTGGAGCCGAGGACGTTGCCGTCGGTGGAGATCCACAGGTTGCCGGCACTGTCGAAGGAGACGTTGTCGGGGCAGCTGATCGGGCTGACCTTCGACTTGTCGAAGCCACCGAACCAGGTCTCGGCCGCAGCCGGGTCCCCGCAGACGAGCACCAGGTTCCAGGTGAACCCGGTGCTGGTGTGGTCGTTGCGGTTCTCGATCATCTCCAGCACGTAGCCGTTGCGGTTGCCGGTGGCCGCCGTCAGCGGCGCACCCAGAGCCGAGCGGACCATCGAGGTGGCGATGGGATTGGCCTCGTCGGTCGGGAGCGTGTCCTTGCCGCGGTTGGAGTTGTTGGTGAGCGCGGCGTAGATGCGCCCGTTGACCGGGTTGGGCTCGACGTCCTCGGGGCGGTCCATCTTCGTCGGGGCGACTTTGTCGGCGGCCAGACGCGTGAAGATCAGGACGTCGTTGACGCTCATGCCCTCGACGAAGGACCTCGTGTGGTTCGCGAGCGGGATCCAGGTACCGGTGCCGTCGTACTCACCGTCGGTGACGCCGTCGCCGGTGAGCTTGGCGACGTAGATCGTGCCCTTGGTCAGCAGCGTCATGTTGTGGCGCTTCGCGGCCGCGTTGCCCCGCGCATCGAACTTCTCGGCCGAGACGAACTTGTAGAGGTAGTCCCCACGCTCGTCGTCACCCATGTAGGCCACGGCGTGGCCGGTTCGACCGATGATGACGTTGGCGCCCTCGTGCTTGAACCGGCCCAGCATCGTGTGCTTCACCGGTGTCGACTTCGGGTCGTACGGGTCGATCTCGACGATCCAGCCGAATCGGTGCGGCTCGTGCGGGTCCTTCGCGAGGTCGAAGCGGGCGTCGACCTCGCTCCACCCCCTCCCCGAGCCCGTGATGCCGTAGCGGGCGTACTCGGCGGTGTAGCGCGCGTCGAGCCCGGCGCCCTTGTCGAAGTACTGGTTGAAGTTCTCCTCGCCGGAGAGGACCGTGCCCCACGGGGTGGTTCCGCCGGCGCAGTTGTTCAGGGTGCCGAGCACCCGGCGTCCGGTGGGGTCGGCCACGGTCTTGAGCCGGTCGTCTCCGGCAGCGGGACCGCTGAGGGCGAACGGCGTCTCGATGTGGACGCGACGATTCTCCTTGCAGGTCTTCAGGTCGTGGACCTGACGCGACGATCCGGGCACGATGCTGCGTTTGATGGTGACCACGGACATGCCGTGGTTGCTCATGGCGATGGCCTTGATCTGGGCGTCGGTGTAGACGCCGGCCGGGAACATCACGTTCTCGTCGGTGTACTCATGGTTGACGACGAGCAGAGCCCGGTCTCCGCGCAGCGGGAGGACGCCGACGTAGTCGCAGTTGTAGCCGAACTGCTGACGGGCGGCCTGGGGCGTCTGCTTCCACGCGTCGAAGGCGGGTGCGCCGGGGAGCACCCGGTCGCCCCATCGGATGACGACGGAGCTGCTGAAGCCGGCCGGCGTGACGACCGCGTCACGCTTGTTGGGCGCGACCGGGGCGAAGCCGGCGCGGGCCAGGGTGCCACCGCCTGCGGCGCCCGTCGCGCTCACCGCCGTCGCCGGGGCCGAGGCCGCAGCGGCCCGGGGACCCCACCCCAGCACGAGGGCTCCGGAGCCGAGGGCCGCGCCCGCGAGCACGCTCCGTCGCTGGACGACCTTGGCGATCTCGTCCTGCACGTGGCCGTGGCTGTGACGATTCGGCTCGGGGTGGTCGCAGGCGTTGCCGCACCGGAAGTAGCAGGTCATCCGGCTGCGGGAGCCGTGGCGAGTGCCCTCCCCGATCACGTCGAGCGGGATGAGCGGGCGGGGGCGGTCGGTCTGCTGGGACGTCGTCATGCTGCGGAACGTAGGGACGGCGGCAGGAGGCGTCGTTGCCGTCGGTTGAACGGCGAGCGAGCATCTGACGACGAGACGGCGCTGCCTCAGGCGGTCGTCTCCTGCTCGGGGCCGGTCGACGGATCGCCGCTCGCCGCCTCGCCGGCCTGGGCGGCTCCGCTCCCCTCCCCGACGGCGGCGAGCGCCTCCGCGAGGTCCTCGTGCACGCGGAAGACGAAGTTCAATCCGGTCACGGTGACCACGGTCCGCACTGTCGGGGCGACGGAGGCCAGGTGCAGCGCGCCGCCGAGACCGCGCAGGCGCTGGTGCGCACCGACGAGAGCACCCAGGCCGGCGGAGTCGATGAAGGAGACCGAACTCATGTCGACGACCTGGTGGATGCGCCCTTGCTCGCTCAGCTCCTGGAGGATCCGCCGGAGCAGGGGGAGCCCGGCGAGGTCGACCTCGCCGGCCAGGCGCACGATGGCGGCGTCCGCCGTCGTGTCGACCGGCTCGACGTCGACGGTGAGGAGCCGACGGCGGTCATGAGGAGAGTGCGACATCGCTGCCTCCGTACTGACGGGTGGACGGCGTCCACGTCCGGACGATCTCGCGGACCGAGCACAGCGGCTGGCGATACTGCACACGCAACTCCTCCAGGGCTCGTCGGCGCCGCGCCTCGTCGGTCGAGGCGATCGCCTCATCGGCCAGCGTGACGCGGAGGTCCCGGGCGTACGCATCCGACGCGGTCGCGTAGATGCAGGTCTCGGCCGAGACACCCGCGAGCACCACGCGACGCACGCCGGCCGTCGACAGCAGCTCGCCGAGGTCGGTGCCGTGGAACGCGCTGTTGCGTGCCTTCGGGACGAGCACCGCCCCCTCGAGGGCCAGTTCGGGCAGCGCCACGGCTCCGGGTGTCCCCCGCACGGCGCGCGGCTCGGAGTCCTCGCGCATGTCCATCGTCCACGTGCTCCCGTCGGGATGGTGCAGCGTGCGGACCTCGACGATGAGATGTCCAGCCGTCCGTGCCGATGCTGCGAGCGCGTTGACCGCCCGGACGACGCCCATCCGGTGCGGGGCCATCTGAGGATCGGCGAAGAACTCGGTCTGTAGATCGACCAGGACCAGCGCTTCGCGACCGACGTCGCCGTCGGGGGGTAGCGCACGAGTGGGAGCCATGCTGTTCAGTACCCCCTGCCGCGCCATCCATGCCGCGTGGCCCGAGATCGACCCGAAGGGGTGAGCATGACTCGACTCCCGCGGGGAACCGGATCCGCAGATGTGTCCACCACTCGGAGGTAGCCATGCCAGCCGGACGTGACCACGGCCCCAGCGTCAAGGACGACGAGACCTACGACGCATTACGCCGCGAGGGAGCCAGCAAGGAGAAGGCGGCGCGGATCGCCAACGCCTCGGCGAGTGAGGGCCGGTCCCGCGTCGGACGCCGCGGCGGGCGATCAGGCTCCTACGAGGACTGGACCGTCGACCAGCTGCGCCGACGCGCCCGCGAGCTTGAGATCGACGGCCGTTCCACGATGACCAAGGACGAACTCGTGGTCGCACTTCGCGATCACTGACGACCCCGACGCCCGGGGACCAGTGCCGCTCTGCGCAGTTTGACGGCGAGGCGGCACTGCGAACGAGCCGGCTGAGGGCTGAGGGGCCGCCACTTCTGGTCCGTCGACTAGCGGGTGAGCGCCACGATCACGAGAAGCGCGAGCACCATGACGATCAGGGCCACCACTCCCCCGAGCGCGATCGGTCGCTTGGACTCGTGGGGAGCCGGGTGCAACGGACTGTCGTCGCGGTTCATGTGTCCGGGTACCCGCAGGTCCAGCGCTTCACTCAACCGGTCCCTCGCTGGAAGAGACCGGATCTGCTGTTGAGCGCTTCCGCGTCGGGTACCGCGATGTATGGACACCACACCGGAGACACCGAACACCGACAATCCCGACCAGGACGCCGGCCCTCCGGGCAACGGCCTCCCGGACGGGGCAGACGACACAGGCCCTCACCCGGACCCTCCTCCGCCCGACGCGGAGCGCGACGCGGATGCAGGCGCCACTGACGAGCGCGGCAGTTCGGTCGACGAGCGCAGCGCCGAGTCCTTCCCGGGAAGCGACCCGCCGGCCACGTGGGCCGGCCCGGACCGGCCACCTCGCTGACCGTTCGGCTGGACACGACGCGGGTCCCGTCGACCCTCACATGCCGGCGGGACCCGCGGCGCCCCGAGCGGTGCGTAACCGAGGTGGCGCATCCATCCGGTGCCCCGCACGCGGCGGTTCACTCCTCACCCGATGGTGGGGGTCACGTCGGATCCCGCGGGTCAGCGGGCGTCGCGTTCTGATGAGCACCCGCGCCCGTCGTCGACGCAATACCGCCGAGATCGTGGTCGGTCTCGGCGGTCGAGGGTGCTCCGGGACCCACCCGGCTCGACGCGGCGGCCTGGTCCGCCTCCCGCACGATGCGGGCGGCGACGTCGCTCAGCGGCGTGTTCGTCGTGCTGCTGTAGCGCTGGAGCACGGTGAAGGCGCGGCCCACCGTGAGGCCGTGCCGTTCCATCAGGACCCCCTGCGCGACACCGATCTGATGGCGGCTTGTCAACGCCGTCTCCAGACCGGAGATGACCTTCGCCGCGTCGAGGGCGATCGCGGCGTGCGTCGTGTAGAGCAGGGCGAAGTCGACGCCGTCGCGACCCCACGCGTCCTGCTGGTGGGAGTAGAGCGTCATGGCTCCCGTCGCCTCACCGCCGACGCGGAGCGGCACGGCGATCACCGATCGTCCACCGAGTTCCGCGGCCTGGGGGCCCCACGACGTCCAGCGCGCGTCCTGCGCGACTCTGCCCGAGTGCTGGGGTTCGCCGGTCTCGATCGCGTCCAGGCTCGGCCCCTCGGCATGGACGAGTTGCCTCTCGTCCAGCTCCTCGCACAGAGACGAGGACGCCGCGCGGGTGCGCAACCTGCCTCGACGCGACTTCAACATCAGGCTCGCGTGGTCGCAGTTCTCCACGAGCTCGACCGCGAGTTCGCAGATCCGCACCGCGGTGACGGCCTCGTCACGCTCACCGGCCAACTGCAATGAGACCCGCGCCAGGACGCTGGCGAGATCATCGAGGGGCATGCACAACTCCCAGAACATCGGTGTCGTGCCCCGTCTGCTCCAGGACGGGGAACAGTGTTGCCTACTCTCCGTCGCACCCTGTCGCCGGGGTTGTCTCGGCCTGCCGCGTGCGAGAGGCTGGGCGCCGGTGTCCCGACCCCCACCATCGCGAGACCCGACGAGGGACGATGAGCAACGACAACCGCACCGACCTGGCGCGCTACTTCGCCCAGATCAGCGACGACCTCCATCGCGCCCGTGACGGAATGGCGACATCGGAGTTGGTGACCACGCGTGCCGTCGAGGTGGTGGAGGCCGCCGACCACTGCGGGCTGACCGTGCGAGGCAAGCGCAGCCTGCATCACTCCGAGGCAGCCAGCTCTCCGACCGCGCGACGCGCTGACGAGCTGCAGAGCGAACTCAACGACGGCCCCTGTATCGACGCCGCCTTCGAGCAGGAGGACTTCGTGATCTCGGACCTCCAGACCGAGAGTCGGTGGTCTTCCTGGACCCGCGGAGCACTCGACCTGGGCATCCGATCGGCGTACGCGGTCGCGATCCGAGGCGAGTCGGGCCCACTCGGCGCCATCAACTTCTACGCCGAGTCGCCTGGCGCGTTCGACGACCCGACCGAGCGAGCTCTGGCGAGCGTCTACGCCAGCCACGCCGGCGAGGCGCTACGTCGGTCCCAGGTCGTCACCGGCCTCCGGGCCGCCTTGGACTCGCGGCACGCCATCGGGATCGCCCAAGGGGTGCTCGCCACCACCTACGGCGTGGACTACGAGACGGCGTTCTCGATCCTGCATCGCTACTCCAACGACGCGAACATCAAGCTGCGCGACGTGGCACAGACGGTCCTCGACACCGGCTCGCTGCCCCCGCTCGAGGTCTCGGCGACCGCCGACTCCGACACGGCGTAGTCCGACCACGGAGGCACGCTGCGTGCGCGTCCGGGCCGACGGGTACCGGTCGCCATGACGACGTCCGACGACACCGCGTCCTTCCCTTCGCAGCAGCAGTCCCCGCCGGGGACGACCGCCGAGATGCGCCCTCAGCCCGATCACGGCGAGCAGAGCTACCGCGGGAACCAGCGACTCCGCGACCAGCGTGCACTCATCACCGGCGGCGACTCCGGCATCGGCCGCGCCGTGGCCATCGCCTACGCCCGCGAGGGCGCCGATGTCGCCTTCACCTACCTGCCCGAGGAGGCGGGGGACGCCGAGGTCACGGCGTCCTGGGGGGAGCAGGCCGGGCGGCGGGTGGCCGCGATCGAGGCAGACCTGCGGACCTCCGGCGCCTGTGACGGCGTCGTGGCAGCCGCGGTCGGCGAACTCGGTGGGATCGACGTGCTGGTCAACAACGCCGGCTACCAGATGGCCCGCGACACCTCCTTGGAGGAGCTCGACGACGAGCGACTGCAGCGCACCCTCGACACCAACCTCAGCGCGCTGTTCTGGCTGAGCCGCGCCGCGCTGCCCCACCTGCGCGAGCGACCGGGTTGCATCGTGAACTGCAGTTCGATCCAGGCCTTCGAGCCCTCGGAGACCTTGCTCGACTACGCCGCCACCAAGGCCGCGATCAACAATGTGACGGTCAACCTCGCCGCGATGCTGGGTGCGGACGGGATCCGGGTCAACGCGGTGGCCCCCGGCCCCATCTGGACGCCCCTGCAGCCGGCGACGCAGCCCGAGGAGAAGATCCGGCACTTCGGCGAGAACACCCCGCTCGGCCGCGCCGGGCAACCGAGCGAGGTCGCTCCCGCCTTCGTCTTCCTCGCCTCCCCCGCCGACGCTTCCTACGTCTCGGGCACCGTGCTCGGTGTCACCGGAGGACGCCCCGTGTTCTGAACGTCGTGCGCACGCCTCGGCTCTGTCAGGGCTTGAAGACCACCTTCACCATGCCGTCCTCCTTGTCGCGGAACGACGCGTAGGCCCCGGGCGCCTCCTCCAGCGGGAGCCGGTGGGTGGCGAACGACTCGGTGCCGAGATGGTCCTCGTCCTCGCTGAGCAGCGCGAGGATGTCGTCGCTCCAGCGACGCACGTTCGCCTGCCCCATCCGGAACTGCAGCTGCTTGTCGAACATCTGCATCAAGGGCAGGGGATCCATCGCCCCGCCGTAGACACCGCTGATGGAGACGGTGCCGCCTCGACGCACGCACTCGATGGACTGCAACAGCGCATCGAGCCGGTCGACGCCCACGCGTGTCATCAGGGCGGCGGCGGCGCGCTTGGGCAGGAGACCCAGCGCCTTCTGGGCCGCCTCGGTCATCGGCGATCCGTGTGCCTCCATGCCGACGGCGTCGACGACGGCGTCGGCGCCCCGCCCCGCGGTGCGCTCCCGCACCCATTCGGCCAGGTGCTCGCTGCCGACGTCGTCGAGGCTGACGGTCTCCGCGCCGCGGGCCGCGACGCGCTCCAGGCGCTCGGGAACCCGATCCACCACCAGCACGCGCAGGCCTCGGTGCAGCGCGATGCGGGCAGCCATGTCGCCGATCGGTCCGGCGCCCATCACCGCCAGCGTGCCGCCATCCGCGACGTCCGCGTACTCCACGGCCTGCCATGCGGTGGGCAGGACATCGGACAGGTAGAGGAACCTCTCGTCCGGAGGGCCCTCCGGCACGACGACCGGGAGGAAGTCGGCGAAGGGGACGCGCATCGCTTCGGCCTGGCCACCGGGTACCTGACCGTAGAGCTTGCTGTAGCCGAAGAGGCTCGCCCCTGTCCCGTGCTCGCGGTTCTGCGTGGTCTCGCACTGCGAGTGCAGTCCCTGGCCACACATCCAGCAGCTCCCGCAGCTGATGTTGAAGGGCACCACCACGCGGTCACCCGGGCGGAGTGTCGTGACGCCCGTGCCCACGGCCTCGACCACGCCCATCGGTTCGTGGCCCACGATGTCGCCGGACTCCATGAAGGGGGCCAGTGGATCGTAGAGATGCAGGTCCGAGCCGCACAGACCGGTGGAGGTGATCCTCACGATCGCGTCGGTCGGCTCCTCCAGTGCCGCGTCGGGCACGTCGATCACCCGCATGTCGGTGCGTCCGTGCCAGGTGACGGCCCTCATCGCGCAGCCCCTACCGCGTCGGCACGACGTCGATGGCCGCACCTCGATCCGTCGGGTGAGCCTTGACGTCCGACACCCGCGGAGCGCTCGAGAAAGGTGACCCTGTCGTCTCTCGTCGTATCCATCGTCGTCGGTACCCGATCGGTGCAGACAGATGCGGTGAGACTCAGTCTCCGCCGATCCCGCAGTGCCCGAGAGTGAGGAGACTCATGGCCGGGACGGCGCCTCGTCATGGTCGGGGATGCCATCCGGACCGGCCGGCCCCTCGTCCGGCCGTCGCTCCTGCGCCGGGCGCGTCGAGGCGCCCGGCTCGACCTCGCCCGGCGCCCCGGCGACTGCGTCGCCCGGCGAGATCGGCTCGCCCGGGGTGTGCTCGTCACCGGTGGACAGCTGTCCGTCGTGCTCGGTGCCCGCGTCGTCGGGGTCCGTCGTCCCCTCGGCGAGTCGTTCCCCGCCGTCGTGAGTGGTCGCCATCCCGTCCTCCTCCTCGGTCGCCTTCTGTCACGACCGGTGCCCCGCCCGCCGGGGGCGATGCACTCCCGGGTCTCGCCATGGCGATGAGACTCACTGGAATCTGTCTGCCGACGGCTGCACTAGACACCCGCCGGAGGTGGCGCTCGGCGACCTGGCGTGGTTTGGTCTAGATACCCCTTCTTGCTGGAGACCACGGCAAGGATCCCGTCGCACCTCTCGGAGACGGACCTTCATGCCTACTTTCTCGCGCTCCGTCGACGTGTCGCCGCTCACCGCGATCGTCGACCTGGACCATCCCACTCCCGCCGTAGGCCTCACGCGCGATGAGCGCTCGGCCCTGACCGATCAACTGCTGCGCCGCGCGGCCGACGTCCTGAACGAGGCCGAACGGGAACGACTGCTCGCCGAGGTCATCGAGATCAATCACCGCGTCGCCCGCGCCGTGGCGGCCCGGTATCGCGGTCGAGGTGTCGACCTGGAGGATCTGGAGCAGGCCGCCTGCGAAGGCCTCGTCAAGGCGGTGCAGCGTTTCGATCCCGAGAGCGGGCACGACCTGCTCTCGTATGCCGTGCCGACGATCCGCGGGGAGGTTCTGCGCTTCTTCCGGGACCGTTCGTGGAGCATCCGACCGCCGCGACGCATCCAGGAGATGCAGTGGCGGATCAACCAGAGCATCGACCACCTCAGCCTGGAGCTCGGCCGCGAGCCGACCCCCCAGGAGTTGTGCGAGCACCTGGACATCGACCGGAACGAGTACGCCGAGGTGGTGACCTCCTTCGGGTGCTTCACCCCGCCGTCGCTGGACCAACCGGTCGACGGCAACGAGCACAGCAGTCTCGGCGACGCGGTCGCCGACGCCCGCGACCCCCGCGAGGCGGCCGAGGCGCGTGTCGTGCTCGGGCCCGCTCTCACCGAGCTGAGTGAGCGGGACCGGACCGTGCTGTACCTCCGCTTCTACGAGGAGCGCACCCAGCAGCAGATCGGCGACCAGTTCGGGGTGCCGCAGATGCAGGTGTCACGGTGGTTGAGCCGGATCCTCCGCGATCTACGGGGTCAGATCGGCGACCTGCAGTCCGTGGACCCGGTTCCGGCCTGAGCCAGCGTCACGGCGTCACCCGTCTGAGAGAAAGTGCGGTGTAGCTCGGCCGACTCTGGGTACTCCTCGCACATGACTGCGGATTCCGAAGGACCGGACAGTGCCTCGACGTCGCGCGAATCCCGGGGCGCCGTTCTCGACGAGGAGTCGACGGCCTTCGGACCGCTCGAGATCGTCTTCGATACGCGCGTCCTACGCCCCCGCCCCTGGACCCAGTTGCAGTCTCGCTGGGCGGCCGAGATCAGCGCCAGTCTGCCCGCCGGACCGGCTCTGGAACTGTGTGCCGGGGCCGGACAGATCGGGCTTCTCTTCGCTCACCTCACCGGGCGGCCGCTCGTCGCCGTCGACCTGAACCCCGTGGCGTGCGAGTTTGCCACGCGCAACGCCGCAGCAGCCGGACTGGGCGACCGCGTCGATGTGAGGCACGCGGACATGGACGACGCGATCGCACCGGACGAGCGCTTCCCTCTCGTGATCGCCGACCCGCCCTGGGTCCGATCGGAGGACACCGCGACCTTCCCGGAGGACCCGCTTCTCGCCATCGACGGCGGAGACGACGGCCTGGCCATCGCGCGCCGCTCCCTGACGGTCGCCGATCGCCATCTGCAACTCGGGGGCGCCGTGGTCATCCAGGTCGGCGACCGGGGCCAACTCGCCTCGCTGGAGGGGCGACGCTGGCGCGTCGTGGCATACCGCCAGGGTGAGCGCGGCGTCATCGGCCACCTAGCGCGGGCCTGAGCCTCCCTGTGCGACTGCTGGTGCTCACCGCCCGCGGGGACCCGGCGTCCTGGCTAGGGCCTCTTGCCGGGCGGCAGCAGCTGGTGCGTGCCGTCGCACCACGGCAGGTCCGCCGACTTCAAGCAGCGGCAGACGGCGCTCACCGGCCGGGTGGTGCGGTGCCGGTTGCCCTCGGCGTCCTGGACGACGACGTCGCCACGCAGCAGCATCGGCCCACCTGGGCACAGCACGACGTCGGCGTGCGGCAGCGTGCCGGACTCGATGGAGGTCGCATCGCGCGGATCCGGGGGTGCCACCCTCAGCTGAGACGCCGACGACCCCGACGAACCGTCGTCGGGCGAGCGGCCGCTCATGCGGCTGCCTCCGCCCACGTCGCCAACCAGGTCTGGGCGAATCGCCGTTCCAGATCCATGCAGGTGAACGCACCGAAGAGGACGTCGTCGTACAGGGTCGGCTCCTCCTCCACCATCGCAGCGCAGATCGCGCGGACCGCGAGCTGGTCGTGCACCGCGTCCGCGGTGACGTGCTCGGTGTAGTAGCCGACGATCTCCTCGGGGAGGCCGAGACGACGAAGACCCTGCGCGATCCGGCGTGACGGGACCGAGCTGGTGGCCTCGAACGCCGCGAGATGGCCCGCGGCGGCGGCGCGCAGTCGCCGGTGGAGGCCGAAGAGGGAGACGGCGTTGTTCTGCTCGAGCACCTCGACCGGCGTCTCGTCGATGTAGGTGCCGTAGGTCGGATCGAGGCCGGAGGCCTGCAGCCCGCGCGCGAAGAGCTGGTGGTGCAGGCGATTGGGATCGCCCGCACCGTACTCGTCGTACTGGATCTCGGCGAGCGCGGCTTTGGGCCGCGCCGAGAGCCGCGGAAGCAGCCACGACACCGGGTCGGACTCCTTGAGGTGGTAGATCGACTTCACCCGGAGGAAGTCGCGCGCCTGTTCGACGTCCGCGTGAGACTGCAGGTGGCGCGCCACGGACGGACCGTCGAACGCCTCGACGAAGGCGAACAACGCGTCACCGACATCGCCGTCGCGTCCGTCATCGCCCGGGGCCGAGGCGGCGTCCCATCGTTCGCGGAGCCGGGCCTCGAGCCGTCTCTCGAGCATCCGACGCACACGCAGCACGTCGGCGTCCCACTCGAGGTCGTCATCGACGTCGTCGAAGCCGCGATAGGAGAGCTCGTGGAGGGCCCAGAGGGTGAGCGCCTCGTCGTCGTGAGTCGTCCCGGACGACGAGGGGCCGATCTCGCGGAGGGACGCGACGTCGTGGGTCAGGGCGTGGAAGACCGCGGAGCCGAGCGGGCCGCGGGACGTGGGGAGGCGCACGAGCGCGTGGTACCCACCGTGGGCGTGCCTATTTCCACCCCCAGGGGTGGGTGCCTGTCGGGATCGGCACGACATCACCGCTCTGGCCTTCCGACCACCCTCTCGGGCCGCATGAACCGCGCGCCTCCGGGCACCGCATCGCCATGCCCTTGACCGCGCTCTGGACCGATCTGCAACCCACCGACGCACCGACGTCCGGGTCGCATACGAACGACGCCACTCCGCCAACTGAGGTGGACGTCGTGGTCGTCGGCGCCGGTATCACCGGCCTCACGACGGCACTCCTCCTCGCGCGGTCCGGTCTGAGCGTGTGCGTCCTGGAGGCACGGGCGGTAGGTGCTGGAACGACGGGCCGCAGCACGGCCAAGGTGACGCTCCTGCAGGGCGCCCGGCTGACGTCGGTGTCGCGCGGACATCGGGAGTCCGTGGTCGGTCACTACGTCGAGGCCAACCGCGAGGGCCAAGCGTGGCTCGCGCGCTTCTGCGCCGACCACGGCGTCGCAGTCGAGACGCGCGACGCGGTCAGCTATGCGACCTCGAGTCGGGGCGAGGCCCTGGTGAAGCACGAGCGGAAACTCGCTCGTCGCCATGGACTGGACGTCATGACCCGCGGCGAGATCGACGTTCCGTTCCCCGTGCGCGGTGCCATCTCTCTCGCCGACCAGTTCCAGGTGGATCCTCTCGCCGTGTGTCGCGCACTGGCGGACGAGGCACGCTCGCACGGCGCGGTCGTCGTCGAGAGCGCTCGCGTACGACAGGTGCTCGGCCGAGACCCCGTCGAGGTGCGAAGCAGCGCGGGCACCGTGCATGCACGGACGGTGGTCGTCGCGACCGGGATGCCGATGGTGGATCGAGGCGGATTCTTCGTCCGCATGTCGGCGCAGCGCTCCTACACGGTCGCGCTGCGACTGCCTCGCGATCCGTGCGAGGAGATGCTCCTCTCGGTCGACAGCCCGACCAGGTCGTTGCGTGACGCGCCCGACCCGGCTTCGGGCTCGGAGACCGGCCGCCTCCTCCTCGTCGGCGGGGCCGGGCCCCGGCCCGGGCGGGGCTCCTCGCCGCGATCCCATCTCGATCAGCTGCGTGAGTGGGCCGCGACCTGGTACCCCGACGGCGTGGAGACCCATGCCTGGTCGGCGCAGGACTACACCACCGCCCACGGGCTGCCTGTCGTCGGCCCTGTGCTCCCCGGCGCTGAGCATCTCCTGGTAGCAGGCGGCTTCGCCAAGTGGGGGATGACCAACGGCGTCGCCGCGGGCCTGGCCCTGACCGCACGGATCTGCGGTGGCCGGATGGACTGGGCCGAGGCCTTCGAGCCGTGGTCGGTCCACGAGATCCCCGGTTCGCTCCAGACCGCCGCTCTCAACGTCGACGTCGGCCTGCGGATGGCGTCGGGATGGATGCGCCCGATCATCGACCGGAGCGACGCGACCACCGGAGACGTGCGCTACGAGGGGGTGGGCGCACCGGTGGCGGTGGCTCCCGACGACGGCGGGTGCCGACGCCGGGTGTCCGGCGTCTGCCCCCATCTGGGCGGTGTGGTCACATGGAACGACGCCGAGGACTCCTGGGACTGCCCGCTGCACGGCTCGCGCTTCGACGCCGACGGCGCGGTGCTGGACGGACCCGCCGCGCAGGCGCTCGCCCAGCGCTAGTCGGCGGCCGGGCGGCTCCGAGTCGTGTCGAGAGAGGACGCCCGCGCCGCTGATCGCAAAGGGCTCACTCTTCCGACTCGTCGACGTCGCGCCACATCTCGCGTCGGCGACGCAGTTCTTCACGCAGATCCGCCTGGATCTGCTCGGCCCGACGTCGCTCGAAGGCCAGGATCATCGCCACGACGAAGACGGTCACCGCGATCGTGAGGACGAGGTCGAGCACCATGCCTCCCGGTACCCGCGGCGCGCGATCGTGATCGCTGGTCGCGGACATCGCCAGTCCGATGACGGTCCTACGGCGCGACGCGATGACTGAGCGAATGAGGCTCGGCGTTTGCCTAGGACCCTTAGGAAACGTACCGTCGAGTGCATGGAGCACCTCACCGAGCGCGAGATCCGCGGCTCGTTCGTGAACGGCACGCGAGGCGACGCCCAGCGGATGCACCTGCCCGATCTGACCGAACAGCGGTGGCCGGGCCTGGACTTCCTCGGTTGGGTCGACCCGAAGGCGCCCCAGCAGTCGCACCTCGTGCTCCGGGACGACGACGGCGCACCGCTCGGCGTCCACCTGCGGCGCAACACCAGTGCGGCCGGCCTGACGCGCGCTCGGATGTGCTCGCTGTGCTGCACGACCCATCCCGGCTCCGGGGTGGCGTTGATGGTCGCCCCTCGGGCCGGTCGTGCGGGCCGCGACGGCAACACCGTCGGCATCGAGGTGTGTACCGACCTGCGGTGCTCGGGGTACCTGCGTGGCTGGGCACCCGCGCCGACCGTGAGTCTCGTGCACGAGACCCTGTCGACCGAGGAGCAGGTTGCACGGCTGCGCCGCAATCTGCAGGACTTCGTCGATCGGGTGCGCCGGTGAGTCGTGCCGGGCTGAGCCCGGAGCGTCTGACGCGGGCCGCGGCCGACCTGGCCGACGAGGTCGGGTTGGAGCACGTCACTCTCTCCGCGCTCGCGCGCCGCTTCGAGGTGACGCTGCCCAGCCTGTACTCCCATGTCCGAGGCTCGGAGGACCTTCGGGAGCGCATCTCCCTGCTCGCGCTCGCCGAGCTCGCCGAGCGGGGCGGCGTCGCACTCGCCGGGCTCTCCGGCAAGGACGCCCTCCTCGCCCTGGGCGGGCTGTACCGCGGCTACGCCGCGGAGCATCCGGGGCCAGATGCGCGCGCCCGGCAGCTGCATCTGACGACCACCGAGGAGTCGGTGCAGGTCGCGGCCCGCCTGCACCGCCTCCACGACGCCGTACTGCGCGGCTATCCCGTACCCGACGACGAGCGCCCGCACGCCGTCCGGTTCATCGGTGCGACGATCCGAGGCTTCGTCGAGCTCGAAACTGGTGGCGCCTTCGACCACAGCCCTCCCCCGAGCCAGAGGTCGTGGGAACGGGCGCTCGACGTGATCGACACCGCCCTGCGGTCGTGGCCCCGCGGAAGCGACCGTCACGAAGCGTGAGTGCCTTCGGCCTCACGGCGCTGGCTGGTCGTGCACGGGGAGCTGCACCGTCACCACCGTGCCCGCACCCAGGCGACTCTCGATCGCCACCGACCCGCCGTGCGCATCGACGATGCTGCGCACCAAGGCGAGCCCCAGCCCGGCACCCGGCCGATGATCCGCCGCAGCGTTCTGCCCGCGATAGAGGCGGTCAAAGACGCGGTCGATGTCGTCGGCTGCGATCCCGGGACCGGTGTCCGCAACCCGGAGCACGACGCTGTCGGTCAGAGGCTCCAACGACACCTCGACGCTGTCGCCGGACCGTGCGAACTTCACCGCGTTGCCGACGAGGTTCTCCACCACCTGTCGCACGCGCAGTCGATCTGCCTGCGCGGGCGAGCGCGGCGGGTTGCACGCGCCGAGCACCACGCCGGCAGCCAGGGCCACCGGTCGCGCTTCGCGCACGACGTCGGCGACGAGCTCGCCCAGGTCGACGGCCTCCAGGTCCAGGCGGAGATGCGCCAGGTTGGCGACGGCCAAGGTCAGCAGGTCGCTGACGAGCTGCAGTTCTCGGCGCGCATTGCGTTCGATCGCCTGCAGCATCGCCTGGGCCTGCTCACCGGCAAGCTCTCCGGGCTCGTCTGCGAGCAGCTCGGCGTAGCCGAGGATCGAGGTCAGCGGCGTCCGGAGCTCGTGGGTCACCGTCGCGAGGAACTCATCGCGCATCCGATCCGCCTCAGCCTCCAGCTCCAGGCGCGAGGTGACGTCGCGAACCGTGGCGACGGTATGCCGCCCGGTCTCCCCCTCGATGGACGCCAACGAGATCTCGGCGGGGAACTCCGACCCGTCGCGACGTGTCGCGGAGAGCTGCAACAGCCCCATCGGCCGGTGCTGGTAAGCGCCGCGTCGCCGCGGATGAGTGGACCGCAGCCGGGCCGGAACCAGCGCCTCGACGGACTGTCCCTCCAACTCGGCGGGCTCGTAGCCGAACACCTCGCGCACCTGGGTGTTGGCGGTGACGATCACGCCGGCGCCATCGACGATCACCACCGCGTCGGGCACGGCGTCCAGCGCCGCGCGCAGGAGGTCGGAGATCCCGCCTCGCGCGGTCGGGTCGACCTCATCCCACGACATGCCCGCCCCCTCGCCACGATCGCCGCACAGCGGCCCGCGCGACCTCCCCGACGCGCAACGGCTCAACGTTCCCACACCGGGTCCCGGTCTCGGGCCACGCGAGGGTCGCCGGAGGCGCGGACCCGGTGAAAACGCGCCGAGGCGGCCCGTCTGGGCCGCCTCGACGCCGGTTCGCTGCGGAACCTGTACCGGTGGAGGTGAGGGGACTCGAACCCCTGACCCCCTGCATGCCATGCAGGTGCGCTACCAGCTGCGCCACACCCCCGGGGTCATCACCGACACGTCGGCGACTCGGAGAACATTAGCAACGGGGGTGGCGAAGGTGAAATCTGGGGTCGCTCCCCGCGACGGCTGGTCGGACGGCAGCCCCAGACGCCGTCAGGGAGCGGTGCGGTTGTAGGCCAGCAGGCGCCACCCGGACCACGGATCACCGCCCGTCGGCTCGACCTCGACGAGGTGAACCCAGCCGCAGTTCTCCAGGCCACGAAAGGTGAACACGGTGGCCGGATCCCACCCCAGCACGGTGCCGACGGCGATCCGGATCGCAGCGCCGTGGCTGACGACGACACCGGTCTCGCCGGCTCCGAGGCCGGCGAGCACGTCGCCCAGCACCGCGAGCATCCGCACGCCGACCTCGGCGGTGGACTCCCCGCCGGGGATGCCGTCCCACTCGCCGAGTCGGAAGCGCTCGAACTCGTCGGGGTAGCGCTCGGCGTACTCGTCGTGGGTGATGCCCTGGCGATCGCCGAGGCAGGTCTCCCGCAGCCGCTCGTCGGTGCGGACGGCGAGTCCACACTCCCCCGCGACGGCCTCGGCGGTCTTCTGGGCGCGCGAGAGGTCCGAGGACCACACCAGCGTCGGCGCGAGCGCACCGACCACGGGCGCGACGGCGCGCGCCTGCGCGCGCCCGACGTCGTCCAGCGGCGCGTCGAGCTGCCCCTGGATCCGACGCTCGGCGTTCCAGGCGGTGCGGCCGTGACGCAGCAGGACCAGGGAGCGGGTCACCGCTCGCGCGAGACGACGTCCGCCGGCAGCGTGATCGTCGGGCAGTCGCGCCACAGCCGCTCGAGGGCGTAGAACTGACGCTCCTCCTCGTGCTGCACGTGGACCACGATGTCGCCGTAGTCGATGAGGACCCAACGGCCCTCCTTGTGACCCTCGCGACGGATCGGCTTGGCGCCGAGCTCGCGGAGCTTGTCCTCGACCTCGTCGACGATCGCCTTGACCTGGCGGTCGTTGCCGGCCGAGGCGAGCACGAACGCATCGGTGATCGCGAGCTGCTCGCTGACGTCGAAGGCGATGATCTGCTGGGCGAGCTTGTCGCTGGCGGCGCGCGCCGCGGCGACGACCAGTTCGATCGCGTAGTCGGTGGCGGTCATGGAAGTCCCTCCGGAGGCCCCGTGTAGAGCCGATGCTTGGTGATGTACTGGACGACGCCGTCGGGCACCAGGTACCAGACCGGCCGGCCCTGGCGCTGCCGCTCGCGGCAGTCGGTGGAGCTGATGGACAGAGCGGGGATGTCGAGCAGGGTCACCCGGTCGGCCGGGATCGCCTCGATCGTGTCCGGATCGAACTCCGACCCCGGCCGCGCGCACCCCACGAAGTGCGCCAGCTCGAAGAGCCGGTCGGCCTCGCGCCAGCCGAAGATCTCGGTCAGGGCGTCCGCCCCGGTGATGAAGTACAGGTCGGCGTCCGGCATGGTCATCGAGAGATCGCGCAGGGTGTCGATCGTGTACGTGGGTCCCGGCCGGTCGATGTCGACGCGCGAGACCCGGAAGCGCGGGTTGGCCGCGGTCGCCACCACCGTCATCAGATACCGGTGCTCGGCGGGCGAGACGCTGCGGTCGGCCTTCTGCCAGGGCTGGCCCGTCGGCACGAAGACGACCTCGTCGAGCTCGAAGAACGCCTGCGCCTCCGAGGCCGCGACCAGGTGCCCGTGGTGGATCGGGTCGAACGTGCCCCCCATGACGCCGACGCGTCGGCGCGAGGTCGTGCCGACGTCGGAGGTCACGGGATCGGACTCAGCTGTGGTCCCGGCCCCCGCCGAACGCCATCAGCGCGAACAGCATGCCCAACAGGATGGCGAGCGCGAGACCGCCGATCACCCACGGCGAGACGGCCGGGTCACCGTGGTGCTCGACCTCCTCGGACGCACGGAGGACGGCAGTGTGGAGCAGGCTCAACGACATGGCCGCATCCTATCCGCTGGCACGCCCCCGCCGCGGCCCGACCCGGAGGGCGGCACCCATCCCGACGATGTCGCGATGCCGCACGCTCGCAGCCGGCCGCGGACTCAGTGCAGGGCGAAGTCCACGCCGAGGAAGAGGAGCGTGAAGCGCAGGCTGCGGCCGATGAACACGGTCGGGATGAACAGCCACATCGGCATCTTCAGCAGACCGCCCACCGCTGCCATCACCAGCAGCGGCGGCACCCCTACCGACGCCGCCAGGAACATAATCGCCACGGCGTAGACCGGGCGACCTTCCATCCGCTGCTGCCACCGCAGGTAGCCGCTTCGGATCTTGGGGTTGGAGAGCTTCTTCTGCGCCCACGCCGAGTCGACGCCGCGGCGGGCGGCCTCGTACCAGATGATCTTGCCGACCGTGGCTCCGGCGCCGGCCGCGATGCCGAGTGAGATCGCCGTACCGGTGCCGCCCTCGGCAGCGCCGGCTCCGAGGATGTAGACCTCGATGGGCAGGAACGGGATGAGCGCCGACGCGATGCTGATCGCAAAGGTCGTGAGCCACAGCCACATCAGGCCGGCTTCCGCTCCGTCACCGGGGGAACCGGAAGGCCGAGCTGCAGCAGCCACCGCAGCGAGACGCACTTGAGGACGACGAGCGCGGTCGCGATGATCACGCCGAGCCACCACCACCCGGTGACGAGCAGGAGCACGGCGAAGAGCGAGGAGTTCACCGCCTTGGCCGGCTTCGACCAGTTCCACATGTAGATGCGGCGGTCGACCTCGTAGAAGTAGTTGGGACTGCGGATCGGCCAGGCGAGGAAGGCCAGCGACAGGAAGAAGTCGATGACCATGAACTCGAAGAGGTAGATCGCGACGGGCAGCACCATCTCGTGCTCCAGAGCCGCGAAGCCGAGGTAGAAGGCCGCGCAGTTGAGCCGGTCGCACAGCATGTCCATGACGCCGCCGATACGCGTCTCGCAGTCGAAGCGGCGTGCGTAGGCGCCGTCGGCCATGTCGCCGATCCAGTAGACGCCGAGGCCGACGACCAACCAGGTCAGGTCCTCCTGCCACACGCCGACCAGGCACAGCGCGAACGAGGCGATCGTGCGCGCGAACGTGATGACGGTGGCACCGGTCCACAGCCGCTCGGCAGCCGGATCGGCGTGCGTCGCGTGACTCACCTCGTGCACGCGCGGCACCCTACCGGTCTGCGATGACGCCCCGGCACCTGGACGGCGCCGACGGGCCACGGATCAGCGCACGTGCCCGTCGCCGGTGACGATGAACTTGGTCGAGGTCATCTCCGGCAGCCCCATCGGCCCCCGGGCGTGCAGCTTCTGCGTGCTGATCCCGATCTCGGCGCCGAAGCCGAACTCGCCGCCATCGGTGAACCGGGTGCTCGCGTTGACCAGGACGGCTGCCGAGTCGACCGCAGCGGTGAACCGCCGCGCGGTCGCCTGGTCACGGGTCAGGATCGCCTCGGTGTGACCGCTGGAGTAGCGACGGATGTGCGCGATCGCCGCGTCGACGTCGGCGACGACCGCGACGGACATGTCGAGGGAGAGGTACTCCCGCTCGTAGTCGTCCTCGGAGGCGATCTCGACGCCGTGCAGTCGCGCGGTCGTCTCGTCGCCGTGGATCGTCACGCCGGCCTCCTGCAGGGCCTGCACGACGCGCGGTAGGAAGGAGTCCGTGAGGTCGGCATGCACGAGCAGCGACTCCGCGGAGTTGCAGACGCTGGTGCGGTGGGTCTTGGCGTTCATCACGACCGCCAGCGCCTGGTCGAGGTCGGCCGCCGCATCGACGTAGACGTGGCAGTTGCCCACACCCGTCTCGACCACCGGCACCGTGGACTCCTCGACGACGGCCTGGATCAGGCCCGCTCCCCCGCGAGGGATCAGCACGTCCACGAGCCCGCGCGCCCGCATCAGGGCCTTGACGGTGTCGTGGGAGTCGGCCGGGACCAGCTGGATGACGTCGGCGGGCAGCCCGACGTCCTCCACGGCGTCGCGCAGTGCCGCGACGATGGCCGCGTTGGAGCACGAAGCGCTCGAGGAGCCGCGCAGCAGGACGGCGTTGCCGGACTTCAGGCAGATGCCTGCGGCGTCCGCCGTCACGTTCGGGCGAGCCTCGTAGATCATCCCGACGACACCGAACGGGACGCGCACCTGCCGCAACTCGAGGCCGTTCGCGAGGGTGCTGCCTCGCACGACCTCCCCGACGGGGTCGGCCAGCCCCGCGACGTCGCGGAGCCCCTGCGCCATGCCCTCGAGCCGCTCGGTCGTCAGGCGGAGCCGGTCGACGACGTTCGGCGGGGTGCCACCGGACTCGGCGCGGGCGACGTCGTCGGCGTTTGCGGCGAGGATCTCCGCCTCGTGGTCGGTCAACGAGGCCGCCATCGCGTGCAGCGCAGCGTCCTTGACGGAGCGGGTGGCGAGCGCGAGATCGTGGCTGGCCTCGCGGGCACGCACCGCGAGCGTGCGGACGTCGTCGGCGGTGGTGTCGGTCACCGCACCAGCCTAGTGCCGAGAGCACGACGTTCTCGGACCGTTGGTGCCGCCATGGCACGCACCTCGCCGCGTTGGCGTGGCGGGAGATACCCCGGGTAGCCCTGCGCGATGGCCGCCTTGCGCTGCACGCACCGGGAACACGCGAACCGTTTCAGAACTTCTCGGACGCACCACTGGCGAGGCGATCTCCCAGGCCGCGCGACACTCGATCCGACGCGCAACCGAATGGCGATCCGCGGCGTCTACCTTGGCAGCGTGCGGCACCGGGCCGCACCCGTCGCTCGGAGGAAACGTGCCTCGACCTCGCCGCCATCTCACCGTGGCCACCACAGCACTGGGCCTGGGGCTCGCCCTGATCGCCCCCAGTACGGCACTCGCCAGCGCGACCGCTTCGGCCCCCTCGGCAGCGTCGCGGGCGGACGACGCTCCGACGTCGGTGGCGCCCGGTGAGCCGACGCCCAACGCCGTCTCGCTCGAACTCTCGGTGCCGCGCCGCCAGGTCGTCATGGGCGGCGGCTCGCGGGTCTACTCCGATCTCGGCGCACGATTGATCGCCCACGGTGCCTCGTTCCAGCTGAACGCGATCCGCACCTCCTACAGCAAGCCCGTCACCGCCAGCGTCGACCAGGGTGGACACGTCCGCACCCTTCCGGTCGGCTCGATGAAGACGCTGTCCGGCCTGGACAGGTTCATCCGGCTGCGCGTGCAGCCGATCAACGCCCAGGGCAAGCCTGCGGGCAAGGCCTACGGCATCGCCCGCGATGTCTGTCTCGGCGCCGTGACCGAGCGCACCGAGCCCGATGCGGCGCCGACCTCGCCCTACCCGCAGGTGTGTCAGTACAACCCGTACAGCCTCGGCGGCGTGATGGGCATCCAAGAGGGCTGGGCCTCGAGCATGATCGACCCCTACGGCAGCCTGCTGATGCGCCCGGGCCGCTACGACGTCGAGGTGTCGCTGCGTCCCGTCGTCGCGCGAGCGCTCGGCGTCAAGGGCCCGACGTCGGCCCGTACCCGCGTCGTCGTGGAGTCCTACGAGGAGGAGCCGCACGGCGGCGGAGGCCACCATGCGGTCGGACGCGCGACGGTGTCACCGGACGCTCCCTCGACCTCGGGTCCTCGAGGCCGCCGGCTCACGCCGTCGGAGGGCGGACCTGCGCCGGATCTGCGGTCGCTTCCGGCCTGGGGCATCCAGCTCTCCCCGTCGGGCAAGTACCTGCAGTTCTCCGCGACCGTGTGGAACGCCGGTGACAGCCCGCTCGTCGTCGACGGGTTCCGCCGTCCGGGCAAGGACCTGATGGACGGCTACCAGTACTTCTTCGACGCCGAGGGCAACCAGGTCGGCTATCAGCCGGTGGGCACCTTCGAGTGGGACTCCAAGGACACCCACCTGCACTGGCACTTCCGCGACTTCGCGACGTACACGCTGCTGCGCGCGGACAAGTCGCGGATCGTGAAGTCCCGCAAGGAGGCGTTCTGCCTCGCCAACACCGACGCCGTCGACCTGACGGTGCGAGGCGCGACATGGGAGGCTTACAACGAGGACCTCTCGACCGCCTGCGGCGACTACTCCTCGCGGTCCATCCGCGAGGTGCTGCTCTCGGGCTGGGGCGACACCTACGCCCAGTTCCGCGCCGGCCAGTCGTTCAAGATCGCCGATCTGCCCAACGGCGCCTACTACATCGAGGTGGCGGCCAACCCCAGCCGCAATCTGGTCGAGAGCGACGAGTCCAACAACGACTCGCTGCGCAAGATCTGGCTCGGCGGCACGCCGGGCAAGCGCACCCTGCGCGTGGCCAAGGTCGGGATCGTCAGCGAGCCGGCCCAGGATCGGTTCGAGGGCGGTCGCTGACCCACCCCCGGTGTTGACCCGTCTTTACTTGAAGACGGGTCGACGTGCGGAGTGGGTCAGATCGTCACTTGCGCGCGTTGATCTGCTCGGTGGCAGCCGGCAGGACGGCGTGCAGGTCACCGACGACGCCGAAGTCGACGAGCTCGAAGATCGGCGCCTCCTCGTCCTTGTTGACCGCGACGATCGTCTTGGAGGTCTGCATGCCGGCGCGGTGCTGGATCGCGCCGGAGATGCCGTTGGCGACGTAGAGCTGCGGCGAGACGACCTTGCCGGTCTGGCCGACCTGGAAGGTGTGCGGCTTCCAACCCGAGTCGACGGCGGCGCGCGAGGCACCGACCGCAGCGCCCAGCGCGTCGGCCAGGTTCTCCACCGACTCGAAGTCGCCGCCGGTGCCGCGACCGCCCGAGACCACGATGGCGGCCTCGGTCAGTTCGGGGCGTCCGGTCGACTGACGCGGCTGCGAGGCCACGATCTGAGCCTTCTTCGCGTCGTCGGAGATGGTGGCGGCGAACTCCTCGACGGCACCCGCGCCCGCCTCCTCCACCGGGGCGGCCGCGTTCGGCTTCACCGCGATGATCGGCGTGCCCTGGGTCACCTTGGCCTGCACGGTGTAGTTGCCGGCGAAGACACTCTGGGTGGTCGTGCCGTCGTCGGCGACGTCCACGGCGTCGGTGATCAGGCCGGACTTCAGGCGGATGGCGAGACGCCCCGCGATCTCCTTGCCCTCACCGCTGGACACCACCAGGATCGCGGCGGGCGAGGCCTTCTCGGCGAGCTGCTGGAGCACCTCGACCTTGGGGACGACCAGGTAGCCCTTGATCTCGGCGTCGTCGACGGCGTAGATCTTCTCGGCGCCGAACGCCTTCAACTTCTCCGCGGCGCCCGACGCCTGGTCGGAACCACCGATGAAGACGGCGGACGGCGAGCCGAGCCGCTTGGCGATCGCCAGCAGCTCGAGGGTGGGCTTGCGGATGGCACCGTCGACATGGTCGACGAGGACCAGAACCTCAGACATGTTGTGAACTCCTCTTCCTGGTCCGCTGCTCAGATGAACTTCTTCGACGCGAGGAACTCGGTCAGCGCGGTCGCGCCGGAGCCGTCCTCGTCCTTGACGATCTCGCCGGCCGTGCGCGGCGGGCGGGCGGCGGTGTCGGCCACCTCGCTCCACGACACGGAGAGGCCGACCTCCGAAGCGTCGACGCCGAGGTCGCCGAGGGTCAGGGTCTCCAGCGGCTTCTTCTTCGCGGCCATGATGCCCTTGAAGGAGGGGTAGCGCGCCTCGCCGGTCTGGTCGGTCACCGAGAGCACCAGCGGCATCTGCGCGCCGATGACCTCGGTCGCGGTGTCGCCGTCGCGCTTGATCCGGACCTGGTCGCCCTGGGTCTCCACGACGGCGGCCAGGGTGACCTGCGGGAGCCCGAGACGCTCGGCGAGCATCGCCGGGACGACGCTCATGCCAGCGTCGGTCGAGGCCATACCGCACATGACGAGGTCGGGCACGCCGATCTTCTCCACGGCCTTGGCGAGCACGAGCGAGGTCGCGATCGCGTCCGAGCCGGCGATGGCGTCGTCGTTGATGTGAACGCCCTCGTCGGCGCCCATCTGCAGGGCCTTGCGGACGGCGGCGACGGCCTTGTCGGGACCGACGCAGAGCGCGGTCACCTTGATCTCCTCGCCCTCGCGCTTCTCGCGGATCTGGAGCGCCTGCTCCACCGCGTACTCGTCGAGCTCGGACAGCAGACCGTCGACTCCGTCGCGGTCAACGGTGTTGTCCGACTCGAACCGCCGGTCAGCGGTCGCGTCGGGGACGTACTTCACACAGACGACAATGTTCATGGTGGTGTGGCCCGGAGGCCCCTCCTGATTGCACTCGGGTGACGGCGCCGTCGGGCGCAGCCAGATGATGCGACAAGGGATGCAGCTTGAGATCCAGCACGGGATGCAACGAGCCGCTGCAACCAACGGGTGAGGTTACCGTCGGTTCACTTCCGCCGGTACCTACGTCCAGCAGCAATCGGCCCTCCGTGGCCGAGATCACTCGCCACGGACACCGTTCGGTCCGGCGCGGAACGCCCCGCCTCAGCGACCGTGGAAGACCGCCTTGCCCGGCCCCTGCTCCACGAACGAGGTCATGCCCGACGTGCGGTCCTCGGTGGCGAACAGGGCCGCGAACTGCTGGCGCTCGATCTCCAGACCCGTCTCGAGGTCGACTTCGAGGCCGCGGTCGATGCACTCCTTCGCCGCGCGGACGGCGTAGGAGGCCGCGCCGCTGAACTGCCGAGCCCACGACAGGGCCTCGCTGTAGACCTGGTCGGCCGGGACCAGACGATCGACGAGCCCGATGGCCAGCGCCTCGTCGGCCTTGACGAACCGGCCGGTGAAGATGATGTCCTTCGCCTTGCTCGGGCCGACCAGCCGGCTCAGCCGCTGGGTCCCCCCGGCCCCGGGGATGATGCCCAGCAGCACCTCGGGCTGGCCGAGGGTGGCGTTCTCGGCGGCGATCCGCACGTCTGCGGCGAGGGCCAGCTCGCAGCCACCGCCGAGCGCGTAGCCGGTGATCGCGGCCACGACCGGCTTGGGGATCCGCGCGACGGCGGAGACCGCGGAGGTGATCGAGTGGGAGACCTTGACCATCTCGGCGTAGGAGAGGTCGGCCATCTCCTTGACGTCGTTGCCCGCGGCGAAGACCCGCTCGCCGCCGTACAGGACGACCGCCCGGACGTCGTCACGCGCGGACGCCTCGGCCGCGGCGTCCCGCAACTCGTCCTGCACCTGGATGCTGATCGCGTTCATCTTCGGCCGGTCCAGCCGGATCGTGCCCACGCCGTCGGCCACCTCGAGCCGCACGAACTCACCCATCGTCACTCCTTCGTTGCCGGCCGCTCGCGTGCGCACCGGTTGTCGTAACACGCCGCTCCTATCATTCCCGGCGTGACCCTCGGCGTGTGGAACACCCTCGGTGAAGCCTCCGACGTCTGGCCGGGGCGGATGGAGCCGCTCGGTGCCACGTGGCGCGCCGACGCCACCAACTTCGCCGTCTTCGCACCTCGGGCGGAGGCCTGCTGGGTGTGCCTGATCGACGAGGACGGGGGTGAGTCGCGCTACCGGCTGCGGGAGCAGACCCTCGGCATCTGGCACGGCGCGATCCCGGGCGTCACCCCCGGCGTCCGCTACGGATTCCGGGTCGACGGTCCGTGGGAGCCGACGCAGGGGCTGCGCTTCAACCCGCACAAGATCCTGCTCGATCCGTTCGCGCGCGCCGTCAGCGGCGAGCTGACCCCGGGCCAGCCGGTGCATGGATACGCCTTCGGCGACGCCGAGCGGCGCGACGAGCACGATTCGCTCGGCTCGGTCCCCCTCGGCGTGGTCACCGGCCCGGACAACTTCGACTGGGGCGAGGACGCTCCACGCCGCCAACGCTGGCGCGACACGGTCATCTACGAGTTGCACGTCAAGGGCATGACCGCCCTCCACGACCTGGTGCCCGAGCACCTGCGTGGCACGTACGCCGGACTCGCGACTCCGGCGGTGATCGACTACCTGCGCGACCTCGGCGTCACCGCCGTCGAGCTGCTGCCGGTGCACCAGTCGGTCTCGGAGCCCGGCGTCGTCGAACGCGGGCTGACCAACTACTGGGGCTACAACACCATCGGCTACTTCGCGCCCCACCACCAGTACTCCGCGAGCGGTGACCGCGGGCAGCAGGTCGTCGAGTTCAAGCAGATGGTCAAGGCGTTCCACGACGCCGACATCGAGGTCTACCTCGACGTCGTCTACAACCACACCGCCGAGGCCGGTCCGCTCGGACCGACGCTGTCGATGCGCGGACTGGACGACGCCGGCTTCTACACCCGCGTCGCCACCGGGCCGGCGCCCGCGACCGAGGTCGGCACCCCCACCGACGCCGAGACCGACGCGGCCGCCGAGGACGACCGGTCCCTCGCGCCGTGGGACGCGTACTGGGACGCCACCGGCTGCGGCAACACCGTCGATGCCGACAACCCGTTCGCGCTGCGACTGATCCTGGACTCCCTCCGGTACTGGGCGACCGAGATGCACGTCGACGGATTCCGGTTCGACCTGCTCTCGGCGCTGACCCGGGTCGACCACGAGGTCGACATGCGCTGCCATCTGATGACGGCCATCGGCCAGGACCCGGTGCTCCGTGGCGTCAAACTGATCGCCGAGCCGTGGGACGCGACCATGACCGGGTACCTGGTCGGTCGGTGCCCACCGCCGTGGGTGGAGTGGAACGACCAGTACCGCGACGTCATCAGGGACTTCTGGCGCGGACACTCCGACGGAATCCGCACCGTCGCGACCCGCCTGGCCGGCTCCTCCGACCTCTATGCCGACGACGGCCGCTCGCCCTACGCCTCGGTCAACTTCGTCACCGCCCACGACGGGTTCACCCTGCGCGACCTGGTCAGCTACGACCGCAAGCACAACGAGGCCAACGGCGAGGACAACCGCGACGGCACCGACGACAACAGGTCGCACAACCACGGCGTCGAGGGTGAGACCGACGACCCCGACGTGGTCGCGCGGCGCCGGCGGACCGCTGCGAACGTGATGGCGACGCTGTGCCTCTCCAACGGTGTGCCGATGCTGACCGCCGGCGACGAGCGCGGGCGCACCCAGCGCGGCAACAACAACGCCTACTGCCAGGACAACGAGATCTCGTGGGTCGACTGGAGCGACGACGGAGCATGGCACGACGTCGCGGAGGTCACCCGGACGGCGCTCCGGCTGCGCCGCGACCACCCGGCACTGCGCCAGCGGCACTGGTTCGAGGGACGACCCACCATCGAAGGCGGCCCCAAGGACCTCACCTGGGTGCATCCTTCAGGTCGGGAGATGACCGAGGCCGATTGGCACGACGACTCGCTCCGCACGGTGGCGATGTGGGTGCTCGGCAGTCCGCTTCGCTCCCCCGGCCCTCGCGGCGAGCAGCAGATGGACGCCTCGTTCGCGCTGTGGTTCCACGCCGGGCACGACGCGATCGACGTCGTGCTGCCACAGAATCCGTGGGTCAGCGCCGGGGAGGTCGTGCTCTCCACCGACCCCGAGCTCGCCGTCGGCACACGCCTTCGCATCGGCGAGACCGTGCGTCTCTCCGGGCCGTGCGTGCTCGTCGTGCGTGAGCTCGCCTCGCCCTGATCAGAGCGCCGAGCGCCGTCGGGGTCAGGACGCCGCGGACTGCTCGCCGTCGCCGTCGACCCGGATCAGGCCGCTGAGGATCCGGCGAGCGGCGACGAGGAGGTCGCGCACCTCCGGGGCGCTGACGGTGTAGATCACCTCGCCGGCCTGGCGACGCGAGACCACCAGCGAGGTGCGCCGCAGGACGGCCAACTGCTGGGACAGATTGCTGGCCTCGACCGGGATCTGCTCCAGCAGCTCGTGCACGGCGTGGTCGCGCTCGGAGAGCAGCTCGAGGATGCGGATGCGCGTGGGGTGGCCGAGAGTCTTGAAGAACTCCGCCTTGGCTTGATACAGCGGCACGCTCATCGCCGCGACCACCTACTCTGTCGGTTGCCCCCGGACGCGATTGCGTCGCACAGCACGCTACACGAATTGAAGAACTATTCAATCTGTGTAGAGTCGGGGCGCCCGCGCGTTGGAGCGCGGGGAATCATCCACGGTGGAGAGGACCAGCAACAGCATGCTCGACGCAGACGACGTCAAGAAGGCGCTCGACGAGGCAGGGCTGACCAACGCGGACGTACGTGACTACGTCGTCCACTGGGCCGGCGTCACCGGTGCCGACCGCGTCGAGGTCGTCAGCGCGGCCGACGATGCGCGACTGGTCGCCGAGTCTCTCGAGGCGGGCGAGCTGCTCCCCGCGGGCGAGGGGCGCTACTACTCGCGCAGCTATTTCAAGGACACCGCGCGCGCCGAAGAGCGCACGATCGTCGCCACGAGCGACGAGGCGGACAAGGGCGTCTACAACAACTGGCGCCCTGCGGCGGAGATGAAGCCCAAGCTCATCGAGCTGATGACCGGGGCGTCGGCCGGCAAGACGATGTACGTCATCCCCTACCTGATGGCGCCGCAGGGCTCGCCCCTGGAGAAGTTCGCCGCGGGCGTCGAGCTCACCGACAACCGCAGCGTCGTGCTGCAGATGATCCGGATGGCCCGCGTGGGCGTCGAGTTCATCAACGACCTCGGCGACTCCTTCGTCAAGGCCGTCCACGTCACCGGCGACCTGGAGAACCTCGGGCAGGGCACGCCCGACGACAAGCGCTACTTCGTGACCGTCGCCGACGAGCGCACCATCCTCCACTTCGGTTCCTCCTACGGCGGCAACGCGCTGCTCGGCAAGATCGCCCACGGTCTGCGCCAGGGCTCCTTCGACGGCTGGAAGAACGGCTTCCTGGTCGAGCAGTTCATGCTGCTCGGCATCGTCGACAAGGAGACCGGCCGCAAGTACCACATCTGCGGCGGCTTCCCCTCGGCCTCGGGCAAGACCAACCTCGCGATGACCCTGGCCCCCGACGCACTGGGCGACCGCTACTACGTGGAGTTCTACGGCGACGACATCGCCTGGCTCTGGGTCGGCGAGGACGGCAAGCTCTACGGGATGAACCCCGAGTTCGGAGTCTTCGGCGTCGCCAAGGACACCAACGAGCTCACCAACCCGACCGCGATCGACTCCATCGTCCCCGGCACCGGCGCGATCTTCACCAACGTCGCCTACAACGACAAGCTCGAGGAGGTCTGGTGGGAGGGTCGCGGCGACAAGCCGACCGACCTCGACGGCTGGATGGACTGGAAGGGCGAGCGCATCGCCGACCGGTCACCCGAGGAGGCCGACGCGCCGTGGGCCCACCCGAACAGCCGCTTCACCACGACTCTGGCCAACGTCCCGAACGTCGCCAAGGACTTCGAGGAGCCCGCGGGCGTCGAGATCCACGGCATCATCTTCGGTGGCCGCACGCGCGACCGTGAGCCGCTGATCCGTGCGATCGACGACATCGCCGAGGGCGTCTACGACGGCCTCACGCTCGGCGCCGAGGCGACCGCCGCGGCCGACGGCCTCGAGGGCGTGCTCCGCTACGACCCGATGTCGATGCGCCCGTTCATGTCCTACTCCGAGGCCGACTACGCCGCGCACTGGCTCGAGGTCATCGGCCGCGCGACGACCAAGCCGATCTTCGCGCACGTGAACTGGTTCCAGCGCGGCGACGACGGCCGCTTCCTGTGGCCGGGCTACCGCGAGAACCTGCGCCCGCTCGTGTGGCTCATGCAGTACCAGAACGGCGAGGTCAGCGGCGTCCAGACGCCCGTCGGCGTCATCCCCGCCCGCGAGGAGCTGCTTTTGGACGGTCTCGACGAGCAGACCCTCGCCGACCTCGACACGGTGCTGACCATCGACGTCGAGCGCTGGAAGCAGGAGATGGGTCACCGCGAGAAGCACCTGCACCAGTTCGACGGCCTGCCCGACGCCATCTGGGAGGCGCACCGCCGGGTCGCCGGCGAACTCGACGCCTGATCCAGCACGACACTGACGGGGTGTCGTTCGTCCGCGGACGAACGACACCCCGTCGGCGTCGTGTCGCTGGACGGTCGCCCAGCGACCGCCGTGGTCGCCTCAGCAGGCGAACTGGCGCCGGTAGACCTGCGGGCTGACCCCGCGCACGCGGCTGAAGTGGTGGCGCAGCGTAGCGGCGGTGCCGAACCCGACATCCGCAGCGACCCGGTCGATCGAGAGGTCGGTGCGTTCCAGCAGCTCCTCCGCGGCGCGCACCCGCTGCTCGTTCACCCACGCGTGCGGGGTCGCTCCCGTCTCATCACGGAAGCGGCGCGCGAAGGTTCGCGGCGACATGTGCGCACGCTCGGCCAGGGTCTCCACCGCGTGGTCCTCGGCGAGGTGCTGCAGGATCCATCCGAGCAGCGGGCCGAGTGTCTCGGCATCGCACGCCGGCACCTGGCGGGCGATGTACTGCGCCTGCCCGCCGTCGCGATGCGGCGGCACCACGATCCGACGCGCGGTCGCGGCCGCGGCGGCGGCGCCGAACTCCTCGCGCATCAAGTGCAGCGACGCGTCGATGCCGGCGGCCGAACCCGCGCCCGTGACGACCCTTCCGTCGTGGACGTAGAGGACGTCGGGCTGGACCCGGACTCGGGGGTACATCCGCGCCATCCGCTCGGTGAAACGCCAGTGCGTCGTGGCGCTCCGACCGTCGAGAACGCCTGCCTCGGCCAGCACGAACGCGGCCGAGCAGTGCGCGTAGAGATAGGCGCCGCGGTCGTGGCTGGCCCGGACGAGGTCGAGCACCGCGGGGTCGTGGTCGAGGAAGCCGTACTTGGGCGCCAAGCACACCAGGTCGGCGTCCGCAGCAGCGTCGAGTCCACGGTCGACGATCAGGTCGAAGTCCGAGCGGCCGCGCACCCGTCCCGGGCGCGGAGTGCAGACCTGGAAGTCGAAGGTGGGCGTGCGATCCTCGGGATGCTCCGGCTCGCCCCACACCTCCACCAGCGATCCGAGACCGAATGGCTCCGCGCCGTCCTCGACGACCACTGCGACCTTGTGCATCGTGCGAGCATACGCCTGATTTGGCAGCAAATCGACGAGAGATGTCATTCCTGCCACTCGCGGCAGGAACAGGTGGAGCGCAGGATTACTGCCATGACCTCCTTCCTGATCCTCCTCATCGGCCTCTCGCTCTGGGCCGTAGCCGCCAGCATCTCCTCCGCCGTCCGCGACGGGCGGGGAGCGACCCCTCCCGCCTCCCACCGGCCCGACGCGTTCGCGCCGCCGATCCACCGTCGTTGATCGACCCCGCTCGCCTACGCGAGGCCGACCAGAAACCGAAACCGCCCCCGATGCCGCTGGCATCGGGGGCGGTTTCGTGGTTCAGCGGTGACGACACCGGCTCATCGGAGCCGGGCCGTCGGCCTCACGTCGTCGGTGACGACTCAGGCACCGCCGCCGGTGAGCTTCTCGCGCAGGGCCTGCAGGGCCTCGTCGCTGGCGAGCGAACCGCCGTCACCCTCGGTCTCGGCCTCGTCGCCGCCCGAGGAGTACGAGGTGGCCTCGCCGGCCTCGGCCGCGGCCTGCTTGGCCTCGGCCTGCTGCTTGACGTGCGCCTCCCAGCGAGCGTGCGCCTTGGCGTACTGCTCCTCCCAGGTCGCGCGCTGGTCGTCGAAGCCCTCGAGCCACTCGCCCGTCTCGGGGTCGAAGCCCTCGGGGTAGACGTAGTTGCCCTGGTCGTCGTAGGTCGCCGTCATGCCGTACAGCGTCGGGTCGAACTCCTCGACGTCCACGGCAGCAGCGGTCTCGTTGGCCTGCTTGAGCGAGAGCGAGATGCGACGACGCTCGAGATCGATGTCGATGATCTTGACCATGACATCGTCGCCGACCTGGACGACCTGCTCGGGGATCTCCACGTGGCGCTCGGCCAGCTCCGAGATGTGCACCAGACCCTCGATGCCCTCCTCGACACGGACGAACGAGCCGAAGGGCACCAGCTTGGTGACCTTGCCCGGCACGATCTGGCCGATCTGGTGGGTGCGGGCGAAGTGCTGCCACGGGTCTTCCTGCGTGGCCTTGAGCGACAGCGAGACGCGCTCGCGGTCCATGTCGACGTCGAGCACCTCCACGGTGACCTCGTCGCCGACGGTGACGACCTCGCTCGGGTGGTCGATGTGCTTCCACGAGAGCTCGGACACGTGCACCAGACCGTCGACGCCGCCGAGGTCGACGAACGCACCGAAGTTGACGATCGAGGACACGACACCCTTGCGGATCTGGCCCTTCTGGAGCTGGGTGAGGAAGCCGTGGCGGACCTCGGACTGCGTCTGCTCGAGCCACGCACGACGCGACAGCACCACGTTGTTGCGGTTCTTGTCGAGCTCGATGATCTTCGCCTCGAGCGTCTGACCGACGTAGGGCTGCAGGTCGCGCACGCGGCGCATCTCCACCAGCGAGGCGGGCAGGAAGCCGCGCAGGCCGATGTCGAGGATGAGACCGCCCTTGACGACCTCGATGACGGTGCCCTCGACGACGCCGTCCTCCTCCTTGACCTGCTCGATGGTGCCCCAGGCGCGCTCGTACTGGGCGCGCTTCTTGGACAGGATCAGGCGGCCTTCCTTGTCCTCCTTCTGGAGGACGAGGGCCTCGACCTGGTCGCCGACCTTGACGACCTCGTTGGGGTCGACGTCGTGCTTGATCGACAGCTCGCGCGAGGGGATGACGCCCTCGGTCTTGTAGCCGATGTCCAGCAGGACCTCGTCGCGGTCGACCTTCACGATCGTGCCGTCGACGATGTCGCCGTCGTTGAAGTACTTGATCGTCGCGTCGATCGCGGCGAGGAAGTCGTCCTCGGACCCGATGTCGTTGATCGCGACCTGAGGCGCGTCGTAGTCGGGGAGGGCGGAGAGGGTGCTCGTCATAAGGGAATGGATCCTCGGGTGGGCAGATGTCGTGTGGACGCGCGCAACCGCCTGTTTTCACTACCGACGAGAACACCGACGAGAACGCGGCGAGACCGACACTGATAGCGAGCCGAGGTCCGCTCCGTATGGGATCCGGGCAGACGACTGGCGCAACCGTGGATTCTACGCGCGGCGTGCGGACCCAGTCCATTCGGTGAGCCCGGCCCGGAGGAGGCCATGGGCGCGGGCGGCCACGGGGTTGGCGTCGCGGCGCGACGCCAACTCGATCAGAGCCCACAGGTCCGCGGCGAGCGCCAGCCTCCCTGCCACCTCGCGCCCGACACCGTGACGTTCGCCGTACGCCCCCAGAACGGCGTCGAGGTAGTGCCGATCTCGCTCGAACCGCACCAGGTTCCCCAGGTCGGTGAACGGGTTCCCGGCGTGGGAGAACTCCCAGTCGAGCACCGCGGTGACCTGCAACGTGTCCGGATCGAGCAGGACGTTCTTGGGGTTGAGGTCGCTGTGCACCAGACTCACGCGGCGCACGGTGTCGAGAAGGTCCTGGAAGTCCTAGGCGAGGGCACGCAGACGACGGCGCTCCCCCGCCGTCCACTCCGGCAGCTCATGGGCGTCCAGGAATCCAGGCAACCCGTCGGGCAGGTCCCACGGCTGCACGTCCAGCGTGGCATCGACGAACGCTCCGGCGTTCAGGAGCGGCATCCCGGCCAGTGTCGCCGCGACCTCGCCGAGCGCACGCCCCATCCGCGCTCGGCCCGCAGCGTCGAGGGTCGGCAGCAGCAGGTCGCCCCTGACGCCGTCGACGAACTCGGTGACGAGCAGCGCGGGCGTCCCGGTCGCGGCGTCGGCGCGACGTACGTCGAGGACCTCCGGCACCGGCACCAGACCGCGCACGAGCCGTAGCAGCGCGGCGTCGACCTCGGCCCGGCCGGGCCTGCGGACATGGATCCGGACCACGACCCGATCGCCGGTCGCGAGCTCGGCGAGGTAGGTCTCGCCGGACCACCCGCCCTCGAGCGGGCTGATCGCCACGAAGTCGGTGCCCTCCAGCATGCTCCCAGCGTGCCGTACGGTGCCGTGCGTGGCAGAACAGGCGGCTGCTCCCGACCCGGTCCAGGAGCACTGGCCGCATCCGGCGGTGACATCGCACCGGCGCCCGGTGGGCGAGGAGGAGTCGCGACGCGCCAATGGCCCCGACTGGGACCGCTACGCCGACGAGTACCAGTCCACCCACGGCGAGTTCCTCGGCGACGTCGGGTTCGTGTGGGGTCCTGAGGGCCTGACCGAGCAGGAGGCCGGCGTGCTGGGCGACGTGCGCGGGCGCGACGTGCTCGAGGTCGGCTCCGGGGCCGGTCAGTGCTCGCGATGGATCACCGCGCAGGGCGGGCGTGGGTACGGGCTCGACCTGTCGTTCCGACAGCTGCAGCACGCCCGACGCATCGATGAGTCGACCGGCATCGCCGTGCCGTCGGTGCTCGGCACCGCGACCCACCTGCCCTTCCGGGACGACTCCTTCGACGTGGTCTTCTCCAGCTTCGGGGCCCTGCAGTTCGTGCACGACATCGACCTGGCCGTCGCCGAGGCCGCTCGGGTCTTGCGCCCCGGGGGGCGCTTCGCCTTCTCCATCACCCACCCCACGCGCTGGATGTTCCCCGACGACCCGACCGCCGAGGGACTGCTCGCGAGCCAGTCGTACTGGGATCGCACGCCCTACGTCGAGGTCGAGGACGAGACCGGCGAGGTGGCCTATGTCGAGCACCATCGCACCCTCGGCGACTGGGTGGCTCTGCTCGCGGGCGCCGGCTTCGTGATCACAGCGCTCCTGGAACCGGAATGGCCCGACGGTCACGACCGACTCTGGGGCGGCTGGTCGGCCACCCGTGGACGGCTGACGCCGGGGACCGCGATCTTCGCGGCCGACCGACTCGCCCATGCACCGGCCTCCGCGCCTCGAGAGTCCGGGCCCACCGCGTAGGTTGACCACGTGGACGAGTCGGAGATCCGCAAGGCGGGTGCCCTGGAGGATCGGCACTGGTGGTACGCCGAGCGTCGCGCGATGGTGCGTCGCCTGGTGGCTCCCGTGGCCGCAGGGCGCGCGCTCGACGTCGGGTGCGGCGGCGGCGGCAACACCGCGGTGCTGCGCGACCTGGGCTGGCAGACCACCGGACTGGAGTACAGCCCCACGGCGGCGAGTCTGGCGACGAGCCGCGGGATCCAGGTCGTGCGCGGCGACTCCCGCCGCCTTCCCTTCGCCGACGCGAGCTTCGACCTGGTCATGTCGACCGACATGTGGGAGCACATCGATGACGACGAGGCCGTCGCCCGAGAGAGCGCGCGCGTGCTGCGTCCCGGCGGACGCCTCCTGGTCGCCGTGCCCTGCAGCATGAAGCTGTGGAGCGGACACGACCTCGCCGTCGGGCACGTGCGCCGCTACGAGCGGGACGAGCTCGTCGAACGGGTCACCGGCGCGGGATTCGACATCGTCGACGTCCGGTCGTGGAACGTGCTCCTGCGCCCTGTCGTACGGATGCGCCGCCGGAGCAACGTCAGCGAGAGCGAGATGGAGCAGGTGAACCCGGTGCTCAACGCCGGACTGCGCGCGGTCGTCGTGGCCGAGCGGGTGCTCCCGGTGAAGCGGCTTCCCGGCGTGAGCCTGGTCGTCCGCGCCGTCAAGCGCTGAAGCCACGCGCCGGTGGCGTCTCCCTCCCCACCCGCCCGGCGGGACCGGGTCGCCGACTCGAGCATCGCGTGGCGGATCCTGCTCACGGCGAGACTCCCCTCCCCCGTCGACGCCGACCACGTCCGGCTCCGCCTCACCGAGCTCTACCGCGACCAGGCATGGGGTGCACCACCGTCGCTGCTCGCGCGTGCCTCGGTTGGCTCGGCTCGCGAGCAGGAGGAGTCCGAGCTGCTGCGCGACCTGGGCGAGGTGCGTGGGGCACCGGTCGTCGTGGGCTGCATCGGGGATCTGCTGATGCTCTCGGCCGACCACGCCGACCTCGACGGACTGGCGATCCTCGCGGCGCTCGGCACGCTCGTCGACGGTGGAGCTGCCTCGTCAGCGCGCGGGGTGGGCGAACGTGCCGACACCGGCACCTTCGGCGGAGCTGCCGTCCGGCGTCTGCGCGAGGCGGTACTCCGCCCGCCCGCCGGCGTGGCGCGCGGCACCACGGCGCCGGCCGTCGTCTCGACCGGCGACATCGTCGTGTCGGTGCCGGTGCCACACGGTCCCGGTACCGCACCGGGTACGGCCGATCTGATCGTTGCGGCCGCCGCGGGTGTGCGCGAGCACAACGAGCGCAACGGTCGGGCCGGCCGCCGGGTGGCGATCGCAGTCGGCGTCGCTCGCGAGCGCCCCGGCGCGGTCCTGCGCGACCGGAGCGCTCTGATCCGGATCACCGACGCCGAGACCATGGAACGCGACGAGGTCACCCACCGCCTGCGGGAGGGCGCGACGGAGCCGGCGCCGAGTGCCTCCGGCGCACTGGGCGGACTGGCTGTCGGGCTGGCGCTTCGCGCACTGCGGCGTCGACTCGGGTCCACGCTGTTGGTCTCGCACCTGGGACGCGTCGAGGCGCCGGGCCTGACGACGTCCGGTGCACTCGCGTTCTACCCGGTCTCCGCGGGCGGCACCGGGCTCTCGCTCGGAGCGGTCACTCATGGCGGCGTCACGGTGGTGACGCTGCGCGGACGAGGCCGGGACTGGTCGAGGAAGACCCTGGCCTCGCTGCTGGGCACGATCGTCGACCACCTGGACGACGTGGGACCACGCTGACCGGGTCGAGGTTGTGGTGGGCCGGCGTGCCGCCGACCCACCACGTGGCGGTCAGACCGTTGCGCGGCCCCCACGGCGCAGCCACAGTCCGCCGGCCACACTCGCGACGCCGAGGAGCAGTGCCAGCAACGGGAAGGTCCCCTGCATGCCGGCGAGCATCGGCGCCGTGCCCTTGACGTCCTCGACGAGCTCGGCGACCTGGTCGCTGGTGTAGGCGACGGTGCCGACGAAGAGGTCGATCGTGGTGCCCCGGTAGCTCATGGTCTGGATGCGGTCCTCGACCCGGTTCACCGGCGCACCGGTCGTCGGCTCGATGTAGAGGGTGCGCGTCATCGCGTAGTTGACGTCCGCGGTCACCGAGGCCTCCTCGGAACCGAAGAGCGAGCCGGGCACCTCGCGCTGGTCGACGACCTCGCTGGGGATCTCCTGCACGAACCGGTAGACCTTCAAGCCGTCGATGGACGTGACGCCGTCGAACCTCGCCGTCGTCGCCTCACCGAGGGTGCCGTCCCACTGCAGGTAGTCCTTCTTCTGCGTGTCGAAGGGGAACTTGTAGATCTGACCGCCACGCGTGATGTTCTCCCGGCGCAGCTGCTCCTCGCCCTGGGTGTCGGTGTAGGTCTCCTCGACCCAGGAGTCGCACGCTTCGCACGAGGCGGCGCGCTCGGTCGCAGCACCGCTGACCCGATCGAAGGCGGCACGCTCGGTCGACTGTTGGAACACCGTGCCGTCGGCCATCGTGACCGTGGCGCTGTTGACCCAGACGACGACGCCGTCGGGCGCGTCCGCGCCGGAGTCGGCGATCGTGCGCGAGCTGACCGCGAGGTCGGTCACGATCGGCGCGAGCACGTCGGGGTCGCTGTTGAAGACCGTGACGTCCTGGCCGGCCAGGTTCGTCTCGGACTCGTAGTTCGTCGGCGCCTGGGCGAGGTTCGGGTAGGCGTAGAACTTGATCATCCCCGCGGCGACGATCAGGAAGGCGCCGAGGCCGACCAGGGCGACGCCCAGGGCACGCCGGACACCTCGGGGCCTGCCCGGACGCCGGGCGTTCTCGTTGCTGTCGGCTCCGGGCCGGGGTCGGGTGGTGGTGGTTCCGCTCATGGTGTGGGCCTCTCGGTCACGTCGGTGGGATCGATGTCGGTCGCGCGGTCAGGCCGCGCAGGTCGTGCTCGACGGCGTCGAGGGACGGGTGGTGGGGCAGGCGACCGGAGAGACGGCGAGCATCTGCTCACCATCGCCGGATCGGTCGGTCGTGGCGACGGCGACGCCGTGGTCGCGATGCCGTGGTCGGGCACCGGGGTGGACGTCCGCGCCGCGCCGGCGGACCAGCTCGTCGGCGACCAGCGCAACGGTCTCGGCGTGCATGCGGGCCCAGCTGAATCCCTGCGCCCAGCGACGGCACGCGGCCGCGATCTCGCGGCGTCGCGGTGCCGACTCCAGGGTCGTCAGCGCCGAACCGATGGCGGCGGTCACGCGCTCGGCGGTGCGCTCGGGGTCGACGTCGTCCGGGGTGAGGAAGCCGGTCTCCCCGTCGCGGATGGAGTCGCGCAGTCCCGGCACGTCGCGCGCGACGGTGGGCACGCCGTGGGCGGCGACGTCGATGACCACCTGGCCCCAGCCCTCGACGTCGGAGGCGCACACGTGCAGCGTCGCGCGGCTGAGGATCTCGGCCAGCTCGGCGTCCTCGACGTATCCGTGGAACCGGACCCGGTCGGCGATCCCCCACGTCGCCGCCAGCTGCTCGAGCCGCTCTTGCTCGGGCCCCTTGCCGCAGACGTCGAGCTGGAGATCGGGGCGCTCGGCGGCGAGGTCGCGCACCGCACGCAGCACCAGGTCGACGCGCTTGTGAGGCACGAGCCGGCCCAGCACCACCAGCCGGTCAGCAGACGTCGAGCGGGCGATGGGTCCGGTGGAGGTCGACGGCACATCCGCACCGTTGGCCAGCAGCTCGATCTCGCCGGTCCAGCCGAGCTGGCCCTGCATCTCGCGGCGCGTCGACTCCGAGACCGCCACCGTGCGTCGTCCCCGGTAGACCCGACGCATCGCCACCCGCTCGAGCCAACGGCCGAATGCGGCCACCGGCGCGGGGAAGTAGGTGCCGAACTGCTTCTGGTGCACGTGGTGGACGACGAGCACGACGGCGGTGGTGCGGCGGACGAAGAGCGGCGAGAAGGCGGGGATCCCGCACTCGGGGTCGATGACGACGTCGAGCCGACGGCGCCGGGTCAGCAACGACCAGGCCGCGAAGAGGTAGAAGCCGAAGGCTCCGCCACCTCGACGGATCCCGATCCCCTCGACCTCCTCGCTCCGGGACTGGCCCCGGTCACGAGCGGTGATGAACTCGACGGCCACCCCGGCGTCGCGCAGGGCACGAGCGCTCTCCCACGCGTAGCGCTCCGAGCCGCCCGCCAGGCGGTGGCCGAGGTCGCGCCAGTTCACGACGACCGCGCGGAGCGGCCGGTTCTGCGAGTCGGTGGTCGCACTGTGGAGGGCCATCGCTCAGGCCTCCACCGCGACGGCGGGTGCGGGCGAGGCGATCGCCGGCGCGAACCGCGGCACCGAGACGACGGCCGTCGCGCCACGCAGGCGCCAGGAGATGCGCGCCAGGTCGACGAACGAGGCGGCTCCGTGACGCAGCGGCTCGAAGGTGGATCCGGGCACGTCGGCCCACTCCACCGGGAACTCGGCCAGCCGGGCGCCGCGGCGACGCAGCCGCGCCAGCAGCTCGACGTCGAAGGAGAACCCGTGGGTCCGCAGCTCCGCGCAGGCCTCGCGCGCGAGGTCGCCGTCCATGATCTTGAATCCGCACTGCGTGTCGCTGACGCCGGGAACGACCCGCTGCGCCCAGGTGCGGTACCAGTGGGCGCCCGACTCGCGCAGCCGGCTGTGTCGCACCTCGGCGACGGCGCCGTGTGCGCCGCGCGAGCCGATGGCGACGTCGTGACCGAGCGCGAGCAGGCGCGTGGCCTCGACCAGCGCGGAGAGTCGCGTCGCTCCGTCGGCGTCCATGAAGCCGACGACAGGCGCCGTCGTGACGGCGATCCCGGCGGCGACGGCGGCTCCCTTGCCGCGCGTCGGGCATGCCACGACGCGCACCGGCAGGGCCGAGGTGTGCGCAGCCAGGGCGACCTGAGTGGTCGCGTCCGTGCTGGCGTTGTCGACGACGATGACCTCGACCTCACCGAGCAGTGCACGGTTCTCGCGCACGTAGCGACGCAGCTCGCGCAACGTGCGCGGCAGCCGCGCCTCCTCGTTGAAGGCGGGTATGACGATCTGCAGCATCCGGGGCCCTCCCATGCTCCGTCTGCGCTCACCGAGGTGAGCTCCGATCCCGGCCCCCCGCCGGGATCACGACACCGAGACAGCGACCCTCCCCGGTCGTTGCCCGTGTCCTCGGTGATTCCGCGGAACCACCTCGCTCGTCGCCGAGCGCTCAGAGCACTACTGGCTCGAGTACTGGTACAGCTCGGTCTGCGCGACGGGCTTCTGATCACCCTTGGCGGCGTTGACGCCGCCGATGAGTGCGACGGTGGCCAGCACGGCCCCCACCACTGCGGAAATGGCCACGTTCATGATGCTCAGTCCCTCCCAAGACCTCAGCAACGCGCACTCACCCGAAGCGGCGACGCGTTCTCCCTCGTGTCAGGTGTAACACACCTGACACGAGTGCGGTGGCCACGACGAGAAGGTCTGCCCCGACGACCATCGCAGGTGACGCGGAATGACTAGTGAATGTGTCCATCCGGGTGGCGTCGCGAGGCAGCGGCGCCAGTTCTACGAGCACGAGCGGCTCAGCGGCATCGCCGAAGACCAACCGCGAACCGAGCTCGGAGACGCCGTCGGGGACCTCCCCCGACTCCACGAGCAGCCCCGTCACGCCGAGCGCCCGGAGAGCGCCGACCATCGCGGCCGGTTCCTCGTGACCCAGCGCCGTCACGACGGCGTCGAGACGCGGATCCTCCCCCGGCACCGCGGCGCCGTCGACGAACGTCCGATCGTCGACCAGCACGCGACCGGGCAGGAAGCGCGGCGCGGGATCCAGCACCGCGCGTCCATGGTTCCAGCCGAAGCCGCGGTAGCCACCGCTCCACGGCAGCACCACCGTGACCGGATCGTCAGCGAGCTCGGCGCGCTGGCCCTCGAGGTGGTCGCGCACCTCGAACCAGGAGTCCGGGTAGTGCACCGGACGCAGGGAACCCCCGCGATCGGCCGCGACCGCGCCACCCCAGGCCAGGCTCGGTAGCAGGACGACGGGCGCGAGCAGCATTGCCACGATCCCTGCCCAGACAGCCTCCCGCCCCGGCGCGACCCGTGCCCGCAGCCAGGTGACCGCCTCGACGGCTCCCACGGCGAGCGCGAGACCCGCGGGCGCCAGGTAGCGATGGGAGTCTCGGAGCATCGCGACGCCGGGCACGACGTCCGCAAGGCCGGCCAGCACGCCGTCCGCCCCGAGGGGCGCCGCGGCCGCGACGACGATCGCCCCGAGCGCGGTCCATCCCAGCCGACGCGCCTCCAGCGACGTCGGCGCTCCCGCGCGCGCACGGCGCGTCAGGCCGGCGAGTGCGGCGAGAGTGAGCAGAGCCGCGACGACGACGATCACGGCACTGGTGCGCTCACCCGCGACGATCGAGGTCTTCCACGTGCCCCCGAGCGAGAACAGGCTGGCGATCACCCCCAGGGAGGACTCGCCGCGGGCCGCGAAGACGTCGAAGGCGCCGGAGGAACCGGCGCTCGCCGGTGTGGCGACGAGGGCCGGCACGAGCCAGGGCAGGTTGGCGAGCACACCGAGAGCACCGACCACGGCCAGCCTGCTCAGCCGGGTACGCCACCGATCCGCGGCGCTGAGGACGGCGAGCACGGCCACGGCGGTGATCCCGCTCGAGGGACTGCACACCGCCGCAGCCGTCAGCACGAGCACCGACGTCGGCCAGGCACGGCGCGCGTCGGCACGCAGGCCGCGCGCGGCCAGTGCGACCCACGGCAGCACCAGATAGCCCGACAGGATCGCCCACTGACCGATCTGCAGATGGTCGTGCACCCACGGGTTCCAAAGGAAGATCGTGATCCCCGCGGCACGGGCGTACCACGGGGCGTCGGCGACGAGTCGCCCGACACCGAGCGCGCCGACGAGGAATCCCCCGATCAGCAGCACCCGCTGCACCACCCAGCCGGGCAGGACCTGGGTCGCGGCCGAGATCAGTGCGTCCATCGGGACAGCGCGCGGCAGGGCGCCGTCGAGCCCCAGCCACTCCGGCTTCCACGGCTGGCGGGGAACGAACACCATGTCACCCACGAGCCAGTAGCCCGTCGAGGTCAGCAGCGGGCCGAACACGGCGAGCGCCACGACCGCGCCGACCAGCAGATCGGCGTGCCAGGGCCGGCGGCGGAGCGATCCCGCGCGAAGGCTCACCGGTCGCCCACCGCGGGTAGTCCCGCTTCGAGGGCCGTCACACACAGGGTCGGGGCGCCCTCGTCCGACTCATCGGCGTCGTCCGGCCCGGGGAGGACCCGCAGGCGGACGCTGCCGATCGGCATCTCGAGGTCCGGGAGCACCCACCAGATCTCGTTGGGTCCGACGCGGGCGAGGAACTCCGCCGACCAGGTGCCCGCGCTCACCTCGACGGTCGACTCCCGGTCGGTGAAGTAGCCGGCCCGGATGACGACTCGCCCCGCGAGCGGAGCGGCCATCGGCACCCGTGTGCCATCCGCGTCGACCACGTAGCCGCACCCCTCGACGGGGCCGGGGCGCGCGGGGATGGCTCCGTCGAGCTCGACGACGACGAGGTTCCCCTCGTCGGTGACCTGACGCAGCCGCGCCGACGGCTGATCGAAGACCGGCTCCTCAGGCAAGGGCCCGAGGATGCGCGAGAGGAGCGAGTCCTCGCCGACGAGCGGCAGCACGATCTCGGCCGGAGCCAGTTCGTCGAGCACCACCTGGTGGGGGTCGCGGGCGAGCTCGGCTCGGAACGTCGTCAGGTACTCGCGGTCGAGCGGGTTCTGGAAGTGCGGCACCAGGACGGCGGTACCGAGTGCCGATCCGGCGGCGTACAGAGCGACGCCGCTCCCGACGGTCATGGTGCGGACCAGGGCCCAGCGCCGCGCATCCACGCCGAGCCCGTAGCGCGAGGGCGCACCCCGCAGAGCCACGGCTGCGAACAGCACGGCCGCGTGCACGACGTCGGAGGAGTAGCGGGGATCCAGACCGATGACCCGGCCGAACCCGCCGCGCCCCGCGAGCACCAGGGCCAGGTCGGCCAGGACATAGGCCACGAAGAACGCCAGCGCCCATCGTCGGGCGGGACCACCGCGCCACAGGAGCAGCCCCGCGAGCGCGACGGCAAGCACCGATGACACCACCGTGACCGCCACCGCGGGCTGGACCGCGCCGCCGTCGACCTCGGCCACCCACGGCCCGCCGGCGAGCCCGGGCACGACGTTCTCCCCGACGAATGCCCAGCTGATGGAGAGCGACGCACCGAGGTCTCCGCCGCCGCCCTCGACCGTGGTCAGCTGCGAGTGGGCGATCAGATAGCCGACCACCACCAGCGCCGCCACGATCCACAGCGGCCGGTGACGGCGCCACGCCCCCCGGAGACGCCGCCACCCCGAGCGCCAACCCGATCGGGCGCTCACGTCCTCCATCGCGACCGCGACCGCGGCCACCACCGGCGGGATCAGCACAGCACGTTCGTGCCAGAGCAGTCCCACGACGATCGCGGCGAGGATCGCGGCGTGGTTGGCTGCCCGCCGACCGACGCCCTGGTGCTCGCGCACCAGGAAGAGCACCGCGAGCAGCGAACAGATCACGTGCGGCCACAGACCCATCGCGGCGCTCCACCACAGCGTGGTCGCCAGGGTCAGCGGTGACCACGCGAAGACGGCGAGCATCGCGACGGCCACCCAGCGACCCGGCAGGAGGCGGCACAGCAGGTGCCACATGACCACGATCGCGCCGACCTGGAGCGCGAGCACGAAGGCGGCGACCAGACCCCAGTCGTAGGGCGCCAGATGCGCGAGGGCCGCATAGGCCAGCTGTTGGAACGGGTTGACGTGCCCGGCGGTGTCACGCAGCAGGAACTCGACCGTGACGTCGGAACGGAAGGCGCGCCCGCTGAGATAGAAGTCGTCCTGGTTGAAGTAGGACCCCGCGAGCAGAACGCCCCGCCAGATCGCCGTCGTCACCACGACCAGCGCGGCGGCGACACCATGACGACTCCACCACGGTGCGAGGAACCTGCGCAGCGCCGACGGGCCGGCGACCAGCGCCGCGGACGTGGCCGTCATGGCGCGGCCTCCAGTCCGACGTCGGGCGCGGGCGCCCGCGCGATCACCCCGAGCGCGATGCCGACGGCGAGCGCGGCCGCGAGGTCACCCGCGCCTCGCCCGGCGGCGGGGTCCCAGGCGACGTCGACCACCGCGGGGGTCACGAGGAGCCCACCGGCGAGGCCTGCCACCATCATCGCCCCCGACGTCGCGAACGCCCGGCGTCCCACCGCCCACCAGCCGAGGACCAGGCCGGCGGTCGCCGCCGGGCCGAGCAGCACGCCGCTCGCGACCAGTGCGGCCGTGGTCAGGGCGAGCTGCCGGCCACGTGATCGCGGCGACGCCGCGAGCGGCGCTACCCGCTCGGTCTCGAAGGGCACCGCGGGGCGACGTCGCCGGCCGAGCACGAGTGCGACCAAGCCGGCGAGCAGCACGACACCGCTGACGGCGAGCCCCACGGGCAGCAGCACGTCGTAGGTCCGCTGCGGCCGGTACGTCAGATCGACCTCGACCGGCGCCGAGGAGGCCGGCAACCGCCAGGCCTGCTGCCAGCCGTCGACCCGGATCGGCTCGAGCTCGCCCGCGTCCGTCGTGGCCACCCAGCCGGCGTTGAAGTTCTCGGGGAGATGGAGCAACGAGGCGGGGCCCGCTCCGACCCTCACCTGGCGGTCGCTGGCACCCCAATTCTGGATCGCGACGGCACGGACGGCTTCGGACGCTTCGTCGCCCGTGGGGCCCTTCGGGTGCTCCGACACCGGCCGCGCCGTCAACTGCACCACCTGGAACTCCCGCGTCGGCGGGGCCGCCCACAGGTGCTCACCGGCCGGGACGTCGACCGCCCCGCACGCCTGGAGTCGCAGGGGGCTGCCGTTGACGACGTCGCCCATCGTGCCGATCACGCGCGTCCGCACGCGGGTGCCCGCGATCTCCAGGTTGGGGCCGAGACCACAGACGGCTCCCGTGCGGGTGTCGGCGTAGAAGGGCCGTGTCAGGCCCACGCCGCCGAGCACCATCTCCGCCACCTCGACGCGACGACGCCCGGGTGCTTCGTCGAAGGCCACGCTGATCCGTCGAGCACGAAGCGGCGCGAAGGTGGACGTGACACCGGGCGTCAGCGAGACGGTCCGGGTCCGGTCACCTGCCCTCACCACGGCTGTCGCCGGGGCGGCGGGGGCCGCGGGGGTCCCGGGGGGGGGGGGGGTGGGGGGGGGGGGGCCCCCCCAGAGGG
>NZ_JAHRHK010000001.1:0-162049 GCF_021246465.1 Nocardioides sp. R-C-SC26 | reverse complement strand
CCTGCCCTCACCACGGCTGTCGCCGGCGCGTCGGCGCCGGCGTCGATCCGGATCGAGGTGATGGTGCGGGGCTTGGCCCACGAGAAGAGCAGCGTCGGCGAGGGATCCTCCTCGGCCGAGACCCAGGACGTGGACGGCTCGCCGTCATAGGCGAACCGTGCCGCGACCTGCGGGTCGGCCCCGTACACCGACGTCGCGCCGACCTGGCGTCGAGCGACCGCGTCGAGGAGGTTCCCCGCCTCCCGGGTGCTGCGCGCCACCACCAGACCCGAGACGTCGAACCGACCGCTCGCCGCCGTCGTCACCGTGCGACGCATGCCGCCGGGCTCCTCCCCTGTCCGGATCCGGGCGACGTCGCAGTCGGGCACCCCCCACTGCACCGAGCAGGCGCGTCGACCCGGGTCGGTGCCCAGCACGATCGAGCCGCCAGGGTCGAGCTCGCCGGGAACCACCAGTGACCGCGGGAAGGACTCGCCGTCGACACTCACCTCCCGCAGACCGACGCGGCCGCGATCGCCGGCTGCTCCCACGCCCACCACCCGGATCTCGACGTGATCGACCACCGAACCGTCGAAGGTCACGGTGCTCATCGCACCCGAGGGGCTCGCCTGGATCCGCCGGACGACGTCGCCCGCGCTGATCTCGAGGCGACGGATCGGCAGTACCTGCGCGTCGTCCACGACGGGTGACACCTGGACGCGTCCCACCGGCCGCGGCTGCGCGAACTCCAGGCGGAGCCACTGCCGGCGAGGATCGCCGGCGAGTGAGGTGATCCACCGTGTCTGCGGGTCTCCGTCGACCGCGGCGCCGGGCGCGGCCTGCGGTGCCACGGGACCGAAGTTGTCGGCGAACCCCTGCGACGAACTCGCCGTCACCGACTCCAGGCCCTGGTAGCGCGCCACCACCTGCGCGGCGCCTGGAACCGTCGGGAAGTCGTGGACGGCGCGATCCAGCCGCCAGGGGTCGTGCGGCCCCATCACGGCCGAGAGCGCCTCGTCGCCGGTGCCGAAGGCCCGCTCGCGTCGCTGGTCACCATCGGTCACGACATCTGCGCGCTCGACCCAGCCCGGCTCCCCTTCGAGCACCGTGGCGACGTCGACGGCGATCTCGCCCGCGCGCTGCAGCGCGAGCACGCTCTCGGGCGCTCCTCGCACGGTCGTGACCTGAGACTCCGGCGTGGCGGCGATCCGGGCGGCGCCCGACGCGCCTGCGACCGACGCAGGTACGCCCAGGATCTCGACCTCGGGGCCGCCTTCGCGGTCCTCTCCGAAGGCGGCGACCTGCTCCAGCCCGCCCCGGGCGGCCGAGACGGCCGCACCACCCGGGTAGGGCGAGCCCGTGAGGGACCGGAGGAGGTCACGGCGGATCACGACGTGACCGACCCCGGCGCGGGCGAGCTGCTCGACGAGCGCAGGGGTCGCACGTCCGGTGACGATGACCTCGTTGAGGGCGTCGAGGTAGCGGATCGACTGCCCGGGGATGAGCGGTATCTGGCTCCGGGTGACCCGGTCCACCCCGCCCAGCACCAGCAACGGCTCGTCGAGGGTCCATCCCCACGTCTGCTGGGCGAAGCCCGCACCGGGGACGATCAAAGTCCGCTCCCCCGCTGCGGCGTGCTCCCGCAGGTAGGCGCGGGCCTCCTGCCACGGCTCGGAGATCTCCGACCAACCGGGCGTGCGGGTGTGGTTGGCCAGGTAGGGCTGCCCCAGGCTCAGCACGATCGCGCCGAGGACCAGCGGCACCCACGGCGTCCACGGACGCGTCCGGGCGCGGGAGGAGAGCCACTCCGCAGCGAGCACCACCGCCTGCCCGACGCCCAGGGCGAGCGGGAGTCGCACCGTCGGGTCGATCTTGTGGACGTTGCGGAAGATCTGCAGCGGGCCGTCGAGCAGGTGCACCATCAGATCGGCGATCGGGGTTCCTGCCGGTCCACCGTGGGCGACGGTGAGCGCAGCGAGTCCGATCAGCATGCCCAGGGCCAGGGGCCTGCGCAACGGCGTCCCGAGCCGGGTCAGGCCGACCAGTCCGATCGCGGTGACCGCGGCGGACACCACGATCAGCCACGGCGTCGCGACGAGCGCATGCGCCGCGGGCCACCAGGGCTGGTCGCCGGTGATCAGGTAGGCCACCCAGTGGGAGTCCCCGCGCGCGGCTTCGGACCACCCGATCAGGCCGGTGGTGTCGGCTGCGCTCTCGACGTACTCGTAGAACGGCGGCGCGTACCCCGCGAGCACGGCCAGCGGCAACATCCACCACAGGGCGGCAGCCAGCACGGCTGCGGTCCACTGGGCCAGGAACCGCCGCGGCAGGGCGCCACGCCACACGCCCCACCCCACCAGCGTGGCGATCAGCGGCAGCGAGCCGGCGTTCTCCACGGCGTTGACCCCGCCCATGCAGACGACGGCCGCTCCGCTGAGCAAAGCGGCCCTCCCGGTGCCCATCCGACCGGACAGGGCGAGCACCACCGGGAGGAGGGCCCATGGCATCACCGAACCCGGCAGCGTCTCGGCGGTGATCACGCTGACGGTGCCGAGCAGCCGCGGCGCGAACCCATAGGCCAGTCCCGCGACGAGGGCGGAGGACGGCGAGAGATCGATCGCTCGTGCCACCCGTCGAGCTCCCTCGATCGCCACGATCAGCACCAGGGCGCTCCACACCCGCTGGCCCACCCAGGCGGGGACACCGATGGCGTCCATCAGCAGGAACCAGGGGCCTTGCGGGAAGAGGTAGCCGTAGGCCTGGTTCTGGAACTCGCCGAAGTTCGACTCCGGATGCCACAGGGTGAAGGCCTCCTGCAGGAAGCTCCCCGGGCGTTGGGTGAGCTCGGCGCGGGTGTCGTAGGTCGTGCGGCCCGGCTGCTGGATGAGCGAGAACGCGACGATCAGCAGGTAGAGCCCGGCGATCGCTGCGCGCGCCGCGGACCGCTGGTCGCCGTCGTCGGGCTCCTGCGCGCTGGCGATCACCGACCTGCCCACGACTCGCCGCGCCACCGACGGGCGTGGCTCGGCGGCTCGCTGACGGGGTCTCGGGGTCGGCATGGCTCGATCACTGTAGGAGGTTCGGCGCGGCGAGCCGCCACGCAAGGAGTACCGGCGCTGCTGTGGAACACTCCCTGCGTGTCCGAGCCCGTCCCGACCCCCCAGGTCGCCGAGGCCGACCGTCCCGGCTCCGGCGGGAGCGCGGTCGCCGTGGCCATCGCGGTCATGAACATCGCTACCTACGGGTTCACGATCATCGCCGCGCGCGGACTCGGCCCCCAGCAGTACGGCGCCTTCGCCGCGGTGATGAACCTCCTGCTCGTCGTCAGCGTGCTCTCGCTCGCCCTGCAGGCCACTGCCGCACGACGCATCTCCTCCACGCCCGACGACGTGGCGATCATCGAGACCGGGGTGCTCCGGGTGGCGTGGCGCGCCGCGCTCTCGTTGGGCCTGCTGCTCATCGTCGCGGCGCCGCTCGTCAACCATGTCCTGCGCCTGGAGTCGTTGGCGACGGCGGTGCTGGTCGGCCTCATCGCCGTGCCGTCGACGCTGATGGGCGGGCAGGCCGGGGTGCTGCAGGGTGAGCGGCGATGGCGCTCGCTGGCCATCCTCTACGTCGCCGCCGGCGTGCCGCGACTGGTGATCGGTGCCGCGCTGATCCTCTGGCGCCCCGAGGAGTTCACCGCCACGCTCGGCGTCCTGCTCGGCGCCCTGGTCCCCGTCGTCGTGGGCGCCATCGCGCTGCGCGACAGGGTCCACGTGTCGCATCGCGGCTCGGACGCCGAGGCGATCGACCACGGAGCGCGAGCACTCGTGCGGGAGTCGGTGCGCAACTCCCACGCCCTCCTCGGCTACTTCGCGGTCTGCAACGTGGACGTGATCATGGCGCGGACCGTGCTCGACAACCACGACTCCGGCCTCTACGCGGCGGGCCTGATTCTCGCCAAGGCCGTGCTGTTCCTGCCGCAGTTCGTGGTGGTGCTGGCCTTCCCCGAGTTCGCCGACGACCGCGCCCGACGGCGGGCGCTACGGCTCAGCCTGGGCCTGGTGGGCGTACTCGGCGTGTTCGGGATCGCGGCGTCGGTGCTGCTCTCCGACATCGCCCTCGTCTTCGTCGGAGGCGCGGAGTACCGCGGCGTGCAGGACCACCTGTGGCAGTTCGCGCTCCTCGGCACGCTGCTCTCCATGATCCAGCTACTCGTCTACGCGCTCCTCGCACGCGCCGGGACGGGCTCGGTGCGCGTGCTGTGGGTGCTCTGGGTCGCACTCGGCGCCGTCATCGCGGGCTCGTTCGCCACCGACTCGGTCACCTCGCTGCTCACCGTCGTCACCGTGATCGACGTCGTGCTGCTCGCGGTCCTGCTGCGCCCAGCGCTGCGGCGCTGACGCGCGGGCGGCGTGGGTCGTCCTGCCGCCCGGCGCCGTCACATCGCGACGCGTCGATCAGTGCGCGGCGTCGTGCCAGGAGCGCCCGGTGCCCACGCTGACGTCGAGCGGCACGAGCAGATCGGCGGCGGCGCCCATGTGCTCGCGCACCAACGCATCGACGGCCTCGCGCTCGCCGGCAGCGATCTCGAACACCAGCTCGTCGTGCACCTGCAGGAGCATCCGTGAGGCGAGACCGTCGGCGTCCAGGGCTTCCTGGGTGCGCAGCATCGCGACCTTGATGATGTCGGCCGCCGAGCCCTGGATCGGTGCGTTGAGTGCCATCCGCTCGGCCATCTCGCGACGCTGCCGGTTGTCGCTGGTCAGGTCGGGGAGGTAGCGACGTCGACCCATGATCGTCTCGGTGAAGCCCGTGCGTCGTGCCTCCTCGACCACGCCGGCGAGGTAGTCGCGGATGCCGCCGAAGGTCTCGAAGTACTCATCCATCAGGCCGCGCGCCTCGGCCGTGTCGATCTTCAACTGCTGGCTCAGCCCGAACGCGGACAGGCCGTAGGCCAAGCCGTAGTTCATCGCCTTGATCTTCGCGCGCTGCTCGACACTCACCGAGTCCGCAGCGACGTCGAACACCCGCGAGGCCGTGATCGAGTGGAAGTCCTGACCCGATCGGAACGCCTCGATCAGCACCTCGTCGTGGGAGAGGTGAGCCATGATCCGCATCTCGATCTGGCTGTAGTCGGCTGTCATCAGGCACTCGGCCTCGGGGCCGACGACGAACCCCTCGCGGATCCGGCGACCCTCTTCGGTCCGGATCGGGATGTTCTGCAGGTTCGGCTCGGTGCTGGACAGCCGACCGGTGGCCGCGATGGTCTGGTTGAAGGTGGTGTGGATCCGCCCGTCGGGCGCGACGGTCTTGAGCAGGCCCTCGATCGTCTGCCGCAGCCGGGTGACGTCACGGTGGCGTAGGAGGTGGGCCAGGAACGGGTGCTCGGTCTTCTCATACAGCGAGGCCAGCGCGTCGGCATCGGTCGTGTAGCCGGTCTTGGTGCGCTTGGTCTTCGGCATGCCGAGCTCGTCGAAGAGCACCACCTGCAGCTGCTTGGGCGAGCCGAGGTTGATCTCCTTGCCGATCACCGCGTACGCCGCCTCGGCCGCGTCGCGAACGGCGGTCGCGAACTGCGCCTCGAGCTCGTCGAGGTACGCCACGTCGACGGCGATGCCCGTCCGCTCCATGCGTGCCAGCAGCCCGACCAGCGGCAGTTCCACCTCGGCCAGCAGCTCGGTGCCGCCGTGCTCGGCGACCGCCTCGTCGAGGGCCTCGGCGAGGTCGAGGACGGCGCGCGCCTGCAGCATCGCCGTGCTCGCGGCTTGGGCTCCGACGCCGTCGGCACCGCCGTCGAGCTCGTCGAAGAGAGAGTCCTGCTCCGGTTCCTCCACCTGTCGCAGCTCGCGCTTGAGGTAGCGCAGCGTCAGGTCGGCGAGGTCGTAGCTGCGCTGGTCGGGCCGCACCAGGTAGGCGGCCAACTGGGTGTCGGTCTCGACGCCGGCCAGCGTCCACCCGTGTGCCACGAGCGCCAACGCCGGACCCTTGGCGTCGTGCAGAGCCTTCGGGCGCGCCGGATCGGCGAGCCAGCCGGCGAGGGCAGCGTCGTCGTCGGGGGTGAGATCGGCCGTGTCGAGGTAGGCAGCGGCTCCCGCGGCGGTGGCGATGGCCAGGCCGTCGACCCGGCCGGTGCCGGCGCCCCAGGCACCGCGGACGTGGACGCCGACGCGCGACTCGTCCAGAGTCGCGAGCCAGCCGGCGACCTGGCCCGAGGCGAGACGGTCGCCGTCGAGCTCGAAGCCCGTGCCGTCGACCTCCTCCTCGGAGGTGAGCTCCTCGAAGAGTCGATCGCGCAGCACGCGGAACTCCAGACCGTCGAAGAGGGTGTGGACCTCCTGACGATCCCACGGCTGGCGGAGCAGGTCGCGCGGCGTCAGTTCGAGGTCGAGGTCGCGCACGAGCGCGTTGAGCCGGCGGTTGCGCAGCACGTCGCCGAGGTGCTCGCGCAGCGCCTCGCCCTTCTTGCCGGTGATCTCGTCGACCCGCGCGATCAGGTTGTCGAGCCCGTCGTACTGGGTGAGCCACTTCGCCGCGTAGCCCTGCCCGACGCCGGGCACTCCCGGCAGGTTGTCGGAGGTCTCCCCGACGAGCGCGGCCAACTCGGGGTAGCGCTGCGGGCCGACCCCGTACTTGGCCTCGACCGCCTCGGGCGTCATCCGGGCCAGCTCCGAGACGCCCCGCGAGGGGTAGAGCACGGTCGAGGCGTCGGTGACCAGCTGGAGGGCGTCGCGATCCCCGGTGAGGATGAGGACGTCCATCTCCTCGGCCAGCGCCTGGGTGACCAGGGTGGCGATGATGTCGTCGGCCTCGTACCCGGGCTTCTTGAGGAAGGGGATGCGCAGGGCCTGCAGCACCTCCTCGATCAGCGGCAGCTGGCTGCTGAACTCGCCCGGGGTCTTGTTGCGCTTGGCCTTGTACTCGGCGTACTCCTCCATCCGGAAGGTCTGACGGGAGACGTCGAACGCGACGGCGAGGTGGGTCGGCTGCTCATCGCGCAGCACGTTGATCAGCATCGAGGTGAAGCCGTAGACGGCGTTGGTGTGCTGCCCGGTGGTGGTGGAGAAGTTCTCGACCGGCAGCGCGAAGAAGGCCCGGTAGGCCAGCGAGTGCCCGTCGAGCAGCAGCAGGCGCGGGCGGGCGGAGCGGGCGTCGTCCTCGGTCACGGTTCGACACTATCGGCGCGCGCCGACACCGCCCGCCCGGCGTCACCACCGGTGGGAGATGATGCGGCCATGAGTGAGATCTCGCGAGACATCACCGACAACCTGCCCGTCGGCACTCTGGGCGAGAAGATGGGGATCCGCATCACCGAGGTCTCCGACGACCGGATCGTCGCCACGATGCCGGTCGACGGCAACCAGCAGCCCTACGGCCTGCTGCACGGGGGTGCGTCGGTGGTGCTCGCCGAGACCCTCGGATCGATCGGCTCCGCCAAGCACGCGATGGCGCTCGGCAAGCTCGCCGTCGGCGTGGACATCAACGCCACGCACCACCGCTCCGCCACCTCCGGCGTCGTGACCGGCGTGGCGAGGCCGGTGCACCTGGGACGCTCGACAGCGTCCTTCGACGTCGTGATCAGCGACGAGAACGGCAAGCGGGTCTGCACCTCGCGCATCACCTGCGCACTGATCGAGGCCCAGCAGCTCGGTCGCTGAGGTCCTCAGACGCTGGTCATCCTGCGACGTCGTCCTGCGCGGCGTCGCGGTGGCGGCGCATCGTGCGGCGCATCGCCACCACCCTCGTCCGGTTGCGACCAGCCGGGCTGCTGGGCCTCTGCGCCTCCAGACGCGCACGCACCGCGACGGTCGGCGCCGTCCGCAGCATGGCGAGCGGCGCCAGGGCGAGTCGTGCCATGAAGCGGTTGGCATCACGCGAGCCGTTGGCGACCCCGATCGAGATCGTCGCGATGCCGGCCTCCTCGGCGAAGGCGACCCCGCTCTCCATCAGCAGCCGGCCGACGCCGTGGCGGCGGAACTCGGGAAGGACGTGCGGGGAGTGGACGTGCACCGCCGGTTCGAGGTTGATGGCGCTCACCGTGGTGACCTCCAGCATGACCGCTCCAGCGCGGCGACCTTCGTACTCGGCGATCAGGAGCCGGCGCTCGGGTGAGTTCTGCGCGGCCTTGACCAACGACTCCGCGTCCGCGACCTGCTCGTGCACGTCGGCCCTGCGCAGCGCGTCGGCCCACAGGCCCGCCAGGAAGCCGGCGTCGGCCAAGGTCGCGGCGCGCAGCGTCGAGGACCGATACGTCACCGTCCCACCGCCTCGTCGCTGGTTCGCCACACCGCACGGTCCCGGGCCGGGACCAGACCCGGCGTCCAGGACGCAGAGCAGCGTACGCCCGCGCGCGTGCGGTGTCTGCGAGACGGCCGATTTGCGGCGCGCAGCCGGCGTCGGGTGCGCGCCGCGTGCGCACCGCGAGGCACATCAGAGATAACGAATCGGCCACAAACGACGCAGCCTCGGCAACCCACCCCCAGCCGCTCCGCATCGGTACTACCTTTCCCCCACACCCGCGACGCCCGCCCTGGGCGTTGCGATGAACCCGCGGAGGATGGATGAACCGCAGAACCACACGTAACCGCCTCGCCGTCGTGGCCGTCGCCGGCATGCTGGCGCTCTCTGCCTGCGGCAGCGACGACGGTGACGGCGACGACGAGCCCACCGGCAACGAGAGCTCGTCGTCCGCCGGCGCCAAGGGCGACGGCACCCTGACGTTCGGCTCCCTGCTCCCCGAGACCGGCAGCCTGGCCTTCCTCGGCCCGCCGGAGTTCGCGGGCGTCGACCTCGCCGTCCAGGAGATCAACGAGGCCGGCGGTGTGCTCGGCAAGGACGTCGTCCACGTGCGTGGCGACTCCGGCGACACCGACTCCGGCATCGCCCCGGCTGAGACCGACGAGCTGCTCGCGCAGGGCTCCGACGTCATCATCGGCGCCGCGTCCTCGGGCGTCTCGCTGACCGTGATCGACCAGATCATGGACGCCGGTGCGGTCATGTTCTCCCCCGCGAACACCTCCACGGCGTTCGACGAGGGCGACTACGCCGAGCCGGACAACTACTTCCGCACCGCGCCGTCGGACATCCTCCAGGGTGCCGTGATGGCCAACCTGCTGATCCAGGACGGTCGTAGCAACGTCACGATCATGGCTCGCCAGGACGCCTACGGTGAGACGCTGGCCAAGGAGATCGAGAAGAACCTCGTCGCCGCCGGCTCCAACGTCACCACGACCGTCTACTACGGCGAGAACGCGCAGAGCTTCGACGCCCAGGTCAGCGAGGTCGCCGCAGCCGGCGGCGACGCTCTGGTCCTGGTGGCCTTCGAGGAGACCGTCACGATCATCCCGCAGCTCATCACCGCGGGTGCCGGTCCGGCCGACGTGCCGACCTACTTCGTCGACGGCAACACCGCCGACTACAGCAACGACTCCTCGACCCCCCTGCCCCCGGGCAGCCTGACCGGCGTCAAGGGCACCATCCCCGGCGCCGACTCCGGTGGGGAGTTCCAGGACCGCCTGATGGCGATCGACCCGAACCTGACCTCGTTCGCCTACGCGGCGGAGTCCTACGACGCGGTGATCACCTCGGCCCTGGCCGCGATCGCTGCCGGTGACGACAGCGGCGACGCCATCGCCGCCGCGCTGCCGGGCGTCACCGAGGGTGGCACGAAGTGCACCTCGTTCGCCGAGTGCGCCGACCTGCTCGCCGACGGCGAGGACATCGACTACGACGGCGCCTCCGGCCCGATCGAGCTCGGTGAGACGGGTAGCCCGACGGCTGCCTCGATCGGCATCTACGAGTACGACAACAAGAACAAGAACGCGCCGATCGACTACATCGAGGGCGAGATCTGATCCACCCGCTCCCCTCAGGGGAACGGAGAAGGGCCCGAGACCTTGCGGTCTCGGGCCCTTCTGCCGTGCTGGAGCCGGATGGCCCGGCGCACGATGCATGGCCTACTTGTCAGCGGCGCCCAGCGTGCCGAGATAGAGCTCGATGACCTTCGGGTCCTTGCCCAGCGCCTCACCTGTGCCGGTGTAGGCGTTGCGGCCGTGGTCGAGGACGTAGCCGCGGTCGCAGATCTGCAGGCATCGACGCGCGTTCTGCTCGACCATGATCACCGAGACGCCCGCACGGTTGATGTTGCGGGTCTGCACGAAGACCTCGTCCTGGAGCACCGGCGAGAGTCCGGCGGAGGGCTCGTCGAGGAGCAGCACCGACGGCGCCATCATCAGTGCCCGGCCCATCGCGACCATCTGTCGCTCCCCGCCGGAGAGCTGGCCGGCGCGCTGCTTGCGACGCTCCCCGAGCCTCGGGAAGATGTCGGCGACGAAGTCGAACCGCTCCTTGAACGCCTTCGGCGCCTGGAAGCAGCCCATCTCCATGTTCTCTTCGATGGTCAGGCTCGGGAACACGTTGTTGGTCTGCGGAACGAAGCCGATACCCGCCGTCACCAGCTGGTCGGCGCGCTTGTTGGTGATGTCACGTCCCTCGAGGGTGACGCTTCCCGAGCGGACGTTGACCAGACCGAAGAGGGCCTTGAGCAGCGTCGACTTGCCGGCACCGTTCGGGCCGATGATGCCGACCAGCTCGCCCTTGTTGCAGTAGAGGTCGGCGCCGTTGAGGATGTCGACACCGGGCAGGTAGCCGCCGATCAGATCGTCGGCACGCAGGATGGCGTCGCTCGCCGCAGCGAGGTGGACCTCGCGCTCGGGCGTCATGGTCGTCATGCGTCCTCCTCGGTGGCTCCCAGCTCGGCGACGGCCTCCGCCTCGAGAGCGGACTCGTCGAGATCACGCAGGTCGGTGTCGTGGTGGGCGCCGAGGTAGGCGTCGATGACGGCCGGATCGGCCATGACCGACTCCGGCGTGCCCTCGGCCACGATCTTCCCCTGCGCCATCACGATGACCCAGTCGGAGATGTCGCGCACCATGTCCATGTCGTGCTCGACGAAGAGCACCGTGCGGCCCTCGTCGCGCAGCGACTTCACGTGGCCCAGCAGTGACTGTTTCAGCGCGGGGTTCACCCCGGCCATCGGCTCGTCGAGCATGATCAGCTCGGGGTCGACCATGAGCGCCCGCGCCATCTCCAGCAGCTTGCGCTGGCCGCCGGAGAGCGATCCGGCGAAGTCCTCCCGCTTGGCGTCGAGTTTGAAGCGCGTGAGCAGATCGTCGGCGCGGACGGTGTTCGCGGCCTCCTGCTTGCGCCACCGAGCGGGGAATGCGGCCTGCCAGAACTTCTCACCGTTCTGACCCGTGGCACCGAGACGCATGTTCTCGATGACGGTCAGCTTGGCCAGGACCTTGGTGAGCTGGAACGTGCGGACCATGCCGAGTCGGGCGACCTTGAAGGGCGCGACCCGGGCCAGCGAATTCCCGTTGAAGCTCCAGTCGCCGCTGTCGGGAACGTCGAACCCGGTCAGCAGGTTGAACAGCGTGGTCTTGCCCGCGCCGTTGGGACCGATCAACGCGGTGATGACGCCCCGCTGGATCTCGATGTGGTCCACGTCGACGGCCTTGAGGCCGCCGAACTGCCGGGTGATGCGGTCACCGACGACGATCGCGTCGGGCTTCTTCGCACCCGGCTCGCGCGGGATCGCGCTCAGGTCGGGCCGGGCGGTGGGTGCAGCGACGTCAGCGTCCATCGATCGCGATCTCCCTTCGGTCGCCGAAGATCCCCTGTGGTCGGAAGATCATCAGCAGCATGAGGCCGAGCCCGACGGCGATGAAGCGCACCAGGCTGGACTGGGTGTTGTCCATCAACCACGACGGCACCAGCGGGTCCGAGCCCGAGGTCGCCTGCCCGAAGAAGGCGCCCAGTCCGGAGATCAGGAACCACAGGATCATGGCTCCGATTACCGGACCGCCCACGCGGGCCGCGCCACCGATGAGCAGGGCGGTGAAGGCGAGGAAGGTCATGTTCGTGGAGTAGTCGCTCGGCACGACCGAGGCCTGCTTGAGAGCGAGGAACAGACCGGCGAGACCACCGAACAGACCGCCGAGGATCAGGGCCTGCATCTTGTAGGCGAAGACGTTCTTGCCCAGCGAGCGGACGGCGTCCTCGTCCTCGCGGATCGATCGCAGTACGCGTCCCCACGGGCTGCGCATCATCGCCCAGACGATCAGGCAGCAGATGGCCACGAGGGTCCATCCCACGAGCATCGACCAGAGGTCGCGCTTGCTGAAGTCGACGATGCCGAGGTCGAGGCGCTCGAAGCCCAACGCGCCGGAGGTGAAGATGTCCCAGTTCCGGAAGATGTTCGCGTCTTGGAAGGTGCCGGCGTAGCCCGTCAGGCCGTTGGAGCCGCCGAACACCGACTTGGTCTCCACCGCGCCGAAGACCAGGCGCAGGATCTCCGCCGTCGCGATGGTCGCGATGGCGAGGTAGTCCGCTCTCAGCCGCAGGGTCGGGATGCCCAGCATCAGCGCCAGCACGACCGGTGCACCCAGGGCGACGACGATGCCCAGCCAGAAGGGGAGGTCCCAGGTGACGACGCTGACGGCGAGGCCGTACGCGCCGACGGCCATGAAGCCGGCCTGACCGAAGTTGAGCAGACCGGTGTAGCCGAAGTGCACGTTGAGCCCGATCGCGGCCAGGGCGTAGACGATCGCGTTGGGTCCGAACGCCTGGTTCAGCGCCGTGCGCAGCACTCCGCTGAGCTCGACGCCACCGATCCCGGCGGTGAAGCCGATCACGACCCAGGCCAGGAGGTAGAGGGTTCCGATGATGCCGAGGATCTGCGCCGCCTGCGCCATCCCGCGACCGGTCAGGCGCCCCGGGGCGGCGTCGATCTCACGTAGTGCCTGGCGCGCCTTGACGTAGGCGAACGGCGAGGTGATGCCGACCGCGAGCGTGAGCCCGGCGATCGCCAGCACCATCGCGGTGATGGCGCCCTTGCTCGTGCGCGCCACCTGCTGCGGTGCGACGGCAGGCCCCGGAGCCGGCGTCGGCTCGGACGTCGTGGTGCTCATGCGTCGCTCCGTTCGATGCGGGCGGTGATGAAGTCGTCCACGGGGGACGTCGATGGCGACGGTGCGCGGTGCCTGGTGTGCGTCGTCATCCGATCCGCTCCCGTCGTCCGAGAATGCCTTGCGGACGGATCAGCAGCACCAGGATGAGGACCACCAGCGCGCCGACCTCCTTGATCGAGCTGGGCACGCCGAACAGCGGCCCGACCTCGACCATGATGCCGATCACCATCGAGCCGAAGAGCGCGCCCCAGATCGTGCCGAGGCCGCCCAGCGTGACGGCCGCGAAGACCAGCAGCAGCAGCTTGAAGCCCATCAGGAAGTTGATCTGGCTGTTCACCGCGAGCAGCACGCCGGCCAGACCGGTGAGCGCGGTGCCGAGGATCCACACGGCGCTGATGACGCGATCGACCTGCATGCCCGAGGAGGCCGCGAGTGCGGGGTTGTCCGACACCGCGCGCATCGACTTGCCGAGTCGGGTCTTCATCAGCACCACACACGTCACCACGATGGTGACGGTGGCGATCACGATGATCGCGATCTCCTTGTCGGCGAGCTTGACGATGCCGAAGTCGTGTCGGCCCTGGCTCACGTACTGGCTGAGCGACTTGCGCGAGCTGCCGATCAGGTACTGGTAGAGGTTGCGCAGCAGCAGGCCCAGACCGATCGAGACGATCATCATCGCGATCAGACCCGTGCCGCGCTTGCGCAGCGGCCTCCACAGTCCGCGATCCTGCGCCCACCCGAAGAGCGCTGAGACCAGGACCGCCACGATGCCCGAGAGCACCACCGGCAGCCCGATCCCGACGTTGACGGCATAGGTGACCATCGCGCCGAACGTGATGAGCTCGCCGTGCGCGAAGTTCGTCAATCCCGTGGTGCCGAAGATCAAGGAGAGTCCCAGCGCCGCGAGCGCGACGAGGAGGCCGAACTTCACCCCCGAGACCAGGCTCCCCGAGAGCCGTTCGGCGAACGGCGTGGTCACGACGTCCTGGACGCCGATCGGGAAGAGCCCGGGGTTGACCTCGAACCGGGCGGTGATCTCGATCTCGTTGCTCGTCTGCGAGCTGAGCTCGATGCCGTCAGGCAGGGTGTCCTCGTCCAGGACCACGCGATACACGCCGTTGCCGGGGATCGGGACGATCATCACGCCCTCGGCGTCGGTGACCGATGCGCCGATCTCGGCGTCGTCGGCCTTGTCGAAGACCGTCAGCGTCACTCCCGTCACCGGGGCGTCGGTCTCGGCGTCCTTGAGCGCCACCCTGATGTAGGGCTGCCCGTCGGGCGGTGGTTCCGCCGCGGGCGCGGGCGATGAACTCTCGGTCGGCGCTGGGGGCTCGGTCTCGTCGGCATGGGCCGCGCTCACCGGCGACAGCAGCACGTAGGCGATGGCTGCGAGCAGCACCATCACTCTGAGGCGTCTCGCCAAGGCTCCTCCGTTCGTCGGGTCGACGTTCGACGAACATCTCACCCGGGTCGTCGGAGGAGAATAACCACTTGCGCAATCTCCGTCCCGCGGTTGACGGGCCGAACCGGTAACGGTTGCGTGTCGATCAGGACGAGAGTCCCGCGACTCCGTGCTCGACGACGCCCTCGGCGACCTGACGCATCGACAGGCGCAGATCCATCGCCGTCTTCTGGATCCAGCGGAACGACTCGGGCTCGGTGAGACCGAGTTGGCTCTGCAGGATGCCCTTGGCACGGTCGACCGACTTGCGTGTCTCCAACCGCTCTTGGAGATCGCCGACCTCGGCCTCGAGCTGGGTGAGCTCGGCGAAGCGGCTCATCGCCATCTCGACGGCCGGCACGAGGTCGGACTGGGTGAACGGCTTGACCAGGTAGGCCATCGCCCCGGCGTCACGGGCACGCTCGACGAGATCGCGCTGGCTGAAGGCGGTGAGGATCACGACGGGGGCGATCCGCTTGCTCGCGATCGCCTCGGCGGCCGCGATCCCGTCGAGGACCGGCATCTTGACGTCGAGGATCACCAGGTCGGGTCGCAGCTCCTCGGCGAGCTCGATCGCCTTGGCGCCGTCGCCCGCCTGGCCGACTACCGCGTAGCCCTCGTCGGTCAGCATCTCGGCGAGATCCATCCGGATCAGTGTCTCGTCCTCGGCGATGACGACCGTGGGGGCACTGCTCTTCGACGCCTCGGATGCGGTGGTCACGGGCCCAGCGTAGTGTCACCGCACGGCCACCGTCCCCGAAGCGGAAGCTCGTGGCCGACATCACCGCCGAACCAGCGTTGCACTAAGGTCGGTGCGCCGCCCCGGTAGCCCAACGGCAGAGGCGATGGTCTCAAACACCATTCAGTGTGAGTTCGAATCTCACCCGGGGCACGACAGTGCTGTGGACGACAACCTCCAACTGTCGGTGTTCACCGCAACGATCGGACGATGCACAGCATCGAGATGCGGCACCGCGCGGAGCGCTTGCACCGCGGTGGGGCAACGTGGAGTGAGATCAGCACCGCACTCGGTGTCGCTCGATCTACCTTGCGCGCGTGGCACGTCGACGAGAGCGCGCCCTCCGCGGCCGATCAGTGCCCCCGCTGCTCCTCCGGCGCGACCCGGCCGGACGCGTACGCCGCTCTGCTCGGGTACTACCTCGGCGACGGGCATCTCTCGAAGCATCCGCGCTACTTCTCGCTGCGCATCACCTGCGACGACCGCTGGCCCGGCATCATCGCGGACGTTGTCGACTCACTGCGCGGCGTTCGCGCGGCGGGCAAGGTCTATCAGGTCCATCGCCCAGGTTGTCGCGACGTCACCAGCCTTTGGAAGCACTGGCCATGCCTGTTCCCCCAGCACGGGCCGGGCCCCAAACACAGCCGTGCGATCGTCCTCGAGGAGTGGCAGCGCGCCATCGTGACGACGTATCCGGCCGACTTCGTCCGCGGACTGATGCACTCCGACGGCTCCCGGGTCCGCAATTGGGCGACCCGCGTCGTGGAGGGCGAGCGGCGTCGCTACGACTATCCGCGGTGGCAGTTCAGCAATCGGAGCGCCGACATCCGCGATCTGATGTGCTGGGCGCTCGACCTGCTGGAGGTGCCATGGCGCCGGAGCAGCCCGGTGCATGTGAGCGTCTCGCGCCGGGCAGCGGTGGCCCGGCTCGACGAGCTGATCGGCCCGAAGCGCTAGTCCGACGCCGCTCTGCCTACGAGCGGCGATAGGCCGGTGCGACCTCGTTGATCGCGTCGCCCATCCGGTGGATGCGCAGCGCGTTGGTCGACCCCGGGATGCCCGGCGGACTGCCCGCGACGATCACCACGAGGTCGCCCTCCTGCACGCGGCCGATGGCGAGCAGCTGCTCGTCGACCTGGCGCACCATCTCGTCGGTGTGCTGCACCGGGACGGTCCGGAAGGTCTCCACACCCCAGGAGAGCGAGAGCTGCGACCGGACCCGGTTCTCCGGCGTGAACGCGAGCACCGGTACCGAGCCGCGCAGGCGGGACAGACGGCGCGCCGAGTCGCCGCTCTGGGTGAACGCCACCACGTACTTGGCGTCCACGCGCGTGGCGACCTCCTCCGCCGCCTTGCAGATCACGCCGCCGCGGGTGTGGGGGTCCCACTCGATCTGCTCGAAGTCGCCGAAGTCCGCGGGCTCCATGGCGTGCCGCTCGGTGGCGGCGATGATCCGGGCCATCGTCTCGACCGCGTGGATCGGGTGGTCGCCGACGCTGGTCTCTCCCGAGAGCATGACCGCGTCGGCACCGTCCAGGACGGCGTTGGCGACGTCGCTCGCCTCGGCACGGGTGGGCGCCGGGTTGGTGATCATCGACTCCAGCATCTGGGTCGCCACGATGACCGGCTTGGCGTTGAGGCGGGCCTTCTCGATGACCTGCTTCTGCAGGAAGGGCACATCCTCCAGCGGGCACTCCACGCCCAGGTCGCCGCGGGCGACCATGAACCCGTCGAAGGCGGCGATCACCTCGTCGAGGTTGGCGATGGCCTGCGGCTTCTCGATCTTCGCGATCACGGGAAGCATGACGCCCTCCTCGCGCATGATCCGCCGTACGTCCTCGGCGTCCTCGGCGTTGCGCACGAAGCTCAGCGCGATGAAGTCGACGCTCAGGCTGAGGGCGAACCGCAGGTCGGCCTCGTCCTTGCCCGACAGCGCCGGCACGGAGACCGCGACGCCGGGCAGGTTGATGCCCTTGTTGTTGCTGACCGGGCCTCCGACGAGGACCTCGGTCTCGACATCGGTATCGCCGACCGAGACGACGCGCAGACGCACCTTCCCGTCGTCGATCAGGATCGGGTCGCCGGCCTTCACGTCCCCCGGCAGGCCGCCGTAGGTGGTGCCTGCGATCTCGCCGTCACCGGGGACGTCGCGGGTGGTGATCGTCCACCGCTGACCGCGCCGCAGGACGGCGTGCCCCTCGGCGAAGCGGGCCAGTCGGATCTTGGGCCCCTGGAGGTCAGCGAAGATCCCGACCCCGTGCCCCGAGGCGTCCGCCGCCTCCCGGACCAGCCGGTAGGACTCGGCATGATCGGCGTGCGAGCCGTGGCTCATGTTCAGGCGCGCGACGTCCATCCCCGCGTAGACGAGTTCACGGATCCGGCGTTCACCGCTGGTGGCCGGCCCCAACGTGCACACGATCTTTGCTCTTCGCACGGCACCATCCTAGCGGCCGTTGGATCGTTCCAAGGTGACCTGCCCCCATCGGAGGACGGGTCGATGGGTGAACGTACGTTGACCCGTCTTCAGATAAAGACGGGTCAACGCAGCTCAGACGACGAGGGGGCGCGCGGTGGGCGGGATCGGGGCCGGGAGGGCCGTCGAGCCGGTCAGGAAGGTGTCGACGGCAGCCGCTGCGGCACGGCCCTCGGCGATCGCCCAGACGATGAGCGACTGGCCACGACCGCAGTCGCCGGCGGAGAATACGCCCGAGACCGAGGTCATGTAGTCGTTGTCGCGGGCGACGTTGCCACGTTCGTCGAGGTCCACGCCGAGCTGCTCGACCAGGCCGGGTTGCTCGGGGCCGGTGAAGCCCATCGCGAACAGCACCAGGTCGGCCGGGATCTCACGCTCGGAGCCCTCGATCTCGGTGAGCTTGCCGTCCTCGAACACGACGTCGACGATCCGCAGCGCGCGCACGTTGCCGGCGTCGTCGCCGAGGAACTCCTGGGTGGAGACGGCGTAGACGCGCTCGCCGCCCTCCTCGTGCGCGGAGGAGACCCGGAAGATCATCGGGTAGGTCGGCCACGGCTGGCCATCGGGCCGCGACTCGGTCGGCTGGGGCATGATCTCCAGCTGCGTGATCGAGGCCGCGCCGTGGCGGATCGAGGTGCCCAGGCAGTCGGCGCCGGTGTCGCCGCCGCCGATGATGACGACGTGCTTGTCGGTGGCCATGATCTGACCCTCGACCTGCTCGCCCACCGCAGCCCGGTTGGCCTGAGGCAGGAACTCCATGGCCTGGTGGATGCCGGCGAGCTCACGACCGGGAACGGGCAGATCCCGCGCCTGCGTCGCTCCGATGGCCAGGACGACGGCGTCGTAGCGCTCACGGAGCCTCTCCCCCGTCAGGTTCCCCTCGCCGACCTCGACACCCGTGCGGAACACCGTGCCCTCGCGCTTCATCTGCGCGAGACGACGGTCGAGGTGCTTCTTCTCCATCTTGAACTCGGGGATGCCGTAGCGCAGCAGCCCGCCGACCTTGTCGGCACGCTCGTAGACCGCCACCGTGTGACCGGCGCGCGTGAGCTGCTGAGCAGCCGCCAGGCCCGCAGGCCCCGACCCGACGACCGCGACCGTGCGGCCCGAGAGCCACTCGGGCGCCTGGGGCCGCACGAAGCCGGACTCCCACGCCTTGTCGATGATCGAGACCTCGACGTTCTTGATCGTCACCGGGTTCTGGTTGATCCCCAGCACGCAGGCCGTCTCGCACGGAGCCGGGCACAGGCGGCCGGTGAACTCCGGGAAGTTGTTCGTCGCGTGCAGCCGCTCGCTGGCACCCTCCCAGTCGTCACGCCAGACCAGGTCGTTCCACTCCGGGATGATGTTGCCCAGGGGGCAGCCCTGGTGGCAGAACGGGATGCCGCAGTCCATGCAGCGGCTGGCCTGGGTGTTGATGATCGGAAGGAGCGCCCGACCGATCCCGTCGGGGTACACCTCGTCCCAGTCGCGCACCCGCTCGTCGACGGGGCGGCGGGTGGCGACCTCGCGGTCGTTCTTCAAGAAGCCCTTCGGGTCAGCCATGGTGAACAGCCCCCTTCTCAGACGAGCGGCACGGGCCGCGGTGGGAACGCAGGTCGACGTCGCGCACGGTGTGCCCGGAGAACTCAGCCATAGAGCACCTCCATGACGCGGTTGGCCGCCTGCTCCTCGTCGAGCCCCTCGGCCTCGGCCTCGGCCTGGACGGCGAGCACCTTGGCGTAGTCGCGCGGCATGACCTCGGTGAACCGCGCCAGAGACGCGTCCCAGTCGGACAGCAGCGCGTGGGCGACCGGCGAGTCGGTCTCCTCGGCGTGCTCGCGCACCATCTGCTCGAGCTCGGCGCGGTACTCCTCGCTCACCGGACGCAGGTCGACGAGCTCGCCGTTCACGCGGAACGGCTTCAGGTCGAGCACCCAGGCGATGCCGCCGGACATCCCGGCCGCGAAGTTGCGTCCGGTCTTGCCCAGGACGACGACGCGCCCGCCGGTCATGTACTCGCAGCCGTGGTCACCCACGCCCTCGGTCACGATCCAGGCGCCGGAGTTGCGCACGCCGAACCGCTCGCCGACACCGCCGCGCAGGAAGATCCGCCCGGACGTCGCGCCGTAGGCGATGGTGTTGCCGGCGATGATGTGCTTGTCGGAGTCGAACGTCGCGGCCCGGTCGGGGCGGACCACGATGTGGCCGCCGGAGAGCCCCTTGCCCACGTAGTCGTTGGCGTCGCCCTCCAGTCGCAGGGTCACCCCCGCGGGCAGGAAGGCCCCGAAGGACTGCCCGGCGGAGCCGGTGAAGGTGATGTCGATCGTGCCCTGGGGCAGGCCGCCGCCGCCGTAGCGCTTGGTCACCTCGTGGCCCAGGATCGTGCCGACCGTGCGGTTGACGTTGCGGATCCGCACCTGGGCGCGGACCGGCTCCCCCCGCTCGAGCGCGGGCTCGGCCAGGGGCACCAGCTCGTTGACGTCGAGCGACTTCTCCAGCGCGTGGTCCTGGCTCTTGGTGCAGCGCAGGTCCTGGTCGGGGAAGTGGCTGGAGTCGACCTCGTGGAGGATCGGCGTGAGATCCAGGCCGGAGGCCTTCCAGTGCCGGACGGCGTCGTCGATGTCGAGGACGCCGACCTGGCCGATCGCCTCGTCCAGGGTGCGGAAGCCGAGCTCGGCGAGGAGCTCACGCACCTCCTGGGCGATGTACTCGAAGAACGTCACGACGTACTCGGCCTTGCCGCTGAACCGCTCGCGCAGCACCGGGTTCTGCGTCGCCACGCCCACCGGGCAGGTGTCGAGGTGGCACACCCGCATCAGGATGCAGCCCGAGACCACCAGCGGGGCGGTGGCGAAGCCGTACTCCTCAGCCCCGAGCAGCGCCGCGATGACGACATCGCGGCCCGTCTTGAGCTGACCGTCGGTCTGGACGACGATCCGGTCGCGCAGGCCGTTGAGCAGGAGGGTCTGCTGGGTCTCGGCGAGGCCGAGCTCCCACGGGCCGCCCGCATGCTTGAGCGAGGTGAGGGGCGAGGCGCCGGTTCCGCCGTCGTGGCCCGAGACCAGGACGACGTCCGCGTGCGCCTTCGAGACCCCGGCCGCCACGGTGCCGACGCCGACCTCGGAGACCAGCTTCACGTGCACGCGCGCCTGCGGGTTCGCGTTCTTCAGGTCGTGAATCAGCTGGGCGAGATCCTCGATCGAGTAGATGTCGTGGTGCGGCGGCGGGCTGATCAGCCCCACGCCGGGCGTGGAGTGCCGGGTCTTGGCCACCCAGGGGTAGACCTTGTTGCCGGGCAGCTGGCCGCCCTCGCCGGGCTTGGCGCCCTGCGCCATCTTGATCTGGATGTCGTCGGCGTTGGTCAGGTACTCGCTGGTGACGCCGAAGCGCCCGCTCGCGACCTGCTTGATCGAGCTGCGCCGCTCCGGGTCGTAGAGACGGTCGGGGTCCTCCCCGCCCTCGCCGGTGTTCGACTTCGCGCCGAGGCGGTTCATCGCGATCGCGAGGGTCTCGTGCGCCTCGCGGGAGATCGAGCCGTACGACATCGCACCGGTGGAGAAGCGCTTGACGATCTCGGAGATCGGCTCGACGTCGTCGATCGGGATCGACTCGCGGCCGGACTCGTGTGCGCCCTTGAACTTGAAGAGACCACGCAGGGTCATCAGCTTGTTCGACTGCTCGTCGACGGCCTGGGTGTACATCTTGAAGATGTCGTAGCGCTGCGAGCGGGTGGAGTGCTGAAGCCGGAAGACCGTCTCGGGGTTGAACAGGTGCGGCTCGCCGTCGCGGCGCCACTGGTACTCGCCGCCGATCTGCAGCAGACGCTCGCTCGGAGCGACGCCACCGCGCGGGTAGGCGGTGGCGTGACGGCGCGCGACCTCCTCGGCCACGACGTCGAGGCCGATGCCGCCGAGCTTGGTCGTGGTGCCGGTGAAGTACCGGTCGACCACGTCCTGGGAGAGACCGATGCACTCGAAGATCTGCGCCCCGGTGTAGGAGGCGACCGTCGAGACACCGATCTTGCTCATCACCTTCGTGACGCCCTTGCCGAGCGCCTTGATCAGGTTCTTGACCGCGACCTCGGGCTCCACGGTCACGTAGTAGGCCTCGCGTGCGAGGTCCTCGACCGACTCCATGGCCAGGTACGGGTTCACCGCGGCCGCGCCGTACCCGACGAGGAGCGCGACGTGGTGCACCTCGCGGACGTCGCCTGCCTCGATGAGAAGGCCGACCTGCGTCCGGGTCTTCTCCCGGACGAGGTGGTGGTGCACCGCGGCGGTGAGCAGCAGCGACGGGATCGGCGCGAGGTCGCCGTCGGAGTGACGGTCCGACAGCACGATGATCCGGGCACCGTCGGCGATCGCGGCGCTGACCTCGTCGCAGATCTCCGCGATCCGGCGCTCCAGGGCGACTCCCCCGCCGGCGACGTCGTACAGGCCGCGCGAGACGTGGGTGATGAAGTCGGGGTGGTCGCCGTCGCGGTTGATGTGGCGGATCTTGGCGAGGTCGTCGTTGGAGATGACCGGGAAGGGCAGCACCACCTGACGACACGAGTCGGCCGACGGCGCGAGCAGGTTCGCCTCCGGCCCGATGGTGCCGTTCAGCGAGGTGACGAGCTCCTCGCGGATGGCGTCCAACGGCGGGTTGGTGACCTGCGCGAAGAGCTGGCTGAAGTAGTCGAAGAGCAGCCGTGGCTTGTCGCTGAGGGCAGCGATCGGGGTGTCGGTCCCCATCGAGCCGAGCGCCTCACCCGCGGTGTTGGCCATCGGGGTGAGGAGCACCCGCAACTCCTCCTCGGTGTACCCGAAGATCTGCTGGCGACGGGTGACCGAGGCGTGGGTGTGCACGACGTGCTCGCGCTCGGGGATGTCGTCGAGGTGGATGAGGCTCTCGGAGAGCCAGTCGCCGTAGGGGTTCTCCTCGGCGAGCTGGCCCTTGATCTCCTCGTCCTCGATGATCCGGTGCTCGGCGGTGTCGACCAGGAACATCCGGCCCGGCTGCAGCCGGCCCTTGCGCACCACGGTCGCCGGGTCGAGGTCGAGCACGCCGACCTCGGAGGCCAGCACCACCAGGCCGTCGTCGGTCACCCAGAAGCGCGACGGACGCAGACCGTTGCGGTCCAGCACCGCACCGATCTGGGTGCCGTCGGTGAAGACGACGCATGCCGGACCGTCCCAGGGCTCCATGAGCGCGGAGTGGAAGGCATAGAAGTCGCGACGCTTCTGGTCCATCTCGGTGTGGTTCTCCCACGCCTCGGGGATCATCATCAACACCGAGTGCGGCAGGCTGCGGCCACCGAGGTGGAGGAGCTCGAGCACCTCGTCGAAGGACGCCGAGTCCGACGCGCCGGGGGTGCAGATCGGGTAGAGCCGCTCGAGGTCGCCGGGGATCAGGTCCGAGGCGAGCAGGGCCTCGCGGGCGCGCATCCAGTTGCGGTTGCCCATGACGGTGTTGATCTCGCCGTTGTGCGCGATGAACCGGAAGGGGTGAGAGAGCGGCCAGCTCGGGAACGTGTTGGTCGAGAAGCGCGAGTGCACGACGGCGAGGGCGCTGGCCATCCGCTCGTCGAGCAGGTCGGGGAAGAACTGGTCGAGCTGCTCGGTGGTGAGCATGCCCTTGTAGGCCAACGTGCGGGCCGACAGCGTCGGGAAGTAGACGTCGGTCTCCCGCTCGGCGCGCTTGCGCAGGCAGAAGGCCAGGCGCTCGAGCGCGAGCTCGTCGGCACCGTTGAGCGGCCCCCCGGCCGCCTGCACGAACAGCTGGCTGAACACCGGCATGACGTTGCGCGCCATGCTGCCCAGGATGTCGGGGTTGACCGGCACGTCGCGCCAGCCGAGGACGCTCAGGCCCTCGTCCGTCGCGATCTCCTCGATCCGCGTGCGCGTCTTGGCGACGTCGTCGGCCTCACCCGGCAGGAACGCGATGCCCGCGGCGTAGGTGCCCGCCGCCGGCAACTCGAAGCCGGCCTCCGCGGTCACGGCGCGCAGGAACGCGTCGGGCAGCTGCATGAGGATGCCTGCGCCGTCACCGGAGTTGGTCTCGGCGCCAGCGGCGCCGCGGTGGTCGAGGTTGCGCAGCGCGGTGAGCGCCTTCGCGACGATGTCGTGCGAGGCCTCCCCGGTGAGCGTGGCCACGAAGGCGACACCACAGGCGTCGTGCTCGTTGGCGGGGTCGTAGAGCCCTTGGGGCGGCGGGAACGCGTGCTGGTAGGGCACAGGAGTTCTCCCGTCGGCGTCGGGTGCAGCGGCCTCGCTCGTCCGGTATCGGCGGGGACCGTCGGTCTCGGACGTCGGGGGTGCGGCAACAGTGGGTCGCAGGGACGACATTGGCCCACGCGGCGGAGCGCTCAGATTACCACCGGGTTACATGGGCGTGCGCACCAGTTCCACCCGAGAGATCGCCGAGCCCCGAGGCGCTCAACGTTCGACGGGGGTCCCCTCGCCCTGACCGGTTCCCGCTTCGTTCCCGGTCGTGGAGTCGGTGGCTGCGCCGTCGGAGGCCGACGTGTCGGAGGAGCGCCCGTCGACGTCGGCGCCCTCGGTTCCGATCGCGTCCGCGTCCGCTGCGCGCCTCGCCACGTAGACATCGTCCTCGCGACCGGGATGCCGTCGCGAGGACCACGCGAAGTACACGGCGGCCACGACGAACAGCACGATCGAGGTCCACACGTTGAACCGCAGCCCGCCGACGTCGTCGAGCTCGACGGTGTCGATACGCAGGTCCTCGATCCACCCGCGGCCCATGGTGTAGGCCATGACGTAGAGCGCCATCACGCGGCCGTGGCCGAGCCGGAAGCGGCGATCGGCCCAGATGACCAGGGCGAACGCCGCGAGGTTCCAGCCGAACTCGTAGAGGAAGGTGGGGTGGAAGAGGATCTCCCCGGCCCCCGAGGGGACGAACCCGTCAGGCCACTTCGACGGATCGATCTCCAGGCCCCACGGCAGGTCGGTCTCGCGGCCGAAGAGCTCCTGGTTGAACCAGTTGCCCCACCGGCCGATCGCCTGCGCCACCAGGACGCCGGGCGCGAGCGCATCGAGCATCGGAGCGAGTCGGATGCCCATGCGGCGAGCCCCGATCCAGATGCCGACGGCGCCGAGGGCCACGCCACCCCAGATGCCGAGTCCGCCGTTCCACACATAGAGCGCGGTGACCGGATCGTTGCCGTCACCGAAGTAGCGCCCGGAGTCGGTGGCGACGTGGTAGAGCCGCGCGCCGACGATGCCGAACGGCACGGCCCAGATCGCGAGGTCGGTGACCTCGCCCTTGGTGCCGCCACGCGCCACCCACCGCCTCTCACCGATCCAGATCGCGGCGACGATGCCGGCGATGATGCAGAGGGCATAGCCACGGATCGGCAGCGGACCCAGATGCCAGACGCCGTTGCTCGGGCTCGGGATCGAGAGGGGGACGAGCGCCTGGGCCCAGGCGGTGGACAACGCGTCGATGGTCACCGCTGCTCCTCGAGGAGGGTGTGGATGTCGGAGGCGAACTGCGCCGGCGAGGTGGTGTCGGACCAGTACACGACGGCCTGGTCGTCCGCGTCGAGCGCGATCGTCGACGTCGTGTGACCGCCGAGGTCGTACCCGCCGGTGGGCAGCTTCTCGCCGTCGCTGACATAGATCTTGAGTGAGTCGCCGACCTCGATGATGGTGTCGAGGTCGCCGGTGAGGCCCTCGAAGTCCTTGTCGATGCGATCCAGGTACGCCCGGATGCGCTGCGCGTCGTCGCGCGCGGGATCGGTGGTCACGAACACCACACGCACGTCGTCACGATCGGCTTGGTCCAGCTGCGCCATCGCGAAGGCGAGGTTGCCCAGTACCTGCGGGCAGATGTCGGGGCAGTGGGTGTAGCCGAAGAACACCAGTGTCAGCGGAGTGTCGGTGTCGGTGGCGAGCGAGAACTCATCGCCCTCGGTGTCGGTCAGCGCCGTGGTCGAGACGTCGTAGGGGTTGACGAGCCGGGTGCCGTGGAAGACGCCGGGGTCGGGTGACGAGCACCCCGCGACCACGAGCATCGCGGTGGCCGCCCCTGCAGCGGCCAGCCGGCGCCAGCGACGATCAGCCACGGCGAACACCATCGGCGAGCTCGGCGGTCAGCCCACCCAGCGCGGCGAGGCCGGCCGCACGATCTCCGGCATGGTCGAGAAGGACTCGGACGAACGCCGAGCCGACGATCACGCCGTCGGCGTAGGCGGCGATCTCGGCGGCCTGGTCGCCGGTGCTGACGCCGAGTCCGACACCGACCGGCAGGCCCGACTGCGCAGTGGCTGCCTTGGTCCGCGCGACGAGCGGTCCGGCGAGGTCGCTCGTGGTGGCGCGAGCGCCCGTCACACCCATCACGGCGGTCGCATAGACGAAGCCGCGGCTCGCGGCGGTCGTCATCGCGATCCGCTCATCGGTGGATGACGGCGAGACCAGGAAGACCTTGTCCAGGCCCCGGGAGTCCGCCGCAGCGATCCATTCGGGCGCGTAGTCGGGCGTCAGGTCGGGCGTGATCAGGCCCGCTCCCCCGGCGCTGGCCAGATCGGAGGCGAACCGCTCGACGCCGTAGCGCTCGACCGGGTTCCAGTAGGTCATGACCACCGTCGGGGTGCCGGTGGCGGCGACCGCCTCGACCGTGCGGAAGACGTCACGGATCCGGACGCCGCCGTCGAGCGCCTGCTGGGCGGCGGCCTGGATCGTGGGACCGTCCATCACCGGGTCGCTGTAGGGAAGACCGATCTCGATGACGTCACAGCCGGAATCGACCAGGACCCGCAGCGCGGCGATGCCGCCCTCGACATCGGGGAAGCCGGCGGGCAGGTAGCCCACCAGGGCCGCGCGCCCCTCGGCCCGCGCAGCCGCGAAGGCGGTTCCGGTCGAGGCGCTCACTGGCCGTCCCCCAACCCGAAGTACTCCATCACCGTGCCCATGTCCTTGTCGCCGCGACCACTGAGGTTGATCAGCACGGTCGCCTCGGGTCCCTTGGTGGCGGCGAGCTCCTCGGCCACGCCGAGCGCACCGGCGACGGCGTGGGCGGACTCGATCGCCGGGATGATGCCCTCGGTGCGGCTCAGCAACGCGAGCGCATCCATCGCCGCGGCATCGGTGACGGGGCGGTAGACGGCCCGCCCGATGTGCGCGAGATGCGCGTGCTGCGGGCCGACACCCGGGTAGTCCAGACCGGCCGAGATCGAGTGCGACTCGATGGTCTGGCCGTCCTCGTCCTGGAGCACGAAGGTGCGGGCGCCGTGGAGCACGCCACGCTCGCCGGCGAAGATCGTCGCGGCGTGCCGCCCGGTGTCGAAGCCCTCGCCACCCGCCTCGAAGCCGTAGATGTCGACCTCGGCGTCGTCGAGGAAGGCCGTGAACAGGCCGATCGCGTTCGAGCCACCGCCGACGCACGCTGCGACAGCGTCCGGCAGCACGCCGTACTGATCCAGACACTGGGCTCGGGCCTCGTCTCCGATGCCGCGGCAGAACTCCCGCACCATGCTCGGAAACGGATGCGGGCCGGCTGCGGTGCCGAAGAGGTAGGCGGTGTGGTCGACGCTCGCGACCCAGTCGCGCAGCGCCTCGTTGATGGCGTCCTTGAGCGTCGCGCTCCCGGACTCGACCGGCACCACCTCCGCCCCCAGCAGCCGCATCCGCGCGACGTTGAGCGCCTGGCGACGGGTGTCGACCGCTCCCATGTAGACGACGCAGTCCAGACCGAAGTAGGCCGCCGCTGTCGCGCTGGCAACGCCGTGCTGGCCGGCGCCGGTCTCGGCGATGACGCGCTTCTTGCCCATCCGCTTGGTCAGGAGCGCCTGACCGAGGACGTTGCGGATCTTGTGGGCGCCGGTGTGGTTGAGGTCCTCGCGCTTCAACAGCACCCGGCAGCCGACACGTTCGGAGAGTCGCGTGGCGTGGTACAGCGGGCTCGGCAGGCCGGCGTAGTCGCGCAGCACCGTCTCGAACTCCTCGACGAACGCGGGATCGGCCATGGCCTCGTGCCAGGCCAGCGTGAGTTCGTCGAGCGCGGAGATCAGTGCCTCCGGCATGAACCGTCCACCGAAGTTGCCGACCTCGCCGAACCAGCCCTGATCGTCGGCGTCGAAGCGGCTCGCGTCCTCGTTCATGGCGTCACTCCCGTCATCGCGGCGACGGCGCCGCGTGGGTCGCCGTCCTTGACCAGTGCCTCGCCGACCAGCACCGCGCGCGCCCCTTCGCCGACGAAGCGCCGGACGTCGGCGGGACCGCCGATGCCCGACTCGGCCACCTTCACCCGGTCGTCGGGGATCAGCGGCGCGAGTCGGCCGAAGGTGCCGTCGTCGACGGCGAGGGTCTTGAGGTTGCGGGCGTTGACGCCGATCAGCTCGGCACCGAGTGCGACCGCTCGCTCGGTCTCGGTCTCGTCGTGGACCTCTACCAGGACGGTGAGTCCCAACTCACCGGCCGCGTCGAAGAGGCGTCGCAGGCGGTCGTCGTCGAGCGCGGCGACGATGAGCAGTGCGAGATCCGCGCCGGCCGCGCGGGCCTCCACCAGCTGGTAGGTCTCGACGATGAAGTCCTTGCGCAGGATCGGCACGTCCACGGCAGCGCGGACGGCGCGGAGATCGTCGAGGCTGCCCCCGAACCGGCGCTCCTCGGTCAGCACACTGATCGCGGCGGCGCCGCCCGCGGCGTACTCCGCGGCGAGCGCGGCGGGGTCGGGGATGTCGGCCAGATCGCCCTTGCTGGGGCTGCGCCGCTTGACCTCGGAGATCACGCTCGACCCCGGGGCGCGCAGGTGCGGCATCGGGTCACGCACGGCGTCGGCGTCGGCGAGTCGGGCGCGGAGGTCGGCCAACGACACCTCGGCCTCACGCCGGGCGAGGTCCTCGCGCACCCCGATGATGATGTCGTCGAGCACAGACATCGGAGCGCTCAACCTCCGTTCAGCGCCCACCTCACGCGGGCGCCTCGATGGGTGTGAATCAGTGCGTGGACTCGTGCAGGCCCATCTTGGCCATGATCACGAACAGCACGCCTGCGAACAGCACGATGGCGACGCCGACCCAGAAGACGACGTAGTTCATCGGCGAGAACATCAGCCCGGCGCCGCCGACCACGAAGCCGGCGAGTGCAACGAGGACGGCAGTCCAGGCAGCCGGGGTGTTGCCGTGGTTGTCAGACATGCAGGAGCTCCTCGCTCGGTCGAACGTGCGGGTCTGCCCGGCCGACATCGAGAGTGATCGGGCATCGCCACTGTAGTGGGCGCACCGACGTCGACGTCGCTCGGGTCAGCGCCCGGAGCCGTCGGGATCGGTGGGATCGCGACCTTCGTCGAGCGAGCGCCACAACTCCAGATGAGAGAATCCAGCCCCGTCCTCCGAGGCGGCCGGCGGGGTGCTCCCCGCGGCGGACGGCGCGTCGTAGCGGTGCCCCATCTCGGGCCACCGTCGCACGCCCCGCGCCGCCCCGATCGCCGCGACGAGCGCGGCGAGGCTCATCGCCACGCCGAGATGGGCCCACCAGGTGCGGTCAAGGTCGACCGCGAGACCACGGATGTCGTCGCCGACCAGGCCCGGGGTCCGCTGCCAGGCCACGGCCGCGACGGCGACCAGGCCGCCGGCGGCGACGACGCCGAGCCACGCGATCAGGCGCCGTGCGATGCCGCGCGTGACCAGCAGGACACCCCACGCGGCCAGGCAGACGAGCGCGAGCGCCGTCACCGGCGGAGCGCTCCCCTGCGTCGTGAGGCCGACCGCGGACGCGTAGGCCGCGTCGGCACGACCGCCGCCACCGGCGACCCGAACCCAGTCCTGGTTGCCGGCCACCGCGGCGGCGCCCCCGCCGATCACGCCGAGCAGCACCGTGGGACCGAAGCGCGGCCCGCGGAGGTGCATCGCGGCGGGCTCGTCCGTCCCGGCTGCGTCAGGGTCGGTCACGTCGGGCTCGGTCACTGCGGCCCCAACCGGTCGGCGTCGAAGCAGGTGCGATCTCCGGTGTGGCAGGCCGCGCCCTCCTGGTCGACGGCGATCAGCAGCGCGTCGCCGTCGCAGTCGAGCCGCACGTCCTTGACCCACTGCACGTGGCCGGACGTGTCGCCCTTGACCCAGTACTCCCGGCGCGACCGGCTCCAGTAGGTGGCGCGGCCGGTCGTCAGCGTGCGGTGCAGCGCCTCGTCGTCCATCCACCCGAGCATCAACACCTCCCCGGTGTCGTGCTGCTGCACGATCGCGGCCACCAGGCCGTCGGGGGCCGTGGGGTCGGGGGTGCGCTTGAGACGCGCGGCGATCGCGGGGTCGAGCTGGCTCACCCGTCCATTCTCGCGCATCCTCGCGCCTCTCCTGTCCGCACGGGCGCACACACCACTACTCGCGCGAACGCTGAGCGATCCATGACGAGTGCAGTCGGGCGTACGCCGAGTCCACCGCGGCGACCAGCTCCCGGTGCGGGCCTCGCTGGACCACACGACCCGCATCGACCACGACCACCTCGTCGGCTGCCTCGGCCGTGGAGAGCCGGTGCGCGATCGTGATGCTGGTGCGCCCGCTCATCAGGCGCTCGAGTGCCGAGGCGATGCGCAGCTCCAGTGCCGGGTCGACGGCGCTGGTGGCCTCGTCGAGCACGAGCAGATCCGGATCGGCGAGGTGGGCGCGCAGCAGGGCGACGAGCTGGCGCTCGCCGGCGGAGAGCGACTCACCGCGCGGCCCGACGCGGGTCGCCAGGCCCGCGGGGAGGCCCGCGAGCCAGTCGCCGATGCCGAGCTCGACGGCGCTGGCGGCGATCTGCTCCTCGGTGGCGTCGAGGCGTCCGTAGCGTGCGTTGGCCGCGATGGTGTCGTCGAACAGGAATCCCTCCTGGGGCACGAGCACCACGCTGCGCCGCAGCGAGACCTGCCGGATCTCGCGCACGTCGACGCCGTCGAGCAGCACCGCACCCTGGGTGGGATCCATGAGTCGGGTGACCAGCTTCGCGACCGTCGACTTGCCCGAACCCGTCTCGCCGACGACGGCCACGCGGCGTCCCGCGGCGACGTCGAGCGTGATGTCGTGGAGCACCGGCGGTCCGCCCGGGTAGGCGAACCCGACGCCGTCGAGCCGGACGTCGAGGGGCCCGCGCGGCAGCACCCTCCCCTGCTCGCCGGGGTCCACCAGGTCGGCGGGCGTGTCGAGGATGCCGATCACACGTCGCCAGCCAGCGATGGCGAGCTGGGCGTCGGTCAGGATCTGAGTGCCCATCTGGACCGGGCCGACGAACAGGGTGACCAGGAAGGCGAAGGCGAGGATCTCGCCCGAGGTCAGCGAGCCGGCTCCGAGCCATCCGTGCAGCGCCAGCCACACGCCGACGACGATCACGCCGGCGTTCGCCAAGCCCGCCGAGACCCCGCCGAGGGAGAACGAGAACGCGGTGAACCCCTGCGCGCGGGTGCTGGCGGCCTGGTGCGCGGCCACGGCGTCGTCGATGCGCTGCTGGGTGCGGTCCTGGACCGCATAGGTGCGCACCACCGCGGCACCGACGACGGGCTCGGAGATCGCCGAGAGCATCAGCCCGACCTGGCGCCGGACGATGCCGTAGGCGTCGGCGAGCTTGCGCTGGAAGTAGCGCAGGCTGAGGAAGAGCGGAGCGAAGCAGAGCCAGACCACGATGGTCAGCTGCCAGGAGTAGACGGCCATCACGACCGTGGCGACCAGCACCTGACCGACGCTGACGACGAAGAGGAGCCCGCCGAAGACGAGGAACTGGCTCACCTGGTCGACGTCGCTGGTCACCCGCGCGACCAGCGAACCGCGCCGCTCGGTGTTCTGGGTCAGCAGGGGCAGGTCGTGCACATGACGGAAGGCCTTGATCCGCAGCGTCGCCAGGCCGGCCTCGGACGTGCGGAAGAGTCGCGTGGTCATGGCGAAGGAGGCGAGGCTGGTGAGAGCGATCGAGAGCGCCGCCAGCAGGCCCATCCACACCACGAACGACACGTCGATCCCGCCGGTGCGTGCCGTGCCGTCGGCGCCTCCCAGGCCGCGGTCGAGGGTCTGCTGGACCGCGATCGGGACGACGACCTGCCCGGCGGAGGCGATCACGGCCAGCAGCAGCGTGACGGCGATGCCCTCGCGCAGCTCCGGCGAGTAATGCACACCGCGCCGAATCGTGTGCCAGGCCCCGAGGTCGTCCCCCGTGGCGAGCGCGGTGAACTCCCCGGCTCTCTGCTGTGCCTGCGTCGCCGCCATCAGTGCGCGGCCTCCGTGCTGAGGGAGGAGGCATGGTCGCTGTGCTCCTCGTAGGCGTTGACCAGCCGCGCGTAGCCCGGGGATGCGGTCAGCAGCGCATCGTGGGTACCCGAACCGACGATCCGCCCGCGGTCGAGGTAGAGGACCTCGTCGGCGAGGCTGATGGTCGCCTTGCGGTAGGCGACCACGACCAGGGTCGCCGGGACGCCGTCGCCCGACCCGCCACGTGGCGTCGCGTCGCGGAGGGCACCGAGGATCTTCGCCTCGACGTCGGGATCCACCGCGGAGGTGGCGTCGTCCAGCACGAGCAGTCGCGGCCGGCGCACGAGAGCACGCGCCAGCGAGATCCGCTGCCGCTGACCGCCCGAGAGCGAGGTGCCGCGCTCTCCCAACGGGGTGTCGAGCCCCCGCGGCAGCGCCGCCACGAAGGTCTCGGCCTGCGCGACGCGCAAGGCGTCCCATACCGCGTCGTCGTCGACGTCCGCCCCGAGGGTGACGTTGCCCCGCACGGTGTCGTCGAAGAGGAACGGCGTCTGCGGGACGACGGCGATGGTGCGCGCCAGCTCGCCGGGCGCGAGGTCGCGCACGTCGATGCCGTCGACGCGGATCGAGCCCGCGTCGGGGTCGACCAGGCGCGCGATGAGGGCGGTGATCGTGCTCTTGCCGGAGGCGGTCGGCCCGACCAGGGCGACCGTGCGCCCCGGCGAGACGGCGAAGCTCAGCCCTCCCAGCAGGGGCTGGCTCGCGTGGTAGCCATACTCGACGTCGCCCACCTCGAGGTGGGCCCCGCCGGCGCCGCGGGGCATCGTGCGCTCGCCGTAGGGCATCTGGCCGGTCGTGCGGAGCACGGCGTCGACCCGGCTGTACCCGACGACGCTGCGGGGGAACTCCCCCAGCAGCCATCCGATGGACCGGATCGGGAAGGAGACGATAGTCAGCAGGTAGGCGATCGTGACGAGGTCGCCGGGCTCGGTCTGACCGGCGCCGACGCGCTGCACACCGACCGCCAGCACGACCAGCACGCCGAGGTTCGGCAGCGCGGCCAACGTCGGGTCGAACGCCGCGCGGATCCGCCCGACGCGGGTGTTGACGTCGCGCAGCTCCCGCGACTTCGCGGCGAAGCGCCCGGTCTCCTCCTGCTCGCGCCCCAGCGTCTTGACGACCATCGCGCCGTCGAAGGACTCGTGCGCGATCTCGCTCACCTCGGCGCGCAGTTCCTGCGCCCGCGTGGCCCACCCCTGGGAGAGGCGTTGGTAGACGACGTTGGTGGCGATCACCAGCGGGAAGATGAGCAGGCCGATCAGCGCCATGACGACGTCGGCGAGGAGCATCTGGGCGACGGCGATCACCATCATCGCGACGGTGCCCACCGCCATCGGCAAGGGCGCGATCGGCCCCCACGCGGCTTCGACGTCGGAGTTGGCGTTGGAGAGCAGGACGCCTGTGGGGTGCTGCTGGTGCCAGGCCATCGGGAGCTCGAGATAGCGGCGGGTCACCTCACGACGACTGCGGGCCTGGAGCCGGTACTGCATGATGCCGGCGCCGAGTCGGCGCGCGACGATGCCGACGGCGCGCAGCAGGGCCACGCCCAGGAACAGCGCCACGACGACGACCAGAATGTCGACCCCGATCTCGCCGTCGCGAAAGGCGGGAAGGAGCACGTGGTCGGTCGACCAGCCGAGCACCCAGGCGTCGGCCACCGTCAGGGCGCCGAAGAGCAGGCTGCCGAGAGTCGAGACCGCGAAGACCCAGGGCTCACGCCGGATGGCAACTCCGAGGACGGCGAACCCCGCGCGGGTCGACCCACGCCCGAGATCCTGCGTCCGCTGCTCTGCTGCGTTGCTGCTCACGTGCCTCCGTCCGACGTCCCGGCTCACAACCATCGGCCGGCACCGCGCTATTCCCCGCCTCGGCCAAGCGCCGCTGGGGCGTCAGGAACTCTCCCCCAGGAAGCGCAGCACGCGGACCGCGAAGTGGAAGCGCGACATCGCGCCGTCCACCACGACCAGGAACCCGTCGCCGTCCTGGTAGACGCGTCGACCTTGCGGCATGACGGGGTCCGGCGGATCGAACTCCCACGCCTGCTGCAGGGCGGTGCGCATCGCCTCCTCACGCGTCGCGTGGTCGTGGTCGGTCTCCACGAGCTTCGTCGGCGGCTTGGCGTCACCGCGGTTGGCGTACTCGATGACGATCCGCCACCGCTCCGGGCCGCTCGCGTCCGCCCCGCCGATCGTGCCGTGGGCTCCGGCGGCCCCGGGCGCCGCGTACACCTCGTAGGAGTCGCTCACCATGCCGAGGTTAGAGATTCCCGCGGCGGCGGGTTGATTTTCGCCGGCGCCGTCCAGTTTTCTCGGCCGGCCGAGAAAGCCGGACCTTGGCGGGGGAAGCAACCTCGTCCAAGGTCCGGTTTCTCACGCCAAGCTGCGGGCGACGCGGGCTGCGCGCGTGGATCGGCCGACGTCAGCGCACCGGGTGGCCCGACGCGGCGAGGGCGCCCTTCACGTCACTGATCCGCAGGGTGCCGAAGTGGAAGACGGTCGCGGCCAGGACCGCGTCGGCCCCGGCCTCCACCGCGGGAGCGAAGTGCTCGACGGCACCCGCGCCGCCGGAGGCGATCACCGGGATGCTGACCTCCGAGCGCACCGCACGCAGCAGCTCGAGATCGAAGCCGTCCTGGGTGCCGTCGGCATCCATCGCGTTGAGCAGGATCTCCCCCGCGCCCAGCTCGGCGGCACGCACCGCCCACGCGACGGCGTCGAGACCGGCCGACTGCCGGCCACCGTGGGTCGTCACCTCGAAGCCGGAGTCGGTCGCGCGCTCGGGCGGCGAGCGCCGGGCGTCGACCGAGAGCACCAGCACCTGGTTGCCGAATCGATCGGCGATCTCCGCGACGAGCTCAGGACGTCGGATCGCCGCGGTGTTCACCGCCACCTTGTCCGCGCCCGCGCGCAGCAGCCGGTCGACGTCCTCGACGGAGGAGACTCCCCCGCCGACGGTCAGCGGGATGAACACCTCCTCGGCGGTCCGGGAGACGATCTCCATCGTGGTCGCCCGGCCCTCGTGCGAGGCGGAGATGTCGAGGAAGGTCAGCTCGTCGGCACCCTCGGCGTCGTAGGTGCGCGCGAGCTCGACCGGGTCACCCGCGTCGCGCAGGTCCAGGAAGTTGATGCCCTTGACCACCCGGCCGCCGTCGACGTCCAGGCACGGGATGACGCGGGTGGCGAGACTCACGACGCGGCCTGCGGCAGGGTCAGCGCGAGCGCGTCCTCGAGTGTGAAACGGCCCTCGTAGAGCGCCGTCCCCGCGATCGCACCCTCGACGCCACCGGATCCCTCCGCGGGCACCAGCTCCATCAGCGCCCGGATGTCGTCGAGGGTGGTGACCCCGCCGGAGGCGACGATCGGAGCCGAGGTCGCGGCGGCGACGTCGCGCAGCAGCTGGAGGTTGGGGCCGGCGAGCATGCCGTCCTTGTTCACGTCGGTGACCACGTAGCGGGCACAACCCTCGGCGTCGAGGCGGGCGAGCGTCTCGTAGAGGTCGCCGCCGTCACGTGTCCAGCCACGAGCGGCCAGCGTGCGGCCCCGCACGTCGAGTCCGATCGCGATCCGGTCGCCGTACTCGGCGATCACCTTCGCGCACCACTCGGGCTGCTCGAGAGCAGCGGTACCGATGTTGACCCGACGGCATCCGGTGGCCAGCGCCGCAGCCAGCGACTCGTCGTCGCGGATGCCGCCGCTCATCTCGACCTGGATGTCGAGGGTGCCGACGATCGCGGCCTGCACCTCACGATTGGTGCCACGTCCGAAGGCCGCATCCAGGTCCACCAGGTGCAACCACTCGGCACCGGCGTCCTGCCACCGGAGCGCGGCGGCGACCGGGTCGCCGTACTCACGCTCGGAGCCGGCGACGCCCTGCGTCAGCTGGACGGCGCGGCCCTCGGTGATGTCGACGGCAGGCAGGAGCTCGAGGTAGCGGGTCACGGGGTCACTTCCGATTCATCAGGCCGAGGGCAATGGGGGTGAGCAGGATGCTGAGCAGGACGACGAATGCCGGGGTGGCCCAGTCGTCGGCGGCGAAGAGCACGAGGAGATTGACGGCGAGAACGCCTGCGACCACCATCCGGGTGGCCTGCTGACGACGTGCAGCGAGGGAGCCGGACGGCGCTCCGCGCTGCGAGCCGACCAGGCGCGTGAAAGGCCGCCGTAGGACCCGCCAGCGCTCCTGACGCGCCGAGCGACGGCGAGCGGCGGCGCGTCGCTGCGTCGCCGCCTCCGCCTGCGCGCGCTCGCGCTCGGCGCGTTGCCGGGCGCGTGCACCTTCATTGCTCCCCACGATCGCCGCCTAGAGCGAGCCGACCCAGTTGCGCAGCAACCGGGCACCGGCGTCACCGGACTTCTCGGGGTGGAACTGGGTGGCGCACAGCGGACCGTTCTCGACCGCGGCGACGAACCGGTCCGCAGACGGGCCGGGACCGTGCTCGGACCAGGTGACCAGCGGCTCGGCGGTGCGACCGTTGGTGACCAGGTCCCAGGACCGCACGCCGTAGGAGTGCACGAAGTAGAAGCGCTCGTTCTCGATGCCCTCGAAGAGCATCGATCCGGCGGGCGCCTCGACGGTGTTCCAGCCCATGTGCGGGACGACCGGTGCCTGCAGCCGCTCCACGACGCCGGGCCACTCGTGGCAGCCGGCCGTCTCCACGCCGTGCTCGACCCCCCGCTCGAAGAGGATCTGCATACCCACGCAGATGCCGAGCACGGGCCGGCCGCCGGCGAGACGGCGTCCGATGATCCGGTCGCCCTTGATCGCCCGCAGACCCTGCATGCACGCGGCGTAGGCGCCCACGCCGGGCACGACCAGGCCGTCGGCGGCCAGCGCAGCGTCGAAGTCGCCGGTGAGCTCGACGTCGGCGCCCGCCCGCTCGATGGCGCGCACAGCCGAGCGGAGGTTGCCCGACCCGTAGTCGAGGACGACGACGGTGGGTTTCGAGACGCTCGTTCCTCGCTCCTCAACCACCGGGGCGACGCTCGTTCCTCGCTCCTCAACCACCGGGGCGACGCTCGTTCCTCGCTCCTCAACCACCGGGGCGACGCTCGTTCCTCGCTCCTCAACCACCGGCTACAGCGCGCCCTTCGTGGACGGGATGCCCGTCTCGCGAGGGTCCAGCGCGATGGCGTCGCGGAACGCCCGCGCGAACGCCTTGAACTGCGTCTCCACGATGTGGTGCGGCTCGCGACCGGCGAGCACGCGCACGTGCAGGGCGAGGTGAGCGTGGAAGGCGATCGTCTCGAAGACGTGGCGGGTCAGCGAACCGAGGAACGCGGGGGTGGTTCCTCCCAGCTGCACGTACTGCTGGCCCTCGGGCTCGCCGGTGTGCACGCAGTAGGGACGGCCCGACACGTCGACCACGGCCTGCACGAGCGCCTCGTCGAGCGGCACGGTCGCGTCACCGAAACGACGGATGCCGACCTTGTCGCCCAGCGCCTCGCGCAGCGCCTGGCCGAGCACGATCGCGGTGTCCTCGACGGTGTGGTGGCCGTCGATGTGGGTGTCACCGGTGGTCTTCACCGTGAGGTCGACCAAGGCGTGTCGCGCGAAGGCGGTGAGCATGTGGTCGTAGAAGCCGACCCCGGTCGAGATGTCGTGGCGACCGGTGCCGTCGAGGTCGAGTTCGACCAGGACGGTCGACTCGCTGGTGGTGCGCTCGATGCGGGCGGTGCGGCTCATCGGAGATCTCCTGTCACCTGGGTGAGGGCGGTGCGGAACGCGGTCATCTCCGCCGGCGTCCCGATCGAGACGCGGAGCCAACCGTCGGGACCGACCTCGCGGATCAGTACGCCTCGGTCGAGCAGACCCTGCCAGACCGCATGACGGTCGGCGAATCGGCCGAAGAGGCAGAAGTTGGCGTCGGAGTCGGCGACCTCGAAACCCTGGTCGCGCAGCCAGGCGACCGTGGCGTCGCGCTCGGCGCGCAAGGTGGCGACCTGGCCGAGCAGTTCGTCGGTGTGGCGCAGCGCCGCCACAGCGGTCGCCTGGGTGACGGCCGAGAGGTGGTACGGCAGCCGCACGATCCGGATCGCGTCGCAGATCGCCGGGTCGGCGGCCAGGTACCCCAGGCGGAGCCCCGCAGCGGCGAAGGCCTTGCTCATCGTGCGGGTGACCACCAGATTGCGGTGAGCCGGCAGCAGCTCCAGGGCCGACGGCGTCCCGCCGCGGCGGAACTCTCCGTACGCCTCGTCGACCACGACGAGGCCGCTGTCGCCCACCAGCGCGCAGAGCTCGCCGATCACGGCCGGCGCGAGCGCCGTACCCGTGGGGTTGTTGGGCGAGGGCAGGAAGACGACGCTGGGGCGCTCGGTCGCGACCAGGTCGCGCGCGGCACCCAGATCGAGACCGAAGTCGTCGGCACGCCGTCCTGCCACCCAGCCGGTGTGGGTGTCGCGGGCGTACTCGGGATACATCGAGTAGGTCGGCGCGAAACTGATCGCCGTGCGGCCCGGGCCCCCGAATGCCTGCAGCAGCTGGAGCATCACCTCGTTGGACCCGTTGGCCGCCCAGACCTGGGCCGGCGTGATGGTGTGGCCGTCCGGGCCGGTGTCAGCGGTGAGGTAGGAAGCCAACCCCGCACGCAGCTCCTCGTGCTCGCGGTCGGGGTACCGGTTCAGGCCCAGCGCCGCCTCGCGAACCGAGTTGGCGATGTCGTCGGCGCACGCCGCCGACGGGCCGTACGGGTTCTCGTTGGTGTTGAGGCACACCGGGACGTCGAGCTGGGGGGCGCCGTACGGCTCGAGGCCGCGCAACTCCTCCCGCAGGGGTGGGAACGTCACCGTGCGACCTCTGCGGCGGCGATCGTCGTGTCGAGGCTCATGCCTGGAAACGAACCTTCACCGCGGCGCCGTGACCGGGGAGGTCCTCGGCCTCGGCGAGCGCGACGACGTGGTCGGCGACGGCGGCCAGACCCTCGCGGCTGTAGTCGATGACATGCACGGACTTCAGGAACGCGCGCACCGAGAGCCCCGAGGAGTGACAGGCGCAACCGGCGGTAGGCAGCACGTGGTTGGAGCCGGCGCAGTAGTCGCCGAGCGAGACCGGGGAGTATCGACCGACGAAGATCGCGCCCGCGTTCGTCACGCGCGCTGCCCACGCGCCGGCGTCCTCGGTGTGGATCTCCAGGTGCTCCGCGGCGTAGGCGTCGACGACGGCGAGGCCCTGCTCGAGATCGTCGACGAACACGATGCCCGACTGCGGTCCGCTCAGCGAGGTGCGGATGCGCTCGACGTGCTTGGTCGCGGAGACCTGCTTGTCGAGCTCGGCCTCGACCTCGTCGGCCAGCCGCTGCGACGTCGTCACCAGCACGGAGGCGGCGAGGGGATCGTGCTCGGCCTGGCTGATGAGGTCGGCGGCCACGTACGAGGCATCTGCGGTGTCGTCGGCGAGGATCGCGATCTCGGTCGGACCCGCCTCGGAGTCGATGCCGATCTGCCCCTTGAGCAGACGCTTGGCCGTCACGACGTAGATGTTGCCCGGGCCGGTGACGAGGTCGACCTTCGCGCACGGGCCGGTGCCGTAGGCGAACATCGCGATCGCCTGGGCTCCCCCGACGGCATAGACCTCCTCGACGCCGAGCAGCGCGCAGGCGGCCAGGATGCTGGGGTGCGGCAGTCCTCCGAACTCGCGCTGCGGCGGGCTCGCGAGAGCGATCGCGCCGACCCCCGCCGTCTGGGCGGGGACGACGTTCATCAGCACGCTGCTGACCAGGGGCGCCAGGCCACCGGGAACGTAGAGGCCGACCCGGTTGACGGGCACCTTGCGGTGCGTCACCCGCGCACCGGGGCCGAGATCGGTGACGGCGTCGCTCTCGAGCTCGTTGGCACACGTGAGACGCAGCCGTCGGATCGACTCGTCGAGGCCTGCGCGGATCGCCGGATCCAGATCGACCAGGGCCTGCTGCATCACCGCGGCCGGGACCCGCAGCTCGTCGTTCGCCGTACCGCCGTCGAAGCGCTGGTTGAACTCCAAGATCGCCTCGACGCCCCGCGTGCGCACGGCCTCGCAGATCTCATGCACCGCCGGGACCGCGGCTTCGACGTCGAAGTCGGCACGGGGCACGGCTGCGCGGTAGTCGGCCTCCGGGCCGGCTCCGCGCAGGTCGATGCGACGAATCATGAGACCGATTCTACGAACGGCGTCGACCGGATTCGGACCGGTGAGTCCTGCGTGGACGCCGGACCCGATTCGGCGGCACGACTACGGTTGGGCTCGTGGCCGCGACGATGCCGATGTTCCCGCTCAACGCGGTGATCTATCCGGGCGTGAGCGTGCCGCTCCACGTGTTCGAGGATCGCTACCGGGCGTTGGTGCATCACCTGCTGCGCGTGGAGGATCCGATCGACCGGGTCTTCGGCTCGGTCGCGATCCGTGAGGGCTACGAAGTCGGCGAACACGGCACCCAGTCGCTCTTCCGGATCGGCTGTCGCGTGCGGATGACGCAGGTGCAGGCGCATCCCGACGGCACGTTCGACCTGGTCGCCGTGGGGTTGGACCGCATCCGACTGGACCGGCTCGAGACCGGGAGCCAGTTCCCGGTGGGCCACGTCGAGCTCATCGACGACGATCGTGCGCGTCGGCCCAGACCCGTGGCCGAGTCGGTGACCGAACTCGCCCGGGCGACGTTCGGCGCCTACCGGTTCGCGCTCTCGGAGCTGCGCAGCGATCCGTTCTCCGGCCCGCTCCCGCGCGACGCGGAGTTCTTGTCCTGGACGCTCGCGGCCTGCGCGCCGCTGCCGCTCTCGGACCGGCAGGCGCTCTTGGAGACCGAGGACGCCGCCGAACGGCTGATCATGGTGACCGACCTGCTGCGCTCGGAACTGCGCGCGATGAACGTGATCGCCTCGCTGCCCGCCACGGACGTCGCTCGGACGCGCTGGTCACCCAACTGAGAGATCGCACGGATAGGGGCTGTCGTGGTGGGCGTCGTCCCGGTGCGTGCATGAGCGCCGAGGAGGGAGCCGTGCCGGAGGCACGGCTCCCTCTGCAGTTGGTGCTCAGGTGCGTGCGGGGGCGGCGACCAGCCGACATCTGCCCTATCTGTGAGATCTCTCGGCCCGGACCCTTGAGGCTGAGACCCTGACGCCATGGCGAGGAGACAGCCCGGTGGGACGCCGGCGATGCTGGCGCTGACCCGCGCCGGCGCACCGTTCGTCGTCCGGGAGTACGACCACGACCCGCGCGCGGCGTCCTTCGGACTGGAGGCGGCGCAGGCCCTCGACGTCGCCCCGGACCGCGTGTTCAAGACTCTGCTCGCCGACGTCGACGGCGGGCTGGCCGTCGCCGTCGTGCCCGTCGACCGACAGCTCGACCTCAAGGCTCTCGCCCGCAGTCTCGGCGCGCGCAGGGCCTCGATGGCGGCGCCGGCCGACGCCGAGCGCTCGACCGGCTACGTCGTCGGCGGGATCTCGCCGCTGGGCCAGAAGCGGACGCTTCCGACGGTCGTCGATGCCACGGCGCTCGGCTTCGAGACCGTGCTGGTCTCGGGGGGACGTCGCGGCCTGGACCTCGAGCTCAGCCCGCAGGACCTCGTCGCACTCACCAGCGCCACCACCGCGGACATCGCGCGCTGACCCGGCCGCATCTGCGGACGGGTCAGCGGCGCTGAGTCAGGCGGGTGCGGGGGTCACAGCGACGTGGGCGACGTCGTCCTCGGCCCACGAGGTGATCCCGAGGGCCTCGAGCGCGTCGACGTCCTCGGCGACGTCGCCCTCGCTCTCGACCAGCTTGACCAGCCAGTCGTCGACGGAGAAGTCGACGAACACCACGCTGCTGGCCCGATCGGAGTCCGGGACGACGGCGCGGTAGGTGTCGGTGCGACCGAGCGTGCCCTTCTCGAGCAACGTCTCGCGGTAGCCGTCGAAGCCCACGACCACGACGTCGTCGTCGGCGACGTAGCCGAAGTCGGAACCCAGCTCAGCAGCGACATCGGGGCGATCCAGGAGCTCGTCGAGCAGCGGGGTGATCTCCTCGGCGTCGCCCGTGATCCGGACGGCGAGCGGGAGGTCGCCACTCGACTCGCCAACGAAGAGGTCGACGATCTCGTCCGGGCTGCCGATGGAGACCGCGACCGACGACCCGAGCAAGGTCTCGACATCGCTCGGGACGGAGAGGCCCGTGAGGGCCTCGAACTCACCGATGAGGTCGTCACCGAACACGTCGTCGACCTGGCCGAGCACGGTGTCGAGCCAGCCATCCGCGAAGCCGACGCCCACAGCGAGCGCCGTTCCCTCGGGAAGCTCCTCGACGGCTTTCCCGCCGGCGTCGTTGTCGGGCAGCTGCGGGAGCGCGCCCTGCGTGCCGCTCGCGAACTCCAGTGACACCCCGTCGCCGTCGAAGCGCAGCGACATGGCCGCGCCGCCGAAGTCCGCCAACGTCTCCCGCATCATGTCCTCGGTCTCATCGACCTGTGCCTGCATATCGCTCTCGAAGGCAGCCCACTCCTCGTCGCAGGAGGCCGGACCGTCGTCGCCTGGCTCGCTCGGCAGCCCGGAGTCGTCGAAGAACGAGCAGTCGGGCGTATCGCTCCACATCGCGGCCGTACCCAGCCCACCGAACATGTCGGCGAAGAGACGTCCGGCTGCGGGTGCGGCGTAGCCGGTGATGAACCCGGGGTCGCCGACCTCGTCGGTCCATCGCCGGAAGTCGTCGTCGTCGGCGAGGCTGTTCGACTCGGCCCGGGCCGCCACGTCCTCGGCGATCTCCTCGGTCTCGGCGATGAGCGCCCACTCGGCGGTGACCGCGAACCCGCCAACGCCGTCGGCACTGGAGGAGCTCATGCCGGTGAGGTCGCCGACGTCGGTGCCCGCACAGTCGCGCAGCGCCTCCAGCCCGGTCACTGCGGCATCGCGGTCGCTCACCTGGACCACGAGGACCGGGGCGACCTCGTCGTCCACCTCGACCGCGGCGACCGCGAATCGGTCACCGAGCCACGGCTCGATGTCGTCGGCGTAGTCCAGGTCGGGGCAGGCGCCCTCGCCCTGGGCCTCGTCGAAGATCACCCGTCGGACGTCGTCGCGGCTCTCGATGTCGAGCTCCTCGGCGAGGCTGGGGAACTTCCGGAGGGTGTCGAGCGCGGCCAGCTTCTGCTTGCCGCTCGGGTCGAGATCGATCGAGAGGTAGCCGAGCGTGGAGGCGGGAAGCGCTTCGGCCGGCTGGGGGCCGGTGCCGAAGTACGCCGACCACGCGAGCCACCCGCCCACCCCGATCCCCGCTGCGCCGATGACGACACCCGCCGCGATCACGAGCCCGCGACGACGCCGCGGCGCCCCGGCCGGCGGGGGCAGAGGCGGCGGAGTCCACGGAGGTGGAGGCATGGACGGCGGCGGCGCGGAGGGCGGCGGGCCCATCGGCGGAGGGGGCGGCGGCGGAGGGTGCTGATCCGACATGGACTGCCTCCTACCCGAGTCGGTCGGGCTCAACCGTGGGCGATCCTCCGTCCGGCGAGGCGTGGTCTCCGTCGACGTCACGCCGCTCGCCGAGCGCGGCGTTCGCGATCTCGACGCGTCGCCACTCGGCCACGCCTGCGGACGCACCGGCGGTCAGCACGTAGGTCACGCCGAGTCCGAGAAGCGCCCCGAGCGGCCAGGCCACGAACGGGCTGTGCCCGGTGATCGTCGCCTGACCTGGCAACGACGTGCCGTCCGCTGCCGTGGCCGCCAGCCGCACCGGGTCAGGCGGGCTCAGCTGCATCCCGACCCGGTAGCTCAGCCAGGCCGCGACCACGCTGCCGACCATGACCCCGGCGAGGACGCCGAGCTCGGAGCGGCGGAAGATCGAGCCCACGAGGACGGCCAGGACCGCGCCGCCGGCCAGACCGACGACGGCGTACCAGCCGGTCGCACCGAACACGCGTCCGATCGAGACGTAGCTGTCGTAGAGCCACCGCCCGTCGACGACCTCGCCCGTGGGCGGCGTCCACAGCGTCTCCCAGAGCCAGCCTCCTGCTGCGCCCGCCACGGCGAAGACCGCCGCGACGATGGCGGCCCGCCCGACGGCATGACGCACCGGGTGTCGAGCGCAACCCGGCGGCAACGCCTCCGAAGCGTCGGAGTTCACGTCGTGGGGAGCCTGGCCGTGGTGGGCCGGGCCGGTGGTCGATGAGCTCACCCGGTCAAGCATCCCGGGCCGAGCAACTGCTTGAGATCGGCGAAGAGCGCCGGCGTCGCCGTGACGCGCAGGCGGTCGTCCAGTCGCAGCACCTTGGTCGACTCACGCGAGAGCAACCTCAGATGGACGTCGGTCATCCCAGGGTGGGTGGCCAGCACGTCCTTGAGCTGCTCCACGACCGGCGGCGTGCAGCGAGTGGAGGCGAGGTTGATGATGACCGGCCCGGACGGCCCCGTGCCGCCCGCGCTCAGGTCGGGCACCGAGACCTCTTGGCCGCGAAGCTCGGGCTGCTCTTTGTCGCGCGAGAGCTGCCCCTTGATCCGCACGATGGCGTCCTGCTGCAGATGTGGTGCGGCCAGCTGGTAGGAACTCGGGAAGAGCAACACCTCGATGGCGCCGTCCAGATCCTCCAGCGTCACCGTCGCCCACGCGTCACCACGCTTGGTGATCTTGCGCTGCACCGAGGTGATCAGGCCGCTGACGGTCAACGTCGTGCCGTGCGATCGCTCCTCGTCGACCAGCAGCTGCCCGATGGTGCAGTCGGTGCCCTGGCTCAGCACGTGCTCCAGACCGAGCAACGGGTGATCGGAGACGTAGAGACCCAACATGTCGCGCTCGTGGCCGAGGAGGGTCATCTTGTCCCACTCCTCGATGTCGGGGACAACGACGCTCACGCCGAAGCCGGCGTCCTCGCCGATGTCGTCGAGCCCGGCGAACAGGGAGTCCTGGCCGATGGACTCGTTCTTCTTGATGTCGACGTACTGGTCGACGGCCTGCTCGTGCACGGCGACCAGCGCTCGGCGCCGATGCTTCATGTCGTCGAAGGCGCCCGCCTTGATCAGCGAGTCGATGACGCGCTTGTTGCACGCTGGGAGCGGCACCTTCGCCATGAAGTCGTTGAAGTCGACGAACCGGCCCTCACCCTCGCGCGCCGCGACGATGTGGTCGACGACGTTCGCTCCGACGTTGCGGATCGCGGTGAGACCGAAGCGGACGTCGGTTCCGACCGGGGTGAAGTCGTGCGCCGACTCGTTGACGTCGGGCGGCAGCACCTGGATCTTCATCCGACGGCACTCGTTGAGATAGACGGCGAGCTTGTCGCGGTCGTCCTTGGCCGAGGTCAGCAGCGCCGCCATGTACTCGGCCGGGTAGTTGGCCTTGAGGTAGGCCGTCCAGTACGTGATCACGCCGTAGGCGGCCGAGTGCGACTTGTTGAAGGCGTAGTCGGAGAACGGGAGCAGGATCTCCCACAGCGTGTCGATCGCTTCCTGCGGGAACTGCCGCTCGAGCATGCCGTCGCGGAAACCGGCGTACTGCTTGTCGAGCTCCTCCTTCTTCTTCTTGCCCATCGCGCGGCGCAGGTTGTCGGCCGCGCCGAGGGTGAAGCCGGCGAGCACCTGCGCGATCGCCATCACCTGCTCCTGATAGACGATCAGGCCGTAGGTCTCCCCCAGCACGGGCTCGAGCGCCTCGGCGAGCGCGGGGTGGATCGGCTCGATCGGCTCGCGACCGTTCTTGCGGCGGGCGTACTTGTTGTGCGAGTCCGCACCCATGGGTCCGGGGCGATACAACGCGCTCACGGCGGTGATGTCGGCGAACTGGTCGGGACGCATCGAGCGGAGCAGGGCACGCATGCCCGACCCATCGAGCTGGAACACGCCGAGGGTGTCGCCGCGTCCCATCAGCTCGTAGGTGGCCCGATCGTCGAACGGCACCTCCTCCAGCACGACCTTCTCGCCCCGGTTGGCCTCGATGTTCACCAGCGCGTCTTCGAGGATGTGCAGGTTGGAGAGTCCGAGGAAGTCCATCTTGACCAGCCCGAGCGACTCGCACATCGGATAGTCGAACTGCGTGATGATGGCGCCGTCCTGGGGGCGGGCCATGATCGGCACGATGTCGATCAGCGGTTCGCTGGACATGATCACGCCGGCGGCGTGCACGCCCCAGTTGCGGATCTGGCCCTCCAGCCCCAGCGCCGTCTGGTAGATCGTGCGGACGTCGTGCTCGGCCTCGTAGAGGGCACGGAACTCGCCGCCGTCGGAATAGCGCTTGTGCTCGGGGTTGAAGATCTCCTTCAGCGGCACGCCCTTGCCCATGACGTCGGGCGGCATGGCCTTGGTGATCCGGTCGGAGATCGCGAAGCCGTGGTCGAGCACGCGGGCGGCGTCCTTGATGGCCGCCTTGGACTTGAGCCGGCCGAACGTCGCGATCTGCGCGACGCGCTCGGTGCCGTACTTCTCCGTGACGTACTTGATCACCTCACCGCGGCGAGCGTCGTCGAAGTCGATGTCGAAGTCGGGCATCGAGGGGCGCTCGGGGTTGAGGAACCGCTCGAAGAAGAGCCCATGCTCCAGCGGGCACAGGTCGGTGATGCTCAGCGCGTAGGCGGCGATGGAGCCCGCACCGGACCCACGACCGGGGCCGACGCGGATGCCGTTGCGCTTGGACCACTGGATGAAGTCGGCGACCACGAGGTAGTAACCGCAGTAGCCCTTCTGCGAGATGATCCCGAGTTCCATCTCGACACGGTCCTTGACCTCCTGGGTCAACCGCTCACCGGGATAGCGCTCCTCGATCCCGCGCCAGACCTCCTTGCGGAACCAGGACTCCTCGGTCTCGCTGTCGGGTACGTCGGCACGCGCCATGTAGCCGCCGGTGGACTCGGTGAACTCGACGTTGCACCGCTCGGCGATCGCGAGGGTGTTGTCGCAACCGTCGGGGAACTCCGACCAGAGCTGGCGCATCTCCTCCGCGGACTTGATGTAGTAGCCGCCACCGTCGAACTTCAGGCGGTTGGTGTCGGCCAGCCGCTTGCCCGAGGCGACGCAGATCAAGGCATCCTGGCCGTCGGCGTCCTCGGGATTGGTGTAGTGGGTGTCGTTGGTGACGATCGTGGGGAGACCGAGGGTCCGGGCGATCTTGACCAGGTCATCGCGGGTGGCCCGCTCGGCCGCGATGCCGTGGTCCATCAGCTCGAGGTAGAAGTTGTCCTTGCCGAAGATGTCCTGAAACTCACCGGCCGCGCGAAGTGCCTCGTCGTACTGACCCAGCGTCAGTCGGGTCTGGATCTCCCCCGACAGGCAGCCGGTGCTGGCGATGATGCCCGTGGAGTAGCGCTGGAGCAGCTCGCGGTCCATGCGAGGCTTGTAGTAGTAGCCCTCCATGCTCGCCAGGCTCGCGAGACGGAAGAGGTTGTGCATCCCCTCGGTCGTCTCGGCCCACATGGTCATGTGGGTGTAGGCACCGCCGCCGGCGACGTCCTTGCCACCCTCCTCAGCCGAGTCGCCCTTCCCCCACCGGACCCGCTTGCGCTCGCTGCGCGGTGTGCCGGGCGTCAGGTAGGCCTCGATGCCGATGATCGGCTTGACCCCGTGACGCTTGGCCTTGCTGTAGAAGTCGAAGGCGCCGTGCAGGTTGCCGTGGTCGGTCATCGCGATCGCCGGCATGCCGAGTTCGGCGGTCCGGGTGAACAGCCCGTCGAGGAGCGAGGCGCCGTCGAGCATCGAGTACTCGGTGTGGACGTGCAGGTGCACGAAGTTGTCGTGGCTGCCGGACGACATCGGGTGGGGTCTTCTCCTCGGAGGCGAGCGGATGGATCCGGGGAAGGAGATCCGTGAAGGACGTCAGCCTACGCGAGCGCGGAGGCCGACACGCGGAGGACACGGCACGACCGGGGACCCCCGGTCGGCGGGCGACACTAGGCTGCACTCATGTCCACCGCTCGGACGCTCGCCGGCGAGCTCGGCGCCGACGTCCCGCCCGGAGTCGCCGCTCTCCCCGACGAGGCCCAGGACCGGCTCGCCACCCTGATCCACCAGGCGCGGGTGCGGCAGGCCGACGCGCTGGAGGGAGCGGTCCAGGAGGGTCTGGGCTTCGTCCCGCGGGTCCTGCGCGGGACCATCACCCGGATCGTGCTGCGATGAGCGCCGCGCTCGAGCGCCGTGCGGAGACCATCAAGCTGGCGCGCCTGCTCGGCGTCGGGCCGGAGGATCTGCCCGACCTCGACGAGGTCGACCCCGACCAGATCCGACTCCTGCGCGAGCGGGCGACCGACCGGCTCTTCGACGCGAGCGCGGGTGCCCTCGGCGCCGTCGGTGCGGCGGCGCGCCTGGTGCCCAGCGGCATTTCGGCCACGATCGCGGAGCGCGCGTTCGGACCACTGCTGTGCGCGCGCGCCGCGGCCGCGGTCGATCCCGCGAAGGCGGTCGACATCGCGCGCCGACTCGAACCCGAGTTCCTCGCCGACACCGCGATCGAGCTCGACCCGCGGCGGGTCGCGGCGATCCTCGGCGCGGTTCCTGACTCTCTGGCCGTCCCCGTCGCACGCGTGCTCGGCAGACGCGGCGAACACGTCACGATGGGGCGCTTCCTAGCCTACGTCTCGGATGCGGCGATCGTCGGCGCCATGGGGGTGCTCGACGACGAGAGCATGCTCCGGACCGCGTTCGTCCTGGAGCACAAGGACCGTCTCGACCACGCCGTCGCCCTGCTGCCCGCCGACCGGGTGCCCGGCGTTCTGCGCACCGCCTCCGACCTCGGGCTGTGGGCGGAGGCCCTCGATCTGCTCGACCACCTCTCCGAGGACCGACGCGGGCCGATCGCCGACACCCTCGCCTCCCTGGACCACGAGGTGATCGGGCAGCTCGTCGACACCGTGTGCGTCCACGAGCTGTGGGAGAGCCTGTTGCCCATCGTGCGACTCATGGCACCGCCCGCCCGTGCGCGGCTGGCCGCAGCCCCGGCGTTCCACCGGCCTCCGGTGCTGAGCGCGATCGTGGCGGCCGCCGCGGCCAGTGACCTCTGGCGGGATCTGGTGCCCCTGCTCGCGGCTCTGCCGGACGACCTCGTCGCCCACGTGCGTGAGGACGCCGACCGGCGCGGGCTCATCGGTGAGCTCGACGCTGCGCTGGCAGCCACTCCATCCTGACGTCGGGGCACTTCTCTTCGTTGTCACGACCGTCGGTCACCTCGGTCTCGACCAGGCCGTGACGGGCGTAGAACGCACGAGCGGGTTCGTTCTGCTCGAAGACCCACAGCCCGAATCCCGCAGGCAGATGCGCCTTCGCCACCTCGAGCAGTGCGCATCCGACGCCCTGCCGCGCCCGGCCGGGCAGCACGTACAGGTCGTCGAGCCAGGTGTCGGTGAAGCGCACGTAGCCGACGACCAGGCCGGCGACCTCTGCCACCCAGACATGGTCTGCCTCGATCCGTGCTGCGAGCCAGCTCCGCACGTCGGCCGCAGGGTGGATGCTCGGTGGCATCGGCGCTGCGGCTCGCGACGTCAGATGCACCTCGGCGACCGCGTCCACGTCCTCGCGCATCGCGGGTCGGAGAGCGAGGGAGGCGGAGTCAGTCCCCGTCACGAATGACCTCGAGCGCGGCTGCGAGATCGTCGGGGTAGGGCGACTCGAACTGCACGTAGGCGCCGGTGTCGGGGTGCTCGAAGCCGAGCCGCACAGCGTGCAGCCACTGGCGGGTCACGCCGACGCGGCGGGCGAGCGTGGGGTCCGCGCCATAGGTCAGATCGCCGACGCACGGGTGCTTGAGGGCCGACATGTGCACGCGGATCTGGTGGGTGCGGCCGGTCTCCAGGTGCACCTCCAACAGGCTGGCGAAGCGGTGGGCCTCGAGCGTCTCGTAGTGCGTGATGCTCGGGCGCCCGCCCTCACGGACCGCGAACCGGTGGTCTGCGCCGGGGTGTCGGGCGATCGGCGCGTCGATCGTCCCGGTGAGCGGGTCGGGGTGCCCCTGCACCAGAGCGTGGTAGGTCTTGTCGACCGTGCGGTGCCGGAAGGCGTTCTTGAGCACGGAGTAGGCGTACTCGGACTTGCAGATCACCATCACGCCGGACGTGCCGACGTCCAGGCGCTGCACGATGCCCTGACGTTCGGACGCACCACTCGTGGCGATCCGGAAGCCCGCACCGGCCAGGTGCGCGACGACGGTCGGCCCGCTCCAGCCAGGTGAGGGATGCACGGCGACACCGACCGGCTTGTCGATCACGACGATGGACTCGTCGTCGTAGATGATCCCGATGCCCTCGACGATCTCGGGCACGACGGCCAACGGGTCGGCCTCGGCGGGGATGGTCACCTCGAGACGGGCACCGGGCATCACACGCTCGCTCTTCGTGGTGACGTCGACGCCGTCGAGCTGGACGAGCCCCTCGGCGATCAGCTCGGCGCCGCGCGTGCGCGAGAGCCCGAACATCTGGGCGATCGCCGCATCGACGCGCTCGCCACCCAGACTGTCGGGGACCGGGAGGACCCGGTACTCCGAGGACGCGCTGCTCATCGAGCACCGTCCTCGGGGCCGACCACATCGTCAGCGCCCTCCGCACCACGCAGGTCCACCGCGGATCGGAGCTCGGGGCCGTCAGCGGCGGCGTCGCGCTCGTCGTCCTTCTCCCGTGATCCGTCGAGCCTGATGCCGCGGAAGGACTGGATGATGATGAGGCCCGCTGCGATGTTGATGCAGATGTCGGCGATGTTGAAGATCGGCCAGTTCGGCAGCATCAGGAAGTCGATGACGTGACCGTGGAAAGGCTCGGGGTCGCGCAGCAGCCGGTCGGTGAGATTGCCGGTGATCCCGGCCAGGAGGAATCCGAAGCCGAAGCCCCATCCCGTGCTGCCGAGACGGCGCGCGTACCAGAGCACAGCGAGGGTGGCGGCGATCGCGAACGCCGTGATGTAGGGCGTCAGTCCGGTGCCCGCGCTGAAGGCCGCCCCGGGGTTCCGGGTGAGGTGGAGCTGCAGGACCTCGCCGATCACCTGGACGTCGGGACGACCGTCGAGGTGCTCCAGCGCGAGCGCCTTGGTGACCTGATCGGTCGCGTAGGCAACGACGGCGACGATGACGAAGATCAACTTCGGCGCCAGACCCGCAGACCTCCGGCTCTCGGGGGAACCAGGACTCTCGGGGTCTACCGACGTTCCTCGCGCTGCTTGCATGTCATGCACAGTGTGGCACGCGGGAATGCCATCAACCGCATCTTGCCGATCGGGTTGCCGCACGACTCGCAGACGCCGTAGGTGCCGTCGGAGATCCGCTCCAATGCGTGGTCGATCTGGGCGAGCTTGTCCCGCTCGTTCGCCACGACGGTCAGCTCGTAGTCACGCTCGAAGCTGGAGGCGCCGAGGTCGGCCTGGTCCTGGCCGGCCCCGTCTCCGGAGTCACGCAGGAGGTCGGCGAGCTCGACCTCCTTCTGCTCCACGATCGTCGCACTGTGGGCGCGCTGCTCGTTGAGCTCGGCCAACACCTCCGCGAGCTCGGAGGACGTCCAGGCCCCCTCGCCTTCCAGGACGACGAGAACAGGCGGAGTAGCCGTCGACGACGCCTTCTTCGCCGGGGCCGCCTTCTTCACCGGGGCCGCCTTCTTCACCGGAGCGGCCGCCTTGGCCGGAGCGGCCTTCTTCGCCGGGGCCGCCTTCTTCACCGGGGCCGCCTTCTTCACCGGAGCGGCCGCCTTCGCTGGAGCGGCCTTCTTCGCCGGAGCGGCCGCCTTCGCTGGAGCGGCCTTCTTCGCCGGAGCGGCCTTCTTCGACGCAGCGGCCTTCTTCGGCGCAGCGGCCGCCTTGGCCGGAGTGGCCTTCTTGGCCGGGGCCGCCTTCTTCGGCGGGGCCGCCTTCTTCACCGGGGCCGCCTTCTTCACCGGAGCGGCCGCCTTCGCTGGAGCGGCCTTCTTCGCCGGAGCCACCTTCTTCGCCGGAGCGGCCGCCTTGGCCGGGGCCGCCTTCTTCGGCGGGGCCGCCTTCTTCACCGGAGCGGCCGCCTTGGCCGCGGAAGCCTTCTTCACCGGAGCGGCCTTCTTCGCGGAGGCAGGTTCGGCGGCGGGCTTGCGGCGCGTCAGCGCGCTCCGTGCGGCCTGGGCGAGCTTGCGGGTGCTGCGAACCATCGAACGGCCTTCCGTCGGCCACGGCCACCTCGGGACCGCGAGCGGCACGAACGCTAGTGGGTGCACTCATCGGGCTCAACGAGGCGCGCCCGAGAACACCATCGGCCCCCGGAAGGTGTCCCCGGGGGCCGATGTGACGAACAGAAGGGTCTCAGCCCTCGTCCTCGCCCAGGATCGAACGCAGACGCTTGGGCGCCGGGGCCTCCTGCGACGGCGCGGGCGTCTCGGACGCGGAGCCGAGCGCCTCGAGCTGCTGGGTGAAGTAGCTGCGCAGGCGCGAGCGGTACTCGCGCTCGAACGAGCGCAGGTTCTCCACCTCGACGGTGAGCTTGTCGCGCTCCTTCTCCAGGTCGCCGAAGATCTGCGTGCGACGCTCGGCAGTCTCGGCGTCGAGCATCGTCGCGCGGGTGCGGGCGTCGTTCTCGACCTGATCGGCCTTGCTCTTGGACTCCGCGGCCAGGCGCTCGGACTTGGTGCGGGCCTCGCCGATGATCTTGTCGGCCTCGTTCTTGGCGTCCTCGACCAACTCGTCCGCGTTGCGGGTGGCGATCTCGAGCAGACGCGCGGCGGCGTTGGAGGCATCCGGGACGGTCTCGACCCTGATGGTCTCGATCTCCTGGCGGGCCGGGGCAGCCGGAGCAGCGACCACCGGCTCGGGTGTCGGAGCGACGACCGGAGCGGCCTCGACCGGGGCGGCCACCGGACTCGCCTGGGCGGCTCCGGACTGGGCAGCCTCGAGCTTGACGCGGAGGTCGTCGTTCTCCTTGTTGAGCCGGGCCAACTCCGCCTCGACCTCATCGAGGAACTGGTCGACCTCCCCCATGTCGTAGCCCTCGCGCAGACGCACCGGCGTAAAGCGCTTGTTGCTCACGTCCTCTGGGGTCAACGGCATGACTTCACCCAATTCCTTGAACTCGATGTCGGTGCGACGCGCTCGAGGCGACAGATCGCTGTCGGTTCGCGCCGCGACGTCCACCCACGTCGTGGAGACGCGGGTTCCCAGCACTGTAGCGCGTGGGGTGGTGCTGGTGTGACTCAGCGCATCGCCTGTGACGCGAGAATCGACGGCAGGTGACCGAGCCCACGTGCCGGAAAGCGGTTCACAGGCGTGGGACGTAGGTCAGCCCATCAGGTAGACCTGCGTGAGCCGCAGCAGCACGTAGGCCCCGATGAACACGATCAGGAAACTGAGATCGAGGGCGAAGTTGCCCAGACGCAGCGGCGGGATGACGCGACGGAGCGCCTTGATCGGCGGATCCGTGGTCGAGTACACACCCTCGAGCGCTACGAGCAGGGGGCCGCGGGGGCTCCACGCACGCGCGAAGACCTGCACCCAGTCCACGATGAAGCGGACCCACATGAAGGCGATGAACACCGTCAGCGCGACGTAGACGATGAGACCGACTGTATTCACCTAGAAGACCTCGAAAACCCTCAGGACTGGTTGAAGAAACCGCCCTCGGCGATCAACTGCTTGTCCTCGGCGGCGACCGAGATGTTGGGCGGCGAGAGCAGGAACACCTTGTTGGTGACGCGGTCGAGAGTGCCACGGGTAGCAAAGACCAGACCGGCGGCGAAGTCGACGAGTCGCTTCGCGTCGGCATCGTCGAGGTCGCTCAGGTTCATGATGACCGGCGTGCCCTCGCGGTAGTTCTCGCCCACGACCCGCGCCTCGTTGTAGGTCCGGGGCTCAAGGGTGACGATCCGCGACAGCTCCGCCTGGACCGGCGCGACCTGGACCGGGACGTGAGCGCGACGTCGCTCCGAGAGGTCGGCGACCGGTGCCGGTTCACCTTCGACACGACGGGGCCGCGCAGCCTGGACCGGGGCAGTCTCGGTCGTCTCGCCGTAGCCGTCGTACTCGTCGTACCGGCCGGTGTCCTCGAGCAGGCCGAGGTACTCACCGATCCTGCGCATCGCACCGCTCATGAGATGTCTGCCTCCGCTGCTCGCGCGCCCGGGCCCGGGCGCTTGCTGATCTCTTGGGACATTACTGGAGACCGGGCCTGGATCCGAGGACCGCGGACCCAATGCGTACGTGTGTCGCGCCGCGAGTGATCGCGTCCTCCAGGTCCGCGCTCATGCCCGCCGAGAGCCACCGCGCGTCGGGATGCTCGGCAAGGAACCCCTCGCGCACCCCGGCGAGCCGGTCGAAGGCGTCCGCCGGCCTTTCGTCCAAGGGCGCGACGGCCATCAGACCCCGCAGTCGCAGCCCGTCCACCGACGCGACCGCAGCGGCCAGGTCCGACAACTCCTCGGGCCGGACACCGGCGCGGTGGTCGCGATCGGGCGGGTCGAGGCTGACCTGGAGCGCGACGTCGAGAGCGCGGCCACGCTCCTGCGCGCCGCGTGCCAACGGCGCCACCAGCTTGAGCCGGTCGACCGACTGCACGACGTCCGCGTAGCGGGTCACCGCCGTCGCCTTGTTGCTCTGCAGTCCCCCCACGAAGTGCCATCTCAGATCGAGGTCCGCGCACGCTTCGGACTTCTCGACGGCCTCCTGGTGGCGATTCTCCGCGACATCGGTCACGCCGAGCGCTGCGAGCAGACGCACGTCGCTGGCCGGGAAGTACTTGGTGACCACCACCAGGGTGATCTCGTCGGTGTCGCGCCCGGCTGCCGAGGCCGCCCGGGCGATCCGCTGCCGGACGATCGCCAGGCTCGCTGCGACCTCGACCTCGCGCTCTGCGGTCATCACACCCTCCGGATCAGGCCGGCGAACCGCCCGGAGCGGGCGCCGTCGCGGCGATAGGAGTAGAGGTCGGGCGACTCGATCGTGCACGCCGAGCGGTCGTGGACGACGACCTCGCGCGCCTCGAGTTGGGCGCGCACGCCCCTGCCGAGGTCGAGCGAGGGGGTGCCCCACGACGTCGTCGCGGCGACACCGGGAACGACGGCGTCGACGTCGTCACGGAGGGCCGCCGGCACCTCGTAACAGGCCCCGCACACGTGCGGTCCGATCCAGGCCTCGATCCGGCCCGCACCGCGGGCTCGCATGGCGTCGATCGTCGCCGGGACGACGCCGAGCTCGACTCCCCGGCGTCCTGCATGGGCCGCTCCGATGATCCCGGCCCCGGCGTCGGCGAGGAGGACGGGGACGCAGTCGGCCACCCGCACCATCAGCACGACGTCGCCACTGGAGCTCACCACGCCGTCAGCACGGGGCGGCCCCGACGGTGTGGCGTCCGACGAGGCGATCTCCTCGGCCGCCACGACCCGGTCGCCGTGGACCTGGTCGAGATCCACGAGCCGCGCGCCGGGCGCGAAGTCCATCAGGAGCAGGTCGTGGTTGGAGCGCCGGTCATCCGGCGCGTCGTCGCCGACGAGCGCCAGGTTCAGCGAGTCGAACGGCGCGCGACTGACCCCGCCGAACCGGTCGGTGAAGGCCAGGTCGACGGGGCCGTGTCGCGTACGGAAGTGATACAGCGCGTCCTCGCTTCATCGCCTCGAGTCGCCGCGCGCCGGCGCGGTCACTTCAGGAAGTCAGGCACGTCCAGGTCGTCGTCGAAGTCCATCGAGGGCGCCGGTCGCGGCGAGACCGGCTGAGTCGAGGCCGGGGACGCCGGCGCGGCAGGAGTCGCGGCGGCGGAAGCCGGCGCACCGACCGCCGCCGGCTCCTCGCGGCGCACCGGCTCGGTGCGCTGCGTGGTGGCCGGGCGAGCCGCAGAGCCGCGCAGGGTGGCGCCCTCCTCGCGCTTCTTGGGCTGGCCGCCGTCGAATCCGGCCGCGATGACCGTGACCCGGACCTCGTCGCCCAGCGCGTCGTCGATGGTCGCACCGAAGATGATGTTGGCGTCCTGGTGCGCCGCGTCGGCGACGAGCGCCGCCGCCTCGTTGATCTCGAAGAGACCCAGGTCGGAACCGCCGGCGATCGAGAGCAGCACGCCGTAGGCGCCGTCGATCGACGCCTCGAGCAGCGGACTGGAGACCGCCATCTCGGCCGCGACCACCGCGCGGTCGTCGCCGCGGGCCGAGCCGATGCCCATGAGCGCCGAGCCGGCGTTGGCCATCACCGACTTGACGTCGGCGAAGTCGAGGTTGATCAGACCCGGCGTCGTGATCAGGTCGGTGATGCCGGAGACACCCTGCAGCAGGACCTGGTCGGCCTGCTTGAAGGCGTCGAGCACCGAGACGTTGCGGTCGCTGATCGAGAGCAGGCGATCGTTGGGGATGACGATGAGGGTGTCGACCTCCTCGCGCAGCGCCGCGATGCCCTCCTCGGCGGAGTTCGCGCGACGGCGACCCTCGAACGCGAACGGGCGGGTGACCACGCCGATGGTCAGGGCACCGAGCGAGCGGGCGATACGCGCGACGACGGGAGCACCTCCGGTGCCGGTGCCACCTCCCTCGCCGGCCGTCACGAAGACCATGTCGGCGCCCTTGAGCACCTCCTCGATCTCGTCGGCGTGGTCCTCGGCAGCCTGGCCGCCGACCATCGGGTTCGCGCCCGCGCCGAGGCCACGGGTGAGCTCGCGCCCGATGTCGAGCTTGACGTCGGCGTCACTCATCAGCAACGCCTGGGCGTCGGTGTTGATGGCGATGAACTCGACGCCCTTGAGGCCGACCTCGATCATCCGGTTGACGGCGTTCACGCCGCCGCCGCCGATGCCGACGACCTTGATGATGGCCAGGTAGTTCTGTGCAGCAGCCACGGCGGCTATCCCTTCTCCGAGGAGCCCGGTCGGGCCGGGAGGTTGGTGAGGTGAGGAAGTTCGGGACGTCCGGCTGTCTCAACTGTGACCCTCAACCTGAGGGTTATAGTTATGTCAACCTCGTCGTGATCACGACAGTAGGGACTGCGACGTGCCGTGCAGCGGCGACACGCCGCCGCGACGCCCGTCGACTCGGATACGTCGTCGCGAGACGCGAACTCTCAACCGGACGTCGTGGGCTGCGCCGGCACGCTGACGTCGAAGGTGCGGGCGTCGCCGACCTCGCTGGCGAGCAACGCCAGGAGGACGCGGCCCTTCTCCTCCGACTGCTCCGCGCTCCCCCACCGCACCAGTCGGCCGTCGCGCAGCTCGAGATCGATCTCGTCGACGCTGTGCACCTCGAGATGGTCCACGCCCGCCGCGACGTCGCTGGGCAGCGATGCCACCACGGCGGCGCCTTCGCGCAGCGCCTCCACCCCGGCATCGGGATCGGCCTCGATCCGGGGAAGGTCGCGGGGCGCGCGGCGGTAGCTGGAGAAGACGACCCCGGACGCATCGACGGCGCGGAAGGTCCCAGCACGCTCGACGACCGCCACCGGCACCCGCTCGGTGATGACGATCAGCACCGAGTGCGGCCACTTGCGCGACACCTCGACCCTCGCGACCGGCGCCAACGCGGCCACGCGGCGTTCCACCCCACGCAGGTCGACCGTCGCGAGCGGGCCACCGATCGGCACCCCTGCCGCCTCCAGCACGGCATCCTCGTCGAGGACCGAGATGCCGGTGACCTCGGCGCCCTCGACCGCCAGGGCCTCGGAGAAGTAGACGACGTAGACACCACCCGCGACCGCCGCTGTCACCATCACCATGGCCAGGACGTAGCGCAGCGTCAGCCATCGCCGGACCCACTGACGGCGGGCGAACCGGCGCCGGCTGCGAGCCTCGGCGTCGGGCGAACGTCGGGTGCGGAGACGGATCACGGCCGCGCGGCGCCCTCGGTCGGAGCGGCGGAGGCGACCCGAGGACTCCGGGCGGCCAGGAGGTCGAGCACCTGCGGGCCGACCTGGGTGACGGTGCCCGCGCCGAGCGTGAGCACGAGATCGCCCGGTCGGGCGCGCCCGACCAGCACCGCGGCGGCGTCCTCGAGCGAGGCGGTGCCGACCCGCTCCGGGGCGAGCCTGACGGCGTCGGTGATCAAGCGCGGGGTCACGGCAGGATCGGCCTCCTCGCGCGCGAGGTAGATGTCGAGCACCACCACCTCGTCGGCGGCGCTGAGGGCAGCGCCCATCTGCTCGCCGAAGATCCGGGTGCGGGAGACGAGGTGGGGTTGGAAGGCCACCACGACGCGACCCTCCCCCGCGAGCGCCCGCGCGGTCTGAAGGTCGCCGAGGATCTCGGTCGGGTGGTGGGCGTAGCTGTCGTAGACACGGACTCCGGCCGCCTCACCCTTGGGCTCCATCCGACGCCGCGTGCCGGTGTAGCCGGCCAGGCCGGCGCGCAGGGCGTCGCCGGGCAGTCCGACGGCCAGACCTGCGGCGTACGCGGCCAGGGCATCGGCGAGGTAGTGGTCACCGGGGGCCCACAAGGTCACGCCGGCGAGCGCCTCCGGAGTGACGTCGGCGCCCGATCCCGCATCGGTGGAGACGGTGATGACCCGTCGTCCGGCGGCGCGGCTCCTCTCCGCCAACGCCGCCCCGCCGGCGTCGTCGATGCAACAGACCAGGAACCCGGCGGGATCGATGCGGTCGGCGAAGGCGTCGAAGGCGGCCCGGTAGGCCTCCTCGGTGCCCCACTGGTCGAGATGGTCGGCGTCGACGTTGGTGACGATGGCCCCGAAGGGCTCATAGACCAGGAAGGCACCGTCGCTCTCGTCGGCCTCGACGACGAACAGCTCACCGCTGCCGGCCGCGGCGTTGACGCCCGTCGCGGTGAGATCGCCGCCGATCGCGTAGGTGGGATCGGCGCCGGCACTCTGCAACGCGACGGTCAGCAGGGACGTCGTCGTGGTCTTGCCGTGCGTGCCGGCCACGGCCAGCACGCGATACCCGCGCATCAGCGAGGCGAGTGCGGCCGAGCGCGGCAGCACGCGACGTCCCAGCTCCGCGGCGCGCAGGTAGTCGGGGTTGTCCTCGCGCGCGGCGGTACTGAACACCACCGTGTCGGCGGACTCGGCGTGCTCGCCGTCGTGACCGGTCCACACCTGTCGAACGCCGGCGTCGATCAGCGCGGCGTCCCGCTCGGACTGAGGTGAGCTGTCGCAGCCGTCGACGTCCACGCCTCGGGCCGCCATGATGCGGGCGATGCCGGACATGCCGGCGCCGCCGATACCGACGATGTGGACGCGGCCGAGTTCGGCGAGCTCGGGGATCCGCTCGGGGACGGGGACCTTCATCGGGAGCCACCGCCGGCGACGTCGACGACGATCGCGGCCAGCTTGTCGTCGGCATCGCGCGGGATCAGGCCCGACGCCGCCGCACCCATCGCCGCCAGACGCGCGCCATCGGTCGCCAGCGGGACGACGTGCTCGGCGACCCAGGACGGCGTGAGGTCGCCGTCGGCCACCATCAGGGCACCGCCGGCGTCGACGACGGGCCGGGCGTTGCGCGGCTGCTCTCCGTTGCCGATCGGCAACGGCACGAAGATCGCCGGCACGCCGGTGGCCGCGGCCTCGGTGACACTGCTGGCTCCGGCACGGCAGACCATCAGGTCGGCGGCCGCCAGGGCGAGATCCATCCGGTCGACGAAGTGCTCGACGACGTAGGGCATCGCGGTCGGACCCGGCTCGGCGTCGCCGTTCGGACCGACCACGTGCAGCACCTGGACGCCCGCGTCCGACAACGCGCGTGCGGCGCCGGAGACCGCCTGGTTGAGACGGCGCGCTCCCTGGGAGCCGCCCGTCACGACGAGCGTGGGCGCGTCGGGCGACAGGCCGAAGAACTCCCTGGCCTCGGCGCGCAGCGCCGAGCGGGCGGGCCCCGCGATCATCGTGCGGATCGGAAGGCCGATGTACTCGGCGCGCCGCAACGGGGTGTCGGGGAAGCTCACGGCGACCCGCGCGGCACGGCGGGCGCCGAGCTTGTTCGCCATCCCGGGGCGCGCGTTCTGCTCGTGGACCACGACCGGCACACCTCGTCGGCGCGCGACGAGGTAGGCGGGCACCGAGACGTACCCGCCGTAGCCGACCACCACGTCGGGTCGCACGCGGTCGAAGACCGCCTGGGTCGCCCGGATCGTGGCGCGCAGGCGCGCGGGGAACCGCAGCAGGTCGGCATCGGGTCGCCGCGGGAACGGGACGGGCGGGACGAGCTCGAGGGGATACCCGGCCGCGGGGACGACCCGGTTCTCCAGGCCGCGGGGGGTGCCCAAGCAGGTGATCTCGACGCTCGGGTCACGACGGCGCAGCGCGTCGGCGGTCGCCAACAGGGGGGACGTGTGTCCGGCGGTGCCACCACCGGCGAGCAGAACCTTCATCGATGACGACGGTAGAGGTTGCGTCACGTCAGCGACCGGACAGCCCGGCCGACCGGCCGCGACGTCGCTGTGCCAGCGCTCTGGCCGCCTCGGGCTCCCGGCGCGCGAAACCGACGAGCAGTCCCAGCGCCGCCAGGGTCGGCACCAGGCTGGATCCGCCGTAGGAGACCAGCGGCAACGGGATACCGATGACCGGCAGCAACGCGAGCACCATGCCGACATTGATGATCATCTGACCGAGCAGCCAGACCACGACACCGAAGCTGGCGTAGCGCACGAACGAGTCGGTGGTCTGACGCGCGATCCGGAGGGCGGCGTAGGCCAGGGTCAGGAACAGGCCGATGACGAGCAGGGTGCCGACGAGGCCGAGCTCCTCCCCGAGCACGGCGAAGATGAAGTCGGTGTGCGCCTCGGGCAAGGTGCCCCACTTCTGCTGGCTCGCACCGATCCCCTGGCCGAAGATCTCCCCGCTGGCCATCGCGTAGAGGCCGTGGGCCGACTGCCAACCCGCGCCCTCGAAGTCCTTGAACGGGTCGGAGAAGTGCGTGATGCGCTCGAGCCGCTCGGGGTCGGTGGCGGCCAACGCCAGGGCGAGCACGGCCAGCACCATGCTGACGAGGGCGAAGAGTCGGGCCGGGGCGCCTGCCACCCAGAGCATCCCGACCAGGATCGCGAACAGCACCAGCGCGGTTCCGAGGTCACGACCGACCACGACCAGGCCGATCGCGAGCGCCATGCCCGGTACGACGGGGACCAGCATCTCGCGCACGTCGCCGAGACGGCGCTCCTTGCGTGCGTAGATGTGAGCGGCCCAGATCACCAGCGAGAGCTTGGCGATCTCCGAGGGCTGCACCTGGAACGGCCCGACCGCCAGCCAGTTGGTATTGCCGTTGCGCTCGACCCCGAAGAGGACCGTGAGTCCGAGCAGCAGCAGCGAGAAGCCGAAGGCCGGGTAGGCGAGACGTCGCACCCACTGGTTGCTGACCCGGCTCGCGATGAACGCACAGGGCACGCCGAGGAGCACCCAGGTGAGTTGCCGTTGGACCACGGCGTAGGAGTCTCCGTAGAGACGGAAGCTGTAGACGCTGGACGCGCTCAGCACCATGATCAGGCCGATCGTCAGCAGCAGCCCTGCGGCGACGAGCAGCATGTAGTAGGTCGTCAGCGGGCGATCCAGCGCCTCGCGCAGCGACGTCGTCCAGCCGCGCGCTCGTGGTGGAGCGGGCCTGGTGCGCTCGGGACTCGCGGTCGTCACCGGACCTCCTGGTGCTGCGGGGTGCTACTGCCGGGGAAGAGGCCCCGCCGCCCCTGCGTCAGGGATCAGCCGAACCTGGCGCGGACCGCGGCGGCGAAGGCGTCGCCACGGGCCGCGTAGCCGCTGAACTGGTCCATGGATGCGCACCCCGGAGCGAGGAGCACGGTGTCGCCGGGCGCCGCCAGTCGTGCAGCGGCGTCGACGACGCCTCGCATCAGGGCCAGGCCGTCGACTACGCCACCATCCTCGCCGTGGTCGACGAGGATGACGGGCACATCCGGCGCGTGTCGCGCCACCGCGTCCGCGATCAGCTGACGGTCGCGGCCCACGAGCACGACGCCCGCCAGCCTGGAGGCGATCGAGCCGACCAACTCGTCGAAAGTGGCGCCCTTCGCGAGCCCGCCGGCCACCCAGACGACGCGATCGAAGGCCTGCAGGGAGGATTGCGCCGCGTGGGGGTTGGTCGCCTTGGAGTCATCGACCCAGGTGATGCCGCCGAACGTCCCGACCGAGGCGATCCGGTGACCGTCGAGGCGGAAGGCCCGCAGGCCGTCGCGCACCGCCTCCTGACTGACGCCGTGCGCTCGGGCCAGCGCGGCGGCGGCCAGGGCGTTGGCCACCACATGCGGCGCGGGTGCGCCTCCGTCCGGTGCGAGATCGGCGAGGCTGCACAACTCGGCGGCGCTGGTGGCGCGCTCCTCGATGAAGGCACGATCGACGAGGAGGTCCTCGACGAGACCGACCATGCCCACCCCCGGCATCCCGAGGGTGAAGCCGACCGCGCGAGCACCGTCGACGACCTCCGCCTCGCGCACCAGGTGCTCGGTGGCCGGGTCGGCGACGTTGTAGACGCAGGCGCGCTGGACGCGCTGGAAGATCCGCCCCTTGTCGTCGCCGTAGGCACGCATCCCGGCACGCTCGCCCCAGCTCGCGCCCTCGTACCAGTCGAGGTGGTCCGCCGCGAGGTTGAGCACAGCCGCCGACTCCGCGCTCATCGAGTCGGTGTAGTGCAGCTGGAAGCTCGAGAGCTCGACGGCGAGGACGTCGTAGGGCGCGGGATCCATGACCGCCTCGACGATCGGTAGACCGACGTTGCCGGCCGCGACGCTGCGCAGCCCGGCCGCCTGGAGGATCGAGTCGAGCATCTGGACCGTGGTGGTCTTGCCGTTCGTGCCCGTGACGCAGAGCCAGGGAGCCGGGACGCCGTCGGGTCCGGCGGCGCGCAGCCGCCAGGCCAGTTCGACCTCCCCCCAGATCGGGATGCCACGCGACCTGGCCGCCTGCAGGACCGGGGCGTCAGGACGGAAGCCCGGCGAGGTCACCACGACGTCGACGTCGTCGGGCAACGTCTGGGTGGCGCCGGCGTGGATGTCGACACGAGCGCCGAGGATCTCCAGCAGCTCAGCCTTCTCCAGCTGTGCGGGGGTGGCGGTCTCCGCGAGGGCCGTGACCTGTGCGCCGAGATGGGTCAGGTTGTCGGCCGCGGCGAAGCCGGACACCCCGAACCCCGCGACGACGGCGCGAACACCGCTCCAGTCGTCCTCGCGACGCAACTGCAAGGGATCGGGACGCGTCACAGCCGCGCGACCCACTCGGCGTAGAAGATGCCGAGGCCGGCGGCGACGAAGAGTCCGGTGATGATCCAGAAGCGGATCACGACGGTGACCTGCTCCCAGCCCAGCATCTCGAAGTGGTGGTGCAGAGGCGCGATGCGGAAGACCCGATGTCCGGCCTGGACTCGGAAGACCCTGCGGAACAGCGCGCTGGAACGGCTGGCCTTGAAGGTGCCGACCTGGATCATCACCGAGAGCGTGATGACGACGAAGAGGCCCCCGAGGATCAGCAGGAGCAGCTCGGTGCGGGTCAGGATGGCGAAGCCGGCGAGCGCACCGCCGAGCGCGAGCGAGCCGGTGTCGCCCATGAAGATCGCGGCCGGCGAGGCGTTCCACCAGAGGAAGCCGAAGCAGGCGCCGGTCAGCGCCGCGGCGATGATCGCCAGATCGAGCGGGTCGCGGACGTCGTAGCACTGCGGGCCCGGGCTGTTCTCGCACGACTGGCTGCTCTGCCAGATGTTCACCAGCGTGTAGGCGCCGAACACCATCATGCAGCAGCCGGTGGCGAGGCCGTCGAGTCCGTCGGTGAGGTTGACGGCATTGCTGGTGCCGGTCGTGATCAACCAGATCAGCAGGATCGCGAGGATCGTCGGCAGCACCAGCCAGTCGATCTCCCGCAGGAACGAGATCTTGTCGCTGGCGGGAGTACGGCCGTTGTCGTCCTCGAGCCAGGGCGAGAGCGCGAGCGCACCGAAGGAGACGCCGACGAAGGTCTGGCCGATCATCTTCGCTCGGCTGCGCAGACCCAGGTTGCGCTGGCGGGAGATCTTGATGAAGTCGTCGAGGAAGCCGACCAGCCCCATGCCGACGAACAGGTAGAGGAGCAGGAGGCCGGAGGCCGACGGCGGGCTGAGCGTGATCAGCTTCGCCGCGAAGTACCCCACGACGGTCGCGGTGATGATGGCGACACCGCCCATGGTGGGGGTGCCGCGCTTGGTGTGGTGGGTGGTCGGCCCGTCCTCGCGGATCTCCTGGCCGTAGCCCCAGCGGGTGAAGTAGCTGATCGCCACCCGGGTGCCGAGCAGGGAGATGAGGAGGGAGAGACCGCCTCCGAGCAGGATCGCTCTCATCGGCTGCGGGTGCCCCCTTCCGCGGGATCGGTCAGTACCTGCTCCGCGATCCATTCGAGTGCGGCCCCGCGGGAGGCCTTCACCAGAACGGTGTCGTCGGCACCGGCATTGTTCCGCACCCAGGCGAGTGCGTCGTCGCGCCCCGCCGTCACGACGGCGTGGGTCGCGCCACGTCCGGACTCCGCGACGCCGTCGGCGATCGGTCGCGCCGACTCGCCGACGACCACGACCACGTCGATGCCGCGTGCGGCCGCCGTCCGGCCGACCTCGCGGTGGCCCGCGTCGTGCGCATCCCCGAGCTCGCGCATCTCCCCCAGGACGGCGATCGTGCGACCGCTGCGGGACCGACCGAGCGCGGCGAGCGCCTCCACGGCCGCCGTCATCGACGCCGGATTCGCGTTGTAGGCGTCGTTGAGCACCAGCAACCCGTCCTCCCGCGAGTCCAGCTCCATCCGCCACCGCGACGTCGATCTCGCGGCGGTGAGCGCCGACGCGATGTCGTCGAGGCGGAGTCCGGACGCGAGGGCGAGTGCGGCGGCGGCGGCGGCGTTCGCGACCTGGTGCGCTCCGACGCCGCGCAGGCGCACCGCCGCCCAGGCGCCGTCGTGCCCGAGCTCGAAGGCCGGCCGGCCGAGCTCGTCGAGTGTGAGGTCGCGCCACGTCACCTCGGCCGTGCTCCCGAAGGTCAGGACCCGTGCGTCGGTGCGGCTCGCCATGGCGGCGACCCGGGCGTCGTCGGCGTTGAGCACCGCGACGCCGTCGGGAGGCAGGGCCTCGACGATCTCTCCCTTGGCGCGGGCGATCGCCTCGACACCGCCGAACTCCCCCACGTGGGCGGAGCCGACGTTGAGTACGGCGGCCACCCGGGGCGGTGCGATCCCGCACAGGTAGGCGATGTGCCCCACCCCACGGGCGCCCATCTCCAGCACCAGGTGCGTCGTCGACGGCGTCGCACGCAGCGCCGTCAGCGGAACGCCGAGCTCGTTGTTGAGGTTGGCGCTCGTCGCGACGGTCTCGGCGTCGGCGGCGAGCACCGCGGCGAGCAGGTCCTTGGTGCCGGTCTTGCCCTGGGAACCGGTGAGGGCGGTGACGGGCACGTCGAGGGCGTCGATCACGTGGCGGGCCAGCCGGCCGAGCGCGGCCACCGAGTCGGGAACGACGACCGTCGGCGCCGCGGTGGCACGGGTGCCCAGCACCGCGTGGGCGCCCGCTGCGAACTCGTGGCCGTCGACCCTGTCGCCCGCGACCGCCACGAACAGCCCGCCCGCCTCCGGAGAGCGGCTGTCCAGGTAGGCGGGGCCGTTGACGACGACCGCGGGATCGCCGTGCACCTGACCGCCCACCACGCCCGCGAGCTGGTCGAGGGTCATCTCGATCATCGCGCTCCCCCGGCGGAGGATCCGAGCGCGGTGAGCGCCTCGTGAGCGACGACACGGTCGTCGAAGGGATGCACCACGCCGTCGATCTCCTGGCCCGTCTCGTGTCCCTTGCCCGCAATGAGCACGACGTCGCCCGCACGGGCGATCCCGATCGCCGTGGCGATCGCCTCACGACGGTCGGACACCTCGAGCAGCTCGGCGATCCCGCCCGGGTCGGCTCCGCCAGCCGCTTCGCGCGCGCCCCCCAGGACGGCGGCCCGGATGGCGGCCGGCTCCTCGCTGCGAGGGTTGTCGTCGGTCACGATCACCACATCGGCGAGGCGAGCGGCGATCGCCCCCATGATCGGACGCTTCCCGCTGTCGCGGTCGCCGCCGGCGCCGATGACCACGATGACGCGACCGGGCGCGCCGCTCGGCGCCGCAGCGAGCGGGCGCAGCGCGGCGGTGGGCGCCTGCGCGGCGTCCGGCTTGTGTGCGTAGTCGACGACGGTGAGGAAGTCCCCGCCGGCGTCGACACGCTCCAGCCTCCCCGGCACGCCCGCCGAGGTCCCAAGCGCCGCGGCGACCGCGGCGACATCCAGGCCCGCCTCGCCGGCAGCGGCGATCGCCGCCAGCGCATTGGTCACGTTGAAGCGGCCGGGCAGGGGCACCGCGCAGGAGATCGGTGCCGCAAGCCGACCCGGCGGTGCGTGGAGTGTGAAGGTCGATCGCTCCCGACCGAGCTCGATGTCGTCCGCGCGCCAGTCGGCTGCCGGGTCGTCGAGCGCGAAGGTGACGACGGGGATGCGCACGCCGCCTGCCAGACGCCGCCCGTGCTCGTCGTCGGTGCAGACGAGCGCTCGGTCCGCGCGCTCGGCTGTGAAGAGCGCGGCCTTCGCGGCGAAGTACTCCTCCTCGTCGGCGTGGAAGTCGAGATGGTCGCGGCCGAGGTTCAAGAAGACGGCGACATCGAAACGGACGCCGTCGACGCGGCCCATGACGAGCGCGTGGCTGGAGACCTCCATCGCACACACCTCCACCCCCTCCTCGACCATCACGGCGAGGAGTCCGTGCAGGTCCGGGGCCTCGGGCGTGGTCAGCGACGAGACGACGTCGCGTCCGGCGATGCGGGTGCCGACCGTGCCGATCACGGCAGCAGAGAGCCCGGCCCCGGCCATGGCCCCCTCGAGAAGTCGGGTGGTGGTCGTCTTGCCCTGGGTGCCGGTGACACCGATGGTGCGGAGTCGACGCGCGGGGTTTCCGTAGATCGCGGCACTGACGGCGCCGAGCACGGTGCGTGGTCGCTCGACCACCACGACGGGCACCGACGTCGGGCACTCGGCGCTCGCCGCACCCTCCTCGTCGGTGAGGACCGCGACCGCCCCCGCAGCGACCGCGGCACCGGCGAAACGGATGCCGTGCGTGCGAGCTCCCGGAAGCGCCGCGTAGAGGTCGCCCGGCCGCACCCGCTGGGAACTCAGGCTCACGCCCGTGAGCGTGGCCTCGTGGGACGCAGCGGTGTCGCCGCCGACACGACGGGACGTCTCGCCGAGCCCGGCCAGCACGTCGGTCAGCGCGGCGAGCGGTGTCGGAGTGGGGCTGCTCGGCCGGGACGTCATCGCACCATCATCTCCGGCGTGCGTCCTCACCACTCGACAGGCAGTTGGGAGGGTCGGGCCCCGGTGGGCGGGATGCCGTAGCGACGCAGCGTGTAGCCCATCAGCGTGGAGAACGCGGGGCCCGCCACCGAGCCGCCGCCCTGACCGTTGCGCGGGTTCTGCACCACGATGTAGATCGTGAACTCGGGGTCGTCCGCCGGAGCGAAGCCGGCGAAGGAGACGGTGAAGGTGCCGTCGTAGCACCCGCAGCCCTCCCCCACACGCTGTGCGGTGCCGGTCTTGCCGGCGACGCGGTAGCCGGGCACGGCCGCGCGCGGTGCCACGCCGGCCTCGGGGTCGATGACGCGCTCCATCATGAGCGCGGTCTGGCGGGCCGCGTCCTCGCTGACGACGCGACGCTCGGTCGCGGTGTCCGTGCCGACCACACGCCCGTCGTCGGCGGTCGCCTCGCCTCGGATGATGCTCGGAGAGACTCGGACCCCGCCGTTCGCGATCGTGTTCACCGCGGCCGCCATCTGCAGCGCGTTGACCGAGAGCGACTGCCCGAACGCGATGCGGTCGGCGGTCTGGCTGGTCCACATGGCCCCCGACGGCAGGAGGCCGCGGGTCTCGCCGCCGAGGCCGACGTTGGTGCGCTCACCCAGGCCGAATCCGGTCAGGTAGCGGCGCAGCTGCCCGCGGTCGAACTTGTCGGCCGCCATCACGGTGCCGATGTTGGAGGACTTGGCCAGGATGCCGGCCAGCGTCAGCCGGATCGTGCCGTGCTCGAAGTAGTCGTGGATGGTGCGGTCCTGACGATGCAGCGCTCCTGGAACCTCGAACTTCGTGCGGCTGGTGACCTTGCCCGCGTCGATCAGGCCCGAGAGCGTGAGCACCTTCTCGACCGAGCCCGGCTCGTAGACGTCGGTCAGCGCGCGTGAGTTGTGGTTGGCGTCGGCCTCGCCCGCAGGCACCGAGGGGTCGTACGGCGAGGAGGCGTCGTAGGTCGGGTAGTCCGCCAGCGCCAGCACGTCTCCGGTGCTGCGCTCGAGCACCACCGCGTAGCCGGAGTCGGCACGCGCCCCGAGCACCGTCTGGCGCAGCACCTGCTGGGCCTTCCACTGCAGATCCTGGTCGATGGTGGTGATCAGGTCGTTGCCATCGCGGGCGGGGGTGATCGTGGTGTCCCCCAGCGGCAGCCGGCTGCCCTTGCTCACCTGGTAGGTGGCCTCGCCGTCGACTCCGGAGAGGTAGCGGTTGAATGCGGCCTCCAGGCCCGCCAGCGGCCGGGCCGACCCGTCCTCGTACGGCGTCCCGAGGAATCCCACCAGGTTCGCCGCGACGTCCTTGCCCGGGTAGAAGCGCACCGGGTCCTCGCGGGTGTCCAGCCCCTTCCAGCCGCGCGCCTCGGCCTCCTCGAGCACGTTGGTGGCTCGTGTCGCGGGCACCTTGCGCGCGATGTACTGGAACTGGTGACCCTCGGCACCCTCCGGGATCCGGAGTCGGCGCAGCGTCTCGAAGTAGTCGACGTCGAGGCGCTTGGAGAGCAGGGTCGCCAGGCCGGGGGCGTTGGGGCCGGTCACGCTCGGGTTGGCCACGACCATCAGACCGTCGACCGAGTCGGCGAGCGGAAGGCCGTTGCGGTCCAGGATGCGGCCGCGCTCGGCCGGGAGGACCGCCGTCACCGAGCCCTCGTCGGCGGCCATCTGGGCGTACTCACGCGGGTCGATGCCCTGCAGCTGGACGAGTCTGGCCGCGAAGACCGAGAGGACCATCGCGATCAGCAGGAAACCCACACGCAGTCGCAGCATCGAGGAGCCGCGGCCCGAACCACGCGGACGCCGTCCGCCGGGCGTGCTCCCGCCAGGTGTTCGGGGACCGGGCGATCGTCGAAGACGATCACGCGAGGCCCCGGGCTCACGAGCTCCGGCTGCGGGCACCGGCTCCTCCTCAGTGTGGTCGTGACGGTCGATCGGTCGGTTGCTGGTCGAGCCGGGGCCGACCAGGGGAGGCAGCGAGCCGTCGCATGGCGTGCGTCGGCGGCGTGGCGTGGCGTGGTCGCACCACTATCGACGTCCGCCCCCGCCACCGTCGGACGGCGCGCCGGAGCGGTTCCGGCGAGGATCGGTGCCGCGATCTCCTAGGCGCTCGCCCTGGTCCCGGCCCGTCGACGCGGCACCTCCCGACCGGCTCGGCGGCGGGATCGTCTCCACCCGCGGCGCCGGCGGCTGGGGCGCCGGAGCCGCGACGCCGCACGGCCCCGCGACGGCGGCGACGGGCTCCCCGCGCACCTGTCCGGTATCGAGGTCGAGGAACGCCGCGCTGGACGCCCCCACCATGCCGAGTCCGCATGCCTTGAGCGCCAGGTTCTGCGCGGAACTCATCTGGTCCAGCTCCATCGACAGGCCCTGCTGGCGTGCCGAGAGGGTCTGGGCCTGCTCCTCCAACCTCGATGCGGTGATGGCTGCTTGCTGCATCGAGGTGTTGAAGAGGAGGAGACCGATCACACCGCCGAGGAGGATCACGCTCACCAAGGTCACGAACGGGACGCGATGCGCCCGCGGACGCGTCCGCGGCACGACGCTGAGGCGGGCGCGCGCCATCGCCTCGTCTGCCAGGGGAACCACCCGCGAGAACGCGGTCCGGCGCTGCGGCGCACTGCTCATCAGGCGACTCCTCGACGTGGGACGGACCGGTGGACGCGTTCGACGGCGCGCAGACGCACCGAGGCGGCTCGGGGGTTGGCAGCGATCTCGACCTCGTCGGCCTGCTCCGCGCCGCGGGTGATCAGGCGAAGCGGGGGCTCGCTCCCCTCCGGCACGAACGGCAGGTCGTCGGGGACCCGGCTGCGGGTGACCTCGGTGAACGCGCGCTTGACGATGCGGTCCTCCAGGGAGTGGTAGGACTCCACGACCACGCGGCCGCCGACCGAGATCGCATCGATGGCCGCCGGCATCGCGCGGCGCAGCACGGCCATCTCGTCGTTGACCTCGATCCGCAGGGCCTGGAAGGTCCGCTTGGCCGGATGTCCGCCTGTGCGCCGCGCGGGTGCTGGGATCACCGCGTAGAGCAGCTCGACGAGATCGGCCGAGGTGCGGAAGGGCGTTTCGGCACGACGCCGGACGATGGCCGCGGCGATCTTCCCGGCGAACTTCTCCTCGCCGTACTCGCGCAGGACGCGCGCGAGCGCGGCGACGTCGTAGTCGTTGAGGACGTCGGCCGCCGTCGGTCCCGTGGACCCGTCCATCCGCATGTCCAGCGGCGCGTCGACGGCGTAGGCGAAGCCGCGCTCGGCGACGTCGAGCTGCATGGAGGAGACCCCGAGGTCGAAGAGGACCCCGTCGACCTCGGCGAGACCGAGATCGTCGAGCACCTCGGCGATCTCGTCGTAGACGGCGTGCACGCCGGTGAAGCGCTCCCCGAACGAAGCCAGCCGCTCACCGGCGAGCGCGAGGGCCGCAGGGTCGCGGTCGATGCCGATCACGCGCGCGGACGGGCATCGCCTCAGCACGGCCTCGGTGTGACCACCGAGGCCGAGCGTGCAGTCCACGAGCACCCGGTCGGTGCCGTCCTCACGCTCCAACGCGGGCCTCAACAGCGCCACGACACGGTCGAGGAGCACCGGGTCGTGGAGGGGGCGGTTGCTCACAGGTACCGGCCCCGCCGCTCAGCGTCCGCCGAGGTGGGCGAGCGCGACCAGGCCGATCGCCACCGCGCTGGACACCCCGAGCGAGAAGGCCATCAGGGCCGCCGCGTCGCGAGCCTGATGACGCACGCGCAGCTGCGCGCGCGGCGGGGCGGACGCGGTGGGCGGAGTGGCAGCGTGCGTCGCGACCGGTGTGGTGCTCATGTCGACCCCTGGGGAAGGAAGCGGACGACGTGCCGGCCCCGCAAGGGGGCTGGTCACTGCCGGGGAAGTTCTGGTGCTGGTCTGCTGAATCCGGACTCTCCGTAGAACCAGGTCCCTTGCCCGCTCCCGGGTACAGGTAGGGAAGTGCCGGGTCTGGAACCGGGGAAGGTGCCCCAGAACGCGGCGGGTAGGAGCGGGCCAGAGACCTCGTCCTACGGAGTGCCCATATGGATTTGTGATGCGGTGGTGCGGATCGATCAGGCCGGCGCCCGAGCGGGCTCGTCCTCGTCGAGGTCGGCGTAGTTCTCCAGTTCCGCCTCCTGGTAGGCCTCCCACGACTGGGGGTTCCAGATCTCCAGGCGGTTGCGGACGCCGATCACGACGACGTCCTTCTCCAGACGGGCGTACTCACGCAGGGACGCCGAGATCGAGATGCGGCCCTGCTTGTCGGGGATGACCTCGTCGCCGCCGGAGAAGAACATGCGCTGGTAGGCGCGGGCGGCCTTGCTGGACATCGACCGCTGCGCGGCCTTGTCGGCTTCGGCGTCGAAGACCGCGGGCGGCCAGACGAAGAGGCAGTTGTCGAGTCCTTGGGTCACGACCACTCCTTCCGCCAGGTGCTCTCGGAACTTCGCGGGCAGGAAGAGGCGGCCCTTCTCGTCGAGTCGAGGTCGGAACGTGCCGAGCAACCGCATCGGGCACCTCCCGCCTCACCCACGAAGCCCCACCTCTCCGGCCTCTTGCTCCACTTTCCACCACTCTACGCCACTTTCCCCCACCGTCAACCACCTCCGCTCCCTTTCCCCCACCAGCGCTCCACCCGGGTCGCCAGCGCGGCACGGCGCCGTGGTGCGCGATGGGCGGACCGCTGACCGACACCCACCACGTCTCGACCTCCCGGTTCCTCCACCAGCGCTCCACCGGCAACCGATCCGCTCCACGCGGCGTCCCATCCCCGACGCCGGCCTCGCCGTGCGTCCTCCACGTGGGTCACCCCGTAGGTTGGGAAGGGGTAGGAACCAATGGCGACAGGGCACGGCGGCAGCGGGAGTGGACACGTGGACGGAAACGGCTCGATCGGCGGATTCGACGCGACGGCGGCGCCGAGCGCCGATCTGGAGACGCTGACGCGCGTCGTCGGACGCATCCGCACCAACGTCGAGCGCGTCATCGAGGGCAAACCGGACGTCGTCACGGCAGCGTTGGTCGTCCTGCTCGCCGAGGGCCACCTCCTCATCGAGGACGTCCCGGGCGTGGGCAAGACCATGCTCAGCAAGTCGCTCGCGCGCAGCATCGACTGCTCGGTACGCCGCATCCAGTTCACGCCGGACCTGTTGCCCTCCGACGTCACCGGCGTGTCGGTGTTCAACCAGGTCACCCGCGAGTTCGAGTTCCGGCCGGGCGGCATCTTCGCCAACGTCGTCGTCGGCGACGAGATCAACCGCGCATCGCCCAAGACACAGTCGGCACTGCTCGAGTGCATGGAGGAGCGTCAGGTCACCGTCGACGCGACCACCTACCACCTGGACGCGCCGTTCATGGTGATCGCGACCCAGAATCCGGTGGAGATGGAGGGCACCTACTCCCTCCCCGAGGCGCAGCGCGATCGATTCATGGCCAGGGTCTCGATCGGCTACCCCGTGGAGGCAGCAGAGATCGCGATGCTCGCCTCACACACCGACGCCGAGCCGCTCGACGAACTCGAGGCGGTGACGGACGCGGCCGAGATCCGCAAGTTGATCGACATCGTCTCGACCGTGCACGTCTCCCCCGCCGTCCAGCAGTACGTCGTCGCCCTGGTCGGCGCCACCCGCCGCTCGCCCGAACTGATGCTGGGCGCCTCCCCTCGCGCGTCCCTGCACCTCCTGCGTGCGGCCAAGGCGAAGGCCGCGATCGACGGTCGCGATTTCGTGCTCCCCGACGACATTCAGCAACTGGTCCGTCCCGTGCTCGAGCACCGGCTCATCGTCGGGGTGGAGGCCACGGTCAGCGGGCGCGGTGCCGCCTCGGTGCTCGACTCGCTGGTGGCCACGATCCCGGTGCCCGACGTGGCGTCCCACCAGTCGGCGCCGGCCACCTCGCGCCACCGTGCCTGAGGGAGGCACGGCGCAGGCCGCGACACGGCGGCCGGCGCCGCGCGGGCTGGCGGCGGGCCTGACGACGCGCGGGCGGGCCTTCATCGCGGCCGGCATCACCGCCGCCACGTGCTCGATCGTGCTGGGTCACACCACGCTCACCCAGGTCGGTGTGCTGCTGACCGCGCTCCCGATCGTGACCGCGCTCGTCATCGGGCGCGGCCGCTACCGACTCGCCCTCGCGCGAACCGTCACGCCGCGCCTGGTCTCAGCCGGCCAGCCGGCGACGGTCACCCTCACCCTCACCAACGAGGGGCGACGACCGACCGGCGTACTCCTCCTGGAGGAACAGGTTCCGTTCGCGCTGGGAACCCGGCCGCGCTTCATCGTCGACGGCGTGCGCCGCGGGTGGCAGCGGCGGGTCACCTACACCGTGCGGTCCGACGTCCGCGGGCGCTTCGAGGTCGGCCCGATGCGGGTGCGTGTCAGCGACGCCTTCGGCCTCGTCGAGCTGATGCGGACCTTCTCCTCCGTCACGACCGTGACGGTGACGCCCCCGATCACCGACCTCCCGCCGATCGGCCTGGGAGGCGGTCGCTCCTCCGCCGGCGACCAGCGCCCGCGCGAGTTCACCTCCGGCTCCGCCGAAGACGTCACGGTGCGCGACTACCGCCAGGGCGACGACCTGCGACGCGTGCACTGGCGCAGCTCGGCGCGGTGGGGCGAATTGATGGTGCGCCGTGAGGAACAACCCTGGCAGGCACACGCCACGATCCTGCTCGACGACCGGCTCATCGCGCACCGCGGTCTCGGGCTGGGCAGCTCCTTCGAAGCCGCCGTCACCGCGACGGCGTCGATCGCGGCCCACCTCGGCCGACGCGGGTACCAGGTGCACCTGACCACGACGAGCGGGAGCATCGCCCTGCGACGCCACGCCTCGACGACGGACGAGTCGGCGCTCGCGACGTTGCTCGAGGCCCTCGCGGGTGCTCACACCTCGCCGGCGGGCCACATCGGCGTCCGTCTCGACGGCGGCGGGGAGCCCGGCGGCGTCACCGTCGCGGTGCTGGGGCACGTGGAGGATCGCGACCAGGCCGCACTGCGCCGCCTGCGGGCGGCGGCCGGCCTTCCCCTCGCCGTGGTCCTCGACGTCGACGCCTGGGACACCCAGGCCGAGCACGCCGTCCCGAGGCTGGGCCAGGCGAACCTCCAGCTCGTGCGTCGGGCCGGCTGGCGTGGCGCGGCGTTGACACCGCGCGGGCGTCTCGACGCCGTCTGGGAGCAGTTGGGGCACGCCGGTGCGACCGGCGGCTCCCCACCCCCCGCTGCCGTATCGTCAGCGACCGCCTTCCACGGGACGTCGTGATGCGCTTCCCGGCCGCCATCTCGTTCGCCGCCGCGCTGACCGCCTGGTGCGCGACGTTCGCCTGGACCCCGCTGACCCGGGAGTCCTGGCGCTACCTCTCCTCGGTCCTCGCTCTCGCCGTCGTCGTAGCGGTGGTCGGCGCCCTGCTCCGCTGGCGTCGCGCGCCGTGGATCGTCGCGGCGCTCGTCCAGCTGGTCGTGGGCGTCGGTGCCCTCGGAGTCGCCATCGCAGGGAGTCCGGTCCCGGGTCCGGCGCTGTGGGAGGAGATGCGCCGGGCGGGGAGCGATGCGGCGACCTATCTCGCCCCGGTGCCCTCCGGCGACGGGGTGGGCATCCACCCGATTCTCATCGTCTGCGGGTGGGGTGTCGTGGTGCTGACCGACCTCCTCGTCGGCAGCGGCCGGCGCGCACCCTGGGCCGGGCTGCCCATCCTGGCGGCTCTCAGCGCGCCCGTCGGCCTCACCGACGACGCCCCCGCGTGGTGGGTCTTCCTCGGAGTCGCAGCCGGCTACCTCCTCCTCCTGTTCCTCGCCGAACAGGAGCGGCTGGCCGGTTGGGGACGGACCTTCGCGGGACCGGAAGAGCCTGCGCGTCTCAGCGAGAGCGTCCGTGTGACGACGCTCGGCATCGCCAGCGGGGCGGTCGCACTCGCCGTCGTCGCACCCCTGGCGATCCCCACACTCGACCTGGAGGTCTTCGACGTCGGTCGAGGCACCGGTAGTGGCGAGGAGATCCGGCTGCGCAACCCGATGGTCGATCTGCGCCGCGACCTCTCCCGCGGCGAGGACGTGCCGTTGCTGCGGATCGTCACCGACGATCCGCAACCCCATCACCTGCGGATCTCCGCACTCACCCGGTTCAACGGCGAGGAGTGGAGCTCGGGCGATCGCAGCGTGCCGCGGAGCAATCTGCCCGACGGCGAGATGCCGCCCCTGGCGGGCGTCGACAGCTCGATCGCCCGCACGTCGTATCGCTACGACGTCGCCGTGACCGACGACTTCAGGTCGCGATGGCTTCCGACCCAGGCCCCGATCTCCGGCATCGAAGCTCCCGGCGACTGGCGCTTCGACGAGACGACCATGGACTTCATCGCCGGTGAGGACGACCTCGACACCGCGGGGATGCGGTACGTGATGACCGGCGTGCGGTTCGACGCCGAGGACGTCCGAGCACGACTGACCGACGGGAGCGAGGACAGCGATGCAGGCACACCGGCGCCGTCGGCGGAGCTGACCCAGCTGCCACCGTCCCTCGACCCCTACGTGCGCCAGCTCGCGCGTGAGGTCACCGGCTCGGCGAGCGACGACTTCGAACGCGCGGCCGTGCTCCAGCGCTGGTTCCGGAGCGACGGCGGGTTCACCTACAGCGACGAGGCCATCGACGCGAACCTCCAGATCGGCACCGATCAGCTCGTGGCCTTCCTCCGCGACGACAAGGAGGGGCGCATCGGGTACTGCGAGCAATTCGCCGCGGCGATGGCGGTGATGGCCCGCTCCCTCGACATCCCCGCGCGTGTTGCAGTCGGCTTCCTCGCCGCCACGCGGATCGGCGTCAACACGTGGGAGTACAGCGCTCACGACCTCCATGCCTGGGTCGAGCTCTACTTCCCCGGCGCGGGCTGGGTCCTGTTCGACCCCACCCCGGGAGGCAACCGGGGTCGGGTGCCTTCGCGACTCGTGCCGTCCTACACCCGGACCTCGACGCCCATCGGTAGCCCGTCGGACCCCGCGGCTCCGTCCGCGTCGCCGGCCCCCGCGCCGCAGCGTCCCACGCCCGCCCCGAGCGCGTCGCCGCGCCCCGTCCCATCGACCGCGGATTCCGCCGGTAGCGGCCAAGACCGCGACTCAGGTCCGGCACCGGCGCTGCTGGCTGCACTGCTCGGCTCGGCGTTGCTGGTCGTCGGAGCACTCACCCCGCGCGGGTTCCGCCGTCGCCGTCGCGCAGCGCGGCTGCACGCTGGCACGGACGCAGCGTGGGAGGAGTTGGCCGACACCTGCGTGGACCTGGGGCACCCCTGGCCTCGCGAACGCTCGCCGCGGGAGACGGCGCGGACGATCTCGACGTGGCTGCCGGACGGTTCGACGCCGGCGCGGGCAGCGCTCGGCACCCTGGTCGCCGAGGTGGAACGTGCCCGCTATGCGAATGCCCACCCCGCCGACGTCCGCGCCGTCGCCGACGCCGTCACCGTGATCAGCGACGAACTCAGCGACAGCGCCACGGCGGGGGCTCGGAGGCGCGCGATCTGGCTGCCCCGGTCACTGCTCGCCCGACGCCGCGCAGACGACTGAGGACCGGCCGACGTAGCGTCGGCTCAGGGAGATCGCCCGGACAGCGGCTGTCGTGGTGGGCATCGTGCCAGTGCGTGCCTGAGTGCCGCCGAGGAGGGAGCCGTGCCGGAGGCACGACGAGCCGGACGTGATGCTCAGCTGGGGTGCGGGGGCGGCGGCCAGCCGAGATCCGCCCTCGTCGCGGTCTCTCAGAAGCCGCCGGACTCGCGACGACGGCGCCAGCGCTCCTCCATGCGCTCCATGAAGGAGCCCGAGGAGCGCGGTCGGCTCTGCCGGCGGGTACGACCGCTTCGGCCGCCGTCGACCACCGTGAAACCCGAAGGGTGCTGCTGGCGAGCAGCGTCGGGCCCGGCAGTGCGCTGGGTGCGGAAGGCGCCGAGGCCGATGGTGGCGGCCAGCAACATCACGACGAATCCCGCGACGCCGACGTAGGGCATCTGCACGATCGCGCCGGTCATCAGGAGCGTCACCCCGGCCGCGAACGCCGTGCCGGCGAGGACGACCCGACGGCGCGCGCTCGTGTGCAGCGAGGTGCCGCGCAGGGTGGAGGCGAACTTCGGGTCCTCCTCGACGAGCGCGCGCTCCATCTGCTCGAGCAGTCGCAACTCCTCTTCAGAGAGTGGCACCGGTTTCCTCCCACCGATCAGGACGTGACGTCAGTCTAGGCAGCGTGCGCTCCCCACGGTAGGAGAGATCGCAAAATCCTCTCACCGGGCAGCCGGGATGGCCCACCCGAGGCACCCCGGGCCAGTGGTTCAGCGCACGAGGAGATGCACCTGGGTCGCGAGCGGCAGGTAGTCCGGCTGCGGGGCGAGCGCGCGTTCCAGTTCCACCAGCGCCGCGGTCGATCCGGGTTCGAGCTCGAGCAACGCCCCCGGGACCAGGTCCGCGACGACACGCACCCCGTGCGCCGAGACGATCACGAAGCCTGCGGCGCGAGCCAGCTCCACCACCTCGGCGTGGCTGAAACGCCGCCCGGTCCGACCTGCTGGCGCCTTGGGATCGAGGGCGGCCAGAGCCTGCGCGAAGTGCCCGGCCACGGCACGCGCGATCACCGCTGCCGGGCGTTGGGCGACCAACAACGACAGATGCCCGCCCGGCCGGACGACGTCACGCAGCACGCCGAGCGCCGCGCTGGGATCCTCGACCATCTCCAGGACCCCGTGGCAGAGCACCAGGTCCGCGCTGGCCCTGCCGACGAGCTCGCCGACACCGACCAGGTCCCCTTGGCGCCCCTCCACCTCCACCCCGTGCTCCTCGGCGCGGCGCGCGAGCGCCGCGAGCGCATCGGGGCTCGGGTCCACCACCGTCACACGGTGGCCGGCGGCCGCGAGCCGCACGGCCGACACTCCGGTGCCGCCACCGATGTCCACGACGTCGAGTGGTGGCGCGGCGGTCTCGCCGTCGCCCACGAGCGGGGCCAGGGCGTCCCACACGACGGCGGTGCGCGGCGTCGTACGTCGCACGGCCTGGCTCATCGACTCAGATCTCGACATCGGCCCGCGTGCCCCGACGCGCGAAGAACGCGTTGGTGCTCGGCGCGTAGAGACACACCAGCAACGCGATCTCCAACGCCATGGTGACCAGGGCGAGCACCACGAACAACGTCGGTGGCCCGGTGCGCACGACCGAGACCGTCGCGATCACCACGAGCACGACGCCCGCGCCGAGGGAGTGCCGCGCCCAGTCGTGTCCGTCGCGGAAGAGGGCCATCAGCACGAGCATCAGGGCAGCGACCACGACGAAGAGCACGATCGCGACCGGCGCGAAGGTCGGCGGCACCCGGGTGTCGTCGGCCGAGACACCGTGATCGCCCCAGGTCGCGACGAGATCGTGGTCGAACACCACCGAGACGATGGTGATCACCGCGGCCGCGACCACCAGGACCCAGACCAGTTGGACGGCCCGGACGACCGTCATCGGTGGCTGCATGGGCCCTCCAGTCATGGTGCGATCGAGGTGGGGAACGATCCGGTTCGGCGCGGCCCGGCCGGTACGCCGGGCCCGACGGCAGCCACTGTAGTGCGGATAGTTTGGGCCTATGAGCACCCCGACCTCCGAGCACGCCGGTGTCGCCCACTTCCGTGCGGAGCACGCGCGTCTGGGCGGCACGGGTCGCATCGCGGTGCTCCCCGACGCGGTGCACACCGCAGCGCTCGCAGCCCAAGCGCTGGGATGCGAGGTGGGCGCGATCGCCAACAGCCTGGTGTTCGCTGCCCCCGGTGCCGACGGGAGCCCTCAGCCGGTGCTGGTGCTGACCTCGGGGGCGCATCGCGTCGACACGGCCAAGGTCGCCGCGAGCATCGGCGTCCCCTCGCTCGATCGGGCTCCCGCTGCGTTCGTGCGCGAGCACACTGGCCAGGTGATCGGCGGGGTCTCCCCCATCGCTCACCCTCGCCCCCTGCGCACCTACCTGGACCGCTGGCTCGCGCGACACGACGTCGTATGGGCCGCAGCCGGGCATCCGGCGGCCGTGTACTCCACGACCGCCGACGAGCTGGCCCAGATGACGGGCGCGACCCTCATCGACGTCGAGTAGCACCTCGCCGACGAGCAGACACCGGACGAACGGACCACCGATGACCACCGACGCAACCGAAGCCTGGGAGATCTGGCACAACCCGTCGTGCTCGAAGAGCCGGGCGGCACTCTCGGCCCTGCGCGCCGCGGGCCACGACGTCGTCGTGCGTGCCTACCTCGACCACCCGCCGACAGCGGAGGAACTGACCGAGATGCTCCGACGACTCGGCCTCGAGCCGTGGGAGGTCGCCCGCTCCCGGGAGGCCCACGAGGCGGGCATCGACCTGCCGCGCGAGGTCGGTGCCCGAGCCGCGTGGATCGAGGCTCTCGCGGCGCACCCTCGCGCCATCCAACGCCCGATCGTGACGACACCCGACGGTGGTGCCCTCGTCGTGCGTGACACCGAGACCCTGGACCGCATCACCGGCTGAGACCGCCCGCGATCGCGCCGTGAGAGGTCGCACGGACAGGGGCTGTCGTGGTGGGCGTCGTCCCGGTGCGTGCATGAGTGCCGCCGAGGAGGGAGCCTTGCCAGAGGCACGGCGACGCCCGAGTTGGTGCTCAGGTGCGTGCGCGGGCGGCGCCAGGCCGGCATCTGCCCTCTCCGTGCGACCTCTTAGGCTGCTCCGCCATGGCGGACGTAGCGGTCATCGGCGGCGGCCTGGGCGGCATCGCGGCCAGTCTGCGGCTGGCCAAGCTCGGGCACCGGGTCACCCTCCTGGAAGCGGGGCCGACCCTGGGCGGCGCACTGCGCCCCGTCGAGCGCGAGGGCTATGTCTGGGACGGCGGTCCGGCCACGACCACGCTTCCTGCTGTGGTGCGCGACCTGTTCCGCAAGACGGGCCGGCCGCTCGAGGACGAGCTCGCGCGAGCACGGGCGGATTACCCGGACTCCGTCGGCCAGGTTCCGACGGACCAGGGGCTGCGCCCGCTGCCGATGTTGCGCGAACACCGGTTCGCCGATCGCTCCGTGCTCCGGCTCCCCACAGGGAGGTCGGACCAGACCGCCGCCTTCGACGAGCTCGGCAAGGGCCTCGGCCGGCGGTGGGAGAGCTACGTCGACTCCTACGCCGACGAGTGGGACGTGCTGCGTCGCCACCGCTTCGAGCAGGCGACGCCGCACGATGAGCTCCCGTCCGAGGCCGCACGGCTGCTCCAGAGTCGCGACACGCTCCACCAACGCCTCCGCCGCGCCTTCCGCGACGACCGCCCGCTCATGGCGGCCGCCCACCCCGTCGTGGCCCAGGGCCACGACCTGCGCAACGTCCCGGCCTGGGCCGGCCTCCCGGTCTACTGGGAGCAGTCCTTCGGCATCTGGGAACTGCCGGGCGGCATGCGGACTCTGCTGGACCTCCTGCAGGCGCGACTGGTCGAACGCGGAGTGACGGTGATCGTGTCGACACCCGTCGTGGACATCGTGGTGCGCGAGTCGCGCGTCGTGGCGGTCCGCACCGAGATGGGCGAGGTCGCCGCGGACGTCGTCGTCTGCGCCGTCGATCCACGCACGCTGCCGACCCTGGCACCGCACGTCGAGCAGACGATGCCGGCGCTCCCCCCGGTGGTGGCTCATGTCGGGCTGACCGGCGACGTGCCGCCGATCGACTGCGAGACCGTCGTGCACGGCAACCCGGAGGTGACGATCCGGCCGGCGCCGCAGCGGCCGGAGATCTCTGCTGAGGGCGGCGTCGGCTGGACCCTGCACGGGCGCGGCACGCTGAGCGAGGACATGCTCAACGTCTTGGCTCGGGCCAAGATCGACGTGCGCCATCAGGTGGTGACCCGGGTCGACCTCTCGCCCCTCGACCTCGTGCGGGAGTGGCACGGTTCTCCCTGCGGGCTCCTCTGGCAGGGTCGCCGCACGCTTCGCCGTCAGCTCGGGCCGCGGACGCCCATCACCGGCGTCTACGCGGCCGGCGCGCACGCCGCGCCGGGCGCAGGCATCGCGTCGGTCGGCATGTCGGCCGCCCTGGTTGCCGAGGCCGTGGGAGCGGCCTGACCGGCTGCGCCAACGCCCGCACGGTGGTCGAGGCGCCCGGGCGCCGGCGACGGCAGCGAAGCCCTGCACGACCAGTGATCGAGCCTGTCGAGGACCTCACCCGGTTTCGAGACGGCCCGGTGCGTCGGCCTCCTCAGCCACCGGCGGTGATCCGCAGGCGCTCGAAGATCTCCAGCGTCGCGCGGGACCGGTTCAAGGTGTAGAAGTGCAGGCCCGGCGCACCCGAGGCGAGCAGTTCCTCGCAGAGCTCTGAGGAGATCGCGATGCCCTCGGCCCGCATCGCGGCCGGGTCCGCATGCGCGGTGATCCGCGCGACGACGTCGTCGGGCACTCCGGCACCGATCAGCTCGCCCTGGCGCTGGATCGCCTTCACGTTCAGGATCGGCATGATGCCCGGCAGGATCGGGATGTCGACGCCCCGGTCGCGCACGCGCTGCACCAGGTCGACGTAGTCGCTCGCCCGGAAGAACATCTGCGTCACGGCGAACTCGGCGCCGGCGCGGGCCTTGGCGACGAGGACGTCGGCGTCGGCGTCGAGCGAGGCGGCACTCGGGTGACCCTCGGGGAAGGCCGCGACCCCGATACGGAAGTCGCCGCGCGAGCGCGCCAGGTCGACCAGCTCGACGGCGAAGTCGAGACCACCGGTCGTCGGCGTCCACGGGGCGTTCGGCCCCTCCTGCGGGTCGCCGCGTAGCGCCATCAGGTGGTGCACGCCGGCGGCGACGTAGGAGTCGAGGATCTCCTCGAGCTCCTCGCGGGTGTGACCCACGCAGGTCAGGTGCGCGACGGGCGTCATCGAGGTCTCCTGGGCGATGCGCCCGGTGATCGCGATGGTGGTGTCCCGGCTGCCACCGCCGGCGCCGTAGGTGACGGAGACGAACGTGGGCCGGTACGGCTCGAGGTCGCTGATGGCTCGCCAGAGCTGGTCGATGCCGGCCTCGTCCTTCGGCGGGAAGAACTCGAAGGAGATGGAGCGCTCGCCGACGCTCAGGAGCTCGGCGATGCTGCGCCCACGACCCGTTGCCATGGCCCGAAGAGTAGGGGCCTACGCTGCCGTGGTGGGCATCGGCGACGCTCCTCGGACCGTGAGTGGATGGGATGCCGCAACGTTCCGTCGCGACCTCGACGAGACCTTGACCGGCTTCCTCGATGCCCAGGCCGGTGTGCTCTCGCCGCTCGGCGATGACGCCGCCCGCCTCGTCACCGAGGCGCGGGTGGCGGTGGCGGGAGGCAAGAAGTTTCGCGCGGCGTTCTGCTACTGGGGATACCGGGCCGTCGAGCCCGCGCCGATCGATCCGGCGGCTCTGCTGCGCGCGTGCGCCTCGCTCGAGCTCCTGCACGCCTCTGCCCTCGCCCACGACGATCTGATGGATGCCTCGGACACCCGTCGTGGCCGCCCGGCCACCCACCGCGCGTTCGAGGCAGAGCATCGCGACCTGTCCTGGCGCGGCGATCCGACCCAGTACGGCGCCGCCGCCGCGATCCTGGTCGGCGATCTGCTCCAGGGCTGGGCCGACGAGCTGCTCCGTCGATGCGGGCTCGGCTGGGACCGTGTCGGGCCTGCTCTGGAGGTCTTCGACCTGTGCCGGACCGAGGTGATCGCAGGACAGTTCCTCGACGTCTCGGTGCAGGCCCGCGGTCGCGCCGATGTCGACACCGCGATGACCGTGCTGCGCTACAAGTCCGCCAAGTACTCCATCGAGCGCCCGCTGCACGTCGGGGCGGCACTTGCGGGTGCGGACGCGGTCATGCTGGCCGCGCTCTCCGACGTCGGGCTACCGCTGGGCGAGGCCTTCCAGCTGCGCGACGATCTCCTCGGTGTCTTCGGCGACCCGGAGGTCACCGGCAAGCCGGCGGGAGACGACCTGGTCGAAGGCAAGCGCACGGTGCTCGTCGCGCACGCTCTCGCGACGGCGCCCGCAGCGGACGCCGAGCTGCTCGATGCCTCGCTGGGGCGCGAGCTCGCGCCGGCGGAGATCGATCGGCTGAGGGACGTCATCGACGCCTCGGGTGCACGGGCTGCGGTCGAGGCCACGATCGCCGAGCTGGCCGAACATGCGGTCGACGCACTGGGCCGATCCGGCGCTGACCCGCACGCTCAGGCGGTGCTGCGCGACCTCGCGGCGGCAGCGACGCAGAGGTCGCTCTGAACCCTGCCTCCGCGGCATGGGGGCCTCAGAAACCGAGCGACTGCGCGCGGCGCTTGACCTCCGAGCCCCGGTTCTCCCTGAGGGCGTCGATGGCCCGCCCGGGCAGGTCTTGGTCGAGGTGGATCCAGGCGATGCACTCGCGATCGTCGTAGCCCGCGTCGTGCAGGACCGTCAAGAGACCGGGCAGACCCTTGACCGGCTCGCCGTCCACGATGAAGGCCGCCGGCACCTGCTGGCCGGCGCCGGGGCGCGGAACAGCTGCCGCCAGGTGATGCTCGCGGATCATCGTGCGCACCTTCGAGACGCTCACGCCGCCCAGACGGCGTCCTGCCTCGGCCCAGTCGATCCACTCGTCCACGAGCGCGTCGAGGTCGGCGTCGGCGAGGCTCGGCTCGTTGTTCATGCGCTGATCGTCCCAACTCCCCCGGCCCGTCGCCACATCGGCGGGCACCCTCGTGCCGCGCCCATCGCGGCCGCGTCGCGCGATCCCCGCACCGCGCGGGTGCTCGCCGACGCGCCGGAACCTGGAGGACCCGCCCACGAGAGCGCTATTTCGTAGAATGACGGCGCCGGAGCCTTCCCCCTCCGGTCAGGAGGGTCGACGTGGAGCAAGACGCGCACGTCCGCTCCGGCGGCTCTTCTGGGCCTGCCGCGAGCGGTGACGCCCTGCTCGGGCGCGTGCTCGACCGTCGCTACCGCGTCGACAGCCGGATCGCCCGCGGCGGCATGGCCAGCGTGTACGAGGCCCACGACCTTCGCCTGGACCGCACCGTCGCGGTGAAGGTGATGCACGCCGGGCTCGGCGACGGTGCCGCCGACCGCGACTTCGCCGAGAGGTTCGTCCGCGAGGCCCGGGCCGCCGCACGGCTCTCCCACCCGAACGTGGTGGCGGTCTACGACCAGGGCGACGACGACGGAGTCGTCTACCTGGTGATGGAGCTGATCACCGGCCACACCCTGCGCGACACGATCGGCAAGGAGAGCCCGATGACACCGGCGCGGGCGCTCGCCGTCCTCGAACCGGTGGTGTCGGCGCTGGCCACCGCACACCGTGCGGGGCTGATCCATCGCGACGTCAAGCCCGAGAACGTGCTGATCGCCGACGACGGCCGGATCAAGGTGGCCGACTTCGGACTGGCGAAGGCCGTCAGCGCCGATACCCAGCACACCGCCACCCAAGGCGTCCTGATCGGCACCGTCTCCTACCTCGCGCCCGAGCTCGTGACCGACGGGCGTGCCGACGCCCGCGCCGATGTCTACGCGGTGGGCGTGGTGCTCTACGAGCTCCTGACGGGCGTCAAGCCGCACGCCGGCGAGAGCCCGATCCAGGTCGCCTACCGCCACGTCCACCACGACGTCCCCCCTCCCTCGGAGCGGGTGCGCGAGCTCCCGCCGTACGTCGACGCGCTCGTCGCGCGCGCCACCGCCCGCGATCCCAGCCGCCGGCCCGCCGACGCAGCCGTGCTCCTGCACCAACTGCACCGCGTCTCCCACGCGCTGGCCGACGGCGTCCGAGACGACCCCGAGCTCACCCAGGACCTGGCACCGATCCTGGCCTCGCTCGCCACCGACATCGACGCCGAGGCCGAGGCCGAGGCGGAGGTCGGCACCGGGACAGCGCCGATCGTCGGCGAGGAGCCGTCGAGGGTATGGAGCGACGCCTCCTCCGGCCACGCGACCCGCACGATCGGACCGATGACGCGCGCGATCCCCGAACGAGCGGGCGAGCCCGTCTCGCCGTCCTCGCCGGAGCCCGCACCGACAGCGGGACGCGGGCGCGAACCGCGCCGGCCGCGACGGCGGCGCCGGGGACTGCTGATCCTCCTGCTCGCGCTGCTGCTCGCCGTCGGGGTCGGCGGCGGTGCGTACTGGTACGGCTACGCGCGCTACATCACCGCGCCGAAGGTCACGGGCCTGGAGCAGGCCGCGGCCGAGTCCGCGTTGGGTGACGCCGACCTCGTGGTCGCATTCGCCGACCCGGTCTATGACCAGTCGGTGCCGCAGGGCACCGTGGTGGAGTCCGACCCGAAGGGCGGCAGCCGGGTGCTGCCCGGCGACACCGTCACGCTCACCCTCTCCCTGGGCAAGCTGCTGGTGCCCAAGACCAAGGGCCTCAGCGAGGACGACGCACAGCAGCGTCTGGTCGAGCGCCAGCTCGAGTTCGGCGAGAGCAGCCAGCGGTTCTCCGAGGGAGTTCCCGAGGGCCAGGTCATCGCCAGTACGCCCAAGGCGGGCACGGAGCTGAAGCCCGGCGACGTCGTCGACCTGGTCGTCAGCAAGGGACGCCGTCCGATCCCCGTCGGGGAGTGGATCGGCAAGCAGGTCGACCGGATGCGCACGGTGCTCGAACGTCGCAAGCTGGTGCTCGTCGTCGACGGAGAGGACTTCCACGACACCCTCCCCGCCGGCGCGGTGATCAGCCAGCAGCCGAGCCAGGGCACCCTGTTCCGCGGCCAGGAGGTGCACGTCCGGGTCTCGAAGGGGCCCGAGCTCGTGGAGGTTCCCAGCGTCTTCGGGATGTCGGCCGGGGACGCGGAGGCGACGCTGCGGAGCGCCGGCTTCGACGTGCGGGTGGAGCAGGCCGACTTCTACTTCGGCTTCAACCGGGTCTCGAGCACCAACCCGAGCTCGGGCAACGCGGTGCCCAAGGGCAGCACCATCACGATCTACGTGGCTTGAGCCTGGTTCCACCGGTTGTCGGCGTGGCGAGCGGCACCAGGCGGGTGTGGTGGCAAGGCGCCCGCGCGACGGCGGTCTGGTGGCACCATCGAGCGTGGGCAACGCCGCAAACGCGCCCGGATGATGTCGCGCAGCAGGCACGAATCGATGGATCCAGGCTGAGCCCGGATCCAGGCTGCGCGATCGGCCACGGCGGTGCGGCGATAGCGTCGGCGCACTGTGGACGCCGCATCGAACCTCATCGCCCGCAACCCGCTCGGGACCCACGTGCTGATGGGCGGTGGGCTGGTCAAGGGCGCGCTGGCCTCGGCGGAGGCGCTGGGGTGCGAGGCGTTCCAGATCTTCGTCGGCAATCCTCGCGGCTGGGCGCTGAGTGCCGGCGATCCACGTGAGGACGCGCGGTTCCGCGACGCCGTCGGCGAACGCGGCCTCCGGGTCTTCATCCACACGCCCTACCTGGTCAACCTCGGCTCGCCGACCCCGACGACGTTCGCCAACTCAGCCGCTCTGGTCGCGCACAACCTGCGGCGCGCCGTCGAGATCGGCGCCGAGGGCGTCGTGGTGCACACCGGTTCCTACGTCGCGTCCGCCTCCGACGAGGAGGAGGCAGCCCGTCGGCACGGCGCAGCGCTCGCGCAGGTGCGCGAAGCACTGCTCCCCGTGCTCGAGACCCTGGACGGCGACGACGCACCGTGGCTGCTCCTCGAGCCGACCGCCGGGCAGGGGCGCTCGCTGTGCGCGGGCATCGAGGACCTGCAGCCGTATCTCGCGGCCGTCGACTTCCACCCCCGCGCGGGAATCTGCCTCGACACCTGCCATGTGTTCGCAGCGGGCGAGCCGCTGGACGAACCCGGCGGGGCGACCGCGGCGATCGACCGCATCGTCGAGATCGACGGCGCAACGGCCCCCGAGGGAGGACGTCTCCGGCTGATCCACGCCAACGACTCGATGGACGTGCGGGGTGCGCTCCGCGACCGCCACCAGAAGATCGGCCAGGGTCACATCGGCGCCGGAGCATTCGGAGAGCTGTTCGCACACCCCGCGACCGCCGGAGTCCCGTTCATCCTGGAGACGCCCGGGTCGCGCGACGCCGGCGACCCGGACCTCGCGCTCCTGCGCACCCTCCGCGAGCAGGCGTGATGTCGTCTCACCTCGCGTACCCGCGATCCGCTCGCCTGGACGTGGCGGCTAGAGTCGTCCACGTGACGCGCACCTATCTGTTTGGACACCCCGCCGGGATCACCCGTGCGGGGCACGTCTCATGAGGTTCTAGAGCGCGCCCGCACCCAACGCCCCGGCAGATCCCGGGGCGTTTCGCATGCCTGGGGTCTTCGGAGCACCGCTCGTCCAATCCCAGTCATCGCACCCGTCACAGAACCGAGGAACCCCATGGTCGTCGTCATGTCCCCCGATGCCACCGACGAGGACGTCGCGCACGTCGTCGAACGCGTCGAGTCGGTCGGCGGTGAGGCCTTCGTGAGCAAGGGCCTGAGCCGCACCATCATCGGCCTGGTGGGCGACATCGAGTCCTTCCACCACCTCAACCTGCGCACGCTGCAGGGCGTCGCCGACGTGCACCGCATCTCCTCGCCCTACAAGCTCGTCAGCCGCCAGCACCACGCCGAGCGGTCGACCGTGTGGGTCGGCCAGGCTGGCAACCGGGTGCCGATCGGCCCCGACACGTTCACCTTCATGGCCGGGCCCTGCGCGGTCGAGACTCCCGAGCAGACACTGGAGTCGGCGCTGATGGCGAAATCGGCCGGCGCGACCATCCTGCGCGGCGGTGCGTACAAGCCCCGCACCTCGCCCTACGCGTTCCAGGGCCTGGGGGTCGCGGGTCTGGAGATCCTCGCCAGCGTGCGCGAGGCGACGGGCCTGCCCGTGGTCACCGAGGTCGTCGACGCCCGAGACGTCCCGGTGGTGGCCGAGCACGCCGACATGCTGCAGATCGGGACGCGCAACATGGCCAACTTCGGCCTGCTGCAGGCTGCGGGGGACGCCGGCAAGCCGGTGCTGCTCAAACGTGGCATGACGGCCACCATCGAGGAGTGGCTGATGGCGGCCGAGTACATCGCCCAGCGCGGCAATCTCGACGTCGTGCTGTGCGAGCGCGGGATCCGGACCTTCGAACCTGCCACCCGCAACACGCTCGACATCTCGGCCGTGCCGGTCGTGCAGGCTGCCTCGCACCTGCCGATCATCGTGGACCCCTCGCACGCGGCGGGTCGCAAGGACCTCGTGGTGCCGCTCTCGCGCGCGGCGATCGCCGTCGGTGCCGACGGCATCATCGTCGACGTCCACCCGGAACCGGAGAAGGCCCTCTGCGACGGTCCCCAGGCCCTGCTCGGCCAGGAACTGCGTGAGCTCGCCCAAGCCGTGCGCACCCTGCCGGCAGCCGTCGGCCGTGGCCAGGCCAGCGTCGACCTGCGCCGGGGCTGACCCCCGCTCGGCTCTCGTCGGGGCACGCTGTCGGATCCGACGCTCTACAGTGTGCCCCGACGGGCCTGCCTGACGAACCCACCGGAGGACGACGTGGAGCAGCACTGCGCGCGCTGCGGTCGCGTCCTCGGCGTCGGCAGGTTCTGCACCAATTGCGGACATCCCGTCGGGCAGCCGGTGCCGGCGGACGACGACTGGGTGGCGACCAGCACGCGGTTGCCCGTCATCACCGACCGACCCCCTGCTACCTACGAGACGCCCGTCCCGCCGCGCTACCCGCTCTACGCCGAGGGTGAGAGGCCGTCGACGGACGTGTGGACCCCGGCTGGGCGCACCCGTGGCGTCCTGCCGTGGATGGTGGGGCTCCTCGGAGTCCTGCTCGTCATCGCCTTGGTCGTGTTGATCGTCCGTGACGATGATGGCGATCGCGATCCCCGCGCGTCCGAGACGCCGAACAGCGGCGCGACCTCGGACGAGTCGTCCGCCCCGATCTTCGGCGACGGCGACGTCATCGACGTCACCGCCGATGCGAGCGCCGTCGTGCCGGCCACCGCTCCACCGAGCCGCGATGTCGACGGCGCCCAGACCACCTACGTCGCCGAGAACCTCCTCGACGGCGACCGCGACACCGCCTGGCGCATGCCCGGCGACGGCACGGACTCCGAGATCGTCATCGTGCTCGCCGAGCGCACCGTGGTCTCCGGCGTGGGTCTGATCAACGGGTACGCCAAGAAGGAGCAGGGCTACAACGGCTACAAGGCCAACCGTCGGGTCCGCCTGGTCGAGTGGGTCTTCGACGACGGCACCGTGGTCGAGCAACGCCTGCGCAAGACCCGCAAGCTGCAGGCCGTCTCGGTCGACGACGTCCTGACCGGCACGATCACCCTGCGCCTGGTGTCCGTCAGCAAGCCGGGGCCGCCGCCATCGGGCCGCGACTTCACCGCCATCAGCGACCTGGCCATCGGCGGCACGCCCGCCTGACGAGTGGACGCGCGACGTCCTCGACGCCGGGTCGGTCCCGCCTATCGATCGGGGCCTGTCGTCAGCGCGACCGACGTAGCATCTCCGCGACGAGGAACGCCAGCTCCAGCGACTGCACCCGGTTCAGGCGCGGGTCGCACACGGACTCGTAGCGGTTGCCGAGGTCGACCTCGGCGAGCTCCTCGCCACCACCGACGCACTCGGTGACGTCGTCGCCGGTGAGCTCGACGTGCACGCCGCCCGGCCAGGTGCCCGCCTGGTGGTGGACGTCGAAGAAGCCCTGCACCTCCTCGATGACGTCGTCGAAGCGGCGGGTCTTGTAACCGCTGCTGGCCTCGAAGGTGTTGCCGTGCATGGGGTCGCACACCCAGGCGACCTGGAGACCGGCGGCGCTGACCTTCTCCACCAGCGGCGGCAGGCCCTCGCGGATCCTGCCGGCACCGAAGCGGGTGATGAAGGTGAGCCGGCCCGGCACGTTGTCGGGGTTCAGTGCCGCGGCGAGCGCCAGCGCGTCGTCGGCGGACGTCGTCGGGCCGAGCTTGACGCCGATCGGATTGCGCACCCGGCTCAACAGCTCGACGTGGGCCTTGTCCAGCTGACGGGTGCGCTCACCGATCCACAGGAAGTGGCCCGAGAGGTCGTAGTGGCCCTGGCTGCGCGCATCGATCCGCGTCATCGCGTGCTCGTACTCGAGCACGAGAGCCTCGTGGGAGATGTGGAAGTCGACCGAGTGGAACTCGTCGGGGTCCGCGCCGATGGCCGTCATGAACGCCATCGCACGGTCGATCTCGTGAGCCAGCGCCTCGTAGCGCTGCCCGGCGGGCGAGGAGGCGACGAAGTCGGTGTTCCAGGTGTGCACCTGACGCAGATCGGCGTAGCCGCCGTTGATGAAGGCTCGGATCATGCTCAGCGTGGCCGCCGAGGTGCGATGCACCTCCAGCAGACGAGCGGGGTCTGGAACTCGGGAGGCCTCGGTGAAGTCAAAGCCGTTGACGGCGTCACCGCGGTAGGCCGGCAGCGTCACGCCGTCGCGGGTCTCGTTGTCGGAGGAGCGCGGCTTGGCGTACTGCCCGGCGAGGCGCCCGAGCTTCACCACCGGTACCGATGCCGCGTAGGTCAGCACGACGGCCATCTGCAGCAGCACCCGGAGCTTGTTGCGGGTGTTGTCGGCGGTCACGCCGGCGAACGTCTCGGCGCAGTCGCCACCCTGGAGCAGGAACGACTCCCCACGCGCGACCGCGGCCAGCTTGTCGGTGAGCTCGTCGCACTCCGCCGGGAACACCAGCGGGCGTGCCGTCGTCAGCTCGGCGACGACCGCGTCGACAGCACCCTGGTCGGGATAGGTCGGCTGCTGGGCGGCACCGAGGGCATGCAGGCTGGCGAGGTCGGGGAAGCTCACCCGCCAAATCTAGTCGCGCCCGGCGCTCGACGCCGACCCGGCACTGCGAGAACGCGTCGGGCAGGTCGGATGCCGGAAGGCCCCCTCCCCGGTCCGACCGCTACTCCCCCAGTGACGCGACGTCCTCGAAATCGCTGTCGCCCTGGCCGGTCGCCCTGTTGATCGCGTAGGTGAGGACCCACAGGCCCACCCCGATGAGCATCAACACGCCCGCGATCCGGTACACCTCGCCGTCGCGGTCGACCCAGGGACCCGCGAGGAAGACGCAGAGCAGTGCCGCCACCACCGGGAGCTGCCCCGGTGAGGTGAAGAACGTTTTGCCGGTCTCGTGGCGACGACCGCGCAGCACGATGCAGGCGACGTTGACGATGGCGAACACGCAGAGCAGCAGGAACGCGGTCACGTTCGAGAGACTCGCGACCACGTTGCTCTCGGTGTCGGCGGTGACCCACCAGATCAGGCCGAGCGCGAGCAGCGTGGTGAAGGCGATGCCCGCCCACGGGGTCCGCCGTCCGGGCAGCACACGCCCCAGACTCGCCGGGAGCACGTTCTGCCGTGCCATCCCGTAGATCAGTCGGCTCGCCATGAGCATGTTGATCAACGCGGTGTTGGCGACCGCGAAGACGGCAAGGAACGGGAACACCTTGTCGATCGGGAAGTCCGGAGCTCCCTTGGAGACGACCTCGAGCAGCGCGCGGCCCTCGGCGTCGGAGATCTCCTTCAGCTCCGGCGCGGTCAGCACGCTGACCACCGACACGGCCACGAGCATGTACAGCAGCACGGCGATGCCCAGACCGGTCAGCATGGTGCGGGGGAAGATCCGCTCGGGCTCCTTGGTCTCCTCGACCATGTTCACGGCGTCCTCGAAGCCGACCATGGCGAAGAAGGCGATCGACGTCGCCACCGTCACCGCGAGGAACAGACCGCGGTCCTCGTAGTCGTGGAAGGTGACGAGTTCGCCGAGATCGCCGGTGCCGCGCGACATCGCGTAGAACCCCACGCCGATCACGATGCACAGAGCCAGCACCTCGATGAGGGTCAGCACGACGTTGAACTTGACGCTCTCACCCACTCCGCGCAGGTTGATCAGCGCCAGCAGGATCATGAAGCCCATCGCGATCGCGGTGATCGTGCCGGAGCCGGCGCCGTCGATCCACCCGTTGACCTCCAGGCCCCCGGTGAGGTTGTCGGCGAGCGTCTTGGCCGAGGTGGACGCGCTCGTGACGCCGGAGCACACCACGGCGAAGGCCACGAGGAACGTCAGGAAGTGCACGCCGAACGCCTTGTGCGTGTACAGCGCCGCCCCCGCGGCCTGCGGGTACTTCGTCACCAGCTCCAGGTAGGAGAGTGCGGTGAGCGTCGCCACGACGAACGCGCACAGGAACGGCAGCCACACCAGGCCGCCGACCTCGCCGCCCATCTGACCGGTAACGGCGTACACGCCGGCGCCGAGGATGTCACCGACGATGAAGAGGAGCAGCAGTTTGGGCCCCAGGACCCGCTTCAGCTCCGGCTCGCCCGACCCTGCCTCGCCCGAGTGGTGCTCCGCCGTCGTGGTGGACATGGGGCCTCCTCCGTCTTCGGGACGCCGAGCGCGTCCAACCGGACAGGATCCTCTGGCGCCGCCGGGATCGGAAGTACCCCCGCGGGTGGAGTCCGACCGCGACCCGTCAGCCGAAGAAGACCTGCGCCTCGGCGTACTCCTCGGCGCTCACCAGCTTGAGCTCGCCGGTGCCCTCGATGAGCGGGACGCGCACGATGTCGGTGCCCCGCAGCGCGACCATCACGCCGAAGTCGCCCTCGGCGACGGCGTCGATGGCGTGCAGACCGAACCGGGTGGCCAGCCAGCGGTCGAACGCCGTCGGCGTGCCGCCGCGCTGGACATGGCCGAGCACGACCGCGCGTGCCTCCTTGCCGGTGCGGTGCTCGATCTCGCTGGCGAGACGGTCCCCGATACCGCCGAGTCGGACGTGCCCGAACGCATCGACCTCGCCCGACTGCAACGTCATGCCCTGCTCACCTGGCCCGGCGTCGACCGGCACAGCGCCCTCGGAGACGACGATGATCGGCGCGTACTCGGTCTCGAAGCGGGATTCCACGAACGCGCAGACACGCTCGATGTCGAAGGGCTGCTCGGGGATCAGCACGGCGCTCGCGCCCCCGGCGATGCCCGCGTGCAGCGCGATCCACCCGGCGTGACGGCCCATCACCTCCACGACCAGCACCCGGTGGTGGGATTCCGCGGTGGTGTGCAGTCGGTCGATCGCCTCGGTCGCGATGTTGACCGCGGTGTCGAAGCCGAAGGTGAAGTCGGTGCCGGAGAGGTCGTTGTCGATGGTCTTGGGTACGCCGACGACGCGGACTCCCAGGTCGGCGAGCTTGGTCGCGACGCCGAGGGTGTCCTCCCCGCCGATCGCGACGAGCGCGTCGACGCCGGCCGCCGCCAGGTTGTCGGTGATCTGCTCGACACCACGCTCGACCTTGAACGGGTTTGTCCGCGACGAGCCCAAGATGGTGCCGCCGCGAGGCAGGATGCCCCGGCACTGCTCGACGCCGAGCGGCATCGTCAGGCCCTCCAGCGGGCCGCGCCAGCCATCGCGGAAGCCGACGAACTCGAAGCCGTGCTCCTGCACCCCCTTGCGCACCACAGCTCGGATCACGGCGTTCAGCCCCGGACAGTCACCACCCCCGGTGAGAACTCCCACGCGCACAGCCAGCCTCCTTGGATCGTTCATATCGCCGTCGCGTCTAGCAAAGCACGTGCGACGGCATCCGTCACCGGCTCCGGTTCCGACGCTCTGCGCCCCAGGGTCGCGGGCGCGACGTAGCCGGATGGCTCACGTCGTCAGGGTGCGTGCATCGCACGGCGGCTTCGCGCAGGGCTGCCGGGTGCACCTCACCTCTGCCAACGCGGAAAGTGGGTGCCATCGCGGCGCCGACCGTCCAGGAGCTTCGTGCTCACGACACTAAGGTCGGCACATGACCTTCTCGATCGTGGCGCGCTCCGACGACGGCGAGTCCTGGGGCGTCGCGGTCGCCTCGAAGTTCCTGGCGGTCGGGTCGGTGGTCCCCGCCGCAGTCGCCCAGGTCGGCGCGCTCGCGACCCAGGCGCTGGCCAACGTCGCCTACAAGGGTCTCGCGCTCTCGCATCTCGATGAGGGCGCCACCGCCGAGATCGCGCTGCAACGCCTTCTGGAGGAGGACGACGGTCGCGACCACCGCCAGGTCGGCCTCGTCGACGTCGATGGCGGCTCGGCATCGCACACCGGAGCCGCGTGTGTGCACTGGGCCGGCGGCACCCTCGGCCCCGGCTACGCGATCCAGGGGAACTGCCTGGTCGGCAGCGCCGTCGTCGAGGCGATGGAGACGGCATGGCTGGCCGGTGAGCACCTGCGGTTCGCCGACCGTCTGCTGGCCGCACTCGCCGCCGGTGGCGCCGCCGGCGGCGACCTGCGCGGGCGTCAGTCGGCGGCACTGATGGTGGTGCAGGATGGTGCGGGCTACGACGGCGGCGACGACGTCGCCGTCGATCTGCGCGTCGACGACCATGCGACCCCGATCGACGAGCTCGGCCGTCTGCTCGACCTGCACGCGCTCTACTTGGTGGCCTCCACCGACGCCGAGAAGGTCGCCGTCGACGACGCGCTCGCCTCCGAGCTCGAGCGGTTCGCGCGCGAGCAGGGCCACCCCGACTTCCGCACCTGGGTCGGCATGGAGAACTACGAGATGCGTGTCGCCGACGACCTGGAATGGATCGACGAGCGGGTGCTGGCGATCGTGCGCGACGACCACCCGGCCTGACGTCCGACGGCCTCGACCTCCACCGCACCCCACGACGAGGAGACTCCCACCGTGTCGACCCCCACCGTCCTGGCCATCGACGCCGGCACGACCGGCGTGACCGCCGTCGTGGTCTCCGCCGACGGCGACATCGTCGCCAAGGGCTACCAGGAGTTCGCCCAGCACTTCCCCCACCCCGGTTGGGTCGAGCACGCGCCGGAGGAGATCTGGCAGGCCACGCTGGAGGCGACGCGAGCCGCGCTGCGCGAGGTCGACCGCAGCACGCTCACCGGGGTCGGCATCACCAACCAGCGCGAGACGGTGGTGCTCTGGGATCGTGACACCCTCGGCGCGCCACGTCGTGCGATCGTGTGGCAGGACCGGCGCTCGGCGCAGATCTGCACCGAGCTGCGCGGTGCCGGTCACGAGGACCGCGTCGCCGAGCTCACCGGCCTCCGACTGGACCCCTACTTCTCGGGCACGAAACTGCGCTGGATCGCCGAGCACGAGCCGCACACCTGGGCCCTCGTGGAGTCGGGGCGCTACGCCGTCGGCACCGTCGACTCCTACCTGATCGCGCGGATGACGCGCGGCGTGCACCACGTCACCGACGTCTCCAACGCCTCCCGGACGCTGCTGTTCGACCTCGCCGCGGGCGCATGGAGCGCCGAGCTCTGCGACCTGCTCGGCGTGCCGATGGACGCGCTCCCGGAGGTGGTGCCGAGCTGGGGTGAGATCGCGGTGACCGATCCACGTTCCTTCCTGGACCTGGAGCTTCCGATCGCCGGCATCGCCGGGGATCAGCAGTCGGCGTTGTTCGGACAGACCTGCTTCGAACCCGGCGAGGCCAAGTGCACCTACGGCACCGGCTCCTTCATCCTGACCAACACGGGCACCGTGGTCGAGCGCTCCGACGCCGGCCTGCTGTCGACGGCCGCCTGGCGCTCGCCGTCCGGTGAGACGACGTACGCGTTGGAAGGCTCGATCTTCGTCACGGGAGCGGCGGTGCAGTGGCTGCGCGACGGGCTGCAGATCGTCGGCTCGGCCGCCGAGACCCAGGCGATCGCAGCGACCGTGGACACCACCGACGGCGTCGTGTTCGTGCCCGCGCTGACCGGCCTCGGCGCGCCCGACTGGGATCCGCACGCGCGCGGCCTGATCATCGGCATCACGCGCGGCACGACCCGCGCCCACATCGTGCGCGCCACCCTCGAGGCGATCACGTTCGAGGTGCGCGACGTCATCGACACCATGGGCTCACCGGAGTCGCGCGCGACGCTGCGCGTCGACGGCGGCGCGGCGGCCAACGACCTGCTGTGCCAGCTCCAGGCAGACCAGCTCGGCGTCGACGTGCAGCGTCCCCGGCTGGTCGAGACGACGGCCTTGGGCGCGGCGTTCCTCGCCGGTCTCGGCACCGGCGTGTGGGACTCCACCGACGCGCTGCGCGCCACCTGGCAGCTCGAGCGCACCTTCGAACCGACGGCGGGATCGCGCGAGGCCGCCGACGCCGCCCACGTCCGGTGGCGCGACGCCGTCGAGCGCAGCAAAGGCTGGGCCGGCTGACCCACCGGGCGACACATCGACCACCCGTCGAGGCGCTCTGACGGCGTGGGGGTCACGCGATCGTCACGTCCGACGCCCGCGTCAGAGGCGCGTCACGGCGGCCTGCGCGGCGTCGGCGACCTCACGCGCTTCCGCCAGCACCTCCTCGGCCTCGGCGAGTGCGGCCTCGGCGTCGCCGAGATCGTCGTCGACGTCGTCGTAGACCGACTCCAGGTCCGCGATGCGACGACGCAGCTCGTCGATCTCCGACTCCACCTGGAGCTGACGGGCCTTGAGGTCCTCGACGGTGACCCGGACCTGGTCACGCTCGGACTCCGCGTCGGTCAGTGCCCGCCGGGCCTCGACCAGGTCCTCCTCCGCCGCGGCGCGGGCCTTCGCGTCGGCGTCGGGGTCGGGCACCAGATGCAGCTCGGGGCGCGGTGGCGGCTCGTGGCCGACAGGGTCCCGCGGCGTGGCCGCATGCCCGAGCGCCTCGGCGAGCGCCACGTGAGCCCGGACATCGACCTCGTCCAGACCCGTCGTGGCGAACGTGGAGACGAGCAGTCCGCTGCGAACTGCCTCGGCGCAGCCGCGGGAGAGCATCGCGGCGGTCAGCGTGCCCTCGACCTGGTCCGCCACGGCCTCGGTCGTCCGCACGCCCTCCTCACGCGCCAACGACCTGGCCTGCTGGGTGATCGCCGCGGTCAGCTGACGCCTCTGGCGGGTCAGGGCCCGCAGCTCCTCAGCGGACATGGCCGACTGAGCGGCCCGCAGCGCCTCGCCGACGGCGAGCAGCTCGCGCACGCCGTCGGGGTCGCGGCGCGTGAGCAGGTTGATCACCCATGCCGCCGTCGACGGCTTGCGCAGTGACTTCACCGCCGCGGCGAGCTCGTTGTCCGTGGCCTTGGCCGCCCTCGCACGAGCGTCGCGGTCGGCGGTGAACTCGGTGATCGGGACCGCGTAGAGCTCATCGGCGATGTCGAGGAGCGCGCTCACCCGCCCGAGTCTGGCACTGCCCGGACGCACCGAGACGTCTCGGGCACATAACGTGCGGCAGACGGCGTCGTTCATCGGGTGTGACGCTGCTCCCCCGCCTCGTTCCCGCGGCCCTGGCCGCGCTCTCCCTCGGCCTCGTGACGAGTCTGCTCGCGCAGCCGCCACTGGCCGGGCCCGCCTCGGCGGAGTCGGGTGCACCCTCGGCCGCGAACGAGGCGCTCTTCGACGCCGGCCGCCTCGACGTCGCGGTGGCCCCGAGCGGCGCCTTGAACGTGACCGACGCCGGCCGACCGGTGCTTCGCGACGGGCGCGTCCGGATCACCACGGCCCTCGGCGGCGCACTGGTCACCGGCGTCCGCGACGTCCGGCGTACCGGCGGATCGCTCGTCGCGACGTTGACGACGTCCGACCCCCTCGCGACGGTGCGGCTCACGCTGGCACGTGGGGCCCAGGAGTCGCTCACGCTGAGGACCCAGGTCGTCGGGTCGCTCCGTCCGGTGCTCTCGATCGGACTCGACTGGCCCATGGCGCCCGGCGAGCGCTTCTACGGCACCGGCGAACGCAACGACCACGTGGAGCGGCGCGGCACGCGCGTGCGCAACTACGTCGAGGACGGGCCGTACCGGACCGAGCAGCTGGTGGTGGCGCCCACCGTGCCGCTGTGGGGATTCGGCACCCGACGCGACTCCACCTACTTCCCGATCCCGTGGGTCCTCTCCAGCCGTGGCTACGGGGTGCTCGTGCGCAACGACCACACCAGCACCTTCGACTTCAACGCCTCGGGCGGGAGCCGCTGGCGCACGGTGGTGGAGTCCGACGACGCCCGGTGGCAGGTCTTCGGCGGTCCTCGACCTGCTGACGCTCTGCGTCGCTTCAGCGCGGCCGTCGGCCGTCAACCCGACGTCGGCGCCCCCTGGATGTTCGGGCCGTGGGTGCAGACCGGGCAGGCCGACTACGTCGAGCCGCGCGAGGAGCGCGGCGCGATCCTCGCCATGCAGCGGGGTCGTGCCCCCGTCTCGGTCGCGGAAACCCACATGCGCTACCTGCCCTGCGGTGCCGACCGCGGCCTGGGCGCGAAGGAGACGGCCCGCTCCGCCTGGATGCATCGGCGCGGCCTGGCGATCCTGACCTACATCAATCCGCTGCTGTGCACCGAGTACCGCGAGGTGTTCGAGCCAGCGCTCGCCGACGGTGCTGTGCAGAAGACGGTCGGCGGCGTCCCGTTCGTCTACCCGGCCTATGTCGGCGGAGCCCAGTTCACCGTGCGGCCGCTGACCCAGTTCGACTTCACCTCCCCGAAGATCGACCAGCACTACGGGCGGATCGTCGACCGGATGGTGGCGCACGGTCACGACGGGTGGATGGAGGACTTCGGCGAGTACACCCCGCCGGTCGCCGTCGACGAGCGCGGTCGCACCGGCAGCGAGCTGCACAACGCCTACGCGCGGGACTACCACTGCCAGACCCAGCGCATGGTCGCCGACGTCGACCGTCCGATCGTCCGGTTCGTGCGGTCCGGTTGGACGGGGTCCGTGCGGTGCTCACCGGTCGTGTGGGGCGGCGATCCCACCAGCATCTGGGGCTTCGACGGCCTGCGCTCGGTCGTGACGGCCGGGCTGAGCTCGGGTCTCAGCGGTATCGGTGTCTGGGGTTCCGACATCGGTGGGTTCTTCGCCCTCGGCACGGTCTCTCTCGGTGACGAGCTGCTCGACCGCTGGATCCAGCTCGGAGCCTTCAGCGGCGTGATGCGGGCGAAGAACGACGGCGTCGAGGTGCCCGACAAGGACCGCCCGCTGGTCTGGGAGGAGCCACACCTCACCACCTGGCGGAGATACGGCGCCCTGCGTACCCAGCTCGCGCCCTACCTGCTGGAGGCGCACCGCACCTACCTGCGAACCGGGTTGCCGATCATGCGCCACCTCGTGCTCACCCACCCGACGTCCGCCGCCAGCGATCAGGACGACGTCTTCATGTTCGGGCCCGACATGCTCGTCGCTCCGGTCCTGAGCCCCGGTGCCACCCGACGCGAGCTCGCCCTGCCCGGTGGCACGTGGGTCGATCTCGGCAGTTCCACGCGCTACCGCGACGCCACCCGCGACCTCGACCTCGGCGCCGCACGGCTGCTGCGGGGCAGCGACGCGCGTCTCCGGCGGGTCACCGTGCCCGCTCCCCGCGACCAGCTGCCGTTGCTCGTGCGCGCCGGCGCCGTGCTCGCGATGCTCGACCCCGACGTCGACACCCTCACCGACTTCGGTCGCGCCGGCGACGTCGTGAGCGCGCGCGAGCGAGCCGACCGCATGCAGCTGCTCGCCTTCCCTCGCGGCCGCAGCGTCACCCGATTCGGCAGGGGGGAACGCCTCACCTCGGTGGAGGACGGTGCCGGCTGGAGACTGGAGATCGCCGGACGGCGGGCGCGCACCTACACCGCGCAGGTCTCGCTCGCGACGCTGCGCCGCCCGATCGACGTCTGCGGCGTCCGGGTGGACGGCAAACCCCTGCCTCCCTCGGCATGGCGGATCGAGAACGGCGGCCAGGTGCTCGACTTCCGGGTGCGACTGACGCGGGGCGTGGTGCGCGTCGTCTCCTGCTGATCCCCGATCGCAGGGTCCGGGTCGGGAGCGCCGGCGTCAGGCGCGGGCGGCCACCATGCCACCCGCGAGCATGCCGACGGCGATCGCCACCAAGCGCTCTCGCTCGACGTGAGCCGGACGCTGCAGGGCGATCCGCAGGCACGTCGAGACGAGCACGCCCATCGTCATGAACACGACCGCGTCGAGGCCGTCCTCGTCGAGGTCCGGCAGGTGCCGACGTGGGAGCAGGGAGGCGAGTTGACGCAGTTGCGCCTCGACCTCGGGGAGGATGTTGGCGTTGTTGCCGGCCGGCATCTGGTTGATGATCGCGAGGATCACCGCGCGGTGGGCCTCGAACCCGTCGATCAGAGTCTCCACGACGCGTTCGAGTGCGGGTTCGACGTCGAGGTCGAGAGCTGCGACGACACCCACCATCAGATCGTCGGAGATCGCCGCGACGGCCTCGTCGCGCAGCACCTCCATGATCTCGGCCTTGTCGTTGAAGTAGCGGTAGAACGTTCCGCTGCTGACGTGGGCACGTCGGCTGATCGCGGTCGTGGTGAGTCGGTCGTAGCCCTCGGCCTCCAGGATCGCGACGGCCGCGTCGAGAAGTGAGCGTCGCATCTGTACGGCTCGGTCCTGCACCGGACGGACCCGTGTCCGATAGGCCATGTCCGTACTCCCGAAAAAGTGAATAGAAGATGAGGATTCCTCATCTTAGTCTGACGTCATGGTCGCTGAGGTCTTCGAGGCGCGGGACGACTCCCGCCAGGTGCCGACGTCGCTACGACGCCGTGACGAGGCGCGCCGTCGTTTCGGCGCGGCGGCCGACACCTACTTCGACGCGATGTGGGACGGCGATCCGCTGGCCGACGCCTTCGTGGCCGACTTCGCCGACCTCGGCCACGGGCGGGCGATGCGGATGCTGCGCACGGCGTGCCGCCAAGGCATCGAGGCCGTCCCCGATGCACCGCTCTCATTGCGCGCACTGTTCGAGCACCTCGACGCTCGACCGGCATGGGTCGACACCGCTCGGATCGACCACGGCAGCCGCCACGTGCCGCGGTACACCCGGCAGGCCGGCATCGTGCTGGGTGCGGCGTCCCTGCTCAGCGGCTATGCCAACTCCGCCGCCTCGCGTCCTCTGGAGATGACCGGTCGCTATGTCGAGAACGCAGGAGCACGCACCGTGGAGGTCGGCTCCTGGCTGGTCGCGGTCAACGCCCCGGGCGGTCTCGAGCGCTTCAGCGAGGGCTTCGAGCTCACGGTTCGAGTACGCGTCATCCATGCCCTCGTCCGCGCCGATCTGCTGCGCCGACCAGCGTGGGACGTCACGGCGTGGGGCGTACCGATCTGCCAGTCCTACCTGGCCTACACCCTCATCGAGTTCGCGCTCATCCCGATGCGCAGCATGGCCATGATCGGCGCCCCGCATCTGCCCCACGAACGTGCCGCGAGCTACGCGCGCTGGCGTTACCTCGGCCATCTTCTCGGCATCGACGACCGCCTCCTGCCGCGCGACGCGGCGGATCAGGAACGGCTCGAGGCTCTGTACCTGATGACCCGTCCCGTGGTCGACGACTACTGCCGCTCGCTGGTCGCCAGCATCAACCGTGAGTTCCTGGTTCCCGAGGTGGACCTGCTGCTGCCCGGGCCGGCGCAGCGCCTCTCCCTTCCGGCGGTGCACGCGATGGAGCGCCTCTTTCTCGGCGACGAGATCGCCGACGACCTGCAGATCCCGCGCACACGGCTCACCACGGTGATCCGCGGCCTCGGAGCAGTTCTCGGCGCCGTCAACGCCCTCCTCGACCGGCTCCCCCCGATGCTCGCCCTCCGCACCCGCCTGGGGCAGCGCTTCCAGGCCAAGCAGATGGAGAGGCTGCGGCGCGACTGGGGGGTGCAACACGACCTGGTGGACGCCTCGCCCTCCGGTGGCGTGCCACACCCGGCACGCGGCGACCAGCGCTGACCCGTCGGCTCTTACCGAGGGTCAGCCGACCTGCTTCTGCTCGCCCGCCGACTCGACCTTCGCGGCCGCCTCGGCCTTCTTCGTTTCGGCCTTGGCGGCGGGGGCGTACTTGTCGACGTACTCCTGGCCCGAGAGCCGCATGATCTCGTACATGATCTCGTCGGTGACCGACCGCAGGATGTAGCGGTCGTTCTCCATCCCCTCGTAGCGGGAGAAGTCCAGCGGCGTCCCGAACCGGACGACGGGGCGGGTCAGGCGACCGAAGGTCTTGCCGGGCGGCGCGACGACGTCGGTGCCGACCACCGCCGTCGGGATCACCGGGACCCCGGTCTCGAGAGCGAGTCGTGCGACGCCGGTCTTGCCGCGGTAGAGGCGGCCGTCGTGGGACCGGGTGCCTTCGGGATAGATCCCGAACAGGCCACCCTCGCCGAGCACCCGCTTCGCCGAGAGCAACGCACCGGCAGCGGCGTCCGCACCCGAGCGGTCGATCGGCACCTGGCCGGAACCGGAGAAGAACTGCTTCTGGAACCAGCCCTTGATGCCCGGCGTCGTGAAGTACTCGGCCTTGGCGACGAAGGTGACCCGACGCGAGAGCGTCAACGGCATGAACAGCCAGTCGGCGTAGGAGAGGTGGTTGCTGGCCAGGATCGCCGGCCCCTCACCCGGCACGTTCTCCAGGCCTTCGCTCACCGGGCGGAAGATGACCCGCAGCAGCGGGCCGAGCGCGATCCACTTGAGGAACCAGTAGAACACTTCCAGAACCCCTTCCCTGGGCCATCTGCCACATCCGCGGGCGACGCCGTCGAGGCCCGACGACACAGGGTAGTGGTCGACGCGACCGTCGATGAGGTGCGGCACAATCACGAGCGTGACGAGCCAGCCCTGCCTCGACCCGATGCTGATTCCCGCACGACCCGAGCTCACCGGCGGTCGCCGGATCGGCGTACTGCTCAGCCACGGGTTCACCGGGTCGCCGGCCTCGACGCGCCCGTGGGGCGAGTACCTCGGGGAACGCGGCTACGGCGTCGCGGTGCCCCGTCTGCCCGGCCACGGGACCACCTGGAAGGACCTCAACACCCGGCGGTGGGACGACTGGTACGGCGAGGTCTCGCGCGCCTTCGACCAACTCTGCCTCGACCACGACGCCGTCGTGGTCGGCGGCCTGTCGATGGGCGGCGCGCTGACCCTGCGACTGGCCGAGGACCACCCCGATCGAGTGTCCGGCCTGATGGTCGTGGACCCGGCCCTGGCCAGCGGCCGTCTCGACATCAAACTGCTGCCCGTCCTCAAGCACTTGGTGCCCTCGTTCCCCGGCATCGCCGACGACATCGCGCTGCCCGGGGCGAGCGAGGGCGGCTACTCCCGAACCCCGCTCAAGGCGATCCACTCGTTCATCTCCACCTGGCCGATGCTCGTGGCCGATCTGCCGCGGGTGACCGCCCCACTGCTCTACTTCCGCTCACCTCAGGACCATGTCGTCGACGAGCGCACCGAGCCGATCGTGCTCGGTGGCGTGTCCTCCGACGACGTGACGAGGATCGAGCTGCCGCGCAGCTACCACGTCGCCACTCTCGACCACGACGCGCCGACGATCTTCGAGGCCTCGGCGGACTTCGTCGGACGCGTGGGCGCATCGGCGTGATCGTCCAGCGGTGAACGGTCTCCGCGTGGTCGAACCTCGTAGGCTGTCGGGGTGACCGAGCGCAGCCATCCCGGCGATCCGGGAGCGTCGGAGGACCGAGCCTGGCGCGACATCGTCGAGAACTTCGGCGACCGAGCCGAGCTGGAACCCGACCGCGACGACGAGGCGGGCGCCGCCGACGCGCGTGACACGCCCGCCACCGAGCGCGACCCGGGCGCCGGCAGCGCGCTCGTCGCCGAGCCCGAGCCCACGTCGGGTTCGGCTGGTCCGTCGTGGGACGACGCCTTCCCCGACGACGACTGGTCCAGCGACCGCTTCGTTCCGCCACCTCCGCCGCCGGTGCCCGCCACGACACCGGACCGGCTGGCCGCCTGGGCCGGCATCTTCGGGTCTCCTGCGATCCTGCTGATCTGCCTGGTGCTGTCGATCGAGATCCCGACCCTGCTCGCCTACGCCCTCGTCGCGGGCTTCGTCGGCGGGTTCCTGTACCTGATCTCCCAGATGCCGCGTGAGCCGCGGGACCCGTTCGACGACGGAGCGCGGATCTAGCGGGTTCGTCAACGCGAGGGCGACGTGCTCCGATCGGCCAGGACCGCCGCGCCGATGAGGCCCGCCGAAGGACCCAACGCGGCCGGAACGACGGGTGGTGGTGTGCGGTGCCGGCCGCCCACGAGCCGCTCCGCCAGCGTCGCCCGCGCGGGGGCGAGGAGGCGGTCGCCGGCCGCCGACACTCCGCCACCGACCACGACGAGGGCAGGATCGGATGCTGCGACCAGCCCCGCGATGCCGATCCCGGGCCACTCGCCGATCGCGCCGAACGCCTGCCGAGCCACCAGATCGCCCTCCTCCGCGGCCATCGTGACCATCGGCCCGGTCAGCTGGTCGGGCTGACCTCCGCACAACTCCGTGAGGCGCGTCGGCTCCACCCCCACCCGCTTGCGGGCGAACCGCACCAGGGCACTGCCCGAGCAGTACTGCTCCCAGCATCCGCTCTGCCCGCACTCGCAGGCACGACCGTCGGGCACCACCTGCTGATGGCCGAACTCCCCCGCCATGCCACCCGCGCCGCGCCAGACCCGTCCGTCGAGCACCAGGCCCCCGCCGATCCCCGTGCCGAGGGTGATGACCACCGCCGATGTCACGCCTCGTGCGGCACCGAGCTCGGCTTCGGCGACGGCAGCGCACGTGGCGTCGTTGTCCAGCGCGACCGGGACCTTCCAGCGATCGGCGAGACGCGCACGGACCGGATCACCGGTCCACGGCAGGTGTGGCGCGAAGACGACGTGCTCGGCGGCCGCATCGACGAACCCCGCCGCAGCGAGACCCACCGCACGCACCCGACGTCCGCCTGCCACCTCCTCGACCGCCGCCGTCAGCGCGTCCTCGACCAGACTCACCGCGACGCGGCGTCCGGGGGTGTGGTGCGTCGCCGTCCGGACGACGCGGCCCTCGACGACCTCGCCCGCGAGCACCTTGGTGCCGCCGATGTCGACGCCGACGAGCACGCCGCCGTCGTCGAATCCACCTGGGACAGCGGTGCCCATGCCGGCCTCAGCGCCTCGCGAGGTCGGCCGCGCCGATCACGCCGGCCCGATTCCCCAGGACGGCCGTCCGCACAGCGGCGGTCGGTCGGTGCCCGCGGCCGGTGAGCGCTCCCTCGAACGCGCTGCGCACCGGATCGAGCACCAGCGCACCGGTCTCGGCGACACCTCCGCCCAGCACGATCACCGCCGGGTCGAGGACGGCGACGAGCGAGGCGATGCCCTCGCCGAGCCAGGTCGCGAGCTCGGCGACACGGGCCAGCGCGAAGGCATCGCCGTCGGCTGCCGCGGCCGTCACCATCGGACCATCGATCGCGGCGACGTCACCGCCGGCACGGGCCCGCAGGTCGCGCGCCGCGGGATCTTCTGCGAGTTCACGGGTACGCGCGACGAGAGCCGATCCGCTGGCGTACTGCTCGAGACAGCCGTCGTTCCCGCACGGGCACGGGCGACCGTCGGGAACGACGCGGAGGTGGCCGATCTCGGCCGCCGCGCCGAAGCCGCCACGGAACAGCGCCCCGCCGGCGATGATGCCGCCACCGACGCCGGTGCCGATGGTGACCATCAGCATGTCCTCGACGTCAGCTCCCGCTCCGAACGCGAACTCGCCCCACGCCGCGGCGTTCGCGTCGTTCTCGACGACGACGGGCAGATCGAGACGTCGCTCGACCTCGCCCCGCAGATCCTCATCGCGCCAGGCGATGTTGGGCGCGAACATCACCACCGAACGGGCCGCGTCGACGTAGCCCGCCGCGCCGATGCCGACCGCCGTCACGTCGTGCTGGGCGCGAAGCTCGTGAACCAGTCCCGCGATCGCCTCCTCGACGGCCTCGGCGTCGTCGGCAGGGGACTCCACCCGCCGCTCGACCAGGATCTGCCCGGCCGTGTCGACGACGGCGCCCGCGATCTTGGTGCCGCCCACGTCGATCCCGCAGGTCAGGCTCATCAGGGCCGGTCTCCCGGCGGCTCCGTGGTCGGCCAGTCGTCGTCCTCGAGGTCGATCCGCTCCACCCCCGAAGGCCGAGCGCCCTCACCGGGCGGCGGGGGCAGGGTCGCGAGGACGCCGACGACCGCCTGCAGGAAAGACGTCGCCGCGGACGTCAGGTGTGCCCGTACCTCCGGCGTGGTCTGACGCACGAGATGCACGGTGCGGCAGACCGGGCAGTACAGGCACTCCTCCGAGCCGGTGGCCACGTGGTCGTTGATCTCGCGGGCGGACGTCGCGGCATGACCGGCGAGCCCGCCCAGCCCCTGAGCCACGCCTGCGCCGAGGTCGTTGCCCTGTTGCCGCGACCAGTCGGCCAGGGCGCCGAAGAGCTTCGCTGCCTCTTCGCCCACGCTGCCGATCGGCTCGCCCGGCTGGTCCGCGCCGTCGGGCGGCGGATCGAAGTCCGTCACGGCGCTCCTCCTGTCCTCGTGGTCTCGATCGGACTCTGGTCGTCGGGGTCACGGAACCGGACCTTGAGCTCACCCTCCTCGACCCGGGCACCGGCGACGCGGAGCCGAGCGAGCCCGGCCGGCAGCGTCAGCAGACGACGGTAGGAGCCTACGGTGACGACGAGCTCGTCACCGTTGCGCGCCAAACCGACCTCGGTGCGGGACACGAACGGGAGCGCGAGATGCAGGACGGCACCGTCCCCCGTGCGATCCACCCGGAACGGGCCGGCTCCGGACGGCGTCGCGAGCGGGTCGTCGTCGCCGTAGACAGCGCGGGCCAGCGTGGCCAGGGAGTCGACGCCGACCGGCTCCTGGTCCCGATACACCGACCGCCAGATCGGCAGTCCGGCGAACGACTGGTCGACCTGGGCCAGCACGGTGTCCTGTGCGGCCACCCAACCGGCACGCCAGTCGTCGGAACCCCCCGCCGGGAAGATGCGGTTCGCCACCACGCCGTCGACGCGGTATCCGAAGAGGGAGAGGCTGGTGTAGCTGCGGCGGGCCTCGGCCAGCACCACGGTCTCGGGCGTCATCACGATCCGCACGCTGGCCTCGGGTCCGGTGAGCATCGCGTGCACCTCGTCCAGCTCACCGTGCAGACGTTCTATCGCGTCGAAGACGGTGCCACCCGGCATCGGTACCCCCGCAGCGCGGGTGAGCACCGGCCGCAGCGCCTTCATCACGCGCTGCTGGGTCGGGAAGACCCGCTGCATGTACCACCCCAGCGCCTCCGGGAGCGCGAGCAGTCGCAGCGTCTCCGCCGTCGGCGCGCAGTCGACGATGATCACGTCCCACTCCCCGGAGAGGACCTGGAGTCGCAGCTCGAGAAGCGCGAGAACCTCCTCGGCCCCCGGGATGACGGTGAGCTCCTCGGCAGCGACGGGGTCGAGACCGGCCACCTCCAGCACCGAGAGGAGGTAGCGCTGGATGTCGGCCCAGGACTGCTCGAAGCGCAGTTGGGCATCGACCTGCTGGACGAACAGCCCTGAGGCGACCTGCGTCGGCTCGGAGCCGACCGGGGAGCCGAAGGCGTCGCCGAGCGAGTGCGCGGCATCGGTGGAGAGGACCAGCGTGCGATGACCCGCGGCCGCCGAGAGCGCCGCCGTGCCGGCCGCGACGGTGGACTTGCCCACGCCCCCCTTGCCGGTGAACAGAACGATGCGCACGCCGACCTGCCTGCCGGCGATCAGCCCAGCGACTCGACGCGCTGCTTGAGCCCCTTGAGCGCGGTGTCGATGAGGATCTTCTCGCCCTTGCGCTTGATCATCCCGATCATCGGGATAGCGACGTCGAGCGCGAGCCGGTAGGTGACCTCGGTCGAACCGTCGCCGAGGTCGCGCAGCACGTAGGCGCCGTCGAGCGCGCGCAGCAGCTTCCCCTCGACGAGCGTCCAGGTGACCTGGGCGTCGCCGTCCCAGACGTAGGCCAACGTGTACTCATCACGGACCGGCGAGACGTCCAGCTCGAAGTAGACCTCGCGGGCACGCTCGCCGTGCTCGGCACCGAAGGACGACGTGACGCGCGCGACCTTCACGCCCTTGGCCCACACCGGGTAGGAGGCGAAGTCGGCGATCACGGCCATGACGTCGGCGGGCGCGGCCGCAACGACCAACGAGGACGTCGTCTGCTCTGCCACCGTGCGCCTCCAGTCGAGCTCGACACCTCAGGGAACCCGCGTCTCGGCCGAGGCCGTCCGGGCAGGGGGAGGCTACCGGATCGTCTGGATCCCTCCCGACGGCGGTAGCGTGCCCACGCCGGTGCGACCGGGCGATCGCACCGGCGGCCTCCACCCGAGGACGACCCGGCCGGCATCGGGGAGCGACCCGGTGGCGAGTCCGACCTGGACCCAGTGCGCGGGGTGGCGCGCACGGCTGATGAGTGAGGAGAACGCGGTGCGCGAGTACTCCACCCCGTTGACGACGTCGATCAGCTCGATCACCGGGAGCGGCAACCTCACCGACGACGTCGTCCGCAACGCCCGGCAGGCGCCGGACGCGGTCGTGCTCGCGCGACGCGAGGACGGGGCGTGGCTCGACGTCACCGCAGCGCAGTTCCACGAGCAGGTCGTCGCGGTCGCCGGCGGACTGATGGCGGCCGGCATCGAGCCCGGCGACCGCGTCGGGCTCATCTCGAGCACCCGGTACGAGTGGACGCTCCTGGACTACGCCATCTGGTTCGCCGGCGCGGTCACCGTGCCGGTCTACGAGACCTCCTCCGCCGACCAGATCGCGTGGATCCTGCGTGACTCCGGCGCCAAGGCGGCCGTGGTCGAGCACGACCTGCACCGCTCGCGGATCGAGGAGCACCGCGACGACCAGCCCGCCTTGGAGCATCTGTGGTGCATCGACGACGGCGCCGTCGACGACCTCGTCGCACTCGGTTCGAGAGGCGGCAGCGAGAGCGCCGGGCACCCGGTGACGGCGGACCAGGTCGAGGAGCGACGTCGTCGGGCCACGCCGGAGTCGCCGGCCACGATCATCTACACCTCAGGCACCACCGGACGCCCGAAGGGCTGTGTGCTGACGCACGGCAACTTCATGGTCGAGCTCGGCGTCGCGGTCCCCGAGCTCGCCGCGCTCTTCGGCACTCCGCCCGACGGCGTCGGGCGCGTGGCCGGATCGGCCGACGGCGGGGAGGAGCCCGCGACCCTGCTGTTCCTGCCGCTCGCCCACGTGTTCGCCCGGATCATCCAGATCGGGAGCATCAAGGCGCGGGTCCGGCTGGGGCACAGTTCCGACATCCGGACGCTGACCACGACCCTGGAGTCCTTCCAGCCCACCTTCGTGCTGGCGGTCCCCCGCGTGTTCGAGAAGCTCTTCAACACCGCCTCGCAGCGGGCCACGGCCGACGGCCGTGGCCGCCTCTTCGAGCGGGCCGCCGAGACCGCGATCTCCTACTCGAGAGCCAGCGAGCCCGGATCCAAGCGCGGTCGCCCCGGGGTGGCGTTGCGCGCCCAGCACGCGGTGTTCGACCGACTCGTCTACACGCGCCTGCGCGAGGTGCTCGGCGGCCGCTGCACCTACGCCATCTCCGGTGGTGCACCGCTCGGTGAACGACTCGGTCACTTCTATCGCGGCATCGGTGTCACCGTGCTGGAGGGCTACGGGCTGACCGAGACCACCGGGGCCCTCACGGTGAACCTGCCCGAGGCCCAGAAGGTCGGCACCGTCGGGCGCCCCCTCCCCGGCACCGCCGTGCGCATCGCCGACGACGGCGAGCTGCTCGTGCGCGGCGGTCAGGTGTTCAGCAGCTACTGGAACGACCCGGAGGCCACGGCCGAGGCGCTGACCGCCGGGTGGCTGCACACCGGGGACGTCGGCGAGATCGACGACGAGGGCTTCGTGCGCATCACCGGTCGCAAGAAGGAGATCCTGGTGACGGCGGGGGGCAAGAACGTGGCGCCGGCGGCGCTCGAGGATCGCCTGCGTGCGCACCCGCTCGTCAGCCAGGCACTCGTCGTGGGCGACCGCCGACCGTTCATCGCCGCTCTGCTGACCCTCGACGAGGACGCCTTCGACGCGTGGCGCGAGGGCCGCGGGAAGAAGGGCGGCATCGCCGACCTCGTGCGCGACCCCGACCTGCTCGCCGTCCTGCAGGAGGCCGTCGACGAGGCGAACTCGGCGGTCTCACGCGCCGAGGCGATCCGTCGGTTCGAGGTACTCCCCCGGGACTGGACCGAAGAGGACGGCCACCTCACGCCGAGCCTGAAGTTGAAGCGCAACGTGGTGCTGCGCGACTTCCGCGACGAGATCACCGCGCTCTACCTCTGAACCCGCGTCTGCGGTGCGATGCCGCAGAACTCTCCAGTAGGACGCATTTCTACCGATAGCCTCACTGCGCTCGCGTGGGCCCCTAGAGTTGGCCCGGGAGGGCGTAGTGCTCGCGCGTCGCGTGGGCTCGAACGGGAGGATGACAGTGGATCGTCGCAGGATTCTGTTGGTCGTGGCAGTGGTCGTCGCAGCGCTCGGGGCGACTCTGGTGTTCCTCTACGCGCAAGATGCGGAGGACCGCGCCGCCGAGAAGTACCAGTCCGTCAAGGTGCTCGTCGCCACCCAGCAGATCAATCCGGGCGAGTCGGCCTCCGACGCCTTCAACAGCGGCAAGATCCTCTCCCGCGACGTGCCTCAGAACGAGCTCCTCGAGGGATCGACCAACGACGGCGCGGTCTTCGTCGACCAGGTCGCGCTGACCACGCTCTACCCCGGCGAGCAGTTGGTCACCCAGAAGTTCGGCGGCGTGGGCGACATCGAGGCCGCCGCGACGCTGCCGCTTCCGGACGGCATGGTCGGCAAGGCCATCGTGCTGGACGACTCCTCGCGCATCAGCGGGTTCACCCGCCCCGGCACCAGGGTCGGGATGCTCATCACCGGCACCTTCCCGCCGGCTGCGCAGGCCGAGACCCGTCTCCTGCTGGGCAACGTCAGCATCCTCGCGACCGGTACGGTGACGCTCGGCCAGGTGACCAACCCCGACGGCACCACCACCACCGGCACGACCACCGACGGCGCCCCGCTGAGCCAGTACGTCCTCGCCCTGAAGCCGAAGGACGCCGCGCGCATCGACCTGGCGCAGACCCTCGGCAAGATCAGCCTGGTCCTGCTTCCGGCCGACAGCGACCTGAGGATCGGCGACCCCATCACCGCCGAGAACCTGTTCTCCGGCAACTGAACCGAGACTGTTGCTCCGCGCTACCGACATGAGTCAGCGAGTACCTGATGCCCGTCGTCGTTGAACCCGATGCCACCGCGGTGGAGTCGCTGCTGAAGGCGATGCCACCGGGTGCCCACGGGGTGCCCGACACCGGGCGCATGCTCGCGTGGCTCGACCAGCACCACGACGAGTACGTCGTGGTCTTCGGCCCCACCGTGCCGCTCGACGTCGCGGTGGAGGCGTGCGAGGCCCTGCGCACCACCCGCCCCACGGTGAGCGCCGTTCTCGCGGTCGAGTCGGTCGACACCGGTCTCCTCACCCGCGCCATCAAGGCGGGTGCACGCGACGTCGTCCCCGCCGACGACCCCGCGGCGCTGGCGGACGCCGTCCGGCAGGCACACCAGCTCTTCACGGCGTTGCGCGGCCCCAGCGGAGCTCGACACCTGGGGCGCGTGGTGACGGTCTTCTCCCCCAAGGGTGGGGTCGGCAAGACGACCGTGGCGGTCAATCTCGCGTTGGCACTCGCCGAACGTGGAGCGCGCAAGGTGTGCGTCGTCGACCTCGACCTCTCCTTCGGCGACGTCGCCATCACGATGCAGTTGTTCCCGACGCACTCCATCGAGCAGGCGGTGGGGTCCGAGGACACCCTCGACCTGACCCAGCTCGAGGGTTTGCTGACCCGACACCAGGACTCGCTGATGGTGCTCGCGGCGCCGTCACATCCCGACGTGCGCGACCGCATCTCGCCGGCCCTGGTGCAGCGGGTCCTGCGCACGCTGCGCGAGGGCTTCGACTATGTCGTGGTGGACACCGCTCCATCGTTCGAGGACCAGGTGCTCACCTCCCTCGACGAGACCGACGAGTGCGTCCTGGTGGCCACCCTCGACGTCCCGACCCTGAAGAACGTGAAGGTCGCGTTGGAGACCCTCGACATGCTCGACATCGCTCCCGGGCGCCGTCACCTGGTGCTCAATCGCGCCGACGACGCGGTCGGTCTCGGCAGTGACAAGGTCGAGGCGATCCTGGGCATGCCGGTCGCCGTCGAGATCTCGACCTCGATCGACATCGCGGCGTCCACGAATGCCGGTACACCGATCGTCGTCGCCCAGTCCCAGCATCCGTCCAGCCAGGCCATGATGGCGCTGGCATCGCGGATCGCCGGTGAGCCGGTTGCTCCCCCGGTCTCACTCACCCCGCGCGAGCAGTCCGTCGCTCCCGCGGTCGACGACAAGCGCCGCCTGTTCGGACGCAAGAAGGGAGCCTGAGGATGAGCAGTCTGTCCGATCGACTCGAGGCAGCGCGTCGCGCGGAAGCCGCACGGTCCGCAGGTGACGCACCGACGTCCGACGTGCCCGATATCGACAGCACCCGCGACCAGGACGCCGTCCCGCCGGGCCCGGGCAGCGATATCGCCGTGCCCCGCCATGCCGGTGAGGCTCGCACCGAGGGCAGCTCCCCGACCGGCTCGAGCACCGGCGCGACCGCCTCCGGAACCAGCGCGAACACCGCCTCCAGCACGCCCCCTCGCAGCGCCAAGCACGAGCCACGCAGCCGGCTCGGAGCTCAGCAGGACCGCATCGAGGAGCTCAAGAGCAGCGTGCACGTCGAGCTGCTCAAGCAGCTCGGGCCGCACCTCTACGACGTCGAGATGGACCAGAACGAGCTGGACCAGCGGGTCCGCGGCGTCCTGGCCGACGTGCTGAGCGCACAGGACCGTCCGCTGAGCACCAGCGACCGTGCGCGGGTCACCCAGGAGATCAGCGACGACATCCTGGGCTACGGCCCGATCGAGCCGTACCTGCGCGACCCCGACGTCTCCGAGGTCATGGTCAACGGCCACGACTCGATCTGGCTGGAGAAGTCCGGACGCCTGGTGGCTGCCGACGCCGTCTTCAGCGACGAGGCGCACCTCCGCCGCATCATCGACAAGATCGTCTCCCGTCTGGGACGCCGCGTCGACGAGTCGAGCCCGATGGTGGACGCCCGTCTCCCTGATGGCAGCCGTGTCAACGCGGTCATCCCGCCGTTGTCGATCGACGGTTCGGCCCTGACCATCCGCAAGTTCGCCGCCGACCCCCTGACGGTCGCCGACCTGGTTCGCTTCGGCTCCCTGAGCGAGCAGACCGCGGACTTCCTCGAGGCGTGCGTGCGCGGACGCCTGAACGTGATCGTCTCGGGCGGTACCGGCGCCGGGAAGACCACGACGTTGAACGTGCTCTCCTCCTTCATCCCCGACGACGAGCGCATCGTCACGATCGAGGACGCCGCCGAGCTGCAGCTCAAGCAGGACCACGTGGTGCGGTTGGAGTCGCGGCCGGCGAACATCGAGGGCAAGGGCGCGGTCACCATCCGCGACCTGGTGAAGAACAGCCTGCGTATGCGCCCCGACCGGATCGTCGTCGGCGAGGTCCGCGACGCCTCGGCGCTCGACATGCTCCAGGCGATGAACACCGGTCACGACGGCTCCATCTGCACGCTGCACTCCAACGGCCCCCGCGACACTCTCTCCCGGATGGAGACGATGGTGCTGATGGCGGGCATGGATCTGCCGATCCGCGCGATCCGCGAGCAGGTGGCCTCCGCGGTCGACCTGATCGTGCACCAGTCGCGCTTCAAGGACGGCTCGCGCCGGATCACCCACATCACCGAGGTCGAGCGCATGGAGGGCGACGTGATCACCCTCCAGGACGTCTTCGTCTGGGACGGATCCGCCGGGTTCGACGCCGAGGGCCGCTCGCTGGGCCGTCTGAGCCCGACCGGACTCCGGCCGAAGTTCCTGGAGAAGATGGCCGACGCCAACGTCAAGGTCGATCCCCTCATCTTCCACGCCGGGCGGTGACCATGTTCCGCAGAATCCTTGCCACGTGCGGTGTCGCCGCGGCACTCGTCGCGGCGACGACGACCGGCGCGGCGGCCCTCGACGGCCGTATCTCCCACGTCGAGCGTGCCGAGAACGGGGTGATCGTCGCGGTCGACGTACCGACGACGGTGGGTCCCGATCTCGAGAACATCACGGCCACCATCAACGGCGAGTCCTACCCAGCGACGGGGGCCCGTGCCGCAGACGGGGACGCCGTCCTGGAGCGCACCACGGTGATCGCCATCGACACGAGCCAGTCGATGGCCGGCACGCGCTTCCAAGCCGCCAAGGCCGCCGCGACCGAGTTCATCGACGCTGTGCCCGCTGACGTGGCGATCGGCATCGTCGGCTTCGACTCCACGGTGCAGACCCTCCTCGAGCCCACCACCGACCGTGCCGCTGCGAGCGCAGTCGTCGAGGGGCTGAGCCTGAGCCGGCAGACCTTGCTCTACGACGGTGTGATCGCCGCCGTCGACCTGGCCTCGCAGCAGGGTGGCCAGGGTCTCGTACTCGTGCTCTCCGACGGCGCCGACACCAGCAGCACGCCGCTGACCGACGTGACCGACATCGTCGAGAGCACCGGCATCCTGGTCGACGTCGTCGCACTCGAGCAGAACGCCCAGGCGCGCGCGGTGCTCAAGCAGATCGCCGGACCCAACGGAGCGGTGATCAGCGCCGACAGTGGCGATCTCGCCGCCATCTTCGAGGCGGAGGCCGCCCTCCTGGCCCGTCAGATCTCGGTGACCATCGACGCGCCGAGCGACGTCGTGGCCGGGCAGGTGTCGATCGAGGTGACCGTCCCGACCAGCGGCGGAGACGTCTCCGCCGCCACCACGGTCAACAGCGTCCCCGGCACCCGGGGGGCGGGGGGCGGCGGCCCCCTCCCCCCGGGCCCCCCCCCCCCCCCCCCCCCCGGCCCCGCCTCCCGCCGGTTCCACCTCCCCCGGGTGGGCGTCTTCGCGTTGGGTCTGCTGGCGGCCTTCGCGATGCTGCTACCCGGGAAGCCGATGCCGATGTCGGCGGCTGACCGCGTGTCGGTCTACACCCGTCGAACGAGCGGCGAGCCCGTGGAGGAGTCGCGACTCGACGCGCAGGCCACCCTGACCCAGGCCTCCGACGCCGTCCAGCAGATGCTGCAGCGCAACCAGTCGCTCGACCAGCGGATAGCCCGTCGCCTGGAGGCGGCCGGGAGCGACCTGAAGTCGTCGGAGTGGCTGCTGCTCCACGGCGCGATCTTCGTGCTCGCGACGCTGATCGGCCTGCTGCTCGGCGGGGGCAACATCGCCATCGGTCTGGTCTTCATGGTGATCGGCGCGGTCGCACCCTGGGTGTACCTCGGCATGCGCGCCTCGCGGCGGCGCAAGAAGTTCGACTCTCTGCTACCCGAAACCCTGCAGCTGATGTCGGGCTCGCTCTCCGCCGGCCTCTCCCTGATGCAGTCGGTCGACACCATCGTGCGCGAGGGCGCGGACCCGGTGAAGTCGGAGTTCAAGCGCGTGCTGGTCGAGACCCGCCTCGGCGTCTCGCTCGAGGACGCGCTCGAAGGCGTCGCCGAGCGCTTCGATAGCCGCGACTTCCGCTGGGTGGTCATGGCGATCAAGATCCAGCGCCAGGTCGGCGGCAACCTGGCCGAGCTCCTCAACACCGTCGCCGGAACGATGCGGGAGCGGGAGTACATCCGCCGCCAGGTCGGTGCGCTCGCTGCTGAGGGGAAGCTCTCGGCGGTCGTGCTCGGCGGGCTCCCCCCTGTGTTCCTGCTCTATCTGACGTTGGCTCAGCGCGACTACGTCGCTCCTCTCTTCAACGACGTCCGCGGCATCATCATGCTGGGCGGTGCAGCCCTGTGGCTCGGCGTCGGCATCTTCTGGATGAGCAAGCTCGTGAAGGTGGAGGTCTGACATGGTGCTGATGTTCGCGCTCGGCGCGATCCTGCTGGTCTTCGCCGTCGTGATCGTCGCTCAGGCCCTGCGCCCCGACGGCGACCGCGGCGTCGACCGCTCCCTCGCGGTGCTCGAGGCGATGACGTCGGCACCCGAGGAGCTCACCAAGGAGCTCGACCGACCGTTCGGCGAGCGGGTGATGGAGCCTCTCCAGGCCCGCGCACTCGCCATCGGACGTCGGCTGAGCGGCGCCGACTCCGCCGACCGCATCCGCCAGAAGCTCGACTACGCCGGCAATCCCCGCGACTGGTCGGCCGACCGCGTGGTCTCGGTCAAGGTGATCGGCGCCTTCGCGATGTTGGTCATCGGGCTCGCCCTGAGCCTGACGCTCGGGCTGAGCGCAGGCGTGGTGGTGCTCGGCGCCGTCGGCGGTCTCGTGCTGGGCTTCTTCCTGCCCGACCTCTACCTGTACCAGGCCGCCTACAACCGCTCCGAGCGCCTTCAGCGCGAGCTGCCCGACGCCATCGACCTGCTGACGATCAGCGTCGAGAGCGGGCTCGGCTTCGATGCCGCCTGCCAGCAGGTCTCGCGCAACACCGAAGGGCCGCTCGCCGAGGAGTTCTCCCGCATGCTGCGCGAGATGCAGATTGGCTCCAGCCGGTCCGAGGCACTGCGCGGGATGGCCGAGCGCACCACGGTCGAGGACGTGCGCGGCTTCGTCAGCGCCATGGTGCAGGCCGACTCCTTCGGCATCCCCGTCGGTCAGGTATTGCGCGTGCAGTCCAGCGAGATGCGGGTCAAGCGCCGGCAGCGCGCCGAGACCAAGGCCCAGCAGGTGCCCGTGAAGATCACCGTGCCCCTGATCTTCTGCATCCTGCCGTGCCTGTTCATCGCCGTGATGGGGCCGGCCGCCCTCTCGATCATGGACAACATGGGCTGAGACAGCCCGCCACTCCATGCCCACCGATCAGCTCCACCGGATCACCCTCGGGGCGCGGTTCTTCGCCCTCGTCGCACTCGTCGTCCCGGCGGTGATCTACCACCAACAGGTCGCCCTGCTCGGAGTGATCGCGGTCGGCGGACTGTGGGGTACGGCAGCGCTGGCCGAGCAGCGACGCGAACTCGCCACCGCGGTGCCGCTCCTCGAGGCGGGATTGATCGGGATCCTGGCCGGGGTGACGCTGGGCGCGGCACCGATCGTCAGCGCATCCCTCGCTGTCGCTCCGTTCTGCGCCGCCGTACTCCACGGTCTGCGACTCGCCGTCGTCGCCCTCAGCACCCAGTTGGCGCTGGCCGTGCCGACGGTGCTGATCTGGCGCGAGGGCGACATCACCGCCGACGCGACGGTCACGCTCTTCACTTGGAGCACCGTCGGCCTCGGACTCGCCTTCATCGGCAATTTCCTGCACGTGACCCTTCCTGCCCAGGCCGACGAGCTCACGCCGTACCGGCACGCGCAGGACCTGCTCCGCCAGCTCCTCACCATCTCCGACGACCTGCACACCGGTCTCGACGTCACCGTCACCGCGGGCGAGCTGCTGGACAGCGTCACCGACTCGCTCCCGAACCTCGCCGTCGGCGCCTACACGGTGCAGGGCGAGACTCTGCTCCCCCTCGCCACCCGAGCCACACACGTCGACGCGGCGTTCACCACGGTCGAGGACGTCGCGCTGGACGCGTGGCACCATCGCGCCCCCTTGGTCTACGAACGCACCTTCGGCTTCCCCGTCGGCCGTTCCGTCGTCGTCGCAGGGCGCTACTCCACCGAGATCCACTTCACCCAGCCCGAGGTGGAGCGGGTCATCCTGCGCCTGATCACCGATCTCGCCGGCCTCGGCGTGAAGCTCGAGACGGCCCTGCTGTTCGCCGACTTCCGTGCCTCCGCCTCCAGCGACGTGCGCACCCGGCTCGCGCGGGAGATGCACGACGGCATCGCTCAGGACATCGCCTCGCTGGGCTACCTCGTCGACGCGCTCGCGGCCCGACCGGCGGACGAGAAACAGGCCAAGCAGCTGGCGATGGTGCGTCAGCGGATCACCAAGATCGTGGCGGAGGTCCGCCAGTCGGTGCTGACCCTGCGCACGAGCATCGGCGAGTCGCAGAGCCTGGGCGAGGCGATCAGCAATGTGGCCAGACACCTGAGCGAGTCCTCCCAGATCCCGATCCAGGTGACGCTGGACGAGCACTCGTCGCGGCTGCGTCCCGAGGTGGAGTCCGAACTGTTCCGGATCGCCCAGGAGGCGATGAACAACGCGATCAAGCACGCCCAATGCACCACCATCGAGGTGACCTGCCAGGTACACGCCCCGCGCGCGAGGATCGTGGTGACCGACGACGGCCGTGGCATGCAACAGGCCCGGAGCGACTCCCACGGCATGAACATCATGCGCGAGCGAGCCAGGCTCGCCGGCGCCGACCTCACGATCGGTGCCAGCGCGAGCGGTGGACTCCGCGTCGAGGTGCTGGTCCACCCCGATGCCTCCTTCTCCCCCACCCCCGCACCTGCGAGAGTGGCCCCATGACCGACGCGACGGCTGCTCCCAGCGAACGCCAGCTCTCCATCCTGCTCATCGACGACCATGAGTTGATCCGTGAGGGGCTCGGCAGCGTCATCGACCTCGAGGACGACATGACGGTCGTCGGCACCGCCGGTTCGGTTCGCGACGGGTTGGACCGGTTCGGAGCCCTCGCGCCCGACGTCGTCATCACCGACCTGCAGTTGCCCGACGGCACCGGGCTCGACGTCGTGCGCACCATCCGCAAGACGTCGAACACCACCGGCGTCATCGTGCTGACCATGCACAGCGGCGACGACCAGATCTTCGCCGCGATGGAGGCCGGCGCCTCGGGCTTCGTCGGCAAGGACGCTCCGTCCACCGACGTCGTGCGCGCGGCGCGCCACGCCGCCGTCTCGCCGCGGGCGTTCGTGTGCGCCGGACTGGCGCAGGCGATGATGCGTCGCACCTCCGGGGAGTCCACGGCTCTGACGGAGCGGGAGCACGACGTCCTCCTGCTGCTCGCCGACGGACTCGGCGCCCAGCAGATCGGTGCGCAGCTGTACCTGAGCGAGTCGACCGCCAAGTCGCACATCGCCAAGATCTACCAGAAGCTCGGCGCCCAGAACCGCGCCCAGGCGCTGGTCACGGCGATGCGCATCGGGCTGCTCTCCAGCATCCAGCCGAACGAGCGCTGACGCGCACCCAAGCGGCGCCCCGCTGAGGTGCTCGGGTGCCTCACGGTGGTCGAGGAGCCCGCGAGGAACGAGCGGGGGTCACGCGCCCGCCCGCCGCCCACTCCCGACGAATAGTCACAAATGACTACCCGACACCGCACTCCTTCCCGATCCACGACGCCCTCGCCGCTGGCAGAGTTCTGGTCGTGAGGTTCTTCGCCTCACACCAAGGTGAAGAACTCCAGGCCCCCAACCTCTGAACTGTCAGGAGACAGAAATGATCGACTACCTGCGCATCCAGCTCAACGCCCGCTTCGCCAAGATGGAGGAGCGCGGAGCGTCCGCCGTCGAGTACGGCCTGCTCGTCGCCGGCATCGCCGCCGTCATCGTGCTCATCGTCGTTGCCCTCGGCGGCACCATCAAGGACGCGTTCTCCGACACCTGCAACGCGATCGACGGTTCTGCCGGTACCGCCAGCTGCGACTGATCCGCACTCTCCATCTCGGGTGGATAATGCCGTGATGCAGTTTGATGCACACCTTCCGAAGCCCCACGCTCGGATCGAGCGTGGGGCTTCGGCCGTCGAGTACGCACTTCTCGCTGCCGGGATCGCCGCCGTCATCGTCGTGATCCTCGTGGTCCTGGGTGGCGAGGTGTTCGGGTTGTTCGATGAGACCTGCGACGAACTCAGCAAGACCAGGCCCGGCTCCGCTGACTGCACGCCGTGAGCACGCCGGCCAGATCGGGACGATTTCGGCATCACGGCGCAAGCGCGACGAGCGCACCTCGCCACCGGCGGGTGAGTTCCGATTCCGTCGCTCCGATGCGAGCGAGCGCGGGCCCCAGACCGACGCCACGGCTGGCCCGACGGTAGAGCTGGACCAAGGCGACCTCCGAGCGCCATTCAGCGATCACCCGGCACGCCAGCCACGCGGACTCGTAGACCGCCCCGAGGTGCGCGGCGGTGGAGTCGAACTCAGCGGCACTCGGCAGACCTCGCGGCGCTCCGCTCTCACGGACCTGAGCGGCGATCTGCGCGGCCGTCGTCGCGAGCGGCGCACGCTCATCGCGCAGCGCCACGTAGTCGGCGAAGCCCTCGACCAACCACAGGGGGGCGCGACTGGCCGGCGCCCCGGTCGCGACATGTGCCGCCTCGTGCGCCAGGACGACCCGTCGTCCGAGCGCGTCCAGCGAGTCGAACTGCTCGGGATTGACGAAGACATGGAACGGCGCTGAGCGATCGACGGTTCCGTCCGGAGATCCCGTCACCGCCGCGATCTGCTGGTAGTCCCCCAGGGCCGCACCGACCGCGCGCTCCAGGTGGGCTGCTGAGGCCGGAGCCTCCACCACCAGGCCCCCGCGCCACGCCGGCAGCACACGACGGACAGTGCGCAGCGACCGCCCCGCCAACGCCGTGAGTCGATCGGCCGCGTCCTGGGTAGCGGCGAGCACCAGCACGCCGTCAGCGCGCCGGACGTGCATCGCGCCGGAGAGCCACACCGGGACACGTCCCTGCGACCCACCGATGCCGACGATCTGCGCGCGTCCCTCCACGGCACGGAGCCGGAAAGGCACCTCAGCACGCGAGGCTCGACGGTCGACGCCGTCGAAGCGCCAGGTCACGCTCGCGAGGGCCCCCCAGGCGCCGTCACTCTGCACGCCGGTGTCGCCCACGTAGCGGAAGTCGATCTCTCCGATGTCAGCAGCCCGCGCCGTCTCGACGACGCTCCGCAGCAGTGCGGCTGCCTCGGGCGTCGCGAGAGCCGTCGCGGCGGCTTCGTCGCGATCGCGGATGGCCGTCGTGAGATCGGCGAAGAGAGCGGAGGCCGCCCCTGCGTCGACGACGCCGACGACCTGGCCACCGGGAGCGGCTCGATAGGCGTCGTCCCGCTCGACCCACCACAGCGCCAGACCGCCGACGAGCAGAGCCGCGACGAGAACGGCGACCCAACCGCGGGGACGCCGGGACGGTGACTCGATCGGCCCGCTCAGGGTCAGCCCGGGCGCACCGCGCCGACGTACGGCATCGAGTAGAGGTCGGAGACACGGACGCCGGCGCTCGGGTTGGCCGCGTGCGCGATGAGGCCGTTGCCGATGTACATGCCGACGTGACTGATCGGGCTGTAGTAGAACACCAGGTCGCCCGGCTGAAGGTCGCTCGCAGCCACGTGGGTGCCGGTGCCGTACTGCGCGCTCGACGAGTGCGGCAGGCTCACGCCGGCCTGGGCCCAGGCCACCATCGTGAGACCCGAGCAGTCCCAGGCGCTGGGGCCGGCCGCGCCGTAGACGTAGGCGTCGCCGACCTGGGACAGCGCGAACTGCACGGCTGCGGCCGCGCGGCCCGAGACGGGCACATCGGACGGCGCCCGCAGTCCACCGCGGGAGAGGATCTGGTCGCGCTCCTCGGCCTCGAGCTTCTCCAACGCCTCTTGGGCGTCGGCGAGCTTGGCGTCGACAGTCGCCTTGTCCTCGGCGAGCTGCTCGCGTGCCTGGCCGAGCTGGTCGAGCCGGGCCTGGGTGGCCTTCTTCCGGAGGTTGAGCGCCTTCAGCGCCGCCTCGTACTCCTCGAAGATGCCGCGCTGGATGCGCTGGTAGTTCGACATGGTCGACATCTGGGAGAGGAACGCGCTCGGACTGCCGGAGTTGATGACCTGACCGACGACGCTCAGCGTGCCACCGGTGTACTGACGCAGCACCGACTCGCGGACCTCGCGCCGCACCCAGCCGAGCTGCCGGTCCTGGAACTCCTGGTCGGCCTTGAGCGAGGCCAGATCCTTCTTGAGGGTCGAAAGCTCGATCTTGGTCTCGTTGTACCGCTCCGAGGCCTGCTCGGCCTCGCGGTAGAGCCGATCGACCCGCGCCTGGACGTCTTCGATGTCGGGCTCGGCGCCAGCAGGCGATACCGGCACGAGGCCGATCGTCGCGGCGAGGGCGAGCCCGGAGATGGCGGTGGCGATGCGCTTCCGGCCAGAGGTCACGTGGTGGAGTCCTTCAAGATGTCGTACGCCTGCCGGGTGAGCTGACGGATTCGGGCACGACTCGCCCTACCGGTGCTCCACGACCCGTGGCTCGAGCCGCCTCGCACCGGATTCACCCCAGATTGTGATGGTTCCCCGGCTCCGATCCCGCCGTGACGGTCTCGGACTCAGCGCGGCACCCGCGTGGACTTCCCCCGTCCACTGCTACGGATGCCAGCTTGCACGGTAGTGCGCGGCGAGGACGCCGGCCAAACTTCCACGACATTGCGTGGGTCGTGTCGCGCACTCCCGCCTCAGGACGTGACAGATGTCACGTCCGTTTCGCGTCGGCCCTCAGGCGGACTCCGCATGAGGGGTGTCGACCGGGGTCACCAGGCGCAGTGGCGGAACCAGACCGCCTTCAGCGAGGGCGTCGAGGGCTCGACGCTCGTCGTCGGCGATCAGCAGCTCCGGTGGCGGGCCCAGCAGCACCGTCACCACGCAGTCGTGGCACGCGAGCCCCCGGACGAGGCAGGAGTCGCAGTCGATCATCGTCGTCATGGTTCGAGGCTGACAGGGACCTCCGACATTCCGGTCAAGACGACGAGCCCGGGCATCCGTCACGCCCAGCGACGGCGCCGCGCGCCGTCGCTGTCGGAGCGCGGAGCTAGCGTCACCCAGCATGACGCCCGACGCCGCGCGAGCCCGCTGGGAGGACCAGCGCGGGTTCCACGAGCTGGGCCGACCTCTGCGCGACGTCACCTTCTGCGTGGTCGATCTCGAGACCACGGGTGGCTCGCCGCTTCAGGGGGCTCGCATCACCGAGATCGGTGCCGTGAAGATCTGCGGCGGAGAGGTCGTCGGCGAGTTCCAGTCCCTGGTCGACCCGCAGACCGAGATCCCTCCGTTCATCGCCGTCCTGACCGGGATCACGCACGCGATGGTCGCCTCGTCTCCGCCGATCGAGGGGGTACTCCCCTCGTTCCTGGAGTTCGCCTCCGGGTCGGTGCTCGTCGCGCACAACGCCGGCTTCGACGTCGGCTTCCTCCGCCACGAGGCTCAGCGTCTCGGGTACCCGTGGCCCAGGTTCGAGGTCGTCGACACCGTGCAGGTCGCCCGCAAGGTCGTCACGAAGCGCGACGCCCCCAACCACAAGCTGGCGACCCTCGCCGGGCTCTTCGGCTCCACCACCACTCCCAACCACCGTGCACTGGCCGACGCCCGTGCGACCGTCGACGTCCTGCACGGTCTGATCGCCCTGGTCGGCAACCAGGGCGTGCACACCCTGGAGGAGTTGCGCGACTTCTCGGCCAAGGTGACCGACACTCAACGACGCAAGCGCCACCTCGCCGAGCACGTGCCGCAGGCACCGGGGGTCTACCTGTTCTGCGACGGCGAGCGGATCCTGTACGTCGGCACCTCGCGCGACCTGCGTCGGCGGGTCCGGTCCTACTTCACCGGCTCGGAGACCAGGTCGCGGATGGGCGAGATGATCGCGGCCGCGAGCCGTGTCGAGACCATCGTCTGCGCGACCCCCCTCGAAGCCCGGGTGCGCGAGCTGCGCCTGATCGCTCGCCACAAGCCGCCCTACAACCGACGTTCACGGCACCCCGAGAAGGCGTGCTTCCTCAAGCTGACCAACGAACCGTGGCCGCGGCTCTCGGTGGTTCGCGAGGTGCGCGACGACGGCGCCGACTATCTCGGGCCGTTCGGCTCACGGCGGGTCGCCGAGGAGGCCCTCCACGCGGTGCACGAGACCTTCCCGATCCGCCAGTGCCGTGACCGACTTCCGGTCACGCCGCAACGGGCGTGCTGCGTGCTCGCCGAGCTCGGGCGCTGTCTCTCGCCCTGCGACGGGTCGGTGGACACGATCACCTACGCCGCGGTCGTCCGACGCGTACGCGAGTCGCTGGCGACGTCGCCCGACGAGGTCGTCGACACGATCACGGCCCGGATGGCGGCGCTCTCCGACGGAGAACGATTCGAGGAGGCCGCCGTCCAGCGTGATCGTCTCGCGACGTTCGTGCGCGCCGCGGCCCGCGGACGCCGCCACTCCACGCTCGGCGCCTGCCCGGAGGTGGTGGCGGTGCGCCGTGAGGACGACGGCCGGTGGTCGGTGCATGTGGTGCGCCACGGGCGGCTCGCCGCAGCGGGCGTCATCCCGCCCGGAACCGACGCCCGTCTCTACGTCGACCACGTCCTGAGCACGGCCGCCACCGTCCTGGCACCACCCCCCGGCGCGACTGCGGCCACCGCCGAGGAGACCGAGGCCGTCTCGTCGTGGCTGGAGTCGAGCGGTGTCCGCCTCGTCGCGATCGACGGTGAGTGGACCTGCCCCATGAGACGAGACCCTCTCGGTGCCCGCACCGGGGCTCTCGCCCGCCTAGAGTGACGACGTGATCACCGCCATCGTCTTCGTCAACGCCGAGGTGGATCGGATTCCCGAGGTCGCCGAGGAGATCGCGTCGATCGGCGGAGTGTCGGAGGTGTACTCCGTCACCGGGACGATCGACCTGATCGCACTCGTCCGCGTCGGACATCACGACGAGATCGCGTCGGTGGTGGCGGACCGCCTCAACAAGGTCGACGGCGTGACGTCGACGGAGACCCACATCGCGTTCCGCGCCTACTCGCGTCACGACCTGGAGTCGGCGTTCTCCCTCGGACTGGACTGACCGTGTCCGTCCCCGCCCCCGACGATCGTCGGATCGGCACCTCACGTGGACCGCTGCTCCTCGTCCTCGGTCTGCTCTCGCTCCAGTTGGTGTGGCTCGTCGGCGTGCCCGCGTTCGCGGCCATGGACGAGTTCGACCATGTCTACCGGGCGAGCTCGGTGGCGCGCGGCGACTGGGCTGCGAGCACCCGCGAACCTGAAGACGGTCGTGGATTCCTCGTCCGGGTCCCGAAAGACGTCGTCGACGCCGCGACGGCCCGCTGCGAGTCTCTTCGCTACACACTCCCGAACAACTGTCGCCCTGCCTCGGCACCCGACGACGCGGGTCTCGTGGACGTCGCGAGTGCGGCCGCGGACTACTTCCCGCTCTGGTACGTCCTGGTCGGCACTCCCTCGCTCGTCTTCTCCGGCGCGGCGGTGGATCTCGCGGCGCGCTTGGCCAACGTTGTCCTGTGCGACCTTCTGCTGCTGTTCGCGTGCGTGATCATGCGACGCTCCGCCCGAACGGCGTGGCCCACCGTCGGGCTCGTTCTCGCGACGACGCCCGTGATCGTGTACGCGACGTCGGTCGCGGCCCCGAACGGGTGGGGGTTCAGCGGCGCGATCGTGATGTGGACGGCTCTCCTGGCCCTCGCCGCGGGTCGGCCTGCGGCGAGGCCGCTCGCGATCCTCGGGCTCTCGATCGGGGCGGCTGTCACCATGGCTGCTCACACGCTGGGACCTCTGTGGGTGGCGCTGACCGCGGTTGCCGTGACACCGCTACTACGCTCCATCCTCACCTCTCTCCGCGCGCACCGACGTCTCGCCGTCGCGGCAGCCCTTCTCCCCGGAGTCGTGGGACTCACGGTCGTGACGTTCGTCGCGCTGTCGGGGACCAACGACCCGACGCATGACGCGTCGCCCGACGGCTTCGGAAGCGCCCCGACGTCGACGATCTGGCGGGGCCCGTTCCTCTGGACCTTCCAGCAGATGGCGACGGGACTCTTCCGCAACGAGCCGGCGCCCCTCTCCGCCTACGCGGTCGCGCTGGCAACCTTCGGGGTCTTCGTCACCATCGGGCTCAGGCGCGCGACCTGGCGGCTCCTCGCCTGCCTCGGGCTCGTGGTGGCGCTCGGGTACGGCACGGCGCTTGCGTTGACCGTCGCGACCTACGACGAGATCGGGGCAGCCTGGCAGGGTCGCTACAGCCTGCCCCTGACGATGGGAGTCGTCTTCCTGCTTGCTGCCGCTCTCGACCAGCGCGGTGTGATCGCCCGCTCATGGCACCTGGTGTGCGGAGTCGCCGCGCTCGCGTGTGTCCATCTGGTGACCGTCCTGGCCGTTCTCCACCAGGCGCACCGCGACGAACTGTCGATCGCGGGGGTGGCGGCCGCCGCCACCGCGGTCCTGGCGTACGCCGCCCTCACGTCGGTCGCACTCATCGGCGAGATCAGCCGTCATCGAGCACGCGGCGCGGTACCGGCATGAGCGCCGTCGACCTCATCGGCTGGGGCGGCAGCGCGCTTCTGGTGTTCTCGCTGCTCCAGGCGCGGGTGCTGCGCTTCCGCACGATCAATCTGGTCGCGTGCGTGATCCTGGTCGTCTTCAACGCGATCGTGGGGGTCTGGCCGATGGCGGCCATGAACGTCGTCCTCGCCGTGATCAACGTGTGGTTCATCGTCCGCCTGCTGCGCGAACGTCACGACGCGACGGCGTTCGAGGTCATCGAGGTGGGCAATCACGACGCCTACCTGCGCCACGTGCTGGCCACCCACTCCGACGACATCGCGCGGCACCAGCCCGACCTGGAGTGGGATGCCGACGAACCGACCCACCACGCCTTCGTGATCGCCCGGGGAGACGAGACGGTCGGCGTGGTCCTCCTCCGGGCCGAGGGGACGACGGCGAATCTGCTGCTCGACTACGTCACCCCGCGCTTTCGCGACTTCTCACCCGGTGAGTTCGTCTGGCGCCACAGCACGCTGCTCCGCGGACGTGGGCTGAACCGGGTGGTCACTCCGGCAGGCATGGTCGGTGCCTACTACGACCGGATCGGCTTCCGTCGCCAGGGCGAGGTGTACGTCCTCGACGTGGCCGACACCCGCTGATCCGGTCCGGCGAACTCAGGACGCGGCCGAGATCCAGCGATCCAGGGTCCGTTCGGCGGCGCCCGAGTCGATCGACTCGCGCGCTCGCGCGATTCCGCCGGCCAACGCGTCGGCGACCGGCGCGCCGTCGCCGTCGTACACCGCGAGAGCGGCCCCCGCGTTGAGCAGGACGGCGTCGCGGATGGGACCCTCGTCACCGGCCAGAAGACGCCGCACCACACCGGCGTTGTGGACGGCGTCCCCACCGCGCAGATCCTCGGCGGTCGCGCGCGCGATGCCGAAGTAGGACGGATCGATCGAGGTGGCGACGACCTCGCCGCCGGCGACCGCCCAGACCTGGGACGTCGTCGTGGTGGTCAGCTCGTCGAGCCCGTCGTCGCCGCGGAACACCCAGGCGTCCACGCCGCGCCGAGCGAAGACTCCGGCCATCACCGGCGCCATCCGGACATCAGCACAGCCGACGGCCTGCGCGGCCGGGCGAACCGGATTCGCGAGCGGTCCCAGGAAGTTGAACGTCGTGCCGATACCGAGCTCGCGTCGCGGCACCGCCGCATGCCGCATCGCCGGGTGGAACGCCGCGGCGAAGACGAACGTGATACCGACGGTCTCGAGGTTGGCCGCCACCTGCTCCGCGGGCAGGTCCAGGCGGACGCCGAGCTGTTCGAGAACGTCCGCCGTGCCCGCTGCCGACGACGCCGAACGGTTGCCGTGCTTACACACCAGAGCGCCCGCACCAGCCGCGACGATCGCGGCCATCGTGGAGATGTTGACCGACATCGAGCGGTCGCCGCCTGTGCCGACGACGTCGAGGAGCCGCCCCGGGACCGCGAGTGGCTGAGCGACCGCGAGCATGCCGTCGGCGAGACCGCCGAGCTCGTCGACGGTCTCTCCCTTGGCGCGCAGCGCGACGGCGAAGCCGGCGATCTGCGCCGGTGTCGCCTCACCGGCGAGGATCTGCCCCATGGCCCACGAAGCCTGATCGGAGGTCAGGTCGCTGCCCGCGACCAGCGCGCCGAGCACCTCGGCCCAGCTCACAGCAGATCCCCGTCGAGATCTGTTCCGTCGAGCATGGTGAGGGCGATCAGGCCGTGCCGAGGGAAGGGGCGGGCGGCGCAGGTCCTCACGCGTCGGCAGGGACGCGCGCGCGGAGCAGACCGACCACGGCCTCCGCGAGCTGGATCGGGTCCAGCGGGTGCGGCACCGCGGCGTCAGCACGCGACCACGTCGCGAGCCAGGCGTCCTGCGGGCGACCGGTGAGCACCAGCAACGGCGGGCACTCGAAGATCTCGTCCTTGAGCTGCTTGGCGATGCCCATGCCGCCGGCGGGCACGGCCTCCCCGTCGAGGATGGCGAGGGCGATCTGCCCGGAATCCATGTTCTGGATGACCACGGGCTCGGTCGCGACCTCGACGTACTGGACCTCGGGCAGGTCCGGGTGCGGGCGACGGCCGAGCGCCAGGATGACCTGCTGCCGGACGTGCACGTCGTCGGAGTAGACGAGCACCTTGATCTGGGAAGCGCTGCTCACGGCGTCATCGTAACCACCGACGGAGGTCCTCGTGCGGCCTCGGGTGGATCGGGGGCGCCCTCGCGGCGGTGCCGGGGCAGGCGGGACTCAGCGGTCCCGCCGATAGGGGCGGCGTCCGGCTGACATCTGCCTGTCGGCAGAGCCCCCTACTCCGGTGCCGGCGGCACGTCGCCAGGCGATGCGGATGCTTCGCGCGCCGCCGTCGCGCGCTCGCGGGCCTCCAGCAGATCCAGGCGCCGATCCTCCCGCTTGGCTTCGCGCATGGAGGACCGCACCCATTGCACGAAGAGCACGCCGAAGAAACTGAGCCCGATCAGGTCGCCGCTGCCCCACAGGATGCCGCCGGCGAGGTGCTGATCGTCCAGAGGATCGGGCAACCACGACCCCATCGGCCCCTGGCGCAACGACGGGTACCAGTCGCCCCCGATCAGCGAGGTCTGTCCCATGATCGTGACGCCCAGGAAGGCGTGGAAGGGCAGCGTCATCATCGTCATGAGGACGCGGAACGGATAGCCCACCCGGCCCGGCAGCGGGTCGACACCGACCAGGGGCCAGAAGAAGAGCGCCCCGACCGCGACCAGGTGCACGTGCATCATCTCGTGGACGTAGACCGACTCCAGCGAGGCGCGGTACCAGCCGGAGTAGTAGAGCGCCCACGGCGAGACCACGTAGAGGCCGAAGGCGAGCGGCGGGAACGACAGCACCTTCGCCACTCGCGAGTGCAGGACGGCGAGCAGGACGCGGCGCGGCTGCGCCGACAGTGTCCGGAGCGCGAGGGTGATCGGCGCACCGAGAGCGAGCGCCAGCGGCACGATCATCGAGAGCACCATGTGCTGCACCATGTGGACGCTGAGGAGTGCCGAGTCGTAGGCAGCCAGTCCGGAGGACGTCGCGAGGTAGAACGCTCCCATGCCGACGACGACGAAGCTCAGGGTGCGGCCGAGGGGCCAGCGGTCGCCGCGTCGATGCAGAACGGCGACGCCGACGAGGTAGAAGCCCGCTCCCCACACGGTGAGGATGAGCGGGAGCGGCGCCAGGGACCACTCGGTGAAGAACGTCGACGGAGTGAGCCGCGGCAGTGCGACGTCGGTCGCGGACTGCGCCAGCGAACTCGCCGATTGAAGACGTTCCCACACGGGCAGAATCGTAGGTTGACGCGGGTGTCGAGGCTGGAGGCGACCCGCTCGAACCCGTCACCCGGGGGTCGTGGTGCCACCGCCGCGCGGGCAGGCCATAATGCTCCCGTGGCGACCACAGCGACGATCCCAGCCTCCCGTCTGCACGGGCACCACGACCGCCCGAGCATGGTTGCGGTCGGCACGATCATCTGGCTCTCGAGCGAGTTGATGTTCTTCGCGGCACTGTTCGCGGCCTACTTCACGATCCGGTCCGTGAGTCCGGAACTGTGGGCCGAGAACACCGAGCTGCTGAACATCCCCTTCGCCTCGGCCAACACCACGATCCTGGTGCTCTCCTCCTTGACCTGCCAGCTCGGCGTGTTCGCCGCCGAGCGCGGCCAGGTGGGCCGTTCCGGCTCGCTCCTGAACGTCAAGGGGTGGGGCCTGCGTGAGTGGTTCATCCTCACCTACATCATGGGCGCCATCTTCATCGGCGGCCAGGCCTTGGAGTACGCCGAGCTGATCCACGAGGGCGTCACGATCCCCGCCTCGGCCTACGGCACGATGTTCTACCTGACGACCGGGTTCCACGGGATCCATGTCACGGGCGGCCTGATCGCCTTCCTGTTCGTGCTCGGACGGACCTATATGGCGAAGAAGTTCACGCACGAACAGGCAGTGAGCGCGATCGTCGTGTCCTACTACTGGCACTTCGTCGACGTCGTGTGGATCGGTCTGTTCGCGACCATCTACCTGATCAAGTAGTCACCCGCCCGAATCCCGAACCCAGCAAGGGACTGATTGTGCGTTTCCTGAACCGCTCCGCCGGTCGCATCTCCCGCCACCGCCGGGCGCCGCTCGCGGGTGTCCTGGTCTTGATGTTCGGCCTGCTCATGACGGGCGGGCTCTACTCCGCGTTCTCGCCGAACGCACAGGCCGAGACCGCCGTGACGTCAGCCGAGGACATCCAGAAGGGCAAGGAGCTCTTCCTCGTCGGGTGTGCCTTCTGCCACGGTAAGAACGGTGAGGGCGTGCTCACCCAGCGCGGCACCCAGTACGGCCCCGCGCTCACCGACGTCGGCGCCGCCTCGGTGCACTTCCAGGTCGACACCGGCCGGATGCCCATGGCCCAGCCCGGCCAGCAGGCGATCCGCAAGCCGTCGGTCTACTCCGACGAGGAGATCCTCCAGCTGGCCGCCTTCGTCGACTCGCTCGGCACCGGTCCGGCCATCCCCTCGGAGCAGGCCTACACGCTGCCCGACGACATGACCGACGACGAGCGTCAGGAGGCCATCACCCGTGGTGGCCAGATCTTCTTGACCAACTGCACCGCCTGCCACAACTTCGACGGCTCCGGCGGTGCGATGCCGCGCGGCGGCTTCGCACCCACCATCCGCGGTGTCGACCCGATCCACATCTACGAAGCACTGCTGACCGGTCCGCAGTCGATGCCCTCCTTCTCCGACGGGAACCTGACGCCGGACGAGAAGCGCGACGTCATCGCGTACCTGCAGAACACCGAGTCCAAGCCGAACTACGGCGGTTTCGGACTCGGGGCGGGCGGGCCCGGGGGCCGGGGGGGGCTGTGCTGGGGGGTCGGCATCGGCGCGCTCGTCGGCTTCGCGATCTGGATCGCCGCACACACGACTCGAACCAACAGGACCAAGCCCGCTGCCGCGGGTACTGACCAGACGGGAGCCTCCGCGTGAGCGACCACCCCACGGGTGACCACCTCCCGGCGACGGTCGAAGAGCCGATCGCCAACCCGGGTCTGCCCGCGCACACCTGGCGTCCCACCGACGTCGACCCGAAGGCCGAGCGACGCGCCGAGCGTCAGGTCGCCTCACTCTTCGGTGCATCTGCGGTGTTCACCGTGCTCTTCGCTGTCTCCTACTTCACCTTCGAGGTGGGCGAGAACTGGGACACCTTCATGGGTCTCGGGGCGTCGAACGTCTTCCTGGGCCTGACGCTGGGACTCGCCCTGCTGTGCATCGGCGCCGGCATCATCCAGTGGGCCCGCAAGCTCATGGCCGACGAAGAGCTCGTGGAGTACCGCCACCCGGCACGTTCCTCCGACGAGGACCGTGAGGGCACCCTGCAGGCGCTCTCCGCCGGCCTGGAGGAGTCCGGCATCGGGCGACGTCCCCTGATCCGCAACTCCCTGCTCGGCGCCGTCGGCCTGCTCGGCGTGCCGGCCATCGTGCTGCTGCGCGACCTCGGCCCCCTGCCGCAGGACACCGCCAACGCGGCGACCGGCGGCGGACTGCGACACACACTCTGGGGCGTGCGTCCCAACGTACGGGTCGTCCGCGACGTCGTCGGTACGCCGATCCGTCCCTCCGACCTCATCATCGGCGACCTGGTCAACGCCGTCCCCGACGGCCTGTTCGACCTGCACGGTCGCGAGCTCCAGGTGGCGAAGTCCAAGGGCCCGGTCATCGTGGTCAAGATGGAGCCCCGGGAGATCAAGTCGGGCGGCAACTGGGCCGTCGAGGGCATCCTGGCCTTCTCCAAGATCTGCACCCACGTCGGTTGCCCGATCTCCCTCTACGAGCGCACCACGCACCACGTGCTGTGCCCGTGCCACCAGTCGACCTTCGACCTCGCCGACTCGGCCAAGGTCGTCTTCGGCCCGGCCCACCGCCCCCTCCCCCAGCTTCCGCTCGGGGTGGACGAAGAGGGCTTCCTCGTCGCGACGAGCGACTTCACCGAGCCTGTCGGCCCGAGCTTCTGGGAGCGTGAGCGATGAGCATCGACACCAGCAAGGTGGCCGACAGCAACCGCGGCACCGCCGCCACGACGGCCAAGCCGGCGAAGGTCGGCGCCGTGGCCAACTGGGCCGACGAGCGCCTCGGCCTCGGCACGGCGATGAAGAAGAACCTGCGCAAGGTCTTCCCCGACCACTGGTCCTTCATGCTCGGCGAGATCGCGCTGTGGAGCTTCGTCGTCCTGCTGCTCACCGGCGTCTTCCTGACGCTCTGGTTCGTGCCGAGCATGGGCGAGATCGAGTACCACGGCTCCTACGACCCGCTGCGCGGTGTCGGGATGTCCGAGGCGATGGCCTCGACGCTGCACCTCTCGTTCGACGTCCGCGGCGGCCTGCTGATGCGCCAGATGCACCACTGGGCGGCGATGATCTTCATCGCGTCGATGATGGTGCACATGATGCGCGTCTACTTCACGGGCGCCTTCCGCAAGCCGCGCGAGCTCAACTGGGTCATCGGCTGCCTGCTGCTGTTCCTGGGCACCGTCGAGGGCTTCACCGGCTACTCCCTGCCTGACGACCTGCTCTCGGGGACGGGCGTCCGCGCGGCGGACGGCTTCATGAAGGCCAGCCCCGTCGTCGGCAGCTATATGTCGTTCTTCCTGTTCGGCGGCGAGTTCCCCGGCGAGTCGATCATCCCGCGGCTCTACACGATCCACGTGCTGCTGATTCCCGGCCTGATCCTCGCGCTGATCGCGGCCCACATGCTGCTGCTCGTCTACCACAAGCACACGCAGTGGCCCGGTCCCGGACGCACGGAGGAGAACGTCGTCGGCTACCCGATGCTCCCGGTCTACATGGCCAAGGCCGGCGGCTTCTTCTTCATCGTCTTCGGTGTCATCGCCGTCATGGGCGGGTTGCTCACACTGAACCCGGTGTGGAAGTTCGGTCCCTACGACCCGACCAAGGTCACCGCGGGTTCCCAGCCCGACTGGTACATGGGCTGGCCCGACGGCCTGCTCCGCATCATCCCGGGCTGGGAGTCGGTGATCTTCGGCTACACGATCTCCTGGAACATCCTGCTCCCGGTGCTCGTGATGCCGATCGTCATGCTGATCGTGCTGATCCTGCTTCCGTTCATCGAGGCCTGGATCACCGGCGACAAGCGCGAGCACCACCTGCTCCAGCGCCCGCGCAACGCTCCGACCCGCACCGCGGTGATGGTCGCCCTGATGACGTTCTACGGCCTCTCCTGGATCGCCGGTGGCAACGACATCATCGCCATCAAGTTGCACCTGAGCATCAACCAGATCACCTACTTCCTCCGGGGAGCGGTGTTCATCGGTCCGATCATCGCCTTCATCATCACGCGGCGTTGGTGCATCTCGTTGCAGCGTCACGACCGGGAGAAGCTCCTCCACGGCTACGAGACCGGCATCATCATGCGTTCGCCAGAAGGTGCCTACTCCGAGCGGCACCTGCCGATCAGCGACACGGCGGCCTACACCCTCACCGCCCGGGAGCGCGAGACCGTCTACTCCCCCGAGAGCGACACCGACGCCAACGGCGTCGCCGCTCCCGGAACCCGGCTCAACCGCCTACGCAGCCGGCTCTCGACGTTGATGTACGCCGACAACGTCCAGAAGCCGACAGCAGCGGAGATCGAGGAGGCGCACCACCACGCCGAGCACGACGCTCCGGCACTGCCTGCGGGCAAGTCCGGCCACGGCACCAACGGTGAGGACTTCAAGGGCATCCACCACTGATCTCACCGCCTCGCGTTGACCCGTCTTCAGATGAAGACGGGTCAACCATCAGACGATGGTGCGGGCGTGCCGCGCCCGATGGTCGCGCCAGGCAGCCCTCAGCACGAACTCGGCGTCCTGCTGGCGTCCGTGCACGTTGACGCGACGCAACACCGGCAGGGTCCACCCGAGTACGTCCCGTATCCAGGCGAGACGGGTCTCGTCGTGGTGAGCCGTCGACTCATGATGGAACTCGGCACCGAAGTACTCGGCGCCGAACCTCTCACCCGGCAGCCCGACGTCGATGTAGTAGCTCCCGACCGGCGACTCGACCTCGACCTGGCACTCGGGCCGCGGCAGACCGGCGTCGTGCCATCTCAAGCGCATCACGCTCTCGCTCGGTGATCCCGAGCGACCGTCGACCACGGGAGCGAGCGCCCGCGCCTGGACGATCCCCCGATACCGCTTGAACCGACCGAGCTCTGCCTCGATGCGCCGTGCGCTCAAACCGGCGCACCCCGCGAGCATGTCCGTCACACCGAGCGCCTGGTCGCGATGCCCCTGGCGCAGCAGGTCGCAGGCGGTTCGCAACGGCGTGGTCACCTGAACACCACCGACGTGAACGACGTCCTCGGCCGCGAGGCGCCTCTCCCCACTCCTCGTCAGTCCGTTGCGCAGACGTCGTCCCGGCGGAGCGAACACGCAGACCAGCGGCGCCGCGTCCTGCTCGCCAGGCACGGCGGTCATCGGGGCCCCGTGGAGCCAGGCTGCGGTCCGATCCGTCACGACACAGTCGGCCGGCACGACGGTCCGAACGGCCGCCCACCGGGTCTCGAGCGAATCAGGCAACCCACGGACGGCGTACACGCCACGCAGCAGGGCTCGAAGTCGGCGCGCCTCGACCCACTCATGGACGCGGTGCGCGGGAACACCGACGTGCAGCGCCATCGCGGACGTGAAGGGACGATCGGTCGGAAGGCGCTCGAACAGCTCGTCGAGCGCGGTCTGGGTCCATGCACGTGCCATCCGGTGAGGATCGGCCAGAAGCCACCGCCGTCGCCGCGTCTCTCCACAGCACGGCGTTGACCCGTCTCTACCTGGAGACGGGTCAACGTCAACGGGACGGTTGAGCCGTCTTTACCTGGAGACGGGTCAACGCGAGACCAGCGCGGAGCCGCGGGCGTAGCGGGCGAAGGACATGTTCCAGTCGCCGTAGCCGTTGTCGAACTCCATCGGGCGATCCGTGCCGGTGTACTCGACGACGTCGCCGCGGCGACTCATCGCGTACAGCCAGCCGGCGTCGGCCGTGCTCATGCCGGTGCAGCCGTGGGAGACGTTGGCGCTTCCCTGGGAGCCGACCGACCACGGGGCGGCGTGGATGAACTCCCCGGAGTTCGTCAGCCGCATGGCCCACTGGACGTTGTCGATGTCGTAGGACTCCGAGCTGCCCGCAGGGATCCCGACCGTCTCGGAGTTCATCCGGCGCGACTCGAACTTCTCCATGATGACCTTCACGCCGGAGCGGGTCGTGAAGCCGGGCTTGCCGGTGGTGATCGGGAAGGTGCGCAGGAGCTTCCCGTTCTCGAACACCTTCATCTGGTGGGTCTCGGCGTTCACACGGTAGATGTGGGCCTTCCCGACGTCGAAGGAGATGTCGCGGTTCTCCTGGCCGTAGATGCCGTTCCCCGCGTCCAGCCCGTTGACGTCGATCGCGACGTCGACCTCGGTGCCGGGCTTCCAGTACGTCGCGGGGCGGTAGTGCGCCTCCGTGGCGCTCAGCCAGTGCCACGCGCCCTTCTGGGACGGCGTCGAGGTCACCGTCATCTGCTCCTCGAACGCGGCCTGGTCGCGCACGGGGAGGTCGAAGGTGACCACCACGGGCATGCCGATGCCGACCGTCTCCCCGTCGAGGGGAGCCACGGACGGGTACGTCTGCTCGTCGAGGGTCAGCGCCTGGGTCCAGAAGGTCGTCGTCGAGCGGGACGTGCCGGCGTCGCCCTCGGCGACGGTGCGCACCGTGTACTTCGTGCCGGGCTCGAGCCGGTCCCCGGCCGTCCACGACGACTCGTCGTCGGAGATCGCGCCTGCGAGATCGCCCTCCGGAGAGCTGACCTGCACGCTGCGCAGCGCTCCGCCGCTCGCGGCGACCTCCAGCACCGTGGACACGGGTACGTTGCGGCGCCTCTCGATGTTCAACGCCACCACGGTCTCGTCCGCCGCCGCGGAGTCGCTGTCATCGGGGGTGGCGATCACCCCGTCGCTCGATGTCGTACGGCCAGGGCCGTCACCCCCGTCCGAACCCGGGCCAGAGGAGCACGCACCCAACAGCGTCATCGAAACAGCGACGGCGAGCACGGCGGTCGTGCGGCGCACAGGCGAGCAGACGGACTTCACGGACACCCCCGGGATCGAAGCGCGTCGACGAGCCGCCGCTGAGGGGCGGAACGAGAGCTGCGCTGGTTGCTCCAGGGTAACCGGAGCAACCAGCGCAGCAAGGAATCGCGGACGCGGGGGCGTCAGTGAGCGTGCTCACCTCGGTAGTACTCGAACACCAGACCGCTCGTGGCGATGGCGCCGAGCACCGTGCCGATGATGAACATCCACCAAGCGCCCGCCGCGACGCCGAAGACCATCACGCCGAGCGTGAGCGCGCACCACAGCGGCCACCACGAGTACGGCGGGAAGAAGCCGAGCTCGCCGGCGCCGTCGACGATCTCGCCGTCGTTGCGGTCCTCGGGACGGTCGTCCATCCGCTTGGCCTGGAAACCCAGGTAGATGGTGACCATCAAGGTCAGCAGCCCGGTCATGACCAGGGCGGAGGTGCCCGTCCAGTCGCCGGTCGTGCCGTGGTCGTCGCTGTCGGTGACGAACCAGTACGCGGGGGTGACCAGCACGAGGAAGATCGTGCACACCCCGAACATCCAGGTCTCGGCCTTCATCAGGAGTCACCGTCCTTCTCAGTGTCGGTGGCCAGACGCTCCTTGATGAGCGTGTCGCGACCCTCCATGTCCGGAGCGTCGGCGAACCGCCCGTCGCGTGCCGCCGGGTTGTCGTCGAGCTCGATCGCGGCGATCTCGGGGTGGTGCAGGTCGAACGCCGGCGACTCCGAGCGGATACGCGGAAGGCGGTGGAAGTTGTGACGCGGCGGCGGGCAGGACGTGGCCCACTCCAGCGAGCGTCCCCAGCCCCACGGGTCGTCGACGGTCACAACGGGGTTCTTCCGCGAGACGTAGACGTTGTAGAAGAACGGGATCATCGACAGGCTCAGCAGGAACGCACCGACGGTCGAGATCTGGTTGAGCAGATCCCAGCCATCCGAGGCCAGGTAGTCGGCGTACCGACGCGGCATGCCCTCCACGCCGAGCCAGTGCTGGACCAGGAACGTGGTGTGGAAGCCGATGAACAGCAGCCAGAAGTGGACCTTGCCGAGCCGCTCGTCGAGCATCCGCCCGGTCATCTTCGGCCACCAGAAGTAGAACCCGGCGAACATGGCGAACACGACGGTTCCGAACACCACGTAGTGGAAGTGCGCCACCACGAAGTAGGAGTCGGAGACGGCGAAGTCGAGCGGGGGGCTGGCCAGGATGATGCCGGTCAGACCACCGAAGAGGAACGTGGTCAAGAAGCCGATCGACCACAGCATCGGTGTGTCGAACGATATGGACCCGCCCCACATGGTCCCGATCCAGTTGAAGAACTTCACGCCTGTCGGGACCGCGATCAGGAAGGTCATGCCCGAGAAGAACGGCAGGTTCACCGCGCCGGTGACGAACATGTGGTGGGCCCACACCGCCACCGAGAGGATCGCGATGCCGAGGGTCGCCCCGACCAGGCCGATGTAGCCGAAGATCGGCTTGCGGCTGAAGACCGGGAGGATCTCGGTCACGATGCCGAAGAACGGCAGGGCGATGATGTAGACCTCGGGGTGACCGAAGAACCAGAACAGGTGCTGCCACAGGATCGCGCCGCCGTGGGCGCTGTCGAAGACGTGGGCGCCGAGCTGGCGGTCGGCCTCGAGGGAGAGCAGCGCGCCGGCGAGGATCGGGAACGCCACGAGCACCAGGAGGCTGGTGATCAGCGTGTTCCACACGAACAGCGGCATCCGGAACATCGTCATGCCGGGCGCGCGCATGCAGATGATGGTGGTGATGAAGTTGACCGCACCCAGGATCGAGCCCAGTCCGGCCATCCACAGACCCATGATCCACAGGTCGCCACCGACGCCCGGGGAGTTCACCGCGTCGGAGAGCGGGACGTAGGCGAACCAGCCGAAGGAGGCCGCGCCGCCCGGGGTCAGGAAGCCCGAGGCGGCGATCAGACCACCGAACAGGAACAGCCAGTAACTGAACATGTTCAGACGCGGGAACGCGACGTCGGGAGCACCGATCTGCAACGGCATGATCACGTTGGCGAAGCCGAAGAACAACGGCGTCGCGAACAGCAGCAGCATGATCGTGCCGTGCATGGTGAAGAGCTGGTTGTAGAGCTCGTCGTTGACCACCTGGCTGCCCGGGAAGGCCAGCTCGGAGCGGATGACCAGAGCCATCAGACCGCCGACGAGGAACCAGGCGAACGAGGTGATCAGGTACAGCTTGCCGATCAGCTTGTGATCGGTCGTCGTCATCAACCGGACGACCTGCTCTCCGAGCGGCTTGCGACCCGGAACAGCGGTATCTGTGGCGGTGCTCGCGGCGTTCACTCGCAGACCTCCTCGACGTCGACGTCATCGGGATCCAGGCCGACCTGCGCCTCGGCGTAGGTCGGGCCGCAGATCGGCTTCTCGGAGGTGAACCCGGCGGCAGCCTGCCGCTCGAGGTAGGCCTCGTACTCCTCCTGCGTCACGACCGTGACGTTGAAGAGCATCCGCGAGTGGTAGGCGCCGCAGAGCTCGTAGCACTTGCCGGCGTAGGTACCCAGTTCCTTCGGCGTGACCTGGAAGTGGTTCGGCTGACCCGGCATCACGTCCATCTTGATGAGGAAGCCGGGCACACCGAAGTCGTGGATGACATCGGGGCTGCGCAGCTCGAACCGCGTGGTCTGGTCGACCGGGATCACCAAGGTGGGGATGTCGTTGCCTGCGCCGATGGCGAAGACGTTCTCACCATCGACGGCCTCGGGGTAGTTGAACGTCCACTGCCACTTCTGGCCCACGACGTAGACGGTGTTGTCCACCGCGACGTTCTCGTCGTTCAGCACCAGGTTCTGCACCCGGATCGTGTGGTCGAAGAAGACGATCACCATGATGATGGGGAAGACCGTGTAGAAGATCTCGAGCGGCAGGTTGTACCGCGTCTGGACCGGGATCTCGTCCTCGTGGCGACGGCGGAAGCGCCAGATCGCGTAGAAGATCAGGCCCCACACGATCACACCGGTGACGAGAGCGGCGATCCACGCGCCCTGCCACAGGTCGAGGGTGTGCTCGCCCTCGACGGTCACGGGCTTCGGCATACCGAGGCGCTCGAGCTCCGAGTCGGAGCCGCACGCACCTAGGACGATCAGGCTGGAGCCCAACGCGCTGGCCAGCATCAGGCGGCGCAGTCGCCGCGCCGCTCCAGCCGGGCGCTCGGGGAGTCGCAGACTCAAGGTTTGAGCCTTCCTCTCAGGCGGTCACATGTAGGCCGAACAGTAGCGGAGACGCGCCCCCGCATCGCGTCGGGGTGGGCCGCTGCTACCTCAGAGGATGCCCTCGCCGTACGGACGCCCCGGTGAAGTGATTCCGCGGGACGGGGCTGTGGAGGCGGCGTCGTCCCGGTGCACGCTCGGGCGCCGTCCGACATCGGCCCGATCGCGGATCACCGCATGGGTCAGTCAGTAGATTCCCACCGTGACCGCACGCGCGCACTACCTCGACGTCGCGTCGTCCGAGCCCCTCCACCCGGCCGCGCGAGAGATGTTCCTCGCCGCACTCGACCGCGGCTTCGCCGATCCCCGTCGGCTGCACGACGTCGCCCGTGACGCGCGGCTGATGCTCGACAACGCCCGGGCCGTGGTCGCCGAGTGCCTCGACGTGCGCGCCGACGAGATCTCCTTCGTCGCGTCCGGCACCGAGGCGGTGCACCGCGGACTGCTCGGGCTCGCCTCGGCCGCATCCAGCCCCCGACGTCGCATCGCCCTGACCTCGGTGGAGCATGCCGCCGTCCGCCATGCGGCGGACTGGTGGGGCGAGTCGGTCCTGCTCGGCGTCGACGCCCAGGGACGCATCGACGCCGAGGACGCGCTCGCGCGTGCTGTGGAGGAGGAGTGCACCGTGGTCGCCGTGCAGACGGCGAACCACGAGGTCGCGACCCTGCAACCGGTCGACGAACTGGACCTCCCCGACGACCTGCCGCTGTTCGTCGACGCGTGCGCCTCGATGGGACGCCTACCGCTCCCCCGGCGCTGGTCGGCCCTCGCCGGGTCCGCGCACAAATGGGGCGGGCCGGCCGGCGTCGGGGTCCTGGTGGTGCGTCACGGAGCGGCCTGGCAGTCGCCGTTCCCCACCGACGACCGCGTCGACCACCGCACGACCGGGTTCGAGAACGTGCCCGCCGCCCTCGCCGCAGCGGCGGCGTTGCAGGCCGTGTGCGCCGAACGCGAGGAGACCAATCGGCGCCAGCACGCCCAGATCGAGCGCATCCGCTCGGCCGCAGCCGCGCTCCCCGACAGCGAGGTGGTCGGCGACCCCGAGCTACGGCTGCCGCACCTGGCCACGTTCTCCTGCCTCTACGTCAACGGCGAGGCCATCGTGAGCGCCTTGAACCGCCGCGGTTTCGGTGTCGCCAGCGGGTCGGCGTGCACCACGTCGACGCTCGAGCCCTCGCACGTCCTCGCCGCCATGGGGGCCCTCACTCACGGGAACGTGCGGGTCTCGGTCGGTCGATCCACGACCGACGCGGACGTCGACCGGTTCTGCGCCGCCCTGCCCGAGGCGCTCGCCGAGGTGCGCTCGTGATCGAGCTCGACTGCCGGTCGATGGTCTGTCCCGCGCCGATCATCGCGTTGGCGCGCCACATCGGCGACGTCCCCGTCGGCGACGTGGTCGCCGTGGTGGCCGACGACGCTGCCGCGCGCTACGACGTGCCGGCGTGGTGTCGGATGAAGCAGCACGAGTACGTCGGCGAGGACGCGGCCGACGACGGCGTGCCGCGCTACCTCGTGCGACGTCTCGCCTGAGCGATGGGAGCGGCGTATCAGCGCAGGTGCTCGGCGACCTCGGCGGCCGCCTCCGCGCCGTAGGAGGCCTCGACCCGCGCGACGAACTGCGCGGCGGTGAAGGTGTACTCCTGGGTGCCCACGGTCTCGACCACGTAGGCGGCGAGCACGCAGCCGACCTGCGCGGCGCGCTCCAACGACTGTCCCCAGGCCAGCGAGGCCAGGAATCCGGCCCGGAAGGCGTCGCCGACGCCGGTGGGCTCGACCGCGGTGACGTCGCGGGCGGCCGCCACCTCGATCGGGTCCTCCCCCGCGCGCAGCACGCGCACGCCGTCCTTGCCGAGCGTGGTGACCTGGATGCCGACACGGTCCAGGACCTCCTCGGCCGACCACCCCGTCTTCTGCTCGATCATGTGGGACTCGTACTCGTTGGAGAAGAGGATCGAGGCGCCGTCGATCAGGTCGCGGATCAGGTCGCCGTCGCCGAAGGCGAGCTGCTGAGAGCAGTCGGCGATGAAGCGATAGCCGCGCTGGCGGCACTCCTGCGTGTGGCGACGCATCGCGTCGGGGTCGTCGGCACCGACCAGGACGTAGTCGGGCTCGCCGACGCGGGCCACGATCGGGCCCAGCTCGATCAGCCGCGCCTCGCTCATGGCGCCGGGGTAGAAGGACGCGAACTGCGCCATCGTCGCATCGGTGGTGCAGACGAAGCGCGCGGTGTGCTTGGAGTCGGAGATGTGCACCGACGCGCAGTCGACGCCGTGGCGCTCCAGCCAGGAGCGGTAGTCGCCGAAGTCCTCACCGGCCGCACCCACGAGCACCGGACGCAGCCCGAGACGCCCGAGCCCGAAGCACATGTTCGGGGCGACCCCGCCCCGACGGATCTCCAGGTCCTGCACCAGGAAGGACACCGAGAGCTTGTCGAGCTGGTCGACGACGAGGGAGTCGGCGAACCGCCCGTCGAAGGTCATCAGGTGGTCGGTGGCGATGGACCCGGCGATCAGCAGAGGCATGGCGCGCACCCTACTGACGGCGTCCGCGCTCGCCGATTCCCGGTCGACTCTCGGCACCCTCGGGTTACCCACCGGTAGTTCACCTGAGGACGCTGGGTCTACGCGTCAGTAGCCCTTAGCGTCGAGAGCATGACGCCGCACACCTCCGCCTACGACGACCTGGCGACGCCCGAGGAGATGCGCGCCGACTGCCGCTCGCTCGACGGCGCACTGCAGCGCGCGATCGAGCGGATCAGCACGGCCCCGCCGAGCCTGCACTTCGACGACCAGCCCGCGGAGCGCGGCAAGCCGACCATCCAGGTCAGTGCCGCGACAGCGCACCTCGTCGCGGCGATCTACGGCGACTGACCGGGTCCACCGAACCACCGGCTCACGCAGCCGGGCGATGACGAAGGGCCCCGCCATCGGCGGGGCCCTTCGTCATCGCTCTGGTGAGCTCGTCGGCTCAGGTGAACCGTCGGCCCATCGGGTTTCGACGCGCTTCGCGACGTCGTGCCTCGGCCTCGATCAGTGGAAGGAGTCACCGCACGCGCACGAACCCGTGGCGTTCGGGTTGTCGATGGTGAAGCCCTGCTTCTCGATGCTGTCGACGAAGTCGATCTCGGCACCGTTGAGGTACGGCACGCTCATCCGGTCGACGACGACGGCCACGCCGTCGAAGTCGGTGACGACGTCACCGTCGAGGGTGCGCTCGTCGAAGAACAGCTGGTAACGCAGACCGCTGCAGCCACCGGGCTGCACGGAGATGCGCAACTGGAGGTCGTCGCGACCCTCCTGCTCCAACAGGCTCTTGACCTTGGCTGCCGCCACCGGCGACAGGTTGATCTGGTCGGTGCGACGCTCGGTCGTGGTCTCGACCTGCTCAGTCATGGAGTGACTCCCAAAGTCAGCGGGGAAACGGAACGTATGAGTCTCAATCGTCGCACACGCGTGGGTATTCCGATGCCCGGCGAGTTCCGGATGAGCAGCACTGCCCGCCGACGTGTCGCGACACCGGAACGCCCCTACCTGGACCAGGTGCGTGCGGCGCGCTCGGCCAGTTCCGACAGGACGACGCCAGGTTCCGCGAACGCACGCTCGTGACCGGCGAGGTCGACCATCGCATAGGCCGATTCCACGCCGAGTGCACGCATCTCCCGGGATCCCACCAGCACCTGGCCGGCCAGAGCGATGCACGGGCGAACCGCCTGCGCCGCGACCTCGGCGACGCCGTAGGGCACCTTTCCGGAGCGGCTCGAGAAGTCGAAAGCGCCTTCGCCCGTGATGACCAGATCCGACGCCCGCGCACGCTCGACCAGCCCCACCGCCTCGGTCACCAGGCCGATGCCGGGCTCACGGCGCGCCCCGAGCGCCAGCAGCGCGAAGCCGAGCCCGCCGGCAGCACCGGCACCCTTCTCCAACGAGAGCCGTCGATCGACCACCGTGGCGTACTGCTCAAGGAGTGCGTCGACCTCGGCGATGCGCTCCTCGAGCAAGCCCTTCTGCGGGCCATAGGTCTTGGCGGCACCGAACAGCCCCGTGAGCGGATTGTCGACATCGCTCGCGATGACCACCTCGATGCCATCAAGGATCGCAGCAGCCGGTGCCAGGTCGACACGGGTAAGGCCTCGGAGGCCCTGCGCACCCGCCGTCAGGTCGCGATCGCCCTCGGCGCCGAGCCCTGCGAGCAGCCCCGCTCCACCGTCGGTGGTGCCGCTGCCTCCGAGGCCGACCACTACTCGTCGTGCGCCCGACTCGACGGCGTGGCGCAGCATCGAACCGACGCCCAACGTCGTCGCGGCGTCGGTCGGGGTGGAGCCGAGCAGGTGCAGGCCGCACGCCTGGGAGCTCTCGACGTAGGCGGTCTCCCCTACGAGCAGGAAGGACGCAGGCACACTCACCCCGTCCGGGCCGGCGACCGTCGCCACCTGGATCTCGCCGCCGAGGGCCGCGTGCAGCACGTCGACGAAGCCGGGTCCGCCGTCCGACATCGGAGCGAGATCGACGGTGTCGCCAGGGGCATGTCGGCGCCATCCGGCCGCGATCGCCTCAGCGGCCTCCACGGCGGTGAGCGTTCCGGCGAACTTGTCGGGGGCGACCAGGACTCGCATACGCCTATGGTGGCCGACCGGCACGATGGAGGCGTGAGCGAGGTCCGGATCCGCCCGATGACCACGGACGACGTGCCGGCGGCCGAGGAGATCACCGCTGATGCGTTCCTCGACGTCGACCACCGTTAGACGAAGGAACCCGCCTTCCGATCGCCCGAACGAGGCACCGAGACCCTCCAGCTCGCGGGCGAGGACGAGGCGCCGCCGCGCGGCTGCTCCTCGCGTGTCTCGCGCTGGCCGGGGAGGAGCCGTTCACGATCGGCCACGTCACCTCGGCCAACTGGTGGGCTGTCGATGTCGCGATGCGAGCCGGTCTGTCACTCGATGTCCAGAGAACACTCGCCGTAGGGGGAATGCCGGCGCCATCGCTCTACGTTCACCATGGTGCACTGCTGTGAGAACGGCGCGGGGCGCACCTCTGGCCCCGATAGCCGATCGAGACAGGTCCTGCGCACGCACCGGTCCTGCGACCCCGACGACGCGGAGAATACGATCCAGTCATGACGACCGTCGACCTTCCCCTCCTCCCCCTCGGGCGCGGCGTCGACCGCGCGTCGGAGCGTGGTGTCGACTGCCCCGGAGACCTGCCGGCGGCCTCCGACCCCGATCTCGTCGCCCGTGCGCGGGCCGCCAAGGACGCCCTCGGCGAGCGCGTGTTCGTGCTCGGGCACCACTACCAGCGCGACGAGGTCATCCAGTTCGCCGACGTCACCGGCGACTCCTTCAAGCTCGCCCGCGACGCCGCGGCACGGCCGGACGCCGAGTTCGTCGTGTTCTGCGGCGTGCACTTCATGGCCGAGTCGGCCGACATCCTCACCGGCCCTGATCAGCAGGTGATCCTGCCCGACCTCGCGGCGGGTTGCTCGATGGCCGACATGGCTCGCCTCTTCCAGGTCGAGAAGGCCTGGGCCGCACTCGCCGAAGCCGGGCTGCAGGACGTCGTGGTGCCCGTGACGTACATGAACTCCTCCGCCGACATCAAGGCGTTCTGCGGCCGCAACGGCGGCGCCGTGTGCACCTCCTCCAATGCCGAGGTCGCTCTGGAGTGGGCCTTCGAGCAGAAGGGACCCGACACCAAGGTGCTCTTCCTGCCCGACCAACACCTGGGGCGCAACACGGCGGTCCTGCAGCTGGGGTACTCCCTCGAGGACTGCGTGGTGTGGAACCCGCTGCTGCCCGGCGGAGGACTGACAGTCGAGGAGCTCCAGAACGCCCGGATGATCCTGTGGAAGGGCCACTGCTCGGTGCACGGGCGGTTCTCCCCTGACGTCGTCGACGAGCTCCGTGCCGCGACTCCCGAGATCAACATCCTGGTGCACCCCGAGTGCCAGCACGAGGTCGTGTTGAAGGCCGACTACGTGGGGTCCACGGAATTCATCATCAACACGATCGAGGCGGCAGAGCCCGGCAGCTCATGGGCGATCGGTACCGAGCTGAACCTGGTTCAGCGGCTGGCGACGGCGCACCCGGACAAGAGGATCGTCTTCCTCGACCGCGATGTCTGCTACTGCTCGACGATGAACCGCATCGACCTCCCGCACCTGGTCTGGGCGCTGGAGAGCCTGGTCGACGGCATCGTGGTGAACCGGATCGAGGTCGACCCCGACACCGAGCGCGAGGCGCTTGTGGCGCTCCAGCGGATGCTCGACCTACCGGGGAAGACCGCTCGCGACTGACGAGTCGGGCCCAGGTCAGGCGGGCAGGTCGAACCAGACCGTCGCCCCGCCGCCCGGCGTCTCGGTGACGCCGATGGCGCCGCCGTGCGCCTCGACGACACGGCGGACGGTGTCGAGTCCGATCCCGAGCCCGCGGGAGTCGTCGTGGAGGCGCACCCGCGGCTGGAAGACGCGGGCACGCGCCTCCACCGGGATGCCCGGGCCGTTGTCGGCGACGGTGATCCGCCAGGCCCCCTCGACCTTCTCGGCATCGATCCGCAGCGCCAGACGTCGGTCGCCGGCACCGTACTTGGCCGCGTTGTCGAGAAGGTTCTGCAGCACCGACCGCAGCTGCTGGGGGTCGCCCGTCACCTCGGGTAGGTAGCCGCGCGAGATCTCGGCGTCGCCGACCGAGCCGGCAACGTCGACCAGGACGTCGTCCACGATCGCGTCGAGATCGACCTGGGTCCGCGTCACGCGCCCACCGAGACTCGCGTAGGCCAGCGCGTCGTCGATGAGGTCGGCCATCCGGCGCGAGCCTCGGATGGCGCGCTCGACCAGGCTGGCGATCGCCGCTCCGTCGGGAACGTCGGCCAGCTGCTCCTGAAGCAGCTCCAACGACATCGAGATGCTGGTCAGCGGCGACTTCAGGTCGTGGCTGACTCTGCCTGCGAAGGTCGCCAGCCGCTCGTTGGAGGAGGCCAGCTCGTCGGAGGTCAGTGCCAGCTCCAAGACGTCGACGATGCGTTCGGCCAGCGTCGAGAGAGCCAGGACCTGGTCGTCGTCGAGCTCGCGCGGCTCGTCGGCGAACACGCACAGCGTGCCGATCACGACGTCGGTGGGCGTGACGAGACGATGCGAGGCATAGAACCGCACCTCGCCGATCTCGCCGGTGACGATCGGGTGGTCGTGGAAGCGCGAATCCAACGTGAGGTCGGGGATCACGACCGGTGAGTCCTCGTCGAGGACGTAGGAGCAGATCGAGTCCTCGCGTCGGCAGATCTCCGGCTCCATCCCGAACGCCGCGATGTGGTGCTGGTCGTGCTCGGTGTGCACTGTGATGACGGCCTTCGGCGTGTCGCACACCCGAGCGGCGAGTTCCACGATGGCGCTGAGCTCGGGCCGGGGCGGGCCTTCGAGCACGCCGTACCGGTCGATCCCCGCTCTGCGGCGGCGCGGTTCGGTGGTCGGGGTCATCGGTGCGCATCCTCCTCGTGCCTCTCGGCCGTGCCGATTGTGGCAGGCCGGCTCGACGTCCGGATCGGGTCGGTAGGCTGCGGTTCCGTCATCCGTCTGCACTACTCCCGATCGCCGAAAGCAGCGCCGCGTGTTCCGTCGCAACAAGTCCGAGTCCACCAGCAACGCCTCTGACATGCCGGCGAAGGAGGGCGGGAAAGGTCGCCCGACCCCCACACGCAAGGAGGCCGAGGCGGCAGCGAAGGCGCGCGCCAAGACTCCGCGCACCCGCAAGGAGCTCGCCGCCCGCCAGCGCGAACTGCGGTCGGAGCACAGCCGCAAGGTGCGCGACGCGATGAAGACCGGCGATGAGCGCTACCTGCTCCCCCGCGACAAGGGCCCGGCGCGGCGCTTCATCCGCGACTTCGTCGACAGCCGGTTCTCCTTCGCCGAGGTCGTCATTCCGCTGATGATCGTCTCGTTGTTCTTGCCGACCCTGGTGATCCCGCTCTTCGTGGTGCTGATCATCGATTTGGTCCTCATGCGCAGGCGCATGCGACGCCAGCTCGCGGAGCGCTTCCCCGATGAGCCGCTGAAGGGCACCACGTACTACGCGGTCACCCGGTCGATGCAGATGAAGTTCATGCGGCTGCCCAAGGCACGGGTCAAGATCGGCGAGGCCCTGCCCGACACCTACCGCTGAGCGCCCGCCCAGCGGTAGGTCCCGCGACCCTGCGATCAGTCGAACATCTCCGAGCGTCGCGGCGACTGGGTCTTGCCCGGGTCGTCGGTGACGACGCCGTCGAGCACCTCGTCGATGGCGGCGAGCAGATCCGCATCGAGCCGGACGCCGGCGGCCTTGACGTTGTCGCTGACCTGCTCGGGCCGCGAGGCGCCGATGATCGCCGAGGAGACGTTCGGGTTCTGCAGGGTCCAGGCGACCGCCAGCTGAGCCTGGGTCAGGCCCGCCTGCTTCGCGATCGGAGCGAGTCGCTGCACCCGCTCGAGAACGTCGTCCTTGAGCCACCGGGAGATCATGTCGGCCCCACCCTTGGCATCGGTGGCTCGCGAGCCCTCCGGGGGCGCCTGTCCGGGCAGGTACTTCCCGGTGAGGACGCCCTGGGCGATCGGCGACCAGACGATCTGACCGAGGCCGAGCTCCTCGCACGCGGGCACGACCTCAGACTCGATGACGCGCCAGAGCATGCTGTACTGCGGCTGGTTCGAGATCAACGGAACACGCAACTCCCGCGCCAGGGCCGCCGCCGCGCGGATCTCCTCCGCACGCCACTCCGAGACGCCGATGTAGAGCGCCTTGCCCGACCGCACGACGTCGGCGAAGGCGAGCATCGTCTCCTCCAGCGGCGTCTCGTGGTCGTAGCGGTGGGCCTGGTAGAGATCGACGTAGTCGGTGCCCAGACGCTTCAAGGAACCGTCGATCGACTCCATGATGTGCTTGCGGGAGAGGCCGTGGTCGTTGTGGTGGCCCGGGCCCGTGGGCCAAAAGACCTTGGTGAAGATCTCCAGCCCCTCGCGACGTTCTCCGGCCAGAGCCCGACCGAGCACGCTCTCGGCAGCCGTGTTCGCGTAGACGTCCGCGGTGTCGAACGTGGTGATGCCCTCGTCGAGTGCGCGGCGCACGCAGGCTGTGGCGGCGTCCTCCTCGACCTGGGAGCCGTGGGTGAGCCAGTTGCCGTATGAGATGGCCGAGACCCGGAGGCCGCTCGCGCCGAGGTTACGAAACTCCATGCCTACGACAGTAGTGTCCGGCCCATGAGCGCGAGGTCAGCAGCGTCCGGCGGCCCCACGGCCGACGTCTCGGTGCGGGTGGCATGGGCCGACGACGCCCCCGCGATCGCCGCCGTCCAGGTGCAGGCGTGGCGTCGTCAGTTCGCCGACGTGCTGCCCGCGTCGGCCCTACCCGACGACGTCGACGCGCTCGCCGCCACGTGGCAGACCTCGCTCACGCGCCCGGCAGATGCCCGCAACCGGGTGCTGGTCGCACTGGAGCGCAACCGGGTCGTCGGCTTCGCCGTCACGGTGCCGGCATCCGACCCCGACTGCGACCCGATCGCGGACGGCGAGCTGGCCGACCTGATGGTGCTCCCCGACGAGCAGGGCGCCGGACACGGCTCGCGTCTGCTGCAAGCGGTCGCCGACACCCTCGCGGCCGATCGCTTCACCCGGGCCGTGACCTGGGTACTCAGCGGCGACGACGCACGCCGTGCCTTCCTGACGGCGGCCGGATGGGGACCTGACGCCGCCCACCGCGAACTCGACCTCGACGGCACCGGGAGTACCCAGGTCAAGCAGGTGCGCCTGCACACCGCGCTCATCGATGCCTGAGGCTCGCGCCGCCGGCGACCCCTCGCCACTCGACAGCGTCGAGGCGCGGCGCGGCGTCGTGCGCGACAGCCTCGCCGTCGGCCTGGCCACCGGCGCCTACGGTGTCTCGTTCGGCGCCGTGGGCGTGGCGAGCGGACTGAACGTCGCCCAGACGTGCGCTCTGTCGCTGCTGATGTTCACCGGCGCCTCACAGTTCGCGATGGTCGGCGTGATCGCCTCGGGTGGAGCTCCGATCGCCGGTGCGTTCACCGCGTTGTTGCTCGGCACCCGCAACACCCTCTACGGACTGCGACTCGCTCCCCTGCTCGGCTGGCGGGGCCCTCGGAGGTGGGCCGCCGCCCACCTGGTGATCGATGAGTCCACGGCGATGACGGTCACCCGGCCCGACCGTGCGCTCGCCCGTACCGGCTTCCTCACGACCGGAATCTCGATCTTCGCTCTCTGGAATCTCGCGACACTGGTCGGCGCACTCGGCGGCGAGGCGCTCGGCGACCCTCGCGACTACGGCCTGGACGCCGCTGTCGGCGCGGCATTCCTCGCCCTGCTGTGGCCCCGGCTGGACCAGCCGCTCGCGCGTGTCGTCGCCGTGCTCGCGGCCGCTGTCGCCCTCGGCGTCGTTCCCTTCACGACCGCGGGCGTGCCGGTGCTGGTGGCCGGCGGGGTGGCACTGCTCGCGGGCGTGCTGGTCACGCCCCGCTCCTCCACCGAACAAGCCCGCAGGGACCCCGGATGACCACCCCACGACCTTCTTCGCCTCCCCCGCTCCGCTCCTCCACCGAACAAGCCCGCAGGGACCCCGGATGACCACCCCACGACCTTCTTCGCCTCCCCCGCTCCGCTCCTCCACCGAACAAGCCCGCAGGGACCCCGGATGAGCGTGTGGGCAGCGGTGCTGGCGGCGGGCCTGGGGTGCTACCTGCTGAAGCTGGCCGGGCTCTCGGTGCCGACGTCGGTACTGGACCGGCCCGTCGTCGCCCGCGTCGCCGACCTCATCCCCGTCGCCCTTCTCGCGGCACTCATCGCCGTTCAGGTCGTGGCGACCAGCCACGGCACGCTCACACTCGATGCCCGTGCCGCGGCGCTCGCGTTCGCCGTGCTCCTGCTCTGGCGTCGTGCGCCGTTCCTCGTGGTCGTCTTCGGCGCAGCGGGATTCGCGGCACTGCTGCGACTCCTGGGTTGAGCCGCACCCCTTGCGCGACGGTGCGACGAGACCCACACTGCGACAATGACGTACAGATCATTACTTCGATGGGTGCCCATCGTTGCGACTGCGGTCGCGACCTCCACGCTCGTCTCCTCCCCGAGCGCGACGGCCCACGCCGACGTGTCTGCGGCAACAGCCTCCGAGCGTCCGCCCGTGCTCGTGGTCAACGGAACGTTCGGCTCCCGTTCAGGCCTCGACGACCTCGCGTCATGGCTGCGAGCCCGGGGCCTCGACGTCAGCACTATGGCGCTCGACGGACTGCTCCTACCGGGAACGGCACCGATCGCGACATCGGCCGCCACGATCGCCACGCACGTAGAGGAGATCCAGGAGCGCACCGGCGCCGACCAGGTGATGTTGCTCGGCTATTCCCAGGGGGCCCTGGCGATGCGCCACTACATCAAGTACGGCGGCGGACTCGACGTCGTGCGCGTGGCCGTCTCGCTCGGCGGCCCCCACTACGGCGACAACACGGCGTACGTCTGCGCGATGTTCGCGGCCTGCCGGGACATGCTCTTCGGCTCCGCATTCCTGCGCCACCTCAATGACGGCGACGACACGCCAGGAGACCTCGACTGGGTGCACCTCTACAGCACCGATGAGACCTGGGGCGCCATCCCACTCGACGGCGCCCTGAACCTCGCGGTGCAGGAGCGATGCCCGGGTCGGGAGGTCAGCCACCTCGACGAACTGGACGACGCCGCGATGCGCGACCTGGTGCTGAGCGCATTCCGCGAGCAGCCTCTCCAGACGACCTGCCCCGACTACAACTAGCGCCGTCCGGGGCGAGCTCGCCGGCTGCTCGGAAGGCGCACCATGCTCAGCCGAGGTCGACGAGCTTCTCGAGACCGATGGTGAGCCCCGGGCGGCCGCCGATCGAACGGACCGCGGCGAGCACGCCGGGTGAGAACGAGGAGCGGTGGAGCGAGTCGTGGCGGATCGTGAGGGTCTCCCCCACTCCGCCGAGCACGACCTCCTGGTGGGCCACGAGACCGCGAATCCGCAGCGCGTGCACCGGAACACCGTCGACGTCGGCACCGCGAGCGCCGTCGATCAGCGTGGACGTCGCGTCCGGCGCGGGCGGAGTGCCCGCCGTCCGCCGCGCGGCGGCGATCAGTTCGGCTGTGCGACGCGCGGTACCGCTGGGGGCGTCGGCCTTGTCGGGGTGATGAAGCTCGATCACCTCGACGGAATCGAAGTGGGGCGCTGCGAGCTCGGCGAAGCGCATCATCAGGATCGCACCGATGGAGAAGTTGGGGGCGATCAGCACGCCGGTGGACGGCGCCGCCTCCAACCACTCCTCGAGCCGGCCCAGACGATCCTCGTCGAAGCCGGTGGTGCCGACGACGGAGTGGATGCCGTGACGGATGCAGAACTCCAGGTTGTCCATCACGACGTCGGGATGGGTGAAATCGACGACCACCTGCGCCTCACCGGTGACCAGTCGCTGCCGGTCGTCCCCGGCGTCGATCTCGGCGACCAACTCCAGATCGCTGGCGGCCTCGACGGCCGCGCAGATCTCGGCTCCGACCTTCCCCCGCGAACCCATCACACCGACACGCATCACGGCGTCCACGGTAGTGGTCGCCCCCGTGGGTGTGGCACGGACCTCGTCCATGAGCCGCGTCGGTGAGTGCTTGGGCTCAGAGGTTCTGGCAGGGTTTGCCCCATGGTCGCCTCGCAGATCCCCGCACGCATCCGGTGGGCGGTGGATTTCATGGATCCGCAGCCCGCGGATCACGTGCTCGAGATCGGGTGCGGTGCGGGCGCGGCGGCCGAGCTCATCTGCTCACGCCTGGTCACCGGCAAGCTCTTCGCCATCGACCGTTCCGAGTCCGGCGTGGATCGCACCAAGCGCCGCAACGAGGCGGCCATCAAGGCCGGCCGGCTGACCGTGCGCCAGATCGACCTCGCCACGTTGCGGGTGCCGGTCAAGCGGCTGCACAAGGTCTTCGCATCCAACGTCAACCTCTTCTGGGTGCGGGACTGCGCCGAGGAGATCGCCCTTCTCCACGAGCGCATCGTGCCTGGAGGAGCCATCTACCTCTTCTTCGACGCCACCCGCCCCGACCAGGTGCCCGACGTGGTGAAGAAGACGTCCGCAGCACTGACCGACGGTGGATTCCGGGTCTCGGTGGTGGACAGCAAGCAACCCCCCGTCGTCGGGATCATCGGTCGCAGGTGAGCTCGCGAACCGGCGACCATCGGTGGTCGAGCAGCGACCGCGCCTGAGGGACGAAGGGGCGGCGGAGCGTGACGAGACCGTCGCAGGTGAAGCCCACAGGGATCGCGAGGAACGAGCGATCCCGCGTTTACGGTCCGACGACGGCCAGGAGCTCAGGGCGCCGCAGCACGTCGCCCGCGACGTCGGCGACCTGCTCGAGCGTGACGGCATCGATGCGCGCGAGCACCTCGTCGATCGCGAGCAACGGCTCCTGCATCAGCTCGGACTTGCCGAGACGACTCATCCGCGACGCGGAGTCCTCGAGCCCGAGCACCAGGCCACCGCGGAGTTGACCCTGACCACGAGCCAGCTCGTCGGCGTCGATGCCCGCCTCCGCGACGTGGGCGAGTTCTGCGCGCACCACCGTGAGGACGTCGTCGAGCCGGTTCGGCAGACAACCGACCGCGACACCGAGCAGTCCGGAGTCGGCGTAGTGCGAGGCGAAGGAGTAGACGGAGTAGGCCAGGCCACGCCGCTCGCGAACCTCCTGGAACAGCCGGGACGACGTGCCGCCGCCGAGTGCCGTGTTGAGGACGCCGAGTGCGAATCGTCGATGATCGCCGCGAGCGATCGCCTCGTGTGCGAGCACGACGTTGACCTGCTCGAACGGTCGGCGTACGGCCGCCTGGCCGCCCCGGATCGGCTGCCGGGTCAGGCGACGGCGAGTGGGCTCGGGGCTCTCGACGTCGAGGAAGCCGCGGCGGGAGAATGCCGCGCGCACACGTCGGACGACATCGGCGTGGGAGAGACTGCCGGCGGCTGCGACGACCATCCGATGAGGTCGGTAGTGCCGGCGGTAGAAGCGGAGCACCTGATCACGGCGCATCGCGGCGATCGACTCCTCGGTGCCCGCGATCGGGCGTCCCAACGGCGACTTCTCGCCCCACGCGAGACCGGCGAGCAGGTTGTGCACGACGTCGTCGGGATCGTCGTCGTGCATGGCGATCTCATCGAGGATCACCTCGCGCTCGGCGTCGACGTCGGCGGTGGTGATGAGCGAGGAGGTCAGCATGTCGCCGAGGACGTCGATGGCGAGCGGCAGGTCGTCGTCCAGCACGCGCGCGTGGAAGCACGTGTACTCCTTCGCGGTGAAGGCGTTGACCTCACCGCCGACCTCGTCGAGCGAGATCGAGAGATCCAGGGCCGAGCGCTCGGCGGTGCCCTTGAACAGCAGATGCTCCAGGAAGTGCGAGCACCCGTGCAGCGAGTCGGACTCGTCGCGCGATCCGACGCCGACGAACACCCCCACGGAGGCCGACCGGACTCCCGCCATCTCCTCGGTGATGATCCGCAGGCCACCGGGCAGCACCGTGCGCCGAACGCGCGACGTCACGCGCCCCTCGCCGTCGGTGTCGGTCGCCAACGTGCGGGTCGTTCCCACCTTCTGCATGGTTCCCCCCAGAACGGCGTCGACCCGTCTTGAAGTAAAGACGGGCCGACGCACGTTGTCGGGTTGACCCGTCTCTACTTCAAGACGGGTCAACCCGGATGGTCAGTCGTCGGAGTCGGCCTCAGCCTCGGCCGGCGTGTCGGCGTCCTCGACGACGGGGACGAGCGAGAGCTTGCCGCGGTCGTCGATCTCGCCGATCTCGACCTGGACCTTCTGGCCCACGGCCAGGACGTCCTCGACGTTCTCCACGCGCTTGCCGCCGGCGAGGGCACGCAGCTTGCTGATGTGCAGCAGGCCGTCCTTGCCGGGCATCAGCGAGACGAAGGCGCCGAAGTTGGTGGTCTTCACGACCGTGCCCAGGTAGCGCTCGCCGACCTCGGGCATCGTCGGGTTCGCGATCGCGTTGACCGCGGCCCGAGCGGCGTCGGCCGCCTCGCCGTTGGTGGCGCCGATGTAGACCGTGCCGTCGTCCTCGATCGAGATCGTGGCGCCGGTGTCGTCCTGGATCTGGTTGATGATCTTGCCCTTCGGCCCGATCACCTCGCCGATCTTGTCCACGGGCACCTTGACGGTGATGATCCGCGGCGCGTGGATCGACATCTCCTCCGGAGCGTCGATCGCCTCGGTCATGACGTCGAGGATCGCCAGACGGGCATCCCGGGCCTGGGTCAGCGCGGCCGCGAGCACCTCGGCGGGGATGCCGTCGAGCTTGGTGTCGAGCTGCAGCGCCGTGACGAACTCTCGGGTGCCGGCGACCTTGAAGTCCATGTCGCCGAAGGCGTCCTCGGCGCCGAGGATGTCGGTCAGCGCGACGTACTGGGTCTCGCCGTCGACCTCACCGGAGATGAGACCCATCGCGATACCGGCCACCGGCGCCTTGAGCGGAACGCCGGCCTGCAGCAGCGACAGGGTCGAGGCGCAGACCGAGCCCATCGACGTCGAGCCGTTGGAGCCCATCGCCTCGGAGAGCTGACGGATCGCGTAGGGGAACTCCTCGCGGCTCGGGAGCACGGGCAGCAGCGCCCGGCGCGCCAGGGCACCGTGACCGACCTCGCGACGCTTCGGCGAGCCGACGCGACCGGTCTCACCGGTCGAGAACGGCGGGAAGACGTACTTGTGCATGTAACGGCGCGACTTCTCCGGGGAGAGGGTGTCGAGCTGCTGCTCCAACTTGAGCATGTTCAGCGTGGTGACGCCCAGGATCTGGGTCTCGCCGCGCTCGAACAGCGCCGAGCCGTGCACGCGCGGAATGACGCCGACCTCGGCGAACAGCGGACGGATGTCGGCGAGACCGCGACCGTCGATGCGCACCTTGTCGCGCAGCACCTGGGTCCGGATGGCCTGCTTGGTGACGGCCTTGTAGGCCGCGCCGATCTCCTTCTCGCGGCCGGCGAACTGCTCGCCGATCTTCTCGAGGAGGGTCTCCTTGATCCGGTCGCCCTCGGCGTCGCGCTCCTGCTTGCTCAGAACCCGCTCGCGGTCGCCACCCACGCTGTAGAGCGCGGCGACGTCGGCGCCCACAGCCGCCTCGACGGCCGCGAAGACGTCGTCCTCGAAGTCGAGGAAGATCGGGAAGGCCTGCTCGGGCTTGGCGGCCTGCTTGGCGAGCTCGGCCTGAGCCTCGACCAGCTGCTTGATGAACGGCTTGGCGGCGTCGAGACCGCCGGCCACGATCTCCTCCGACGGAGCGGTGGCGCCGGACTTGACCAGCTCGTAGGTCTCCTCGGTGGCCTCGGCCTCGACCATCATGATCGCGACGTCGCCGGTGTCGGTGACACGGCCGGCGACGACCATGTCGAAGACGGCCTTCTCCAGCTGGCTGTGGCTCGGGAAGGCGACCCACTGGCCCTCGATGAGAGCCACGCGGACGCCACCGACCGGGCCCGAGAAGGGCAGACCCGAGAGCTGGGTCGACATCGACGCGGCGTTGATCGCCAGGACGTCGTAAGGCTGGTCGGGGTCGAGCGCCATCACGGTGATGACGACCTGGACCTCGTTGCGCAGACCCTTCTTGAAGGTCGGGCGCAGGGGACGGTCGATCAGACGGCAGGTGAGGATGGCGTCCTCGCCGGGGCGACCCTCGCTCCGGAAGAACGAGCCGGGGATCTGGCCCACGGCGTACATCCGCTCCTCGACGTCGATCGTGAGGGGGAAGAAGTCGAAGTGATCCTTGGGCTGCTTCCCGGCCGTGGTGGCCGAGAGGAGCATCGTCTCGTCGTCGAGGTAGGCGGTGACGGCACCGGCAGCCTGGCGAGCCAGGAGGCCGGTCTCGAACTTGACGGTGCGGGAGCCGAACTTGCCGTTGTCGATAACGGTCTCGACGGCAGTGATGACGGGTTCAGACACGAAGGTGATCTTTCGTTCGCGAAGGGAACCGCGACTGATCCGCAGGGCTTGCCCGCGCCTGACTCCGCGCGCCGGCGGGGCCGGCAGGAGTGGCAGACGGGGCGTGGCCGGTCTTCGATCGAGACCCGCAGAGCATCGGCGCGAGGCGCCGTCGATCTGAAGATCACTACCGAGGACCGGGCCGGACGGGGTCGCGGACCGCTTCTGATGTCTCGGATTTTCAGTTGTGGTGCTTCTCGACCCTAGCGGGCGACGAAGCAGAAGAGGGACTCACCGATCGGTGAGTCCCTCCGGGCGAGGTCAGCGGCGCAGGCCGAGACGCTCGACGATCGAACGGTAGCGCCCGATCTCGGTCTTCTTCAGGTAGTTGAGCAGGCGACGGCGCTGGCCGACCAGCAGGAGCAGACCACGACGGCTGTGGTGGTCGTGCTTGTGCTGCTTGAGGTGCTCGGTGAGGTGGCTGATGCGGTGGCTGAGCAGCGCGATCTGCACCTCCGGAGAGCCGGTGTCGCCCTCGGTGATGGCGTACTCGGCCATGATCTTCTTCTTGGTGGCGGCGTCGGTACCGATGGACACTGGCTTCCTCTTTCGTGAGCTCGTTGCGCGGCGCACCGGAGCCTGTTCTTCCGGGCACTCTCGATCCGCGGCCGTTGCACGGCGATGACCTGCGGTTCTGCGGCTGCTACCCACGCTGGTGTCAGCGACTGGGCAACCGGAGAAGATTAACAGCGCGGCGGAGTCTCGACCCAATCACCGACTCCGGCGACCTGACGGCGTCAGGACCTCGCTGCCGGGTTCCGTGCGACGATGCGGCATGGCAACGGCGCTGGCGGCATGCAATCTCTGCGAGGCCATCTGCGGCCTCGAGCTCACGCTCACCGACGACGGCACTGGCGTGGCCTCGGCTCGCGGCAATGCCGCGGACCCGCTCTCGCGCGGCTACATCTGCCCCAAGGGCGTCTCGCTCGGAGACGTGTACGCCGACCCCGACCGACTGCGACGCCCCGTGCGCCGGGTCGGCTCCGGTCCGGAGGCACGCTGGGAGGAGCTGAGCTGGGACGACGCGTTCGACCTGGTCGCCGACCGTCTCTCCGCCACGATCACCGAGCACGGACGCAACGGCGTCGGCGTCTACCTCGGCAATCCGTCGGCACACTCGCTGGGCAGTGCCACGCACGGCTCGCTGCTGGCGCGGGCGCTGCGCACCCGCCAGCGCTTCAGCGCCTCCTCGGTCGACCAGATCCCCCACCAGCTCGTCGCGCACCTGCTCTACGGACACCAGTTGCTGCTCCCGGTGCCCGATCTGGACCGCACCACCTTCTTCCTGGTGGTCGGCGCCAACCCGATGGCCTCCAACGGCTCCCTGATGACCGCGCCGGACTTCCCTCAGCGGGTGCGCGACCTACAGGCCCGCTCGGGCCGGATGGTGGTGCTGGACCCGCGCCGCACCGAGACCGCACGGGTGGCCGACGAGCACCACTTCGTGCGCCCTGGCACCGATGCCGCCGTGCTGCTGGCGATGGTGCACGTCGTGCTGGCCGAGGGGCTGGAGCGCCCGGCGCCCTACCTGCGCGGCGTGGACGACGTGCGCGCGGCAGTCGCGGCCTTCACCCCCGAGGAGGCCGAGCGGGTCAGTGGCGTCCCGGCGGACGTCGTCCGGTCGCTGGCGCGCGAGCTGGCGGCTGCCGACGCAGGCGTCGTCTACGGCCGCATGGGCGTCTCGACCCAGCAGTTCGGGACGGCGTGCCAGTGGGCGATCCAGTTGCTCAACGCCCTCACCGGGCACCTCGACCGCGAGGGTGGGGCGATGTTCCCGACGCCCGCAGCGGACGTCGTCGGGGCGCGCGTCATCCCGCCGGGTCACTACGACGCCTGGCGCAGCCGGGTGCGCGATGCTCCGGAGTTCGCCGGCGAACTGCCCGTCTCGGTGCTCGCCGAGGAGATCACCACGCCCGGCGAGGGCCAGATCCGAGCATTCGTGACCAATGCCGGCAACCCGGTGCTGTCCACGCCCGACGGTCGCGGTCTCGCGACGGCGCTCGAGACCCTCGACTTCATGGTCTCGGTCGACCTCTACATCAACGAGACGACGCGGCACGCAGACGTCATCCTGCCGCCGACCTCAGCCCTGGAACGAGACCAGTACGACCTCGTCTTCCATTCGCTCGCCGTGCGCAACACCGCTCGCTACACGCCTGCGGTCTTCGAGAAGGACGAGGACCAGCGCCACGACTGGGAGATCTTCGGCGAGCTGGCCACGCGGATCGTGGCACGGCTGGGTGCCGAGCTGCCACCCGACGCGGCGGGCCTGGTCGGGCTCCCGCCGGCACAGGTGGTGGCGATGCTGCTCGCCGCAGGAGGTCAGGTCACCCTCGACGACCTGCTCGAGCACCCCGAGGGCGTCGACCTCGGGCCCCTGCGCCCGGCGCTGCCCGCACGACTCCAGACCGAGGACAAGACCATCGATCTCGCGCCGGCCCTGCTGCTGGGCGAGGCCGAGCGCGTGCGCGCCTGGTTGGCCGAGGCACAGGTGCCCGACGGCGACGAACTGATGCTCATCGGCCGGCGTCACAAGCAGGACTGCAACTCCTGGCTGCACAACACCACGCGCCTGACCAAGGGACGCGCCCGACACCACCTGCTGATGCATCCCGACGACCTCAGCGCCCGCGCCCTCCGCGACGGAGAGCGCGTGGTCGTGCGCTCGCGCGTGGGCCTCGTGGAGGTGGAGGTGAGCAGCACTGAGGAGATGATGCCCGGCGTGGTCTCACTCCCCCACGGCTACGGGCATCAGCTCGACGGAGTCCGGCTGCGGCACGCCGTCCAGGTCCCAGGGGTCTCGATCAACGACCTGACCGACCCCGCGGCCCTCGACGTCTCGGGCAACGCCGCGCTCTCCGGGGTCGCGGTCACGGTGTCGGCGACCCGCTGACCGACCCGCACCCATCGATTCAGGTCGAGCGGTCCAGCGCTCGCACCGCGTCGCGCGCCGAGGCCGGGTCGACCGCGCCGAGGGCGGCCTCCGCGGCGGCCTCGCAGTACGCCCGGTCGACGCCCGCCAGGTGCGCGCCGACGGGACGCACCGCGGCTGGAGCCATCGACAGCGAGGTGACCCCCAGCCCGACCAGGACGCTGGCCAGCAGCGGATCGGCGGCGGCCTCCCCGCAGACTCCCACCGGCTTGCCGGCACGGCGTCCGGCATCGGCGGTGATGGCGATCAGCTGGAGCACGGCAGGCTGCCATGGGTCGGTCAGGTGCGCGAGATCGGTGGCCATCCGGTCCGCGGCCATCGTGTACTGAGTGAGGTCGTTGGTGCCGATGGAGAGGAAATCGACGACCTCGAGCATCCGGTGCGCGAGCAGCGCCGCCGAGGGCACCTCGATCATCACTCCGGCGCGCAGGCCGCGACGGTGCACCGAGGCTGCGAAGTCGGCCGCCTCGGCCACGGTCGCCACCATCGGCGCCATCACCGACGTCGTCACCCCGGTGCGCTGGGCGGCTTCGGCGATCGCGTCGAGCTGACGCTCGAGCAGGCCGGGATTGCTGAAGGAGAGCCGCAGCCCCCGGACGCCCAGCGCGGGATTCTCCTCTCCCGGGAGGGTGGCGAAGGCGACCGGCTTGTCCGAACCCGCGTCGAGCGTGCGGACGACGACGGGCCGGTCACCGTCGAAGGCACCCAGCACCCCGGCGTAGATCGCGGCCTGCTCGTCCACGCTCGGCTCCTCGGTGCGATTGAGGAAGCAGAGCTCGGTGCGGAACAGGCCGACTCCCTCGACCGGGGTGACCGCGGCGCCCGCGGCCGACTCGCCGTCCGCGACGTTGGCGAGCAGCTTCACCGGCTGACCGTCGGCGGTACGGCCTGGCCCCTCCCACGACGCGGCGGCCGCCCGTGCTTCCCGATCGGCCTGTGCCGCGGCACGCGCAGCGTCGGGATCGGGCCTGGTCTCGACCGTGCCCGCGATGCCGTCGACCAGCAGCGGCGTGCCGGACTCGATCGTCATCAGATCGGCCACGCCGACCACGCAGGGAATGCCGAGCTGACGCGCGATGATCGCCGTGTGGCTCGTCGGCCCACCCCGTTCGGTGACCAGGGCGAGGACGATGTCGGGGTCGAGACCGGCGGTGTCCGCCGGGGCGAGGTCCTCGGCGAGCAGCACCGAGGGGACGTCGGGCGTGGGCACGCCAGGCTCCGGCTCCCCCACCAGGCGCGCGAGTAGACGACGTTCGATGTCGCGCAGGTCGGTCGCGCGCTCGGCCATGAGACCGCCCATCCCGACGAAGACACCCACGAACTGCTCGACGGCCGCTCGTACCGACGTCAGGAGGTCACTGCCTCCTCGCAGGTTCTTGCGCACCGCGGTGCGCAGGCCGCGGTCCGCCGCGAGCCCGGCACTGGCGGCAAGGACGCCGGCCGTCGCGCCGTTGCTGCGGTCGGCCTTGGCGGCGGATCCGGCAGCGACAGAGGCGGCGGCGTCGTCGTAGGCGGCAAGCGCCTCCGCTTCGCCGTCCGGGCCGTCGAACCCCCCGTCACCGAACGCGAGCAGGGCCGTCGGGGACACCTCGCCGCGAGCGACCACGGCAGGTGCGTACGCGATGCCGGGCACGACCGGCGTGCCGTGCAACGGGGCGGACGGCGTCGGGGCGGCAGCGGCGCCCTGCTCGGAGGCCGCGACGGGAGTGCTGTTCGAGGTGACCACGCTCACAAGTAAACCTGCGCCTCACTTGACAGTCAACAGATACGGGCGTAAAACAACATAAACACAGATCGACGTGAGGGAGGTCACCATGTACGCCGAAGAGCGCCAGCACGCCATGGCGCGGCTCGTCGCGGAGAAACGGCGACTGTCCGTCGTCGCCCTCGCGGAAGAGTTCCGCGTCACCACCGAGACGGTGCGGCGCGACCTCTCCCAGCTCGAGCGACTCGGGCTCATCCGACGCGTCCACGGCGGGGCGGTGCCCGCCGACACGTTGACCGGTATCGAGGTCGGCATCGGAGAGCGCGAGCTGACCAACACCGACCTCAAGGACCGGATCGCCCGATGCGCCCTGAGTCTCCTTCCACCCGACGGGTCGACCCTGCTGCTCGACGCCGGCAGCTCGACCGCGCGGATGGCTGCGCTATTCCCCCAGGATCGGCCGCTGACGGTCTTCACCCACGCGGTGCCGGTGGCTGCTCGACTCGCCGTCCTGCCGCGCCTGCACCTGCACCTGCTGCCCGGCCGCGTGCGGACGGCGACGCAGGCAGCCGTCGGTCCCGACACCGTGGCGGCGCTCTCTCGGCTCCGCGTCGACGTCGCCTTCCTCGGCACGAACGCGATCAGTCACACCCACGGCTTCTCGACTCCCGACGCGGACGAAGCCGCCACCAAGCAAGCCCTGATCGCAGCCGCACGTCGCGTCGTCGTGCTTGCCGACTCGACCAAGATCGGTCACGAGACCGCCGTCCGATTCGCCGAGACCGGCGAGGTCGACGTGCTCGTCACCGACGACGGTGCGCAGAAGGCCGACCGCCAGCGCCTCGAGCGAGCGGGCATCGAGGTCGTGATCGCATGATCGTCACACTGACCGCCAACCCGAGCATCGACCGCACGATCGCGATCGGCGGCGTACTCCAGCGCGGCGCCGTCCAGCGGGCCGAGTCCACCCTGTCCCAGGCGGGCGGCAAAGGCGTCAACATCTCCCGCGCCTGCCTTGCTGCCGACGTGTCGACCTTCGCCGTCCTGCCCGCCGTCGACGGCGACCCGTTCTGCCGCGAGCTCGACACCGCCGGCATCCCCGCCCGTCTGGTTCGCGGGGATGGGCCGGTTCGGGTGGACCTGGCCATCACCGAGCCCGACGGCACCACGACCAAGCTCAACAATCCGGGTCCCACCGTGTCAGCCGGAACGCTGGACGCGCTGCGCGACGCGCTGGTCGCTCTCGCGGACCGCTCCGCGTGGATCGTGCTGGCCGGCTCCCTGCCGCCCGGCGCCCCCGCACACTGGTACGCCGACCTCGTGGCCCCGCTGAGTGCGCGTACCCAGGTCGCGGTGGACACCAGCGACGAGCCGCTCCGCGCGCTCGCCCGTGCGTTCG